>NZ_ANHY01000001.1 GCF_000315795.1 Caenispirillum salinarum AK4
CTGGGGTAAAAGAAGGTTCCGGGAAAGGGGGGGGGGGGGGGGGCTGCTTCGGCCCCCCCCCCCGACTAGCCGCTGGTCAGCGGCCGCGGCGCATGGCGCGGCGAACCATCTTGAGAAGGGCGATGTTGCGGAACAGCTTCATCATGGGGGCGTCTCCTCGTCCGTTGTGGTTGGCGAAGAAACGGGGCGGGCGTCCCGGCCGATCCCCAAACCGTTGGTCCGCCGCGATTTTGCCCGCAGCGGGCCATTGGCGCGGCGGTCCGCTCAACCGGCGGTGAGCGCAGCGGGCTGTTCCGGCTCGGACATTTCGGCGAGCCAGGCGGTGAAGGCGGCGGCCGGAAGCGGGCGGGAAATCCAGTAGCCCTGCAGCATGTGGCAGCCCTTTTCATACAGGAACCGCGCCTGGTCGGCGGTCTCCACGCCCTCGGCCACGACGGTGAAGCCCAGGTTGTTGCCCAGCGCGACGACGGTGGCGCAGATGGCGGCGTCCTTGCCCTTCGTGTCCATCAGGTCGCGGACGAAGGACTGGTCGATCTTCAGGGTGTCGATGGGAAAGCGCTTCAGGTAGTTCAGCGATGAATAGCCGGTGCCGAAATCGTCCACCGACAATGTGATGCCCATGGCCTTGAGCGCCGCCATGGTGGAAATCACCCGTTCCACGTCGCCCGACGTGACGCTTTCGGTGATTTCAATGTCCAGGCACTCGGGCGGCAGGCCGGTTTCCTCCAGCGTGCGCTCGATGGTTTCGGTCAAGGAGGGGTCGGCGAACTGGCGGGGGCTGACGTTGACCGACAGGCTGGGCGGCGCGATGCCCTGCGCCCGCCACGCCACCATGCGCCGGCACGCGTCGCGCAGGATCCAGCGGCCCAGCGGCATGATGAGGCCGCTTTCCTCTGCCAGCGGGATGAAGTCCATGGGGCTGATCATGCCCCGCTCGGGGTGGGGCCAGCGGATCAGCGCCTCGGCGCCCATCACGTCGCCCGTCTCGGCGCTGACCTTGGGCTGGAAGTGCAGTTCGAAGGCGCCGGCGGCCAGGGCCAGGCGCAGGTCGTTCTCCATGTTGAGAACCGCCAGCGACTGTTCCTCCATGCTGGGGAGGTAGGTGGCATAGCGCCGCTCGTCGCCGCGCTTGGCGTGGTACATGGCCAAGTCGGCGCGGCGGATCAGGTCGTGCGCCGTCTCGCCGTGGTCGGGCCAGTAGGAAATGCCGATGGAGGGCACCGAGAACAACTCGGTGCCGGCAATGGCGAAGGGCTCGGACAGGCTGTAGAGCACTTTCTCGGCGATGTAGGCGCCGGTGTTGCCGGGGCCGCACTCGGGCAGGACGATCATGAACTCGTCGCCGCCCAGGCGTCCCACGCCATCGGACATGCGCACGCAGTGGCGCAGGCGGCGGGCGGCCAGTTTCAGAAGCTCGTCGCCGGCGGCATGGCCGTAGCTGTCGTTGATGTACTTGAAGCGGTCCAGGTCCAGGAACAGCACGCCGACGCGCCCGCCGCACCGCTCCGCCCGCAGGATGGCCTGTTCCAGCCGGTCGGTGATGAGGTGGCGGTTGGGCAGGCGGGTCAGTGTGTCGTAGTTGGCCTGGAAGCGGATGCGCTCCTCGTCCTCCTTGCGCCGGGTGATGTCGGTGACGGCGGCCACGAAGCGCAGCACCGCGCCGGTTTCGTCGCGGACCGTGGTGACCGACAGGTCGCTGAGGAAGGGGCGGTCACCGGCCCGCTCCGACCAGACCTCGCCGCGCCAGTGGCCGGTGTCGCGGGCGGTGGTCCAGATGTCGTGCTCGGTGGCCTTCTCGTGGAAGCCGGGCGCCAGCAGATGGGCGGGCCGCCCGATCAGGTCCTCGGCCGCGGTGCCGGTGATGCGGGCGTAGGCCGGGTTGACCTCGCGCACCATCAGGTCGGCGTCGACCAGCAGGATGCCCTCGGCCACGCTCTCGAACACCTTGGCGAGCATGCGGATTTCCGCCTCCGCGTGCTTGCGGGCGGTGATGTCCTCAACCGTGCCTTCGTAGTAGAGCAGCCGTCCGGCCTCGTCGCGCACGCAGCGGGCGTTCTCGGTGATCCAGATGACGCGGCCGTCCTTGCGGCGGATCAGCGCCTCGAACTCGGTGACGACGCCGTGGCGCTCCATCAGGTCCTTGAACCGCTGGCGGGCGGCCGGATCGACATAGAGCTGGCCGGCGATGTCGGTCAGTTCCCGTTTCAGCGTCTCGGCGTCGCCATACCCGTAGATGCGCGCGAGCGCCGGATTGACGTCCACGTAGTCGCCGCGCGCCGTGGACTGGTAGATGCCCTCGACCGCGTTCTCGAAGATGCCGCGATAGCGCCTCTCGGCCTCCCGCAGGGCGCGGTCGGTGTCGGCCTGGGCGGTGATGTCGGTCAGAAGCGCAAGCGTGTGCCCCGCCTCAAGCGCCTTCACCGTCAGGGTCAGGGTGCGCCGGTTGAGGCACAGCGTCATGCCCGTATCGATCCCGGCATCCAGCAGGGCCGCCGCGTCGCCGTCGAGCGCGTCGCTGAACAGTTCCGCCAGTCCGCCGCCCAGAAGCCGCGTCGCCGGACGGTCGGTCAGGTCGGAAAACGCGGTATTAGCAAAGATGATACGGCCGTGCGCCAGGACCGCCACCCCGTCGGGCAGGCGGTCCATCAGGGCCCGGTTGAGGCGGGCGGGCAGGGCCTGGGCGCCGGAGGCAGCCGGAGCAGCCGATATGGTCATGCACAAAACCTCATCACAATCCGCGGGGTGCGCGCGATTGCTGAAAGAATATGCATGATAATGCTGCTATGCAACAAAAGGCTTAGGGCCTTCGCCGAACGAAGGCCCTGCCGAGTATGTTCTGCGCCCTGGGGCGCAAGAATGCTGGAGGCGCCGGTCAGTATCCGACGGCGCTGAGGTAGAGGTCGAGCAGTTCCTCCTGCTCGGCGCGCTCGTGCGGCTCCATTTTCCGGATGCGGATCAGCTGGCGCATGATCTTGGTGTCGAAACCGGCGGATTTGGCCTCGGCGTAGACGTCCTTGATGTCGGACGCGATGTTGGCCTTTTCCTCCTCCAGGCGCTCGATGCGCTCGATGAAGGAGCGGAGCTGGTCGGCGGCGATGCCGCCAACGTCGTTGCTGGCCTGGGCGGCGCTTTCGTCGGCCATGGCGGACGGTCCTCGTGATCGCTAGGGGATAGGGCGGCCCCGGATGGGCGCCGCCGTGACAGGCGGGGGAAGATAGCCGAGGCCGGGCCGCCCATCAAGCGCGGCGGCGGGGACGGGCGCCGTCGGCGGGTTCGCGCGGGACGGGTGGATGCCCGGCCGCACGCGCCCCGGCGACTCGGGTGGCGGTCAGCCCGGCACCTGGATGCCGGCCACCGTCTCACCGATCAGGAAGTCGACCACCTGCCGCAACGCCTCTTGCTGGCTGGCCCCGGCCGAGGTGGCGGCGCGGAAGGCCGCCAGCTGCCGGTGGGCGCTGGTGCCGCGCGTCAGGATATGGCGGCAGTGCGCGACCTCCTTCTCGCAATCCAGCGCGACGGCATCCTCGGCCGTCAGGTCCAGAAGCTCGTCCAGCAGGTCGGCGTAGGGGACGATGCAGCCCTTGCCGAAATCCACCAGCCCCTCGTCGAAGCCGTAGCGCTGGGCGCGCCAGCGGTTTTCCATCACCAGCATGTGCGCGTACAGCCGCCAGCGCTGGTTGGTCCGCCGCAGCCGCCACAGCATCCGCAGCACGCAGGCGTAGAGCGCGGCGATGGCGGCGGCATCGTCGACATTCGTGCAGACGTCGGTGATGCGCATTTCCAGCGTGTCGAAGCGGGCCGAGGGGCGCACGTCCCACCACAGCTTGCTGCCGTCCTCGATCAGCCCGGCGGCGACCAGCACGTTGACGTGGCGCTGGTACTCGCCCCAGCTCTGGAAATGTTCCGGCAGGCCGGTGCGCGGCAACTCGTTGAAGACGGAGATGCGGTAGGACTTCAACCCCGTGTCCACCCCGCGCCAGAACGGCGAGCTGGTGGACAGCGCCAGCAGGTGCGGCAGGAAGTAGGCCGCCTGCGCCATCAGGTCGATGCGCAGGTCGGGGTCCTCGATCCCCACATGGACATGGGTGCCGCAGATGAGCAGGCGGCGGGCGACGCCCTGAAGGTCACGGGCGAGGACGGTGTAGCGCTCTTTCTCCGTATGGCGCTGCTCGCTCCATTGGGCGAAGGGATGGGTGGAGGCGGCGATGGGTGCCAGGCCGTAGCGGCCGGCGGCGCGGGCAACAACGCCGCGCATTTCCGCCAGGCTGTCGCGGGCGTCGCGGACGGTCTTGCAGACGCGGGTGCCGACCTCGATCTGGCTGCGCAGGAACTCCGGGCTGACCGAGCCCGCCGGGCTGCCCGCGCAATCATCCAGCAGGTCCGCCGGCGGATCGACCACCAGGTCGCGGGTCTCGCGCGAGACCAGCAGGTATTCCTCCTCGATGCCGATGGAGAAGGCGGGTTCCTTGGCGGGTATGGGCGTGCTCATGTCAGTACAGCACCACCTTGTGGATGTCCTCCTGCGCCAGGGCGTGGCGCAGGGCGTCGGCCAGGATGCCGGCCCACTGCACGGCCCCGGCGTCGTCGCCGATCAGGTCCTGGCGGACCTCCACCGCCGCATGGGCCAGGCCCGCCGCCGCCGCGTGGGTGTCGGTGGTATAGGCGATCTCGCGGCCGTCGTAGGGCTCGTTGTCGCCCACCGTCAGTTCCGGGTGCGCCTTGCGCAGATGATTGAGCAGGGCGTCGGGAAGACGCGGATCGCGGTCCCAGAGAATGCCGCATTCCCAAGGTCTTGGCTCGCCACTCTTCATGCAGGGCGTGAAGCTGTGCACGGCGAAGACGACCGGCGCGTGCTCGGGATTGCGCTGCCACATGTGCGCCAGGGTGTTGGTGATGGCGCGGTGGTATGGGTGGAAGACCTCGTCCAGCCGGCGGTCGAAGTGGGCCTGGTCCATGTTCTGGTTGGCCGTGACTTCCCAGGTGTCGGACACGGCCGGCACGCTGGTCGGGTCGCCCGGCTGGCGATTGCAGTCGATCACCAACCGGGAATAGCCGCACAGGATGGCCGGCGCGTTCAGCATCTCCGCCAGGTGCCGGGTGACGGCGGCCGCCCCGATGTCCCAGGCGATGTGCTCCGCCAGGGCCTCGCCGGGCAGGCCCATGGTCCCCAGGCTTTCGGGAATGGTGTTGCTGGCGTGGTCGCAGACCAGCAGCAGCGGTGTCGTTCCCTCGCCGTTGACAAGGTGCGCCGCCGGCGGGTCGTTCGGCCCCAGCAGCGGCGGCAGTTCGCGGTTGAGTCGGTGGATCTGCGGATCGGTCATGGTCCCTGCATCATACAGTGTCGCGTGCCGCTGAACAGGGGGTGCATGCGAGCCATTCGCAAGCTGCGGCCGGCGGGCGAGGGTGGGAGAATGGCCCTTTGCGCGGTTGAACGGAACGGCTTACCGTGCCTGCCCATGAGCACCAGCCTGTCCGCCGCCTCGCCCATCGTCCGCCTTGCCCTGCCGGCCCTGCTGGCCGGCGCGGTCGGCATCGCGTTCGCGCCCATCTTCGTGCGGCTGTCGGAGATCGGCCCCATTGCAACGGCCTTCTACCGCACCCTGTTCGCGCTGCCCCTGCTGTTCGCCTGGATGAGCCTGGAAGGCCGCCGGGCCGGGCGCGACGGCGAGGCGCCGGTGCAGGACCGCCCGCGCACCCTCCGCGATCACATGCTGCTGGCGATTCCGGGCCTGTCGTTCATGGGGGATCTGGCGTTCTGGCACATCTCCATCACCATGACGACGGTGGCCAACGCGACGCTCCTGGCCAACTTTGCCCCCGTGTTCGTCACGCTGGGCGGCTGGATGCTGTGGCGGGTGACGCCGACGCGCACCTTCCTGGCGGGCATGGCCATCGCCATGACGGGCGCGATCGTGCTGATGGGCGAGAGCCTGACCATATCGGCCGAGCAGATCATGGGCGATGCGCTGGGTGTGGTGACGGCGGTCTTCTACGCCGCCTACATCCTGTCCATCGGGCGGTTGCGGGCGCGGTTCTCCACATCGGTCCTGATGACCTGGAGCACCGTCTACACCTGCGCCGGGCTGCTGGTCTGCACGCTGGCGGCCGGCGAGAGCATGGTGATCGAGAGCCTCTATGCGCTCGGCATCCTGGTGGCGCTGGCGGCGGTGTCGCACTTCGGCGGGCAGAGCCTGATCGCCTATGCGCTGGCCCACCTTCCGGCCAACTTCGGCTCGGTGTCGCTGCTGCTTCAGCCGGCGGTGGCGGCGGTGCTGGCTTGGCTGATCCTGGCCGAGCCGCTAAGCCCCTGGCAGGGTGTCGGCGGTGTCATCATCCTGGCCGGCATCGTCCTTGCCCGGCGCGGCAGCCGCGCGCCCGCGCCGGCGGTCGAGGCGGCGGGAGACCCCGTGGTCGCCACGCAAGCGAAAGAGAAATCGTGAGCCAGGACGCCCAGACCCCCACCCATGCCGCCGCCGGGGCGGCCGGCACGCCGCTCCGCCCCTGGCTGATGTGGGGCGCCGGCGCGCTGTTCTTCTGCTACGCCTTCTTCCAGCGCGTCGCGCCGTCGGTGATGGTCGAGGAACTGATGCGCGACTTCGCCGTCGGCGCCGCCATCGCCGGCACGCTGTCGTCGCTGTACTTCTACCCCTACGCCGCCTTGCAGATTCCCGCCGGGCTTCTGGTGGACCGCTTCGGGCCGAGGCGCGTGCTGACGCTGGCCGCTCTGGTGGCGGCGGTGGGGAGCGCGGCCTTCGCCATGGCCGACGTGATCGGGCTGGCCTATGTGGGCCGGGGACTGGTGGGCGCCGGTGCGGCGGTGTCGTGGGTGGCGGTGCTGGCGCTGGCGTCAGCGTGGTTCCCGCCCAACCGCTTCGCCCTGCTGACGGGCCTGACCATGGCGATCGGCGTGGCGGGCGGCGTCGGCGGACAGGCGCCGCTGTCGCTGCTGGTGGACGGCGTCGGCTGGCGCGGCGCCCTGGTCATTGCGGCCGGCCTCGCGCTCGCGTTCGCCGTTTTCGCCTGGAGCGTGGTGCGCGACCGCCCGCCGCGTGCCGACGGCCGCCCTCACACCGGCGGCCATGCCGGCGCCGGCTATGGACTGATCGACCGCCTGAAGATGACCATGCGCGAGCCGCAGGTTTGGCTCATCGCCCTGTTCGCGGGTGCCATCGTCTCCCCCATGCTGTCGTTCGCGGGGCTGTGGGGCGTGCCGTTCATGGTCGGCGTGCACGGCATGACCAAGCCGGAGGCCGCGGTGGTGACCTCGCTCATGCTTGTCGGCTGGGGCGTGGGCTCGCCGCTGCTGGGCTGGATGACCGACGCCATCGGCCGCCGCAAGCTGCCGGCGCTCATCGCCGCCGGCGGGGCGCTGGCGTGCACGCTCGGCTGGCTCTATGCCGAACCGCCGGTATGGCTGATGTATCCGCTGATGATCCTGACCGGCACGTTCTCGGGCGGTATCGTCGTCGCCTTCGCCACGGCGCGGGAGAATGCGCCGTCGGCCTCGGGCGGGGCGGTGATCGGGCTGGTGAACACGGCCGTCATGGGGTCGGCGGCCGTCTTCCAGCCCTTGATCGGCTGGCTGCTCGACCTGTCGTGGAGCGGGCAGACGGCGAACGGCGTTCGCATCTACGACCCGGCCGGATACGTGGACGCCATGATCGTCCTGCCGCTCTGCCAGGCGACGGCCCTTCTGGCCGCGCTGCTGATCCGCGAAACATACTGCACGCCCCGCCACGCCTGACGGGGCGTGCGCGCAAAGGAGGTTTCCGCCGCATGGACGACGTTCCCGCCTTCCTCCGCCGCCTGTTCGACGCCGCCGTGGCCGCCGCCGATCCGGCGAAGATCGTACCGCCGGCGTTGCCGGAGCCGCCGACGGGCCGCACGATCGTGGTCGGCGCCGGCAAGGCATCGGCCGCCATGGCGCGCGCGGTGGATCGGGCGTGGCCGCGGGACGCGGAGCTGTCGGGCTGCGTCGTCACCCGCTACGGCCACGGCTGCGACGCCGGGCGCATCGAGATCGTGGAGGCCGCGCATCCCGTCCCCGACGAGGCCGGGTGGCAGGCGGCGCAACAAATTCTTGATCTCGTGCGCGAGGCCGGGCCGGACGACTTGATCCTCTGCCTGATTTCCGGCGGCGGCTCGGCGCTGCTGTCGCTGCCGGCCGGCGATATTCCCCGCGAGGACAAGCAGGAATTGACCAAGGCCCTGCTCAAGTCGGGCGCCGCCATCGACGAGATCAACTGCGTCCGCAAGCACATTTCGGCGGTGAAGGGCGGCCGGCTGGCGCAGGCGGCGGGGAGCGCGCGGATGCTGGCGCTGGCGATTTCCGACGTGGCGGGCGACGACCCCTCGGTCATCGCCTCGGGGCCGACGGTGCCCGACCCCTCGACCCGCGAAGAGGCGAAGGCGGTGCTGGAACGCTACGGCATCAAGCCGCCGGAGAGCATCGCGACATGGCTGGACAGCGACGAGTCGGAGACGCCCAAGCCCGGCGACGACAGCTTCGCTAACGTTGAGACGCGCGTCATCGGCCGGCCGCTCGCCTCGCTGAAAGCCGCCGCGGAGGTGGCGGAGCGCGAAGGTGTGGCGCCGCTCATCCTGGGCGACATCATCGAGGGCGAGGCCCAGGACGTCGCCAAGGTCATGGCCGCCATGGCGGTCTCCTGCCGCGACCACGGGCTGCCGGCCGGGGCGCCCTGCGTGCTGCTGTCGGGCGGCGAGTTGACGGTGACCCACGACGGCGGCGGCCGCGGCGGTCCCAACGCCGAATTCGTGCTGGGCATGGCGCGTGAACTGGCGGGGCAGGCGGGGCTGTGGGCGCTCGCCTGCGATACCGACGGCATCGACGGCAGCGAGGACAACGCCGGCGCCTGGTGCGGCCCCGACACCGCCGCGCGGGCGCAGAGGTCCGGCGCCGGCCTGGGCAAGGCGCTGGACGAGCATGACTCCTACGGCTTCTTCAAGGCCGTGGACGGACTGGTGATGAGCGGACCGACGCTCACGAACGTCAATGATTTCCGCGCCGTATTCGTCGAATCCGGCGACTGAGGCCCCGATCACGAAATCTTCAAGCACCAGCCCCGCGATCCCTCTTCCGTGGATGCCGGGCTTAGGTCTATGGTTGAACGCATGAGACGCTATCGCAACGCCAAGATCCTCGCCACCCTCGGCCCCGCCAGCTCCACGCCCGCCACGATCGAGGCGCTGTGCCGCGCCGGGGCGGACGTGTTCCGGTTCAACTTCAGCCACGGCAGCCACGAGGACCATCGCGAGCGCTACCAGATGGTGCGCCAGGTGGAGGAAAAGCTCGGCCGGCCCATCGCCGTGCTGATGGACCTTCAGGGGCCCAAGCTGCGCGTCGACCGGTTCGAGGGCGGCAAGGCGCTGCTCAAGGCCGGCCAGCAGTTCCGCCTGGACATGGACCAGACGCCCGGCACCGAGGAACGGGCGCCGCTGCTGCACCCCGAGGTCTATTCGGCGCTGCGCACCGGGACCGAGCTTCTGCTGGACGACGGCAAGATCCGCCTGCGCGTGGAAAGCCACGGCCCGGACTACGCCGAGACGGTGGTGGTGACGGGCGGGGTGTTGTCGGACCGCAAGGGCCTGAACGTGCCCGAGGTGGTCCTGCCCATCTCCGCCCTGACGGAAAAGGATCGCAAGGACCTGGAATTCGGCCTGGAACTCGGGGTGGACTGGGTGGCGCTGTCCTTCGTGCAGCGGCCCGAGGACGTGGCCGAGGCCCGCAAGCTGGTGCAGGGCAAGGCAGCGATCATCTCCAAGCTGGAGAAGCCGGCGGCCATCGACAAGCTGAACGAGATCATCGAGCTGTCCGACGCCGTCATGGTCGCCCGCGGCGACCTGGGCGTGGAGGCCCCGCCGGAAACGGTGCCCATCCTGCAGAAGCGCATCATCGGTGCCTGCCGTCATGTGGGCAAGCCGGTGGTGGTCGCGACCCAGATGCTGGAAAGCATGATCCAGCATCCCGCGCCGACCCGCGCGGAAGCCTCGGACGTGGCGACGGCGGTCTACGACGGCACCGACGCCGTCATGCTGTCGGCCGAGACGGCGGCGGGTGCCTATCCGGTGGAAGCGGTGTCCATCATGGACAAGATCATCCAGCGGGTGGAAAGCGACGACACCTATCGCATGATCATGCAGGCGGGGCGCGAGGCACCGGAGAACACGGCCGCCGACGCCATCTCGGCCGCTGCCCGGCAGGTGGCGCAGACACTCAAGGCCGCCGCCGTGGTGACCTTCACCTCCTCGGGCTCCACCACCCTGCGCGCGGCGCGGGAGCGGCCCATGGTTCCTGTGGTCTGCCTGACCGCCGACACGCGGGTCGCTCGGCGGCTCATGCTCGCCTGGGGCACCCACTGTACGGTCACGAGCGAACTGACCAGCTTCGGAGAGATGGTGGAAAAGGCCTGCCGCATTTCGCTGGACGAGGAAATCGCCAAGGTGGGCGAGCGGCTGGTCATCACCGCTGGCGTTCCCTTCGGCACGCCGGGCACCACCAACATCCTGCGCATCGCCTGGGTGGAAGAATTCTGCTGAGCCGTCCCGGCTCAGTACGGCGGAGCGGTCGGCCTCTTGCGGGGCCGGCCGTTTTTCATGGGCGGAGCGCTACAGGATCTTCACCACGTCGAAGATGAACAGCGCGGTCAGCGCCAGGATGCCGCCGATCAGCACGATGGCCGCGAACCACTGCCAGATGCGGCCGGGCCGCGCCGGCTCCCACCGTCCGTCCGGCGGCAGGCCGCTACGACGGGCGGCCAGGGTGAACAGGACGGCGAAAAATACGCCCACGAGCACAACGAGCGAGACGAGAATGATCGGCGCCATGGAGCGTGGCCCTTCGACAGCAGTTGCGGTGCAAAGGGCAACGCCGCCGGGACGGGCGCGGCTCGACGTCTCGCCAAGGGCAGGAAGAGGCGCGGGTCAGATCGCCAACTGGTTGACGGTCGACAAAAGGATGCGCACGGAAATGGGTTTGGGCAGGAAAGCGTTGAACCCCGCGCCCAGGAAGCGCTCTCGCTCGCTGGCGCCGGCGAAGGCCGTCACCGCCACGACCGGGGTGTTGCGCACCGCCTCATGCGCCCGGATCTCGCGGATCAGGTCGAAGCCCGAGACTTGCGGTAGCTGAATGTCCATGAGGATGCACGACGGCTTCTTCACCGCGATCAGGTCCACCAGGTTCAGCCCGTCCAGGCTGCATACCGGCTGGTAGCCGCCCTGCAGCAGGATTTGCTCGAACAGCTTCATGTTCAGGGCGTTGTCTTCAACGACCAGAACTGTCTTGTTGTCCGTCGTCATTTTATCGGTGGCCCCTTTCCCATTTTTTTGGCTTTCCCTTACGACACCTTAAGGCGCAACCGCGAATTTAAAAGGGTTATAAGGAATAGGGGTTATATCCCTTGGTGCATGGAAGGCCTTTCCGGAGCATGGCGGACCGGCACGGATCGCGTCAGCAGGACCGCCGAGGCCGGGCAGATCCCGGAAAACTGCGCCGTCGCACGAATGGCGGCCGGCGCATCGGGGCGCGCCGTGCGCTGCCAGCCCTGCGCCAGGAACCACCGCTCGGCCGTCTGCGTCAGGGCCCAGAGCCTCGCCGCACCGGACTCGGCGGCGGCCGCACCGGCGTGGTCGACCAGCAGCGCCGCGCAGCCCCGGCCGCGCCGGGCCGGCGCGACCACCAGCGACCGCAGAAGAACGTCCGGGCCGGTTCCCTCCAGACCGGCACAGCCGACGGTCGCCCCGTCGGCGTCCTCCATCAGCCACAGGCGCACATCGGCCCGCTCCAGATCGTCGACGGGCAGCGCGGCGGCCGAAAGCAGCGCGCGCAGGCGCGGCAGATCATCGGCACCGGCTGCCCGGATTGAAAACGGCTCGGATGCGTGTTGCACGGCGGCGGGCTCCCTTCACGGATGCGCGGAAGGAAAGGACGTTGCCGCCGATCGGCGGTGCCGGCAAGGGCCGTTGCGCGCCGCCCGGCGTCAGGCCACGCCGCGGGCCGGTGACGAGACGTCGTCGCCGGCGTGACGGCCGATGGCGGCAAGACGGCGCTGCAGCGTGACGGGGTCCAGCGAGCGCAGGGGCAGGGCGGTCAGCGTGCTGATCCGGTCCACCAGCGACGCAAGGACCGAGTCGTAAACGGCGGCGATCTCCACCTCCGTGCCCACCACGCCCAGCGGATCGGCCGTCGGCCAATGGCCGTGGACGGGCTGGCCGGGCAGGGCGCCGGTGTTCAGGCCGCCGGCGTCCTCGCTGACGGTGATGACGATGTTCAGGACGGCGGCGGCATCGGGCGCGGTGAACATCTCAAGCGGTTTGGAGCGGGCGGCATCGGCGGGAAAGCCGGCGCGGCGCAGAATATCCAGCGCCATGCCGCTGACCTTGCCCGTGTGGCGCACGCCGGCACTGAACGCCCGGAAGCGACCCCGCCCCAAGTGGTTGAGCACCGACTCGGCCATGATGCTGCGGCCGCTGTTCCCGGCGCCGACGAACAGCACGTTGATCACGTCTTCGTCCGGGGTGGCGGTGTCTTCGGACGCGGACGCCGCCGGCCGCAGCGTGTCGCCCAGGTAGGCGATCAGCGCATCCACCAATTCGGAATTGGCGCTGTAGATGAGCGACCGGCCCGCCCGGCGGTTGGTGACCAGCCCGGCCGCCTTGAGCTGGTTGAGGTGGAACGACAGGGTCGAGGCGGACAGGCCGCATCCCTCGGCAATCCGGCCGGCCGGCAGCCCGTCCGTTCCGGCGCGGATCAGCAGCCGGAAAATGTCCATCCTGGCGCCATAGGCGAGCGCGGACAGGGCGAGAACGGCATCATCGGAGTTCATCGGATCGATCCTCGGCGCGCCGGTGATGGAAGGCGGACGGACCCCTCGGCAGGGCCCGGAACGGACCGGACGGCTCGATCATCAGGCGCTGGACCCGGCCGGCACGAAAAAGCCGGAGCGCGATGTCCTGAAGCCGCCGCGGGCGGAGCATCCCCGAAACAACCGCCATCGTGGCACAGCCGTTCCCCGGGGAAGCCCGTATTTTGCACTGCCGTTCTATTTTGGACCTCTCGTGTTGCAGTGCAACAACACATTCGGGTGGGGCGGCCGCGTTTTTTCATGGAATATGCGAAATGTTACCGGTTTCCGCGCCTCGGGGGTGATATGGAGTTCGGATGAAGGTTTTCGGGCGGCGGGCCAGATGTGCGGCGGTGCGGCAACGGCGCTGGTTGGACGAGCCAAAGAAAAGCGCCCGCCCCAAATCAGAGGCGGGCGCGTCCCGGCACAGCTGGAACGGTTTCGTCAGCTCTTGTCCTTGTAGATGTCCATGATGGTGCCCAGCAGCTTCACGGCATCGTCCTTGTCGCGCTGGAAGCTGTTGCGGCCGATGATGGAGCCGTTGCCGCCGCCGTCGCGGATGGCGCGGGCGTCATCGAAGATGCCCTCGTCGCCTTTCTTGCCGCCGCCGGAGAACACGACCAGCCGGCGTCCCTTGAAGCAGGCCTGGACGATGTGCGCGACGCGCTCCGACATGGTGCCGATGGGCACGTTCTCGCCCTCGTAAACCTTCTTGGCCGCATCCTGCTCCAGGTGGTCGGTGGGCAGCTTGACCTTCACGATGTGGGCGCCGGCCAGGCAGGCCATGTGGGCGGCGTAGGCGTCCACATCCATGGCGGTTTCACCATCCTTGGAGATGTCGCCGCCGCGCGGATAGGACCACACCACGGCAGGCAGGCCGACGCTCTTGGCCTCGCGGATCAGTTCGCGCAGTTCCTCCAGCATGTCATAGAAATAGGCGCTGCCCGGATACAGCGTGTAGCCGATGGCGTTGGCGCCGATGCGGAGGGCGTCGTCGACGCTGGCGGTGATGGCCTGGGTCGGCTCCTCGTCCTTGGGATGCAGGCTGTTGGCGCTGTTCATTTTCAGGATCAGCGGCAGCGCCCCGGCATAGGTGTCGGCGCCCGCCTCCAGCGCGCCCAGCGGCGCGGCATAGGCGTTGCAGCCGGCGTCCAGGCCCAACTGGAACAGGTAATGCGGATCATAGGCCGGCGGATTGGCGGCGAAGCTGCGGGCGGGGCCGTGCTCGAAACCCTGGTCGACGGGCAGGATGACCATCTTGCCGGTGCCGCCCAGCTTTCCTTCCATCAGGATGCGGGCCAGGTTCGCCTTGGTGCCCGGATTGTCGCTCTCGTAATTGGCGAGAATCTTCTTCACTTTCTGGGTAATGCGCATGGAGTCGATCCTTTGAGAAATGAACGGTCCGGTCCCGGCGTGGGCGTCTTCCGCCGCATGGACGGGAAGATCCCTTTCGGCCTTGGGAACGCTTGGTTCCCTCAGCCGTTGCCCAGCGCCGCCCCCATCTCGCGCACCTTTTCCACCTTGGCGAGAAGCGGCGCCCAGTCGTCGGCCACGTCGATGGGCGCCCAAAGGGCCTCCACCTCGTCGATCAGCATGGTCTGCGGCTCCCGCCCGGTGAAGTAGGGGTGGGAGAGGTCAACCTCCGGCCGCGGCGGGCGCGCGATCAGACTCTCCCGTGCCGGGGCGAAGGCGTCGCCGTCATAGACCTTGGCGTGCGGGCTGGCCTGCGCGCGCCCCTGTGAGAGCGCACCGCCGTACCAGTCGAAGAACGGCCGCTCGAAGGGTATCTGCGCCTGCCCAATGGCGGTGAACAGGGCGGAAATCAGCGCCTCGTCCTCCTCCGCCGGGCCGCGCAGGATGCCCAGGCGACGGGTAACCGCCTCCGCCATCTCCGTCTGGAAGGCGTCGGGGAAGGTGCGCAGCGCCTCGGTCAGGCGGTCCTTGTTGGACAGGCCGAGCAGGCTCTCGGCCAGGCGGGTGAGATTCCACATCAGCGTGTCGGGCTGCCGGCCGTAGGCATAGAGCCCTGTCTGGTCGAAATAGGCGGCGGTAAATCCAGGGTCGTGCACAGGCATGAAGCGCCAGGGCCCGTAGTCGAAGCTCTGCCCCGTCACCAGGATGTTGTCGGTGTTCAGGACCCCGTGGACGAAGCCCGCCGCCATCCACTGCGCGCCGGTGCGGGCGGTGTTGCGGCCGACGGCCTCGACGAAGGCCGCGGCCCGCTCCAGCCGGTCGTCGATGGCGGCCACTTCGGGCATGTGCAGGGCCGCGGCGTGGTCCAGCAACGCGGCCAGGGCGTCGGTGTCCCCCAGGTAGGCCTGGCGCTGGAAGCTGCCGATGCGGATGTGGCTGTGGTTCAGCCGCACCATGACGCACGATCGGGTGGGCGAGGGCTCGTCGTTGCGCCACAACTCCTCGCCCGTCTCGATCAGGCTGAAGGTCTGCGAGGTGTTCACGCCCAGCGCCTCCAGCATTTCCGTTGCCAGAAGCTCGCGCACGCCGCCCTTCAGTGTCAGCCGCCCGTCGCCCGACCGCGACCACGGCGTCTGGCCGCTGCCCTTGGTGCCAAGGTCGAGAAGCCGGCCGTCCGGCGCGCCGTTCTCCCGTACCTGCGCGAACAGGAAGCCGCGGCCGTCGCCCAGGTCCGGATTGTAGACCTGGAACTGGTGGCCGTGATAGCGCAGGGCCAGCGGCTCGGGAATGTTGGCCGGCAGAGGCTCGAACCGGCCGAAGTGGGCCACCCATTCCTCGTCGGTCAGGGTGTCGAGCCCGATGCGCGCGGCCGCACGGTCGTTGCGAAAGCGCAGCGTGTGGCGCGGGAAGCGGGCGGCAGGCACCGGATCGTAGAAGCGGTCGCCGAGCGCAGGATGACGGGGGTCGGGGCGGTAGCGGTCTGAGACAGGCATGCCTCGCATGTGGGCCCGGCAGCGCACCGTTTCCAGGGTGAAAGCGCCCTGCGCCGAGCCTCAGTGCCGCGTGAGCAGCAGGTCCTTCAGCAGTTCGCGCAGTTCCTTGAGGCCCACCGGCTTGCCCAGTACCGCGGCCACATGGCGCCGCCACGGCTCGTCGCGCACGGGCCGGCCGGTCATGACGATCACCGGCAGCCCCGGCTCGCCGGCGCCCAGGCGCTCGATGAAGGCCTCGCCGCCGGCGCCGGGCATGGTCAGGTCGGTGATGACGGCATCCGGGTCGTGCTCCACCACGGCGTCGAAAGCCTCTTCGCCGGTGCCGGCCGTGATCACGCTCATGCCGTGGCCGCGCAGCGAGCGGGCGACGGTCTGCAGCGCCTCCTCCTCGTCGTCGGCCACCACCACGGTGAAGCCCGCCAGCGCCTTGGTCGAGCGCCGGCCGCCCGGACCACGCGCCATGGGCGGGGCCTTCGGTGCCGCGGCCAGCGAGACGGGCGCCGCCGAATCGTCCTGCCGAAGCGCGGCGGCGGGAATGGCCGGGCCGGCGGCGAGGGCGGGGGGCTCGGGGACGGGAAGGCGGATGGCGATGGCCGCGCCCGTGTCCGGCCGCAGTACGTCCAGGCGGCCGTTCATCTCGGCGACGATGGTCAGGCAGATGGCAAGCCCCAGGCCCGAGCCGCGTTCCGCCGACTTGGTGGTGAAGAAGGGCTCGAAGATGCGGTCGCGCACGCCGTCGGGAATGCCCGGCCCGTTGTCGCGCACGCAGACCACCGCCGTCTTGTCCTCCAGGCGGATGGACAGTTCGATGCGGCCCTCTCCGCTCTCGCCGTGCGCCTCCACCACCGCGTCCAGGGCGTTGCGCAACAGGTTGATGAGCACCTGCTCGAACCGCACCGTGTGGCCCAGGACCAGCGGGCCCGTGCGGGGCAGATCGACGTTCAGCGCCACCTTGGCCTTGCGGGCCTCGTGGCGGAAGAACTTGACCACCGTGCGGGTGACGGCCACCGGGTCGAAGGGGCGGGGCTTGTCGTCGTCGCGCCGGCCGAACTGGCGGACGTGGCGGATGATCTCGGCGATGCGCTGGGTCTGCGCGTGGATGGTCGACAAGGCTTTCTCGCCGCGCCGGGCGGATTTGGCGCGGCTGCCCGCCAGGTCCTCCAGCGCCGCCTCGGCGACAAGCCGGGCGGTGTTCAGCGGCTGGTTGATCTCGTGCGCCAGGCTGGCGGCCATCTCGCCCAGGGCTGTCAGTTTCGACAGGTGGGCCAGCTGGTCCTCCAGCTCGCGCACCTCGGAACTGTCCTCGACCATGAGGATGGACGCGGCTTCCTCGCCCCGGCCGTCGCTGAAGGCGTGATGGCCGATGCGCAGCCAAGGCGGCGCGGGCGCGCCGACGGCCCGGCCGCCCACGACCTCGCGCCAGGATCGCCAGGTACCGGGCTCGGGCACCGGCAACAGGTCGCCGGCGCGTCGGCCCGCCAGGGCGTCGGCCTCTTCGCCCAGAATGCGGCACAGCGCGCCGTTGGCCGTGACGATGGCGCCGGAGTCGTTGAGCAGCGCCAGCCCCACGGTCGCCTTCTCGAACATGGCGCGGAAGCGGGCCTCGGCGCGGCGGCGGTCGGTGATGTCGACGCCCAGGATCAGGGCGGGGCCGACACTGCCACGGCGCCGGCCGTTGGCGGCATGATCGTCCTCGTCCTCGCCCATGGGCATGATGTGCATCTGCAGGGCGGATTCACCGACCTCCAGGTCCAGCACCACTTCCTGGCCCCGGTGGGCCCGGTCCAGGGCTTCCAGAACGCGCGGCTGGCCAGACCAGACCTGCGCCGCGGTGCGGCCAACGGTCTCGCCGGACTGGTGGCCGAGCAGGCTGAGGGCGCGGCCTTCCGAGAACACGATGCGCCCGTCGGGCTCCACCGCCGACATCATCACCGGGATCGTGCCGATGATGGACGACAGCAACTGGTCGCGTTCCCGCAGGGCGCGTTCGGCACGACGGCGTTCGGTGACGTCCAGTCCGACGCCCAGGTATCCGCGCCCGCCGGGACGGTCGGGGCCGAACACCACGTCCAGCGCGCGGTTGCGGCGGTCGTCGGTGACCTCGAAGCGCACCGTGCGGCGCCGCGTGAGGGAGTCGCGCAAGGCGCCCGCGGCCCCCGGCAGAAGGCGGAAGACGTCCTTCCCCTTGGTGTCGCTGCCCTCGAATACCGTTTCGCCGAAGGCTTCGGTTATGGTGCCGGTGTCGTCGGTCTGGAACACCGTGACGGGCAATTGCAGCAGCGACTGCATGATCCGCGACAGACGGTCGCGCTCCGCTTCCGTGCGGCGGGCGGCGGTGACGTCGCGCGCCACCGAGAGGATGCCGGTGATCTGGCCGTTGCGGTCGCGCAGGCAGACGGTGGAGATCATCCACCGCATCGACCGCCCGTCGGGTCGGTGGACGATGCGGTGAACGTCCAGCAGTGGCGTGCCGGTGGTCATGACGGCGGTGTCGCCGCGCCGGAACGTTTCCGCCTCGCCGGCCAGCGGCAGCAGGTCGTTGTCGGTGGCGCCGATTACGCCGTTGCGCGAGCCCGACGCGAAGATGTCGGCAAAGTTCTGGCTGCACCCCTGGTAGACCAGGTCGCGGTTCTTCCAGGTGACGAAGTAGGGGATGTGGGTCAGCAGCGCATCCAGAAGGCGGGCCTGTTCCATGCCCTGGCGGATCTGCGCGTCCTGCACGGTGACGTCGCGGCACGTGGTGACGATTCCCAGTTGCAGCCCTTCCGGCGACCGCAGGGGCGCCTTGACGATCTCGTACTCGCGCCAGTGGCCCAGCGCCACGTTGCGCGCGCGGGTGAAGCGCAGGGGCTGGCCGGTTTCGGCAACGGCGGCGTCGGCCTCGGCCATGGCGGCAGACAGGTCCCGCGGCAGAAGCGCGGCGACGGGCTGGCCGATGAGGGGAGCGAGCGGCCGGCTGAAGATGTCGCGGCAGGGATCGTTGCCGAGGATCAGCCGCCCCGACATGTCGGTGACGAAGACCGCGTCCGGCAGGCCTTCCAGAACCGGCCCCAAACCCGGACGGGAAGACCTGCCTCCCGCCGGGGTGTCGGCGGCGGGCGTGGAGGCGGCGGATCCAGGGGACGGCTCTGCGGCTGGCTGTGCCGCGCGGGCGGGCGGTGCTCCGGCCTCGGCTTCCGCGTGCGTCGGCGCGGCGCGGCGGCGTATGCGGACGAACATGCGCACGCCCGAGGCGCACTGTGCGTTGAGGATGAGGACGTCGCCCTCGGCGCCGGGGCCGCGCAGGCGCAACTCGCCGCTTTGGTGCATCCGGCCGGAGCCGGCGTTCTGGCGGACTGCCGTCAGCCACAGGTCGGCTTCGATGACGTCCGGGCGTGCGACGGCCATCTGCAACAGGGCGTCGAAGGCGCGGCCCGTCAGCCGGTCGGACGGTGTGTCGCAATTGAGGACCGCGGACAGCCCTTCGCTGGCGCTGATGACGCGGCCACGGCCGTCCAGCAGGGCGAAGGCATCCGTTTCGGGCGGCGCGAACAGCGGACCCGCATCGGCTGCACCGACGTCCGGGCGTGCTTTCGCCATCGGCTTGTGTGCGGCCTTGCCAGCCGGGGCTGTTCTGGTGTCCGTCGCGTCTGGCCGGTTGTCGATCGCCATGAGTCCGCCGCTGGGATGTCGGCCACGCCCCTTGGGGCGCAATCCTCGGCCAGTATAGAGAGCGCCGGCGCTTTTTCAAACGGCGGGACGGTCCGGTGGCCGAGGCCCTGCGCATTGGGCGTAATACCCAGGTAGGTAAGCCGGATGCGTGCGACCCCGGCGGCTATCCGCGCGTTCGGTTGAGAGGCAAGGGCTTGCAAGGGATAGTGAAGAATGAGTTGGAAGCCACGTTCCGGCCCTGCGGCCCGCCGGCCCCGATACCACTCCCGGCTAGTCAGCGAGAGGGTGGCGCGATGAAAATGCAGGATGGAACGAGACCCGAGGCGATGGAAGACCTGGAAACCCGCGAGGCGGCCGACCGCCTGCTCAGCCAGGCGCGGCGGTCCACGTTGATGACGCTGGAAGCGGCCATGGCCAAGGCCCGCCCCTACCGGCCCGGCCGACGGCGCGGCGAGGATGCGCTCGACGCGGCCCACGACATGATGACCCTGTCACGGCTCGCCCTGCGCTCGGCCGATCGGCTCAACAGCGTCGCCGGCGCCTTGATCGGGTGCGATCTGCGCTCGTGGGATCACGCATCGGGATCCCGTCACTGACGCGGCGGTTGTCCGACGCTGCGGCGGCCGGGCGGCACAGCGGCTTGCCGGCCGCACGGCGGATTTCTGAAACCGGTGGGCGCACAGAGGGCGCTGCCCGCCGGCCGCGCGAGGAGGATCGCCCAAGCCCGGCTGAGGGGGAGGGGCCGGCGATCCTCCCGCGCCAATCCTAAGCGCTACAGCCAGGCCGCAGCACGGCGCGGTCGCGGCGCGGATGCGCGAACCAGGGTTCGCGTTCTGATGGTGCCGGCTCGCCGCAACGACCGCCTGCGCATCGACGAAGAAACACTCCCCCGTTACCTGCTGTCGCCGACTGCCCCTTGTCCGCGGGCAAGCTGCTCATCCGTAGGCACCATGGCCGTCGGCATCCAGGTCTCCGGTGACACACGAGGTTCGGAGCAGCGCCTTCAAGAGACAGCGCGCGGTCATCCCGGCGGCTCGCGCGCTTGCCCTCCGCCGCCGTTTCGCGTCCCCCGCCCTTCGACGCGCGGGTGGGGTCCTGGCGACGCGGAAGCCGCCACGCCTCCCGGTGGCCGGTGGCGGAGGGCCTTTTTCCTTGTTTGATACTTCAGACCCGGCCTGAGGGCTTGATGACGCCTTGAACTGGCACGAAATGGTGATACAGCACCGCTCAAGTTGTGGATGAAAAACGCGAACCAATTGATATACTATACATATCAGACCGCAGCCGGCCTTGCGTCTAGACTGTCTCGGCAGGTGGGGTGGCGGTCCGTGCGGGAGGGAAACGTATGAGAATTGTTCTGGCCGATGACCATCGCCTGGTTCGCGAGGCACTGGTGCCCTTCATTCAGCGCGTGCGTGACGACGTCCAGGTGGACGAGGCCGACACGCTGCAGGAGGCCCTGGACCTGGGGACGCAAGACCCGGCGCCGGCCCTGATTATTCTGGATTTTCGGATGCCCGGCATGAATGGCGTCACCGGCGTGCGCGCCGCCCGGCGCCAGTTCCCCGGCATTCCCCTGGTGGTGCTTTCGGGAACCGCGAGCCGTCACGAGGCGCTGTCCACCATGCGGGCGGGTGTCGAGGGCTTCGTGCCGAAGAGCCTCAACGGCGATGCCATGGTCAACGCTTTGCGGCTGGTGTTGTCGGGCGAACGGTACTTCCCGTCGTTCCTCTTCGGTGAGGGCGCCGAGGAAGATGCGACCCGACCCAGCCTGTCGGGCGTCGGCGGCTCGCTCAGCCCGTTGGAACAGGATGCTTTGAACCTGTTGCTGGAGGGGCTGTCCAACAAGGAAATCGCGCAGCGCCTGTCCGTGCAGGAAGTCACCGTCAAGAAGCGCCTGTCCAGCGCCTACCGCAAGTTGGGCGTTTCCAACCGCGTGCAGGCGGTGCAGGTGGTTTCGATGGCGGGCCAGTCCGTCTAGGAGGCGGACGCCGGTTCGGACACGAAGGCGCCGCCCCGACGGGCGGCGTTTTTTTCGAATGTCTGGCATGAGAACTCTCCGCGCATGGCCGGACAACGTCAGGTTCATACTCGGAAAACCGAGTGGGGGACTCGGATGATAAAGCCGACCGCCTGACGTCCGCCCTCAAGGAGGCATGGTGGCATCGCTCGGCCGGCGGTTCCTTTTCACGGGAGTAACCGCCATGACACTGCTGCGCTCAACGCTTCTCGCCCTTTCAGGTCTGGCCTTCGCGGCCGGCCTCGGCACATCCGCCAGTGCTTCCGACGTCGCGGTGCCTCAGGCGCCGCGCATGGTGACCGACGTCCGCACCTCGTGGAGCCCGGGCTATGTGAACGATGGCGGACAGTACGTCCGCCTTCGCATCGTCGCAGCCGGTGACACGGACATGCGGCCCCGTCTCATGCGCGAGGATCAAACGACCTGGGCACCGGGGTTCCAGCACGACGGCGACGGCCATTACGTGCGCGAGACCTTGGGCACCGCGCCCGTACAGACGGCCCGCGTTGCCCACTTCGAGGACCACTACACCCCCGGCGCCATGCGTGACGACGGCCGCAGTTGGATACGCATCGACTGAGGGTCGGGCTCTATCGAATATGGATCGCCGCCGGTGCGCTGCTGCGCGCCGGCGGCGATGCCGCGTCAGAACTGGCCGTTGATCTTCTCCAGGTCCTCGAAGTCGACGGTCCTGCCATCCTCGAAGGTCAACGTCCCGCTGCTGTCGTCTTCCAGCACGAGGTCGCCCTCGGTATCGACCTCCATCGCCTTGCCGTCGGTAAAGACGATGTCCAGCGTCTCGTCCCCGCTTGTGGCGGTGACCGAGGCGCCGTCGTCCTGGATGGCGAACGTCCAGTCGCCCACCGTTTCGCTGTTGGCCATGACGGTCAGGATGTCGAAGCCGCCGAGACCGCTGACGCCGCTGAAGCTGTCGGCGCTGATGGTCAGGCTGTCGTCGCCGTCGCTGCCGGCAATGCTTGCCCGGCCGTCGCTGTGGAAGTGAAGGTCATCGGCCGTGCGGCTGACGGTCTTGTCGCCGTTGATGGTGATCTCCACGTTGGGATCGAGCCCGCCGTCGGTGGCGCCGGTGCTTTCCAGCCCGTCGCCGTCGATGGCGGTGAACGTCACCGTGCGCGACCCCGCCGTCAGCGTGCCGTTGTCATTGGTCAGGATGACCGATTCCGCCAGCGTCTGGTAATCGGCATAGTCGCCGGCCCCCGAGAAGCTGAGGGTCTGCGAGCCGCCGTCCCACGACAGCCCGAAGGTCTTTCCGTTGACAGTGGTCGCCAGACCGCCGGTACTGGTGAACGAAATCGGCAGGCCGCTCAGGCCCAGGCCGTCGGTTCCGTCGGTGGTGGCGAGCGAGACCTTCAGCCCCGACAGCACGGCGGCTGCCGGGTCCAGGGCCGCATCGACGTCGGCAAACGAGATCAGCGGGTCCGCGCTGCCGGTCAGCACCTTCAGGACGCCCGTGTGGCCGTCGTTGACACCGTAGTCGGCGGCCGCAGAGACATCGGCGGTGGGCGCGTCGCCCGCGGCCGTGACGGTGACCGTCAGCAGAGCCTGCGTCGCCGCAGCGTCGCCGTCCTGCTCGGTGGCCGTCGCCGTGACCGTGAGGTCGAGCGTGCCGTGCCAGTCGGCGGGCGCCCGCAGTTTCAGCCCCGGAATGTCGGCCTGCGACACCGAGAACGTGCCGTTCTGGTCCAGGCTGATCAGCTGGTCGGAGGCCGTCACCAGCACCGTGTCCGCCGGAATGGCAGCCCCGGCGGCCGGGCCGATGATCAGGTTCAGCGACTCCGAGCCGTCCAGGTCCTGCAGGCTGGCGCTCAGGTTCAGGGCCACGTCCGTGTCCTCGGCGCCCGAGGGGGCGATGGCCGGCGTGGTCAGCAGCGGCGCGTCGGCATCACCGGCCAGCGAGACCGTGAAGCTTTGCGCCGCGCCCGTCGCGGTGTCGGTGCCGTCGGTGGCGGTGGGGGCGACGGTCATCGTCACCTCGCCCGACAGGTCCTCCGGCCCCACGAAGGACAGCGCCGCGACGCCGGTCACCGGCAGCACCACGGTGCCGCTGGCGCCGACCGTCCACGTCTGGGTCGACCCATCATCGAGGGTCGCCTTGAACGTGGACGTTTCCGGGGCGCCCGTAATGGTGACGGTGACCGTCTCGCTGCCGTCGAAGTCGGCCGACAGCGCACCCAGGTCCAGGGGCACTTCCCGATACTCGGTGCCGCTGGCGTCCTGGGGATTGACGAAGGGCGTGTCGGCCACCGGGTTGACGATCACGGTGAACGTGTCGGCGCTCTCGACAACGTCGCGGGTGCCGGCCTCGAACTGGTAGGCACGGACCGTCAGCTCCAGTCCGTCGGGGTCGGACCAGTCCGGCGGCGCGACCAGTTGCAGGCCCGACAGCGCGCCGTCGGCCGCCATGGCGCCCAGGACGCTGCTCTTGACGGTCCAGGTGTTGGTCACCCCGCCGTCGTCCGACCCGTTGTTGGAGGCGCCGAGGATGGTCATCCCGGCCGGCACGCCCTCGATCACCACCGACAGAAGCTCGGAGCCATGGGTGTCCACGCCCTTGAGATCCGAGGTGGCGACCTTGATGTCGAGCGGGATGGCTTCGTCCTCGTTCCGCGTGACGTCGACGGCGACGGGGGAGGCGCCGTCGGTTTCGGGCGTGACCGTGATGGGCACGGTGCCGTCCCACGTCGCTCCCGCGATCGGTCCGGTGTCCGTGTCGCCGGCGGCGTCCGTGTCCACCACCTGCGCCGAGACGCCCAGCGTTATCTTGCCGTGCCAGTCGGCGGGCGGCGTCACGGCAAGGCCGGTGAGCGTCAGGCCGCCGGCACCCTGGAAGGCGGCATTTGCGGCGGTGATGTCGGTGCCGAAGTCCGCAAGGCTGACACTGATGGGGCTGCCGTCGGTCTGCCAGGACTGGCTGCCAAGCGTGATCACGGAGCCGTCCGGCACGCTGCTGGTGTCCAGCGTCAGCGTGTCGCCGGCCAGCACTTCGGACCGGTCGGCATCGGCTTGGTGGAGCGTCAGTTCGACACCGATGCCGGCGGTGTCTTCGGTGGTGTCCGCACCTGCGGCGACGCCGGTGCCGATGCTGCCGTCGGTCTCGGTGACGGGAGCGATCTCCACGGGCACGCTGACCGGGTCCGATTCGCGCGTCCAGTACCCGTCACGCGCCGTGGCCGTGAGGGTGAGGTCGAAATCCTCGGCCGAATCCGCCGGCGGATGGACGCGCACGTTGCCCAGCGCGTCGACCGGGATCACGTAGTCGCTGGTGCCGTCGCCGTTGTCCAGCGCGAAGACGTTGAACGCGCCGTTCTCCGACACCACGCGCACGGCGTTGGACAGGCCGTGGATGACGACGGTATCGGCCACGTCGTCGCCGCTGGGCGTGACGGTGGCGTTCACAAGGAAGGACCCGTCCTCGTCGATGCTGACGGCCTCCATGGTGACCGCCACCGGTCCCACGTCGGCGGAAGACCCACCGCCCGTGCCGCCGGCGTCGAAGGACACGTCGACCGTCTCCGCTTGGCTCATCCAGACGTCGCGGCCCCCGTCGGGATCGATGTCCGTAACCATCAGCGTCACCGACAGCGACGCGGCAGTGCCGGGCGCACCGTCGATGCGCAGGTCCTGCACGGCGCCCGTGGCGTCGGTGGCGGGGACGATCCAGCGGCCGCCGCCGGCGTCGTGGCCGATGGTGGCGCCGCTTGCATCCACCAGCTTCATGCCGTCGGTCACGCCCGTCACGATCACATGCGAAACCTCTGATCCGTCGGTGTCGCCCAACAGGACGTCAAGGTCCAGGTCGATGGGCGCGCCGGTGGTCGACGACAGCGGGCCGTCGGCGATGTCGAAGGTCTCCGCCGGGTCGGCATCGGCCGCGATGGGCACGGCCCAGTCCTCGGTGGTCGTGGCCGTGGTGCCGCCCTCGGCGGTTTCCACCGTCACCTGGACGGGCACGTCCTTGGACCAGCCGTCCGGCAAACCGGTAAGGGTGACGGTCGCGTTGGCATCGCTGATCGTGATGGGTGCGGCGGGATCATGCTCGACCCCGTCGATGACCACCTTGAGGTCCGGCGTATCCGCGAGGAAGGCCGCGTCGGCCACCGTCAGCGTGATGCCGGTGATGCTCTCGGCGTAGTCGTCGGAGTCGGTGCCGGCCCGGTCATCGACGTCCCGCAGCACCGAGGCAATGGTGAAGGAGGCACCGGCCGGCGCGTCCTCCACATTGCTGCCGCTCAGGGTCACGCGCGGCGCGTCGGCTTCGGGTGTCACGTCGACCGCGAGCGTCATGCCGGTTTCGGTGCTGTGGCCGTCGGCCTCGGTGACCGTCACCACCATCGGCACGTCCAGCCGGCCCGCCCAGTCGTCGGGCACGCGCAGGCGCACATGCTCCAGGTAGCCGGCCTCCACCGCCCAGACCGGCTGGCCGCCGCTGGTGCCGATGCAGCGCAGGCCGTCCTCGTTGCCGGCGGTCATGCCGATCTCGACGTCGTCCGGCAGGCCCTTGAGCACCACGGCGATGCTCTCGGAGCCGACCGCATCGGCACCCACCATGTCCTTGGTGGTCAGGCTGGCCGCGAGGCCGGGGTCGAACCAGCCCTCATCCTCGGCCGCGGTGACCGTGATGCCGGTGGTGTCGTCCAGCGAATCAGCGACGCCGCGCACGATGATGGGCAGCGCGACCACCGTGTCCGCCACGTCGTCGGAGGGATCGGTGCTGGCGTTCTCGGTGGCGCGGGCGACGACCTGAAGGTTGACCGTGCCCGAGTAGTCCTCGGCCGGCACGTAGTAGAGGTCGTCGAGGTGGTCGACGTCCACCTGCCATTCGGTGGCGGAAAGCTGCGTCACGCCCGCGCCGGTCAGGCTGCCGCCTGCGAAGTCTCCGGTGATGAACAGGGACAGGGTCTCCGACCCGTCGGTGTCCTGGAGCGCCGGCAGGATGTCGAGCTTGACGGCCTGTTCCTCGGCCGTCACCTCGGGCTGGACCGTCAGCGTCGGCGCATCGGCGACGGCGTCCACCTCGACCTTGAAGGACTTGGTGGTGACGGCGGTGCGCACGGCAACCCCGTCGTCGGTGTCGCTGGCATCGCTGACGTCGCTGCCGTCCTCGCGCGAGGTGACCTTGAGCGTCAGTTCGGGCGCGTCGGCCGGCTGCACGTTTAGATGCAGGGGCGGGCGGACCACCACGTCGGCCAGGCGGTCGTGGTCGAGCACCCAGACGCCGTTGCCGTTGTCGGTGGCGGCGGAGAACGATCCGTCCGTTTCCCGCACGCCAACGACCCAGCCGTCGGGCACGCCCGACAGCTCGGCATGGGTCAGGTCCTCGCTGTCCGGGTCCACCGGCGCGGCGGCGATCTGCAGTGCGATGTCGCTGTCCTCGTCACCCGCGACGACGGTGCCGGCGTCGGCAGGGCCGTCGCCGTTCACGGTGACCGCCGGTGCGTCGGCCTCGGCCTTCAGCGTGATGGAGCCGTCGCCGATGGTGGTCATCCGCGACCCGTCGGCATCCCGCGTGGTGGCGTAGACCTTGTAGGTCACCTCGTCTGCCGAATGGGCCTCGGGCGTGAAGGTCAGGCCGGGCAGGGTGTAGGTATCTTCACCGTTGCCGGTGTCGGGGGGCGTGAAGGCCCCGGCAGGCACCCGCACGGCGTAGGTGCCGGTGGGGGCGGCGGCCTGCTGCACCACGCCGTCGGCGTCCACAACGGGTTTGCCGCTGCCGTCCAGTTGCACGTCGAAGAACGTCAGGTCGGCGGCGGCGCCGGTCCAGGTGCCGTTCAGGCTGCCGGCCAGCATGTCCGGGTCGCTGGTGACCAGGTACACGTAGTCGACCAGCGCTTCCGAACCGTCGGCGTCGTCCAGCGTGATGTCCAGCGGCATGGCGACCGCCTGGTCCTCGGCGCCGGCGGCCAGCGAGTCGACCGTCACGATGTCCGCATCGGCCTCGATCTTGAGGATGATCTGGCGGGTCGGGCCGTCCGCCCGCGCGAGCGTCGCGTCGGGGTGGTCCGGATCGTCGGCATCGGCCTCGACGGCGACCACGGTCACGTTGAAGGACAGGCCGGCTTCGCTGTGCCAGTTGTCCACGCCGCCGATCTGGACGCGGCCGCCCGACAGTTCGTCGTAGGTGACGAACCAGGCGCCGTTTTCCAGGGTCCGTTCGTCACCGTCCACCAGCAGGCGGGAGTGATCGCCGTCCACGGGTTCGATGCGGAACTCCAGCGTCTCCGATCCGTCGGTGCTGGTGGGCGCGTCGCCGGTGCCGTGTTCCCCCGTTTCGGCCTGAAGAAGCCCGTTGGTGCCGTTCAGCGTCAGCGTGAACAGGCCGTCCTCGGCGATGGTCTCGGTATGGGTGTTCGCCGTCGTCGACCCGGAACCGCCGCTGTAGGGCGCGAGATGGTCGAAGGCACTCTGCGGATTGCCGAACACCGTATCCGCATCGCCGACCGGAAGATCAGAGCGCGTCAGCGATCCATCGACGATGATCAGGTCACCCTCGCCGGGCCCCATGTAGTCCGGATCGTTCTTGTTGAACCCGTTCCCGCCGGCCTTCACGGTGATCGCGGCGAGTGTCGAGCCGTTGTACGTCTGGTCGATGAAGGCGTCGAGCGGCAGGTTCAGAACGTCAAGCTGATTGTTCCAGTCACTGCCCCCGCCGGAGAAATTGTCGACCTTGACCTTCGTGATGGTGCCGGTGCCGTCGTCAAGATAGAGGACGATATTGGAAATGGCGTGGCCGTTGTTGAAGGACGGCAATCCGTCCGTCGGCGGCGTTCCGCCATCGCCCGTGTTGAGCGTCAACTCCGGCGTGTCGGCGACGCCCCAGACGTCCAGCGTGAAGTCCTTGCCGCTGACGTGCGTCTCGTCTCCGGGATTGACGTCGCCGGCCTCGGTGCCGTTCTCGGTGGTGGTCACCTCGACGTGCATGGGGATGCCGCCGTCATAGGTGCTGTCGTCCAGTCCGGCCCTGAACTGCAGGTGGTGTTTCAGGTCCGCCAGGTCGATCCCCGCCAGCAGTAGCTCCGCCGTTCCGTCGGCGTTGACGGTCACGTCGGTCACCGTGGTGCCGTCGTCGAAGCGCAGCTCCATGTCCGATGGGATGCCCTTGAGCACCACCGAGGTCACATCCTCTGAGCCGTCCTTGGCCGAAATGTTCAGCTTGAGCTGCTGCCAGCTGTCCTCCAGCCCGTCGCCGTCGACCTTGATGGTGGCGTTGTCGGCGCGGGCGAGCACGTTGACGTCCAGCGTCACCAGCGGGCTTTCGGCGCTGTCGCCCCAGGGCGCGGTACGGTCGGTTTCCATCGTGGTGCCGACGTCCACGTCCTCCACCACCGCCTTGGCCTGTAGTGTGAAGTCCTGGTCGCGATGGTCCTTGGTCATGCGGAACTCAACGGTCGACAACTTGTCGGCCGGGATGACCACATAGTCACCGTCGGCGTCGGAGCCGGTCTGGACCGCGTTCGGGCCGGCGCCTGCATAGCGGACAGCCACATGATCAGGCAGGCCGTAGAGGCGCACCGTCAGCGTCTCGCTGCCATCGGCCAGCGCCGGGTCGATGCTGGCCGACAGGTCCGCGGTCAGGTCGACCGCCTGCCACGGGTTCTTCTCGTAGTTGGTGCCTTCGAGCAGGGTGAACCCGCCGTCGCCGGTGAGCGTCAGCGTCGGGTCGTCGGTGCCGATGTCGATGCGCAGGGTGTCGTTGGTCTGCGCCATGCGGGGAACGCCGTTCACGTCCGTCTCGACCGTCACCGCGCGCACGTCCAGCACCAGGTCGTCGGACACGCCGGCGGGCGGCTTCAGCACCAGGTTGCCCAGCACCGCCGCCGGGTCATCCCCGGCCTGGATGGTGAAGGCGTAGGTCACGGTGCCCGACAGGTCGGGCCCGTCGGGCAGGGCAGGGTGGGCGGTGAAGTCGGTCACCGGCGAAAGCGCGGTGCCGTTCTGCTCCAGCACCGTGCCCGCGTCGGCATTGGCGGGCAGGGTCAGGAACACCGTCAGCGTCTCGGAGCCGTCGGCGTCCACCAGGCCCGTCGTCAGCGACAGCGGGATGCCGGTGGCGGCAACGTCCGCCTCCTCGGCGCCGGTGTCGACGGTGGTCAGCGTGACCGGATCGGCGACCGCGGTGACGTCGATGGTGCCGTCGGTGCGGGTCACCTGGGTGACGCCGTTGTCGGCTTCCTTGGTGGTGGCATAAAGCGTGTACGTCACGTCCGCGTCGGAGTGTTCCTCCGGCACAAAGGTCAGGCCCGACAGCGTGTACCCGCCGTTGCCGTCGTCGGTCAGGGCGCTGACGGGCACCCGGAAGGCGAAGGTGTCTCCCTCGGCCACGGTGGCGGACTCGTCCAGCACCGGGTTGGCGGAGTCCGTTCCCGACGTGACAACCTTGTAGGCGGTCAGGTCGGTGCCGTTGAGGGTCAGGGCGCCGCGCAGGAGGGCCGCGTCGGACGATTCGAAGATCAGGTAGCCGTCCAGGCTTTCCGACCCGTCGGTGTCAGTGAGCTGGATTTCCGGCGCGATCGCCACGCCGTCGCCGGGGGTGCCGGGTGTCCCGTTGTCCTCCAGCATCGTGTCGGCGACGGAGGCGGCGGCGAAGCTGACGGCATCGGCCACGGCCGCGGCGGCTAGGTTCAGGTCACCGATGTGCACGGTGGCGACGCCCTCGCGCGACAGGCCGCCCGCCACCGGATGACTGACACCGTCGAGCGCGCTGTCGTCTGCCGCGGCGTCGGCTTCGGTCGTCACGGCGTAGACCTTGAAGGTCTGGGTCGGATCATCGTCGCTGCGGCCCCAGTGCAACGGGCCGGCGATCTCGATCTTGCCGGTCGAGAGTTGGTCGTAGGTCAGGCTCCAGCCATCGGCGGGCGCGGTGCCCTGGTCGACGCCGTCGATCTTCAGGCGCGCCGCGCCGTCCTCCGGCTTGATAAGGAAGGACAGGGTCTCGGCATTGGGGTCGGCCAGGGCGGCGTTGACGTCCAGGCCGTCGCCCCACTTGACCTCGTAGAAGACATCCTCGGCCACCGTCTTCGCGGTAGCGTCGGTAGCGCCGGTGGCCGCGTCGGCGTCACCGAAGACCTGGACGGTGAAGCTCTGGTCTGTGGTGGTCGAAGCCGCACTGTTGGAGGCACCGGGTTCGGCCGTGTCCACCGACAGGGTCAGTTCTACCGTCCCGCCGGTTTCCAGGGCCGTGCTCAGGTGCTGCGGCCACTCCGCATAAACGTCGGCCTGCTGGGCGGCGGTGAGGTCCTTGGGCAGGGCGACTGTGCCGTCGGCCCCCGCGGTTGCCGACAGGTAGGTGCCGGCGTTGGCCGGGTCGGGATAGTGGATGATGGTGTTTTCCGGCAGGCCGGACAGGCTGACGCCCGTCACCTCCTCGGAGGCGTCATTGACGCTCCACGACAGGTTCAGCGCCGTCCACTGGTCCTCGACGCCGACGCCGCCGCCGGACAGCGTGGCGCCGTCGGAGACCGGCAGGATGTCCACGCTCACGGAGGTGGAGGCTTCCGCCTCGTCGGCGAACGCGGTGCCCAGCGCGTCGAACCATGTTTCCCCGGCGTCGCCGTCCACCACATGCGCCTTCAGGTCGAAGGTGATGGTGCCGGCGCGGTCGGGATCGTTCCACCGCACCTCCAGCCCGCTGATGGCGCCGGTGGCGGCGTCCCAGGCGGCCAGCGGGACGACGAAGGCGTTGGCCGTGCCCGGCACCGCCTGGAGCGGATTGCCGTCGGCGTCGCGAATGGTGGCATCGGCCAGGTCGGGGCCGCTGACGGTCAGGGTGACCGTTTCTTCCGACGATCCGTCGGTCAGGGCAGGGACCTGGACGTTGAGACCGCTCAGCGGTGTCCAGCCGGTGCCCTCGGCGCCTGGGGTCTGGGCGTCGGCGGTGACCGTGGGCGTCAGCACGCCCACGTCGACATGCACGTCGGCGGTGTTCCAGTTCTGCTCGACGGGGTTTCCGTGCTCTGTGCCGCTGGCCTCGCTGGCGATGGCGGCCAGGCGCAGGTCGAAGTCGGCCGAACTGTCGGCCGGCGGACGCACCTGCAGCGCATCGGCGACCACCTGCGGGTCGACGCCGGCGTCGAAGGTGACCTTGTAGACCGTGCCGGACAGGCCCAGGTCCGGCGTGCCCCCGGCGACGCCGACGGAGGCCACGTCTGCCGCATCCACAGTGCTGACGGTCGCGCCGCTCGCCGCCGGATCAAGGCGCAGGGCGCCTCCGCCCGGCACGCCGCTGACGTAGAGCGTCAGGCTTTCGGAGCCGTCGGTGTCGGTCAGGTTCAGGGCGGAAATGTCGAGCCCGATCCAGGCATCGTCCGCCGCGCTTTCGGTTCCGCCAACCGAGTCGGCGTCAAGGTCGGGGCGGTCGGCCACGGGTCGCACCGCGATAGCGCCGGCGCCCGTGGTGGTGAGGGTCGATCCGGCGTTGTCGGCACTGGTGGCGCGCACGGTGAAGCTGACGTCGGCGTCGGAATGTTCGGCCGGCGCGAAGGTCAGGCCGGAGACGCTGTAGGTCTGGGTCGCCGCGTCAAAAGTGACGTTCGCAGCGTCAGCGGCGATGCTGTAGACCGTGTTGCCGTCGCCATCGGTCGACCTGCTGACGTTGGGGCCGGCCAGCTCTCCCTGTTCGGCGCCGTCGAAAACCAGGTCGATGGTTCCCGACAGGTCCTCGGAGCCGTCGGTGTCGGTCAACTGGATGCTGACGGGCACGTCGATGGGTGCCGTGTAGGTGCCGCTGACGGTGTCGAAGCTGTCCTCGTTGCCGATGCCCGAGGCGGTGATCTGCACCGGGTCGGCCTCGGCGTCGATGGTCAGGCGGCCGGTGCCGGTGAAGGTGGCCGTCTCCGTCCCGTCGGAGACCGTGATCTCCATGCCGTAAGTGACGTCGGCGTCGTTGTTGTCGAAGTGCTCCACCGGCACGAACTGCAGGGAGCCCTTGGCCGGGTCGATGGTCAGGCGGCCGCTGCCGTCGTTGACGAAGACCGATGCATCAAGACGGTACTCCGTGTTGTCGGCGTTGGCGTTCAGCACATCCGCCGGGCCGCCGGTCGCCGGCACCCAAACGACGGTGCCCGCCGCCGCGTTGGCCGCGTCGAAGCTGAGCACGACCTCGCCCGTCAGGCTTTCGCTGGCGTCGCCGGAAAGCTGCACCACCGGGTCCAGCGCAATGCCGTCACCGGCCACGCCCGGCGTGCCGGCGTCCTCGGTTCCGTCGTCGTCGGCGCTGACAGTGGCCGCGTCCACCACGGCCGTGATGTCGACCGTCACCTGCCGGGTGGCGGAGGCCTCGTCGGCATAGGTGGAGCCGGCCGGATCGAAATCGCCCGATTGGTCGATGTCCACCACATGGGCGGTCAGATCGAAGGTCAGTTGATCGGTGCGGTCGCCGTCCTTCCACTGCACCTCGACGCCGGTCAGGGCGCCGGTGGCCGGGTCCCAGTTCTCGGCCGGGATGGTGAAGGAGGTTTCGGTGCCGGTCTTGGACGCGACCACGGCGCTGTCGGCATCGACCACGCGGATGTTGGCGTCGGCCAGGGCGTCGCCGCTGAGCGTGATCGTTACCGTCTCCTCACCCAGCCCGGCCGACTGCGCCGGCAGGTCCACCTGCAGGCCGTCGAGGGCGGTCCATGCACCCTCGGCTCCGGTATGGCTCAGGGTGCCGCCGATCTCGGGCGCCAGGACGGCCACGTCGACCTGCACGTCGGTGGCCGACCAGTTACGCTCAACGGCGTTGCCCTGGTCGGTGCCGTTGGCCTCGTCCGACATGGCGACCAGCCGCAGGTCGAAGTCCGCGGAACTGTTGGTCGGCGGGCGCACCTGCAGCCGGTCGGTGGCCGGGTCGAAGCCGGGCAGGGCATAGACGTCGCCGCTCAGTCCCGGGGCGGGAGCATTGGCGGTGTCGACGCCGGTGAACTCGATGCCGGCGGCGTCCACGGCGGTCAGCACCGTGCCGTTGAGCATGAGCGCGCCGCCCGCCGGCACGCCTCCGACGTAGAGCGTCAGGCTTTCGTTGGTGTCGTCGGTGAGGCCAAGGTCGGTGATGTCGACGTCGATCCAGGCGTCGTCCGCCGCGCTCTCGGAGCCGCCGATCTCGGGGTTTGCGGCGACGGTGGGCGCGTCGGCGACCGCATCGATCGTGATGGTCTGGCCGGCCTGGGTGTCGGTCCGGGTGCTGCCGTCGGAATCCAGCGTGGTGGCCCGCACGCTGAAGGTCACGTCGTTGTCGGAGTCCGTCTCAGGCTCGAACACCAGCCCGCCGACGCTGTAGGTGGCGGTGGCGGCGTCGAAGCTTACGTTGGCGGCGTCCACGGCGATGCTGTAGACGGTGTTGCCGTCGCCGTCGGTAGAGGTCGTGACGTTCGGCCCGGTCAGGACGCCCTGCTCGGCACCATCGAAGATCAGGTCGATGCTGCCCGTCAGCGATTCCGAGCCGTCGGTATCGGTCAGTGCGACCGTCACCGGCACCGCGATCGCGCCGCCGAAGCTGTCCTCGTTGCCGCTGCCCGAGGCGGACAGTGTCAGCGGATCGGCCACGCCGGTCACGTCCACGGTGACATTGGTGACGGTCTGGTTGGTGTCGCGCGGCGTTTCGGTGTCCGTGCCGACGTCGGCGTCGCGGACGATGGCGCGCAGCTGGAAGGTGATGTCGGCGTCGGAATGAAGATCGGTCGCCGGATCCCAGCGGACCTCCACCGCATCCAGGTTGCCCGAGATGTCCACCGGCCCGCCGGTGTCCGTGACAAGCTGCCCGCCGACGCGCAGAAGGGCGCCCTCGGGCAGGTTCTCGAGCAGCACCTGCAGGGACTCGTCGCCCAGTTCCGCGTTGACGCCGGCCGACAGGTCAAGCTGCACCCAGGTGTCCTCGGCGCCCGTCCCGGTGCCCGAAACCGACGGCGCCACCACGCCGACGTCCACGTTGATCTCGGCCGGACCGGAAACGGCGCGGTCGCCGTTGGAGTCCTCTTCCGTTTCGGCGAAGACGCGCAGGGTGAAATCGGCGGAATCGTCCTGCGGCGGCATGATGCGGACGGACTCCGCCTGCTCCGCCGTCATGGTCCAGGTGCCTGCCGCCAGAACCGTACCGTTGGCCAGCGTCACCGGCGCATCCAGCCGCGTGCCCTGGTCGAGCGTCGCGCCCGGCGGCACGTCGGTGACGTAGACCGTCAGGCTTTCCGAGCCGTCGGCATCCACCAGCGCGGCCGAGATGGACAGGTCATGCCATTCGTTCTCGGTCCCGGCGACGTCTTCGGCGTCAAGGACGGGCGCGTCGGCGACGGCCTCCACCGTGACCGTGAAATCGGTGGTGACGGTGCTGGTTTCACCGTTGACCTCGGTCGCCGTGGCCGTGACGCTGAGCGGCACTTCGCCCGAGAAGTGCTCGGGCCGGACCAGGAACAGGTCGTCCAGCTGGCCGGGCGGCACGCTCCAGGCGCCGCCGCCGAGGCTCGTGCCGACGGGCGCGCCGGTGCCGTCGGACAGCGAGAAGCCATCCGGCAGACCCGCCAGCGTCACGGTCAGCGTCTCTGTCCCGTCGATGTCGGTCAGCGCCGCCGTCAGGTCCAGGCGGATGGGCTGGTCCTCGACGCCATCCGCATCGGCGGCGGTGACGGTCGGCGTCTCGGCGACCGGATCAGGCTCGTCCTCATCCTCGCCCGCAGAGCCGTCAGCCGGTGTGTCCGCGTCCCCGGCGGGGGGCTCCGTGGCGGCGAAGGCGGGGGCGGCCGGATCGGCGCCGGGCGCCGCTTCGTCGCCGCCGCCCGTATCGTCGCCGTCGCCGGGGACGCGGTCCTCGGGACGCTCGAGGCCCGGGTCCCGCTGGCCCTCCTCGTCCTCGGCGTCGTCTTCGTCTTCCTCCTCGCCGTCGGCGGCAGGGCCCGGGCCGCGCCCGTTGTCCGGCTGCACGGCGTCGAAGTCGGCCGCCACGTTGCCGTCCGGGTCTTCCGGCGTATAGTCGCCGCCCACCACCGGGGACTGGTCGGCGACGGTCTCGCCGGGATCGGGCTGGCCGTCGAGCGTGCCCTCGAAGGTGGAGCGGCGGCCGGTCTGGACGTTGGCGTTGCCGAAGAAATCCTCCCGGCCCTGCTCGTCGCCCGCGTTGGCCGGCTGTTCGGCGCCGTCCTCCAGCGCCTCGTGACCACGGCCGTGGATGTGTAGGCCCTCGCTGGCGTCCTGCTGGCCCTGGGTGCCCTCGGCGTCCTGGTTGCCCGGATTGATGGTTTCGTCGGCCATGGTCCTGATCCCCTTCGCGGGCGCCCCAGTCCGTGGTGGCGGCGCGCCTCTTTCCCCTCGTTATTCGGTAGTGCGATCCCGGCGGTGTCAGCGCTCGCGGAAGGCGTGCGCCAGAGACACGTAGATCGGCTTGAGAATGTATTCCAGCAGGGTCTTTTCGCCCGTGATCACGTCCGCCTGCACCGTCATGCCGGGCAGGATGCGGTTCGCCTGCGGGTTCTCGCCAAGGTAGGGGCGGTCAAGAGAAACCATGCCCTTGTAGTAGGGCTGCCCCGACTGCTCGTCGATGTAGGTGGTGGCGGAAATGCTCTGGAGCTGGCCGTCGACGGCGCCGTAGCGCACGAAGTCGAAGCTGGACACCTTGACGGTCACCGGCTGGCCCGGCGCCACATGGCCGACGTCCCGCGTGGAGATCCGGGCCTCGACCATCAGTTCGTCGTCCACCGGCACCACCTCCATCAACACGCCGCCGGCCGGGATGACCGTGCCGGGGTTGCGCACCTGGAGGTTCTGCACGAAGCCGGTCACGGGTGCCGTGACCTCCAGGCGCGTCACCTGGTCTGTGGCGCGGGCCAGGGCCTCATTGACCTGCGCCAGTTCGGCGGTGACGGTGCCAAGTTCGCCGACGGCATCCTGGCGCTCCAGGGCGTCCAGGTCGGCGATACGCTCACGGAGTTCCACCAGCGCCTTCTGGGCGGTGTCGCGCTGGCCTTCCAGGCGCGACAGTTCGCTCTCGGCGGCGGCCTGTTCACGGCGAACGGCGAAGTAGCGGGTCTTGGAGGCGTGGCCCTGCTCGAACAGGGTCTTGAGCATCTGCACTTCCTCGCCGATCAGCCCGATCTGGCGCGTCACGGCCTCGATCTGGCGGCTGGCGGCGTCGGCCTCGGCTTCCTTCTGGAGGATTTCGCCCTCGATCACCTTGCGCTGGCTTTCCCACCGCGCCACGGCGGCGGCATGGATGTCGCGCTGGTCGCGGATCAGGTGGGCGTAGCGCGGGTCGGTGATGAACGAGAAGTCGGGCTCGCGGCCGGTCAGGAAGGCGCGCAGCCGTTCCTCGCGCGCCTGCAACGCCGCCTGGCGGGCGCGGATCTGGTCCTTTTCGGCGGTGGCCTGAACGGGGTCCAGGCGCGCGAGCACCTGACCGGCCTGCACCATCTGGCGTTCCTCGGCCAGCATGTCGCGGACGATGCCGCCTTCCAGGTGCTGCACCACATGGACCTTGGACTTGGGCACGACGGCACCGTTGGCGACGGCGACCTCGTCGATCTTGATCCAATGGGCCCAGACGATGAAGGCGGTGACCACGGCCGCGACGATCAGCACGGCGGCCGCCGCCAGCCAGGACATGCCCTTTTCCTCCAGCAGGACGAACTGGGCCATGTAGCGGATCTGCCGCCGCCCGCGCTTGAGCTTGCGGCTGGTTCCGGAGGGGGAGGCGGGGCCGGCAGGGGCGCCCATCGTGGTCTCGCTCATGGGTCCGAACTCGTCAGAAGATGCCGGGCGGCAGGCGGTCGAGCACCTGCTTGGCGGGGCCGACCGCGCGGATCTGGCCCTGGGTCATAAAAACGACCTTGTCGCACAGCTTCAGATGGCTGGGCCGGTGCGTGACAAGGAAGACGGTGGCGTGCCCGCGCACGCGGTCCAGCACTTTCATGAACTGCTGGTCGCCGACGAAATCCAGGCCGTTGGCCGGCTCGTCGAACAGCATGACGGGCGCGCGCTTGAGGTAGGCACGGGCCAGCGACAGGCGCTGGCGCAGGTTGGACGGCAGCTGGGTGGACTTGCCGTCGCCGATGCGGGTGTCGAAGCCCTGGGGCAGGGCGTCGATGTCCTCCAGGCAGCCGGCTTCGGCGGAGGCCCAACGCAGTTCCCGATCCGACGCCGTGGGCTCGGCCAGGCGCAGGTTCTGGGCGATGGTGCCGAAGAACAGCTCGCACTGCTGGGGCACGTAGGCGATCGCCCGGCGCAGGTCGACCGGGTCGATCTGGCGGATGTCGATGTCGTCCAGCCGCACGCCGCCAGCCTGCGGCCGATACATGCCGAGGATCAGTTTCAGCAGCGTCGACTTGCCCGAGCCGTTGGGGCCGATGACGCCGATGATCTCGCCGGGCTCGGCCGTCAGGTTGACGCCGAACAGGGCCGGGTCGCTCTCGGCAACGTAGCGCATGGAGACGTTGGAGAAGGTCACCTTGCCCTTGTGGCGGCGCTCGGCAGAGGCCTCGGCGTCGGAGCGGGTTTCCGGCGCCAGCTGCATCAGGCGGTTGATCTGGCGCACGGAGTCGCGCATGCGCTCGATCTGGGTCAGGGTGGTGAAGCCGGTCTGCAACGGCCGCAGCACCCACCACACCAGCATCATCGAGGCGATCAGCCCGCCGACGGTCATGGACCCGTCCAGCACGCGCGTCACGCCCCACGACAGGACCACCAGGCCGGTGGTGACGATGATTGCCTGCGCCAGACCGCCCGCGATGGTGTTCAGGCGGCTGGAGCGGTTGCCCTTCAGCGCCGCCTCGGCGGAAATCTCGCGGTAGCGGTCGATCCAGATGTCGGTCGCCCCGGTGTCGCGGATGGCGGACAGCCGCGAGAACGTCTCCACCAGGAATTCCTGCCGGCGCGAGCCCGCCTTGCCGGCGTCGGCGACGGCGCGGCGCATGCGCGGACGCAACAGCAGGCCCAGCGCCACGAACAGCACCACCCCGGCCACCGGCACCACGGCCAGCGGACCGCCCAGCAGCGCCATCACGAACAGGAACACCAGGGCGAAGGGGATTTCGAAGATCACGGTCGCCAGCGGGCCCGTGAAGAACTCCCGCACCACCTCGAAGTCCTTCAGGCGGGCGACCTGCGAGGAGATGTTCGCCATTTCGGTGTACGGCGGCGGCAGGCCCACCAGGCGCTGGAAGACTGCCTTGCCGAGAATGTGGTCCACGCGGGCGCCGATGTAGGCGATCATGTGGGCGCGCAGGCCGCGCAGCATGTAGTCGCCGAGAAGCGCGATCCCGACGCCGATCACCATGGCCGTCAGCAGTTCCATTGAGCCGGTGGCGACCACCTTGTCGTAGGTGGCCATGATGAACAGCGGCACCGACAGCGCCAGCACGTTGCACACCAGGCTGACCACCAGGGCCCGGACCACCAGCGGGCGGAAGCGGCGGACCACTTCTCCGACGAAATTGGCGCCGGTGCTCTGGGCCACGTTTCCGGCCGCGGCCGCGGCCTCGTCATGGGTTTCGCGCGTGAACACGTAGATCCGGCCCGAGCCCGAAGGGCGGGTCAGCGTGCGGCTTTCGCCGGTGGTCGGGTCATAGAGCGTCACCGCGCCTGCGGCGTCGATGGCGGTCACCACCTGCGCCATGCCCCGGTCGGGCAGGAAGAGACAGGGTGCCAGGCGCGGGTCGAGGTGGCGCAGGCTCAGGCGCAGCGACCGCGACGACCATCCCAGATTCGCCATGACGTTCAGGAAGTCCGTCAGGTCAAGCTGGTCGGCGAAGTGGGGCAGGGCCTCGGACACGCGGCGGGCGTCGCCGTCCCATTGCAGGGCGTCGAGCAGCGGCAGCAGGCAACCGGCCAGATCGGTGACGGCGCGGAACCCGCCCAGTTCGCCGGACGCGATCTGGTCGGTGGACAGGCGTGCGCGGTCGAGAGGCTTGTCCCAGGCGATGTCGGCGAAATCATCGGGGGCGGCCAGGGCGGCGGCGTCGGCGGGGGTGGTCATGATTGCGATCCTCCGCTCATTCCGCCGCGCCGTAGGTGGTGGCGCCCTCGGCATCCACCGGCTTCACGGCGGCGCTGCCCGCCCGTCCCGAAAAGGAGGGATCGACCCGCTCCCTGAGGCCGTTGCCGACGATCTCGAAGCGACGGTCGGCCAGCTTCAGAAGCGACGGGCGCAAGGACACCAGCACCAGCGTGCGGTCGCCCTTGAGGCGCTCCATGTGGGCCCGCAGGGCTTCGTCGCCGGGGCCGTCCATGGCGGTGTTCGCCTCGTCAAACAGGATCACGCGCGGGTCCAGCGCCAGCACCCGGGCGATGGCGATGCGCTGGCGGATGCCGCGCGGCATGGCGTCGGCGGCGCCGCCGGCGACCGTTGTCAGGTATCCGTTGGGGAAGGCCGCCACCACGTCGTCCAGGCCGAGCTGGCGCGCGGCGTCCAGGGCCGGTTCCCGCAGGTCGCGGCGGAACATGGTCAGGTTGTCCAGCAGCGTGCCGCGGAACAGTTGCGCCTCGCTGGGCAGATAGCCAATGCCGCCGTGCTCCAGGGCGCGCGGCGACCAGTTCTCCACCGGCACGCCGTCCAGCAGGACCTGGCCTTCGGTCGGCGTCAGCGCGCCGCGCATGAGGCGCAGCAGGGTCGACTTGCCGCTGCCGTTGGTGCCAGAGATGCCGATGCATTCGCCCGGCGCCACGTCCAGGTCGACGGTCTTGAACAGCGGCGCTGCGCCAGCCTCGGCGTCATAGGAGAATGTCACCTTGCGCAGGGTCACGCGGCCCTCGATCGCACGGTCGTGGGGGCGCGCCGGACGCACGGCCTGGGGCAGGGCGAACAGGTCTCCTGCGCGGGCCTTGTTCAGCGACACGCTCTGCAGCCGCGTCCACATGCCGACCGCCCGCTGGACGGGTTGCGCGGCGCGGCCGGCCAGCAGGGTGCAGGCCGCCAGGGCGCCGACGGTCAGCATGTTGTTGACGACGTAAACGCTGCCCAGCGCCACGGTGCCCACCATGATCAGTTGCGAAAACAGGGTCGCCAGCGTCAGGGCAGACGCATTGCGCAGAACCACGGCATGGTCGGCCCGCGCCACCGATTCCTGAAGGCGGCTGTAGCGCTGGAGCATCTGGCCTTCCATCGCCAGGGACTTGACGCCGTGCATGCCGCTGAGGACTTCGATGTTGAAGCTCAGGCGGCGGTCGCGCACCGTGTTGTAGTCCTTTACCGCGCCGCGCAGACGCAGGCCGTGCCACAGCATGACGAGGGCGAACAGCGCGAGGCCGATGGCGGGGACCCACACAAGGTTGCCACCCAGCGCCCAGATCAGGCCGAGGAAGAGCATGGCGAACGGCAGGTCCAGCAGCAGGGTCAGGCCGCTGTCGGCGTAGTGGTCCTTGAGCTGGAAGATGGCCGACATGCGCTCCAGCAGATCACCGGCGCCGCGGCGCTCCACCACATGGGTCGGCGCGCGCAGGACGTGCTCGAAGGCGGCGGTGCCGGCGCGGTGCTCGAACCGGGCGGCAAGCCACGACGTCAGCCCCCCGCGCGCAAGTCGCAGCGAAACCTCCAGAATCATGGCCGCGCCTACGCCCAGCGCCAGCACCGTCAGCGTGCCGACGGAGCTGTTGGGAATGATGCGGTCATAGACCTGCAGCAGGGCCAGCGGCAGGGCCAGCGCCAGCAGGTTCATGAAGATCGTGGCGACGGCCAGCGGCAAGGCCGCCGGTCCCGTTCCAGCGAAGTTCTTCAGACCCACGCGCCGCGGCCGTATGGATGTGGTGTTACGCAAATCGGTTATCCCATTCCCCATTGCGCACAATTTTATCCAAATTCGTTCATGGCACCATATGGCGTATAGCCGATGTCCATTACGAAAGTCATAACGACCAATCGCGAAAGGCGCGCGACCTCGGGTGCGACCGCCGCAGAAGTGGTGCGTCGCATGATGCGTGGCGAAGGGAGTAGGGGCCCGGCGGCCCGGTTTCCCGAGCGTTTCAGCCCGGAAGGACCCCAACCGCCGCAACCCGGTGGGGCGGCGTGGCGACTTGCGGTGCAGGATGAAGGGGGGCGGCCGCTGGGGCCGTCAGGAGGCGGGGGCGCCTGCAGGAACGCCGGACTCCACGTCAGCGGGTTCGAGGTCCAGTCTTTGGTACCACGCGCGCAGGGCCGCCAGGGTGGGCGGCAGGCGCTCTCCGGCACCGTCGGTGGCGGCATCCCATGCATCCAGGTAGCGGGCGGACACCAGGACCAGCACCGGAACGCCGTCGCACAGCGCGGCGAACATTTCCTCGGCCAGTCCTTCGCCCTCGGCCTCGGCGCCGGCGAACTTGTTGACCACCAGCAGGTTTACGCCGGACTCGCGCACGCGGCGCAGGTGGGCGGCGGCATCGGCAAGCCCCGCCGGGTCCAGGCAGCACGACGACGACCCTTCACCCAGCGGCTGCGAGATGCGGATGCGCGCCGCGGTCTCGATGTCCACCACGTCCATGACGTTAGGGCCGGAGGCCGTGCGCACCGTCTGCTGGTAAAGCCCGCCGACTCGCACCGGCCGGCCGCGCAGCTCGTCCACGAAGGCGGCGAGCACGTCCTCGGCATCATCGCCGCGCTGGTGCACGACGACACCGATGCGCAGGGGCGGGTCCTGGGTCATGGCGCGTGTTCCGGCAGACCGTTGTCGACAGGCCCCTACTCTACACCCCGCGGTTCGGAAGGGACAACCACTCCCGCCGACCGCCGGTCGCCGGCCGTTCTCAAATGCTCAGGCTCGACAGCGGCACCGGCGAGCGTTCGCCCTTGATGACCACAAGGCCGCTTTCGGTGACCTGGTAGCGCTTGCGATCTTCCTCGGCGTCATAGCCGATGACGGTGTCGGGCGGGATCCTCACGTTCTTCTCGATGATCGCCCGGCGGATCTTGCAGCGCCGGCCGATGTCGACGTTGTCGAACACAATGCAGTCTTCCACCTGGGCATAGGAGTGGACGAAGACGTGCCGGCCCAGGACACTCCGCCGGACGACGCCGCCCGACAGGATGCAGCCGCCCGAGAGGATGGAGTCGATCGCCTCGCCGCGGCGGTTTTCTTCATCGAAGGCGAACTTGGCGGGCGGATCGGAATAGCCTGCCGTGCGCAGCGGCCAGTTGCGGTTGTAGAGGTTCAGCGGCGGATCGATGGCGCGCATGTCCATGTTGGACTCGTAATAGGCATCCAGCGTGCCCACGTCGCGCCAGTACGGCGTCCCGCCCGGCGGGTCGCCGGCGATGTGGTTGGTCTGGAAGTCGTAGGCGTACATGGGCACGCTGTCCACCAGCCGCGGCAGGATGTTGGTGCCGAAATCATGAGAGCTTTGGGGGTCGGCGGCGTCCTTGCCCACCAGGTCGAGCAGCAGCTCGCGCTCGAAGATGTAGTTGCCCATGGACGCCAGCACCATTTCGGGATTACCGGGCATGGTCGGGGCGTCGGGCTTCTTTTCGTGGAAGGCGAGGATGCGGCCGTCCTCGTCGATCTCGATGACGCCGAAGTCCTTGGCGAACTTCTTCTCCACCGGCAGGGCGGAGATGGTCACGCCCGCACCCTTGTCGCGGTGGTAGCGGATCATCTGGCGGACGTCCATGCGGTAGATGTGGTCGGCGCCGAACAGCACCACGATGTCGGGCGCCGACTGCTCGATGAGGTTGAAGTTCTGGTACACGGCATCGGCAGTTCCGCTGTACCAGGTTTCCCCGGCGGACCGCATCTGCGCCGGCACGGGGATGATGAACTGGTTCTGCAGCATTCCCCCGAACTGCCAGCCATCGCGCAGGTGCTGCAGCAGCGACTGGCTGCGGAACTGGATCAACACGTAGATGGAATAGATGCCGCTGTTGATCAGGTTGCTCAGCACGAAGTCGATGATGCGGTACTTGCCGCCGAAGGGCACGGCCGGCTTGGCGCGTTCCGCCGTCAGGGGGGCGAGGCGGGTGCCCTTGCCGCCGGCCAGCACCAGCGCGAGAACCTTCAGGTCCATGATCGTCATCCTCCCGGTCATGCGTCCACCGTGCCGCCGGCGGCGACTCGTGACCACCAGCCTGCCACGGCCGCGCGCGTCTGCCGAGGGGTCTTGTCGGAAAAGACGAGGACGATCAGGCCCTTCGTTCGGATGAGCCGGCATCGGTCAGGGGGTGCGCCGGCGGAACCAGCCAGCGCCGCGGGGCCTCGGTGTCCAGGCAGGCGACGGCAGCTAGCCGATCGGGGTCCAGCAGGCGCAGGCAGCCGGCGTCGTAGGTCAGCAGGCCGTCGCCGCGCAGCCGCCTGAGCGTGCGGTTGACGTGCACCGACGTCAGCCCCAGGGCGTCGCCCAGCACCGCCTGGGTGAGCGGAATGCGCACCGCGCGATCCGGCGGCATCACGGCGCGGCAGCGGGTATAGAGTTCCACCAGCAGATAGGCGACCCGCTCGCGCGCCGTCCGCCGGCCGAGCGCGGTGAGGTGGCCGTAGGCGAGGGCGGCGTTGCGGCTTGTCACGGCCATGATCATGGCCACTGTCGCCGGCGTGTCACCGTGCGCGGGCGGCGGCGGGGCGAGACAGACCAGGGACGGCGTGACGCTCTGAATGCCGTAGGGCATGTCTTCGCCAGGGTGGGGCGGCACAAGCACGTCGCCGGGCACCACGATGTGCAGCACCTGGCGGCGGCCGTCCTCCAGCAACTCGTAGAACGCCAGCCAGCCGTCGATGACCATGCTCAACGATCGCAGCGGATCGCCCTGCGCGGCAAGGTCGGCACCCGTGGACAGGCGCCGGACGCTCGGCCGCCGTGGCGCGCCGCCGGGCTTCATCCGGTCGGCGCAGATGGTTCCCAGCGCGCACGCCGTAAGGCCCGCCATCTCGGGCGTCGGGCAGGGCGGGTAGCAGCGGCGAGGGAAGGGCATTGGACGCCTCCGTTGACGCAGGTTAGTGCCGCGCCTGTGTTTTTCATTAGGGTTTTCTTGTCCAGACAGTGTGCGCTTTCCGGGGCGCCGTCGGAAATTCGGGAGAAGTGGTATGCGCGGCCGGGCGGCGCTCACCGATCGGCGAGGACCCTCCGCGTTTCTATCGCCCTTTTTCGAAATGGCGCCATGGGTGGCCATTCTCGACGCGACCCCGCACGCCCGCGGGATATGGCTGCGCAACCACGCGCGCGACCGCCATGCACTGTGCGACATGCTCATCACCTACCGCATGAGCCTGCTACTGTGCGGCTGGATCGATGCCGCCTCGGCGCGGCGGCTGCTGACATCGGGGGTCTCGGTGGCCGTCGGCCCCTGCGACCGGCCGCTGTTCGATATTCTGCCGCACGTTCCGCGCCGCCCCGCGACGGATCGGTTCGCGACCTTCCAGGTCCTGCGGGTGTAGCGCAATGGAAGGACCGGGAGCCGCCGTCGGGCGTGCTCCCGGTCCGGTGCGCCCGGCCGACGGGCATGGGGTGGTTTCTGTCAGTCGGCCGGGGCCTCCAGGATGGGCCCGCCGGTTTCGCCGGCGGGGTCCTGGATCGCTGCGATGTAGTTGACAAGCTCCAGCACGCGGCCGCGGACGGTGGTTTCCGTCGCCATGCGGTTGATGGGCTGCTCGTCGCCCCCGGCCTCGTAGCGGAAGACCGAGCCCCAGACCGGCATCATGGCGTTGCCGTGCGCGCGCAGGGTCTGGCGTCCGTCGATGATGTGGAAGACTTTCAGGAACGGGAAGCGCCCGTCGTTGCGCTCGGCCAGGGTTGTCAGGTCGGGCACGTCGACGTTCAGGAACTTCGCCACCGGCCCGTCGCCCGCGCCCTTCATGCCGTGGCACGACGCGCAGTGCTGGCGGTAGGTGTAGGCGCCGATGATGTCGGTGCCGGCCGCCTTCATGCCGTCTCCCTCGCCCCCATGCTCGGAGGCGCCGGCGGGAAGGGCGAGCATCGCGCCCAGAATGGCGGCGGGCAGGGCTGACTTGAGGATATGCGTGATCATGGCCGTTACTCCTCCGCCGGGCCCAGCAGGCGTTCCATGCTGCCTTCCGGCTGCTGGATCGCCTGGAGGTAGTTGACCAGTTGCAGGATGCGCCCATGCACGAGCTGGTCGCGGAAGACCGCTTCTTGCGGATGCGCGCCCGCAGGGATTTCGGCGTCGTAGCGGTCGCCCCAGATGGGCATGGCGCGGTCGCCGTGCGCCTCCATCATCATGCGGCCGTCTATCATGCGGATGACGTCGTAGATGGGAAATTGGCCGCCGTTGGCCTCGGCCAGCCCGGTCAGGTCGCCGGGTTCCGTGTTGAGGTATTGCGCGACGGGGCCGTCGCCGCGGCCGCCGGCGCCGTGGCAGGGGGCGCAGGAGAGGCGGTATTCCTCGGCGCCGATGATGTCCTCCTCCGCCGCAGCGGGCGGAGCGGCGGCCAGAACCGCAAGCGCCGTAGCGGCGACCGCCAGCGCCGGGGCGGAGCGTGGTGAAAGGGTGCGCATGGCGTTCCTCCCTTCGTTGCGTGCCCCTTCACCATCCGTCCCCGCATTCATGGTCGGCCATGGGCGCGGGCGGCTCCTTAACCTGTATCAGCCCGGGCGCGACCGTAATTGGTCGGCACCACCTCCGAGAAGCGGAAGTCCAGACGGTCCATGATGGTGTGGAACTTGCCGTGCAGGGAGGCCTCGTCCGCGGCGCCGATGAACAGGTCGGCTATCTCGAAGCTGTAGCTGTCCTGCGCCGGCAGGTCCGACAGCCGCATGCCTTCGGAGATGTGCATGTGCAAGACCATTTCGGGAAAGTCGCCCGTGACGGCGGCGATGTCGTCCGGGCCCGGCACGCGCAGGACGACGGCATCGCCGTAGGTGCGAGGCATGAACTTGCCCGCCATGGGAAACGGGCCATCGCGGCGTGGAAAGTCCGGCCGGCGCTTGAAGGCCACATCCACCGCCACCTCGTGGTGCGAGGCGCCCATGACCAGCCGGAACAGGGTGCAGTGGCTCTTGCTGATGCGCGGGTTGATCTCCAACAGCCACACGCGGTCGCTCTCGCGGTCCCAGAAGAACTCGATGTTGAAGGGGGTGTCGTCGAGCCCGATATGACGCAGCACGCGCGCGGCGGCATCGGCCATGCGGGCCTGCACCTCTCCCGGCAGGTGCGAGGGCAGCTGGTAGCTCAAGAAGCTGACGTTGTTGGAGCCCCGCAGGCTGTCGAGCACGCCGTAGACCTGAACGTCGCCGTCCAGCACGTACCCCTCCAGCGTGCACAGCTCGCCGCCGATGATGCCCTCGGCGATGCAGGCGTCGCCGCTGCCTTCGCGGGGAAGCGCGTCGGGGTGTTGTGCATGAGCGGCGACCTGTGCGAAGGGTTCGGCGAACAGACCGATGTTGTCGCGGATCTGGGCGATGGCGTCACGGTACTGTTCCGCCGTCTCGATGCGAAAGCCCAGGTACGAGGAAAACGCCACCGTCGGCTTCAGCCAGAACGGCGGCGCCAGGGGCAGCCGTTCGGCAGCGTCGGGCGCGGCGGGATCGACCAGGGCGAAGGGCGGCGTGCACTCGGGCACGGAGGCGGCATGGGCGAGGCGGCTCCAGTACTTGTTCTCGCAGAGCAGCACGCTTTCCAGCGTCGGGCCGGGCAGGCCGCGCTGGCGCCGCAGGATTGGCAGGAGCGACGTCGTCGGGAAGTCCCAGTGCCCGATGATGGCGTCCACAGAGGGCGCCTCGGCCATCTCCGCCCGCGCAGTGGCGAGCAGCGCCTCGATGGCGTAGGCGGGCGGGTGGACGATGTCGTGGTATGGAATCAGGCCGTGAAAGACGATGTCCTCCGCGCCCCGGATGGAGCGGGCCTCGGCCAGGTGCAGGTCGTCGAGCCCAATGATGAAGACATGGCGGGTCATGGCGCGCCTCCCGAACGAACACGAGAAGCCAACGGCCCATGAACGCACACAATTTGGGGTCTTAGGCGTGACAACGGCCTTTCTGCCACGCAAGCGCGCCGGCTACGCCGTCGGGATGACGTTCAGTGCCAGGACTCGGGGATCGGGAAGAAGGCCAGGTCGCGGGACATGCGCGCGATGCCCAGCGCGAAATCGTTGCTCCAGTCGGTCAGCGGCGCCACGTCCGAAAGCTCCTGCCGGGTTTCCAGCGCGGGAACGATGGCGCGGGTGCGCCGGCCGAACAGCGACACCGGATACTCGTCCAGCGCAATGGCTGGCACCTTCCGGCCGTCGAGCGCCGCGACCATGATGCGGTTATGGCGGTCGGCGTCGGCCTCGTAAACGGCGACGTCGGCGCCCACGCCCTCGGCCATGGCCGCCATGAGGCGGCGGGTCGGATGGGTATCGCGGGGCGGGACGATGGTGTTGGCGACGACCACGCCGTCGGGCGCCAGGCAGGCGGCCGCCAGGGCGAAGGTTTCCCGCGTGATCAGGTGGTCGGGCACCGACAGGCCGCTGAAGACGTCGAACAGGATGGCGTCATAGCCGCCGCGCCCGCCGTTCCGGCACTGGCGCAGGATGCGGCGGGCGTCGCCGATGGTGACGGGAATGCGGTCGCGGTCGAAGCCGAACCAGCGCGCCGCGATCTCCGGCGCGTGCGGGTTGATGTCGACGGCCTCCACCTGACGGCCGCTGTCGGCAAGCGTGGTCGCAAGGGTTCCACCGGCCAGGCCGAGCACCAGGATGCGGCCGTTCACGGGTACCATCTCCATCAACACCTCTTCGGCGACCGCCTGGTAGAACAGCGGCCCGCCGGGGGCGCCGTCGCGGGCGGCGGCGCTTTGCATCTGGTTTTCCTCCAGGTACAGGCGGATGGTGCCGGGGGTGGTTTCGTGCGCCACGTCCACCACCACGACGGTGGAGTGGGCGGAGCGGATGGTGTCGACGTGGTGCATGGTCATGGTGCCGCCGAGGGGCCGGCTGTCCGGCGGGTTGAACAGCGTCACCCCCACCAGCGCCACGGCGGCGACCGAGGCCGGCAGCAGGGCCAGCACCGTCATCCGGTCGCGCACCACCGCCGCAAGCGCCACCACCGACGCGCTCGCCAGCACGGCGGCCAGCACCACCAGCGTCGCCGCCGGCGCCATGAAGGGCAGCAGCAGGAAGGCGCCGGCCAGGGCCCCGGCGACCGAGCCGACCGTGCTGATGGCGAACACCGCGCCCGCACCCCGGTCGCCGTGCTCAGACGCCGTCAGGGCCACGGCGAGCGGTCCCATGGCGCTCAGAAGCACCAGCGTCGGGGCCAGCAGCAGCGTCGCGCCGATGAACGCGCCCGTCAGGGCGTCCCGATAGGCGATGCTCGGCAGGAATATGGGAAACAGGAAGGCCGTCAGGCACAGGATCACCGCCGTCCCAGCCGGGAACCGCACGAACAGCCGGTCGCGGGCAGCCAGTCGCGACCACCGTCCTCCCAGGTGATAGCCCGCCGCCAGCGCCAGCAGCGTGATCGACAGGATGGCCGTCCACACGTACAGGCTGCCGCCGACGTAAGGCGTCAGGATGCGCGAGGCGATGAGTTCAAGCGCAATGGTCACCGCGCCCGTGACGAAGAGCAGGGCGCGGATGACGGTGCGGCTGGCGGTCATGGAACTCCCTTCCGGCGCAGGATCGTGGCGGTGGCGGCAGTCTGGCCGCACAGCATAACCGATCTGCGCCGCAATGGGTTCCTCCGGAAGGTCAGTCGGTCGCGGCCGGACCGGCGATGCGCGGTCCGGGATCGGAGTCATCCTGGCCGGCCGGCTGCGGCTTGACGGCGATGCGCGGCTTCGGCGCCTCGGCCGCTGGCTGCCCCGCGATGCGCGGCGCCTGCGATGGCTGGCCAGCGATGCGCGGCCCCTGGGACGACGGCTGCCCGGCGATCCGCGGGCCGTCCTGCCCGGCGATCCGCGGCGGGGGTGCGGCCTTGGCCGGCGTCGGGGCGGCCACCGGTGCGGCTCCGGCCGAGCACGGCGCGGCCGCGCCGGCAGCGCAGGGGGCCGCT
>NZ_ANHY01000002.1 GCF_000315795.1 Caenispirillum salinarum AK4
CATGAAGAACACCATGGCGCCGTGAATGAGGAACGAGAACGTGTTGAAGGTGAACGCCGTCTCGGCCGACACCTCCGCGTGCGCCGGGGCGGCGGCGGTCATGGCGACCGCCGCGAGCGCGCCGGCCATGAGCATGGTGGACTTGCGGTTCATGTGATGCATCCCCCTGTGTCGGTCAGAGCGCTTCGAGGTCGGCTTCGCCGGTGCGGATGCGCACGGCCTTCTGCAGGTCGAGCACGAAGATCTTGCCGTCGCCGATCTTGCCGGTATTCGCGGCGGTCTGGATCGCCTCGACGACGCGGTCGACCATGTCGTCGTTGACCGCGACCTCCAGCTTCACCTTGGGCAGGAAGTTCACGACGTATTCGGCGCCGCGGTAGATCTCGGTCTGGCCCTTCTGACGGCCGAAGCCCTTGACCTCGCTGACCGTCAGGCCCTGGATGCCCAGCGGCGTCAGCGCCTCCCGGACTTCGTCGAGCTTGAACGGCTTGATGATCGCCATCACTAGCTTCATCGGTTTTCCCTCCATGGATCGCGCGGCCAAGGCCGCGCCCATTCGCCCCCAGTCGCCGTGTGGCACGGGACGCTCAGGCCCTTGTCTCTTCAAGGGCCGTGCCAATCAGGAGGAGGGCGGGAAACGGGAGGAAAACCAGCAGCTTAGGTTGGGCGGAAATTGTGCAGGTTCATCGATACCTCATGATGTGCACAAAATCTGTGCAGACGAGGCTTGCTGCACCGCACAGGAATCAGGCAGTGCCGTGTCCGATGCGCGGGGGTGCAGGCGGAGTGCTTGGGAAAGCGGCACGAAAAAGGGGCGCCCCGTGCGGGACGCCCCTTGCATGATGATGCTGCGGCCGGTCAGATCGGAATGCTGACGGCAGCTCCCCGGCTTTCCAGCGCCTCGGCGGCGGTCTTCACGGCCGTCTGGAGTTTGGTGAAGGCGCGGTTCTCGATCTGGCGTACGCGCTCGCGCGAGATCCCGTAGTGCTTGCCCAGCTCCTCCAGCGTCGTCGGCTGGCTCTTGAGGCGGCGCTGCATGATGATGTGGCGCTCGCGGTCGTTCAGGTGCTCCAGCGCATCCTTGAGCAGGCGGCGGCCCAGGCGGCGTTCCTCGGCCTCTGCCAGCATGGTTTCCTGGTTGGGCACCTCGTCCACCAGCAGGTCCTGGCGCTGCAGGTCGCCGTCCTCGCCGACCGGCGTGTTGAGGCTGGAGTCCTGGCGCGACAGGCGACGGTTCATGTCGACCACGTCGGACTCGTTGACGCGCAGCTCCTCGGCGATGGCGCGGGCGTTCTCCAGGCTCATGTCGCCTTCCTCGTAGACGCCCAGCTTGGCCTTGAGGCGGCGGAGGTTGAAGAACAGCTTCTTCTGGGCCGCGACGGTGCCGACCTTCACGAGCGACCACGAGTTCAGGACGTATTCGTTGATGCTGGCCTTGATCCACCACATGGCATAGGTCGCCAGCCGGAAGCCCTTGTCCGGCTCGAACTTCTTGACCGCGCGCATGAGGCCCAGGTTGCCTTCGGCGATCAGGTCGGACACCGGCAGGCCGTAGTACCGGTAGCCCATGGCGATCTTGGCCACCAGTCGCAGGTGGCTGGTCACCATCAGGTGCGCGGCCTCTTCGTCGTCGTGATCGCGATACCGCTTGGCGAGCATGACTTCCTGCTCGGCATCCAGCAGCGGGTACCGCTTGATCATCTCCATGTACCGCGCGAGGCCGTCCTCCGACGCGATGACCGGTAAGGAAAGATTGGACGCCATGGCTCCACCTCTTCGCCAGACTAACAGATCCCGGTCCTATCCACCGCCGCCGCCGACCGTTCGTCGCCCGTCTCCGGGTCCGGCCTTCTTTGCCCTGCGCACGGGCGGTCCCAACTCTCGTATTCTTGTTTTTAACGCTTCCAGGCTATAAAAACCCGATTGAATTTGTCAAGTTTATCCGTCGCCGACTTCCTCGCGCCCTGCGTGCAGGTCCGGGCCCCGCTGCGGCGCGCCTCGACGGCTGATCTTCCTGCAGGTCTACGCCCCGCGAAAGGCATGGGATCACGCAATCACGAAGATTTTACGGCGGTGCCCGACCACGAAGGCGCCACATTCGTCGGCGACCGTAACGATCGGATGAGGCCGACTCGGCGCAGTACCGATCGGATGGAGGAGGCGGCAACCTTGTGTCTTTTGCGGTTTCCCGGTACGGTTTGCGCCGTTCATCATCCATTCATCACGGAGTCCGCGGCGTCGCGCCGGGGGCGTCCCGCAGACGAACGTGTTAATGCATTAAAGCATTCGGAAGGAGTTCGGGAATGAAGAAGACCATCGTGATGGCCGGCATGGCCCTGGCCGCCCTCGGCGTTTCCGCCACCGGCGCCGCCGCCCAGGATGCCGCCGCCGGCGAAAAGGTCGCCAAGCGCTGCATCGCCTGCCACACCTTCGAGGAAGGCGGCCCCAACAAGGTCGGCCCCAACCTGTTCGGCGTCATCGAGCGTGGTCCCGGCACCGCGGAAGGCTTCAAGTACTCCAAGGGCTTCCAGGCCGCCGTCGATGCCGGCCTGACCTGGGACGACGCCAACCTGATGGCTTATCTGGAAGACCCCACCGCCCACCTGCGTGAGGTCTCCGGCGATTCTTCGGCCCGCTCGAAGATGACCTTCAAGCTGAAGCCGGAAGACGACCGCCAGAACGTGATCGCCTACATGAAGACCCTGAAGTGATCCTTCGGGCCTTCACGGGCTGACATGGACACCGCCGCCCCGGCTACCGGGGCGGCGGTTTTCGTTTGGGGCGGCGCGGATAACCCTATGATCTTCAATGAAATTTCCGTTTCGGTTCGATGTTCTTCGAGAAGCTTGAGCATTTTCAAGCCGTTATCCCGCGGCCGCCGCGCAACCCGGTGCGTCGTCGCTTGTTTTCCGGCCCCACCGTTGCGTGTAGAGTGAACCCCGCGGCCGCGTGAGCCGTGGATTACCGGGAATGCCCAGGCGGAACACAGGAAAGGTGACGCACATGCCCTCTCTGGAAGATGCGATTCGGCGCCGGGCCTATGAGCTGTGGGAGGCTCATGGCTGCCCCGAGGACCGCAACGACGAGTTCTGGTACATGGCCGAGAAGGAGGTGATGGCCACCGAGGCGCCCGCCGCCGACCAGGCCCAGCCCACCGCCCGCAAGCGCGCCACCCGCGCCGCCGACGCCGTCGCAGAGTCGCCCGCCGCCGGCACTCCGGCGCCGAAGAAAAGCCCCGCCAAGGCCGCCAAGGCCGGCGGCAAGGCCACCGCCGCCAGCGCCACCAAGACGCGCGCCAAGACCGGCACCACCGCCGCGAAGAAGACGGCCGCGGCCGGAACCGCCGGGCCGAAGCAGCGCAAGGCCCCGACGCCGAAATCCGCCGGCAAGGCCGGCCCCGCCAAGAAGCCCACCACCACCGGCGAAACCTGACGCGCCGCCACCTGCGCCGGCATCAGGGGCGGTGGGCGCTGTGACGGCGTCCGGCCGTCCCGCCGCCTTTTGCCGCTTCGGGCCCGCGCGATCCGCGGGCATTGCCGCCGCCGTCGCCGCCGCGCCGCCTGTCAAGGACGGACCATGAGCCACCCGCACCGCCGATCCCTGCAGCCCGGCGCGCCCTATCCGCTGGGTGCGACGTGGGACGGCCACGGCGTGAACTTCGCCGTCTTCTCGGAAAACGCCGAGGCCGTGGAACTGTGCCTCTTCGACACCACCGGCCGCCGCGAGCAGGAACGCATCCGCCTGCCGGAACGCACCGACGCGGTGTGGCATGGCTACATCCCCGACCTGATGCCCGGCCAACTGTACGGCTATCGCGTGCACGGGCCCTACGATCCGCCGCGCGGCATGCGGTTCAACCCCAACAAGCTGCTGGTTGATCCGTACGCGCGGGCGCTGTCGGGCGAGGTGAAGTGGACGCCGTCGTGCTATGCCTACCGCCTGGGCAGCTCGCGCGGGGACCTGTCCTTCGACCGGCGCGACAGCGCGCGCTCCATTCCCAAGGGCGTGGTGGTCAACGACGCCTTCCCCTGGAACGAGCGCATCCGCCGCCCGCGCACGCCTTGGACGGAAACCATCGTCTATGAACTGCACCCGCGCGGCGCCACCATGCTGCACCCCGACGTGCCGGCCCCCATCCGCGGCACCCTGTCGGGCCTGGCGTCGGAGCCGATGATCGGCCACCTGGTGGACCTGGGCGTGACGTCGGTCGAGCTTCTGCCCATCTACGCCTACGCCGACGAACCGCACCTGGTGGAGTTGGGGAAGACCAACTACTGGGGCTACAACCCCTACAACTTCTTCGCGCCGGCGCCGCGCCTGCTGTCGTCCGGCAGCCTGGACGAGGTCAAGACCATGGTGTCCCGCTTCCACGAGGCGGGGCTCGAGGTCATCCTGGACGTGGTCTACAACCACACCTGCGAGGGCAACGAACTGGGCCCGACCATCAGCCTCCGCGGCTTCGACAACGCCAGCTACTACCATCTGGTGCCGGAGAATCCGCGGTACTACGAGAACCACTCGGGCTGCGGCAACACCATGAACCTGACGCACCCGCGCGTGCTGCAGATGGTCATGGACTCCTTGCGCCACTGGGCGGAGGTGATGCGCGTCGACGGCTTCCGCTTCGACCTGGCGCCGGCGCTGGGGCGCGACATCCACGGCTTCGACGCCAACCACCCGTTCATGGCCGCCGTGCGCCAGGACCCGGTGCTCAACGGTGTCAAGCTGATCGCCGAGCCGTGGGACATCGGCCCCGCCGGCTATCGCGTCGGCAGCTTTCCGCCCGGCTGGCGCGAGTGGAATGACGGCTTCCGCAACAACATCCGCTCCTTCTGGCGCTCCGATCCCGGCCAGGGTCCGTCGGTGGCGACGCGCGTGGCGGGGTCGAGCGACATCTACAGCCGGCGCGGCCCGACGGCGTCCATCAACTTCATCACGGCCCACGACGGGTTCACGCTGGCCGACCTGGTCAGCTACAACGCCAAGCACAACGAGGCCAACGGCGAGAACAACCGCGACGGCACCGACAACAACATCTCGTGGAACTGCGGCGTCGAGGGGGCGACCAACGACCCCGACGTGCTGGACCTGCGCTACCGGCAGAAGCGCAACCTGCTCGCCACCCTGCTGCTCAGCCAGGGCGTGCCCATGATCCTGGGCGGCGACGAGTTGGGCAACAGCCAGCGCGGCAACAACAACGCCTATTGCCAGGACAACGAGATCGGTTGGATCGACTGGTCGCTGGGCCGGGACGAGGACATGGATTTCCTGGCGTTCGCGCGGATGCTGGTGCACCTGCGCCGCGCCAACCCGGCCTTCCGCCGCAAGCACTTCTTCAGGGGTGCGCTGCTGGGCGAGGACGGACCGGTCAAGGACATCACCTGGCTGTCCCCGGCGGGGCAGGAGATGACGCCCGCGGACTGGAACGCCCCCATGCTGCGCTGCTTTGGCTTCCACCTGGGCGACATCGGCGACGGCGCGGCGCACGCCGACCACAAGGACCAGGTGGTGGTGCTGATGAACGCCGGCATCGACCCCATCGCCTTCCGCCTGCCGCCCGAGGCCTACGGCGGGCCCTGGGTGCGCCTGTTCGACACCATGCGCGCGGGCGTGGAAGGGCCGCGCAAGGTGGTGGACCCCGGCGAGGTCTACCCGCTGGGACCGCACGCCATGGCGGTGTTCACGCAGGAGCGCCGGGGCCTGCGCGGACGATCAGGGCGCCGGACGAGCGATCGGCGAGCGTGATGCGCCTCCCAGGGCGTTGAGACTGAAGAAAACGGCATTACCGTCCCGGAGGAGACACCTTCGGAACGACAGGCGAGGGGACCGATATGGAGTACGTCGACACGCTGGCACGCCTGGCCGAGAAGGCGGGGATCGAGCCGGCCTATCACGACATCTTCGGCAACCGGCACGAGGCCGACGAGGCGGACGTGAAGGCGCTGCTGGCCGCCCTGGGCGTGCCGGCTTCCGACGCCGACGAGACCGCGCGCAGCCTCGAAGACCTGGAGCGCCGCGACTGGGGCCGCCTGTTGCCGCCGGCCACCGTCCTGCGCACCACCGGGGCGCAACTCGCCACCACGCTCACCCACCGCCGCGACCGGCGCGACGTCGTCTACAACTGGACCCTGATCCAGGAAGACGGCCTGGAGATGACAGGCACCGCCGATCCCGGCGACCTGGCGACCATCGACGAGGCCGAGATCGGGGGCATTGCCTATGAGCGCCGCAGCCTGCCGCTGCCCTCGCACATGGCGCACGGCTACCACACCCTGCGCCTGATCGACGCCGACGGCGCGGTGGCGGCGGAGGGCAAGGTGATCGTCTGCCCCACCGCCTGCTACACGCCGCCCGCCGCCGTGAACGGCAACCGCGCCTGGGGCGTGGCCTGCCAGTTGTATTCCGTGCGCAGCGACATCGACTGGGGCATGGGCGATTTCTCCAGCCTGCGCACGCTGGCCCAGGGGGTCGCGCAGAACGGCGGCCATGTGGTGGGCCTGAACCCGCTGCACAGCCTGTTCCCGGCCAATCCGCTGCACATCAGCCCCTACAGCCCGTCGAGCCGGCTGTTTCTCAATCCGCTCTACATCGACGTGCAGGCCGTGCCGGAGGCCGAGGAGAGCGCCGACGCCAAGGCGCTGATGGCCGACACCGCCTTTTGCGACCGCCTGGATGCCGCGCGCAAGGCCGGCGACGTGGACTATGCCGCCGTCTCGGGCCTCAAGCACGAGATCCTGCGCGTCCTGCACAAGCATTTCCGCGCGCTGCCGGCCGACCATCCGCGCGTGGCGGCCTATCAGGCCTTCCTGGACGAGGGCGGCTACCGGCTGCACCGTTTCGCCGTCTTCATGGCGCTGCACGAGCACTTCGACGGCGCCCCCTGGCACCAGTGGCCCGAGGAGTACCGGAACCCGGCCGGTAAGCCGGTCCTGGCCTTCGCGTCCGAGCACATGGAGCGGGTCAACTATCACCTGTGGCTCCAGTTCGAGGCCGACCGGCAACTGGCCGAGGCGGCCGGGACGCTGAAGGACGCCGCCGGCGGTCCCACGATCGGCCTCTACCGCGATCTGGCGGTAGGCGTGGACACCGAAGGCGCCGACACCTGGATGGACCCCGGCGTCTATGCCGTCGGCGCCCGCGTCGGCGCCCCGCCCGACGAATTGGCCCACGGCGGCCAGGACTGGGGCATGCCGCCGCTCAATCCGCTGAAACTGCGGGAGATGGGCTACGGCCCGTTCATCGAGATGGTGCGCGCCAACATGCGCCACGCCGGGGCGCTGCGCATGGACCACGCCATGGCGCTGCAGCACCTGTACTGGATTCCGCCGGGGGTGAGCGCCAAGCAGGGCACCTACGTCAGCTATCCCATGGAGGACCTGCTGGGCATCCTGGCGCTGGAAAGCCACCGCAACTGCTGCATGGTCATCGGCGAGGACCTGGGCACCGTCCCGGACGGCTTCCGCGAGCGCATGGCGCGCGAGGACGTGCTGTCCTACCGCCTGTTCTATTTCGAGCGGTACGAGGGCGGCCTGTTCAAGCGCCCCGAAGCCTATCCTGAACTGGCCGTCGCCACGCCCACCTCGCACGACCTGTTCACCATCGTCGGCCACTGGCGCTGCTGGGACATCGCGCTGCGCCACGACCGCAACCTGGTCGGCCCCGGGACCTCGCGCGAGGAGGAAATGAAGGCCCGCGCGGACGATCGCGCGCTGCTGGTGGCGGCGCTGAAGGACCAGGGCCTGGTGCGCGAGGACTTTCCCGAGGACGAACACCTTCCCGGCGACGATCTGCGCGAACTGATCCTCGGCGTCCACCGCTTCCTGGCGCGGGCGCCGTCGCGGCTGATGCTGGTCAACCTGGACGACCTCGCCATGGAGGAAAGTCAGGTGAACGTCCCGGGCACCGTCGACGAATACCCCAACTGGCAGCGCCGCCTGACCGTGTCGCTGGAGCGCCTGGTCCACAGCCCCGACTTCGCCCGCACCGCCGAGGCCGTGCGCGCCGAACGCCATCGCGCAGTCAAGCCTGGCGGCGGGTAAGGGGGCTTAGCGGTGGCGCGCGGTGGGTTTTGCGAGGAGCACGGCTCCTCGCGCTCCCGATTCCTTTGGCCGAGGCGGGACGGCGGCGGCGTGCTCCGGCCTTACTTTGAGAAGAAGTGAGGGATCGGGGCTTCCGCCCCCGAGCGGGTCTGGACGGCAGCCCAGGCGCGTCAGCGCCCGGTACCGGCTCGCGCTGGCGCGCGATGGGGTTTTGCGAGGAGCACGGCTCCTCGCGCTCCCGTTGTCTTTGGCTGCGGCAGGGCGGCGGCGGCGCGCTCCGGCCCTTATTTTGAGAAGAAGTGGGGGGGCGGGGGCTTCCGCCCCCGAGCGGGTTTGGGCGGCAGCCCAAGCGCGACAGCGCCCGGTACCGGTCCGCGCTGGCGCGCGGTGGGTTTTGCGAGGAGTACGGCTCCTCGCGCTCCCGATTCCTTTGGCCGAGGCGGGACGGCGGCGGCGTGCTCCGGCCTTACTTTGAGAAGAAGTGGGGGATCGGGGCTTCCGCCCCCGAGCGGGTCTGGGCGGCAGCCCAAGCGCGTCAGTGCTTTACCGCCGCGCGGTGACGTGATCCGCCGTCAGGCCCAGCGCCCAGCGGTACAGCGCGGGCTCGCGCACCAGGCGTTCGCCAAGGGCCAGGTCGACCTCGTTGCCGGCGTGGCTCTTGGGTGGGCAGTTCGTGCGCAGCTTGCGGCGTCCCTCGGTGTCTTCCAGGGGGGTGGAGCGCCATTGCGCGTACTGGGTTGGCACCATGGCATCGACGTCGGCCTGGGCGCGCAGAAGCTGCTCGACGCGCCGGCCCAGGTCGTTGCCGTCGGTGGCGGCGTCGGTATGCGTGGCGTTGATGAAGCCCCCTTCGGACGCGTCGGTCTCGCCTTCCTCTGCCATCAGCGCGGCCGAGGCGTCGGCCAGTGCCACGGTGTCGCTGCCGTCGCCGGTGTTGCCGTAGGCGGTGCAGAGCGAGGGCATGACGCCCAGTCCGTGCAGGGCGTATCCCGACGGGCTGTGGAATCGCGACCACGTCAGCGTCATCTCGCCGTCGTTGGGCAGGCGCACCACCGTCTGCACGGTGCCCTTGCCGTAGGACGTGGTGCCGACGACCACGGCGCGGCCCTGGTCCTGGAGGGCCGCCGAGACGATTTCCGCCGAGGAGGCCGATCGCCCGTCCACCAGCACCACCATGGGCAGGCCGGCTGCGATGTCGCCGTGCCGGGCATTGTAGTACTGGCGGCTTTCGGGATGGCGGCCGCGGGTGGAGAGGATGGGGCCGTGGTCGATGAACAGGTCGGAAACCTCCACCGCCTGGTCAAGAAGGCCGCCGGGGTTGCCGCGCAGGTCGAGCACCAGCCCGCGCAGGTTCGGCCCCAGTTCCGCGCGGGCCTGGGCGACGGCCTTCTGCACGCTTTCGGCCGTGCGCTGGTTGAAGCTGGAAATGCGGATGATGGCGCTGTCGCCCTCGGTCGCCAGGGTCACGGTCCGGGGGACCACCAGGTCGCGGCGGATGGGCACGCGTACCGGCTGGGCGATGCCGGGGCGGGAAACGGTGAGGGTCAGCGTGCTGTCGATGGGACCGCGCAGCATCTTCTTGACCTGCGTGGTCTCCAGCCCGCCCAGGTCGATGCCGTTGACGGCGGTGATGACATCGTCGATGAACAGCAGGCCGCTGGACGGTGCCTCGTCGAACACGTCGCGCACCTCCAGCCCTGTCTTGCCGCGCACATAGCGGATGCCGATGCCGCCGAAGCCGTTGCGGTTGGCGCGGTGGTCGCGCGCCTCTTCCGCACCGGCATAGCGCGAGAACATGTCGAGAGAGCCGAGGGCGGCATCGAAGACGGCCTCGTAGACCGCTTCGGTGTCGGCGGCGGCCAGCGGCGGCGAAACGCGGCGGGCGTCGGCCACCATGTCGGCCACGGCGCGGGCCCAGGCGCGGGCGTCGTCGTTGGCGGGGGCGGGAAGGGACGCGACGACGCCACCGGTGGTCCGCAACTCCACCCGACCGTCGGCGGTGGTGTCGGCGATCAGCGCAGGGTCGATTCCGCCCAGGCCGCGAAGCCCCTCCAGCGCCAGATCGCGGGCGCTGACGTCATTGATGTAGCGGCCGGTGATGGCGCTGAAGCCGTAGGCGAACACGCGCTCGGCGTCGTGGTTGGGGAAGGCTATGGCGGGCCGCACGGAGGCGGCGGGAATGGCAGCCGAAACAGGTCCGGCGGCACCGGCGGGGCGCGGGCCCTCGCTGGGTGCGCAGGCGGCGGCCGTCAGGGCGGCCACCAGAAGGACCGCGCGATGAAGACCGTAAGCCGGGCGGGACATTTTCTTGCGGATGCTCATGCGGCCTAAGCCATACCCTTTCCCTCGCACCGCTGTCATAGAAACATGCGGTGGGGCAGCCTTACAAGAAGGGAATGCGCCGGATCCCCCGTTCACTTCCCCATCATGCCCGCGGCAAAGTTGAGAAACCGTGAAGGCGGCCGGCGATTTGGCCCGCGTGAGTTGGCAAGCGCCGCGTCAGCGCTTGGTCTTCCGGCTTACTTTACCACCCTTGCCCGGTTTCTTTCCCTTCGCGGTGACGCGGCCGGCCACCTTGACGCGGCGCGTGTCCTTGGCCGCCTTCACCCGACGCTGGCGGCCGACGCTGCCGGCGGGTTTGCGGGCGCCCGTGGAGGGGTCCACCGTTTCGCCCGGCTTGCGCACGCCGGCGTGGCCCTTTTCCTCGACGATGTGGAACAGCATGCCGCCGGTCAGCGGGCTGGCCTCCATGAGCTGCGCCGTCACCAGGTCGCCCAGCCGGTAGGTGCGTCGCAACTTGCGGCCGATCAGTGCGTGCTGGGCCTCGTCGTGCAGGTAGTAGTCGTCGGGCAGGGTGGAGATGGGCACAAGCCCGCTCGCGCCGGTTTCCGACAGTTCCACGAACAGGCCGAAGCGGTTGACGCCCCGGATGCGGCCCGAGAACAGCGAGCCGACGTGGTTGGCGAGCCAGGCGGCGGCGAAGCGGTCCACCGCGTCGCGTTCGGCGGTGGCGGCGCGGCGCTCGGTGATGGAGATGTGCTCGCCGATGGGCTCCATCCGCTCCATCTCCTCGTCCGTCAGCCCGTCCTTGCCGAGCCCCAGCGCCCGGATCAGGCCGCGGTGGACGACCAGGTCGGAATAGCGGCGGATGGGCGAGGTGAAGTGGGCATAGCGCCGCAGGCCCAGGCCGAAGTGGCCCAGGTTCTCGGGGCTGTAGACGGCCTGCGCCTGGCTGCGCAGCACGACCTCATTCACGATGATCTCGTCGGGGCTGCCCTTCACCGACTCCAGGATCTTGTTGAAGTGGTGGGGCTTGATGGTGCCGGTGGTCAGCGTCAGGTCCATGCTGTCGAGGAACTCGCGCAGGGCCTGGAGGCGTTCGGGCGCGGGTTCGTCGTGGACGCGGTACATGCAGGGCGTGTCGTGCTTCTCCAGTTCCTCCGCCGCGCAGACGTTGGCGAGGATCATGAACTCCTCGATCAGGCGGTGGCTGTCGAAGCGCGGGCGGATGACGACACCCGTCACCTCGCCCTCGTCATTGACCAGGATGCGGCGCTCGGGGATGTCCAGGTCCAGCGTGCCGCGACGGTCGCGGGCCTCGGCCAGCGCGTGTAAGGCGCCGTAGAGGGGCTTGAGGACCGGTTCCACCAGCGGGCCGGTCAGCTCGTCGGCCATGCCGTCCATGGCGTTCTGCACCTGGGTGTAGGTGAGCCGTGCACTGGAGCGGATCATGCCGCGCGTGAAGGCGTGGTCCAGCTTGTTGCCGTGGCGGTCGATGCGCATGCGCACCGCCATGACCGGCCGGTCCTCGTTGGGCCGCAGCGAACACCAGCCGTTGGACAGGGCCTCGGGCAGCATGGGCACGACGCGGTCGGGGAAGTAGACGCTGTTGCCGCGCTCGAACGCCGCGCGGTCCAGCGGGTCGCCGGGGCGGACGTAGTGGGCGACGTCGGCGATGGCGACCATCATGCGGAAGCCGCCGGGGTTGTCCTCGGCGTCGTCGGCCTCGGCGAAGACGGCGTCGTCGAAGTCGCGCGCATCCTCGCCGTCGATGGTGACGAAGGGGATGGCGCGCAGGTCTTCGCGCTTTCCGAGAGTCGCGGCCTCGGCGTCCTCGGCCTGCTTCAGGGCCTCGGGCGGGAACTCGACGGGGATGTCGTTCTCGTGGATGCAGATCAGGCTGACGGACTTGGCCTCGCCGGTGTGGCCCAGGCGCTCCACCACCTTGGCCAGGCGCAGGCCCAGCCGGCGGCCGGGCAGGACCTCGGCCAGCACGATCTCGCCCGGGTCGGCGCCCATGGTGTCGCCGGCGGGAACCAGGTATTCGGTCTTCTCGCGCTTGCTGGTGGGGACCAGGCGACCGCCCTCGGCGCCGGTCTCATAGACGCCCAGCACCTGGTTCGGCGCGCCGGCCAGGCGCTTGATCAGCTTGCCCTCGTACAGGTCGTCGCGGATGCGGCGCACACGCACCAGGGCGCGGTCGCCCCGGCCCATGGCCTGGCTCTTGCGGTCGGTGAGCAGGATGCGGGGCGGCGTGTCCTCCTGCGTCCACGTCACGGGCTTGGCGACCAGTCCGCCTTCCGGGTCGATGGCGATGACTTCGACCACCAGCACGTCGGGCAGGGCGCCGGGGCGGTGGAACTGGCGCTTGTGGCCACGTTCGATGGCGCCTTCCTCGGCCAGATCCTTGAGGATCTTCTTGAGCCACACCCGGTCCTGGCTGCCGATGTGGAAGGCCCGCGCGATCTCGCGCTTGCCCACCTTGCCGGGGCTCTCGTTGATGAACTCCAGCACCTGGTCCTTGGTGGGCAGCGGGGCGGGCTGTTTCGGCTTTGTCAATCCGGGTCCTTTATCTGGTCATGACGTGGGCGCGGCTGTGAAGGGGCAACGCCCGACGCGGCCTATTCGTCCGTGCCCGTCTTCCTGCGCGCCGGAGCCTTGGCAGGGGCTTTCTTGGCGGCGGCGGTGGTCTTCTTGGCGGCCGTGGCCTTCTTGGCGGCGGGCTTCTTCGCCGGGGCCTTCTTGGCGGTGGTGGCCGAACCCTCGGCGTCGGCCTTCTTCGCCGCCGTCTTCTTGGCGGGAGCCTTCCTGGCAGCGGGTTTCTTGCCGCCCTTGGCCGCCTTGGCGTTGATCAGCTCCACCGCCTCGTCCAGCGTCACCGTTTCCGGGTCCTTGTCCTTGGGCAGGGTGGCGCGGGTCTTGTTGTGCTGGACGTAGGGGCCGTAGCGCCCTTCGTGCAGCGTGATCTCGACGGAGTCGTCGGGGTGCTTGCCCAGCGTCTTGAGCGGCTTGGCGGTCTTGCGCGTCTTGGCCTCGGCCAGCAGCACGACGGCGCGGTTCAGTCCGATCTCCAGCACGTCGTCGTCCTTGCCGATCGACTTGTAGGCGTCGCCATGCTTGAGGTACGGCCCGAAGCGCCCGATGCCGGCCAGGATGGGCTCGCCGGTTTCCGGGTGCGGGCCGACCTTGCGGGGCAGGGCCAGCAGCTTCAGCGCCTTTTCCAGGTCCACGTCGGCGGGGTCCATGCCGCGCGGCAGGCTGGCGCGCTTGGGCTTGGTCTTCTGCTTGCCTTCGCCCTCGGGCTCGCCCAGTTGCACGTAGACGCCGTAGGGCCCCTTGCGCAGCGTGACGTCCTTGCCCGTCTCCGGGTCCTGGCCCAGCAGCTTGGGCCCTTCCGCCAGGCCCGCCTGTTCCTCCTTGGGGTCGCCGGCGCTTTCGGCCAGTGGCCGGGTGTAGCGGCATTCCGGGTAGTTGGAGCAGCCGATGAAGGCGCCGAACTTGCCCAGCTTCAGCGACAGCCGTCCGTCGGAGCACGACGGGCAGACGCGCGGGTCGGTGCCGTCTTCGCGGCTCGGGAACAGATGCGGGCCCAGGTCCTTGTCCAGGGCGTCCAGCACGTCGGAGACGCGCAGGCCCTGGATGTCCTCGACGGCCGCCTTGAAGTCCTGCCAGAACAGGCGCAGCACTTCCTTCCAGTCCGCCCGGCCGCCGGAAATGTCGTCCAGCTGGTTTTCCAGGTCGGCGGTGAAGTTGTACTGGACGTAGCGGTTGAAGAAGCTTTCCAGGAACGCCGTCACCACGCGGCCCCGGTCCTCGGGCACGAAGCGCCGCTGTTCCAGCTTCACGTAATTGCGGTCCTGCAGCACGGCGAGCACGCTGGCGTAGGTGGACGGGCGGCCGATGCCCAACTCTTCCATCTTCTTGACCAGCGACGCTTCCGTGTAGCGCGGCGGCGGCTGGGTGAAGTGCTGCTCGGGCGTGACCTTGCCGCGCTCCACCGGGTCGTTCTCGTTGAGCGGCGGCAGGATGCGGCTGCTTTCGTCCTCGGCGTCGTCGTCGCGGTCCTCGCGGTAGAGCTTGAGGAACCCGTCGAAGCGGATGACCGAGCCGTTGGCGCGCAGGGTGGTCTTGCCGGACCCGTCGGTCATGTCGACGGCCACCTGGTCCATCACCGCGCTTTCCATCTGGCTGGCGACGGTCCGCTTCCAGATCAACTCGTAAAGCCGGAACTGGTCGCGGTCCAGCGAGCGGGCGACGGTGGAGGGATGGCGCATGATCTCGGTGGGGCGGATTGCCTCGTGCGCTTCCTGGGCGTTCTTGGCCTTGGTCTTGTACTCGCGCGCCTTGCCGGGCAGGTAGTCCTTGCCGAACTCGCGGCCGATGTAGCCGCGCGCGCTCTCGATCGCTTCGGGCGCCATCTGCACGCCGTCGGTTCGCATGTAGGTGATCAGGCCCACCGTCTCGCCGCCGATGTCCACGCCCTCGTACAGGCGCTGGGCGGTCTGCATGGTCTGCTTGGCCGAGAAGTGCAGCTTGCGGCTGGCTTCCTGCTGAAGGGTCGACGTGGTGAACGGCGGCGCCGGGTTGCGGCGGCTCTGCTTGCGTTCGACCTGGGCGACCTTGAAGGCGCCGGCCTCGATGGCGGCCTTGGCGGCACTGGCCGAGGCTTCGTCCTTCAGGCCGAACTTGTCCAGCTTCTGGCCGTCCAGGTGGGTCAGGCGGCCCGAGAACGGCTGGCCGTCCTTGTTCTTGAGCGCGACGTCGACCGTCCAGTACTCCTGCGGGACGAAGCGCTCGATCTCGGCCTCGCGCTCGCACACCAGCCGCAGGGCGACGGACTGAACGCGGCCCGCCGAGCGCGAGCCCGGCAGCTTGCGCCACAGCACCGGCGACAGGGTGAAGCCCACCAGGTAGTCCAGGGCGCGGCGGGCCAGGTAGGCCTCGATCAGCTCCTGGTCCAGGTCGCGCGGGTTGGCGATGGCGTCCATCACCGCCGACTTGGTGATGGCGTTGAAGGTCACGCGCTTGACGTCGGTGTCCTTCAGCACCCGGCGGCGGCGCAGCTCCTCCAGCACGTGCCAGGAAATGGCCTCGCCCTCGCGATCGGGGTCGGTTGCGAGGAAGACGGTGTCGGCCGTGCGCGCCGCGGAGACGATCTCCTTGATGTGGCGCTCGGACTTGCCGTCGACCGTCCAGTCCATGGCAAAGTCCTCGTCGGGCCGCACCGAGCCGTCCTTGGCAGGCAGGTCGCGGATGTGCCCATAGGACGCCAGCACCTGGAAATCCGATCCCAGGTACTTGTTGATGGTCTTGGCTTTCGCCGGGCTCTCGACGATGACGAGATGCATGAGACGGGGACAGTCCTTGTGCCGAAGGGGACGCGCGAACGCCCGCGTTTATCCGAAGTACAGCAGGGACACACGGTTCCCAGGATGCCGTTCCAGGCGGCCCGCCAGCTCCAGCTCCAGCAGAATCATGGCGACCACAGGGGGTGACAATTGGCACTGCCGGATCACTTCGTCAACACTCACGGGGTTGGCACCCAGGCAGGTGAGCACCTTCCCGCGCTGTGAATCGCTGGGATCGGGCGGTGGTCCGGGCGGTGCGGACGGCGGTTCTCCGCCCGCCGGTTCATAGGCTGCGAGGCCTTCCAGAACGGCCGCAACATCGCCTGCGTGCTGCACGAGATGGGCGCCGTCCTTCAGCAGCCCGTTGGTGCCGGCGCAGCGCGGGTCCAGGGGCGATCCCGGCACGGCGAACACCTCGCGCCCCTGGTCGGCGGCCAGCCGTGCGGTGATCAGCGAGCCCGAGCGCTGGTTGGCCTCCACCACCACGACTCCGCGGGCGATGCCGCTGATGATGCGGTTGCGGCGGGGGAAGTGGCGGGCCTGCGGCTCGGTGCCCAGCGGCTGTTCGGACACCACCACCCCCTGCGCGGCGACGGCGGCATGCAGGCGGTCGTTCTCCGGCGGGTAGATCACGTCCACCCCGCCCGCCATGACCGCACAGGTGCCGCCTTTCAGGGCGCCCTGGTGGGCGGCGGTGTCGATGCCGCGTGCCAGACCCGACACCACCAGGAAGCCGTGCGTCTCCGCCAGGTCCACCGCCAGCCGGCGGGCGAAGTTGCAGCCGTTGAGGCTGGCGTTGCGGGCGCCGACGATGGCGACGGTCGGGCGCTCGAACAGGTGCGGGCTGCCGAGCATGAGCAGAAGCGGCGGCGCGTCCTCCACCTCCGCCAGCAGGGCGGGATAGCCGGGCTCGCCGGTTCCCAGGATGCGAGCGCCGAATCGGTCGACGGCCTCCAGCTCGCGGGCGGCGTCGGCCTTGGGGCAGATGCGCACGCCCTTGGTGCGCCCGCCGCGCCGGGCCAGGTCGGGCAAGGCGCGCAGGGCCTCGCCGGCGCTGCCGAAACGGTCGAGCAGGCGGCGGAAGGTGACGGGGCCCACGTTCTCGCTGCGAATCAGGCGCAGCCAGTCCAGGCGTTCGGCGGGGCTCAGCGAGCGGCGATGATGCGTCATGGCGCGCAAAGGTTGCGCGGGAATGGAAGCGTCGTCAATCGCCACGCGCGAGTCGGTGGCTCACGCCTTCTTCTTCTTGTCGCCGATGCGGCTCTCGCTGCCGTTGAGCAGGCGGCGCAGGTTTTCGCGGTGGCGAATCCACGCCAGTGCCGCCAGCAGGGCGAAGGCCGCCGCGTGGGCCGGAGTCGCCAGGAACCACGCCAGCACGGGGGCGGCCGTCAGCGATACCAGGGCGGCCAGCGACGAATAGCGCGTCACCACCGCCGTCAGCAGCCAGATGCCGCAGGCCGCCAGCCCCACGTAAGGCGCGGTGGCGAGCAGGGTGCCGAGCGTCGTCGCCACGCCCTTGCCGCCCTTGAACCCCAGCCAGACGGGGAAGTTGTGGCCCAGCACAGCGCAGGCACCGGCGATGATGCCGGCCTCCACCCCCAGGTCGTGGCTCATGGTGGCGGCCAGGACGTAGCGCGCGATCAGCGCCGCGATGGCGCCCTTGCCCGAATCCAGGATCAGCGTCGCCAGCGCCGCGCCCTTGTTTCCGGTGCGCAGAACGTTGGTGGCGCCGATATTGCCCGAGCCGATGGCGCGGATGTCCCCCAGGCCCAGCATCCTGGTGATGACCAGGCCGAAGGGGATGGAGCCGAGCAGGTAGCCGGCGACGCCGGCGGCGATGAGCAGGAGTTCCGGGGTCATGCTACCCATGATGCTCGAACACCGTCCGTCCGTCGATGACCGTGGCAAGCACGCGGCCCTGGACGGGGCGGCCGTCGAACGGCGTGTTCTTGGACTTGGACTTCAGGCGGTCCGCCGTCACCTTCCAGGCGCGGTCCGGATCGAACAGGAAGAAGTCCGCCGGCGCCCCCGGCGCCAGCGTGCCGCCCGGCAGGCCCAGGCGCTTCGCCGGGGCGACGGTCAGGGCGCGCAGCACCTCCAGCAGGGTCAGGTGGCCGTTGTGGTACAGCTCCAGCGAGATCGGCAGCAGCGTCTCCAGCCCGATGGCGCCGAAGCTGGCCTGGTTGAAGGGCAGGCGCTTGGTGTCCTGGTCCTGCGGCAGGTGATCGGAGGCGATGCAGTCGATCACGCCATCCTTCAGCGCCTGGATCACCGCGCGCCGGTCGTCCTCGCCCCGCAGCGGCGGGTTGAGCTTGGCGAAGGTGCGGTAGTCCGACACCGCCATCTCGTTCAGGGCGAAGTAGAACGGCGCGGTGTCGCAGGTGACGTCCAGCCCGGCGTCCTTGGCGCGGCGGATGACGTCCAGGCTTTCAGCGCAGGTCAGGTGGGCGGCGTGGTAGCGCCCGCCGGTCATCTTCACCAGGCGCATGTCGCGCTCCAGCATGATCACTTCGGCCTCGCGCGGGATGCCGGACAGGCCGAGCCGCGTGGCATGGTCGCCGCCGTTCATGACGCCGCCGGACAGCGCGCGCTCCTCGGCGTGCTGGCAGACCAGCAGCCCGAAGGTGGCGCCGTAGGCGAGCGCCCGGCGCATGACCTGGGGGTCGGCGATGGGCAGGATGCCGTCGGTGAAGGCGACGGCCCCGGCGTTGCTCAAGAGCCCCATCTCCGAGATCACCTTGCCCTCGCAGCCCTGGGTGGCGGCGCCGTAGGGGTAGACCTTCGCCAGCCCGATCAGCCGCGCGCGGCGGGCGACGAACTCCACGGTCGCCTCGCTGTCGATGGGCGGGCTGGTGTTGGGCAGGCAGACCATGCTGGTCACGCCGCCCGCCACGGCGGCCTCGCCGGCCGACCGCAGGCTTTCCTTGTGGTCCTCGCCGGGCTCGCCCAGGGACACGCGCATGTCCACCAGGCCGGGGGCCAGGCAGGCGCCCTGGCAGTCGATGATCTTGGCGTCGGCGGGCACGCCGCCGCGCACCACGTCCGGCCCCATGGCGGCGATGGTCTCGCGCACCGTCAGCACGCCGCCGATGGTGTCGGTGTTGGTGGCGGGGTCGATCAGGCGGGCGTTCACATAGGCGACGCGGCCGGTTGCCTTCTGCGGCATCTCAGGCGGCTCCGTTGGCGAAGTTGGGGGCGTTCAGGACCAGCTTGTCGATGACGGCCATGCGCACGGCCACGCCCATCTCCACCTGTTCGCGGATGACGGAGCGTTCGATGTCGTCGGCCACGTCGCTGTCGATCTCCACGCCCCGGTTCATGGGGCCGGGGTGCATGATCAGCGCGTCGGGCTTGGCCAGCGCCAGCTTTTCGCGGTCCAGTCCGAAGAAGTGGAAGAATTCGCGGATCGACGGGATGTAGCTGCCGGCCATGCGCTCGTTTTGGACGCGCAGCATCATCACGATGTCCACGTCCTTCAGGCCTGCGCGCATGTCGGTGAAGACCTCCACGCCCAACTCCTCGATGCCGCTGGGCAGCAGGGTGCGCGGGGCGATGACGCGCACCCGCGCGCCCATGGCCGTCAGCAGATAGATGTTCGACCGTGCGACGCGGGAATGCAGCACGTCCCCGCAGATGGCGACGTGCAGGTTGTCCAGGTGGCCCTTGCGGCGGCGGATGGTCAGGGCGTCCAAAAGCGCCTGGGTGGGGTGCTCGTGGCTGCCGTCGCCGGCGTTGACCACCGCGCAGTTGACCTTTTCCGACAGCAGCTGCACCGCGCCGGAGTCGCCGTGGCGCACCACCAGCACGTCCAGGTGCATGGCGTTGAGCGTGACGGCGGTGTCGATCAGCGTCTCGCCCTTGTTCACGCTGGACGACGAGACGCCCATGTTGATGACGTCGAGCCCCAGCCGCTTGCCCGCCAACTCGAAGCTGGTGCGGGTGCGCGTCGAGCTTTCGTAGAACAGGTTGACCATGCTCCGGCCGCGCAGCACGTCGGACTTTTTCTCGGCCGACCGGCACTGGTCGACATAGGCGTCGGCGCGGTCGAGCAGGTCCTTGATCTGCCAGGGATAAAGACCCTGGATGCCAAGGAGGTGGCGGTGCGGATATCCGTAGTCGTCGGTCATGGCGCGGATCATAGGCAGGGGCGGGACGGGCGGCAAGCGGCGGGGCGGCCCGGCGGCGCCGGTTGAGGGGCGGGCGTCAGGGCCGGAAGTCGTCGATACGATAAAAGTCGGCGGGCGACTTCTCCATAAAGAAGTGCGCGATGCTCTCCAGCGCCCGCCGCTGGCCGGGGAAAGCCACGGAGTCGATGGCGCGCGGCAGGGGCAGCCAGGAGTGGTCCTCGTGGGCTTCGTCCAGTTCCACGGGCTCCTGTCCCGCGACTCGGACGACGAAGATGGGCACCACCTCCATCACCTCGTCGACGGGGTTGTAGAACACGTCGGTGTTGCCCGAGGTGTAGACGGTGATGGGCTTGAGGCCGGTCTCCTCGCGCACCTCGCGCACGGCGGCCTGCCACGCCTTCTCCTCGCCCTCGATGCGCCCCGAAACCAGGGTCCAGTGGCCGCGGAAGGCGCCCTTGGACCGCTTGAGCAGCAGCACCTGCCGGCCGTTGATGACGGCGGCGGCGACCGCCGTGCAGCGCATGGGCACCTGGCCGTGGCCGCCTGTGGAGGGGGTGGACGTCTGGATGTCTGTGTCGGTCATGGGACTCTTATACACCTTCGGCCGCCGCGCTGGCCGCCTGTATGGATGGATTGGCGCTCATGTAGCCGAGGCGGGTGCCGGGCTTCAAGGCACAACGCCGAAGACGCGCCCGGCGGCGGCGATCACCAGCGGCAGGGTTGCGGCGGCGGCCAGCGTCTGGAAGGTGATGATGCCCGCCATGCAGGGCGCATCGCCGCCCATGCGCCGCGCCAGAACATAGGACGACGCCGAGCAGGGCAGGGCGGCATAGGCCACCGCCACCACCGCCGGCACGCCCGTCAGCCCCAGCGTCCAGGCCAGCACGCCGGCCGCCAGCGGCACGCCGGCCAGCTTGAGCACGCTTGCCGCCAGCACGGGGCCGCCGCTGGTCCGCAGGGTGTCGAGCGCCAGCCCCGCGCCGACCGCCAGCAGGCCGACGGGCAGGGCGGCGCGGCCCAGGATCTCCAGGAACGGCGAGACCACCGGCGGCAGGCCCAGGCCCGAGACGTTCAGCGTGATTCCCAGCGCGCAGGCCAGGATCAGCGGGTTGGTGACGATGCCCTTGAGCGTCGCGGCCGGCCCCGTCGCCGCGCGTCCCGCCGCCTCTGCCGATCCGTCGCCCACATGGCGCACCAGCGTCGCCACCGCCAGCACATTGACCAGCGGCACCACGCCCGCCACGCACAGCGCCGTCAGCGCCACACCGGCATCGCCGAACAGCGCGGCGGCGGCGGCCAGCCCGACATACGTGTTGGGACGGATGCTGCCCTGCACGACGCTGGTGAAGGTGGCCGCCGGCACGCCCAGCAGCGGCCGCGACAGGCTCGCCACCAGAAACACCGCCAGCACCGCGCCGGTGCTCGCCAGTGCCAGCGGGCCCCAGGCCACGCCCTCCAGCGGCGCGCGGGCGGTGCTGAACACCAGCAGGGCCGGAAAGGTGATGAAGTACGTCGTCTTCTCGGCCGGCGCCCAGAAGGCATCTGGCACGAAGCCCGACCGCTTCATCCAGAAGCCGAGCACGATCAGCAGGAAGATGGGAAGCAGGGCGAGGGCGGTGTCGAGCATGAACAATGCCTCTACCCCGCCGGCGCCGCGCCGTCCAGGGTCACCGTTTCGTCTTTCGTCCAGGTATGCACGGAGGGCATGGCCGACGGTATCGGGCCGCTGGTATTGGTTCTTTTCAGCCCCCAAACTTTGTGCTGGAATTGGCCTTAATCAAAAGGCGAGGCCATTGCCTCCGAGGGAGTACTGCGTCCATGTCGTTCCTGTCCAACGCCCCCATCCGCGCGCGCATCGCGGCCGTGATCGCCGCACCCGTCATCGGCCTGATGATTTTCGCCGGCCTGTCCATCGTGGAGCGCGCCGGCGACTGGCGCCGCATGGAAAGCATGGCCCAGGTGGTCATGCTGGCGCCCGACGTCTCGCAGGTGATCCACGAGTTGCAGAAGGAGCGCGGCGCGTCGGCAGGGTACATCGGTTCAAAGGGCGAGGCCTTCGCCGACCAGCTGCCCGACCGCCGCAAGGACACCGACGTCGCCATCGCGACCCTGCGCCAGCGGCTGGCGGCTTCGGGCTATGGTGACGACGCCTCCACGGCCGGCATCCGCTCGGCGCTGGACGGGCTGGAGTCGCTGGCCAGGACCCGGCGGGGCGTGTCCGACCTGACCCTCGCCGTCGGCGACATGGCCGGCTTCTACACCGGCGCCATCCGCACCTTCATCGACAGCGTGGAGGCCATGGCCGCCAGCGACACGGGCGATGTCGGCCTGACCCACGACCTGACGGCCTATGTGGCGCTGATCCAGGCCAAGGAGCGCGCGGGCCTGGAGCGTGCCATGGGCGCCAACGGTTTCGGCGCCGGCGCCTTCAAGCCGGCCATCCACCAGAAGCTGCTGGACCTGATCGGCCAGGAGGATGCGTTCTTCTCCACCTTCCGCACCTTCGCGGAAGCCGACGACGTTTCGGCGCTGGAGGACGTGCTGCAGGGCGAGGCCTCCAAGGCCGTGTCCGCCATGCGCGCCGAGGCCAACGCCATGGTCTATGACGGTGCCGCGGCCGCCACGACGGGCCCGCAGTGGTTCGAGACGATCACGCGGAAGATCGACGGCCTGAAGCAGGTCGAGGACGGCACGGCGGCCGAAATCACCGCTGAACTGACCGCCCTGCGCGACGGCGCCCGCAACGGCCTGATCGTCACCGCCCTGGTCGCCCTGGCCCTGGTGGCGGCGGCGGTGGTGCTGGGGCTGGCCATCGCGCGCAGCATCACGCGCCCCGTCGCATCGCTGACCGGCACCATGGGCGAACTGGCCGAGGGCGACCTGTCGGTCCACGTCGCGGGCACCGAGCGCGGCGACGAGATCGGCGAGATGTCGCGCACGCTGGAGGTCTTCCGCCAGCACATGAACGACAACGCCGCCATGCAGGAGGAGCGCGAGAAGGAAAACGCCGCGCGTCTGGCCCGTGCCGAAAAGCTGAAGGCGCTGACCGAAGGCTTCGACCGCGACGTCACCGGCCTGCTGGAAACCGTCGGCGCCGCCTGCCAGTCGCTGAACACCACCGCCGGCGACATGAGCCGCCTGGCCGGCGACACCACGCAGCGCTCCACCTCCGTCGCCAGCGCGTCGGAGGAAGCGGCGAGCAACGTCGACGCCGTGGCGGCGGCGGCCGAGGAACTGTCGGCGGCCATCCGCGAGATCGGCAGCCAGGCCCAGACGTCGGCCGACGTCGCCCGCGAGGCCGCCGAAAAGGCGCAGATCGCCGACGAGACGGTGGCCGGGCTCGCCAAGGCCGCCGACCGCATCGGCGAGATCGTCGACCTGATCACCGACATCGCCGACCAGACCAACCTGCTGGCGCTGAACGCCACCATCGAGGCCGCCCGCGCGGGCGATGCCGGCAAGGGCTTCGCGGTGGTCGCCAACGAGGTGAAGACCCTGGCCTCCCAGACCGCCAAGGCGACGGAAGACATCCGCACCCAGATCGGCGGCGTCCAGACCGAAACCCGCAAGGCCGAAGCCGCGATCCAGGACATCGTCGGCATCATCCAGCGCGTGAACGAGGTGGCCTCCGCCATCGCCGGAGCGGTGGAGGAGCAGAACGCCGCGACCTCGGAAATCTCGGGCAACATCCATCAGGCGGCGACGGGCACCCAGTCCGTCAACAGCGACATCCACGCCGTCAGCCGCGCCGCCGAACAGGTGGGCGAGGCGGCCGAGACGGTGCGCGGCGGGACGGATTCGCTGGGCAGCGAGGCCGACCGCCTGCGGAGCCTGGTGCGCGACTTCCTGACGGGGGTGCAGGCGGCTTGACGGGGCGTGGGCTTGGTGGCCGGCAGCGGTTTGGCGAGGCCACCAAGCATCCCTGACATCAGACCGAGCAGGGACGGCCGTAATCCCGGAAGAAAGCGCAGAAGTCGCTCCATGACATCTCGTAGTAGTTCACGCTGTGGCCAGGGGGCCAGAACTGCACGTTGCCCTTGCTTGCAAGAAGGGTTCCTTGGAGCGAGTCGTCGACGTAGATTTTGATCGCGGCGTCGCTGTTAAGAAGTTCAACGCTCGGCAAGGTGAGTTGGATAGAGTGAGCCACGATATCTTCCTTCTCTAAAAAGGTTGCCCGCTAGGGTTGCGCGCAACCTTTATAATAACTGAAGATAATCGTCAATAGTCACCTGTCGTCGCTATCCCCGCACCACGCCAGCCACTGACGCGCTACCGCGCCAGCACGTCCAGCACCCCTTGCAGGATGAACGCCGCCGCCGCCGCGTCCACTTTCTCCGCGCGCTTCTTGCGGCTCAAGTCGAAGTCGTCGATCATCACCCGCTCCACCGCCGCCGTCGACAGGCGCTCGTCCCAGAAGGCGAGCGGCACGTCGCGGCGTTCCAGCACGTTGGCGGCGAATTGGCGGGTGGCCTGGCAGCGCTTGCCTTCCTCGCCGCTCATCTCCACGGGCAGGCCCAGCACCAGCGCGCCGACCTCGCGCTCGTCCATGATACGGAACAGTTCCTCCACGTCCTTGGTGAACTTGGTCCGCTTGATGGTCTTCAGCGGCGTCGCGCCCATCAGCAGGGCGTCGGAGATCGCCAGGCCGATGGTCTTGGTGCCCAGGTCCAGGCCCAGGATGCGCTGACCCGTCTTGAGGTCGTGCCGCAGGTCGGCAGGGTTGCGGATCGCCATGGTGGGTGCTACCTTCCGCGCAATCTTCCAAAACCGGCGGAATTCCGGGCTTTCGCGCCCTTGATCCGCTTTTTCCGTACAAGCCGGAGACACTTACCGCATGTCGCTGGACAACACCACCGTCAGGAACATCGCGTTCCTCGCCCGCATCGACGTCCCCGAGGCGGAACTGCCGGGGCTCGCCGATGAATTGTCGGCCATCCTGGGCTTCGTCGAGCAACTGGGCGAGGTGGACACCAAGGGCGTGGAGCCCATGACAAGCGTCACCGAAATGGCGCTGCGCTGGCGCGAGGACGCCATCACCGATGGCGGCCAGCAGGACAAGGTTCTCGCCAACGCGCCGGACGCGGTCGAGGGCTACTTCACGGTTCCCAAGGTGGTGGAATAAGCCATGAGCAAGCTGACCGACCTGACCATCACCCAGGCGCGCGAGGGGCTGACCAAGGGCGACTTCACCGCCCGCGAGCTGACCCAGGCCCACATCGACGCCATGGAGGCCCATCGCGGCCTCAACGCCTTCATCACCGAGACGCCGGACCGCGCGCTGGAGCAGGCCGATGCCGCCGACGTCGCCATCAAGTCCGGCGACGCGGGCGCCATGGCCGGCGTGCCCATCGGCATGAAGGACCTGTTCTGCACCGAGGGCGTGCTGACCACCGCCGCCTCGCACATCCTGGACGGCTTCACGCCGCCCTATGAAAGCACGGTGTCCGCCAACCTGAAGAAGGCGGGCGCGGTGACGCTGGGCAAGACGAACCTGGACGAGTTCGCCATGGGCTCGTCCAACGAGACCAGCTATTACGGCCCGGTCAAGAACCCCTGGAAGAAGCAGGGCGACGACGCCGACATGGTGCCGGGCGGCTCCTCCGGCGGTTCGGCGGCGGCCGTTGCCGGCCGCCTCGCCATCGCCGCGACGGGCACCGACACCGGCGGCTCCATCCGTCAGCCGGCGGCGTTCACCGGCATCGTCGGCCTGAAGCCCACCTACGGCCGCTGCTCGCGCTACGGCATCGTGGCGTTTGCCTCCTCGCTGGACCAGGCCGGGCCCATGACCCGCACGGTGCGCGACGCCGCCATCATGCTGGGCGCCATGGCCGGCTTCGACCCCAAGGACTCGACCTCGGCCAACGTGCCGGTGCCGGACTTCGAGGCCGCGCTGACCGGCGACATTCGCGGCAAGACGGTCGGCATCCCCGCCGAGTACCGCCCCGACGGCCTGAACGCGGAAGTCCAGGCGGTGTGGGACAAGGGCGTGCAGATGCTCAAGGACGCCGGCGCCACCGTCGTCGACATCAGCCTGCCGCACACCAAGTACGCGCTGCCGACCTACTACATCGTCGCGCCGGCGGAAGCCTCGTCCAACCTCGCGCGCTATGACGGCGTGCGCTTCGGCCTGCGGGTGACGGACGGCGTGCGGTCGCTGGACGACATGTACATGAAGACCCGCGGCGAGGGCTTCGGCAAGGAAGTGCGCCGCCGCGTGCTGATCGGCACCTACGCGCTGTCGGCCGGCTACTACGACGCCTATTACCTGAAGGCCCAGAAGGTCCGGACCCTGATCGCCCAGGACTTCAAGAAGGCCTTCGAGACCTGCGACGTCATCCTGACGCCGACCGCGCCGTCCGCCGCCTTCCCCGTGGGAGCGGAGGTCGACGATCCCATCACCATGTACCTGAACGACGTCTTCACCGTCCCCACCTCGCTGGCCGGCCTGCCGGGCCTGTCGGTGCCGGTGGACCTGGACAAGGACGGCCTGCCCATGGGCCTGCAACTCATCGGGCGTCCGTTCGACGAAGAAACCGTGCTCCAGGTGGGCGACGTGATGGAAAAGGCCGCCGGCTTCACCCACAAGCCGGCCAGCGTGGGGGCGTGAGAGATATGAGCTACGTCATTCAGGGCGAAACGGGCGACTGGGAAGTCGTGATCGGGCTGGAGGTCCACGCCCAGGTCATCTCCGAGGCCAAGCTGTTCTCCGGCGCCTCCACCAAGTTCGGCGCCGAGCCCAACGACCAGGTGAGCTTCGTCGACGCGGGCTTCCCCGGCATGCTGCCGGTCATCAACGAAAAGGCCGTGGAGCAGGCCGTGCGCACGGGTCTCGGCCTCAAGGCCCAGATCAACCACCGCAGCGTGTTCGCGCGCAAGAACTACTTCTACGCCGACCTGCCGCAGGGCTACCAGATCAGCCAGTACGAGCTGCCCATCGTCGGCCACGGCACCATCATCCTGGACATGCCCGACGGCTCCACCCGCGAGGTCGGCATCGAGCGTCTGCACCTGGAGCAGGACGCCGGCAAGTCCATGCACGACCAGCACCCGGCGAAGACCTTCGTGGACCTGAACCGCTCGGGCGTCGCGCTGATGGAGATCGTCTCCAAGCCCGACATGCGGACCCCGGAAGAGGCCGGTGCCTACCTGCGCAAACTGCGCGCCATCCTGCGGTACCTTGGCACGTGTGACGGCAACATGGAGGAAGGCTCCATGCGCTGCGACGTGAACGTCAGCGTGCGCCGTCCGGACGAGGGCTTCCGCACCCGCTGCGAGATCAAGAACGTCAACTCGGTGCGCTTCGTCATGCAGGCCATCGAGTACGAGGCCAAGCGCCACGTCGAGGTCTATGAAAGCGGCGGCAAGATCGAGCAGGAAACCCGCCTGTTCGACCCGTCCAAGGGCGAGACGCGGTCCCTGCGCACCAAGGAAAACGCGCACGACTACCGCTACTTCCCGGACCCCGACCTGCTGCCGCTGGAGTTCGACGACGCCTTCGTGGACGGCATCCGCGCCACCCTGCCGGAACTGCCGGACGAGAAGAAGCAGCGCTTCATCTCCGACTACGGCCTGTCGCCCTATGACGCCACCGTCCTGGTGTTCGACAAGGAAAGTGCCGCCTACTTCGAGCAGGTGGCCGAGGGCCGCGACGGCAAGGCGGCGGCCAACTGGGTCACCACCAACCTGTTCGGCGCGCTGAACAAGCTGGGCAAGGACATCGGCGAGAGCCCGGTCTCGGCCAAGCAGCTGGGCCAGCTCATCGACCTGATCTCCGACGGCACGCTGTCCGGCCGCCTCGCGAAGGAAGTGTTCGAGATCATGATCGAGACGGGCGACGACCCCGCCAAGATCGTGGACGAGCGCGGCATGAAGCAGGTGACCGACACGGGTGCGATTGAAAAGGCCGTGGACGAGGTCATCGCCGCCAACCCGGACAAGGTGGCTGAGGTTCAGGGCGGCAAGGAAAAGCTGCTGGGCTGGTTCACGGGTCAGGTGATGAAGGCGACCCAGGGCAAGGCCAACCCGCAGGCCGTGAACGACGTGCTGAAGAAGAAGATCCTGGGCTGACGCGGGGCTTTCTGCGTATCACGCCCTGGTGAGGGGAAAACGGCCGCCCTGGCGACGGGGCGGCCGTTTCTGTATCCGCTATACAACTGGAGCGCGTGACTGAGGCGCGTGCCTCGGCTAAGCTCTGCGGCGGCTGGCAGGAAGCAGATGCCGCGAAGCAGGCCCGCGGATGGCCGGGACGATGGGCGCCCCGGCCGACGGCAGATCGCCTCTGTCAGTTTTCGGAGGATGCTGGAATGCCAAAATTCCGCGTCAGTCTGGAAGTGCGATGGGACCCGAACGATGGCCTGCTAATCCGCCTTCGGGCCCACATCGACACCTAGACAAAAGGGCGGGCCGGCGGAAGCCGGTCCGTCCACTCCGAAACCCAATATACGCCCGCCCGCGCCACCTTTCAACGCGGCGCCGGAGTCGCCTGCGCGATAATCCGCAACAGGTGAGGCGCCGGCACACGCTTTCGTCGCCGGCGTGCCGCGGATGCCGCGCCGGTCCTCACACGGCGATCACCCCCGCCGCCAGGGCCAGCGGCAGCAGGACGCAGGCGGCGACCGTCTGGCTGGCGATGAGGCTTGCCATCAGGCCATGGTCGCCGCCCAGTTGCCGTGCCAGCACGTAGGCCGAGGGCGCCGTCGGCATGGCCTGCAGCAACACGATCACCGCCGTCGTCAGCGGGTCGAGGCCAAGAACGGCACACAGCGCCAGGGACACCCCCGGCAGCAGGGCGAACTTCACCAGCGCCGTCGCCGTGAACGGCGCGGCCGGCGGCAGATGGGCGGTTTCCAGACGGGCAAGCGCCGCGCCGACCGCCATCACGCCCAGCGGCAGGGCGGCGGCGCCGAGTGCGTCGGCGAGGCCGTCCAGCCCCACCGGCAAGCCGAGCCCCAGCCCCTGCATGGCCAGGCCCAGGCCGGCGGCGATCAGCAGAGGGTTGCGGATGAGCTGGCGGAAAACGGCTGCCACTTTGGGGCCGCCGTCGTGCAGGCAGAGCGCAAAGGCGCTGACGCACAGCACGTTGATGGTCGCCACCATGATGCCCACCACCAGTGCGGCCACCTCCAGCCCCGCAGGCCCGTAGAGCGGCGCCACCAGGGCGAGGCCGATGTAGGTGTTGAACCGCAGGCCGCCTTGGACGACGGATGTGAACACCGCGCCCGCCGGGTGCCACACCAGCCGAAGGAGCGCCAGCGCGGCGGCCGCGATCAGCAGTGCTCCGACGACGGCGAGAGCGATGCGGCCGGCCGGCAGCGTACCGGCTTCCAGCCCCGCCAGCTTGCCGACCAGAAGGGCGGGCATGAGCAGGTAGTAGGTCAGTCGCTCCGCCTGCGTCCAGAACCCGTCCTGCACCAGGCCCCTTCGCCGGCTGAAGAAGCCGATGGCGAGCAGTCCCAGCACGGGCACGAACGCGTTGAGCAGTGTGGCAAGCGGCATGAAGGCCCCATGGTTCCGGTCTCCGGCCGGACCATCGGGCCGGAAAGCGGCGGAGCATACTGCCGCGGCGGAACGCGCACCACGGCCATTCTCAACCTGTCCGGGCGGACACGGCAAAGGGCCGCGGCCCGGCGGGCGGCGGCCCTTTGGAAACGATGGTGGGTCAGCCCAGGCGCACCGGGCCTTCGATCACGCGCCCCTCTTCAAGCTGCGCGGGCTCAGGTCCGGGTTCGTCGCCCGACAGCGCCCAGAGGATCAGGGCGATGAGGGCCAGCAGGCCCAGCGCCAGGCTGACCATGAGGATGACGGCGACGGGCTTGCCCTTGCGGCCCTGGCGGGCCTGTTCCGGTGTTTCCTCGACCATGGGTCCTCCCCGTTTGGTGCTTTGGTCATAGGGGAGTAACCCGTGATCCTTCGGGACGGTTGCAAATGTATCCCGTTGCTCAAACCCCAGCGCGAGCCGAGCCGCCGTGATCAGGGGCCGGAGACCGGCACCATCAGCGCCACGGCGGCTAGCGCGACCAGCGCCAGGGCAAGACTGGACGCCAGCACGTAGAACACGGCGCGGCCCTTGCGCGCCTGACGGGCTTCATCTGGAGCAAGCTGTCGCATGACGCTCTCCGTATTGTGGACTGTCGACAATGGTGACGTCCCTACGGAGGCAGGCGGGTCCGTGGATCGGTTTCCGGTCCGGGTCAGCTTCGGGCGCCGGCCCCGGCCAGGTTTGCGGGCTCGGGCGGAACGACGACGGTCACGCCGGGCAGCCCCATGGCCTCGGCGCGTTCCTGAGCGCGGGCCTCGGCATCGCCGCGGCGATGGAAGCGACCCAGGTCGCGGCCGCCGACGACGGCATACCAGAAGCCGTCGTTGCGGCTGATGACGTAGCAGGCGCTGTTCTTCATGGCCGCTTTCCTCCCTGCGATTTCTGATGCCCTGTCCGCCCTTCCGTCATAGGCCCGCCGGGCACTGCCAGGCAAACGGGCAGAGGCATGCCGGGAACGGACCGGACCGGTACTCGGACGCCTTTCGGCTCGGCGTTGGATACGAAAGTCTCAAACGGCCCTTCGAGGTCCCTGAAAAAATCAATCAGTCGGGTTTTCCGCGCGGGTGCTGCGCCGGCGGATGCACATCGCGGGAGACCGCCTCCCAGGTCCAGCCCTCCTCGAACACGATGGAGCAGAGACGGCGCCGGTGGGCCCTTTCGCTTTCCAGCGCCGGATCGGTGACGGCGCGGGCCGGCTGGGGCAGTCCGAACTCCGCCAGCAGGCCGAAGTCCGGCGGCGGCGGCTCGTGGCCGTCGCGCACCGGGTCGGCGCCCGGCAGCACGTCCAGCAGCATGCGCATGCTGTCGCGGAAGCTGTCCAGTTCACCATCGGTCGGGCGCGCCTGGGGCGGCACCGCGATCCGCAGCAGCAGCACCGCCTCGTCCAGGGCGGCGAGGCGCACCGTCAGGGCCTGATCCGGGTCCAGGGGGTGGAAATTGGACAGGATGGGGTAGACGTGGTGCTGCTGCGCCTGCTCCACCAGCGACTGCGCCAGGTTGTGAAGATGGGTGCCCAGGGCGTTGAAATCCTCGCCGTTCCAGGCGCGGCGCAGGATGCCTTCGGGCGTGCGCCCGATGGTGGTGATGCGCGCGGCCAGCGCCCGGCGCTGAGCGGCCGCCGAGATCACCGGCACGATGTAGGTGATGATGAGCGTCACCACCGTCAGCCCTGTTCCCGACACCAGAACGCTGAGAAGCTGCCACGTCAGCCCCTGCGGCCGATAGTCGCCGAGGCCGAGGGTGAACAGGCTGTAGCCGACGTAGTAGACGACGCCTCCCACGTCCACCGGCGCGCCGGTCCGCGCGATGACCACCGACCAGGCGTCGGCCAGGTACACCAGCGTCCACCCCAGCCACAACAGCACGATCCACGTCATGGCGATGCTCAGCAGCGTCAGCATGCCGATGTAGGGCAGGATGCGCGCCCGCCGCGCGCCGCGGTCGACAAGGCGCGCGAGGGTCCAGATTGCCGGCGGCAGGCGCCGGGTGATGGGGCCGGCGCCGCTGACGGTCAGGGCGGTGACGAACAGGTCGAAATAGGTCAACGCCAGCACCAGGGTCCCGATGATCGGCGCGGCGATGTGGAACCAGGACGGCACGGGCGGGCCTCGGCGCGGGTGGAGCAGGCGGAACCGGAAGTACCACGAAAACGGATGTCTTCCCGCACCCGTTGCCGTCATGCATCACGGTGTTGAAAATGAGAACGATTTGCAATACCGTCAGAGCGGGATGATGATTGATTGGTTGATTGACGGGAGACAATCGATGACGGGAACGGTTCACGACATCCGCACCGGCCGCGAGACGGGTCCGGAGGCATTCGGCGGCGGCACCATGATGCGGGCTCCGGCAACGGTCGCCACGCCGGTCAGTGCCAGCCGGGCGCGGGAGGCCGCCTGTCTGGCGCTGCTCGGCCTGGCGGCGGGGCCGGGCGGGGCGACGATGGCGGAAGCGGCGGCGGTGCTCGCCCACGTGGCCGCTGGGGAGTGGCGCGCGCCCGACGGTCTTCTGGAGCGCTCGGCCGAGGCTCTGGCCGAAGCCGATCTGGTGGAGGCCGCGCCGGAGGGACGCCTGTTCGCCACCCGCGCCGGCCGCGATGCCCTGGACTGCCTGCTGACGGCGCCCGCGCCGGCGCCGGTCGATCCGGTGACGCGGGTGGTGCTGTCGCTGCGCCTGTGCCTGCTCGACCGCCTGCCGCCCGAAGACCGCGCCGCCCGTGCCGACGCTCTGGCGGCGGCCTACGGGACGGTGCTCGACGGCCGGCGCGCGGAAGCGGAACGCTTCTGCGGCGGCCTTCCGCTGCTGGGGCTGTGGTCCCGGGAACGGGCCCGGCGGCTGGAGGCGGAACGCGACCTGTGCGCCCGGGTGCGCGACCTGTTCACCCTGTCCGGTCCGCTGGAAGGGGCGGCGGCGTCCGGCTGACGCGCCCCCGCAATGGCCCTGGACGCTCCCGGCCCCATCCCCCACATGGGGCGGACCAACTGGTCCGGAATTCACGGGGAGCGAGTCATGATCGAGCTGTACTACTGGCCGACGCCCAACGGCTGGAAGATCTCCATCCTGCTGGAGGAGTTGGGGCTGCCCTACACGGTGCATCCGGTGAACATCACCAAGGGTGAGCAGTTCGCGCCGGAGTTCCTGAAGATCAGCCCCAACAACCGCATGCCGGCTATCGTCGACACCCAGCCCAAGGACGGCGGCGCGCCCATCAGCGTGTTCGAGTCCGGGGCCATCATGCAGTACCTGGCCGAGCGCGAGGGCAAATTCCTTCCCAGCGACGTCCGCCGCCGCGTGGCGGTGAACGAGTGGCTGTTCTGGCAGATCGGCGGCCTGGGACCCATGGCGGGGCAGGCGCACCATTTCCGCAACTATGCCCCGGAAACGGTGCAGTACGGCATCGACCGCTACACCAACGAGGTGGCGCGTCTCTACGGCGTCATGAATCGGCGGCTTGAGGGGCGCGAGTACCTGGCCGACGAGTACTCCATCGCCGACATGGCCGCCTGGCCGTGGGTGCTGCCGCACAAGAACCAGGGCCAGGACCTGAACGACTTCCCCAACCTGAAGGCCTGGTTCGAGCGCGTCGGCGCCCGCCCCGCCGTGCAGAAGGGCAAGGCGCTGGGCGAGGAACTGCGCGAGCAGAACCCCATCACCAGCGAGGAAAGCCGCAAGATCCTGTTCGGCCAGAAGTAAGGCCGGGTGCGGCGGGCCGGGCGACAGGTCGCCCGGCCCGTGGCGGGCATTACTCCACCGACGCGCCCTGCTGCAGCAGGTGGTCGGCGTACTTGTCGCGCAGGGCGGTCTTGAGCAGCTTGCCGGTCGCGGTGTGCGGCAGTTCGTCGACCACCAGCACGGCGTCGGGGGCACACCACTTCGCCACCTTGCCCTCGTAGAAGGCGAGCAGGGCGTCGGGGTCGAGGTCGCGGCCGTCCTTCGGCACGACGATCAGCAGCGGGCGTTCGTCCCACTTGGGGTGGCGGGCGGCGATGACGGCGGCCTCGGCGACGTCGGGGTGGGCGACGGCGATGTTCTCCAGCTCGATGGAGCTGATCCACTCGCCGCCGGACTTGATGACGTCCTTGGTGCGGTCGGTGATGCGCATGAACCCTTCGGGGTCGATGGTCGCCACGTCGCCGGTGCGGAACCAGCCGTCGGCGTCGTGGGTCTCTCCGGCTTCGTCCTCGCGCTTGTAATAGGCGCGGCAGACCCAGGGGCCGCGCACCATCAGGGCGCCGAAGGCCTTGCCGTCCCAGGGCAGTTCCTCGCCGTCTTCCCCGACGATCTTCATGTCGACGCCGTAGATGACGCGGCCCTGGCTGGCGCGAACCTGCATCAGGTCCTCGCCCTCCAGGTGCGTCTGGCTGGCCTTGAGGCTGTTGTAGGTGCCGAGCGGGCTCATTTCCGTCATGCCCCAGGCGTGGTCGACGCGCACGCCGTACTCGTCGCCGAAGGCCTCCATCAGCATCCGGGGGCAGGCCGACCCGCCGATGATGAGGCGCTTGCAGGCATCGATGCGCTTGCCCGAGGCCCGCAGGTGGTTGAGCAGCCCCAGCCACACCGTCGGCACGCCCAGAGCCGCCGTCACGCCGGCTTCCTCCATGAACGCCTGCAGGCTCTCGCCGTCCATGTGCGGGCCGGGCATGGCGAGCGTCGCGCCCGCCGCCGGGGCCGCATAGGGCGTGCCCCAGGCGTTGACGTGGAACATGGGCACGACGGGCATCACCGTGTCCGCCGACCGCAGGCCCAGCACGTCGGGCGCGTTCACCCCCAGCGCATGGATGACGGTGGAGCGGTGGCTGTAGAGCACGCCCTTGGGGTTGCCCGTGGTGCCCGAGGTGTAGCAGAGCGACGACGCCGTGTTCTCGTCGAACTCCGGCCAGGTGAAGTCTTCGTCCGCACCCTCCAGCAGTTCCTCGTAGCACAGAAGCTCCATGCCCTCGGGCAGCGAAACCTCGGGCATGTGGGCGCGGTCGGTCATGACGATCACCGCCTTGACCGTCTCGGCGAACTCCGGCGCCAATTTCTCCACCAGCGGAACGAAGGTCAGGTCCACGAACAGATGCGTGTCGGCGGCGTGCTGGACGATGTAGGTGATCTGGCCCGCGAACAGGCGCGGATTGATGGTGTGGCACACCGCGCCCATGCCCGAGACGCCGTAGTACAGTTCCAGGTGGCGGTAGGTGTTCCAGGCCAGCGTGCCGATGCGCTCCCCCTCGCCGACGCCGCGCGCCGTCAGCGCCTTGGCGAGGCGGCGGGCGCGGCGTTCGCAGTCGGCGTAGGTGTAGCGATGCAGGCCGCCTTCCACGGTGTTCGTCACCACGCCGGCCGACGCATGGTGCCTTGCTGCGTGCGTCAGCAGCGAGGAAATCATCAGCGGACGACTCTGCATGAGTCCGTACATGGACACGCCTCCCTTGGGGTTACCTGTTCCGGCGCCGTCCTCTGCGGGCCGGTCACTGGCGTATAATTGAGCGCGCCCAAGGGCTTCGCGTCAACCTCCGCAAGAACAACAGGATGAGAGGTGGACTTCCGAGCCGAGAATCCCCTACCCTTCTCGCGTTATAGGGGAGATTTTCTAGGGGGAGACGTCATGATCGCGCAAAAACTGCGCGCCGGAGTTGCCGGCGTGCTAACCCTTGCCGCTGTGCTGGCATCGTCGGGAGAGGCCGCGCTCGCCGCCGCCGACACCGTCGGCCGGTGCGACGCCAAGCAGACGGTGAAGCTGGTGCCCACCGACCCGGCGCTCTGCGCCTCGCTGCTGCCCACGGTGCAGAACCCGTCCGGGCTGCCGCTGGAAGAGTACGAGAACACGCTGAACCGCTTCTTCCGCGCGTTCTGCCACCGCGACACCGCCAACGGCTGGGTGCGCGACAAGTCCGTGCGCGACACCGGCCCCTACATCAGCCGCCACGACGACGGCACCTGGACGGGCCAGGACTACGGCACGCACAGCCCCGTCGTGATCTGGTATTCCCCCGAGATGGCCGCGTGGGCGCGCGAGAACCGCACCCCGGCCGAGGAAGACCGCGCGACCGACAAGACGCCCGTCCCCGACGGCGCAATCATGGTCAAGGAAATGTATCCGGCCCCGGCGTCGCGCTGCGCCGACGTCGACCCGGAATACCTGCTGCCCAACCCCAACGGCGCCGCCATCATGGTCCGCGATGCCCAGGCCTCGCAGGATGGCTGGTTCTGGGGCTGGTTCGGCTGGACCGGCTGGGACAACGACTACCCGGCCAGCAACGACAGCAACCGTTCCCCCTACATGGGCTTCGGCCAGTACTGCGTGAACTGCCACGCCTCGGCGCGGGACAACATGACGTTCACGTCGACCAAGAACATGCAGGGCGAGCCGGGGCGGCCGCTGGTCTTCCTCACCCAGGACGACGCGCCCAAGGCCGCGGACAAGGCTCACCATGCGCAGGTGGTTCTGCCGGGAGACGACGCGCCGCGCCTGGGCCAGCCGCATGTCGCCTACACGGCGGCCTTCAACGCGGCTTTCCCCGACGGCATGGGCGGCGGCAAGCCGACCTGGGACACCCTGGCCGGCATCCAGATGCCGTCGGAAACCTATGACAACGTCTGGATGGGCGCCGGCGAGCCGACCGTGCACGGCGAATACCTGACGTCCGACCAGTGCGCCGGCTGCCACGACGCCGGCAGCACCGGGCTTCAGTTCGACATGACGAAGATCGACCCGGCCACCAACAAGCTGTGGAACCATTCCCCCTACGCCACCTGGCGCACCAGTCCCATGGGCCTGGCGGGGCGTGACCCCATCTTCTTCAGCCAGCTCGCCAGTGAATCCCAGACCTTCCACCCCGACACCGCCGGCGTGGTGGAGAACACCTGCCTGGGCTGCCACGGCTTCATGGGCCAGCGGCAGTACGGCATCGACCAGAGCCTGTCCAACGCCGACGGCGACTGCGGCACCTTCACCCGCGACATGGCCAACGCCATTCCGCTGGGCACCACGCCCGGCACGCCCGAGGCCCTGACGGCCAACTACGGCGGTCTGGCGCGCGACGGCATTTCCTGCATGGCCTGCCACCACATGGTGCTGGGCGAGGAGGCCGAGGCCGCCGTCAAGGACCAGCCGCAGAACAACTGCGTCGAGGCTCGCCAGGAGTTCCTGAACCCCAACGAGACCGGCTTCGCCAAGACCTTCACGGGCTCCTACATGGTCGGCGCCCCGACCGAAGTCTACGGTCCCTTCAAGGACCCGAAGACCGCGCCCATGGAGGCGGCGCTCGGCATCACGCCCAAGTATTCCCACACCCTGGGCGAGTCCGAGACCTGCGGCACCTGTCACACCGTCCACCTGCCGGTCCTGCACGAGGGCAAGCCGGTCGGCTACATCTACGAACAGCTCACCTATCCCGAGTGGGCCTTCAGCGCCTATCGCACCGGCACCGGCGTGGACGGCCCGCTGCCCCACGGCGCCGGCGACCGGGCGGAAAGCTGCCAGGACTGCCACATGCCGAGCACCGAACCCGACGGCACGCCCACCGTCAGCAAGATCGCCAGCATCCAGGAATACACCAACTTCCCGCAGGCCGAGTTCACCAAGGGGCCGGAGGAACTGGACCTGCCGGAGCGCGAGGGTTTCGCGCGGCACACGCTGGTGGGGCTGAACATCTTCCTGGTGAAGATGGCGCAGCAGTTCCCCGACGTGCTGGGCATCCGCACCCAGGACCCCATGCTGGGCTCCAAGGGCGTCGACCCGCTGCTGTATACCGAGCAGCAGATGCTCGACCAGGCCGCCAACGGCGTGGCCGAGGTGACCGTGGGCGCCGCCGAGATCGACGGCGATACGCTGACGGCCTCGGTCTCGGTGGTCAACAAGGTGGGCCACAAGTTCCCGTCCGGCGTCGGCTTCCGCCGCGCCTTCCTGACCTTCGAGGTGCTGGACCCGCTGGGGGATGTGATCTGGGCCTCGGGCCGCACCGACGCCGCCGGCCGCCTGCTGGACGCCGACGGCTCCGTGCTGCCCGGCGAGATGTGGTGGGATGACAGCTGCAGGGCCCGCATCGAGCCGGACAAGCGCATCCACCAGCCGCACTACCAGACCATCACCGCCCAGAACCAGGTGCAGGTCTACCAGGAGCTGGTGAGCACCCCGCCCACCGACGGCTCCACCGACTTCACCTGCGGGGAGGGGGCCACGCCCGAGGGCCAGCTGACCACCTCGTTCCTGTCCATCTGCGCCGAGGTCAAGGACAACCGCCTGATGCCCCACGGCACCCTGCCGCTGGACCAGCGCATCGAGATCGCCAAGGCCCTGGGTGCGCAGGAGGACATGGCCCACGACACCGGCGCGACGGCCGTCGGCGATGACCCGGACTACGTCTCGGGCGGCGGCGACAGCCTCGTCTACAGGGTGGACCTGAGCCAGGTGAAGGGCACGCCGGACTCGGTGCGAGCGCGTCTGTACTACCAGGCAACCCCGCCCTTCTACCTGCAGGACCGCTTCTGCACCGCCAAGGGGGCGGACCGCGACCGCCTGTACTTCCTGTCCGGCCACCTGAACCTGGACGGCACGGAAGCGGAGGGCTGGAAGCTCGCCATCGCCGACAGCGGGCCGATGATGATCGCGAAGTAAGGGCGCACACCGCCCGACATGAAGACCCCCGCGACGGACGCCCGGCGCGGGGGTTTTTCGTGTCTCGTCCTGGATCAGCCGGGGGGCCGCGCCTCGCCGAAGGGCCAGCCGCCGGAAAAGTCGATGACGGCCCCGGTCAGGAAGCGGGTTTTCGCGGTCGCCAGGAAGGCGATCACCTCGCCGATCTCCTCCGGTTCCGCCAGCCGGCCGATGGGTACGGTTCGGCGCACGTAGGCGCGGCCTTCCTCGGTGTCCTTGAAGAAGGCGCGCGGGTAGTAGGCCTCGCTGTAGAGGTAGTTGGGGGCGATGGCGTTGACGGTGATGCCGTCGCGCGCGCAGTCGATGGCGAGCGACCGCACCAGCGCGTTCACCCCCGCCCGCGCGGCATCGGGGAAGGCTCCGCCGGACAGGGGCAGGCGCGTGCGGTTGGAGGTTATCATCACGATGTTCGCCGCCTCCTGCCTCCGCAGGCGCGGCAGGGCGGCCTGGATGAGGCGGAAGGGGAACACCACCAAGGCCTCGTGATTGTCCCGTAGCGCCGCCGCCGGGGCCGTGTCGGGGTCCTGGGCGGGCGCCGGAAAGTGGTCGTTGCTGACGATGGTGTGGAGTGCCCCCGCGTGCTCGAAGGCCCGCGCGACCACCGCCTCCGGCTCCGCCTCGGCGATGGGCAAGAGGTCGTCGCGGCCATCACGGAACCGCTCCCAATCCGCGGAGTCCCCGAACGCGGGATCGTGCGCCAGCACGCGGAAGCCGGCCTCCAGCAGCGCCGTCACGGCCGGCGGCCCGGCGAAGCCCGTGGCGTTGGTGACGAGCGCCGTACCGGCCGGGGCGGCGGGGCTCATGGCGTCAGCACCATGCAGGTGGTGGTGCAATGCGCGAGCAGCTTGCCGTTGCCGTCCGTCAGCTTGCCCTCGGCCGTGCCGACGCGCCGGCCCATGTGCAGGACCGTGCCCGTCGCCCGCACGGGGCCGGTGTCGCGGGTGATGGCGCGCACCAGGTTCACTTTCAACTCCATGGTCGTGTAGCCGACGCCCGCCGGCAGCATGGTGTGCACGGCGCAGCCGACACAACTGTCCAGCAGGGTCGACGCGAAGCCCGCATGCACCGTGCCCAACGGGTTGTAATGATCGTAGGTGGGCGTGCCCTCGAACGTCACGGTGCCCCTGTCCGCCTCCACCAGCGCAAAGCCCATGGTGCGGCAGATGGGCGGCTGCGGCGTGCGGCCCTCGGCAATGCCCCGAATGAACGACAGGCCGTCCTCGGACAGCGCCTGCTCCACGGAGACGGTGCCGTACTGGAGGGGGGCGGGGGGCGGAAGGGTGCTCATGCGGGGTGGTCCTCGTCCTGGGAAGCGGCGATGGCGAATCGGCGGGCGGCGGCCAGCATGGCGGCGCCGTCGTCCTCGTCCATCGCACGGGAAATCATGAGCCCGCCGACGAACAGCGCCAGCAGGCCGCGCGCCTTGTCGTCGGGAGACAGCGCCCTCGTGGCGCCGGCGTCGGACGACGGCCGGTCGAGGTTTTCGGCCATGCGGCCCAGCGTTGCCTCAAGCTCGGCGCGCAGGGCGGGGCGCATCGGGCCGTCGCCGCGCGCCAGTTCGGCCAGCACGGCGGGGAAGGGGCATCCGGCGGCGGGCTCGGCGCGGTGGCCGCGGTTGAGGTAGCGCCGGGCGATGCCCGTCACCCATTGGGCTTCCGTCTCGCCGGCGCGGGGGGCGAGCCACGCCTCGCGGTGCTCCGTCGCCTCGGCCAGGGCGGCGGCGACAAGATCGTCCTTGGTGCGGAAGTGGGCGTAGAAGCCGCCGTGCGTCAGTCCGGCCTGGGCCATGACGTCGCCGACGCTCATCCCCGCCGCGCCGCGCTCGCGCAGCAGCCGGGCGGCGACGGCGACGATCCGCGCCCGCGTTTCCTGCTTCTGTCGGTCCCTTTGGGCCATTGCACGGCTACTCGTATGATGATTGTCATATAAGTTTGTGGAGGCCCACCCGGCCTGTCAACGAAAAACCCCCGCGCCGGCATCCGGCGCGAGGGTCTCTGAACAGGTGAAGGGCGGTGCTCAGCCCAGCATGGCGCGCAGCATCCAGGCGGTTTTCTCGTGGATCTGCATGCGCTGGGTCAGCAGGTCGGCCGTCGGCTCGTCGTTGGCCTCGTCGGCGGCGGGGAAGACCTCGCGCGCCGTGCGCACGACGGCTTCCTGGTCCTTGGCCAGCGCCTTGATCATGTCGGTCGCCGAAGGAACGCCGTCCTCTTCCTCGATGCGCGTCAGGCCGGCGAACTGCTTGTAGCTGCCCGGCGCCGGGAAACCCAGGGCGCGGATGCGCTCGGCGATCTCGTCCACGGCGGTCGCCAGTTCGGTGTACTGCTGCTCGAACATGGTGTGCAGCGTGTTGAACTGCGGGCCGGTGACGTTCCAGTGGTAGTTGTGCGTCTTCAGGTACAGCGTGTAGGTGTCGGCCAGCAGGCGCGACAGGCCGTCGGCAATGACTTGGCGCTGGTCCTTGGAAATGCCGATGTCGATGTCCATGCTCATGTCTGAAATCCCCTCTCTTTGGTCCCGTGCCGCGGCGGCGCGTCCCGCCCCGCGGTGTTCAATGAGAGGATGATAGGCACTGGCGCTCCATCGCGCCAATTGATACAAAAGGTATAATTGATCGATTTTCCCGAAGAAGGCCCACATGAAGACCCTCCCCACCCTGCGCCAGCTCCGCTACCTGGTGTCCGTCGCCGACCATCTCCACTTCGGCCGGGCGGCGGAGAGCTGCGCCGTCACCCAGTCCACCCTGTCGGCCGGCATCCAGGAGCTTGAGGCCCTCTTGCGCGTGCAGCTGCTGGAGCGCCGCACCAAGCGCCAGGTTGTGGTCACGCCGCTGGGCGAGGAGATCGTCGCCCGCGCCCGCCGCCTGCTGGCCGATGCCGAGGCGCTGATGGACAGCGCCGCCGCCGCGGCCGAGCCGCTGAGCGGGCCGCTGCGCCTGGGCGTCATCCCCACCATCGGCCCCTATGTGCTGCCCCAGGCCCTGCCGGCGGTACGCGAGGCCTATCCCGATCTCAAGCTGTTCCTGCGCGAGGACCAGACGGCGCGGCTTCTGGACCTGCTGGCCGAGGGGCGGCTGGATGTTGCGCTGCTGGCGTTGCCCTACGACGTGGGTGAAATGCGCACCCTGGCGCTGTGGGACGAGGACGTGGTGGTCGCCGCGCCGGCCGGCCACGCCTTCGCGGCGCTGGACCGCGTGCCCGAGGACGCGCTGGCGGCCGAGGAAGTATTGATGCTGGAGGACGGCCACTGCCTGCGGGAGCACAGCCTGCAGGCGTGCGCGCTCACCCGCCGCCCGGCCGGCAACGAGAGCTTCCAGGCGACCAGCCTCAACACCCTGGTGCAGATGGTCGCAAACGGCCTGGGGGTGACGCTGCTGCCGCGCTCCGCCGTGCCCGTGGAAGCCGGAGCGGCGCGCGGCGTGATCGTGCGCGACCTGACCGTCTCGCGCCCTGCGCGGACGGTGGCGCTGGTCTGGCGCCCGGCGGCGGCGCGGCAACGCGACGTGGCGCTGCTCGGCCGGCTTCTGCAGGACCATGCGCCGGACGGGGCGGTGCTCCACCAGCGGCGTTGACCGCGGGCGGGTCCTTGGGCACGCTCGACGGCAACCGTTCATTGCCGGGGCAGCGCACCATGATCGACCTCTACACCTGGAAGACACCCAACGGCCGCAAGGTTTCCGTCCTGCTGGAGGAACTGGACCTGCGCTACACCGTGCACCCGGTGGACATCTCCGCCGGCGCCCAGCACCAGGCCGCCTTCCGCGCCATCAGCCCCAACGGCAAGATCCCCGCCATCGTCGACACCGAGGGCCCCAACGGCCGGCCGCACAGCGTGTTCGAATCGGGCGCCATCCTGATCTACCTGGCCGAGAAAGCCGGCAGCCCCTTGTGGCCGTCCGATCCGGTGGAGCGCTCCACGACGCTGCAATGGCTGATGTTCCAGATGGGCGGCGTCGGCCCCATGCTCGGCCAGGCGTTCCACTTCCGCCACGCCGCGCCGGAGCCCGTGCCCTATGCGCAGAAGCGCTACGACGCCGAGGCGCGGCGGCTGCTGTCGGTCATGGACACGCGGCTGGCCGACACCGATTACCTGGCGGGCGGCGACTACACCATTGCCGACATCGCCACCTATCCCTGGATCGCCCCGCACGAGCGCCTCGGCCTGGACCTGGACGAGTGGCCCAACGTGGCCCGCTGGTTCGACGAGATCAGCGAGCGTCCGGCGGTCAAGCGCGGCATGCAGGTGCCGGTATGAGCCCCGCGGGCACCGCCGGCGGGGCATCGGACTCGGGTATCGACAGCCCGGCGGTGCGCCGGGTGCGGGCGGCGCTGGCGGACCTGGGTGCCCCGCACGAGGTGGTGGCGCTGTCGGCCTCGGCCCGCACGGCGGCGGAAGCGGCGGAGTCCCTGGGTGTCCCGCTGGGGGCCATCGTCAAGTCGCTGGTGTTCCTGGCGGGCGGAGAGCCGGTCATGGCCCTGGTGGCCGGCGACCGCCGCTGCGTGCCCGAGGCCCTGCCCGAGGTTTTGGGCATGGCCGGCCCGGTGGAAAAGGCCGATGCCGAGGCCGTGCGCGCGGCAACGGGGTTCACCATCGGCGGCGTGGCGCCGGTGGCCCATGCGACGGTGCTGCCCATCGCCATCGACGCGAGCCTGGGGCGCTTCGAGGCGGTCTACGCGGCGGCAGGGCATCCCTACTGCGTCTTCCGCACCTCGCTGGACGAACTGAGACGCATGACGCCGGGCGTGGTCAGCGAAGCAATTTCAGCCTGAGGGTGAGGCGCTGAAGTCGTTGGTTGACAATGCATGAGGCGGTTCATTATAAGAGCGGCCTCACACGCGGACAGGTGGGTGAGTGGCTTAAACCAGCGGTTTGCTAAACCGTCGTCGGAGGAAACTCCGACCGGGGGTTCGAATCCCCCCCTGTCCGCCACTTCCTTCCCCCTCATTATCCCATCATTGCGTCGCCCCGCCGTCAGGCGTGGTGCGGTGCCGCGAATCCCCCTACTCTTTGTCGGTCTTGCCGTGGGGAGGGAGAACGCGATGCAGGAAACGTATGTGCGCCGGGCCCTGGCCGCCCTGGCGGTGGCCCTTCTGTGCGCGTCCGGCGGCGCGTTCGCTCAGGGCCCCGGCTCGGCGCGGAACGGACCGCCGCCCCAGGCGGTGAGCGCCTGTTCAGGGCTGGCGTCCGGTGCGGCGTGCGGCTTTCAGGCGCCGCGCGGGCACGTGTCCGGCACCTGCCATGCCGGACACGGGCGGCCGCTCGCCTGCCGGCCCGCCGGGCAGAGGGGCGTGTCGCCGGGCGCCGGGGCGCAAGGCGGGGCGATGCCGCCGAAGCGCGGATACACGCCCGCCGCAGCGCCTTTTGCGGAGGCCGTCGCCCTGTCCAACCGGCTGACGGACACCGGCCAGCACACCTGTTTCACCGACACCGCCGCCACGGACTGCACCCGCGCCGCCGCCGCCGGGTTCCCCGGCCAGGACGGTTGGTACGCCTCCCGGACCCAGACGTTCGAGGATCGCGGAGACGGAACGGTTTTCGATCCTGCCACCGGTCTTCTCTGGCAGCAGGGGCACAACGCCCGGCGCCTGAGCTTCGGCGATGCCACCGCCGCCTGCGCGGCCCTGCGGCTGGGCGGGCGCGCGGACTGGCGACTGCCGTCGATACGCGAGCTTTACAGCATCACCCACTGGCAGGGCGTGACGGGGCAGAGGCCGTTCGTGGCGCCGGCGTTCGCCATCGCCGCGCCCGATGCCACGGTGCTGGAGGGGGACCGGTTCGCCGCCACGCATGCGCCGGAGATGATGGGGCAGACCTGGTCGGCCACGGTCTATGCCGGCGACCACTATGGCCGCCCCGGGATAAAGGGCGTGTTCTTCTTCAATTTCCTCGACGGGCGCATCAAGCAGGCCCCGCGCGACGGCCGCAACGGCCTGTTCTGGCGCTGCGTGGCCGGACCCGCGTGGGGTGTCAACGCCTTTACCGACCGGGGCGACGGCAGCGTGCACGACGGCCTGACGGGTCTGACCTGGCAGCAGGTCGACGACGGCCGCCCTCGGACCTGGGGCGAGGCCCTGCGCCATTGCGACGGACTGACACACGGCGGGTTCGACGACTGGCGCCTGCCCAACGTGAAGGAACTGCAGAGCATCGTGGACTACAGCCGCCCGGCGCCCGCCGTCGATCCGGTCTTCCGGCAGGCCGATCCGCGGGCGTGGTTCTGGTCGTCGACCACCTTCGGCGATGATCCGGCAGAGGCGCTTTACGTCTGCTTCGGCCCCTGCACCTCGGCCGAGGGCGTGGACGTGCACGGCGCCGGTGCCCAGCGATCCGATCCCAAGGCCGGGGCCCGGCCGGGGCAGGGCGGGCGCGGCGGTCAGAACGACGAAATGCGCGGTCGCAACCACGTCCGCTGCGTGCGCGGCTGAAGTCGGGCAAAGCAGAAGCCGGCCCGGGATGGTCCCGGGCCGGCTTCCTTGGTCCGACGTGCGGCGGTGTGACCCCCGGCGACCCGCGTTACTGCGTGGTCGCCTCCGCTTCGCCGTCGGTTTCGTCATCGACGCCATCGTCGATCCCGTCGTCGGCCCCGTCATCGACGCCATCGTCGACCCCGTCGTCGACGCCATCATTGACGCCGTCATCGACGCCATCGTCGACCCCGTCATCGATGCCATCATCGACCCCGTCGTCGACCCCGTCGTCGACGCCATCGTCGACCCCGTCATCGATCCCGTCATCGACACCATCATCGACGCCATCGTCGGCGTCGTCTTCTGCCGCTTCGCGGGCGGCGGCGATGCCCACGGCCGAATTGGCCGCCGCGCGTTCCTTGGCGACGGCGGACGCGTTGGCGGCGCCGGCGATGCCCTGCTCGGACGGACCGCCGGCCCAGCCGCCTTCAAGCGCCTCTTCCTCTTCGGCCGGTGACAGGGCGGGGCCCAGATTGCCGATGGCCGCGTCGAGGGAGCCGGGTCCCTGGGCGGGACCATTCGGACCGCCGCGCCCCCGCTCGCCGCCGCCGCGGGTCGCGTCGTCGGGCGTGCCTTCGGGCGCCTGGCCTTGTGCGGCACCGGCCGCGAAGCCGGGAGCATTGCCCGGACCGGCCGCACCCGCCTGGCCGGGCGCGTTATCGCGGCCGAGCCCGCCACCCTGACCGGGCGCGTCACCGCCGCGTCCGGGAGCATTGCCGCTGTTGCCCGGGCTGTCGGCGGCCGGGCCGCCGCCACCGGGGCTGCCTCCGCCGGGACCACCGCCACCGGGACCGCCGCCCCCGCCGGGACCTCCCCCACCGGGGCCGCCGCCACCGGGACCACCGCCGCCGGGGCCGCCGCCGCCGGGGCCACCGCCACCGGGGCCGCCGCCACCGGGGCCGCCGCCGCCACCGGGACCACCGCCGTTACCGCCACCATTGCCGCCGCCGGCGCCGCCGCTGTTGCCCTGGGCGGACGCCGTGTTGGGTCCGGCCGCCAGGCCGTCGTCGCTCAGGTCCAGAGCCACGGGCGTCATCACCAGCGCCAGCGCCGTCGCGCCCAGAAGCGCGAGGCGGCGGGGACGGCGGCGGGCTCTGCTCTCCATCGACATGGTCATCCCTCCATGCGTTATCGTATCGTTCGCGGGGACAACGGCGGCGGCCGGACGGATATTCCCACGTCTCTTTAGAAAAAATTTCTACCTTCCGGCGGAATAGTGTTCCTGGTGCCCGCGTTGTCGAATGGCTGTGCACGGTGTTGAAGGATGGAGAGGACGATCGCGTGAGCGCGCACGTAGCGCAAGGACTGACCGAACTGCTTCCTCGGTTGCGGCGGTTCGCGCGCGGGCTGACGGGCAGCGCCACTGATGCGGACGACCTGGTCCAGGCCGCCTGCGAGCGGGCGTTGCGTGCCTCGGACCAGTATACGGAAGGCACGCGGCTGGACAGCTGGCTCTACCGCATCGTCCAGACCACGTGGATCGACATGGCGCGCGGTGCCCGCCGCCGCGCCGCCCACCTGGACAGCCTGCCGGCCGAGCATATGGCTACCGCCGCACCGGATGCCCCGGCGGCGCTGACCCTGGGCGCGGTGCGGCGCGCCGTTGCCGCCCTGCCAGAAGATCAGCGCGTTCTGGTCATGCTGGTGTGCGTCGAGGGCCAGACCTATCGGCAGGCGGCAGAGGTTCTGGACCTGCCCATCGGCACGGTCATGAGCCGCCTTTCGCGCGGCCGCGCGACCCTGCGCCGCCTGATCGAAGGCGAGGCGCCGGGTGACGACACGGGTACGGCGGAGGCTCTTCGCCGAAGCAAGGAGACGGTGGGATGACAAGCCGTTTGGACGATACCCTGCTGATGGCTTACGTGGACGGCGAACTCGACGCCGACGAGGCCGCCCGCGTCGAGCGCCTGCTTGCCTCCGACGCGCAGGCGCGGGAGACGGTGCGCTCGCTGACGCAGTTGAACGGAATGCTGTCCGCCGCCTACGCCGATGCCCTGCGCGAGCCGGTTCACCAGGCGACGGCGCAGCGGGTGGCCGCTGCGGCCCGCACGGGGCCGGCGCCTGGCTGGCGCGGCGCCCGCCGTGCGGCCGTCGCTGCCGCCGTGCCGGCGCTGGTCGCCCTTGGTGCGGGGCTTGCGGTCCTCTGGCAGATGCCGGACGCGGCCGGTCCGGGCACCGTGGCACCCGGCGGCGGCGCCCTGGCGGCAGTGCTGGAGGAAAAGCGTCAGCAGGCCCTGGAGACCCATCTGAGCGGCGATCCGCTCCACTGGACGGCGGCCGGGGGCGGCGGTCGGATCACGCCGCTCAAGACCTACCGGGCCGAGGGCGGGTACTGCCGCGAGTACCGCGAGACCGTGTCCACCACCCAGGGACCGCGCACCACCATCGGCCTCGCGTGCCGCCAGGATGGTGCCTGGCGCGTGCGGTATGAATTGAAGATGGGCAGCGAGACGTAAGCGTTGAACGACGAGCAGGGGGAGCAATGAGAGTTCGCATGCGCCACGGCCTTGTGTCGGCCGTGATTGCCATAGTGTTGACCGGCTGCGCGGGCACTGGCCTTCTGGGCGGCGGCGCGCCGGCCGATCCCGGTCCGCCGCTGCCGCCCGCCGAGTTGCCGCCGTATGCAGAGGGCGATGCCTTCCAGTTCGACAACGGCGTCACCCACCATGTGGACGGCCAACGCGACGGCCTCGTGGCGTGGGGCATCGGCGACAGCTACGACTATCTCGCCGATCCCGACTTCACCCGGCCCCGGCTGTCGTGGCGTTGGGTGCAGGAAGACAAGAACACGACCACCAGCGGCGATGCCGAGCTGGTGTCGCAGACCGGCAGCCTGTGGCCGCTGCGGGTGGGCAACAGCGCCGACTACGTCTACCGCTTCGTCTCGCGCAACGAGACGGCGGGCACCGTCGGCGATCCCTACCTCATCCGCTACACCTGCCGGGTTCCGAACACCGCGCGGGTCGAGGTGCCGGAGGGCGCCTACGACAGCTATCGCGTCGTCTGCGACCAGTACTGGCGCCAGCGCCACTGGCAGACGGAAACCTGGCATTACGCGCCGGCCGTCGGCCATGTGGTGCGCCACGAGGTGCGGCAGTGGTTGGGCACCAACTGGCGCACCCTGGAGTTGACAGCCGCCGGGCCGGCGCCGTCCTTCCTGCCCGCCGACCAGCGGGCCCGTCTGGCGGAGGCGGTGCAGGCGGCGCTGGAATCCAGTCGCAGCGGGGATCCTCTGGCCATGGAAGCCGGGCCGTTGCGAATCCAGGTGACGCCGACGGCAACGTGGAAGACCGATGCCGGCGTCTTCTGCCGGCGCTACGAGCAGACGCTGACCGCGCGCGGGCGCACCAGCACTCAGCAGGGCATGGCCTGCCGCACGGGCGACGGGGTCTGGACCTCGCCGGGGACCTGAACGCCCGGGGGCGCAAACCGTTGTCGGGGTAACGGCCGGCGCAATTGCTTCAACATTGAAGCAACCGGCCACCCCTGACACGGAGGAAACGCCATGCGCACCCGCTTCAAGACCGCCGCCCTTGCCGCGTCCGCCGCCGCCATGCTGGCCGCCGCACCCGCGATGGCCACCGGCGACATGGACAAGCAGTCCGCCGACGCCGAGATCAAGGTGCCCGAACAGAGCGCCGCCACCGACGAGGAAAAGGACGCCCTGGCCCACCGCGCCGCCGACGAGAACGGCGCCAGCCCCGCGGACCCGGCCCTGTCGAAGAACGTCGACCAGAACGACGACGGCGACCTCATCGCCACCGGCGAGGACGAGCCCGAGGGCGGCTATGACGGCTCCGTCTCCGAAAACGTCGACCAGGACGGCGACGGGAACCTCATCGTCGAGGACTGAGGCCGTCCGGCCCGTCAACCGAGCCGCAAGGCGCCGGCATGGCCGCAGGGTCGCGCCGGCGCCTTTTGCATGTGGCGGAGCGGGTACGATGAAAGTTCCCAGGTTTTACCGCTAATCGCTGAAGTTTCAAGGTATGAAATGCCGCTCCTGTCGGTTCTTATGGAACAAGAACCAACATGGAGGCAGATCACGATGAAACCTTTGGGCAATGTCGAACGCATTTCGGGCATCGCATTCGGATTCATGGCATCCAAGGCGCTGTTCTCGGCGCTGCACATCGGTGTCTTCGACCAGCTTGCCGAGGGACCGAAGACGGTCGGCGAACTGGCAGAGGCCACCGGCGCCACCGAGCATGCGCTGGAGACCCTGCTGACCGGGCTTGTGTCGCTGGAGCTTGTCCAGCCCACCAGCGACGGCAAGGCATACAAGAACGCCGAGGACACCAACACCTTCCTGGTGTCGACCTCGCGCCACTACTACGGTGACTATCTGCGCTACCAGATCGATCAGCAGATGTACCCGTTCATGGACAACCTGGGGCACGCCATCAAGGGCGACACCGACAAGATCGAGTTCGACACCTACGAAACCTGGATGGCCGACAAGGAGCAGGCGGAAATCTTTTCGCGCTCCCAGCACGGCGGGTCGCTTGGTCCGGGTGCCGTGGTCGCCAAGAGCTGGGACCTGTCGGACGCCCGCACCCTGCTCGACGTGGGCGGCGGCACCGGTGCGTTCTCGATCATGATGTGCAAGCGCTACCCGGAGTTGAAGGCCACCGTGCTGGACTTCCCCAACGTGGTCGCGCTGGCCGAGGAATACATCGCCGAGGCGGACATGTCCGACCGCATCGACGTCATCGGCGGCAACGGGCTGACCAGCCAGTGGCCCGCCGAGCGCGACGTGGTGCTCATGTCCTACCTGTTCTCGGGCGTGCCGGCCGACGGGCTGGAGACGCTGGTGAAGAACACCTGGGCCGCCCTGAAGCCCGGCGGCCGGGTCATCATCCACGACTTCATGGTGGACGACGACCGCACCGGCCCGCCGCTGGCTGCCATGTGGGCGCTGCAGCACATGGTGTTCACGCCGCGCGCCGCCTCGCTGACGCCGGGCCGGGTGATGGAGTTGCTGAAGGCGCAGGGCTTCGGCGACATGGAGGAAAAGCCCCTCATTCCCGGGCTGACCCGCGTCGTTTCCGCCGTCAAGCCGCAGGCCTGAGGCGGCGGCATGGCGCGCGAGGATTACCGCTTCTGCCACCCCTTCCGGGTGCGCTACTCCGAGGTCGACCGCCAGAACGTGGCCTACAACAGCCACTACCTGACCTGGTTCGACGTGGCGATCTGGGAATACGTCAAGGCGTTGCCCTTCGACCTGTCGGCCTATGTGGAGTCGTCGGGCAACGACCTGCACACGGTCAAGGCACTGGTGGAGTTCCGAAAGTCGGCGGAGTTCGACCAGGACATCGAGGCCTGCGTGCGGGTGGGGCGCATCGGCCGCTCCAGCCTGACCTTCACCTGCGAACTGCACGCCGCCGGCGCCGACGAACTGCTGGCGACAGGCGAAGTGGTGTGGGTCAACACCGACCAGACGGCTCACAAGTCCACGGCCCTGCCCGAGGACCTGATCGCCCGCATCCGCGCCTTCGAAAAGACGGCCCCGGAGGGGTGAGCGGCGGCCCATGCGGTTGCGAGGGGGCGTCCCGGCTGCGGGGCGCCCCTTTTCGTTGATGGGCCTGCCCCCGCTTTGCAACCGGGACCCTGCGTCTTACGTGGAACGGAGACCGACGGAACGGAGCGGGAGGAACAATCCATGAGCGGGACGGCGTCCTTTGAGCGGCACGGCGACGTGGGCGTGGTGCATCTGGCAGCACCCGCCGGCACGGGTCTGACCGCGCGGCTGCGGGCGGACCTGGCGCGCCGGCTGGAGGAGGCCGAGAGCGACGGCCGCGTGCGCATCGTCGTCCTGCTGGCCGAGGGCGGGGCACTCGCCGCCGAGCCCGGGTGCGGGCCGGCGGCCGAAGAGGGCGAACCGTCCGACGCGCCCGACGCCCGCGCGCTCGCCGCCCGGGTTGAAACCGCCCACAAGCCGGTCGTCGCCGCCCTCGACGGTGCCGCCCTGGACGAGGGGCTGGAGCTTTTGCTGGCGGCGCGGGTGCGGCTCGCCGCCCGCCGCTCGCGCCTGGGATTACCCGAGGCGGGGCTGGGCCTCGTGCCCGGTGCCGGCGGCACGCAGCGCCTGCCGCGGCTGGTGGGCACGGGGGCGGCGCTGGACCTCATGGCCAGCGGCGCCGTCATCGAGGCCAGGGTGGCCGAGACGCTGGGCCTCATCGACGGCGTGGAGAAGGAGCCGCTGATCGGATCGGCCGTTTCCGCCGCCCGGCGCCTGGTCGACAGCCTGCCGCCGCGCGTCCGCGACCGTCAGGCCGGCGGCGATGCCGATGCCGTGCGCCGTGACGTGGAGCGCCTGTCTGAAACGGGCCTCCCCGACGCCGTGCTCGAGCGCCTGGGCGAAGCGGTGGAAGCCGCCGCGACCCGGTCCTTCGACGATGGCATGGCGGTGGAGGGAGAGCTTGCCGCCGCCGCCCGCGCCGAGCCGGCGGTGCGCGCCCGCCGCTATCTGGCCCGCGTCCGCCGCGACTGCCGCACCGCGCCGGAACTGACAGCGGCGGAAGGCTGGCCGCTGGGCTCCGTCGCCGTCGTCGGGGCCGGCGTCATGGGGGCGGACATCGCCATCCTTTGTGCCGAGCACGACGTGCCGGTCATTATGCTCGACCGCGACCCGCTGGCGGTCTCACGCGGGCTGGGACGTGCCAACGACCACTTCACCCGCCGCGTCGAGGCCGGCGCCATGGACGAGGCGGACGCCATCCACCGCAACGCGCTGATCCAGCACTCCACCAAGCTGCGGGAGATCGCCCTGGCCTCGTTGGTGATCGAGGCGGTGACCGAAGACGCATCGGTCAAGGAGGCGGTCTTCCGTGACCTGGGCGAACGCTGCCGGCCGCGGTCCGTGCTGGCGACCAACACCGCCGCGCTGGACGTGGACCGCTTCGCCGCCGCCGCCAGTTGCCCGCCGCAGGTGCTGGGAATGCACGTCGTCAGTCCCGTGCTGGAGCGTCAGGTGGTGGAGATCGCCGCCGGACGGGAGACGGATCCCGCCGCCGTGCGCACCGCCGCCGCTTTCGTCGAGCGGGTGGGCCGGGTGCCGGTGCCTGTCGCCAACCGGCCGGGTTTCGTCGGCACGCGCATCCTGGAGGCCTACCTGCGCGAGGCCTGGCTGCTGGCGGAGGAAGGCGTGTCGCCGGCCGCCGTCGACGACGCGCTCGAGCGCGAGGGGTTCGCCGAGGGGCCGTTCCGCCTGAACGACCGCATCGGCGTCGACGGCGGCTGGCGCCTGCGCGACCATCCGGAGGGCTCGGACGACGACCGCCTGCCGCGCGCCTCGCGCCTGCCCGAGCGCATGGCCGCCCATGGCCGCGCCGGGCTGGCCCGGGGTGCCGGCTGGTACCGCTGGCGCGGCATCGGCCCCGATGCCGAGGCGTTCGAGGACGACGGCTGGCTGCACGATGCCGCCGACGACGCCCGCGCCCGCGGCGTTTCCCGCCGCGAGGTCCCGGTGGCCGAGGCCCGGGAGCGGCTGTTGCTCATGCTGGTCAACCAGGCCTTCGTGGTGCTCGACAAGGGCCACGCCTTTCGCCCCGGCGACGTGGACGTGGTGGCGGTGGACGCCACCGGCTTCCCCGAAGTCTGGGGTGGCCCCTTCTTCTGGGCGCAGGAGCAGGGGCTGCCGACGCTGGTCGAGCGCCTTCAGGCCCTGGAGCAGGCGAACGGCCCGCGCTTTCACCCGGCGCCCCTGCTGGTGCGGCTGGCCGACAAGGGCATGGCGCCGGCGGACGCGGCGGGCATGGCATGAGGCGCGGGATCACCGCCCGCCCGAAGGCTCCGACTCGACGGAGATGCGCTTCAGGGCGGCGTGCAGGGGCTCGGGAAGGCCGATGGGGCGGTTGCTTTCGCGGTCGACGTAGACGTGGATGAAGTGCCCCTCGGCGCGCGCCTCCTCGTCGCCCTCGACGAACAGGCCGATCTCGTAGCGCACCGACGACCGGCCGATGCGCGCGACCCGCAGGCCGGCGATCACGGTGTCGGGGAAGGCAATGGGCCGGAAGTAGCGGCATTGCGTTTCAACAACCAGACCGATAACCGGGCTGTCTTGAATGTCCAGGACGCCCTGCTCGATCAGGTAGCGGTTCACGACGGTGTCGAAATAGCTGTAATAGACGACGTTGTTGACGTGTCCGTACACGTCGTTGTCCATCCAGCGCGTCGGAATGGTCAGGTGGTGCCGATACCCCGCCATGCGGCCTATGTCTTCCGTCCCCATCGGATAATCCTTCGTTCCCTGGTAAGGTCGTTAAAGAAAAAGTGGCGGGTCCTTTGGCTTGATGAAGGACTCAGGACCCGACCCTTGTTGCTTCGCCGCTCGCCGACTGACCGGCCGCGCCGGGCCGGCGACTGAAGGAGGATTAGGTGCCCTCGGTGACAATCGACGACGGTCTGACACGCTCCATCCTGGAGATGGCGCCCAACGGAATCTACGAGATCGACGTCCGCGGCACCATCCTCTTCAGCAACCCGGCCCACCACCGCCTGCTGGGGTATGAGCCCGGCAGCCTGGTCGGGCGCAGCATTCTCGACCTCGTGCCCGAGGCCGACGCCGCACGCCTGCGCCGCGACCTGGACTTCCTGCGGCGCGAGAAGCCCAAGCCGGAGCCCTACCTCAACCGCAGCTTCACCCGCGACGGCGGCGAGATCATGGTGGAGGTCCACTGGACGTACAAGACCGCCGCGGACGGGACGGTGACCGGATTCATCGCCATCCTCAACGACGTGACAGACCGTATCGAGGCCGAGGCCCTGCGCGAGAAGGCTCGCCGCGCCGCCGAGGAGGCCGCGGCGGCGCGCTCGCGCTTCCTGGCGACGGCCAGCCACGACCTGCGGCAGCCGCTGCAGGCGCTGTCGCTGTTCGTCAGCCGGCTGGAACGGCGGGGCATGGAGCCGGCGGCGCGCGAGATCGTCGGCGACATCCGCGACAGCGTCGGCACGCTGTCGTCGCTGCTGGACTCCCTGCTGGACATGAGCCGGTTCGACGCCGGCATGACCCGCACCACCATTGAGGCCGTGCCGCTGGCGCCGTTGTTCCGCGGCATCGCCCGCGACTTCGCCCCGGTGGCCGAGCGCAAGGGCCTGCGCCTGCGCCTGCGTCCACCGCCCGAGGGGCTGGCGGTGCGCAGCGATGCGCGGCTTCTGCAGCGGGTCGTCGGCAATCTGGTGAGCAACGCCATCACCTATACGCAGACCGGCGGTGTGCTTCTGTGCGCCCGCCGGCGCGGGGCATCGGTCCGGGTCGAGGTCTGGGACACGGGCCTTGGCATCGATCCCGATCATCTCGACCGGGTGTTTCACGAGTTCTACCAGATCGACGGCGCGGCCGGCGATCAGGGCGGCGGACTGGGCCTGGGGCTTGCGATCGTCGACCGGGCGGCGCGCGCGCTGGGCCATGCGGTCGACGCGCGCTCGCGTCCCGGCCGGGGGTCGATGTTCGCCATCACCGCGCCCGGCGTGCCGGTGCGGGCCGCCGCACCCGGCGCCGCGCTGTTGGCGGGTGCGGACGGACAGCCGGCGGGCGAGGCGCTGCTGACGCCACTGAACGCCGCGGTGGCGGTGGTGGAGAACGATCCGGCCGTGCGCCGCGCGCTGGTGACCCTTCTGGAGGAATGGCGGTGCCGGGTGGTGGCCGCTGCCGGCGACGGGCACAGCCTGCTCCGCGCCCTGGCCGAGGCACGGGGGGTGCCGGACGTCATCGTCGCCGACCTGCGGCTTCCGGGCGGCATGGACGGCATGGAGGCCGTCGCCGCCGTCCGCGCCGAACTGGGCGAAAGCGTTCCCGCCCTTATCGTCACCGGCGACACCGATCCCACCCGCCTGCGCGGTGCGGCGGGCCAGGGGGTTCCCATCCTGCACAAGCCGGTCTCGGTGCCCGACCTGCACGCCGCCCTGTCCCAGATCATCGGCGGCTAACGGCGCTGGCGTTCGCCGCCGCACCGTGTACGCTGTGGGCTCAGAGCCTGGACACGGAAAAGGATGATGGGGCGCGCCATGAGCATGACGCTGGTGATCGGCAACAAGAACTATTCCTCGTGGTCCCTGCGGCCGTGGCTGGTGCTCAAGGCCAAGGGCCTGGCGTTCGACGAGGAACTGCTGCCCCTGTTCACGCCCGAATTCCGCGCCCGCCTGGCAGAGATCACGCCGGCCGGCCGCGTGCCCGTGCTGCTGGACGGGGCCATCACGGTCTGGGACAGCCTGGCGATCATCGAATACCTGAACGACCGCCACGACGCCGCCCGCGTCTGGCCGGCGGAAACGGCGGCCCGCGCACAGGCACGCTGCATCGCCGCCGAGATGCATTCCGGCTTCACCGCCCTGCGCGGGGCGATGCCCATGAACTGTCGCAAGGACCTGCGCGGGCGTGTGAAGATGACCGACGCGCTGAAGGCCGACATCGACCGCATCGCCGCCATCTGGCGCGACACCCGGGCCGAGCACGGTGCCGGCGGCCCGTTCCTGTTCGGCGGCTTCACGGCTGCCGACGCCATGTTCGCGCCGGTCGCCAGCCGCTTCCGCACCTATGGCGTGGACCTGGACGCGGCCGGGGCGGAGTACATGGACGCCATCCTCTCCATGCCGGAGATGAAGGAGTGGTACGCCGCCGCCGAGGCCGAGCCCTGGGTGGTGAACGAGGACGAACTGCCCGACGAGCGCGCCTGACGGCGCCTCGGCATCCAGAGCAGTCTGCGCCTTTGACGGGGTCGCGTCAGAACTGCGTTCAAGCGCCTCGCAGGCTCACGCGCCTGTGCGGCACAGGGTCGCGCTCCCGACCCTGCGCCGCCCTTGTCCATCATCGCTGACCGAAAGGTCTCCTACCCCGCCGCCTTCGTGTGGCTGTCGAGGAAGGCCCGGCCCATGGCGGCGCCGTCCTCGTCGATGCCGTGGGGCAGGTTGGGGCGGCGGTGGGTTTCCACCGGCACGCCGACCACGCGCAGAGCCTCCTGCGCGGCGTCCATGGCCTGCGGCGGAACCACCTCGTCCGCCGTGCCGTGGATCAGCATCACCGGCGGCTGCGCCTTGATCTCGTCGCCCAGCCGGTCGGGCCCCAGCAGCGCGCCGGAATAGCCCAGGATGGCGGCCGGCGCCCGGTCGGTGGCGCGGCGCAGGCCGACGTGCAGGGCCATCATGGTGCCCTGCGAGAAGCCGGCCAGCACCAGTTTGTCTGGCGTCAGGCCGTAGTGCTCCAGCAGGCCGTCGAGATAGGCGTCCAGCGTCGGAGCGGCCTTTTCCGCGCCCAGGAACATCTGCTCCAGCGCCGGCCCCAGCGTGCTGGGGTCGCGGCGCAGCATGTCGGGATCATAGGCCCGCAGCGAGAACCACTGGCGGCCCATGGGCGCCATCTCGCAGGGCTCGGGCGCGTGCGGGCTGTGGAAGGCGGCGTCCGGCATGGCCTGCCCGAAGAACGGCGCCAGTCCGATCAGGTCGTTGCCGTCGGCGCCGTAGCCGTGCAGGAACACGACGACGCGGCGGGCGGGGGCGCCGTTGGCGGGCGCGTGCGAGGGACCGGACAGGGTCGCGGCGGTCATGACGGGCTTAGCTCCTTCTTCCAATTCGCAGGTTGTTCCGGCCGGCGGAGTGGGCCACAGTGAACCCCCGGCCGTGAGATAACGCGTTGGCCCCGCGCACCATATAAGAGCTTCATGCCCGAGACGACAGCCGCCCTGTTTGCCGTGGAGGCTTTCTACAGCGCCTTCGCCGCCCGCGACTTTTCCGCCATGCGCGACATGTGGGCCAGCGAGGGGCCGCTCACCTGCATCCATCCCGGCGCACCGCCGCTGACGGAGCGCGACGAGGTGCTGGAAAGCTGGGAGGCCATCCTCGCCAACCCCGAAACGCCGGACGTGCAATGCCTGTCGCCCGAGATCGTGCTTTACGGCGACACCGCCGTCTCCACATGCCTGGAGGACGTGGGCGGCGAGCTTCTGGCAGCCACCAACGTGCTGGTGCGCGAAGGTCCCGTATGGAAGCTGGTCCACCACCAGGCGGGGCCGCTGACGGTGGCGCCGGACTTCGAGCCCGAGCCCGCCGGCGGCGAAGGCCCCATCAACTGAGCTTGATGTGCGAGGGAGGGAGGGCGATGACCCGGCGTCTGCGAACGGCGATCGTCGTGCTGGCCGCGCTGGTCCTGGCAGCCGGTGGCCCCGCCCGCGCCGTGGAGGACCCGCCGCCCTTCGGGTTCGTGGGTGCCGAGGTGCAGCCCGTGGCCCTGGCGGAGGCGCAGGCGCTGGGCATGGAGGCGCCGCGCGGGGTCTTCGTGCGTGACCTGGTGCCCTGGGGCCCGGCGTATCGTGCGGGTTTGCGCCGCGGCGACGTGCTGCTGGACTACGCCGGGGTCTCCATCACCGGCCTTCAACACCTGGTCTCGCTGGTCCAGGGCAGCCGGCCCGAGGACGCCGTGCCGATCGCCCGCCGCCGGCTGGGGCAGGAGCAGAGCCTGTCGCTGACCCTCATCGACTATCCGCCCGGCTGGTCTGTGCGCACCGAGGCCACCGCCGTCCTGCCGCGCCTGGGCCTGACGCTCGCCGCCCTGACGCCCAGGATGCGCGAGCGCGCGGGCATCCGCTGGGGCTCGACCGGCCTGCTGGTGACCGAGGTGGAGCCCGAAAGCCCCGCCGCCGTCCTCGGCCTGGAAGCGGGCGAGCTTGTGGTGGCCGCCGACCGCGAACGCCTGATCGACCCGGCGGCGGCGGAGTTCGCCTTGGCCGAGGCGGACGTCCTGCTGGTGGAGGGGCGCCGCGGCTTCCGCCTTGTGGTCCTGGATGCCGGGGCCGAGCCCCTGCCGCCACCGGTCATGGCCGCCGGCGTGTCCTGGCAGGCGGTGCCGGGGCTGGGACTGGTGGTGCTGGACGTCGCCCACCGCACGCCCGGCGCGGCGGCGGGCCTGGCGGCCGGCGACCTGGTCACCGCCATCGAAGGGGCCGATGGGCTGCCCGACGCCGACACGGCGCTCGCGCTGGCCATCACGCCCGCGCGTCTGTCGGTGGAGGGGCTGGACGATGCCGCGCCGCGCATGGTCGCCCTGTCTCCCCAGCCGTCGCTGAACCTTGCCGAGGCGGTGGCGCTGATCGAACCCCTGGGCGCGGCGGTGGCAAGCCTGACGCCGCCCATGCGCGACAGCTTCACCCTGCGCCCGAGTACGCGGGGCGTGGTGGTGACCTCTGCCGTACCCGGCGGCCGCGCGGCCGAGGCGGGCCTTCGGCCGGGGCTGGTGATCGTCGCCGTCAACCAGCGCTTCGTCGAACGCCCCGGGGACGTGTCCGAGGAGCTTTCGGCGGCAATGGCCCAGAGCGCGGCCGAGGCGGTGCTGCTGATCGAGGGCGCGCAGGGCTTCCGCATCGTGGGCCTGCCGCTCAAGGACAAGGCGCCCGTGGCCCCGACTCCCAACCTGCTGCAGTGGCAGGGGGAGCCGGCGGAGTAGGGGGCCGGCGGCATGGCCGGCTCCTTTCATCTCACGGCAGCAATTTGCCCGTCCGTTGGTCCGGGCCGACCGCTCAAATCCCCTCCAGCCGCCGTCCCGTCTCGCGGTCGAACAGGTGCAGGTGGTCGTGGTCGACCACGGCCGTCACCGTGCCGCCCTCCGTCACGGTTCGGGTGCCGCGCAGGCGCATCGAGACCGGCAGGGCGGTGTTCTCGATGCGGCCGTGGAGGATGATGTCGGCGCCCAGCGGCTCCACCAGTTCGGCCAGCATGGACAGCGGCGTGCCGCCGTTGCCCACGTCCTCGGGGTGCAGGTGTTCGGGGCGGATGCCGAAGGTGACGGGTCGGTTGGCGTGGGCGGGCAGGGGCATGGGCAGGGGGATTGCCGGGCCGTCGCCGCTCTCGCCCAGCGCCACCGAGGCGCCGTCGGCCGCCACCACCGCCGGGATCAGGTTCATGGCCGGGCTGCCGATGAAGCCGGCGACGAAGACCGACGCCGGTTGCGCGTAAACCTCCAGCGGCGCCCCCACCTGTTCGGCGTGGCCGCCGTTCATCACCACAAGCCGGTCGGCCATGGTCATGGCCTCCACCTGGTCGTGGGTGACGTAGATGGACGTGGTGCCCAGGTCCTTTTGCAGGCGGCGGATTTCCAGGCGCATCTGCACGCGCAACTTGGCGTCCAGGTTGGACAGGGGCTCGTCGAACAGGAACACCGACGGCTCGCGCACGATGGCCCGGCCCATGGCGACGCGCTGGCGCTGGCCGCCCGACAGCTGTCGGGGGCGGCGCTCCAGCATGGGGCCGAGTTCGAGAATCCGGGCGGCATCCTGGACGCGGCGGTCGATCTCGTCCTTGGGGCGGCGCTGGTTGCGCAGGCCGTAGGCCATGTTGTCGTAGACGCTCATGTGCGGATAGAGCGCGTAGTTCTGGAATACCATGGCGATGTCGCGCTTGGCGGGCTCCAGCCGGTTGACCACGCGGTCGCCGATGGAAATCTCGCCGGACGACACTTCCTCCAGGCCCGCGACCATGCGCAGCAGCGTGGACTTGCCGCAGCCCGAGGGGCCGACGAGGACGATGAACTCGCCGTCCTTGATGGCGAGGTCGATGCCGTGGATGGCCTTGTAGCCGTTGGGGTAGGTCTTCTCGACCCGCTGGAACGCGACGGTGGCCATGACGCGGGGCCTTTCTCTCACTCTTGTCGTTGATCTTGGGCGGCTGGGGCGGTCGGCGGTCTATTTTTCCTGCTCGACCAGCCCCTTCACGAACAGGCGCTGCATGACGATGACCACCAGCACCGGCGGGATCATCGCCAGCATGGCCGTCGCCATGACGATGCCCCAGCGCGGTTCCTCGTCGGAGACGGTGACCATGCGCTGGATGCCCATGACGATGGTGTAATAGTTCTCGTCCGTCGTGATCAGCAGCGGCCACAGGTACTGGTTCCAGCCGTAGATGAACAGGATCACGAACAGCGCCGCGATGTTGGTCCACGACAGGGGCAGCAGGATGTCCTTGAAGAACTTCAGCGGTCCGGCGCCATCCATGCGGGCGGCTTCGGTCAGTTCGTCGGGAACGGTCAGGAAGAACTGGCGGAACAGGAAGGTGGCGGTGGCCGACGCGATCAGGGGCACGGTCAGGCCGGTGTAGCTGTCCAGCAGGTCCAGGTTCGCCGCGACCTCGAAGGTGGGCAGGATGCGCACTTCCACCGGCAGCATGAGCGTCAGGAAGATCATCCAGAAAATCGCCATGCGGAAGGGGAAGCGGAAATAGACGATGGCATAGGCCGAGATGATGGAGATGGCGATCTTGCCCACCGCGATGCCGATCGCCATGACCAGGCTGTTGAACAGCATGAGGCCGACGGGCACGCCGCCGGCGCGCTTGAGGCCGCTCGTGACGGCGGTGCCCCAGTTCTCCATGAAATGCGCGCCGGGCAGGATGGGAATGCGGCCGGCGATCAGGTCCGCCTGGCCGTGCGTGGAGGCGACGAAGGCGATCCACAGCGGCAGCGCGACGGTCAGAAGCCCCAGCACCAGCACGAGGTGCGAGACGAACGTCAGCATGCGGTTGTTCTCGACCATCAGTACTGCACCTTGCGCTCGACGTAACGGAACTGGATGACGGTCAGGGCGATGACGATCGCCATCAGCACGACCGACTGCGCCGCTGACCCGCCCAGGTCAAGGCCGACGAAGCCGTCCTTGTAGACCTTGTAGACCAGGATCTCGGTGGCGCCGCCGGGGCCGCCCTCGGTGGTGGCGTGGATGATGCCGAAGGTCTCGAAGAAGCTGTAGACCACGTTGACCACCAGCAGGAAGAAGGTGGTGGGCGACAGCAGCGGGAAGATGATGGTCCAGAACCGTTTGCCAGGCCCGGCGCCGTCGATGGCCGCGGCCTCGATGAGCGACCGGGGAATGGCCTGCAGGCCGGCCAGGAAGAAGACGAAGTTGTAGCTGACCTGCTTCCACGCCGCCGCGATGACCACCAGGATGAAGGCCTGCGTGCCGTTGGTGTAGTGGTTCCACTCCACGCCGACGCCGCCCAGGGCCCAGGCCGCGAAGCCGATGGTGGGGTTGAACAGGAACCACATCAGCACGCCGGCGATGGCCGGCGCCACGGCATAGGGCCAGATGAGCAGGGTCTTGTAGACGCTCGCCCCCTTGATGACGCGGTCCGCCATCACCGCCAGCAGCAGGGCGAAGCCCATGGCCGAGAAGGTGGTCGCCGCGCTGAACAGGATGGTGTTGAGAAAGACGTCCAGGTAGCGGTCTGACTGGAACAGGTCGATGAAGTTTTCCAGTCCGACGAACTCGGTCCTCAGCCCGAAGGCGTCCTGACGCAGCACCGACTGGTACAGCGCCTGGCCCGCCGGCCAGATGAAGAAGACCAGGGTGATGGCCACCTGCGGCAGGACCAGCAGGTAGGGCAGCCAGACGGAACTGTATGTGACGCGTTTGTGCATGGGCGGGGACGCAGCCTGGTCTGAACACGCGGGAACGGTGGAGAAAATGCAGGCACCGCCCGCCGCCGGATGGGCGGCGACGGGCGGTGTCGCGCCGGCCGGTCAGGACCGGCTCATGAGCGTTCGAGGCGCTTAGTTGACGCTTTCCTCGAACTTGCGCAGCAGTTCGTTGCCGCGGTTGACGGCGCTGTCCAGCGCCTGGTCGGCGCTCTTGTCGCCGGACCACACGGCTTCCAGCTCCTCGTTGATGATGTCGCGGATCTGGACGAAGTTGCCCAGGCGCAGGCCCTTGGAGTACTCGGTGGGCTCGTCCATGGTCAGCTGCTTGATCGCGACGTCGGCGCCCGGTGCCTCCTTGTAGAAGCCTTCATCCTTGGCGGCTTCGTAGGCGGAGTTGGTGATGGGCACGTAGCCGGTGGACTTGTGCCAGTCCAGCTGGATTTCCGGCGAGGACAGGAAGTTCATGAACTCGGCCACGCCGGCGTAGGCCTCGTCGTCGTGGCCCTGCAGCACCCACAGGGTGGCGCCGCCGATGATGGAGTTCTGCGGGGCGCCTTCCACCGAGTCGTAGTACGGCAGCTGGGCGATGCCCCAATCGAAGCCCGCGCCTTCCTTGACCGAGCCGTAGTAGGCCGAGCTGTTCATCAGCATGGCGCACTCGCCGGTCAGGAACAGCGGGTTCGGATCGCCGCGGCGGCCGCCGTAGACGAACACGCGGTCTTCCTGCCAGTCCTGCATGTTCTGGATGTGGGTGGTGAAGGGCTCCTGGTTGAACACCAGCGAGGTGTCGACGCCTTCGAAGCCGTTGGCCTTGGTGGCGAAGGGCACGTTGTGCATGGCGCCGAAGTTTTCCAGCTGCACCCAGCTCTGCCAGCCGGTGGTGAAGCCGCACGTCGGGTTGCCTTCGACGGCCATGATCTTGCGGCTGGCCTCGACCAGGCCTTCCCACGTCTTCGGCGGGTTATCGGGGTCCAGGCCGGCCTTCTTGAAGGCGTCCTTGTTGTAGTAGACCACCGGGGTGGAGCTGTTGAACGGCATGGACAGCATGTCGCCGTTCGGCGTGGTGTAGTAGGACTTCACCGCGTCCAGGTAGTCGTCCGGATCGAAGGTCTTGGCGGTGGCTTCCATCAGTTCGTAGACGGGGTAGACGGCGCCCTCGGCGGCCATCATGGAGGCGGTGCCCACCTCGAAGACCTGCACGATGTGAGGCTGCTGGCGCGCGCGGAAGGCGGCGATGGCGGCCGTCAGGGTTTCGGTGTAGGTGCCCTTGTAGACGGCGTTGACCTCGTACTGATCCTGGCTTTCGTTGAAGCGCTGGGCGTACTCGGCGACCTTTTCGCCGGTGGTGCCGCCGCCCATGGCGTGCCAGAACTGGATTTCCGTGGCGGCGAAGGCCGAGGTGGCGGCGCCGATGGTGGCGGCGGCGGTGGCCGCGGCGAGGCCGAGTTTGAGGCCGTTCATGGATTTCTCCCCAAAAAACCAATTGTTGTGCCGGGTGGTCGGAATATCGATGTCCACCCGTTTATCATCCCGCCGTTACAGGACGATGACGCAGGGGTGAATGTTCGATTAATCTTCAAGCGTCCATCAAGCGAAAAGTTTCCATTTTCATTCGAAAATCATAGTCCCCTGGAAACCTTCGTGTTTCCGGGGCAGGCGCCGGACGTCGCGTCATCCGGGGCTTTTCGAAAACGCGCAGCGGCGGGGCCTGGGTTGAGCGCCAACCACGAAAAAAGCCCGACTCGACGAGTCGGGCTGCACAGGATCGGATGAAGGGGGGCGGCCGTCAGCCGGCCGGGTTCAGCACCGTGGAGTCGGGCGCCCCGTGGTTCGTGATGACGACGCGCTGGCCGGAAACCCGCGCATGGCCCTCGGCCACCAGCCGCAGGGCCAGCGGATAAAGGCGGTGTTCGGCCTCCAGCACGCGGGCGCCCAGGGCGTCGGCGTCATCGTCCGGGTGCACGGGCACGGCGGCCTGGGCGATGATCGGCCCGGCGTCCATGTCGGCGCGCACGAAGTGTACCGTGCAGCCGTGGAAGCGCACGCCGGCCTCCAGCGCCCGCTCGTGGGTGTGCAGGCCCTTGAAACTGGGCAGCAGGCTCGGGTGGATGTTGATCATCCGGTCGTGCCAGCGGTCGACGAAGGCGTCCGTCAGCAGGCGCATGAAGCCCGCCAGGCACACCAGGTCCGCCCCTGCCTCGTCCAGCGCGGCGTTGAGCGCGTCCTCGAAGGCGGGGCGGCCGTCGTAGGCCTTGTGATCGATCACCTGCGTCGTCACACCCGCCTTTTCCGCCCGCTCCAGCGCATAGGCGCCGGGCACGTTCGAGATCACGGCGACGATCTCGGCAGGGTGCGACGGGTCGGCGCAGGCATCCAGCAGGGCCTGCAGGTTGCTGCCCCGGCCCGAGACCAGGACGGCCACCTTCACCCGCGGGCGCCCGGACTCACTCATGCCGACAGGCCCCAGGCCTGTGCGAGGCCGGGGATGCGCACAGGGTCCGACCCCTCATCGCGCGCGACCATGCGGCCGATGACGCGGGCTTCTTCGCCGTGGTCGCGGAACACCGTCAGCGCCGCTTCGGCCTCGGCGGCGGGAACGACGGCGACCATGCCGACGCCGCAGTTGAAGGTGCGCGCCATCTCGTGCGCGGACACGCCGCCTTGTTCGGCCAGCCAGCGGAAGACCGGCGGCAGGGGCAGGGCGTCGGCGTCCAGCTCGGCGGCCAGGCCTTCGGGCAGGACGCGGGGGATGTTCTCCCAGAAGCCGCCGCCGGTGATGTGCGCCAGCGCCTTGACGTGGCCGGCACGGACAGCGGCCAGGCAGCTTTTCACATAGATGCGGGTCGGCGTCAGCAGCGCCTCGCCCAGGCTTTGTCCCTCGACGAAGGGGGCGGGGGCGTCATAGCCCAGGCCCGACCGCTCCACGATGCGGCGCACCAGGGAATAGCCGTTGGAGTGGATGCCCGACGACGCCAGGCCGATCACCACGTCGCCCTCGGTCACGCCGGTGCCGTCCAGAAGCTGTCCGCGCTCGGCCGCGCCGACGGCGAAACCGGCGACGTCGTAGTCGCCGTCCTCGTACATGCCGGGCATTTCGGCGGTTTCGCCGCCGATCAGCGCGCAGCCCGCCTGGCGGCAGCCCTCGGCGATGCCGGCGACCACGTCGCGCGCGACGGTAACCTCAAGGCGTCCCGTCGCGTAGTAGTCGAGGAAGAACAGCGGCTCGCCGCCCTGGACCACCAGGTCGTTGACGCTCATGGCCACCAGGTCGATGCCGACGCTTTCATGGCGGCCCGCCGTGATGGCGACGCGCAGCTTCGTGCCCACGCCGTCGGTGGCGGCGATAAGCACGGGATCGGTGAAGCCGGCGGCCTTCAGGTCGAAAAGGGCGCCGAAACCGCCCAGCGCGGCGTCGGCCCCGGAACGGGTGGTCGATTTGGCGAGCGGCTTGATCGCTTGCACAAGCGCGTTTCCGGCGTCAATGTCAACGCCGGCGTCCTTGTACGACAACCCGGTCTTGTCAGAGGGAGTGGTGATGACGGCCTCGTCTGGTTCTGTTCGGTTGCGATCGGTGTGCGGGAAGATACTGCATCGGCGCGTGTTTGCAATGGTCCTGGCGGCCCTTCTGGCCGTGCTTTCGGTGCCCGGCGGCCCGGCGCGCGCGCAGGCGCCCGATGCGGCGACGCTGGCGCTGTTCACCGCCGACGACGTCAAGGTCGACGTGACCGCCGACAGCGCCGTCACTGCCCGCGACCAGGCCCTGATGGAAGGCCAGGCCAAGGGCCTGCGGCAGGTCATGCGCGACCTCGCCCCCGCCGAATACCAGGACCGCCTGCCCGAGATCGGCGGGCAGGAGGCGCAGAACTACGTGCTGTCCCTGCAGGTGGAGGATGAAAAGCGGTCCAACGTCCGCTACATCGCCACGCTGGACATCACCTACAATCCCGATGCCGTGCGCCAGCTTCTGAGCATGAACGACATCCCCTTCAGCGAGCAGCCGCGCACGCCGGTCCTGGTGGTGCCGCTGTGGCAGGCGCCGGGTGCCGCCGGACCCATTCTGTGGGAGGACCCCAACCCCTGGCGCGCGGCCTGGAACCGACGCGCCGGCGACGGCCTGGTGCCGACGCGCGTGCCGCTGGGCGACCTGGGCGACCTGCGGGCGGTCTCTGCCGACGAGGCTGCGGGCGGTGACGCCGCGGCCGTGCGCAACCTGCTCCAGCGCTACGACATGACCGAGGCCGTGGTCGCCCGCGCCGCCCTGGCCGGCGAGGACCAACTGGCCGTGGACATGACCCGCTACCGCCTGGCCGGGCAGCCGAGCCGGCAGTCCTTCACCCTGACCCGCGATGCGGCCGAGGACCGGTCGGCCTTCCTCAACCGCGCCGCCGACGAGGTGGCTGCCCGCCTGCGCGACGCCCAATGGCAGGGCGGCGGTACGGCGGCGGCCCTGTCGCCCGATTCGGCGCCGCAGCGGATGACGGCGATCGTGCCCACAGCGGGCGGCCTGGAAACCTGGCTGACGGTGCGCGAGCGCCTGGGGCAGGTGCCCCTGGTGCGCGGGGTGGAGGTGCAGGCCCTCAGCCGCGAGCGGGCGCAGATCCTGCTGGGATACATGGGCGACATCGAGCGCCTGACCCTCACGCTCGCCCAGTACGGGCTGGACATGAGCGACCTGGGCGGCGGCGTGTGGCGCATCGAGCTGCGCCGCGCCCCGGCCCCGGCCGAGCCCGCGCGCCAGCCCATGGTCACGCCCGAAGCGGCGGGCGCACAGGGCGCCCGGCCGGCGGCTCAGGAGGCCCGGCCCGCGGCCCAGGCGCCGACCGGGCCGCAGCAGCAGCCGGGCGAGGCCTCGGCTCCGACGCCGGGGCAGGGCCGGGTCATGGCGCCGCGCTGAGGGAGGCGTCGTGCGTCCGCAACGGGCCATCGTCAAGCAACTGCCCAACCTGCTGACCATCTTCCGGCTGCTCATGGTGCCGGTGGTGGTCGAGCTGATCCTGGAAGGCCATCTGGCGTGGGCCTTCTGGGTGTTCGTGCTGGCGGGCGTCACCGACGCAGTGGACGGCATTCTGGCCCGTGTGCTGGATGCGCGGACCAAGCTGGGCGGGTTCCTCGACCCGCTGGCCGACAAGGCGCTGCTGGTCAGTGTTTTCGTGGCGCTGGGGTGGTCGGGGGTGCTGCCGTCGTGGATCGTCACGCTGGTGGTGTTCCGCGACGTGCTCATCGTCGGCGGCGCCATTCTGTATGAAATGGTCGTGGGCGGGCTGCACATGCGCCCGCTGCTGGTCAGCAAGGCCAACACCGTGGCCCAGGTGGCGCTGGGCGCCGGGACGCTGGCGGTGGAGGGACTGAATCTGGACGCCGGCCCGCTGGTTGGTGTACTGACCTTTGCGGCGGCCGCGACCACCATCGCGTCGGGCGCCGCCTACCTGTGGGTCTGGGGCCGCCACGCGCTCGAGGCGACCCACGAGGACGACGACAGGTGACGCGCAGGCCGCGCGTCGGTCCGGGATGACCCGGCAGGGGGAGTGACGACAACGCCATGGCCGGTGGGCGACAACTGCGGTTCTGGTTGATCGGGTTGGTGGTCTTCGTCGCGGCGCTGTGGGTGCTGCGCGAGGTGCTGCTGCCGTTCGTCGCCGGCATGGCCATCGCCTATTTCCTCGATCCCGTCGCCGACCGCCTGCAGAAGTGGGGCCTGTCGCGACTGATGGCGACGGTGGTGGTCACCGCGGGCATCGTCGCCGTGCTGGTGGCGGCGCTGCTGCTGCTGGTGCCTTTGTTGCAGGCGCAGGTGACGTCGTTCCTGGTGCGGCTGCCGGGCTACATCGACATGCTGCGAGAGGCCGCCGAGCCCATCATCCAGATGGGCGTCGAACGCCTGCCGCCCGATCAGGTGGAGACCCTGCGCGAGCAGGCCAGCGGCTTCATCGGCAACGCCCTGGCCTTCGTGGGAACGGTGCTGAAGGGCCTGCTGTCCGGCGGGTTCGCGCTGCTCAACCTGCTGTCTCTGGTGTTCATCACGCCGGTGGTCGCCTTCTACCAGCTGCGCGACTGGGACCGCATGGTGGCCAAGGTGGACAGCTGGCTGCCGCGCGAGCATGCCGACACCATCCGCGCCCAGTTCCGCGAGATCGACCAGACCCTGGCCGGGTTCATCCGCGGCCAGGCGAGCGTCTGCCTGGTGCTGGGGGCCTTCTACGCCATCGGCCTGAGCGTCGTCGGGCTGGACCTGGGGCTGCTGGTGGGCCTGGGTGCGGGCATCATCAGCTTCATTCCCTACCTGGGCACCATTTCCGGATTCGTGGTCGGCATCGGCCTGGCGCTCGCGCAGTTCGATACCTATACACCGGTGGCGCTGGTCGCGGGCGTCTTCGTCGCCGGGCAGATGATCGAGGGCAACTTCCTGACGCCCAAGCTGGTCGGGGACCGCATCGGCCTGCATCCGGTCTGGGTGATCTTCGCGCTGCTGGCCGGCGGCGCGCTGTTCGGCTTCGTCGGCATCCTGCTGGCGGTGCCCGTGGCGGCGGTGGTGGGTGTGCTGGCGCGGTTCTTCCTGGGCCAGTACCTCAAGAGCCCCTATTTCCAGGGCCGCGGGGGCAAGCGCCGCGACCTGCCGCCACCGCCCCCGGCCGCGCCCGACGCGACGTGACCATGAGCACCGATCCCGGCAAGCAACTGCCCCTCGACCTGCCGCACCGTCCGGCGTTGTCGCGGGAGGACTTCCTCGTCACCCCGGCGAACGCCGAGGCGGTGGTCTGGCTCGACTGCTGGCCGCGCTGGCCCGGGCCGGCACTGGCCCTGCACGGCCCGCGGGGCTGCGGCAAGACGCATCTGGCGCATGTGTTCGCGGCCCGTTCGGGCGCGGCCATCCTGCGCGCCGAGGAACTGCCCGACGAGGACATTCCCTACCTGCTGGACCACCACCGCGCCCTGGTGGTGGAAGGCGCCGACCGCCTGGTGCCGGACCCGGAGGTGGAGCAGGCGCTGTTCCATGCCTGGAATCTCGTGAAAGACGCACAACGTCACATATTGCTCACTGGCGAGGAACCGCCCGCCCGATGGAAGGTCGACCTGCCCGATCTGCGGTCGCGCCTGTCGACGGCCCAGACGGCCGCCATCGCCGCCCCCGACGACATTCTCATGGAGGCGGTGCTGGTCAAGCTGTTCATCGACCGGCAACTGCGGGTCGGGCCGGACGTTATCGGCTTTTTGCTGCGGCATATGGAACGGTCCTTCGCCGCCGCGCGTCGAGTCGTAGCGGCCGCAGACACGATGTCTCTGGCCGAGCGCCGGCACATCACGGTTCGGTTCATCGCAAAGGTGCTCGATGCGCAGAATCGTGACGGATCGGCGAAACCATGAGGCTTATCCGCAAGAAGCCCTTGCTATTAGGGGAACTTCTAGCCAACCATACGCGTTAGGCGGGCGCTAAACACAGGTCCGTCTCACGCGTGACATTGGGAGGTTTATTGATATGAAGAAATCTCGTTTGCTCCTCGCCGCTCCGCTCGTTCTTGGCCTGGCCGCTTGCGCCCAGGGCATGAGCGATGAGGATCGCGCCACCATGACCGCGGCCACGCAGGCCGGCCAGCAGGCTCAGCAGTCCGCTCAGTCCGCCCAGGCCGCCGCCCAGCGTGCCGAGGCCGCGGCGCAGCGCGCCGAGGCTGCCGCCAACAAGGCGGAGCGCATCTACCAGCAGATGATGCGCAAGTAATTTCGCGTGCATCACCGGCCGGCGGCGGCGTCCAAACCCGCTGCCGGCCGGTCACGCCGCCCGCAGAGCGCGAGATAGCCTTTCCGTCACAGATCGCCCGGCCCGCGTGAAAGGCCGGCCTGCCCGCCGCCCGGACCGTCCGGTGCGGCGTTTTTCATGCGCATCCGTCCGGTACCTCGCGGCCGGTCCGGCGCGGCCGGTCAAGGCACGCGGAGGGCCGTCCGGTGATCTGCGCGCGGCAGACGGCCCGGTCCGGCCGGTCAGTCGGTTTGCGTGCGGGCCTGTTCGTCCAGCACGCGGGCCATGCGCTGTTCGGCGCCCGGGCCGTCGGCCTGGAACGCGCGGAGCGTGTCGCGGTGGACGCGCAGGGTGACCTGTACGGTCGTCTCGGGCTCGATCAGTTCCGCCCCGCGCCAGTTTTCCGGCTGCTGCACCGGGGCCGAGGCAGGGTCGGCCGCCGCCTCTTCGGCGATGGCGTGATCGTCGCGGCGGGCCGCGTCGTGCAGCCGCTCTGGATCAACCCGCAGCGCGGCGCGCGAGCGCCTGGTGATACGTTTGCCGCTCGATGCCATGAGCCCTCCGTGCCGACACGATCCTGCACAGGCGAGGGGACCGGACGGTGAAGACGATAGTCAGTTCCACGCCGGAAACGGCCCCGATCCCGATGAAGCGGCGCTCGCCCAGGGCGGCGCGCTCATCGGGCCGCGCCAGGACCGGTCCCTCGAACACCGCCGCCGCACTTTCCAGGTCGACCCCGTGTGCCTCGACATTGGACCTGTCCTGGGCTCCGTCCCATTCGAAGCCGTCATACATATCGGTTCCCGCTCGCCCTACGATTGTTTTCAGCAAGTATAACGAATATCCCAATGATGTCGCAAGCCTTTGACATCTGGACCTTAGTTATAGTCAAGAGGCCCCAAGGTTAACTCGCTTTACGGGAATGAAGTTCATAAGTTGAGAGGAAATCGCGGGGGCTTTTTTATTTTGAGTTGCGCGATGACGCGCTCTATAAGTGTGATGACGGGAGGTCGCTCCCTTAGAGGTCGACAGCGCGCCTTCCGTGGCTGCGCATTCGGCTGAGTCGGCCGGATTTTCGTCACAGTCCCGCGGATGATGCGTGTACTGTTCGCGCCATGACGAAGATGACCGTGACCACCGACGACGACTGGACCGAGGTCAGCCGCTATGCCGGGCCGGATGCTAGCCCCGGTTTCCTGTTGTGGCTGGTCAGCACCACCTGGCGCCGCCAAGTGGAGGGGGCCTTGACCCCGCTGGGCCTGACGCATCCGCAGTTCGTCACCATGGCGTCGCTGGCTTGGCTGACGCGCGAAGGGGCGTCGGTCAGCCAGGCGGCGCTGGGGCGGCACGTGCGCCTCGATCCCAACACCATGTCGCAGATCCTGCGCGGACTGGAAAAGCGCGGTCTGATCGAGCGCCGCAAGGGCCGCGACACGCGCGCCAAGAACCCGCGCCTGACCGACGAGGGCGCGGCCCTGGTGCGTCGGGCCGTGCCGCTGGTCGAGGAGGTGGACGGCCGCTTCTTCAAGCCCATGCGCGGCGGTCAGCGGATGATGGCCGCCAGTCTGTCGAGGCTTCTGGAAGTGGCCGAGGGCCGGGGCGAAGACTGGCCCGACGATCCGCCCGGCTGATACTGCATCCGCGTCCGATAAACGTAAAAAAGGCCGCCGGACCCCTGGGTCTGCGGCCATTTTTTGTCGGGAAAAGGTAGCGCCCGCCGTGGTGTCGCAGGGGGGAATGGTGAGGGGGAAAGACTCCACCGCGGCGGGCGCGCGGGCTTTTGGGCCCACTTGTACTGTAGGGTGCCGGCACGGCGGCTTTCCACCACGCAGGCGACGTACGGGGGCTCGCCATTGGCGGCAGGACGACTGCCGAAAGGTCCCTGACGTGATCGAGTCGGGGCGTCGTCGGCGCTGTGACGGCCTGCGCAGCGCGGCAGGACCGCCTTTTGGTCGGGCCGTGCCAGCCAAACCGTCAGGCCTGCGCTCCCCCTAAAGAAGCGTCGCGGTCGCAATGGCGCGCCGTGGGCGTGCGCCCGGTTACGCGCTTGGGATAACCACCCCGAACCGGTCGTGCGACCAAGGGCGCGCCGCCATCCGCAGAAGGTATAGTAAATGTCGCCGCGTTTTCAGTAAAGTTCCGCGAATTTCGAATAAAATAGAAAATCCCTTCTACTGAGGCTTCATATCCGGAGGATGCCATGCTACCTTCCAACCGACTGAGACCTATGCCGTTCGGGCTTTGAGGGCTTCCGAGCCCCTCAGTAGCTGGATGGTTTATTTCCCTTCGCGGAATGCGGTCATGGCCGTGGATGCGGGGGAAAGCTTAGTCATATGTCGAAAGGCGGAAAAATTTTTCCTCCCGGCATAACTTTGGATGGACCTTTTTTCTGCGCCCGCGGTTCCATTGACTGTGTGTGCCGCGACGAAGCGGTAGGACGGGCCGGTTACAAGGCGCGCCGCCGCTTAAAGGTGAAGTGAGGATACGCGCTATCGAGGCATGCATGGGGCGCCGCCTGCCCTGGTTCTCAACCGGAAGGTGGCGTTCTTGCGACATAGTCAACCAGGCCGCTCCGCGCAGAATGCGCGCCGGCCGGTGTCTCGCGAAGGATAAAAAATGGCAGTCGGTTACCTCTTGGGGCGCCGGCATAATTCGCAAGGCACCTGCCCGGTTACAGGCCACCGTCCGCCCGGTAAGTCGGCGGGGTTCTGGGGACTATCTATCGCGACTTGGGGATAACATTTCGACCGACTTTGGGGGTCACGATGGAAAAAGAGCTTATCAAGACCTGCATCATTGAGAGCAATTCGTTCTTCCGGGAGGGGCTCAAGAGCATCCTTCGGGACAGCCGGTTCCGCATCGACTGCGAGGCGGAACGGGTGGAGGACGCGCTGTCCTACCTGCAGTCCGAACACCCGGACCTTGTCATCGCCGAGCTGCCGGCGGGCGCTGAGGCGGTGCCGGCGGACTTCAACGCCATCCGCGAGGCCGTGCCCGACGCGCGGATCGTGGCCCTGGTCGGCCAGCAGTGTCCCATGCTGATGACCGATTGCCTGATGCAGGATATCGACGGCTTCCTGATCAAGACCATGAAGCCTTCGGTGCTGCTGCAGTCCCTGGCCCTGATCGCCGAGGGCGAGCGGGTCTATCCGGCCAACCTGGTGGCGCGCCTGCTGCGTGGCGGTGCCCAGTCCATGGTGGTCATGCCGGGCAGCCAGGAGCAGTACAACCTGACCGCCCGCGAGATGGACATCCTGCACCTGCTGGTCGCCGGTGAGCCCAACAAGGTCATCGCCCGCCGCCTCAGCATCACGGAAGCCACCGTGAAGGTGCACCTGCGCAGCCTGCTGAAGAAGATCAACGCGGCCAACCGCACCCAGGCGGCCATCTGGGCGCTGCACCACGGCTTCGCCAACAGCGCGCAGCCGGCGGGTGTCCAGCCGGCCTGATCCGGGCCGGCCGGGCATCGATCAACCGGCCGAAGACGATCCGGCGGGCGCCTCCATGACGTGGGGGCGCCCGCCGCCGTTTCTGCCGCTGGCCGCTTGACGGTTCAGGAGCGCCGCCGCTTTGCCATGGACCTGACGCCCACGCAGCACCCGCCGCCCACACCGCCCACGCCGCCGTCCCGACAGCGCCGGGTCGTGCCGTGGCGCACCGTGGCGGCCGGAGGTTTTCTCGTCAGCGTCGCCGCGATCGTGTGGCTTTCACTGTCGACGCACGGCCCGACCGCCAACCGCGCACCGCCGCCGCCCGTGCCGGTGTGGGACAAGGTCCTGCACCTCGCGGCCTATGCGTGGTTGACGGCTCTCGGTGTCGTGGCGCTCGGCCACGACCGTGTCGCATGGTTCCGCTGGATCGGCGTCGGGTTGATGACCTTCGGCGTGTGGATCGAGATGATCCAGGCGCGGCTGCCGTTCCACACCGGGTCCGTTGTCGATGCCGTCGCCAATGGCGCGGGTATCCTGCTGGTGTTGTGGGTCACTGGACGCCTGGCGCGCAAACGCCGGTGAGGCGGCGGGCTCAGCGCATTGCCCGCTGGGAGGTGGTGTCTGCGTGCAGGCCTTCCAGCACCGCGCGCCACGCCTTGCGCGTCAAGTGCGGGACCAGGTGGCGGAGCGGCATGCGCATCCAGTGGCCGCGCAGGTAGAGGAACCCGACGGCCGCCGCCGCGCCGCGTCCCCGGCAGGCGGGATGGGCCGGCTGCAGGGCGGCGTCGAAGACGGGCGACAGCAGGCGCGGCCCCAGCCCCGTGCGCGCCATGAGCCGCGCGGCCGCCGCCTCGGGCACCGGCGTCCCAAGCAGACTGCGGGCGGCAATCAGGGCGTGGGCCAGCGGTGTTTCCATGTCCAGCCGGCGGGCGCGGGCGGGCAGGTTGTCCCAGAACTCGGGCTCCGTCGCGCCGAAGTGGCGCAACAGGCGGTCCATGTCCGACAGGTCCCGCAGGGCGTTGTTGAACATGCCTTCGTTGAACAGATGCGCCGCCGAGTGCAGGACCATGTCCGCCGGCGCGGGAAGCCATGCCCCCGGCACGCCCGGAAGGGGACGGGCGGCGCCGAAGACGTGCGAGGCCTCCAGGGCCACCCGCGCGGTCGGCGGCACCAGCGTGTGATGCAGGTCCAGCACCGTCCCGCGCCGGAAATGCACCAGAGGCGGCACCTGATGCATCCAGCGGCGGTAGTAAAGGGTGTCGTAGGCGTCGGATTTCGCCGGCACCCATCCCGCCAGCGCGAGCAGGCTTTCCGCCCGGTTCAGCGCGGCCGCCGGCACCATCACGTCGGTGTCGGTGAACAGGCGCCCGTCCGCCGCCGGAAGGTCTCCCAGCACATAGGCCGCGCCCTTCAGCAGCACCACCGGCGCGCCCAGGTCCTTCAACGCCTCCATGATGTGCGCCACCTCGGCCCGGACGTCCCGGTGGTGGGCGGCGACCAGCCGCAGTGCACCGGTCAGGTGCCGGCGCGGACCGTCGGGCACGGCCGGCAGGACGCCCGCCCCCTGGACGGCGTGCGCGAGTCGGCCAAGCAGGCGGGCCTGGCGCGCCACGGGCAGCAGGCGCGACCACTGCGCCGGCGTCAGGGCCGGTGCGCTGCCGGGGTCGCCCATCAGGCGCAGCAGCTCAGAGCGCATCGAAGGCGGCGACGGCATCGTCCAGGTCCGAATAGGTGAAGGCGCAGGGTTCGGCGGCGTCGGTCAGGGTGCCCAGCGCCGCAAAGGCCGCACCGCCCAGGATGTGGTAGTTGAAGCAGTTCTCCACCAGACGCAGGAAGGCATCCGCCCGGCCGAGCGGCGTCATGGTGGCCGGCGCGTCCTCGGCCCAGGTGGGGAAGACCACCCAGGCCGGGCGTGCCGGCTCGCCGGCGCGGGTCACGCTGTCGGCCGGCGGGGCCAGGTGCCTCACCACGCCCTTGCTGGTGTCGCGCACCTCGGGCCCCAGAACGGCGTCGGGCTGGCGCGCCTTGATCACGTCGATGGAACTGTTCTTCAGGTTGAGCGGGCGCGGGCAGGGGATCAGGGCGCCGTCATGCAGGGACACCAGGCACAACTCGTCGGACAGCAGCCGCCAGCCCGCCGCCACCAGCCCGGCGCACAGCGTGCTCTTGCCCGAGCCGGGCGGGGCCGGCATCACGGCGGCGCGGCCGTCGGGCCGGGCGACGACGGCGGCGTGCAGCACCATCAGGTCGTGGATGCCGACGGACAGGCACCAGTTCAGGCCCCACTCCATCATGGCCGGCGCATGGGCGCGGGGCTGGGGTTGGAACAGGACCTCGGAATCGCGCAGGAACAACACCTGCGGCGAGATCCAGCGGCGCGGGCCGGCGGCGGACCGCACCTCCGCCTCCACGTCGACGAAGGCATCCGCCGGCGCCACGGGATGCGCGGCGTACAGGCGCTCCACCATGGCGACCAGCTCGGGCAGGCGGGTACGCAGGTTCACGGTGTAGGGGCCGAGCGAAAGCCGCAGCCCGTCGCCTCCGAGCGCCGCACGCACCGCGCAGGGCGGAAGATCGCGGAGGCGAATCACGGGCGCGGCCGGCTCGGTGGCGGCACGGGGCGGGCGAGGTGGCGCGGACAGGGCCGTCATGGTGCCGGAGCGTCCGCAAGGGTGTGGCGCTGCACCAGCCCGGCCCGCGCCAGGCGGTCGAGGATGCGCGCCAGGTGCCTGGCGGTGCCCGCGTCGCCGTCGCCGTCGCCCCCACCGCCTGCGGCCGTTGCCGCGCGCATGGCGGCGAGCAGATCGTCGGGGGACGGCGGCACCGGGCTTTCACACAGCCGGACCAGGACGGCGGCCGTTGCGGGATCGAGGAAATGCGTCTCGCCCCGATCCTCGCGGTAGACCACCGCGCCATCCTCCCAGCGCCGCCAGAGCAGCCGCGGGGCGGGTGTCGCGCGCAGGTCGGGGGCGGTCTCGTCCGATGCCGTCATGGTGCGGCCGGCTCTAGTACAGGGCGATGGTGTTGGTCACGTAGCCCCTGCATTCCCGCGGGCCCCACTCTATCAGCGTACCCTCGAACGGCGCGAAGGTGCCGCTGCCGCTGACGGCCACCGCACCCAGGGCGCGGACCGCTTCGGGCGTCATGGGGTAGTCCAGCGACATGGCGTTCAGGTAGGCCGCCACCAGGCGCTTGCCCAGGTGGTCGGCGTCGTCGGTGGCCGTGCCTTCGCTGAGCGAGGGGTCCATGTGCAGCACGTCGCCGATGGTCGGGTTGCCCTGCCACTTTCTGTTGTTCACGTCGACCCAGCGCTCGCCGAAAAGCCACTTGAACGTCAGGTCGCCGGTCGAAGAGGTGTCCGCGCCGTCGGTGGTGGTGGTGTCCGTCGTCTCGGTCGTGCTGAAGGTGGCGAGCGTGGTGTCCGTGGTCGTGGTGTCCGTGGTGGTCGTGTCCGTGGTGGTCGTGTCGGTGCTGGTCAGGAAGCGGCCGCGCCAATGTTCCACCGTCTGGCCTTCCAGGCAGGCCTCGCTTGCACCGGACGCGCAGGTGGACATGGATTCCATGGAGCTGCGGTCGGTGACCGTTTGCGCGAACGCCGGCTTGCTGGTCAGGGTCAGGATGACCGGTGCGGCGCCCAGACCTGCCTGCAGCAAGCGGCGCCGGGCGGGACCGGTGCCGGTCGCGGCGGCCGGCGGTCCGGCACGGCCGTCCGCGCCGGTGGGCGTGGCGTCATCGTGATGCTCGCTGTTCGCGCTCATGGTGACCTGTTTCCCGTGGGGCTGCGGATACCAAGACGATAGGTCCGCCGCCGTCCCGCTTCAAACGCCCTTCGGTTCTACCGTGTAGGAGGTGCAACGCCTGCCGACACGCCTTCTGGCGTAGCCACTTCGTCCGCCGGGGCGCCGGACCTATCCCACCTGCCGGCCGATCCACGGACCCAGGGTGTTGGCGACCGGAAGCGGCAGGCGCTTCCACAGTGCGATCATGCGCCGGTACTTCGGGTTGTTGGGATTGACGTCGGGCATGGCTTCGCCCTCGCGCAGACGGAACTCGTGGACGACCGGGCGCGGCGTGAAGCCCCAGTTCTTCTTGAAGGCGAAGGGGCCGGTGTCGACCTTGCTGCGCCCGAAGTCGAAGACGGGATACCCGCGCGCCACGCCGTCGCGCATGAGCCGGTAGTACATCAGGTCCGCCGCGCCGGTCGTCCGCGCTTCGGGCGCGGCGCCGGTGTAGAACGGCAGCACGCGGTCGCGGAAATAGAAGTTCAGTACCGACGACAGCGGCGCCCCTTCCGCCGTGCTGACCGTCAGGACGTCGCAGGCGTCGCCGAACGTGTCCTTCAGGGTGCGGAAGTAGCGGCGGGCGAAGACCGGCGTTCCCAGCCCCCGCATGGAGCGGGCGTAAAGGGTCCAGCAGGTGTCCACGTCGTCATCGCGCCGCCAGGTCATGTCGCTTTTTAGCGCCTTGCGCACGACGGCCCGCTGCTTGCGCGGGATCTGCTTGAGGCAGGCGTCCTCGTCGGCCTCGGTGGTGCGGGCGAAGGTGGCGTACAGGCCGTCCTTGCGCGGCCACTGGGCGTGCGGCCGGGCGGGGTCGCGCACCTCGATGTAGGCCGCGCCGGTGCGCTGCATCAGGCTTTCCGCCGCCGCGTCCAGGGCGGCCAGGGCGGCGTCCTCCGTCAGCGCCGCGCCGCCGCCGACGCACCAGCCGGTGGAGACCAGCCGGGTGCCGAACAGGCGGCTTTTCACCAGCGTCAGGGGCAGGATGCCGCGGATGGAGCCGGACCGCTCGGCCATCAGGAAATAGCAGCGCTGGCCGAAGCTTCGCTCGATGACCGGCTTCCAGCCGGCGCGATGGAAAAAGGTGGTTTCCGGACAGGCGTCGACGAAGGTATCCCAGCGCGCGACGTCGCGCGGCTCGGTCAACTCCGTCACCGAATAGGACAGCATTGCGGGCTCCCGTGCGGCGAGGCGCGTGGCGGCGGCGTCGGGCGGACGATCAGGCGCGGCGTCAGCCGTCCGCCGGAACCAGGCCCGGATGCACCCGGTCCATGCGGTCCCAGGCGAAATCCCGCAGCAGGCGCTTCAGCCGTGCCTCGGTGCGGCCCAGGTTGACGGTGTGGCGGAACGCCGACCGCCAGGGCAGGCCGGCGATGCGCGGCTGGCCGGGATCGACCTCCCACGGATGGAAATAGAACACGGCCGGGCGCTCTTCGCCCAGGTTCACCCGGCGCAATCCGGCGCGGAATACGGCGTAGGGCAGAAGGCGGAAGAACCCGCCGCCGGCGCAGGGGAGGTTGCGCCCGCGCACCTGCACGGTGGTCATGGGCACTTCCCAGAAGCCGTCCGGCGCCTCGCGCGGGCAGTGCGGGAAACGCGGCGCATCGGGCGCGCCGTACAGGTCGTGGCGGATGGGATTGATGCTGGAGGAATAGGAATGCCCCTCCTCCGCCAGCACCTGATGGGCCCACGGTGTCCGGGACCCTATGGAAAAGGTGGCGGCGCGGTAGCCGTGTACCGCCACGCCGCCGGTGTCCTCCAGCAGCGCCTTGGCGTGGCGGATGTCGCGGCGGAAGGCGTCGGCGCTCTGGGCGTGGACCGGCACATGGGCCAGGCCGTGGCTAGCCAGTTCGTGCCCGGCATCGACGATGCGGCGGATGAGCAGCGGGTGACGCTCCGCCACCCAGCCCAGTGTGAAGAAGGTGGCCGACACGCCTTCCTCGGCGAAGAGGGCGAGGATGCGGTCGGTATTGCGTTCCACCCGGCGGTTCTGCAGGTCCCAGCTGTCGCGGTCGACATGGGCCGACAGGGCCTGCACCTGAAACCAGTCCTCCACGTCCACCGTCATGGCGTTGACGATGCGGCCGCGCGCGTCCCGCCTCGGCCCGGGCCGCGACGGCGCCGCCGGCGGCACCTCCCGGCGCGACACCTGGGGCGGCGCGGCCTGGGCGCGGGCGGCGGCGGCGGCGGTAATCTGGTTCATGGCTGCGACCTCGGCCTCATTCCGTCGATGAATTCTTCCAGGTGGTCGGACAGTGTGGTGAGCGTGCGGCGGAACACCTTGTCGTGGCGCCGGGCGCGGTCCTCCAGGTGGGCGATCCGCTGCTCCATGTTCTCGACGACCGCGACCAGTTCCTCGGGCTGGCCCGCCAGGTCGCGCAGGGCGCTGGCGTGCAGCGGCGTGGCCGCTCCGGCATGAGGGCCCGGCGTATCCGCCGGTCCGCTGCCGTGGTATCGGCCAGTGCTCGGCACCAGCGCGCCGGGCACGCGGGCGGCGCCCTCGCGGTCGAGCACGGCCTCGCCTTCGGCCGCCATGTCCTCGGCGACTTCCGTGACCGCCTGCCCATCCAGCGTGTGCAGGTCCTCCAGCGCGCCGAACAGCAGCAGGCGCGAGCACAGGATGTTCACCCGGCGCGGCACGCCCTCGGCGTGGCGGTGGACGGCCTCGATGGCGTCGGGCGTGAACTCGGGGTCGCCGCGCCAGTCGACCGCCTCCAGCCGGTACCTGATGTAACCCTCGACCTCGGAGGCGTCGATTGGCCCCAAGTGGCAGGAGGCGATGACCCGTTGGCGTAGCTGCTCGAGGTTGGGGGTCGCCAGAGTGGCGCGAAACTGGGGCTGGCCCACCAGCAGGGTCTGCAGGGGCGGCGCGCCGTCGACGCTCAGGTTCGACAGCATGCGCAGCTCCTCCAGCGCATCGAAGGGCAGGTTCTGGCACTCGTCGGCCACCAGAAGGCAGCGCTGCCCCGCCTCCTGCCGCGCGGCCAGGAAGTCGGACAGCAGCGTCAGCAGTTCGGCCTTCGTGGCGCCGCGCTCAGGCTGCAGGCCGAAGCCGGTGGCGGCCATGCGCAGCACGTCGTCGGCGCCGATCTGCGACGTGACGATCTTGGCGCAGCGGAAGCGGTCGGGGTCGAGTGTGTCGAGCAGGTGGCCGACCAGGGTCGTCTTGCCGGCGCCGACGTCGCCGGTGACGATCACGAAGCCCTCCCCCTGGGCGATGCCGTAGGTCAGGTAGGACTTGACGCGGTTGTGGACGGTCGAGCCGAAGAAGAAATGAGGGTCGGGTGTCAGCTGGAACGGATGGCCCGACAGGCCATAGTGTTCGACGTACAAGGGTCACCTCCGCAACGGGGGAGTGGACCCGTCGCGCGTCGGTCCGGCCGTTCCACCGGCCCGACGCGCGCCGTCGGCGTGCTGGCGGGAGGCCCTAGAACGTCACCGTGAATCGCGCGACGAGAGCATTCTCGCTGGTCGAGCCGGAATTCGAATTATCGTCCCGGCGAAGGTGACTATAGCTGACCGACCCGTTCAGATCGTCGGCGAACTGGTGGGAGAGGCTGAGCCTTCCGCGTAGGGAGGTGGAACCGTCGGACGTAACCAGGGCGGTGTCCTCGTTGCCCGTGACGGTGTTGTCGCTGGCGGTGTAGCTGATGCTGACGCTGCCGGTGGTCTGCTCGTCCAGGTTCCGGCTGGCGGTGCCGGTGACCGAGTAGGTGGTGTCCTCGGCGCCGTTGATCGTGAACTCGCGCTGCGTGACCGATCCGTTCAGGGAATAGGTCGTACGCTCCCGCTGGGTGTTGATGGCGGCGCGGAAGGTCTGGGTGCGGGCGGTGCCGTCGACCAGGGTGAAGGGCGCGGTGGGATCGACGCCGCCGGGGCTCAGCACGCCCGTGTTGAACAGGTCGAGCAGGCAGTCCACCGTGATCGGCACGTCCTCGCCGCCCACGGCCGAGAGGCCGGCGCTCAGGCATTCGGGCGTAATGCCGACCAGCAGCGCCTCCTGCAGCGTCTGGACGTCGGTCCGGTAGCTTGCGGACACCGAGGTGCGCGCCGTTACCCGCCAGTTGACCGTGCCGCTGTAGTAGGGATCGCCGAAGCGCTGGCCGTATTCGGCCTGCATGTCGGTGCGCGGCGACGGGTTGAAGCGCAGCCCCACCGTCCAGGACAGGCCCGACAGGTCGGCCTCGGAGATAACCCCTTCGGCCTGGTCGGTCAGCTGCACGTCGTCGTAGCCGACGCTGCCCAGAAGGCCGAAGCGCCGGTCGATGCGGTATTCCGTCGACGCCACGACGGAGCGGGAGCCGCTGCCGCCGTCGTCGCCGCCGCCGGTCTGCGTCTGCCAGCTGCCGCCCAGGCTCCAACGCAGGCGGGTGAAGTCGCTGCCGCTGTTCAGCGCCACGGTGGCGTTGTGAATGATGCCGTTGTCCGGCCGTTCGGAATCGCCGACGTCGCCGGAGCTGGCGGCGAAGAAGGCCGTGCCCGCCAGCCTGTAGGAGGCGTTGAGGTTGGCGAAGGAGCCGCCGACGCGCTGCTGCCAGGTGGGCCCCAGCGACCACGAGATGGCCTGCGTCTGGTTCCCGACGCCCGCGCGGTCGGTGGCCGATGCCGCGCCCAGTCCGGCGAAGCGCGTCGACATGCTGGCCGAGGCGTCGAAGAACAGGTGTTCGTCGATCAGCTCGTGGTTGCCCGAGGCGAGCAGCGACTGGCGATAGCCGCTTCGGTCGGACTGGGACAGGTACTGGTCGTAGCTGGCCCGGTAGGTGCCCACGAGAGTGGATCGCGCACCGTCCACCGAGGCCGTGACACCGGCGCCGACCGTGGTGATGACGTCGCCGGAAGACGCGTCGTCGCCCGTTCCGCCGGCGCCGCCGGCCCGGTCGGTCAGCGTGACCTCGCCAAAGCCCGAGGCATTGATCTGCACGTCACCCGGGGTGAGGCCCAGGAACTCCTGCCGGTCCTGGGCAGCCGCCGGCGCAACGGCCAGCGGCGCCAGAACGGCGAGTATCGCCGAGGCGGCGGAGGGTGCGGCGAGACGCCGCGCAAGGGACGGGAGCCGACCGGCGGACGCCGGGAAAGATGGTGTACGCACGACGATCACAATGGCGCTCCCGACATGCGGCGAGCGGCCGTGCGCGCGGCCCGGATCATGGACATCGGACGGCGTCTCCCCCCTTAGGCAACGGTGCCCGGTGTTCAGAACCAGGCTTGCGGAACGATAATGATATCACCCGGCAGCAGCCGGGCGTTGGCGGAAATGTCGCCTTCCTCAAGCAGATCGTCAAGCCGAACCGTATAGTTCTGCGTGTTTCCCGCATCATCCTCGCGGACAAGCACGGCACGGTTGCCGGCGGCAAAGTCGGTCAGGCCGCCGACCGAAATCATGGCGTCGAGCAGCGTCATGCGGTCGCGGTAGGCGAGTGCCTTGGGCTCGGTCGCCTCGCCGACGATGCGCACCTGCTGATCGTAGGGGCCGGCGAACGAAGTGACGATGACGGTCACGCTCGGCGCTTGGACGAACTGTGACAGTTCCTCCTCAATGTCGGCGGCGACTTCGGCGGGCGTCTTGCCGGCGACCTCCAGTTCCTTGACCAGCGGGATCGAGATGCGCCCGTCGGGACGCACGGGCACCGTGGTCGAAAGGTCCGGATTGCGCCACACGAAGATGTTCAGCGAGTCCTGGGGCCCGATCACGTAGGTCGGGCGTTCGGCGACTTCCGGCACGTCGGGCGGCGCAGCGGTCTCCGACGCGCAGGCGGCGAGACCCAGAACAAGGGCCGGGAGTATGGACTTGATCAGAATCGAGGGCCGTTTCATTTCCACCAATCCCATGTAGTGATCGTCGCATTATCGACGGCCCCGTGTATTGGCGCAACCGCCACCCAAAGACTTAAGGGCAGTCGCAAAGGGAGTACATGCCGCACTGCTGTGAAGTGTACTAAGCCGCCGGGTGGATTGGCAGAACAGCGCGCCGCGGCTTTAGATGTCGAGGACTGGTCACGCGTCGGCCCAGCGGCGGCGCCCCTGTTCGTGAACGCCCTCGGGAAGCGCCTGCCGCCGCCCCGGGGGCCGATCAACCAGCCGCGACATCGGAACGGGACGCTGATGAAAGACATTCTCTCGCAGCTTCAATGGTATCTGCCGGCCCTGTGGCGCCGGCGGTGGCAGATCCTGGGCGTGGCCTGGCTTCTGTGCGCGCTGGGGTGGGCGGCCGTCGCCATGGTGCCCAACGAGTACCGCGTGGCGACCAAGGTCCACATCGACACCGACAGCCTGCTGCGGCCCCTGCTGCGCGGCCTGACGGTGGACATCAACCCGATGCAGCAGATCAACCTGATGCAGCGGACGCTGGTCAGCCGCACCAACCTGGAACGCGTGGCCCGCATGACGGACCTGGACCTCCAGGCCCGCAACGAGACCGCCATGGCCGAGTTGCTGGGATCGCTGGGCGACCGCATCCGCATGGCGCGCGACCGCGCCAACATCTTCACGATCAGCTTCACCGACAAGGACCCGCAGACGGCCTACAAGGTCGTGCAGGCGCTGCTTAGCATCTACATGGAGAACAACGCCGGCTCCACCCGGCGCGAGTTCGACAGCGCCCGCCAGTTCATCGATTCGCAGCTGCAGAAATACGAGCAGCAGATGAACGAAGCGGAAGCGCGCCTCAACACCTTCAAGACCCAGTACCTGGGCTACCTCCCGGGCAACACCACCTTCGTCAATCACCTCAACGCCAAGCGCGAGGAACTGAAGACGCTGGACAGCCGTCTGGTCGAGGCGCGCGCGCGGGCCGACGAAATGGAGGTGCAGCTTTCGGAAATTCCCGAATTCGTGCCCGTGGAGGGCGCGCCGGGCGGTCCGCCCTCGGGGACGGAAGTGCGCATCATGAACCTGGAGCAGCGAATCGACGAGATGCTGCTGAACTACACCGATCAGCATCCCGACGTGGTCGCCGCCCGCCGGCTGCTCGACCGGCTGCGGGCCGACTACGAGCAGGAGATGCGCGAGCGTTCCATGGCCGCGGCGCAGTTCGCCGCCGCCACCGGCTTCGGCGACGAGATAACCGCCGTCGACGGCTCCGTCGCCGGCGGTGGCGAGGCCGGGTCCGACGCCGGCCGACCCGCCCAGGATGCCGGTCCGCCGGTGCCGAAGATGCCCAACAGCCTCTACCAGAGCATCAAGCTGTCGCTGGTGGACGCCGAGGCCCAGGTCGCCGCCCTGGTGGGCGCGCGGGCACGGGTGGAGGAGGAACTGGCCGCGTTGGAGAAGGAAGTCGACCGCATGCCCGAGATCCAGGGGCAGCTCGACCGCCTGAACCGCGACTACACCATGGCGCGGCGCAACTATGAACAGCTTCTGGAGCGGCGCGAGACCGCGACCATCTCGGAAAGCCGGGAGATGAACGCCGACAAGGTGCAGTTCCGCGTCATCGATCCGCCGCAGGTGCCGGTGCTGCCGGACGGCTACCAGCGTCCCATGCTGCTGTCGGGCGTGCTGATCGCCGGGCTCGGCGTGGGCCTGGGCATCGCGGTGCTGCTGGCCAGCTTCCAGTCCAACTTCGTCAGCACCATGCGTCTGGCCCAGATCGTGGGCCTGCCGGTGCTGGGCAGCGTGTCCATGGTCAGCCATGAGAGCCGGTTCGCCCGCTCGCTGCGCCTGACCTCCTTCGGCGGTGCCCTGTCCGCGCTGGTGGCGGTCTACGCCGGCCTGATGGTCGTCGAACTGCAGGTCGGCCTGCCCAATGCCGTGCCCGACTCGGTGAAGGCCGAGGTGATGCAGCGCGTTCAGCCGCTTATCGAAAAGGTGCAGTGACACCCGCCTTTGGAGCCGTCCGCCGCTGGCGGACCGGCCGCCGGCGGGTGCCGACAACCAGGGAAACGCAGGGGAAACGCATGACGAGCCTGATGGACAAGACTTCCGCCGACAGCGACCAGCCGACGCGCGCGCCGCGCCGGGGATCGCTGGTCGAACGGGCGGCGGAGCGGCTGGGCGCCACGTCCGACCTGCGCGGGGCCGATGCGCCGCCGCGCCGGGAGCTTCGCCCGGGCCTGTCCGGCGGCGGCCGCGGTCCCGGCGGCGGCGGGGACGGGGGCGGCCATGGCGGCAGCGGCGGCGGGCCCCGCGCGCCCGACCATGTGCCGCTGGAGGTGTCCATCGACCTCGATCGCCTGCAGGCCGAGGGCATGGTGACGCCGCGCCCGAGCCGCTCGGTCATCGCCGAGGAGTACCGCATGATCAAGCGCCCGCTGTTGCAGCAGGCCGTCACCTATCGGCGCGGCGAGGTGCGCAAGAACAACCTCATCATGGTGACCAGCGCCCTGCCCAGCGAGGGCAAGAGCTTTACCTCCATCAATCTCGCCATGAGCATCGCCAAGGAGCGCGACCTGCATGTCCTGCTGGTCGACAGCGACCTGAGCCGTCCCAACATCGGGCAGACGCTCGGCGTTTCGGCGGAAAAGGGCCTGACGGATCTGCTGGACGACCCGTCGCTCAGCGTCCCCGACGTCCTGTTGCGCACCAACGTGCCCAACCTGTCGGTGATCCTGGCCGGCCGGCCGCACGCCATGGGCACCGAGCTTCTGGCCAGCCACCGGGCCGGCCAGATCATTCGCGAGATCGCGGAGCGCTACAAGGACCGCGTCATCATTTTCGACAGTGCGCCGGCGCTGGTCAGTGCCGAGGGCACCGCGCTGAGCCCCCACGTCGGGCAGATCCTGCTCATCGTCGAGGCCGAGCGCACCACGGAGAGCGAGGTCAAGGGTGCGCTCGACACCCTGAGCGCCTGCGACAACATCCAGCTGGTCTTGAACAAGGTGCGTACCCGGTTCGGCGCGCGCACCAAGGCCATGTACAACGGGTACTACTACTACGGCAGCTACACATGAACCTCTCCGCCCCGCCAGCGGCGCCGGCGGAGACCGCCGCCGCGCCCCCGCGCTCCGGTCCCGCCCGAGACGCGACACGAACGCCGGCACCGGCGCTGTCGGACGCATCGCCTGCGGCCCCGTCTGCATCCGCACTGGCGCCCCGTGGTGCGGCGACGTCCGCCTCGGCATGGCGGCCGTCGGTCGCGGCCGTGGCGTTCGGGCTGGTGGTGTTGCTGGCGGCCTTCGCCGAGACGGTGACCACGACCGTGACCACCTGGTGGAACGCGGCCTCCTACAACCACGGCCTGATCGTCGTGCCGGTGGTGCTGTTCCTCATCTGGGAGCGGCGCGCCGACCTCGCCCGCCTCACCCCGCGGGCCAGCGCCTGGGGCCTGCCCCTGATGGCCGCCGCGTCGCTTTTGTGGACGGTGGGCGAGACGGTGCATGCCGTCGTCGTCCAGCAGTTCGGCCTTGTGGGCATGATCTGGGGACTTGTGCTGACGGTGATGGGGCCGCGCGCCACCTGGGGCATGGCGTTTCCGCTGGCGTTCCTGCTGTTCGCCGTGCCGTTCGGCGAGTTCCTGGTGGTGCACCTGCAGGACCTGACGGCCGAGATGACCGTGCGCCTGTTGCGCGCCAGCGACGTGCCGGTGTTCAGCGACGGGGTCATCCTGGCGACCTCCTTCGGGCGGTTCGAGGTGGCCGAGGCCTGCGCGGGCCTGCGCTTCCTGATCGCCTGTGTCGCCTTCGGCACGCTGTTCGCCTGGATGTTCTTCCGCACGTGGCCGCGCCGGCTGGTGTTCATCGGGCTGTCCATCGTGGTGCCGATCGTCGCCAACGGCTTCCGCGCCTTCGGCATCATCATGCTGGCGCGCAGTGCCGGGATCGAGGCGGCGACGGGCGTCGACCACCTGATCTACGGCTGGATCTTTTTCTCGCTGGTCATGGCCCTGCTGGCGCTGGCCGGCTGGTTCATGCGCCAGGACCCGCCGCCGCGCGCCGAGGGCGATGACGACGCCCCCCGTCGGCGCCGCTTCAGCGCCGCCCGCCTGCTGGGCGGCACGGCCGTGGCACTGGTGGTGGCGCTGGCCCTGCCCACCTGGGTGACGTCGGAAACCGCCCGTCAGGCGCAGGCTGCCGGCGGCGTGATCCACAAGCCGCTCGCCCTGGTGTCGCCCGACGGATGGGCGCCCGTTGACTCGGGACGCTGGGAGCCCGTGTTCCCGGGGGCGCGCGAGACCGTGCGCGAAGCCTTCGAGGCCAAGGGCGCGACCGTCGACCGCGTGGTCGCCTGGTACCCGCAGCAGGAACAGGGTCGCGAGGTGGTCTACCGCGGCAACGACCTGACGGGCGCCGGCTGGCGCCGCCTGTCCACCGGCAGCGAGGCGGTCACCGTCGACGGCCAGCCGGTGGAGGTGCGCGTGCTGCGCCTGGCCAAGGGCGAGACGCGCCGCATCGTGTGGAGCTGGTACTGGATCGACGGCACCTACACCGGCGACGACCGGGTGGCGAAGCTGCTGGAGGCGCGGTCCGTCCTGTTCGGCGGCAGCGGCGCCGGCGCGGTGATCGCCGTGTCGGCCGAATACACCGATCCCCTTCGCGAGGCGACGGCGGAAGGCGGCATTCGCGCCTTCGTCGGCGCCCACCGGACCCTGTCCACGCAGCTGGCGACAGCGGCGCGCGGCATCCCCGCGCTGGCCCGCCGCTGACGCGGGCGGCGACAGGCTTGAGGAGACACCCATGTGCGGCATAGTCGGCATCTACCACGCCCGCGCCGATCACCCGGTCGACCAGGCGCTGCTGCATGCCATGAACGAAAGCCAGCACCATCGCGGTCCCGACGGCGGCGGCCTGTTCGCCGAGGACGGCGTCGGCCTGGGCCATCGCCGGCTGTCGATCATCGACGTCGGCGGCGGCGCCCAGCCGCTGTTCAACGAGGACGGTTCGGTGGTGGTCGTCTACAACGGCGAGATCTACAACTTCGCCGAACTGTTCGAGGAGTTGCGCGCGCGCGGCCATGTCTTCCGCACCCACTGCGACACCGAAGCCATCGTTCACGCCTGGGAGGAATGGGGCGAGGATTGCGTGAGGCGCTTTCGCGGCATGTTCGCCTTCGCCATCTGGGACCGCCGACGCCATACGCTGTTCCTGGCCCGCGACCGCCTGGGCATCAAGCCCCTCTACTGGGCGCGCACCACCGGGGGCGCGCTGGTCTTCGGGTCCGAGCTGAAAAGCCTGCTGTGCCATCCCGGCCTGTCGCGCGCCATCGATCCACTGGCGGTGGAGGACTACTTCGCCTACGGCTACGTGCCCGACCCGCGCACCATCTACCAGAGCGTCCACAAGCTGGAGCCCGGCCACACCCTGTGCATCCGGCGCGACGATCCGGCGCCGCCGTGCCCGCGCCAGTACTGGGACGTGTCCTTCGGCGCCGGCGGTCCGCGGCGCATGGACGATGCGGTGGGCGAGTTGCGCGCACGTCTGAAGGAGGCCGTCGGCATCCGCATGATCGCCGAGGTGCCGCTGGGCGCCTTTCTGTCCGGCGGCGTGGACTCCAGCGGCGTCGTCGCCATGATGGCGCGCCAGTCCAGCGATCCGGTGGACACCTGCTCCATCGGGTTCGCCCAGGTCGACCACGACGAAAGCCCGCACGCCGCCAAGGTGGCCGAGCGGTGGAAGACCAACCACCGCACGCGGCGGGTCGATCCCGACAGCTTCGACCTGATCGACAGTTTGGCGGCCATGTACGACGAGCCCTTCGCCGACAGCTCGGCCATGCCCACCTTCCGCGTCTGTCAACTGGCGCGCGAGAAGGTGACGGTGGCGCTGTCGGGAGACGGCGGCGACGAGGTCTTCGCCGGCTATCGCCGCCACCGCTGGCACGCCCTGGAAGAGCGCGTGCGGGGGCTGGTGCCGCCGGGCATGCGGCGGCCGGTGTTCGGCGCGCTCGGGGCGCTGTACCCCAAGATGGACTGGGCGCCCAAGCCCCTGCGCGCCAAGACCACCTTCCAGGCGCTGGGCCGCGAGACGGTGGAGGGCTACTTCCATGCCGTCTCGGTGCTGCCCGACCACCTGCGGGCGCGGCTCTACAGTCCCGGCCTCAAGGCGCGGCTGGGCGCCTACCACGCCGCCGACGTCCTGCGCCGGCACATGGAGGCCGCACCCACCGACCATCCGCTGTCGCGGGTGCAGTACGCCGACATGAAGACCTACCTGCCCGGCGACATCCTGACCAAGGTGGACCGCACCAGCATGGCGGTGGCGCTGGAGGTGCGGGTGCCGCTGCTCGACCACCATTTCGTCGAATGGGCGGGAACGGTGCCGCCGGAGATGAAGCTGATCGGGCGCGAGGGCAAGGCGGTGCTCAAGAAGGCGCTGGAGCCCGACGTGCCGCACGACGTGCTCTACCGCCCGAAGATGGGGTTCGCCGTCCCCTTGGCGAAGTGGCTGCGGGGACCGCTGAAGGACCGCCTGCGCGAGGCCGTCAACGGGCCGGTCCTGGCCGACAGCGGCCTGTTCGACCGGGCGTTCCTGTCCACCCTGGCCGAGCAGCATATCAGCGGCCGCAACGACCACTCGGCGGCCCTGTGGTCGGTCCTGATGTTCGAGGCCTTCCTGCGCCGGCAGCAGGCCGAGGTGCCGGTGAGCCTGGGAACGGACACGCCGCCCGGCCCCCGCCTCGCGGTGCCGGCGGAATGAGCGTCCGGAGGCCTTCGCCCATGCCCATCCGATCCCGTCGATCCCGTGCCGCCGCCCTGATCCTGGCCCTGGCCGCCGCCCTGCCGACGCTTCTGGTGCCGCCGGCGCAGGCGCAGGACCGCGATCTGCGCTCCATCGTCCAGCGCATGGAGCCGGCCGTGGTGGCGGTGGGGACCTTCCAGCCGTCGCGCCACCCGCCGGTCGAGTTGATGGGAACCGGCTTCGGCATCGGCGACGGGTCGATGGTGCTGACCAACGCCCATGTGCTGCCGCGCATGCTCGACCACCAGCGGCGCGAGCGCATTGCCGTCATCCGCAACAAGGGCGACGGCAGCGCCCGCGACGTAGAGGTCATCACGCCCTCCCACGTCTGCCGCGACGACGCCCGCGACCTGGCCCTGCTGGTGCTAGGCGACCGGCGCCTGCCGGCGGCGGTGGGACTGGACGTGGACGCCGTCGTCGACCCCGGGCTGCCCATCGCCTTCACGGGCTATCCGCTCAGCAGCGCCGTCGGCCTGCACCCGGTGACCCACCGGGGCATGGTCTCGGCGGTGGCGCCCGCGGCCGTTCCCATGGCCGATCCCAAGCTTCTGGACCCCGCCATGCTGGAGCGGCTGCGCAACAACTTCGACATCTACCAGCTGGACGCAACGGCCTATCCCGGCAACAGCGGCAGCCCGCTCTACGACCAGCGGGACGGCCGGGTGATCGGCATCCTCAACAGCGTCTACGTGAAAAGCACGCGCGAACGCCAGCTTTCGGCCATCAGCGAGCCCAGCGGCATCACCTATGCCATCCCCATCCGCTTTGCCCAGCCGCTCATCGAGCGGGCGCGGAACGGCGGCTGCCGGGCCGTGGGCGACCGTTCGTAGGCGCCCTTCACCGCATCAGGAGGTTTTCCGTTCATGACCACTCTCGACCACGTCAAAAGCCTGCTCGGCGAGGTCCTGCAACTCGGTCCGCGCGCCGAGACCCTGACGGCGGACACGCCGCTTCTCGGCAGCCTGCCCGAGTTCGACAGCATGGCGGTGGCGACCGTCATCGCCGGGCTGGAGGACCGCTTCGACATCGTGATTGAGGATGACGACCTGTCGGTGGAGGTGTTCGAGACCGTCGGCAGCCTGTGCGCGCTGGTCGACGACAAGCTGCACGAGGCCGCCTGACGCCATGCCCTTCAGCCCGCCCGTCGCCGCCACGATCGAAACCGCGCCGCGCCCGCTGTTCCTGGACGGGCCGTCGGGGCGTCTGTTCGCCGTTCTCTATGCCGGGCGGGCGGCGCGGCGGGCGCTGGTCTACCTGCCGCCCTTCGCCGAGGAAATGAACCGCTCCCGCCGCATGGCCGCGCTTCTGGGGCGGCGCCTGGCGGCGGCGGGCGAGGCGCTGCTGGTGGTCGATCCGCGCGGCACGGGCGACAGCGACGGGGCCTTTCATGACGCCCGCTGGGACCACTGGCGCGCCGATGCCGCCGCCGCCGCGGCCTGGCTGCGGGCGCAGGGGCTGACGCCGCTGGGCGCGGTGGGACTGCGGTCGGGGGCGCTGCTGGCGCTCGACCTGGCGCGGGCGGAGGGGCTGGATCACGCCCTGCTGTGGCACCCGGTCACCAAGGGCGAGATGTTCCTCAGCCAGCTCCTGCGCGTGCGGGTCGCCGCCGGGCTGGAGGCGGGGGCGCGGGAGACGGTCAAGGACCTGCGCGCCCGGCTGGCCGCCAGCGAGACGCTGGACGTTGCCGGCTACCCCGTCACGCCGGGCATGGCCGCCGATCTGGACGGCCTGATGCTCAAGGACATGGCCGAGGGCTATCGCGGGCGCCTGACGTGGCTTCAGGTGGCCGCCGATCCGGCCGCGCCGGTGCCGCCCGCCGTGGGCGCGGTGGTGGAAGGCTGGATGCGCCGGCGCGTCGACGCCGAGATCCGGCAGGTCGCCGGGGAGCCCTTCTGGTCCATCGAGGAGACCACGCTCGCGCCGGCGCTGCTGGAAGAAACGGTGGAGGTCGTGACGGTCCCCCGTCATGCGCCGCCGCCGCCGGCCCCGCCGGTGCATCTGGATGGAACCATGCGGGGGACGACGCCATGAACGCCATCCGCCACCGACTGGAAACCCCGCTCACCTTTTCCTGCGGCGACGCCGTGCTGGTGGGCATCCTGCATGGCACCAGCCGCCCGGCGCGGCGCGGCGTGGTGATCGTCGTCGGCGGGCCGCAGTACCGCGCCGGCGCGCACCGGCAGTACGTGACACTCGCCCGCTCGCTGGCCGAGGCCGGCGTGCCGACCCTGCGCTTCGACTACCGGGGCATGGGCGACAGCGGCGGCGACTTCCGCGGCTTCGAGGACTGCGGCGACGACATCGCGGCGGCCGTGGACGCGCTGATGGAGCACCAGCCGGGGATTGAGGAGGTGGTGCTGTGGGGCCTGTGCGACGGCGCCACGGCCATCGCCTTCCATCTGGCCGACACGGACCGGCGGCGGCATCCGGCCGTGGCAGGAGCAGTGCTCCTCAACCCCTGGGCCCGCAGCGACGCCGGCGCGGCGGCGGCGCGGGTGAAGCACTATTACGGCCGGCGGCTGCTCAACCCGGCCTTCTGGCGCAAGCTTCTGGCGGGCGGCGTCGACCTGCGCGGCGCGGCGGCCCAGGCGCTGGGAAGCCTGCGGGCGGCGCGTGGAGGGGCGCGCGCGACGACGCAATCCGCCGGCCCGGCGCCGCTGCCCGATCGGCTGGCGGCGGCGCTGGAGGCCGTGTCCGTGCCGCTGACGGTGATCCTGTCCGGCCGTGACCTGACGGCGCGGGAGTTCGAGGACACGGTGCTGGCGCGCAGAAGCGTGCGTCGCCGCTTCAAGGGCCGCAACGCCTTCGCCCTGCACCGCATGCCCGACGCCAACCACACCTTCAGCGCCGAGGTGCACCGGGCGCAGGTGCTGGCGCGCACCCTCGGCCACCTGCAATCCGATTTCGGCGGAGGACGACCATGAGCGGTTTCTGCGGCTGGATCGGCGGACCCGCCGTGCCGGATGCGCGGGGCTCGCTGCACTCCATGCTCGACGCCCTACCCGAGCCGACGGACATGATCCGCCAGGCCTTCGCCGGCGCGGCGGGGGCGGTCGGATGTGCGGTGCATGCCGCGGCCGGCGGCTTCCGCGCCGCCGACGGGCTGGCGGCGGTGTGGGATGGCTCGCCCTGGTGGCGGGACGAGGATCTCGCCGCCACCGCCCGTGCCCACGGCCACGCGGCCGCCCTGCTGGACGGGTGGCGGCGTCATGGCGCCGGCGTTCTGGAGCGGCTGGCCGGGCATGTCTCGGTCGCCGTGGTGGACCCCGCCACGGGCCGGGCCCTGGCCGCCATCGACCGCGCCGGCGTGCAGTCGCTGGCCTATGCCGAGACGCCCGGCGGTGGCGTCGTCTTCGGCGGCACGGTGGATGCCGTGGCGGCCCATCCGGCGGTGGCGGCCGACGGGCTGTCGCCGCAGGCCTTCCACGATTATCTCTACTTCGTCGACCGGGTGCCGGCGCCGGAGACCATCCGCCCGGGCGTGCGCAAGCTGGTGCCCGGCGAGTGCCTGGTGCACGAGGCCGGGCGAACCCGCGTGACGCGCTACTGGACGATGCCCTATGCCCCCGACCGCGCGGCGGACGAGGCGGCACTGGCCGGACGTCTGCGCAGCACCCTGGGCGCCGCCGTGCGCCGCGCCGTGGCGGACGAGGCGCCGCAGCGGGTGGGCGCCTTCCTGTCGGGCGGGCTGGACAGCAGCACGGTGGCGGGGCTTCTGGCCGACGCGGTGGACGGCGACCGGCCGGCGCGCGCCTTCACCATCGGGTTCGAGGACGCGGCCTACGACGAAAGCGCCTACGCCCGCATCACCGCCGAGCATTTCGGCCTGGACCACGACGTCACCACCGTCCGCCCCGCCGACGTGGCGGCGGTGTTCGACGCCGTCGCCACAGCCTATGACGAGCCCTTCGGCAATTCCTCGGCCGTTCCGGCGCTGTTGTGCGCGCAGCGGGCGCGGGCGGCGGGGGTGGACCTGCTGCTGGCCGGCGACGGCGGCGACGAGTTGTTCGCCGGCAACGCGCGCTACCTGAAAGACCGGGTCTTCCAGCGCTACACCCGCATTCCCGGGGTGCTGCGCAAGGCGTTGATCGAGCCGGTGGCCGGGCGCCTGTCGCGCGACAGCCATGTGACCCTGTTCCGCAAGACCGCCCGCTACGTCGCCCAGGCCCGCCTGCCCATGCCCGTGCGGGTGACGCGGGAAGGGCTGCTCTCGCACCTGCCGGCCGAGGCGGTGCTTGCGCCCGAGCTGCTGGCGGAGGTGGACCGCACGGCGCCCGAGCGGCTGGTGACCGACATCTGGGACGCGGCCGAGACGCAGTCCGACCTCATGCGGTTCATGGCGCTGGACCTGCGCCTGACGCTGGCCGACGGCGACCTGCGCAAGGTCGGGCGCATGTGCGCGATGGCCGGCGTGCGGGTGCGCTATCCCATGCTTGATGACGACGTGATGGCCTTTTCCGCCACCCTTCCGCCGGAACTTCTGTGCAAGGGCGGGCGGCTGCGCGGGTTCTACAAGGACGCCTTCGCCGGGGTGCTGCCGCGCGCCATCCTGGACAAGCCCAAGCACGGCTTCGGCCTGCCGTACCTGGAGTTCCTGCGCACCGACCCGGCGCTCAATGCCATGGCGCGCGAGGCCATCGACGACCTCAAGCGCGAGAACCTGTTCCGGCCCGCGTTCCTGGATGCCGAGGTCAAGGCCCTGGCCGCGCCCGAGGCGCAGGGGGACGGCGCGCTGTCCATCGCCTGGGACCTGGTGACCCTGCACCGCTGGCTCGCCCGCCGCCGGGACCGTCCGGCGGGGGTGCGTGCGCCGGTGGCCGGGGCCGCGGAATAGGGGGAGGGCAGAGCCATGGCCGCCGAGACCGCCACCGCCGCGCCCGGCCTGACCGCCCGCCTGCGGGCGACGGTCGCCGAACTGGGCGGGCCGAACGCGGTGCTCTACTGGATCAGCCGGGCGCTCGGCCGCGCCGGCGGGATCGCCCGGCTGCACCGTTATGTGATCGTGCTGCAGCCGGTGCCGGAGCGGCCGTTGCTCAAGCCTCACCGGGGCCGGTCCATCGCGGTCGAGCCGCTGTCGCGCGACGACCCCCGGCTGTTCGACCTGCCGCTGACCCGCGCGGTCATGGACTACCGCTTCGATCAGGGCGCGCTGTGCCTGGGGGCCGTGAAGGACGGCCGGGTGATCGGCTGCCTGTGGCTGTGCCTCGGCCCCTTCGACGAGGACGAGGTGCGCTGCCGCTATGTGCGGGAGCCCGAGGGCGCCGCGTCGTGGGACTTCGACGTCTACGTCCATCCCGACCACCGGACGGGCTTCGCCTTCGGCCGCCTGTGGGATGCCGCGAACGGCCTTCTGCGCGAACGCGGGGCGCGCTTTTCCGCCAGCCGGATCAGTGCCTTCAACGCCGCGTCCCTCAAGAGCCACGCGGCGCTGGGAGCGGCGGCAGTGGGGCGGGCGACGTTCCTGCGGCTGGGGCCGCGCCTGCAGGTCATGGTGTCGGACCTGGCGCCGCGCGTGAACATCTCGTGGCGCGACGACCGGCCGCCGCGGCTGTTGATCCCGTGCCCGCCGCCGGCGCAAGGGGGCGAGAACAAGGAGGGCACGTCATGAGACTGCGCAAGCTGATCCTGGGCCTGGCGGCCGTGGCGGTGGTCGGCGTCGGCGCCGTGGGCGCGGCCAACGCCGACCGCATCATGCGGGGGCTCCAGTCCGGCCGGTCGCTGCCCGAGCTTCTGGTCTATGCCGCCGACGTGCTGAAGGTGCGCTATCCCAGCGTCGGCGAACCACTGGCGCCGCTGGCCGATGCCCTGCGGCCGTCGCCGGGTGCGGTGTCGGCCTTTCCCGACGGGGTGACGCTGGCCGACTGGCGCGGCACCGGCGCAAGCCCCGACCTGCACCTTCCCGCGCCTTTCTACGGTGGCGGACAGCCCGAGCCCACGCCCCTCGCGGTGGCCACGGCCGGCGTGGTGCGGCGGACGGCGCCGGACACGGTGGTGGTGAACACCGCCGAGACCCTGAGCCGGGCCCTGCGGCAGGCGGTGCCGGGGCGCGAGATTCTCATCGCGCCGGGCACCTACGATCTGCGCGGGCACGGCATCGACCTCGACACTGCCGGCCGGGCCGACGCGCCCATCGTCGTGCGGGCCGAGCACCTGGGGGCGGTGACGCTGAACCTGGACATGATGGAGGGCTTCCACGTCCGCGCCCCGTACTGGGTGTTCGAGAACCTGGACATCCGCGGCACCTGCGGCAATCCCGGCCGCTGCGAGCACGCCTTCCATGTGGTGGGCGAGGCGCGCGGCACCATCATCCGCAACACCCGCATGGTCGACTTCAACTCGCCCCTGAAGGTCAACGGCCTGCGCGGCGCCTATCCCGACGCCGGGCTGGTGGAGTTCTCCACCTTCGCGGCCACAGACCGGCGGCGGACGAGTTCGCCCGTGTCCTTCGTCGACATCGTCGGCGCGTCGGACTGGACCGTGCGCCATTCGCTCATCGCCGACATGGCCAAGGCGGGCGGCGACCGGATTTCCTACGCCGGCTTCATGAAGGGCGGCGGCGCGCGGGGCGTGTTCGACGCCAACCTTGTCATTTGCTCCATGACCGTGCCCGTGAAGGGCGAAACCCGCGTCGGGCTGTCGTTTGGGGGCGGCGGTTCCGCCGGGGCCGACTGCCGGGGCGGGTCCTGCGAGGGCGGGGTGGAGCACGCCGAGGGGCGCATGACCAACAACATCGTCATGCACTGCCCCGATGTCGGCATCTACCTGAACAAGGCGGCGGGGACCGATGTGGCCCACAACACGCTCTACAACACGCTGGGCATCGACGTGCGCTACCCGCAGAGCACGGCGCGCCTGCGCAACAACGTGATCGCCGGGCGCGTGCACGAGCGCGAGGGCGGCACGGCGATCGAGGGCGACAACATCGTGCTGGGCAGCTTCTTCAGCGCCGACCGGCGGCCGGCGGAGATGCGGGCGTGGTATGCCCATCCCGACGCCGCCGACTTCCGCCTGCGCGACGTGCCGCCGCTGCTGGCGGCGGGGCTCAAGCTGGAGTCGGTCGACACCGACTTCTGCGGCCGCCGCCGCAGTGCCGGGGGCGCCGATCTTGGCGCCATCGAGTACCGCGCCGGCGGATGCTCCCCGGCCGATTTCCTGCCCAGCCTGGCGCCCTACCCCGAGGAAGCGCGGCGGCCCTAGGGTGCCTCGGCCTCGAAGGCGCCAGCGTCGGGAGCGGCGCCGACGGTGTGGCGCTCCTGCACGCGGCCCGTGCCGTGGACGAGGCTGTAGGCCGGGGCGAGTTGCGGCGGCGTTTCGGTGCCCGCGTCGACGGCGGGAGACGCAGGCTCCAGCCGGTAATCGAAGGCGTCGGCATCAACGAACTGCGCGTCCGCCGGCCCGTCGGGCAGGCGGACGGTGCCCTGCGCCTCCACCGGTCCCTGGGCGATCTCTCCCGGACCCACGAGCAGGTTGTTGACCAGCACCGCTGCCGAAGGCGCGTAGTTGCGCAGGAAATAGCCCTGGTCGGCGGCGTTCACCAGCGTGTTGTAGGCCATGGTCAACGTGCCGGCGGCCTTGCTCTTCTTCTCGGCGGCGAAGGAGACCAGCGTGTCGTTCTCCCACTTCGGTCCCTGCTGGAGGACGTTGCCGATCAGCAGGCTGTCGCCGCCCTCCGACAGGTCCACCAGATAGCTCGCGCGGCCCTCGCGATGGTCGGCGATATGGTTGTAGGCGATGTGGTTTTCCTGCGCGCGGCTTTTGACGGCATGCCCCACGTTGGCACCGGTGGAGGAGGAGAACCGCATCTCGAACCGTTTCTGCCGGCCGATGTAGATGTTGTGGCCGATGCGGTTCTTCGGCGTGATGCCCACCCCGTTGTCGGCGAAGCGGCAGCGTTCGATCACCACCACGCCCTCGGGATCGTGGCCGGTGAGGATGCCCATCTGGTTGTCGGAAAAGCCGCAGTTGCGCAGCGTCAGGTCCCGGCCCTCCAGCCGGATGCCGGCGCCGTTGTGGTGGCTGGAGCGGGCGCCCGAGAAGTGGATGCCGTCGATGGTGGTGCGGTCGCCCTGGACGACCCAGATCGCCTTGTTGCCCGCCACCCGGCCATCACGCGAGACGATGCGCACCGGCCCGCCGACGGCCTGAATGGTCAGGTCGGCGGCCTTCCAGGTGGCGGTGTCGTTCTCGTAGGTGCCGGCCTGGATGAGCACCCGGTCGCCGTCCTTGGCGTCCTTCGCGGCCTGGCTTGGCTGCGTGTAGTAGAGGCCGGGCCCCACCTTCAGGTCCCAGGCCTGCGCCGGCAGGGCAGAGGCCAGAAGCAGCACGGCGGACAGGACGACGCGGCGGTGCGGGATCATGAGGCCCTCTTCATGAAAGCGGATGGGATGGCGGAGGGGGCGGCGGCGGCCTCCCGGCACAGCGCCCGGATCTCGCCGGCGGTGCGGAAGGTGCCGCCCAGGTGGTCGCGGAACCAGGCGGCGGTGTCGCGGATGGCGGCCAGGAACACGGCCAGGTCGTCGCCGTCACGCACATAGGGCGTATGGCCGGGCACCAGCGAGGGGCTGTGGAAGGTCAGCGTGAAGATGCGGTGCCCGTCGGCCAGAAGCGCACGGATCAGGCGCTGCATCTCTTCGGTGGTGCTGCCTTCGGGCGTCAGGCGGATGCGCTCCATCACGCCCAGGCGGCTGAGGATGCCCTGCGCCTTGAGGCGGCGCCCGATCGGAGACGTCACCGGCCCGTACAGTCCCGGCCCCAGCCGCCGGCCGAAACCGCAGAACCCGCTGGTCAGGGGCAGTTCCAGAAGGCGGCGCTGCGTCCCGAACCACGACGGTGCCAGGCCGAGCCGGCGGAAGTCCGGCCCGCCATCGGCGGCGAAGGAGACGTGGGGGACGACGCTGGCGTCGATCTCGTAGCCTTCGGCCTCCAGCAGCGCCGCCGTGTTGGGGCCGGCGCCGTAGCGCCCGGCCTTGTAGAGGGTGGGCCGGCGCCCCAGTCCTTGTGCGATGACGTCGGTCAGGACCCGCAGCTTGGCTTCCTCCAGCGCACGGGGCAGGTTGCCCGGGTAGCTGTTGGCGGGGGTGACCGCCTCGGTCTCCGGCGGGTTGACCCAGGGGTGCAGGTGGGCGCCGATGCTGGCCCGGCCCTCATCCTGCAGCCGCCGGAACAGGGCCATGGCGGCCGGGTCGGCAGCAACGGGGTAGTCGATGACGTAGTCGGGACGCAGCCCCAGGGGGTCGAACACCGCCTCGTGCGCCGGTTCCACCCCCGCGATGGCGGTCACGCCCCGATTGGCGCGCGACAAGGGGCGGGTCCAGTCGAATTCCTCCTCCGTGTCGACGATCACCGCCAGCACCGGCGGGTGGCCGTCGGGCAGCGCGGCGGGCGTCTGGCGGGCGGGGTCGAGCATGAGCGGCGGATCTCCTCGGGCGGAAGCGGCGTGGATCAGGCGGCGGCGTTGAGGCGGCGGAACAAAAGCTCCAGCGTCATGGCCCGGTTGAGCTGCCCGGGCTCGCACAGGCGGTCGAGCCGGAAGAAGCGCGGCATGTACTCGGGCGGGCCGCCCAGCACCCGCGCCACGCGCTCGGGCGCCAGCGACGGCGGCGGGACAGGCGGCTGACGCTTGAGCCGGAAGGTGCGGGCGCGAACGGCGGGCGGCCGCACGAACGTCGCCCAGTCCGACAGCACCCGCCGTGTCGGAGGCGGTGCGTCGAAGGCGTGGCCGTAGGCCGACGGATGGCGCGCCAGCGCCGGGTCGGCGCGGGCGATCATGGCGGCCTGGAGGCGCCCGTGGTTCTTCAGGCGCAGGGGCACGGGCAGGGTGGTCGCCAGAATCTCGGCGTCCACGAAGGGGGTGACGGCCGCGCCCAGGCGATTGTTGACGCTGGCGTTGCGGCCCATCCACCAGCGGCAGCGGGTCAGGGGGTAGACGGCTTCCACCACCGGGCGGGGCAGGGGGCGGCGGACGGTGCCGGCGTCCCCGCCGCGTCCGACGTCGGCGGCCAGCCGCGCGGCGAAGCGGCGGGCATAGCCGCGGGCGTCGAAACCGGGCGCTGCGGCGGCGGGATCGTACTGGCTCCAGAACACCTGCTGCATGGCCAGCGGCGAGACCGGTCGGTCGGGCAGGTAGAAGAAATTGCGGAAGACCTCGCCGCCGCCGCCGTTGAGCGCCAGCCGCCCGTCATGGCAGCGCGCGAGCCGCGTTTCCAGGTCGGCGCCGCTGTCGAAAACGCCGTCGTTGGGCGTGCCGTCGAAGGCCTCCAGCGTCGCCGAGACCACGGCGGCATAGATGTCCGGGTCGGGCAGGGGGCGACCGGCCTTGTCCACATGCGCCAGGGCCAGGCCCTCGGCGGCGCAGACGGCCTTGGCGATCCGCACGTCGTCGCTCGCCTCGGGTCCATAGACGTGCAGGTCCGGGATCGTCCCGTGCCGTCGCAGCATGGCGAGGATGAGGCGGCTGTCGTAACCGCCCGAGAGGGCGGTGTCGAGGCCGGCGCCGCCCAGGCGGGCGAGGGCGTCGAAACGGTCGTCCAGAACCGCCAGGCAGCGCTCGGCCGCCGCCTCGGGCGTGGTGGCGTCGGCGGTCTGCTCGGGCAGGGGCATGGGGCGCGGCCGACCGGAGACGCGGCCGTCGTCGTGGAAGGTCCAGGCACGCAAGGAGTCGAGCAGGCGCACGTCGCGCAGCACCGTCAGGCCGCCGTGGGCGGCGCCGTGGAAGACGTAGTCCCGCACGCCGTCGGCGTCGACGGCCGGCGAGTCCAGGGCGTCGGCCACGGCGAGAAACGACGACGAGACCACCGCCGGCGTCTCGCTGCGAAACAGGTGGAAGGTGCCGCAGCGGTCGGTCAGCACCCGCACCGCACCCCGGATGCCGGCGACGACGGCGAAGCTGCCCCAGAGCGCCGGTTCGTTCAGGCGGTCCGCCACCAGATCGGCCAGCAGCGGTGCCAGGGCGTCCCTGCCATGGCGGCTTCGGTAGAAAACGGTGCCGGCAATGGCGATGACATTGCCGGCATTGTCCGCGTGGACGAGCGGCACGCCGCCGCTCAAGGGCGCGAAGCAGGTGATTCGGTGGCTGTTGTGGGTTGCCGACCGGCCGGCGCCGAAGCCCTGGCGCCGGAAGGACCTCTCCAGCCGTGCATGAAGGCGGGCGGCCGCCGGCGAGCCGTCGTCGCGGGTCAGGAACAGGGCGCCCATGGTCAGGGCTTGCCGGTGGGGAATTCCACCAGGTACGAAATCTGGTACTTGTCGATGCCCGACGCCTGCCAGACCATCTGCAGGCCGCCGCCCACGTAGTAGACCGGCATGTATTCCATGCGCACCCGGCCGCACATGATCCAGGTGCGGTGCCACTGCGGGTGCCACACGCCCGGCGGCGACCGGTCCATGATGGTGCCGTCCACCCACATCAGCTTGCGGGCGCCGCAGAAATAGCGCAGGCCGATCCAGGTTTCCTTGTCGATGACGTCGCCGAACTTTTCCCGCAGCCAGTCGTGGGTCTTGCGGTCCTTCACGACCGCCAGGCGGCCGGGAATGCCGTGGTAGGTCTTGCGCAGGGCATGTTTCTGCACGCCGCCCCACGACGTGCCGCCCATGATGTTGAGGTCGACATAGGCGAAGTAGGACTTGGTGTGCGGGTTGTAGAACGGCCCCACCATTTTCTCCTTGCCCAGCGCGGGTGCGCTGACCAGCAGGATCATCATGGTTACCGCCGCGAGGGCGAACGCGGCCAGAGAACGGCTTGCGGCAGGCATGGCTCACCCTGTTCCTTGGGCCCTTCACTGGCAGCGCGTTCACCGCGTGAAGGGCCTGTTCGCATTGACAAAAGCCTAGAAGCGGCAGCCCCGAATGTCGACGGAACCGCCGGTTTAAGCCGATCGTGGAGGCGCGCCGGTGACTGGGCGCGCGGGCGCCGGCGCGGTGCCATGGGCGGCCGGTGACGCCTTGCCGGCGCAGCGGCCGAGCAGCGCCTCCAGCGCCTCGAACTGGGCGCCGCGCGCATGACCGGCGGCGGCGTCTTCGGGCGGTGCGGCGACCCGTCCCGTCGCTGCTTTTTCCTCCAGCCATGCCGACAGGTGGCCGACGATGGCGGCGGGATCGTCGGACACCCGTCCCAGCCCGCCGTCGCGCAGGATGTCCGCCGCCTCGCCGGTGGTGGAGCCCACCGACAGAATGGGGCGGCGGCAGCCGATGTACTCGAACAGCTTGCCGGCGAGCACATGGTCCTCGCGCCGGTCGTTCCAGCGCAGCAGCAGAAGCACGTCGGCGGCCTTCTGCAGGCCCAGCAGCGTGGCGCGCGGAACGGGAGCGTGCACGCTCACCACCGGGGCGGCTATCCCGTGTTCGGCCGCCATGGCCTCCACGGCGGCGCGCTCGCTGCCGTAGAAGTGGACGCGCACGCGGGTCAACCGGTCTTCCGGCAGGCGGGCGATGGCCGCGAACAGCGGGCGCGGGTCGCGCTTGTCGCCATACAGGACGCCGGCATAGATGATGGTCAGGTGTGCCGGGTCGCCGGTTTCGGCGGGCGGCGGCGCGGCGGCGATCTCTGCGGGGTCGAAGCCATTGCGGGCCAGGCACACGGGCGTTCGCGGCCACTGCGCGGCGAGCTGCCGCCGCCAGCCGTCGGTGACGGTGGCAAGCCCCGCCGCCGAGCCCAGCACGCGCGCCTCCGTCCGGCCGTCCAGCCAGGCCCGCAGGCCCGTTCCGTCGTAGTACGGATGACCCGTCCACAGGTCGCGGAACTCCGCCACCCAGGGGACGCCGTGGCGCCGGTGCAGTCCCTCGGCGACCAGCAGGCCCGAGTGGGGCGGGGCGGTGGCGAGGATCACGTCGGGGCGGCGCGCCGCGACCAGCGCGTCGCCTTGGCGGGCGGCATCGGGCAGCCAGCCGCTCTGCTGGTCGGGCCAGCCGCTCAGGCGGCGCAGGGCATCGGCGGGGCTGCGCAGGACGCGCACGGCGCCGGCGGGATCGCGCAGCAGGGCCCGCGCGCTGAGCGGCGGGGCGACCTTTGCCCAGGTGACCGAGCCTTCGGGCAGGCCGTGGTCCATGACCGGGGGAAAGTCGGCATTGCGCGCCGCCAGCACCCGCACCCGATGTCCGCGCTGCCCGAGAAACCGCGCCAATGCCGGCGCCCGCGTGGCGGCCAGGGGCGCATGCGGCGGGAAGAACCCCGCGACGAGCAGGATGTCCAGCGGGCCCACGCTCATGAGCCGCCGTGCCCCCGCTGGGGCCGCATGGGCGAACCACCGGGCGATGCCGGCGTCGGCACGCCCTGCGGCGGCCGGCGGCTGGCGCGGGCCTGTTCGGCAAGAGTGGCGGGCTTCGGCGTGGCGACGGCGTCGCCCTCGATGACCAGGCGCAGCATCACCAGGATCACCAGGATGTGGTAGAACAGGTCGAAGGTGGCCATGTTGAGGAACAGGCCGCCGACGGCGTAGGCTACGAGGCTGACCTGCACCATGGAGGCCAGGTCGCGCGCCCACTCGTAACCGGGCGCGTGACGCACCTGACGCGTGATGCTGCCGGCGGTGAAGAAGCCCGCCGCCAGGATCGCCAGGAACAGCGCCAGCCCGATGAAGCCGTGTTCGCCCAGGACCTCGAAGTAGTTGCTGTGGAAGGCCCGGGCGACTTCGCCATCGGGGACGAGGGCGAGGAACAGGCCGGAATCGATGGGGTTGAACCCGCCGCCGAACAGCGGCCGCATCTGGGCCAGGCGCCACGCGAACGTCCAGGCGTCGAAGCGTCCCTGTACCGAGGAATCCTCGGTGTAGGACTGGATCGTCGCCATGCGGGCCATCCACTCGGGCGGCATGACGCTCAGGCCGAGAATCAGCGCGAAAACGCCGAGGCCGATGATCGCCATCTTGTGCCGCGACTTCAGGAATAGCCAGAACAGGCAGGCGCTGCCGGCGACGAAGGCGCCGCGCGAGTATGACCCGATGATCGACGCGCCGATCAGCGCCATGGCCAGCAGCAGGCCGCGGCGGATCCAGACGTCGCCGCTCTGCAGGTGCAGGTAGCGGACCATGGGCAGCAGCATGATCAGGGCGAGGGCCAGGTGGTTGTTGTCCTCGATCATGGTGTTGGGCGGCCCCCACACACGGTAGCCGCCGCCGTTGATCAACGTGAACAACCCGCCCTTGACGCCGTAGAACCCGATGCACAGCACGATGACCCAGACGAAGGCGTGAATGCGCTCGCGGCTGGCCATCATGGGAATGGTGATGAAGGTCATCAGCAGGACCTTGAACACCTTGTCCCACTTCTCGTAGGCCGACCCCGGGGCGAGCGCCATGATCGTGGTCATGGTCATGTAGCCGAAGAAGACCAGCAGCAGCACCGTGATCGGCGTCAGCGGCACCGTCTTGCGGTACCCGCTGGAGATCATGAAGGAAAAGATGGTCGCCAGGCCGATCAGCATGCCGAAAGGCAGGTCGTTGACCCGGCCCCAGCCCAGCTGGTGCGGGTTCATGTAGGACACCACGCACCATCCCAGGATGCCCAGGAACGGCCAGCGCAGGATGGCGGGGACGATGCCCACCATGAACATTATGATGAAGATATCGCGCATGGCGCTGTACGGCTCGCTCCCAGGGCGGTCGAGGTCGTTGACGCCGCTGAACTATGGCACGCGGAAGCGCCGCCTAGGAGTCCGTCGTCGGGTTTAGTCCGCGTGAGATGATGAGACCTGGCGCCGGGCACGGTATTGATGGAACACCACGATTTTCTTTTCCGATACTTGGAGGCGTTCCCGTGGAAACCGGCATCCTGATCCTTGCCATGGGCGCGGTCGCCTTCGTGATGTACTGGGTGGTGATGAACGACGGCGCCCCCAGCATCCGCGATCAGAAGGGTCTGTTGCGCATGATGCCGCCCAAGGACGAAGCGGCCCGGGAAGAGGCCGCAGCCCGCGAACGCGCCGCCACCGTCAAGCGCCGTTTCGACGCTTGATCCTGGCCGCCCATCCCGTCCCGCCCCGTTTCCCGCGTCATTCCCCGGAGGCCGCCGCCATGCACGACCGCCTGTCGAATCTCATCCTGTCGGCGGCGCTGCGCGATCCGCTGGCGACGGCCCTGCGCTGCGGCGGCGAGGCGCTGACCTACGGCGACCTCGCGCAGGCGGTGGAGGCGTTCGCACGCGGACTGGTGGCCGAGGGCCTGCACCGCACCGAGCGGGTGGCCGTCTACCTGGACAAGCGGTTCGAGACGGTGGTCGCCAGCTTCGGCGCCGCCCATGCCGGCGGCGTCTTCGTGCCGGTGAATCCGGTGCTCAAGGGGCGCCAGGTGCAGCACATCCTGACCGACTGCAACGTCCGCGTCCTGGTGACCAGCAGCGCCCGGCTTGGCGCGCTCGCCGACGTGCTGCCCGACTGCCCGGACCTGCGGACCATCGTGCTGGTGGACGAGGCATCCGACCCGCCGCCGGCCCTGCACGGGGTGGACCTGCTGCGCTGGCGCGACGTCATGGCCGCCGGATCGGGCGTCGGCGCGCCGGCACCGCATCGGGTGGTGGATCAGGACATGGCGGCGATCCTCTACACCTCGGGCTCCACCGGGCTGCCCAAGGGCGTGGTGCTGTCCCACCGCAACATGCTGGCCGGCGCCCATTCGGTGGCGTCCTACATCGGCAACACGGCCGAGGATCGCATTCTCTCGCTCCTGCCGCTGTCCTTCGACGCGGGCTTCAGCCAGTTGACGACGGCGTTCGCGGCGGGCGCGCGGGTGGTGCTGCTCAACTACCTGCTGCCGCGCGATGCCGTGAAGGCGGTGGCGGCGGAAGGCATCACGGGCATCACCGGCATTCCACCCCTGTGGGTGCAACTCGCCCAGTGCCGCTGGCCCGACGAGGCGGCGGCGGGCCTGCGCTACATCGCCAACACGGGCGGACGGATGCCGCGCGCGGTGCTCGAGCGCCTGCGGGCCCTGCTGCCCTACACCCAGTGCTATCTGATGTACGGGCTGACGGAAGCCTTCCGCTCCACCTACCTGCCGCCGGCGGAGGTGGACCGCCGCCCCGACAGCATCGGCAAGGCCGTGCCCAACGCCGAGGTGCTGGTGGTCCGCAAGGACGGATCGCCCTGTGCGCCCGGCGAACCGGGGGAACTGGTCCACCGGGGCGCCTTCGTGGCCCTGGGCTACTGGAACGACCCGGACCGCACGGCGGCGCGCTTCAAGCCCGCCCCCGGCCAGCCGGCCGGCCTGCCGCACCCGGAGATCGCGGTGTGGTCGGGTGACACGGTGAAGATGGACGCCGACGGCTACCTCTATTTCGTCGGGCGCGAGGACGAGATGATCAAGACCTCGGGCTATCGCACCAGCCCGACGGAGATCGAGGAAGTGCTCTACGCCACCGGCCTGGTGGGCGAGGTGGTCGCCATCGGCGTGCCGCACCCGGACCTGGGGCAGGCGGTGGTGGTGGTCGCCACCGGCCTCGATGGCGCGGCGCTGGATGCGGATGCGCTGATGGAGGCGGCGCGGGCGGAGCTTCCCGCCTACATGGTGCCGCGCCGGGTGGTCGCCATGGACGCCCTGCCGCGCAACGCCAACGGCAAGCCCGACCGCAAGGGCCTCGCCACCGCCCACGCCGATACCTTCCGCAAAGAGGAAGCCTGACATGAACGCGCCCCTGACCGCAGACACGGGCGCATTCCGCGTCCATGGCTTTCCCGTCCTGGGCGACGAGTTGGGCGTGGGCGGCGTGCCGCTGTCACGCCTGGCCGCGCGGGTGGGGCGGACACCCTTCTACGCCTACGACCGCGGCCTGCTGAGCGAGCGTGTCGCGGCCCTGCGCGCGCACCTGCCGGCGGCCGTGCACCTGTCCTATGCCGTGAAGGCCAACCCCATGCCGGCCGTGGTTCAGCACCTGGCGCGGCTGGTGGACGGCTGCGACGTGGCCTCGGCCGGGGAACTGGCGACCGTGCTGGATACGGGCATGGACCCGGGCCGCGTTTCCTTCGCCGGGCCGGGAAAGAAGTCCGACGAGTTGGCGCAGGCCGTGGCTGCCGGCGTGACCATCAACGTCGAAAGCCCGGCGGAACTGGAGGAGATCGCCCGCCACGGCGACCGGCTGGGAATCACACCCCGCGTCGCCGTGCGCGTCAATCCCGACTTCGAATTGCGCGGCTCGGGCATGCGCATGGGCGGCGGGGCCAAGCAGTTCGGCGTGGACGCGGAAGCGGTGCCGGCCCTGCTGGCGCGCATCGGCGCGCTGGACCTGACCTTCGTCGGCTTCCACTGCTATTGGGGCAGCCAGGCCCTGCGTCCGGCCCTGATACGCGAGGCCCAGGAAAAGAGCGTGGAGCTGATCCTGCGCCTGACCGATGACGCGCCGGGCGCGCCGGAGATGGTCAACCTGGGCGGCGGCTTCGGCATCCCCTACCACGACAAGGACACGCCCCTGCCGCTGGCCGAGGTGGGCGAGGGCATGGCAGGCGCGGTCGAGCGCCTGACGACGGCCCTGCCGGACGCCCGGCCGGGGATCGAACTGGGGCGCTATCTGGTGGGCGAGGCCGGGGTCTACGTCTGCCGCGTGGTCGATCGCAAGGTGTCGCGCGGGCAGGTGTTCCTGGTCACCGACGGCGGCCTGCACCACCATCTGGCCGCGACGGGCAACTTCGGGCAGGTGCTGCGGCGGAACTATCCGGTTGCCATCGGCACCCGCATGACCGGAAACGGCATCGAGACCCAGAGCGTCGTCGGCTGCCTGTGCACGCCGCTGGACCTGCTGGCCGACCGGGTGGAGCTGCCGCGGGCCGACGTGGGCGATCTGGTGGTGATCTTCCAGTCCGGTGCCTACGGCGCCACGGCCAGCCCCGCCGGCTTTCTGGGGCATGGCGGACCGGCCGAAGTGCTGGTCTGACCAACCTTCTCCCACGCTTTCGAACCTCTGGCCGGGCGCTTCTTGCGGGCGCCCGGCATTCGACGCGTGCCAGGCCCCCGCAGCGGGCCGCGGCCGGCGCTGATCGACAAGGTGTTGGCAGCCTTTACGCCGCCCAAACCGCCGTATCGGCGCGAACGCCCCGGCTTTGCGGCGATCGGGTCGACAAGACGGGGCGGCGGGTGTCGGAGGTTTTTCCACTTTATGGGGGCACTGCCCGGGGAGAAAGGTCAGTGCATTGAAAATAAAGGAGAAAAAACTGTGGCACGCGGCTTGCTGAAAGAGCGTCGGGTTTAACCGCCATCAGACGGAGACCGCGGCGCAGGCCGCACTGCAAAGGGAGCCTTCGATGTTTAAGAGATTTCTCACTTCATCCGCGGTAAAGGCGGCGGGCGCCGCTGCCTTCGCTCTCGGATTGTACGCCGCGCCGGCCGCGGCCGCGCCGGAGTTCACCGTGGACGAGAACCCGGTGGGCGGCAACGAGGTCACGGCCGACGCCATGGTGTTCCTGTTCACCGCCTTCACCGACGTTGACGGCACGCCGGACGCCGGCACCTTCACCCAGGAAGGCCAGGTGCGCTACACCACCTTCACCCTCAACGGCGTCGACCTGACCGCCGGGCTGAACACCGAATACAAGCTGTTCGGCAACTTCACGGCCACCGGTTCCTCGACGTCCGTCGCCGACGGCTCGATCACCGAGGCCGAGGGCCTCTACGACACGTTCGAGTTCACCCTGTACTACGACCGCACGCCCACCGATACGCCGCTGGACCTCGATCCGTCCGACAGCGTGGTGGACCCGTTCCGGTATGAGGTGGACGGCGACACGGAAACCGTCCTGACGGCCTCGCTGGTCCTGGGCTCTCAGACAATTCAGGTCATCCCGAACGAGATCATCACGTTCGTGATCGATCTGGAGATCGCCCTGACGCCCTTCGGCGAGCAGTACTTCATCGATCCCGTCCCCTTCTATCAGTTGCAGCTCAACTCGGGCATCGCCGTCAACGCGATCACCGACGACGGGTTCGACGTGTTCGACGGGACCGTCGCGTCGGGTGACTTCAGCGTGATCTCGCAGGGCACCGGCGCGACGACTTTCGCACGGGTCCCCGAGCCCGCCACGCTGGCGCTTCTGGGCTTCGGCCTGGCCGGCATCGGCATCGGCGGCTGGCGCCGCCGCAAGGCGGCCTGACCCAGAGGCCTGAATCGGCGCGGCCTGCGCAGCGGGATTCACCGCCACAAGGAAAAGGGATGGCCCTCGGGCCATCCCTTTTCACTGTCGGCTGTCGACAGCGGGTCAGCAGCTGGCGAAGGCGACGGCGCTCCGGCTCGGCCGCAGGCGCGCCACGGCTTCGGGCAGGACGCCGGCCGCCCGGGCGCCGGTGGTGCAGTAGTGGTGAACGTCGGCGCGCTCGTCGAACATGCGGTCCATCAGTACGTCGAAGTTCGACCAGCAGGGCTGCCGCAGGCCGTGGTGATCGACAAGCTCGCCCCACGGATTGAAGTGGATGCCCAGGCGGGTCAGCAGGCGCAGGAGCGCCGGCTCCATCACCGCGCAGACATGGGTCAGGCGGTGCTCGTAGATCGCCGTGATGACGCCCTGGATCAGCCCCAGCGGCAGAAAGGGCAGAAAGGACGCCGTGTCCCGACCAAGCGATTTGCGGATGGTCTTGGACAGGCAGAACCGCGAGATCTCGCCGGTCCGCATGGGGGGCAGCACGCCGCCGCGTTCCGCCATGCCCGGCGCCACCGAGTTGATGGGATGGCCCAGCGTCGGATGCGGCAGGACCAGCCGCGCCGTGCCCAGGGCCTCGCCGCTGGTGCGGTCGATCAGCAGGACATGGATGGAATGACGGTCGAACAGGTCGCTTTCCCGGCCATCGGGAAAGTCGCTCTTCTCTTCGAATTCCCGCTCCACGCAGTAAACCTGGTGTCGAAGCTCGAAACACAGGTTGCGCTCTTCCCGGCTTTCCGCGCGCCGAACTTCGAACCGGTCTGCGAAGACTGTCAGGTCCTTGTTGGCGGCGGGTTTGGGGGAGGGAGTATTGGAGGGATTGGCGGAAGGAATGGTTGACCGGTTCAGGATCGGGCCGGCTGTCGCGATATCGGGCCGAACCATGGTGCTCTCACTCTGCATCTCACGCATTTTTGTTCCCCGACTCATTCCTTGAGTTTAATCCGATTGGGATAGCGGGTTATATATCTTTTGGACGGGTCATAGTAGGCGGTGAGGCGCTTAATAAATAGTAACCAACCCGTGACAATCCGGTGGTTGATGAAGGCGATCCTGACACAAATGCGGTCACAGCCCTGTCACGGCAGTATTCCTCGCGAGTGAAGGCGCCGATACAACTGGAAAAAGCATAAAATTTGATGATTTTTCGTCTTATTCTGGCTCTCAGGGACTGAGGTAGGTGCAAATGGATTCAAATAGCGCCTTGGAACGGTGGCGGCGTACCGTTGGTGCCGAGCATGTTCTGGAACGTCAAAGGTGCCACGACTACAGTCGTAATACCTTGGGGTTTGACCGGCCGGTACAGGCCGTCGTCCGACCGTCGACGGTCGACGAGGTTCGTGACTGCGTGGTCATTGCCTCGGACGCCGGCGTACCGCTGTATCCCATCAGCACCGGGCGCAACTGGGGCTATGGCAGCCGCCTGCCGCCGGTCGACTCGGTCGTCCTGGACCTGGGCCGCCTGGCGCGAATCGACATCCGGTCCGACGAGGCGGACCTGGGGTTGGTGACGGTGGAGCCCGGCGTGACACAGGGCCAGCTCAGCCGCCACCTGGACGACCACGGCCTGCCGTTCATGGTGCCCACCACCGGCGCCGGGCCCGATTGCAGCCTGCTCGGCAACGCCCTGGAGCGCGGCTTCGGCATCACCCCGGCCACCGACCACTTCGCGGCGGTGGCGGCTGTGACCGTCGTGCTGCCCGACGGGTCGCTGTACGAGTCGCCCCTGCGCGCGCTGTCGAGCCCGGACCAGCGGGTGCCGGCCTTCAAGTGGGGCATCGGGCCGTATCTGGACGGGCTGTTCGGCCAGTCCAACCTGGGCGTCGTGGTGCGCATGACCCTGCAGCTGGTCCGCCGGCCCGAGCGGGTGGAGGCCTTCGTCTTCAACCTCAAGCGCGACGCGGACCTGGAAGCGGCGGTCGATGCCGTGCGCGGCCTGCAGCAGAGCCTTCCGGGGCTGGTGGGCGGCATCAACCTGCTCAACCGGCGCCGCGGCCTGTCGATGTTCGCGCCTTATCCCGACGACGAAGGGCGCCTGATCTCGGACCCGCGCATCGACGCCATGGGGCGCGAACACGGAGTGGCGCCCTGGCTGGGCATCGGCGGGCTGTACGCCGACTCCGCCGTCGCCGCCGGCGCCCGCCGCGCCATCCGGCGCCGGCTGTGCCCGGTGAGCCGCATGGTGACCTTCTTTTCCCACGACCGCGTCCGGCTGCTGCGCCGGGTGGCGGGCTGGCTGCCGGGCCGCAAGGTGGCGGTGCAGCGCGAGCGGCTGGGCTCCTTCGAGCAGGCATTGGACATCATGGTGGGGCGCCCGCGCCGCGTCGCCCTGCCGCTGGCGTACTGGCGGCCGGGCTTCAGGCCACCGGAAAACACCGAGGCGCTGGACCCCGACCGCGACCGCTGCGGGCTCATGTGGTACGCGCCGCTGGTGCCGCTGGACGGCGCCGCCGCCCGCCGGGCCACCGATTTCGTGGAACGCACCTGCCGCAAGCACGGCTTCAACCCGCTCATCACGCTGACAGCCCTGTCGGGGTCGGTGGCCGACGCCACGGTGCCGCTGCTGTTCGACCCGGACACCGAGGCCGAGGCGGCGCGGGCCTGCTATCTGGAGCTGGTGGACGAGGGCCGCAAGCTGGGCCTCCAGCCCTATCGCCTGAATGTCGCCGCCATGGACCGGGTCACCGCGCAGGAGGGCCCGACGTGGGACCTGGCGCGGCGGATCAAGCACGCGGTCGACCCCAGGGGAATCATCGCTCCGGGACGCTACGTCGCCGCCGGACGCGGCGATGGCGGCGAGGGCGGCGGCGGGGCGTAAGCCCGATGACAGGTTGCCGGCGTGCGCGCGGGGCCGCCACCATGTGGCTCCCAGTCATCCTGCGCGGGCGAGCGGTATGAAGATCCTCCATGTCCTGGACCATTCGGTGCCCATGCATAGCGGATATTCCTTCCGCACGCTCGGCATCCTGCGTGAGCAGCGGGCCCGCGGGTGGGATACCTGTCATCTCACCTCGCTCAAGCACACGCGCGAAGGGCCGCCGGAGGAAGAGGCCGAGGGCCTTGTCTTCCACCGCACGCCCATGCCCCCCGGCCGCGGGGCCGGCGCGTGGCCGCTGCTGCGCGAGCACGCCCTGATGCGCGCCACGGAGGCGCGCCTGATCGAGGTGGTCCGCAAGGAGCGCCCCGACATCCTGCACGCCCACTCGCCGGCCCTGAATGCGGTGCCGGCGGTGCGGGTGGGCCGGCGCTTCGGCCTGCCGGTGGTCTACGAAATCCGCGCCTTCTGGGAGGACGCCGCCGTCAGCCACGGCACGGCGCGGGCCGGCGACTGGCGTTATCGCCTGACGCGGGCGCTGGAGACCTGGGCGGTGCGCCATGCCACTGCCGTCACCACCATCGCCGAGGGCCTGCGCGGCGATCTGCTGGCGCGCGGCGTGCCGCCCGAAAAGGTCACCGTCATTCCCAATGCCGTCGACGCCGACGCCTTTCGGACCAGCGGCCGCCGCGACCCGGACCTGGAGGCGCGGCTCGGCCTGGGCGGCTGCGTCGTGCTGGGCTTCCTGGGCTCGTTCTACGGGTACGAAGGACTGGACGGGCTTCTGCGCGCCCTGCCGGACATCGCCCGCCGCCGGCCCGAGGTGCGCGTCCTGCTGGTGGGCGGCGGCCCGGAGGATGCCCGGCTGCGCGCCCTGGCGGCGGACCTGGGCGTGGCGGATCGGGTGGTCTTCACCGGCCGCGTGCCCCATGCCGAGGTGCAGGCGTATTACGACCTGGTGGACGTGCTGGTGTTCCCGCGCGCCCGCATCCGCCTGACCGACCTGGTGACGCCCCTGAAGCCGCTGGAGGCCATGGCCATGGGCAAGCCCGTTCTGGCCTCGGACGTCGGCGGTCACCGGGAGTTGATCCGCGACGGCGCCACGGGCTGGCTGTTCCCGCCGGACGATCCGGCGGCCCTGGCGGCCGCCGTTGACCGGGTCCTGGCCGACCGCGCCCGCTGGCCGGCGGTGCTGGAGGCCGCCCACGCCTATGTGGAAGGGGAACGGTCGTGGCGGGCGGTGGTGGCGCGCTACGAAGGCGTCTACGGCCCGCTCGTTCCGCCCTCCCGCCGGCGCCCGACGTCCGCCGCGCCGCAGCCCGCCGATATGGCGGCCGAGGCGTGACGGCGGCCCCGCCCAAGCGTCGTTCCCGCTTTAACCCCGCCGGTTTAGTCCGTCGTAACCGTTGCTCCGGTTGGGGCGGGCGGCGACCCTGAGGAGGCTCAGGGAGGTGCAGGACCGTTCATGACAGACCCCGCCGCCGCATACCCCGCAGACCGTGCGCAACGGCCGGCGCCAGGCTCCGATGCCGGCGCGCCGCTGGTGGTGCACGTGGTCGACCGCCTGGGTGTCGGCGGCATGGAGAACGGCCTGGTCAACATCATCAACGGCACCGATCCGGCGCGGGTGCGCCATGCGGTGGTCTGCCTGCGCGCCGCCGGGGCCTTTCAGGCGCGGCTGACGCGCTGCGACGTGCCGGTGATCGTTCTGGGCAAGAAGGACGGCAAGGACCCCGCCGCCTACCTGCGCCTGTGGCGCCTGTTGCGCCGCCTGCGCCCCGACGTCGTTCACACCCGCAACCTGCCGGCGGTGGACATGGTGGTGCCCGGCCGCCTGTGCGGCGCCACGGTCGTCGTCCATGGCGAGCACGGCCGCGACGCGGTGGAGGAGGACGGCGCCAACCGCCGCTACAACCGCCTGCGTCGCACTGTCAGCCCGCTGGTCGACGGATATGTGGCGGTCTCCAGGGATATCCAGCGGTGGATGACCGGAACCGTCGGCCTGCCGGCGGCGAAGGTCCGCCACATCTGCAACGGCGTCGACAGCCGGCGTTTCCGCCCGCGGTCGGACTCCGGCGCGGCCGAGCGCGGCCCGCTGCCGGCGCCCGCAGGCTTCGCCGGGCCGGACCAGGTGGTGTTCGGCACGGTCGGGCGCATGCAGACGGTCAAGGACCAGGTGACGCTGGCCCGCGCCTTCTGCCGCGCCGTGGAGGCCATGCCCGACGGCCGCCGCCGCCTGCGGCTGGCGCTCATCGGCGACGGTCCGCTGCTGGAGGAGTGCCGCGCCGTGTTGGCAGAGGCCGGCTTGGCGGACCTGGCCTGGACGCCGGGAGCGCGAAACGACGTTCCGGCGCTGCTGCAGGGGCTCGACGTTTTCGTCCTGCCGTCGCGGACCGAGGGCATCTGCAACACGATCCTGGAGGCCATGGGCTCGGGCCTGCCCGTGCTGGCGACGGACGTGGGGGGCAACCCTGAACTGGTCACGCCCGGCGAGACGGGCCTGCTGGTGCCGCCCTCCGACCCCGACGCCCTGGCCGGCGCCATGGTCCGCTATGCCGGTGACGCCGCCTTGTGCCGCCGGCAGGGCGCCGCGGGACGGGCGCAGGTGCTGGAGCGTTTCGCCCTGGACGTCATGGTGGAGTCCTACCTACGGACCTACGAAGCGCTGCTTGCCGCACGGCGCCGGCCCCGGCGCGGCGGCCGGTCGGCCGTTTCTGCGGCGGGGGAGGCCGGAACGCCATGACCCGTCCGCTGCGCCTGCTGACCTTCACCACGCTCTATCCTAACGCCGCGCAGCCGCACCACGGCGTGTTCGTGGAGAACCGCCTGCGCCACCTGCTGGAGCACGACCCCGGCATCGCCGCCCGGGTGGTCGCGCCGGTGCCGTGGTTTCCGTTCTCCCACCCGCGGTTCGGGGGGTATGCCGCGTTCGCCCGCGCCCCGGCAGCGGAGACGCGGAACGGCATCGCGGTGGAGCATCCGCGGTATCCGGTGATTCCCAAAGTGGGGATGACCGCCGCGCCCTACCTGCTCTACCGGGCGGCCCGGCCGGTGCTGGAGCGCCTGCGCGCCGGCGGCTATCGCTTCGACATGATCGATGCCCACTACTTCTATCCCGACGGCGTGGCGGCGGCCATGCTGGCGCGGCACTTCGGCGTGCCGCTGTCCATCACCGCGCGCGGGACCGACATCAACCTGATTCCCCGCTACCCACGCCCGCGCCGCATGATCCGCTGGGCCGCCGGCCAGGCGGATGCGCTGGTCACGGTGTGTGAGGCGCTCAAGGACGGCCTGGTGGACCTGGGCGTGCCGGCCGGTCGCGTGACGACCCTGCGCAACGGCGTCGACCTGTCCATGTTCCGGCCGTCCGCCGACCGGGCCGCCCTGCGCAGGGACCTGGGCCTGCCGCCTCCCGGCCTCGCGCCGGTGCTGGCGAGCGTCGGCCACCTGATCGAGCGCAAGCGCCATCACCTGGCCATCGAGGCCCTGCCGCACCTTCCGCCCGAGACCCGCCTGCTCATCGCCGGCGAGGGACCGGAGGAGGACGCCCTGAAGCGCCGGGCGGCGGTGCTTGGCGTCGCAGGCCGGGTGCGCTTCCTGGGGCGCCTGCCGCATGACCGGTTGCACGAGGTGTACGGCGCCTGCGATGCGCTAGTGCTGGCGTCCTCGCGCGAGGGCTGGGCCAACGTGCTGCTGGAGGCCATGGCCTGCGGCACGCCGGTGGCGGCCTCGCGCATTTGGGGCACGCCCGAGGTTGTGGCCGCGCCCGAGGCCGGGCGGCTGTTCGACGATCCCACGGGCGCGGCGGTGGCGGGGGCCGTGGCGGCGCTTCTGGCCGATCTGCCGGATCGCGCGGCGACCCGCGCCTACGCGGAGCGCTTCGGGTGGGAGGATACCAGCCGCGGGCAGGCCCGACTGTTCCGCGCCGCCGTCGGCGCCCCGGCGGCGGCCTGATCCTGAGCGCGCCTTTTATTCTAGTCAGAGGGTGGCACAATGATTCGACAGCGCGTCCGATACACGTCTCTTCGTACGGTGGTCGCCGCCTCCGTTCTCGCCATGACGGCCACACTGGCGCCGGTCCCCATGGACGCGGCGCACGCGGCCGACGTGGAGCAGCTGCTGGAAGAGGCCCGCACCTTCCGCGCCGAGGGCCGCGTTGCCGACAGCATCATCCAGATCAAGAACGCGCTCCAGCAGGAGCCGGCGAACGCCGAGGCCAACGCGCTGCTGGGCGATATCTACCTGGGCGCGGGCGACGTCCAGCGCGGCCGTTTGCAGCTTGAGCGTGCCCGCGACCTGGGCGGCGCGCCGGACCTGTGGATGCTGCCGCTCATGCGGGCGTGGCTGGCGTCCGACGAGGCCGCGCGGGTGATGGAACTGACGGAGGACCTGCCCGAAAGCCTGGACCCGGTGCTGCGGGCCGACGCCCTGGCGCTGCGCGGCCGGGCGCAGGCCGCCGCCGGTGACGCCGAGGCCGCGCACGAGACGATGACCCGGGCCATGGAACTGGCCCCCAAGGCGGCGCTGCCGCCCGCCGGCCTGGCGCGGCTGGAGGCGTCGGCCGGCAACGTGCAGGCGGCGACGGAACTGGCGGAGCAGGCGCTGGCCAATGCGCCGAACGACCCCGACGTTCTCTACATCGCCGGCGACCTGGCGTTGACGCGCGGAGAGACGGCCAAGGCCCTTGAACACTACCGCGCCATCAAGGACATGCGTCCCATCAACCCCTTCGTGCGCGTGCCGCTTGCCCAGGCGCTCATCGCGGCCGGACAGATGGACGCGGCGGCGGACGAGTTGGACTGGGTGCTGGAGAAGGTGCCCGAGTACCCGCAGGCGGTCTACCTGCGCGGCCACGTGGCCTATGTCCAGGGCCAGATGAGCGAGGCCGACTCGCTTCTGGCGCGCGGCCTGGCGTCGGACCCCGCCAACCAGCGCATGCAGCTCCTGGCGGGGCTGGTGAAATACCGCCTGGGGCAGCATGAACAGGCAGTGCGCCTTCTGTCCGGGCTTGCCGAGGGTGCCGGGGCGCTGCCCCAGGCGCGCATCGCCCTCGGGGCCTCGCTGCTGGAGACGGGCAGGCACGACCGCGCCTACCGGGTGCTGACGCCGTTGCCCGACGACATGAAGCAGAACGCCGACGCCCTGGCGCTGGCCGGGCAGGCGGCGCGGCTGGCCGGCAAGGCGGAAGAGTCGCTTGACCTGCTGAGCGCCGCGTCCGAACTGCGGCCTGACGATGCCGCGATCCTTCGCCAGTTGGCTGCCACCCATTCCGCCCTCGGGCAGGGCGAGGAGGGGCTTGAGACCCTGGGGCTGGCGGTGGAAAAGGACACGAGCAACGACCGCGCCGTGTCGACCTACTTCGCCATGCTGATGCAGAAGAACCTGCCCGACCAGGCGCTGGCCGTGGCAGACAAGGTCGTGACGGACCGGCCCGAAGCCGGGCGCGGCCACACCATGCGCGGACTCGCCCTGCTTGCCGGGCAGGACCCCGAAGGCGCCGAGGCCGCCTTCCGCAAGGCCATTTCGCTGGACCCCGGCGCCGCCGATGCCGCCGGCAACCTGGCGGCGCTGCTGCGCCAGCAGGACCGGGTGGACGAGGCGGAGGCCGTGCTGCTGTCGGCCCACGAGGCGGCGCCGCGGTCCTCGGCACTGATGCTGCGGCTGGCCGACATCGCGGCCCTGCGCGGCGACAAGGCCGAGGCGCGATCCTGGCTGGAGCAGGCGGTGGAGGCCGGCACGGTTTCGCCGCGTCCGCGGGCCCGTCTGGCGGCCCTGCTGCTGGAGGAGGGCCGGCCTGACGCGGCGCTTGCCACCGCCGTGCCCGGCCTCAACACCTTCCCGCGCGACCCCGAGCTGCTGGAAATGGTGGCGCGCGCCCGTCTGGCGACCGGCGACGCCGCCAACGGCCTGGCCGCGGCCCGGACGCTGGCCGAGGTGAAGTCCGACGCCGAAACGCTGAAACTGCTGGTCAACGCCGCGCGGCAGGCGGGAAACCAGTCGGTTCTGGCGGACGCGCTGGAACGCTACACCGTCGTCGAGCCCGACAACCTCGAGGTCCGGCTGGCGCTGGCCGCGCTGGAGTTGGGCGACAACGACGCCGCAGGTGCGCGCGAACACATGGACGCGGCGCTGGCCCTGGCCCCCGACGATGTGCGCGTCATCCAGATGGAAACCCGCACGCGCCTGGCGCGGGACCCGCGGGACGGCGTCGCCTACCTGCGCGACAAGATCGCGGCCATGGAGGCGCCCCCGGGCGATCTGGTCCACCTGCTGGCCTCGGCCGAGCGGCCCATCGAGCCCGAGCAGGCGGTTGCGCGCCTGAGCGACTGGAGCACGGCAAACCCCGACGACACCCGGGCACGCCTCATCCTGTCCATGTGGCACATCGAGGACGGCCGCTTCCAGGCCGCCGAGCCGCTGCTGGAGAGCCTGGTGGCGGACGATCCCGAAAGCTGGGTCAACCACAACAACCTGGCCTACGTCCTGATGCGGCAGGGGCGGCTTGACGCGGCGCTGGACCACATCGACAAGGCCCGCCTGCACGGCGGCAACCAGCCCGAGTTGCTGGACACCGAAGGCCAGATCCGCCTGCGCATGAACGACCTGGTGATGGCCGAGCAACTGTTCCGCCAGGCCGCCAGCCAGACGGCGCGCCCCGGCCACCGCCTCAACCTGGCCGAGGCGCTGGTGGCCCTCGACCGCCGCGACGACGCCCGCCAGGTGCTGGAACAGGTGCAGGGGGCCCGCACCACCGATGCCGAACGCGAGCGCACCCGCGATCTTCTCGCCCGCCTGGAGGGCGGCCCCGAGGAGGCGCAGGCGCAGTAGTCATCATCTTCGGCCGTTTGTCTGCCGATCAACACGCCGGGCGGCCGGTCTTCGGACGGGCCGCCCGGCGATGGTTTTTGTTGCGACATTATTGGGACTGTTCATCCGTTGCGGCAGTTATTACTGATCGCCCGAGGGGGTAGAACGGAATAACGCCTCTCTACGGCCTACCCGCCTTTGTTCCCGACGCCGCTGCTCCGGTACTTTCGTGGGGTCTTCCGCGAACACTGTCACGGAGCGCTTTCCATGATGCGGGTGTTCGGACACCACATCGCCGTCCCGGTTCTGCTTCTCGCCAGCCTGGAGGCGGGGGTTCTCGTCGCCCTGTTCGAAGGGCTGACGGCATTTTTCGACGTGGCCCCGGCGGCCGGTCCCGGCGGCGCCGATGCCGTGACGGGGGCGCTTGGCGCGCCGGCGGCGGCCTGGGGAGACCACACCGTGCCGCGCCTGCTGGCGGTGCTCGGCATCGTCGTGATCGCGGCCGTGGGGATGTACAGCCGGCGGATGTTCTTCGACGTGAAGACCTTTGTCCGCCGCAGCCTGGTGATCTTCCCGCTTCTGTTCGTCGCGCTGACGGCGGCGTCGGTGGCTTATGCCATGTACATGGGCACGGACTGGTCGGGCTACGTGATCCTGCTGGGCTTCGCCACGCCGGCGGCGGCGGTGGCGATCGTGTTCATCCGCTATTTCTTCGTGGAGCTGGCGGACCTGGACGTCTTCAAGCGCCGCATCCTGGTGCTGGGCACCGGGCCGGCCGCCGAGCGCATCGCCGAGATGGCCGCCCCGGGCCAGCACCGCCACTTCCGCCTTGTCGGCTTCGTCGACATGGAGGACGGCGGCGCCGGCGCGGGGCGGCTGCACTGGCAGGTGTTCCCCCGCCGTCTGGCCGGCGAGCCGGCGGCGCTGCATCGCCTGGTGCGCGACCGGCGCGTCGACGAGATCGTGCTGGCCACCGCCGAGCGCCGCGCCGGCCGCGGCGGGCAGGGCGGCGGCCTGCCGCTGGACGATCTGCTGAAATGCAAGCTGGGCGGCGTGACCATCTCGGACTACGCCACCTTCTGGGAGCGCGAGGCCGCCGAGATCGACCTGGACAGCCTGCGCCCCGGTTGGATGATCTTTTCCGACGGGTTCCGCCAGTCGCTGTCGCGGCGCTTCATCAAGCGGCTGTTCGACGTTTCCGTCAGCCTGACCTTCCTGGTCGCCACCCTGCCCATTACGGCGGCGGCGGCGGCGGCGGTCAAGCTGACCAGTCGCGGCCCGGTGTTCTACCGGCAGGAGCGCGTGGGCCTGCACGGCCGCCCGTTCGAGTTGCTGAAGTTCCGCAGCATGACGACGGACGCCGAGAAGGACGGCAAGCCGCGCTGGGCCGGTGCCAACGACGCGCGCGTCACGCCGGTGGGCCGCTTCATCCGCAAGACCCGCATCGACGAGATCCCGCAGGTGCTCAACGTGCTCAAGGGCGAGATGAGCTTCATCGGCCCGCGCCCCGAGCGCCCCTTCTTTGTCGACCAGTTGGCCGAGCAGATCCCCTATTACCGCGAGCGCCACACGGTGCGGCCGGGCATCAGCGGCTGGGCGCAGATCAACTATCCCTACGGCGCCTCGGTGGAGGACGCCCGCCGCAAGCTGGCCTACGACCTGTACTACGTGAAGAACGGCAGCCTGTTCCTGGACCTGCTGATCCTGGTGCAGACGGTGAAGGTCATCCTGTGGAACGAGGGGGCGCGCTGACACGATGCTGGCCGGCGACTACGGCGACATCCTGAGCCTGGCCTACGGCCTGTGCGCCATCACCTTCCTGGCCGTGGCGGCCATCGCCCTGGCGCGGCGCCACCGCCTGCCGCCGGGGCGTGGCATCGCCGTGGCCGTGGCGGGCGCCGTCACCGCCGCCTGGGCCGCCGGAGCGGCGTTCGTCGCGCTACCGGCGGTCGCCGTCGTGATGCTGGAGGGCGTCCGTGTCGGGGCCTGGCTGGTGGTGCTGGTGGAAATCGCCCGCCTGTGGCGCGGCCGGCGCCTGATGCTGCGTGGGGCGGCCGTCATTCTCGGCACCGGGGCGGCGGCGGGCCTTTTGGCCGTGGCGGGACCGCTGCTGCCGGTGCTGGGAACGCTGTCGCTGGTCCCGGCGGGGCTGCTGGTGCTGGCGATCCTCGGCCTGGCGCTGATCGAGAGCATTCTGCGCGCCGCCGACGACGAGGGCCGCTGGGTGGTCAAGCACCTGTGCCTGGGGCTGGCCATCATGCTGGCCTTCGACGTCTTCCTGCTGGCCGAGTCCCTGCTGTTCGGCGGCATGGACGCGCAGCTTTACGCGGCGCGCGGCGCCGTCGGCGCCCTGTGCGCGCTGCCCGTCATGGTGTCGCTGTTCCGCAAGCCCGTTCCCGGCCGCCGCCTGCGGCCCTCGCGCGAGGTGGTGCTACGGTCGTCCATCGTCATGGCGGCGGGCGTCTACCTGCTGCTGATGGCGGTCGTCGGCTTCTGGATGCGCGACGCCGGCGGCGAATGGGGCGCGGTGACGCAGGTGGTGTTCCTGATCGGGTCGGTCCTGCTGCTGGGCTTCGTCTTCCTGTCCGGCGCCTCGCGGGCACGGCTGCGGGTGATGATCGCCAAGAACTTCTTCTCCCATCGCTACGACTACCGGGCGGAGTGGCTGCGCTTCACGCAGACGGTCGCCGGCGGCGAGGACGAGGGACCCGACGCCCTGCATCACCGCATCGTCCGCGCCGTTTGCGACATCGCGGAAGGCTCGAAGGGCGCGCTGTACCTGCACCAGGAGCGCGACCGGGCCTTCCTGCCGACGGCCTTCTGGAACCTGCCCGTGACCCTGCCGGCGCTGCCCGACGACGCCGCGCTGGTGGGCTTCATGCGGCGCCGCCACTGGGTGGTGGACCTGGACGAGATGCGCCGCCGCCCGGCGCTGTACGGCTTCGAGCCGCCCGCCTGGCTGGCCGAAGCCGACGCCTGGCTGGTGGTGCCGCTGGTGCTGCGGGGCGAGGTTCTGGGCATGGTGGTGGTGGCCGCGCCGCGGGTGCGCCGGCCGCTGACGTGGGAGGACTTCGACATCCTCAAGACCGTCAGCCGCCATGCCGCCGCCACCCTGGCGACGGAGCGCGCGCTCAACGACCTGTCGGACGCGCGGCGGCTGGAGGCCTTCAGCAAGCGCACGGCCTTCCTGGTGCACGACGTCAAGAACGTGGTCAGCCAGCTTGACCTGATGCTCAAGAACGCCGACCGGTTTGGCCACGAGCCCGAGTTCCAGAAGGACATGCTGGAAACCACCGCCGGCGCCGTCGAAAAGCTGCGCAAGCTGCTGGCGGAGCTGAAACAGAGCCGCGAAGAGGCATCCGCGGAGCCGGCGATGCCGGCCGCGCCGTCTGCTGCGCCGGCGCCCGCTGCATCCGCCGCCGGATCCGCCGCCGCGCCCGACCTGGCGCGCCAGGTGGCCGACGCCGTCACCCGCTGGCGCCGGCGCAAGCCCGACCTGCGCTGGCGCATGGAGGCCGAGGGCCTGGCCCTGCCGGCACCGCCGGCGGAACGCCTGGGCTCGGTCCTCGACCACCTGGTGCAGAACGCCATCGAGGCCGCCGGTTCCGACGGGCTGGTGGAGGTCGCCCTGACGCCGGCTCCGGGCGGCGACGGCGTGGCGGTGGCGGTGACCGACGACGGCGAGGGCATGGACCCCGCCTACGTCCGCGACCACCTGTTCCGCCCGCTCAAGACCAGCAAGGACGGCGGCTACGGCCTGGGCGCCTTCCAGAGCCGCGAGCTGGTGCGCGAGATGGGTGGGCGCCTGGATGTGACGAGCAGGCCCGGCATGGGCACGACCATGCGCATCGTCTTCCCCCTGGCCGGCGCCGCGCCGGCCGGAGCGGTGGGCGGGGATGCGCGTCCGGTCGCGAGGGAGGCTGTGTAACATGAGCACGACGACGGACGTGAAACCCATCCTCATGCTGGTGGAGGACGACGAAGGCCTGGCCAAGCAGCTTCGCTGGGCGCTGGCCGACCGGTACGACGTCCACTGCGCCATCGATCGCGCCGGCGCGGTGGCGCTGGCCCGGCGGGTGGAGCCGGCGGTGGTGGTGCTGGACCTGGGCCTGCCGCCGGACCCCAACGGCGCGTCCGAAGGGCTGGCGGTGCTGACCGACCTGCTGGCCTTCAAGCCGTGGCTCAAGATCATCGTCTCCAGCGGCAACGCCGAGCGCATCCACGCGCTGGAGGCCGTGCGCCTGGGCGCCTACGACATCTATCCCAAGCCCGTGGACATCGACACGCTGCGCCTGATCGTCGAGCGCGCCAGCCACCTGCACGCCCTGGAGGACGAGAACCGCCGCCTGGCCGCCTCCAAGGACCGCCGGCCCATGCTCGACGTGCTGGCCGAAAGCCCCAAGATGCTCGACGTCTGCCGCATGATCGAGCGCGTCGCGCCGTCGGACGTCAACGTGCTTCTGACCGGCGAGAGCGGCACCGGCAAGGAGGTGCTGGCCCGCGCCCTGCACGGCGCCAGCACCCGTGTCGACGGGCCTTTCGTGCCCATCAACGTGGCCGCCATTCCCGAGACCCTGCTGGAGAGCGAGCTGTTCGGCCACGAGAAGGGCTCCTTCACCGGCGCCCACAAAACGACCCTGGGCAAGATCGAGCAGGCCGACGGCGGCACGCTGTTTCTGGACGAGATCGGCGACATGCCGCACGCCCTGCAGGTCAAGCTGCTGCGCTTCCTGCAGGAACGGGTGATCGAGCGCATCGGCGGCCGCAGCCAGATCGCGGTGGACGTGCGTGTGGTCGCGGCGACCAACCGCAACCTCGCGGAAGCCATCGCCGAGGGCGCCTTCCGCGAGGACCTGTACTACCGCCTGGACGAGGTCGGCATCCACATTCCGCCCCTGCGCGAGCGGCCGGGCGACGCGACCCTGCTCGCCCGCCATTTCCTGTCGCGCTACGCCCAGGAGATGAAGCGCCCGGCGCGCGGCTTCACCTCCGACGCCTTGCGGGCGATCGCCGCCTACGAGTGGCCGGGCAACGTGCGCGAGCTGGAAAACCGGGTGAAACGGGCGCTGGTGCTGGCCGACGGCAGCCACATCACCGGCACCGACCTGCAGCTTGAGGAGGGCAGCTTCCCGACGCTCCGCATGGCGCGCGAGGAAGCGGAGTACGAGGCCGTGTCCAAGGCTTTGTGCGTCGCCGACAACAACGTCTCCGCGGCCGCCAAGCTGCTGGGGGTCAGCCGCCCGACGCTCTACGACCTCATGCGCTCGCTCAAGCTGCGGGACTGAGACCGGGGAAAGATCCCATCGTAGAAGTGCCGCCCGGCAAGGCTGACGGACCGCTGCGCCGGCTGCCGACAGGGCGGGCGCCGTACCGCCGCCGGCCTATTCGGCGGCGCCCCGTGCCTCTGCGGTGCCGTCTCCGTCGATCAGGACGTCGAAGGGCGCGAAGACGGTATCCCAGGCATGGTGGGCCTCGACGAACCGGCGGGCGGCCCGGCCCAGGGCGGCGGCGCGCGCCGGCGCCAGAGCCGTCTCCACGGCTTCGGCGAAGGCACCGGCAGTATCGGCGACGAGCACGTCGCGGTCCGGCGTGGCGGCGATGCCCGTCAAAGCGGCGGTGGTGGTGACGACCGGCCGCCCGACCGCCATGGCCTCCAACACCTTGTTCTGAATGCCGCGGGCGATGCGCAACGGTGCGACGCAGACGTCGGCGTGGTTGACGTAGGGCACCACCTCCGGCACCCGTCCGGTCACCATCACCCCCGGACTCTCGGCCAGGGCGCGCACCTCGCGGGCAGGGTTGGCGCCCACCACGGCGAACCGCAGGTCGGGCACGCGGCGGCGGGCGAGGGGGAGGATCTCGCGCGCGAACCACATGGCGGCGTCTATGTTGGGCGGGTAATCCATGTGTCCGACCATCACCGCCACCGGTCCGCCATCGCCGTAGGGAGAGGGAGCCGGATCGTCGGGCGTGAAGGTCGCCAGGTCGACGCCGTTGGGGATGCCGAGCACCCGCGCCCGCGCGTCCGGGCAGATGTGCCGGTAGACATCGGCTTCCGGCTCGGACACCAGCGTCACGACGTCGGCCTCGTCGCCCAGGCGCCGCTCCAGGCCGGCCACCTTGGCGGCCTCGCGGCGGTAGATCCAGCGCATGGGACCGGCGGCTTCGCGGGCGTAGTGGGCAAACTTCTCGCTGTCCACGTCCACCACGTCGGCGATCAGGCGGGGCGGGCGCGGCGCGCCCGGCGGCCGGTCCAGCACATAGGGCGCCATGTTGGAGGAAAACACCACTGCCGCCGCGGGCTGCACGCGCGTCAGCACGTCGTTCACCCAGTGCCGCAGGGCGCGGTGGCGGAAGTAGGCGACGCTCAACCCGCCTCCCGAAGCCAGCGCCGAAAGCGACCTCAGCCGGGCCCGGCGCCGGTCGATGACCGCGACGTGAAGGTCGGCCACCATGTCGCTCAGGGTGTCCAGGTGGCGCAGGTCGCTGGGATCGTCGAGCAGGCAGCCCAGGTGCACCCGGTGGTGCCGCAGCAGCCGCTTCATCAGGTGAAAGCTGCGGATTTTCTCCCCCTTGTCCGGCGGATAGGGGATGCGCTGGGTCAGGAACAGGACGTCGGCCATGAACGCTCGTGCCGGTTGCGGATCGGGAACAGGGGCCGCGGACGACCCGTCGCCATGGTAGCCGGAGGCCCCCGGCGCCTCAGCCGTTCACCCTGCTTAAGCGCGGGCGTATTCGGACTACCCCTCCGGCCGCAGCCGATGCCGCGGGCGCGAGGGGTAAGCCCAGTGGTGTACCGCCCCTGAACCGCCCGGCGGCGGAGGGCTCCTCCTATACTGGGCGCCGGCCAAACCATTGGCAGGGAGAGCTTTTCATGGCCGATGTCACCTTGCGCCATCTGCTTACGCCGGAACGGGCCCGCGCCGCCGGGGCCGCCTGGTACGCGCGGTTGATCGAGGCCGCCGGCGGGGTGCCGCCGGTGCCGGACCGCAAGCCGCGCAGGGCAGAGGGTGACGCCGTCGCGCGGTTCCGGGTGCGGAACGCGACGGACACCGACAGCCCGGACATGCAGTGGTACACCTTCGCACACCCCTTCAAGCCGGGTGACATCAAGGCCGGGAGCTATCCGCAGCCGCGCTTCGAGGGCGGCGTTCTGCCGCTGACATGGCAGCTTGATACCATGTGCAACAACCATGGTGACGGATCGTGCAATCTGGCCGCCTTCACCATCCTTCTGCCAAGGATTAAAGGGGGCGAGAGCCTCTTCGTGGACTTCTTCGAGTCCGCCGATGGCTCGCCGCCCGCCGGCGGTCTTATCGACGACCAACCGCTTCTTGATGACGATTACACTGTTGAGCTGGTCATCGACGGCGTGACGTGGACCGCAAGCCTGAACGACGGCTTCACCGGCAGGCACCGCGAGGTCCTGCGCGACGGCCCCGTCCTGAAGCGCCACCTGGTGACGGCCGCCTTCAAGGACCCGGACGGCAACGCGCATATGCATCTTTGGTGCCGCTTCTATGCGGACATCTACACGACGGGAGAACGGCGCGACGCCGAGGACAACTATCTTTGCACGACGGCGGTCATGGCCTCGCCGGTCAACGGAAACCTCGAGAACGTGCGGGCCTACAAGGAAGGCGACGAACGTTTTCATCCAGCGATCCTCGTGCGCCCCACGGCATTCGTGCTGAAGCGCGCCGGCACGCCGGTATGGGAGGCCAAGGAACGGGCGATGGAGGATCGCGACAACGACGGCCATGCCGAAACCCAGGTCGGATACCGTCCGCTGACCGGCCCCTTTGATTTCAATACCAATTCCGCAATCTACTGCACCGATGACGGCCTGCCGATATACGCTCCCTACTATCGCGGCATGGCTATCGAGCGGCCCGGCAAGCCGGTCGTTCACCACGAGTTCGACCGTGGCTATTCCTACGAAACCCGAGCGCACCCACCCTTCGACACCGATCCGACGCTCGCGAACTACACGACCGAGGTCGATCCGCAGTACGTGGCGGGACACCCCGGCCCCTATCCGAAGGACATCAACTCGGCCGGCGACTGGCCCGGCCTTGGGTTCATTCCGCGCTGGTCGGCACGCATGCTGACCACGTTCACGCCAAAGGACATCAACTCCGACCGCGTATACACGTTGACGTGGGGCAACTTCGTCAACACCCAGTTCTGGACAAGGCGCAACAAGGTCCCCGTCTTCTCCGACAGGGTCAGTCACGCCGGGCTTGACGATGTCGATGGGAAGTACACGTATTACGGGTGGGGCGAAGCCTCCATGGGCGGGCTGGCCTCCAGAGAGCGCAACGGCTATCACTCCGCCAACGGCACGCATAACCCCAATCCCGGCTTCTCTATGACTGTGTGGGCCGGCGACGAGTGGTTTCTTGATATCTTGCGCAGTGAAGGTCTTCAGGCGGTCGCCAACGAGACGCCGACCGACGGCGCGCGCTTCCGCTACAGCCACGACGGCCTCGACCGCCGATTTGAATGCTGCGTCTACGATTCCGAGATCCGCGCGATGGCGTGGGGACTGCGCTCGTTGTGCAACTGGTGGTGGGTCGAGCCCAACAAGAACCCCGAGGCCGGCTACGTCAAGCACATGCTGGAGCAGAACTGGATGGTGATCCGGGATGCGATCGACAACTGGCTTCCGCAAAAGGAGTCCTGGTCGGCGTGGCTCCGCGCATCTGGCAAGGACGACGGGCCGGGCCTGATGCCCTACGGCTTCGTCAACGACAGCATCAATCACGGCTACAGTTTCATGGGTGACTTCCTGGCCAACAGCGGCCTGATGTATGCGTGGCGGCTCGGCATCGCAGACGAAGCCGCCAGCGACCCATGGCGATTCGTCCAGCACTTCGTGAAGGGCGTACCGCTGTCGTCGTGGAACCCGGCTTACGGGGGACACCCGTACCACCTGGGATTGTACCGCGGCGACTGTCGCCCCAGCAACACCATTACGTCATTCGGCGAAATGACCATTACGGGGACGGACACGCATTATTGGACGAAGGATGCCGACAAGGGAGAAATCATACGGCCCGGCACCGTCAACAGCCCCGTCCAGTACGCCGTCATTCGGTGGGGCAATGCCAAACTGGCAAAGCTGATCGGTAGACAGTTCGGCGATGCCGACTTGGTCGCGCGCGCGTCTTACGTCGACGCCCTTTGGGACTCCTATGAGTTCGACAGCAACACTCAGCCGAGCGACTTCGCCAAGGACCCCCGGTGGATGTTCGCGAGCCGCGCGCCGGAACGTGAGTATGCGTCGTCGTTTCAGGATCACGCGGCCGCAAGACTGGCCGGCGCGCGGGAAGGCGAATGGATCCAGGTCAGCGACGATGCGTTCGGCCTGTACGATTCCATGCCGCACTTCGAGCAGACTGTAGACAGTGCAGAGAATGCGCCCTACTGGGGGTACCGCGCAATGCCGGTGCCGCCCAAGGGCAGCTACAACCATTTCAACGCCTTCGCCTTTTCATCGGGCGCCTGGATCAATGCGCGCAAACATTACGTCTTCACGGGCGGCGGCCATGGTGATTACCATTCGTCGTCAATAAACCTGTTTTCCCCTCGGACGGGGAAGTGGCTGCGCGTCGAGGACAGTCCGCGCTGGACGCTCTGGAAGGAAGAAGACCTGACGTCGCGCGGGAAGACGCCGCCGAGTTGGATAATCAACAAGCCTCAGTACCAGTTCGGCGCGTCGGCCGACGATCCCACCGACTGGGCCGCCTATTCCAATTATCTGCCGTCGACACTTTGCCCGCGCGAGAACATCCGCGGGCGGCTCGGGCCCACGGCGACGCATACCTACGGCTCGCTGACGCACTGCTACAACCCGGAGGTCGGCCTGGACATCGTGACATGCCAGGGAACGTACCCATGGTGGAACACGACCGCCGAGAACAACATGTGGGCGATCGACTCGTCAGGCGCCAAGTATCACTGGGATTCGTCACGCTCCTTCCCGATCAAGACCGTCAGAGGGGAAAGCGTGACCACTGATGGCGCCGACACCTGGTTCACGTTCGTGCCAGGAACGGAAATGGCGCTTTACGCCCGCCGGACAACCAATATGAGGCTTATCAACGTCGTGACCGGGGAGGCCCTCGTAAAGGTGGACGAGGCCGTCGTCGACGGCAACTGGACGAGAATGACGCCGCCTTGCGTCATTCCGAGCAGACGAACCGCCGGCGAATGGGATGCGGTCTATTTCGCCAAGCGGTCCGGAGGGCATCTTTGCGTGTCGGAACGGGTGAACGTCGTCATGCCGACCGGCGACCGCAGGATCCATACGCTTAAATATGACGGAACCTCATTCCCCGACCCGGCAGCATTCAATATCGCGGGCGGGTTCCACTGGCTTGGCGAACACATGCCCGAGGGCGACACGAGCCTTGACCACATCCTGGTCCTGATCGCGCCCCGGACAAATGATGCGCCCTGGTTCAGCCTGTGGATGGCGGACATTTCAAGCCCCGATCCTGCCCAATGGACCTGGGCCGACGTAACGCACGCCTTCGCGGCCCTGGGCGACGACAGGCCGGCACAGGGCGATCATTACCACAGGCGGTTCTGGTTCGATCCCGACTATGACGCTTTCTTCCTGATTCCCGCCAGGAACGGCCGGGTGTATGCCGCAAAGCGTCCGTCGATGATTGGCGGCTGAGCCGGTGCGCCTCCTCTTCAGGAGACCGCCGGGCGGCCGACATGCGGGCGCGGTACGACGGGTGCTAGGGGCTTGAGCGATCGGGCAACGGCGCATCGGGCCTCCTTCAGGCGGTAGAGCGCGGCGGCGCCGTAGGCGCGGTCCGCCAGGCAGGCGTACCGGCGGGCCCGATAGCACCATTCCACCTTCCTCAGGACGGCGCGGCGCTGGTCATCTGACAGATCCTGTTCGAGCAGCGCGAGGCAGGCGAGGGCGCGCCAGTCGTTCGTGTCCTGGCGCCGCGACCAGCTGCCCACGCTGTTGTTGTAGGTTCCGACATCGGCCTTCACAAAAAGGACGTCGTGACGAAGCGTGAGGCGGAGAAACAGGTTGTAGTCGTGCTGGCGCCAGATGCGTTCGTCGAACCCCTTGGCGGCGCGGAAGGCGTCGAGGCTGAACAGGGTGCTGCACATATGCGCGAGCGGGCTTTCCACGAAAGCCTCGAACGGCCGGCGCAGGCGGACGGCCGACCCATCGCCCGGGGGGAGCGCACGGCCGGCGGCGCTGCCGCGGATCGCGCCGGGCCGTTCCGTGCCGGCGGTCAAATCGCGCCAGATGAAGTCGCCGCAGATCATGCCGATGTCCGGCATCTCCCGCGCTGCGCGCAGGCGCACGTCGATCGCGCCGGGCAGCATGGTGTCGTCGGCGTCCAGGAAGGCCACCCATGTCGCGCTCGCCTCCCGCGTGCCGATGTTGCGTGCCGCCGCCGGACCCACGTTGGACGGCAGGTCGATCACCCGGATCGCCGGATGACGTCGCGACAGGCTGTCGAGCACCGCCCGGCCCTCGGGGCTCTTGTCGCCGTCGTTCACGATGATGATGCGCCCCAGGGAGAAGTCGCCCTGCTGCGACAGGACGCTTTCCACCGCCACCACCAGGGCGTGATCGGGACGGCCCACTGGCGTAACTACGTCGACGTCGGGGCGGGTGGTCATGGGCGATCTCCAGTTCGGTCCGGCAGGTGCGCGCGTATGGCGGGCGCCGAGGTTCAGCCATGGTAGCGCGCGACTATTTCCGCAAGGGCGGTTCAAATCGCGTAGAGCGCGGCCGTTTCTGGCGTACCGCCGACGGGATAGGCGGGTCCGGGTCACGGGCCGTTCAGGTGGGCGACCTCTTCCGGGACGTGCCCGGCGAAGGCATAAGCCCGGCGGCGTACAACATGCTCGCCCAAGACCCGTTTCGCGCCGCTGGCCTATAGTGGTCAGCCGTGGTGACGCCCGCGGACGACGCACCGGAACCCTCGCTGGTGGGAGGCCATGACCGTCCAGACACCCCTCGACACCACCCGCCGTCCACCGCCGCGCCATATCCTGCTGACGTCGGACTCCGGCCAGTTCGGCGGCATGGAGATGCGGATGATCGACGAGGCCCGCGCCCTGCGCGACATGGGCCATCGCGTCACCGTGGCCGTCGCGGACTTTCCCGGCCGCGACCGCATGGCCGACCGGCTGCGCGACCTGGACGTGCCGCTGGAGCATTACGAACCGGCGCGGGTTCTGAGCGACTACAACCACCGCTTCCGGGCGCGATGGCAGGCGGCCACGCGGCCCGAGACGGGGCTGGGCCGCTTCGCACCGGACCTGGTGCACGTCTTTTTTTCCTGGACCGACCAGGGCATCGACCACCTGTGGGCGGCCGGTCGCGCCGGGCTGCCGGCGGTGGCCAGCATACGCAACTCGTTCACGCCGTGGCCGCTGACGCGCTGGCATCGCCTGCACCTGCCGACGGCGTTCCGGTCGGTGCGGGCGCTGTACGGCGTGTCCGGGGCCGCCCTGGACTCCTTCGCGGCCACCTTCGATTCCTGGATACCGAACACTGCCCGCCGCACCGTCATTCACAACGGCGTCGATACCGACCGTTTCGTGCCGTCGCCGACCCAGCGTCTGCGCGCCCGCAAGGCGCTGGGCATTCCCGGCCATGTGCCGTTGGTGGGCAGCGTGGGGCGCCTGGCCGACCAGAAGCGGCCGCTGGAACTTCTGGAGGTATTCCGCCGCGTGCGCCGGCGGCTGCCCGAGGCCCGCCTGCTGCTGGTGGGGTCCGGCCACCTGGAGGCGCAGGTGCGCGAGGAGATCACCCGCACCGGCCTGACTGAGGCCGTCGTCATACTGCCCTTCACCCATGCGGTGGAGGCGCTTTATTGCGCCATGGACCTGCACCTGCTCATCAGCCGCAACGAGGGCTTCAGCAGCGTCATAGCAGAGGCCATGGCCTGCGGCGTGCCGGTCGTGGGCACCCGCGTGCCGGGCACCGAGGAGGTCATCCGCGGCACGAAGGCGGGCGCGCTGGTGCCGTTTGGTGATCCGGCGGCCATTGCCCGCACCGTCATCGACATCCTGGAAAGCGGTGCCGATGCCCGGGCACGCATGGGGCAGGCGGGGCGCGAGGCTGCGGTGATGCGGTTCAGCCGCGACGCCTGGCTGGCCCGCATCACGCGCTTCTACGCCGAGGTTCTGAACCCCGCCGCTCCGTCCGCCGCCGTCGCCGCCGCGCCACGCGGGAAGAGGGCCTGACATGCGGATCGGATTCTTAAGCTATCCCATGCTGTTCCAGCGCACCGGCGGGCTTCAGGTGCAGGTGCGCGAGACGCTGGCCGCCCTGCGCGCGCTGGGCGCCGATGCCGGATTCATGAATCCGTGGACGCAGGCGCTGACGGACTTCGATGTCATCCACCTGTTCGGCGCCATCAACGGCAACGAGCGGGTCGTCCAGGCCTGCAACGACGCTGGCGTGCCCGTGGTGCTGTCGTCCGTGCTGGGGCCGCCCTTCACCCGGACCGATGCCCGCCGCGCCCGGACCGCCGCGGCATTGGCCGGTCGGCTGACCGGCTGGGCGTCGACCACCAGTTACCGCCAGATCATGACGGCCCTGCACGGGGCCGATCGTGTCGTCGCGCTGGGGCGTCGGGAGCGCGACATGCTGGCCGACGGATACGATGTCCCCGCCGAGCGGCTGCGCGTGATCCCCAACGGCGTGCCGGAGCGGTTCTTTCAAGCGGCGCCGGACCTGTTCCGCCGCGTCCATGGCGCCGACCGCCGGTTCCTCATCACGGCGGCGAGCATCTCGCCCTACAAGGGCCAGTTGCGCGTCGTGAGGGCGCTTGCCGGCCTGGATCCCGACATCGACTACGTGATGTTCGGCCGCGTTGCCCGCGAGGACCGCGGCTATCTGGAGCAGTGCCTGCAGGAAGGGCGCGGCCGTGTGCGGTATCTGGGGGAACTGCCCTACGACGATCCCATGCTGCCGTCGGCCTATGCGGCGGCCGACCTGCTGGTGCTGCCCAGCCAGTCGGAGGTGATGCCGCTGTGCGTGCTGGAGGCCATGGCCTGCGGGACCCCTGCCGTGATGACCGCCCACCACGGCATGGATGTCGCGCCGCACCCCGGGCGCCTGGCCGAGGTCGAGCCGACTGATTCCGATGCCCTGCGGCGGGCCGTCGCCGGCCTCGTGAACGAGCATGAGCCGGGGCGCGTCATCAGCGCTGCCGTTGCCGGCTATTCCTGGACCGCCGTGGCGCGGCAGGTGCTGGATGTCTATCGCGAGGTGGCGGTGGCCGGGGCGGCGGTGTCCGCCTGACGACGGTCGTCCCCGGCCGGCTGTGGACCCGTCGGGTGCCGGTCCAGGACAGCCGCTCGATGGCGGCGATGCCGAATGCCTTTCCGGGTTCGGGCGACGGCGCCCTACGGCGCCTCGCTGTTGTTGTCCGGATGCGGACCTTCGCCCTCGGGCCCCGGCTGCGGCGGCATATCGCCAGGGCGGAAGGACCCCTCGGCGCAGTGGTAGAACACGGCCGCCTCGGTGCGGTTGCGCAGGCCCAGGTGGTCCAGGATGCGCTTGACGGTCCGCTTGACCTGCGGCTCGCCCATGTTGAGGCGCCGGGCTATCTGTTCGTTGGTCATGCCCTCGGCGATCAGGCCGATGACCTCCTGCTCCATGTCGTCCAGGCGGTGCAGGCGTTCCTGGCGGACGGCGTCGACGGCGAGCGTCGCGCGCGTGCGCCCGGGCAGCGTGACGAACCCGTCCAGCGCCATGGTCAGGGCCTTGCCCAGGCGGCGCGGAGGCAATTCCAGGAAGATCAGGTTGTCGATGAGATCGGCGTAGGGCGCGATCTCGATCATCTGGTCGGCCCGCGTCAGGAAGACCGTGGGCAGCCGCCCCGTGCGGCGCACCTGCGCGATGGCGTTGGACCAGGGTTCGTTGGCGACGCGGCTGGCCGAGGCGATCAGGACCGCCCCCTCTCGCCGTGCGGCCAGAAGGTCCGCCGGGCGATCCAGGAAGTACAGGGGGGCGTGCTTGACTTCGGCCACCAGCTCACCGAGAACGCCAAGGTCTTCTCGCGCCACAAGGCAGAGCAGCGCCCGGGGCCACTGCTGGGTCCCGTCCTGTCCGTCCTTGCCCGCGCCGCTGTCGTCCCTCTCGGCCATCTGGTTCATCCATTTCAACATCCATCGCACCTTACGCTAGGTCTTCCATGCCTTAAGCGTAAATCACGCTTGCGGCGGCACATCCGTTATTTCGGCTTACGGTCCATTCACACTCGCGAAGTACGTCGGCAAAATTTACAAATCGGATTGTCGAACATTTTTACAGTTTCCTTTAACGAGACTGGAGAAGGGCGGCGGACCCTGGTAATTCGACCAGAACTGCTCCTATCGATCACGGGCTGCTGCCATGCTTCTGCATCGTTCGCTCGTCTCCGCCCCGGCGTTCGCGATTCCGCGGTTGTCTTACGCTTGCGGAGCGTCTCGGCGCTATGACGAACGTCATAACTAGCCCTTTGGTCGCCTGACTTTCGGCATATTAAGGGCGAGTATGCGCCTTTCTCGCCGTGCAACGCTGTGACCTTTCGGTGGACATCACGCCGAAAGCCGCGCCGGCGGGCCTTGCGCCGACGAAGGCGGGCGCGCGGGCGGCCCGCTTGCGGCAGCCCGTCGAAACCCGACCGCGTTGCTCCGACATGCGAGACACGTCCGACGCTGCCACGCCTTCCGCCCGTGCCCGCACCGGCCAAGCCGACGGCCGGTCCGGCGGCGGAAGGCCGTCGTCATGGCGCCTTGGCGCCACGGTCGAGCGCATCGCGTTGGAACTGGGCCCCGCCCTCGCGTTTTTCCTGGCGGTGCGGTTCTACGATATCTTCGCCGGCACCATTGTCCTGCTGGTCGCGGGCGTGCTCTCCACCGCCGTGAGCTGGATGCGCCAGCGCCGGGTGCCGGTGGTGCCGTTCGCGAGTCTGGCGCTGACGGGGATGCTGGGCGGCGCCACCCTGATTCTGGAAGAGGGCCGCTTCATCAAGATGCGGCCCACCATCATCAATGCCCTTACGGCCTTGGTCCTGGCCGGTGCCCTGGTGAGGGGACGCATGCTTCTTCGCAGCGTGCTGGGGGCGGGGATCGAGGCTGAAGCGGCGGCCTGGCGGCGGGTGACGATCGGCATCGTCCTGTTCCTGCTGGCACTTTCCGTCGCCAACGAGATTGTCTGGCGCTCCGTCAGCACCGAAGTCTGGGCGGGCTTCAAGGCCTTCGCCATCCCGGCGCTGGATGCCCTGGCGTTCTGGCTGGCCTACCGCCACCTCCGGCGGCACGCCTGTCCCGCGGATTGATCACCCGCCGGTCGTCGCCCATTGCGGCGGCGTGGCGGCGGGCTGGGCGCGCTGGCGGCAGGTCTCGCGCGGGCATTGGCGGCAGGAGACGCCGACGGGCACCTGCGCCGCCGCGTCGTCCAGTGCCAGGCCGTCGCCATAGACCATCGACGGCGCGAACGCCGTGTCGCAGCCGATCATCACGGAGTAGACGCTGCGCGGCGCCCGATAGCCGCCGGTGGTCTTCTCGACGGTCCGGGCGACGAGCAGGTAGCTGCCCCCGTCGGGCAGGGCGACAAGCTGGGTCGTCACCCGCCCCGGCGTCAGCAGCGCCTCGTGGATGGCCCAGCGCGGACAGGCGCCGCCGTAACGCGGCAACTGCAGGCCGGAGGCGGAAAAGCGCTTGGAGATGTTGCCGGCGATGTCGGTGCGCAGGAAGTGCAGCGGAATGCCTTCCTGCCCCGGCCGGCGCAGGGTGGTGAGGCGCTGGCACATCTGCTCCCAGCTTGCCGCGAACCGCTGTTGCAGAAGCTCGACGTCGTACCGCAACTCAAAGGCGGCCTCCACCACCGCATCGTATGGAAACATGAGCGCCGCCGCGTAGTAGCCGGCCAGGGCGTCGCGGGCCTGGTCGCGCGCCTCTTCCGTGCTGAGCAGGCCGGTGTCCAGGTGTCGGTCGACCACGTCGGCGGCCTCCAGGCGGCCGACGAGGCGGGCGGTGAGAAAGCGCGCCGTTGCCGTCGGCAGGGCGCGCGACAGGTGCAGCTCTCGCGACTCCGCGTCCCATGCCGCCGGCGCCGCTGCGGTCGCGTCGGGCACCACGCGGCGCACGGTGACGCCATGCCGCTCCTCCAGGTGGCGCAGAAGGTCGGCCAGCAGCAGGCCGCCGGAGCGGTCGATATCCCCGCGCGAGGCATCGGCGGCGTCTTCCAGGGCCGGGAAGTGGTTGCCGTGCTCGTAGAACAGCTCGTCCACCTCCTGCGCCGGCGAGCTTCCGGCCGAGTCGCCGCTGCCGCTGGTGAGGAAGCTGAACATTTCGGTGGCGATGTCGGTGAGCTGACGGCTGTCCCCCACCAGAGTCTGCACGAATGTCTGGCGCTCCGTCTCGTCCAGGTCGCCGTAGTCGCGCAGGATCTCGGCAAACGACCGGATCGAGGTGATGTGGGTGAGAATCCGGTGGCTGGTCTGCGCCAGGTAGGGGTCCTGGCTGACGCGCTCCGACAGGGCCTCCACGTGCTCTGACAGGGCGTCGACCTTTTCCTCGTTGCGGCGGTAGGCGGCGTGCAGGGTGGCGAAGGCGTGCAGCAGGTCGGGCGCCACGCCCATCACCGCCGGCATGGCGTCCAGGTCCAGGTCATGGTCGCGGAACAGGGGCTCGGCCGCCGCTGCCCGCAACTGCGACAGCATGCGGCTCTCCTCCTGACCCGTCAGGTCCGACGACGGCAGCCCCAGCGCGTCCGCCAGGCGCAGCAGAAGGGCGCCGGCGATGGGCCTCTTGTTGTGCTCGATCATGTTCAGGTAGGCGGGCGAAATGCCCGCCGCCTCCGCCAGGGCGACCTGCGTCATGCCGCGCGCCCGGCGGCTGGAGCGGATGCGGTGGCCGATGAGCGGCGCCTTGCGATCGGCGGCGGAAACGGGCGGTGCGGCGGGCGGCGACGCGGGAAGGCGGACCATGGTGTTTTCACACATTCACAAATTGTGGCGCTGCAATACGGGCATTTTTACAAAATTTATCAAGCGATGCGAGCGCTGATTGACCCCTCCTGCAGCGGCTCACATACTTCGCCGGAACAAAAAAGCGACAAGCTTTCACCCCGCTGATGGCTTGGGAGCCGCCAACAAGGTCCGGCCATCGCAAACGTCCAACAAGGGAGGACCCGACATATGTCGGACACGTTCCATTTCACTCGTCGTGGGCTTTTGAAGACGTCCGCTTTCGCCGGCGCCGCGCTGGCGACGCCGCACCTGTTCACGCGCAATGCGTTCGCGCAGGGCAACGCCTTCCGCAACGACCCCTCGAACAAGAGCACGGTGACCCTGGGCTTCAACGTGCCGCAGACGGGTGCCTACGCCGACGAGGGTGCGGACGAACTGCGCGCCTACCAGCTGGCCGTCAAGCACATCAACGGCGAGGGCGACGGCGGAATGCTCAACACCATGAAGCCGCTGGCCCTGCAGGGCAACGGCATCCTGGGCAAGAAGGTCGACTACGTCACGGGTGACACGCAGACCAAGTCCGACGCCGCGCGTGCCGCTGCCAAGCGCATGATCGAGAAGGACGGCGTCATCATGTTCTCCGGCGGCTCGTCCTCGGGCGTGGCCATCGCGCAGCAGTCGCTGGCGCAGGAAATGGGCGTCGTCTTCATGGCCGGGCTGACGCACTCCAACGACACCACCGGCAAGGACAAGCGTCGCTACGGCTTCCGTCACTTCTTCAATGCCTACATGTCCGGCGCCGCGCTGGGTCCGGTGCTGAAGGAGCGCATGGGCACCGACCGTCGCGCCTATCACCTGACCGCCGACTACACCTGGGGCTGGACCCAGGAAGAGTCCATCAAGAACACCACCGAGGCGCTGGGCTGGGAGACGGTCAACGCGGTGCGCACCCCGCTGGGCGCCGGCGACTTCTCGCAGTACATCACCCCGGTGCTGAACTCGGGCGCGGACGTCCTGATCCTGAACCACTACGGCAAGGACATGGTCAACTCGCTGACCCAGGCGGTGCAGTTCGGCCTGCGCGACAAGCAGGTCAACGGCAAGGACTTCCAGATCGTCGTGCCGCTGTACTCGCGCCTGATGGCGCAGGGCGCGGGCGAGAACGTCCAGGGCATCGTCGGTTCGACCAACTGGCACTGGTCGCTGGAAGACGAGGGCTCGAAGGCCTTCACCAAGTCCTTCGGCCAGGAATACGGCTTCCCGCCGTCGCAGGCCGCCCACACCTGCTACGTGCAGACCCTGCTGTACGCCGACGCCGTGGAGCGCGCGGGCACCTTCTACCCGCCCGAGGTCATCAAGGCGCTGGAGGACTTCGAGTTCGACGGCACCGGTAACGGCCCGACCCTGTACCGCGGCGCCGACCACCAGTGCTTCAAGGAAGTCCTGGTCGTGGAGGGTAACGACAACCCGTCCAGCCAGTTCGACCTGCTGAAGGTGGTCAAGCAGGTGCCGCGCGAGCAGGTGATGTACGATCCGTCGATCTTCGGCGGCGAGCTGGGCCCCTACGAGGTCTAAGGCAGACCTCCGGTCCTATCACGGCTTGAAGAGCGCCGGCCGCCGCGGCCGCGGCGGCCGGCGTTGCCGTATCCATTTACTCGCGAAAGCTCGGGATCCATGGACGCATTCCTTCTTCAGATCCTCAACGGTCTGGACAAGGGCGGGGCCTATGCGCTCATCGCCCTTGGTCTGACCCTCGTCTTCGGCACGCTCGGTGTCGTGAACTTCGCCCACGGCGCGCTGTTCATGCTGGGCGCGTTCGTCGCCGTCGCTCTCCAGAACCTTCTGACGATCTCGAAGCAGGTCAGGGACGAGAGCGTCACCTTCTTCGAGGCGTACAAGGAGACGCCTTACCTGGAAATCTGGCTGGGAGACACGGGGCTCGCCATCATCGACTACGTGGTGCCGATCTCCATCGTACTGGCCATTCCGGTGATGCTGCTCATCGGCTTCGTCATGGAGCGCGGGCTGATCCAGTACTTCTACAAGCGCACCCACGCCGAGCAGATCCTGGTGACCTTCGGCCTGGCGATCGTGCTGCAGGAGATCATCAAGGCCTGGTTCGGCGCCAACCCGATCCCCATGGCGGCCCCCGACGCCGTGTCGGGCAGCGCCGCCATCGGCTCCGCCCTCGGCCTGGGGGATGCCGTCGTCTATCCCTGGTGGCGCCTGTTGTACCTGCTGTTCACGCTGTTCATCGTCGGCGCGGTCTTCGCCTTCCTGAACCTGACCACCTACGGCATGGTGGTGCGCGCGGGCATGGCCGACCGTGAAACCGTCGGCCTGCTGGGTATCAACATCCAGAAGCGGTTCACCCTGGTCTTCGGCATCGCCGCCGTGGTCGCCGGCCTGGCGGGCGTGATGTACACGCCGATCCTGCCGCCCGACTACCACATGGGCATGGACTTCCTGGTGCTGTCCTTCGTCGTCGTCGTCGTTGGCGGCATGGGCTCGCTGCCGGGCGCCGTCGCCGCCGGTTTCCTGCTGGGCATCCTGCAATCCTTCGCGTCCATGAGCGTGGTCAAGGACGTGCTGCCCGGTATCGACCAGATCATCATTTACCTCGTCGCGGTTGTCATTCTGCTCGTCCGGCCGCGTGGCCTGATGGGCCGCAAAGGGGTGATGGAGGCTTAACATGCTGATGGAATCGCCCCGCAAGGACTACATGATCATGGCGATCTTCACCGCCGTGGTCCTCACCATGCCGCTGTGGACGGCGCCGTTTGGCGCCTCCTATCCGGACCTTCTGCAGAAGTTCGCCATCTACGGCATCTTCGCGGTCGGCTTCAACCTGCTGTTCGGCCTGACCGGCTATCTGTCGTTCGGCCACGCCGCCTTCCTGGGCGTCGGGTCCTATGCCGCCGTCTGGTCGTTCAAGCTTCTGTCCATGAACGTGCTGCCGGCGATCGTCTTCGCCATCCTGATCGCGGCGCTGTTCGCGGTGCTGATCGGCTTCGTGTCGCTGCGCCGGTCGGGCATCTACTTCTCGATCCTGACGCTGGCGCTGGCGCAGATGTCCTACAACATGGCCTATTCGGTGCTGACCCCGATCACCAACGGCGAGACGGGCCTGCAGCTGGAACACGGCGACCCGCGCGTGCTGGACTTCGCCTTCGGGGCCGAGGAAACGGCCGGCCTGCCGTCCACCAACCTGTTCGGCCTGGAAATGAGCGGCTGGCCCGGGTTCTACTTCTGCGCCGTCGTGCTGATCCTGGCGTTCTTCCTGTCGCTGCGCATCTTCAAGTCGCCCTTCGGCCTGAAGCTGCGGGCCATCAAGTCGAACCAGAACCGCATGATGTACACGGGCTACAACACCCGGCCGCACCTGCTGCTGGTGTTCGTGATCTCGGGCATGTACGCCGGTCTGGCCGGCAGCCTGCTGGCGGTGACCGACCCGCTGGCCGGGGCCGAGCGCATGCAGTGGACGGCGTCGGGCGAGGTAGTGCTGATGACCATCCTGGGCGGTGCCGGCACGCTGGTGGGCCCGCTGCTGGGCGCCGGTCTCATCAAGTACTTCGAGAACATCTTCTCGGCCATCAACGAGGGTGTCCTTCACAGCGCCTTCTCGTTCCTGCCCGACTTCCTGAACGACTTCCTGACGTTCATTGTCGCGCCCTTCGTGGGCGAGGGCTGGCACCTGACGCTGGGCGCCCTGTTCATGGCGGTCGTCATCTTCCTGCCCGGCGGCATCATGGAAGGCATCCGGCGCCTGACGGGCCTGGCCAAGCGCACCGCAAGCCATCGCGGCGGCAAGGGCTCCGCCCGCACCGGCGGCCCCGCACACTCGGCCGAGGGATAAGATCATGGACAACATCGTTCTCGACGTTTCCGACGTCCACAAGAGCTTCGGCGGCCTGAAGGCGCTCAACAACATCAACCTTCAGGTCGAGGAAGGGAAGATCCACGCCATCATCGGTCCCAACGGTGCCGGCAAGTCGACCCTTCTGAACACCATCATCGGCCGCCTGGTGCCCGACACCGGCTCGGTGATCTTCAACGGCCGGTCCATCACGGGCATGCAGCCGCACGAGATCAACCAGGCGGGCGTGGTGCGCGTGTTCCAGACGCCGGAAATCTTCCCCGACCTGACGTTGTTGCAGAACGTCATGATCCCGGCGTTCGCCAGCAAGGAAGGGCCGGTGAAGTTCAACTTCTTCCGCAGCCTGTTCGGCGAGAAGGACGTCCGCGAGCAGGCCGAGGAGGTGATGCTGGACCTGGGCCTGCACGACCAGATGAACCGTCCGGCCTCAGACCTGTCGCGCGGCGACAAGCGGCGCCTGGAAATGGCCATGAGCCTGGTCCAGAACCCCAAGCTCCTGCTGCTGGACGAGCCGACGGCCGGCATGTCGCGCGCCGACACCAACCGGACCATCGAAATCCTTCAGCGCATCAAGGCCCGCGGCAAGACCAAGGTCATCATCGAGCACGACATGCACGTCGTGTTCTCGCTCGCCGACCACATCAGCGTGCTCGCCCAGGGTGCCATCATCTGCTCCGGTCCGCCGCATGAGGTGAAGGGCAACCCGGTCGTGCAGGAAGCCTATCTCGGAGGGGCGCACATCTAATGGCTATCGACACCAAGGAACGAAAGGCCCCGGGCGTTGCGCCCATTCAGGCCAAGGGGACCGCGCCGGCGTTCTTCTCCGTGTACGACATCCACGCCTACTACGGCGAGAGCTACATCGTGCAGGGGGTGAGCTTCGACATCCGCGAGGGCGAGATTCTCGCCCTGCTGGGCCGCAACGGTGCCGGCAAGACGTCGACGCTGCGCACGCTGGCCCGGCTGGACAACCCCGAGCTGAAGCACGGGGAAATCTGGCTGGACCACCAGCCGCTGCACGACATGCAGGCCCACCAGGCCGCCAAGAACGGTATCGGCCTGGTGCCCGAGGACCGGCGCATCATCCCCGGCCTGACGGTCGAGGAGAACCTGATCCTGGCCCAGATCGAGCCGCCCATCGGCTGGTCGGTGGAACGCATCTACGAGCTGTTCCCCCGCCTGGGCGAGCGGCGCAACCAGGAGGGCGTGACGCTTTCGGGCGGCGAACAGCAAATGCTCGCCATCGGCCGCGCGCTGGCCCGCGACATCAAGCTGCTGCTGCTGGACGAGCCGTATGAGGGCCTCGCCCCGGTGATCGTACAGGAGATCGAGAAGACGCTGGAAAACATCAAGAAACTCGGCATCACCACGATCATCGTCGAGCAGAACGCGGTTGCGGCGCTGCATATCTCGGACCGTGCCATCATCATGGACATGGGCGAGGTGGTCTTCGACGGCGACGCGCAGGAGGTTCTGGAGAACGAGCAGCTTCGCCACGACTATCTGGCGATCTGATCCGGAACAGGCGAACGACGCCGACCGCCAAGGCGACGGGCTCGCTTCCGGGAGACGGAGGCGGGCCCGTTGTCGCTGAGGGGGCAACGACTGAACCAGGTATCGGGCGACGCATGAACCCGGACACGCGCGTCGCCCGGCAAGGCCGACGGGCCGCCGCGCCTTGTGGCGCGAAAGCCTGCATGGCGTTCAAACGCAGCGTCGATGTTTTGAACCGTCGACGCCTATAAGAGACAGGGGGGGTGGCATGAGCTACCGGCACATTTTCGTGCATCTGGACAGCAGCGAGCACTGCGAGAAGCGGGTGGTGCCCACGCTGGTCATGGCGCAGCGCTTCGGGGCGCATGTCACGGCCGTTTTTTCACAGGTCGACGGCGTCATTCCCGATTACGGCATCCCGGAAGGTTTGCCCAAGACCACGGCGGCCGTCGGCGGGTGGGTGGTCGACACGTTCGCCAAGCGCGCCCGCGAGGCCGACGTCCGCTTCAACGCCGATGTCGCCAGCCTGGGCTCGGCGGCGACGGTCATCGAGGAAACCACCGAGGCCGCGCGCAACGCCGACCTGGCGGTGATCGGCCAGCACGACCCCCACAACGTTCTGGGGGAGACGCCCGAGGATCTGGTGGAGCACGTCATCCTCGACAGCGCCCGGCCGGTGCTGGTCATTCCCTACGCGGGGCTGTTCTACGACATCGGCAGGCGCGTTCTGGTGGGCTGGAACGGGACGCGCGAGGCGACGCGGGCGCTGAACGACGGCATGCCGCTCATTTCGGGCGGAGAGGAGGTGCGCCTTCTGACCGTGCAGCCGCCCAAGGAGATGAACAAGCCCTTCGAGGAGTTGCAGGGCCGCCTGATGCACCACCTGAAGGTCCACAGCATCGAACCCAAGCTGCTGCGCGAGCCCAAGAGCAGCGACATGTCGGTCGCCAACCTGCTGGTCTCGCGCATCACCGATTACGGCTGCGATCTGCTGGTGCTGGGCGGCTACGGCCACTACGGGTTTCCGGCCGTGCTGCGCGGCGGCGTCACCCGCGGTCTGCTGAAACAGACCACGGTGCCGACCCTGCTCAGCCATTGATGGCCCGCCGCCCGGCCGGCCGCGGCAACCTGATACCTGCGATCTTCCTCCACCGCTGCCAGCGCGCGCGTATCCGGTTGGGCGTACGACCATGTGTTGTTTTTGCGAACGCCGAGGGGTGACACGATCCCTCGGCGGCGTTACCCTGGGTCTGTTTCGAAGGCGGGGGTGGCCTTCGATGAACCACGATCATGAACGTGGTGGATCGCGGCAGGCGCAACGACGTCAGAACGAAAAACCAAACGCCGCTGGTCCGGAGCCTGGGGAGGTGACAAGTGGCGATTTCGGTTCTCGTCGTGGAAGACGAGCGGAATATCGGTGAGTCCTTGCGGTTTCTCATGAACCGCCAGGGCTACGACGTGCGTCTGGCGCATGACGGGCGCGAGGCGCTGGACCTGCTGGAGGCCGGCACGGTGCCCGACCTTCTGCTTCTCGACATCATGATGCCGGGCTGCGACGGTTTCGCCGTGGCCCGCGCGGTGCGCGCCAATCCCGCCTTGGACAAGGTGCGGATCGTCATGCTGACGGCCAAGGGCAAGGACGTGGACCGGCGCAAGGGGCTGGACCTGGGCGTGGACGACTACATCCTCAAGCCCTTCTCCACCCGTGATGTGGTCGCCCGGGTGCGCGCCCTGCTGGAGCCCGAGCCGGCCGCGCACAGCGCGTCCGCCTGATCCGGTGACGCCATGACCGCCGCCCCGCAGCCGAGGCTCCAGGGCCTGCGCGAGCGGGCGGTGCTTCTGGTGATCCTGGGATTCGTGCTGCTTCTGCCGCCGTTCCTGCTGGTGGTCGACCACCGGGCGGAGGCCTTCGGTGCGCCGTTGTTCTATGTCTACATCTTTGTCGTTTGGGGCGGGCTGATCGGGCTCAACGCCGTCCTGGCCCGCCGGCTGGACGACGCCACCCGCGCCGCCGAGGCCGCCGAGGCCGCTGCCAACCTGGCCGAGCGCGCGCAGTCGGGCACCGCGCGCGCCGGCGCGGCGGAGGCGGCTGGTCCCGGACCCGGACCCGACGACGATCTTCCCGCCGGCGGCGGGGGGCGCTAAGGTCCGCTCATGGTCGCCCCCTGGCTCATCGTCACCGCCTCGCTGCTGTATGTGGGGCTTCTGTTCGCCATCGCCTGGTGGGGCGACCGGCGGGCGGGGCAGGGGCGCAGTGTAATCCGCAACCCGATGGTCTACACGCTGTCCATCGCCGTCTACTGCACGTCCTGGACGTTCTACGGCGCCGTCGGCACGGCTGCGCGCAAGGGTCCGGAGTTCCTGACGATCTACCTGGGCCCGACGCTGATGTTCCTGGCCTGGTGGTTCGTGCTGCGCAAGATCGTGCGCATTACCCGCACCCACCGCGTGACGTCCATTGCCGATTTCATATCGTCGCGTTACGGCAAGTCGCCGCGGCTGTCGGGCCTGGTGACGGTGATCGCCGTGGTCGGCACCATGCCCTATATCGCCCTGCAGTTGAAGGCGGTGGCGACCAGTTACACCGCGCTGGTGGGCTTTCACGCCATCGTCGGCGCCCCCAGCCCGCCGCCGGCGGCCGTGCCGGCGGACACGGCTTTCTGGGTGGCGGCCGCCATGGCGGTCTTCGCCATCCTGTTCGGCACCCGCCACATCGACGCCTCGGAACACCACGAGGGCGTGGTGGCGGCCATCGCCTTCGAAAGCCTGGTGAAGCTGCTGGCCTTTCTGGCCGTCGGGCTGTTCGTGGTGTTCATCATGCACGACGGCTTCGCCGACCTGTTCGCCCTGGCGGCGGAGCGCGTGCCCGACGTCGCCCAGCTTTATGCCCTGTCCGGTGCGACCGCGACCGACCGCTGGGTGACCATGCTTCTGCTGGCCATGGTCGCCGTCATCTGCCTGCCGCGCCAGTTCCAGGTGACGGCGGTGGAGAACGTCGACGAGCGCCACGTCTCCACCGCCGCCTGGGCCTTCCCGCTGTACCTGGCGGTCATCAGCCTGTTCGTGCTGCCCATCGCGGTGGCCGGCCTGATCCACCTGCCGTCGGGGGCGGAGGCCGACAGCTTCGTCCTGACCGTGCCGCTGTCGCAGGACAACCAGGTGCTGGCGCTGATCGCCTTCCTGGGCGGACTGTCGAGTGCCACAGGCATGGTGATCGTGGCCGCCATCAGTCTGTCCATCATGATTTCCAACGACCTGGTCATGCCCCTGCTGCTGCGGCTGAAGTGGTTGCGGCTGACCAGTCGCGGCGATCTGACCGGCTTGCTGCTGTTCATCCGCCGCGCCGCCATCGTGGCGCTGCTGCTGATGGGCTACGGCTATTACCGCGCCACCGGCGGCACGGGGGCGCTGGCTTCCATCGGCCTGATCTCGTTCTCGGCGATGGCGCAACTGGCGCCCGCCATGCTGGGCGGGCTGTTCTGGAAGAACGCCACCCGCGCCGGCGCCCATGCGGGCCTGCTGGCGGGGTTCGCCATGTGGGCCTACACGCTGGTGCTGCCCAGCATGGCGTCGGCGGACTGGATCGGGCCCGAGGTCGTCCAGGCCGGGCCGTGGGGACTCGCGCTGCTGCGGCCGGAGGCGCTGTTCGGGCTGGACGGGCTGGACCCGCTGGCCCATGCCCTGTTCTGGAGTTGGCTGTTCAACATCGGCGCCTTCGTCGGCGTTTCGGTCTTCGGCAAGCAGGGGCCGCTGGAGCGCGTGCAGGCGACGGTCTTCGTCGACATTTTCCGCCGCCGCGACACCGCCACGCCGCACATGTGGCGCCGCGCCGCGACGGTGAAGGACCTGTACGCCCTCACCCAGCGGTTCCTGGGCCACACGGTCGCCTACCGCCTGTTCCGCAAGCACGCCAAGCGCATGGGGGCGCGCAGCATCCGCTCGCTCACCGACGCCGATCCGGCCCTGGTGACAGCGGTGGAGCAGGAATTGGCGGGCTCTATCGGCGCGGCCTCGGCGCGGGTGATGGTGGCCTCGGTCGCCAAGGGCGACATGGTGTCGCTGAACGAGGTGCTGAAGATCCTCGAGGAAACCAGCCAGGTCATCGAATACAGCCAGCGCCTGGAACAGAAATCGCGCGAGTTGGAGCAAACCACGGCCGAACTGCGCGAGGCCAACCGCCGGCTGCAGGAACTGGATCGGCTGAAGGACGAGTTCCTTTCGACCGTCAGCCACGAACTGCGCACGCCGCTGACGTCCATCCGCAGCTTTTCCGAAATCCTGACCGACAACCCGGACCTGACGCGCGAGGAGGCGGAACGCTTTTTGGGCATCATCGTGCGCGAGAGCGAGCGGTTGACGCGCCTCATCGACCAGCTTCTCGACCTGGCGCGCCTCCAGGCCGGGCATGGCGACTGGAACATGGCGCCGGTGTCGGTGCGCGAGGCGCTGGAACATGCCTGCGGCGTGGTCAACGCACTCTACACCGAGCGCCGCATCGGCCTGAGCCTGGAAATCAAGGGCGACACCGAGGTGGCGCCGGTCCACGCCGACCGCGACCGCCTGACGCAGGTTTTCGTCAACCTGCTGTCCAACGCCGCCAAATACGCCCCGCCGCAGAGCGGTCAGGTGACGGTGAAGGCCGAATGCCGCCGGGATGACTGGCGCATCTCCGTCGCCGACAACGGCCCCGGCATCCCGGCCGACCGGCGTGAACAGGTGTTCGACCGCTTCGTCCAGGTGCCCGAGGCCGAGGGCGGGCGGCCAGGCGGCGGCACGGGCCTGGGGCTGGCCATCTCGCGCCAGATCGTCGAGCACTTCGGCGGCCACATCTGGGTGGAGGCCTCGCCCCAGGGCGGTGCGCTGTTCCGCGTCATCCTGCCCCGCAGCGGGGTGGAGCCGCGCCAGCCCGAAGCCGGCCAGGCGGCGCAGTAGGCACTTCGGCCACCGATGCCGAGGGTGCGGACGCCATGGACGGCGGCGGCAAATCTGCTATCAAGGCGGCATGAGCGATCCCTTCTCCGTCTTCCGCCACCACGGCGGCAACCTGTCGGCCGCCGTCGCCGCGACCGGGCGGCCGCGTGCCGAATGGCTGGACCTGTCGACGGGCATCAACCCGCGGCCCTATCCCGTCCCGCCCATCCCCGCCAACGCCTGGACGCGCCTGCCCGAGGCGGCGGAGGATGCGGCGCTGGTGGCGGCGGCGCGGGCGGCCTATGGCGTCGCGCAGGGGGCGACCGTGGTGCCGGCGCCGGGGACGCAGGCGCTCATCCAGTGGCTGCCGCTGTTGCGGCCGCGCGGCCGCGTGGGCATCGTCGGCCCCACCTACGGCGAGCACGCCACCGCCTGGGCGCGCGCCGGGCACGCGGTCGAGGATCTTTCCAGGCCGCCGGCGCCGGACGAGGCGGGGGCGCCGGACGTGGTGGTGGTCGTCAATCCCAACAATCCCGACGGGCGCCGCCATGATCCCGACGCCCTGCTGGCCCTGGCGGAGGGCCAGGCGCGGCGCGGCGGCTGGCTGGTGGTGGACGAGGCCTTCGCCGACGTGGCGCCCGACGTCTCGCTGTGCGGCCGGGCCGGCGGACCGGGATTGGTGATCCTGCGCTCGCCGGGCAAGTTCTACGGTCTTGCGGGCCTGCGGCTGGGGTTCGCGGTGGCCGGCGAGGACGTGGCCGCGCCTCTGGCCGCCAACCTGGGGCCCTGGGCGGTGGCCGGTCCGGCACTAGCAGTGGGCGCGGCGGCGCTGGCCGACCTGGCATGGCGCGACGCGACACGGGCCTGGCTGGCGGAGCGCCGGCGGGCGCTTGACGGTGTTCTCGCCGCGGCCGGGCTGACGATCGTCGGCGGCACCGACCTGTTCCGGCTGATCGAGGCGCCCGACGCCGCGGCCCGGTTCGAGCGGCTGGCGCGGGCGGGCATCCTGGCGCGGCCGTTCGCCTATGCGCCCCGCTGGCTGCGGCTGGGCCTGCCGGCGGACGATGCCGGGCTGGCGCGGCTGGCCGAGGCAATGGCGTAGGCCCCTTCTGCCAATGTCGCCGTAATGTCGGGCAGTTGTACCGAATGATTGGCGTGGTTCCCGGAAGGTCTTGCCCGAGCATAGCACTGCGGCTTTATTGCATGACTTTTCAAGAATCGTTCTGATTTCGAACGTCGTTCCAGCGCAGCCGTTCCATAGGCAAACGCCTTAGCGAGAGGACGGCCATGACAACCGACAAGACCAACATCTTCGTGCTGGGCCTCGACCCCTTCAACGAGCGCATGTGCGAGACCATCCGCAATTCGGCGGACTACCATTTCCACCCGCTGCTGGACCCTGACGAGGTCGCCTTCGCCGAGACCTACGACGTGCCGGACCTGCTGTCGAAGGCGCGCGCCGACCTGGACAGCTTCGAGGAGCCGGTGCACGGCATCATCTCGTGGTGGGACTTTCCGTCGACCAGCATGCTGCCGCTGCTGCGCGGCGAGCGCGATCTTCCCGGCCCGACGCTGGAAAGCGTGCTGCGCTGCGAACACAAGGCCTGGAGCCGCCTGATTCAGAAGGAGCACCTGCCCGAGTGCACGCCCGAGTTCGACGTGGTGAACCCGGACGAGGTGCAGGACTGGGGCGATCTGAAGGTGACGCCGCCGTTCTTCCTCAAGCCCGTTAAGGCGCACTCCAGCTTCCTCGGCTTCATGATTCACAGCGAAGAGGAATGGAAGGAGGCCATCGAGGAAATCCGCGAGAACATCCATCACTTCGCGGAGCCCTTCAACTACTTCCTGGAACGCGCCGACCTGCCCGAGGACATCCGCAAGCTCGACGGCCGGCATTGCATCGCCGAGGACGTCATCGGCGGCCGTCAGGCGACGCTGGAGTGCTTCGTCCACGAGGGCAAGACCGAGGTCTACGGCGTCATCGACAGCATCAACGAGCCCAACGGCGTCAGCTTCCGGGCCTACCGCTATCCGTCGGAACTGCCGCAGGGCATCCAGGACCGCATGATCGAGGCGGCCAAGAAGTGGGCCGAGGTCGCGGGCCTCGACAATACGCCGTTCAACATCGAATTCTTCTGGGACGAGGAAAAGGACAAGCTGTGGGTGCTGGAGATCAACAGCCGCATGTCCAAGTCCCACTGCCCACTGTTCGCCATGGTGGACGGTGCCAGCCATCAGCAGGTGGCGGTCATGCTGTCCACCGGCCGGCATCCGGAAATGCCCTACCGCGAGGGCCGCTTCCCGGTGGCCGCCAAATACATGATGCGCGTCTACGAGAACGCCGAAGTCACCCACGCGCCGACGGACGACGAGATCAACGCCCTGCAGCGGGAGTGCGACTGCTACATCCGCATGGAGGTCGAGGACGGCCAGCGCCTGGACGAATTGATCGACCAGGACAGCTATTCCTACGAGGTGGGCGTTGTGTTCCTTGGCGGCAACGACTTCGACGACGTGGACGCCAAGTACGAACGTCTGCGCGAAAAGCTGCCGCTGGAGCTGACGCCCGTCGACGAGGAGGGCGCGTGACACCGATGACCGAGAAGCAGTAGGGGGTAAGATGACGGTCAAGGACATGCACGAGATGCCGCACGAGGTGCGGTGCGACGACCACGTGCTGATACCCATGCGCGACGGCATCAACCTGTCGGCGCGCATCTGGCGGCCCACGGACAGCGATGGCGCGCCGGTGCCCGCCATCCTGGAATACATCCCCTACCGCAAGCACGATTTCACGGCTACCCGCGACGCCATCAACCACCCGTACTTCGCCGGCCACGGCTATGCGGCGGTGCGGGTGGACATCCGGGGTTCGGGCGACAGCGAGGGCGTGCTGGAAGACGAATACCTGGAAAGCGAGCTTCAGGACGGCTGCGAGATCATCGACTGGCTGGCCGCGCAGCCCTGGTGCGACGGCAACGTGGGCATGATCGGCATCAGCTGGGGCGGCTTCAACGGCCTGCAGATCGCCGCCCGCCGCCCGAAGCCGCTGAAGGCCGTGGTGTCGGTGTGCTCCACCGACGACCGCTACACCGACGACGTCCACTACATGGGCGGCTGCCTCCTGGGCGACAACCTGTCGTGGGCCTCGACCATGTTCGCCTACAACAGCCTGCCGCCCAACCCCAACACGGTGGGCGACAAGTGGCGCGAAATGTGGATGGAGCGCCTGAAGGGCAGCGGCCTGTGGCTCGCCAAGTGGCTGGAGCACCAGCACCGCAACGACTTCTGGAAGCACGGCTCCATCAACGAGGACTGGAGCCTGGTGACCACGCCGGTCATGGCCGTCTCGGGGTGGGCCGACGGCTACACCAACGCCGTCTTCCGCCTGCTCCAGCACCTTCAGGGGCCCAAGCAGGGCATCGTCGGGCCGTGGAGCCACAAATACCCCCACAAGGGCGAACCCGGCCCGCCGGTCGGCTTCCTGCAGGAATGCATCCGCTGGTGGGACCACTGGCTGAAGGGGCGCGACACGGGCATCATGGACGAGCCCATGCTGCGCGCCTGGATCCAGGACAGTGCGCCGCCCACAACCAGCTATGAAATCCGTCCCGGCCGCTGGGTCGGCGAGCCCTGCTGGCCGTCGGAAAACATCGAGCGCCGCCGCCTGCCCCTGTGCTCGGACCGTCTGCTGGACGCGGGCTCGGAAGGAGAGGTCGCACCCGACGACGTCCGCACCCTGCAATCGCCCCTGTCGGTGGGGCTCTATGCCGGCAAGTGGTGTTCCTATGCCGCCGGGCCCGATCTCGCCCACGACCAGCGGGAAGAGGACGGCGGCGCGCTGACCTTCACCACGCAGCCGCTGGAAGAGGACCTGATGCTGCTGGGCGCGCCCTGGCTGGAACTGGAGCTGACCTCCAGCGCGCCGGTGGCCATGGTGGCGGCCCGTCTGTCGGACGTGCGCCCCTCCAACGAGGCGACGCGCGTGACCTGGGGCATTCTCAACCTGACCCACCGCGAGACCCACGAGCATCCGACGCCGCTGGAGCCCGGCGAGAAGTACCGGGTGTTCCTCAAGCTCAACGATTGCGGGGCGACCATCCCCAAGGGCCACCGCCTGCGCCTGTCGCTGTCGACCAGCTACTGGCCGCTGGCCTGGGCGCCGCCGGAGCAGGCGGCCTTGCGCATCTACATGAAGGACTCGCACCTGACCCTGCCCATCCGCACGCCGCAGCCGGAGAAGGACGAGCAGATCCGCTTCGGCCCGGTGGAGCACGCGCCGCCGATGGAAACCACCACCCTGGACGTGGGCGAGAGCACGTGGCGCGTCATACGGGACCTCGCCACCGACGTCTCCACGCTCGAGGTCGTCAAGGACGACGGCCGCTTCCGCATCGAGTCGGAGGGGCTGGAGGTCTGGTCGGACACCCGCGAATGGTACTCAAGCTACAACAACGAGTACGACTCCTTGCGCGGCGAGACCCTGTGGACGCGCGGTTTCCGCCAGGGCGACTGGGAGGTCGAGACGGTCACCCGCACGGTCCTGACGTGCGATGCGGAAAACTTCTACGTCCGCGCCGACCTGGACGCCTACGAGGGCGAGACGCGCGTGTTCTGCCACAGCTGGAACGAGACCATCCGGCGTCAGCTGGTATGACGCCGGCGTGACAGAGGCTTTGCGCATCGGCCCCCTGTAGGGTATCAGGGGGCCGACTTTTTCGTCCGGCAAGAGGTTTGCTTCCATGACTGCCTGCCCCTGCGGCTCCGGCCGCGACTACGACGCCTGCTGCGGCCCCCTTCTTGCGCGCAAGGCCAAGGCTGAGACGGCGGAGGCGCTCATGCGCTCGCGCTATACCGCCTTCACCAAGGGCGATGTCGATTATCTGGAAGAAACCCTGCGACCCGACACCCGCGACGACTTCGAGCGCGAGGCGGTGGCGGAGTGGTCGCGCGAAAGCACCTGGCAGGGCCTGGAAATCCGCTCCACCGAGGCCGGCGGCCCGGCCGACGACAAGGGCGTGGTCGAGTTCGTGGCGCACTTCTCCTTCCAGGGCAAGCCACAGGTCCACCACGAGACCAGCGTTTTCGCCAAGGACGGCGACACCTGGTACTACGTCGACGGCAAGATGGGCCCGCCGCCGCGCACCGTGCAGAAGGTCGGCCGCAACGATCCCTGTCCCTGCGGGTCGGGCAAGAAGTTCAAGAAGTGCTGCGGGGCGGCGGCCTGAGCGACGGCCAGCCGGCCTCGCCGGACGAGGGGTGTCGGGTTTCGAGTGTCGTCCGGTATCACCCCTTCACTTGAACACCCAGTACTTGTTGAGCAGGTAGGTGGTTGGCGGCACCACGCCCACCGCCACCATCAGCGCCAGCGCGTCGGGCAGGGCGTCGAAGCGCTCCACCAGCCACAGCGTGCCCTGGCTCATGGAAAAGCCGCCGATGACGGTGGCGACGAACCTGGGCAGGCGCGCGGCCGCCCCCGCCCCGGTGCCGTCGGCCGCGGCCCGGAAGGTCCATCGACTGTGGCCGATCCAGGAGACGGCGACGGCGGTGAGAAACCCGACGACGTTGGCGTACAGCGGCGGGGCGACCGGCAGGGCGGCCAGGGCGGTCAGGTAGTGCACCGCCGTCGCGGCCAGGCCGACGACGCCGAACCGCGCGATCTCCATCACCGGCAGCCCGGCCAGCCGCGCCAGCGGCGTTCGGCGCAGGACGCGGGCGGCCGTCGTCGTCGGATCGCCGTTCGTCATTGGGCCGCGCGCTCGGCCGCGGGGGCGGTGCGCAGGCGTTCGGGCGCCGCCGGGGCCTTGATGGAGCCGCCGGCACCGCGCTGGACGCTGCGGACCAGATAGATCGGGCGCTGCTTGACCTCCTGGAAGGTGCGGCCCAGGTACTCGCCCAGCACCCCCAGCGACAGCAGTTGCAGCCCGCCCAGGAACAGCATGACCGTCAGCAGCGAGGCATAACCGGGAACGTCGACGCCCAGGATCAGCGTCTTGGCGATGGTGAACAGGGCGTAGACGAACGCCAGCACGGCGACCACGGCGCCGACGTAACTCCACACGCGGAGCGGCAGGGTCGTGAAGCTGGTGATGCCGTCCAGGGCGAAGTTCCACAGCTTCCAGTATCGCCATTTCGTGTTGCCGGCGGCGCGCGGGGCGCGGGTGTAGACAACGGCGGCCGACCGGAAGCCGACCCAGGCGAAGACGCCTTTCATGAATCGGCTGCGTTCGGGCAGACGGCGCACGGCCTCGACCACCGCCCGGTCCATCAGTCGGAAGTCGCCGGTGTTCACCGGGATGGGCACGTCGGTGATACGATTGAACATGCGGTAGAAGGCCAGCGCCGTCGTGCGCTTCAGCCAATTGTCGCTGTCGCGGTTGGCGCGCGCGCCGTAAACCACGTCATAGCCTTCGCGCCATTTCTCGACCATCTGGACGATGACCTCGGGCGGGTCCTGCAGGTCGCAGTCGATGGGAATGACCGCGGCGCCCGAGCAGTATTCCAGCCCGGCCGTCAGGGCCGCTTCCTTGCCGAAGTTGCGCGACAGGTCCACCACCACGAGCCGCGGGTCCCGCTCCGCCCGTTCAAACAGCAGGGGCAGGGTGCGGTCGCGGCTGCCGTCATTGACGCAGACGATCTCCCACGTCAGCCCCAGGCCGTCGAGCACGCGCGTGATTTCGCGGAAGAAGATGTCGAGCACCTCTTCCTCGTTGTACATGGGGGCGATGATGGACAGGTCGACCGTTTGCGGGGCCGCGGCGGCCGTCTCGCCGGTCGACGCCCACTCCAGAGGCACGCCGGTGCGCGGCTTGGGGGAGGGGGACTTGGCGGCGGTGAAGGGCATGGCGACATCTCCGGCAGACGGACGGTCCGCGTAGAACGGTAGCCATGGCGGCGGCTCGCGTCCCGGGTTCATGCGCGGTAACGAAGCAACGTTCGGCCGAAGCCGGACGGCTATCGCCGATGCCGCAGGATGGCGCGTTATGCGCGGGCCGTGCCCACGTTCTGATTACGGCCCAAGGCCACGCGACAGCCGGAAACCCGAGCCCCTATAGTGTGCGGTGACTCGAAACAAGAACGGTCGAGAGATCCGTCCATGCCGCGATCGCGCCTTCGTGCTCCACGCGCCGCGAAAGAGCTGTCCGCCCATTGGTACGCAGTTGCTGCCGTCGCGGCTATCCTTGCCGCGACATGGCCGCTCTGGCTGGTGGGTGCACTCCCCGGCTGGGACCGTATTCCGCATGCCGTCTGGCACCTGTCCCTGAAGGAGCAGGTGTTGATGGGTGATCTCTATCCCCGTTGGCTCATTAACGGCAACGCCGGGCTGGGCAGTCCGGCGCTATATTTTTACGGCATCTTTCCCGTCGTCGTCGCGGCCGGCATCGGTCTGCTGCTGGACGCCTTGAACCTCGCGGCGACGCCTTTGCACGGGCTGGGCGCCACAGCGACGGTCTTCACCCTGGTCGGCTTCTTCGGGATGAACCGGCTTCTGCGGCGCTTCATCGGCCCGGCCTCCGCCATGATCGGCGGACTGGTCTTTGCGCTTCATCCTTTCGCGTTGTTCTTTGACCTGCTGCAGCGCTTCGGCTTCGCGGAACACGCCACCATGATGATGGCGCCGTGGCTCATCCTGCTCATATTGCGCGTCATCGACCGGCAGCGGCACGGCGTCGCGCTGCTTGCGCTGGTGACGGCGGCGATGATCGCCAGCCATCTGCCGTCGGCCGCCATCTGCGCCGCGACCATCGGCCCGGCTGCCCTGCTGTTCTGCATGCGGCAGCCCCGCTCGCTGCGCCTCGTCAGCGTGGGTCGGCTGGTGCTCGCCGGGATCCTCGGTGTGGCGCTGGCCTCGCCGTATCTCAGCACCGTGGCGACGCAAACCGGATGGATCAACGTCAACGCCCTGGTCGACCAGCCGTATTTCGACTACAGCGTCAACTTCGCCTTCACCGGCAGTAACGGCACGCCTCAGGAGTTGACGGCGTGGGCTGTCTTGCCGTCTCTGCTGGTCATCGTTGGTGGTGCGGGTTTGGCCTTCGCGGCCCGGCGGCGCCTGGGCCCGCCGATGCGGGACCTGCTGCTGCTGGCCCTGCCCGTCGCGGGCGTCAGCCTGTTCTTCATGACCGCGGTCAGCACGCCGGTGTGGGAGTGGGTCGAGCCATTGCAGACCATCCAGTTTCCCTGGCGCTTCACGGTCGCCCTGACCGTCGCTACGGGACTGATGGCGGGCGCCCTTGCTCACATCACGACCGCGACGCCGCGTCCATTGTTCCTGGTCGCCGCCATCGGGATCGTCATCGGGTCCGGCATCCTGACCTCGACCGCGGTCAAACGCGCGGTCTGGCTTCATGCCTCCGTCCTGAGCGAGGGTGCGGCGGCCATTCCCGTTCCCGAAGCGGTGCGCCTGCGACAAGACGTGCCCGAGTACCGGCCGATCTGGGCCGGGGCGCATTCTCTGACGGAAGACGAACTGAAGCGTCACGCGTCGGCGCCCCGACCGCCCGTCGTGGTAGACGAGGGGGTGGCGGACGCGGGGCAGGCGACGTGGGCCGCGGACCGCATCACGTTCGCCGGCACGGCAGCGGAACCGTCCTGCATGGTGCTGCACCACCTGTTCTATCCGACCTGGGTGCTGGCGCGGGACACGTCGGTCGCAGGGGTGAGGTTCGGGCCCGCCGCCGATGGACGCATGAGGGTCTGCGTGCCCGCCGGCCCGTTCGACGTGAGCATCGTTCGACGCCTGACGCCCGTGGAGCGGGGGGCGTTCGTCCTGGCGGCGGGGGCGGCGGCGCTCCTGGTGATCGGATCGCTGATGACCATGCGTCGGCGGACGTCGGCCGCATCGTCCGCGCCGCCCGGTTCAGCGATGGAGCATTCTGGGGGCGGATGAGGAGGCGCGTCCATGGTCGACCCTGACATGAACGACCCGCCGCACGATGGCACCCGCGGTCGCCTGGTGGTGGCGCTCGCGGCCGTGTCGTTGGCGGCCTATCTGCTGTTGAGCGAGGGCTTGCAGAACCACTTGGCAGACATGCGATCCGCCTTGGCGGTGATTGCCGGAGGGTGAGGTAGTCGTGACACTGATCGTGCTTCTGGCATATCTACTGCTGAGTTTCGCCGGTACTGCGCTGGTGCTGAAGCGCCTTGGTGCCGCGTCAGGCGTCGAACGGCTTTCGTGGGCCGCAAGTCTGCCGCCCCTGCTGTTCTTCACGCCGCCGCTTCTGCTGGCCTATGCCGAGTTGGCAGGGGCGCCGCCGTCCATGGCGCCGGGGCCGCTTCTGGCCGTGCAGGTCGTACTCGTCGGCCTGCTGTGGGCGGCGCTTCGTGCGCGGGGACCACGGCGGACGGCGGCGGGCGCGGCTGCCGGACCGGCGGCAGGCGGCACGGAGCCGCGGGCGCCGGTTGTGCTGGCACGGGGGACGGCGTGGCTTGCCGGGCTGACGTTCCTGGGCGCCGGGGTGCTGCTCGCCCTTGGATTTCCGCGCGGGTTCGAGGTCTGGGCCTACCACCTGCCCATCGGCCTGCACATCTTCGACACCGGGTCTGTGCAGCCGTGGGATCACGCCTACATGCACACCTTCCCGGCCAACATGAGCCTCTATGCCGGCCTGCTGCTCCAGGCCCTGCCCGAGCGTCTGGTGGCGGTTGCCAACCTGCCGTTCCTGCTGCTGACCGCCGTGGCCGTCTACGGCCTGGGCCGCGTGGCCGGCGGCGGGCGCGACGGCGCCCTGCTGGCGGCGGCGGGCATCACCACCATTCCGGTCTTCGCGTTTTCCAGCCTGGAACTGGGGGCGGACGTCGCCGCGGCGGGCCTGCTGGCGCTGGCCTTCCTGGCGGTCCTGCTCCATCATCAACGCGAGGCCAATGGCATCCCGACCGCCGTCCTGCTGCTGGCCGGTGCCCTGGCGGGGCTGGCCTACGGATTCAAGCCTCTGCACGTGGTGCCGGCGATGGTGCTGGGCGTCGCGATCCTGGTCGGTGCGGCGTCACGAAGCGGCCGTCCGGTGCGCGCGATGGTGCGCGACGGCGGTCTCTATGCGCTGGGTGTTGTGGTGCTGGCGGGGCCGTGGCTCGTTCGCAACTGGATCGAACTGGGCAGCCCCGTCTATCCCATCAACGTGCCGCCGATTACCGACTGGCTGGGGTTCGCCACGGCGCCCGACGTCGATTACTCGGCACGCGAGTCGACGCAGTTCGAGTGGGTGCGCCAGCCGCTGGAGTGGCTGGCCTATCCCTGGATCGAATGGCATTTCATCGACCAGAACTACAAGCACAGTTCGGGCTTCGGTGCCTTTTTCGCCGCCCTGGTGCCCTTGGCCGTCCTGGCGGCGGCCTGGCGCGTGCTGCGGCCCGCGCGCGAGGCGGGCCGGCGGGCGGTGCGCTTCCCCCAGGCGGTGCTGCTGGCCGCCGCGCTTGTCGTCGTGGCGCTGTGGTGGGTGATGAACGACCGCCAGCCGCGCTACATCATGGGCGCCATCGTGCTCGCCGTGCCCCTTGTGGCGCCGTTGGTGGCGGAGGCCGCCGGGCGGTGGCGCACGGGGCTGGTCGGCGTCGGGGCGGCCGCCTGCGTCCTCATGCTGGCCGTGCTGGCGAGCCGGGAGGCCATGACGGCGGGCAGCCAGTTCGTCGCCTCCAGCCGCTTCGATCGGCACGCCTTCTACGATTACCCGCAAGGCATCGATTCCCTGCCGCCGGGCAGCACGGTCCTGAACCTGGGCCCGCGGGCGCGCAACTACATGCTGCGGGGCGAAAGCCTGGAAAACCGGGTCATCGGCTTCTACCGGCTGCGGACGACGCTTGAGGCGACTGGCGCCGCCGGCGGTACGCCAGAGCATCTGCGGGCGCTCGGCGTGACCCACATCTATACGCAGGGTCCGCGCCGTGCACCGCTGGACGCCTGCGTGGGGCTGGACCCCGTCGCCAGCATGGACCGCAACCCTGAAAACGGCGTGCCGCTGGAAGAGGTGCGGACGTTGTGGCGCGTGACGGACGCCTGCGCCAGCGGCGGCCGCCAGTCCGCCAGTGCCCGCTAGGACATTTTCCGCTCAGGCGCCACCAGGGTTCATGCGCCTGCCCGGCGCCGGGGCGCAGTGTCTGCTCCGCACACGCCGTCGGCTCCGCGACCCTACTCGCCCAAAGGACCCTCGGGCCTGAAGCCGAGCAGCGTCTCCAGCACCTTCCTCAGGTGGGGGCGGAATTCCGCCGCCCTGGCCTCGTCAAAGGCGAAGGGCGGCGTTTCCTCCATGTAGGCGGCCTGCGCCAGTTCCATCTGCACGGCGAAGACGCTCTCGCCGGGGCGGCCGTAGTGGCGGGTGATGTAGCCGCCGATGAAGCGCCCGTCGACCACCGCCGGATGCCCGTGCGTCGAAATCTCCGCCAGCACCAGCGCCAGGGCCTCGCGTAAGGAGCCCGGGCAGCTTTCGCCCATGGCCGTGCCCAGGTTCAGGTCGGGCAGGCGCCCCTTGAACAGACGCGGCACGTGGCTGCGTATGGAATGCGCGTCATAGAGCAGCGCGAAGCCATGGCGGTCCTTCACCCGCGCGATCTCCGCGGCCAGCGCATCGTGATAGGGCCGCCAGTAGGTGTCCACCCGCTCCCCCACCTCGTCCTCGCCGGGGCCGCGTCCGTCGGCGTACAGCGGCGTGCCGTCGAACAGGGTTTCCGGGCACAGGCCGGTGGTGGCCTGGCCGGGATAGAGGCTCTCGTTGCCCGGCGGCCGGTTGAGGTCGACCACGTAGCGCGAATAGCGGGCGCTGATCACCGTCGCGCCCATGCCGGGCGCGAAGTCGTAGAGGCGCGGGATGTGCCAGTCGGTGTCGGGCAGCGTCCGCGCCTCGGGCGTCAGGCGCTCCTCCAGGCCCGGCGGCAGTTCCGTGCCGCAGTGGGGCATGCTGACGATGAGCGGGCTGTCGCCGCGGGTCAGATCGTAGACGTCGGGCATTCAGGGAAGTCCTCAGGCCGGGTCCAGGTCGAAGGTCACAGCATCGTCCAGTCCGCCGTCCCGCACCAGCGCGCCGATGGCGGAGAGGTCCGGCGCGAAATAGCGGTCGACCTCGTACCGCGGCACGCGCGAGCGGATGACGCTCAGCGCCGCTTCCATGTCCGACGAGGACCGAAGCGGGCGGTGGAATTCCAGGCCCTGCGCGGCGGCCAGAAGCTCGATCCCCACGATATCCGCCACGTTGCCTGCGATGTCGCGCAGGCGGCGGGCGGCGAAGGTCGCCATGCTGACGTGGTCCTCCTGGTTGGCCGATGTCGGCAGACTGTCGACGCTGGCCGGGTGGGCGAGGGTCTTGTTCTCGCTTGCCAGCGCGGCGGCGGTGACGTGGGCGATCATGAAGCCCGAGTTCAGCCCCGGTTCCGGCACCAGGAAGGGCGGCAGGCCGCTGATGGAGGCGTCGATCAGCATGGCGATGCGCCGTTCCGCCAGCGCGCCGATCTCCGAGGCCGCGATGGCAAGCTGGTCGGCGGCCATGGCGACGGGTTCGGCATGGAAGTTGCCGCCCGAGATGACCTCGCCCGTATCGCCCAGCACCAGCGGGTTGTCGGTCACGCCGTTGGCCTCGATGCGCAGCGTGCGCGCGGCCATGCGCATCTGGTCGAGCACGGCCCCCATGACCTGCGGCTGGCAGCGGAGCGAGTACGGGTCCTGCACCCGGTCGCAGGCCTCGCCCTGGTGGCTGGCGTTGAGCGGACTGTCGGCCAGAAGGGCGCGCAGGGCCCGGGCAACGGAAATTTGCCCCGGCTGGCCGCGCAGGTCGGAGATGCGGGCGTCGAACGGCTTGTGGCTGCCCTTCACAGCTTCCACCGACAGCGCGCCCGAGACGACGGCGGCCTTGAAGCAGCGCTCGATCTCGAACAGCCCCGCAAGCGCCAGCGCCGTGGAGACCTGCGTGCCGTTGATGAGCGCCAGGCCTTCCTTGGCCTTCAGCTCGATCCGCTCCACGCCGGCGCGGTTCAGGCCTTCGTCGGCGCTGACGGTCTCGCCGTTGATGCGGATGTGGCCGACGCCCAGCAGCACGCCGGACAAGTGGGCCAGCGGTGCCAAGTCGCCCGAGGCGCCGACGGAGCCCTTGGACGGCACCACAGGCATTGCACCGGCGTGATAAAGGCCGAGCAGGGCGTTGACGACCTCCGGCCGGATGCCCGAGGCGCCGACGGCGAGGCTCGCGATCTTGCTCGCCAGGATCAGCCGCACCACGCCGTCGTCGAGCGGTTCGCCGACGCCGGTGGCGTGGGACAGGATGAGGTTGCGTTGCAGGGTATCCAGGTCTTCCGGCGCGATGCGCTTCTGCGCCAGCTTGCCGAAGCCCGTGTTGATGCCGTAGACGGCGGCGTCGCCGGCGGCGATCTGCTCGACCAGCGCCCGCGACTCGGCCATGCGCCGGCGGGCATCGTCGGGCAGGGCGATGGGGGCGGCGTCGCGATAGATGCGGCGCAGGGCGTCGATGCTCAGCCCGCCGGGGGTGAGGGCGATGGCGTCGGGGGAGGTCGTCACGCGAACAGCCTTTCAAGAACGCGGGTGAAACGGGCGGCGCTGTCTTCGTCCAGCGGATGGCGGCCGTCCTCAACGACCGTCCGGCCGCCGACGATGACGTGGCGCACGGTGGTGGCGTTGCCGGAGAAGATCCAGCTGTCCAGAAGCGCGTCGCCGGAGCGGGCGGCGAGCAGGGGATGGGCGTCGTCCAGCACCACGATGTCGGCCCGCGCGCCTTCCGCCAGCGCGCCGATATCCGCTCCCATGGCCTGGGCGCCGCCGGCCAGCGCGCCGCGCAGAAGGCGGGCGCCGGTGGAGGCCCGCGGGCCGCCGGCGAGGACGGTGCGGCGGCGGGTGGTCAGGCGCTGGCCATACTCCAGCCAGCGCAGGTCCTCCACCGGGCTGATGGAAATGTGGCTGTCCGACCCGATGCCGAAACGACCGTTGGCGGCGAGGTAATCTTCCGCCGGAAAGATGCCGTCGCCCAGGTTGGCTTCGGTGGTGGGGCACAGGCCGACGACCGCCCGGGCCTCGGCCATGCCCACCACCTCGTCATGGTCGACGTGGGTCGCGTGGATCAAACACCAGCGTTCGTCCGGCGCTGCGTTCTCCAGCAGCCATTGCACCGGGCGGCGGCCGGTGTGGTGGATGCAGTCCTGCACTTCGGCGGTCTGCTCGGCGATGTGGATGTGAATGGGACCATCAGGCCGGGCCGCCGTCACCTCGGCCAGCAGGTCGGGCGGCACGGCGCGGAGGGAGTGCGGGGCGATGCCCAGGTCCACGTCCACGGCATCGGCATAGGCCTTGTCCAGCCGTTCCATCAGCTTCAGGAACCCGGCGCCGTCGTGGCCGAAGCGGCTCTGGCCTTCCGACAGCGGCGCCCGGTCGAAGCCGGCCGTGGTGTAGAGCACCGGCAGCAGGGTCATGCCAATTCCGGCGGCGCGGGCGGCGGCGACGGCGCGGTGGCTCATCTCCGCCGGATCGTCATAGGGCGTACCCCCGGGGGCGTGGTGCAGGTAGTGGAACTCCCCCACACGGGTGAAACCGGCCTTCAGCATCTCGATATAGGCGCGCGTCGCCACCACCTGGAAATCATCGGGTTCCATGCGCCCGACAGCGGTGTACATGGCGTCGCGCCAGCTCCAGAAGCTGTCCGCCGCGCCCTGGCCGGACCGTTCCCCCAGGCCGGCGATGGCGCGCTGGTGGGCGTGGCTGTGCAGGTTCGGCACGCCGGGAATGGCCGCGCCCTCCTGCCGTTCCGCGTCGGCGGGGCAGGGGGCTCCGGCGGTGACGCCGGTGATGCGGCCCGAGGCGTCGGCCGCCACCGTCACATCCTCCGCCCATCCGTCCGGGAGCAGGGCGCGGGGGAAAAATAATTTGCGCATGGCCGTCTCCGAGATATTATAGGCAAGCCTATACAAGGTTAGGCAACCGGCGCAAGCGTCCTTCCGCGAGGCGGGTCTGGGTGCGGCGCCGAAGCCCGGAGGAGACGCCGCCCATGCCGACCGCCCCCCGCTGGGACTCGCTCTGGATCAACGTTTCCGCCGCCACCATGGAGCCGGACGGCGCCGCCTATGGCGCCATCGAGGACGCGGCGGTGGCGGTGAAGGATGGCCGCATCGCCTGGATCGGCCCGCGCGCCGACCTGCCGGATGCGCCCGAGTCGCTGGCGGAAACGGTGCATGACGGGCGCGGCGGCTGGCTGACGCCGGGCCTCATCGACTGCCACACCCACCTTGTTTACGGTGGAAATCGCGCGCGCGAATTCGAGATGCGGCTGGAGGGCGCCACGTATGAGGAATTGGCCCGTGCGGGCGGCGGCATCGCCTCCACGGTCAGGGCAACGCGCGAGGCGGACGAGGACTCGCTTTTGGCCGCCGTCCTGCCGCGCCTGGACGCCCTGCTGGCCGAGGGCGTGACCACCATCGAGATCAAGTCCGGCTACGGCCTGGAGCGCGAGGCCGAGCTTCGCATGCTGCGCGTCGCCCGCAGGCTGGGGGAGGTCCGCCCCGTGACGGTGCGCACCACCTTCCTGGGCGCCCATGCCGTGCCGCCGGAAGCCAAGGACGACCCCGATGCCTACGTCGAGCGGGTGTGCGACGACATGCTGCCGGCCGCCGCCGACGCAGGGCTCGCCGATGCCGTGGACGCCTTCTGCGAACGCATCGGCTTCACGCTGGAGCAGACGCGGCGGGTGTTCGACGCGGCCAAGGCGCGCGGCCTGCCGGTGAAGCTTCATGCCGAGCAGTTGTCCAACCTGGGCGGCTCGGCGCTGGTGGCGGAGTACAAGGGACTCTCGGCCGATCATATCGAGCACCTGGACGAACAGGGCGTGGAGGCCATGGCGCAGGCGGGCGTGGTGGCCGTGCTGCTGCCCGGCGCCTTCTATGTGCTGCGCGAAACCAAGCTGCCGCCCATCGACCTGCTGCGCGCCCATGGCGTCCCCATGGCGCTGGCGACCGACTGCAACCCCGGCACCGCGCCCGTGACCTCGCTGCTTTTGATGCTGAGCATGGGGTGCACCTTCTTCCGCCTGACGCCGGAAGAGGCGCTTGCCGGCATAACCCGCAACGGCGCGAAGGCCCTGGGGCTGGACGACCGCGGCATCCTGCGCGAGGGCCTGCGCGCCGACTTGGCGCTGTGGGACATCGGCCACCCGGCGGAGCTTTCGTACTCCATCGGCCTCAACCCCTGCCGCGCCGCCGTGCACGGCGGGCGCGTGCGCGGAGAGGGTGCGGCGTAATGAAGGTCTCAGCCAGCCAGCCGCGCTATCGCCAGATCAAGGAGACGCTGCGCAACCGCATCCTCTCCGGCGAGTGGCCGGAGGGCTTTCAGCTTCCGTCGGAGAACCAGTTGCTGAAGGAGTTCTCCGTCAGCCGCATGACCGTCCACCGGGCGCTGCGGGAACTGACGGACGAGGGCGTGCTGACCCGCGTGCAGGGCGTGGGCACCTTCGTGGCCGAACGGGCGGCCTCGGCGGAAATCCTGGAGTTGCGGCCGGTCTCCGACGAGATCGCGGCGCGCGGTAATCGTCATTCCTGCCGGGTGGACCTGCTGGAGGAGGCGACGGCGGATGCGCGGCTGGCGCGCAGCTTCAACCTCCCCGCCGGGGCGCGGCTGTTCCACTCGGTCGTGGTGCACTACGAGAACGAGGTGCCGCTCCAGTACGAGGACCGCTGGGTCAACCCCAACATCGCACCCCGCTACCTGGAGCAGGACTTCAGGAGCAAGACACCGACCGAGTACCTGACCGACCTGGAGCGCACGCCCGAGGTCGAACACATGATCGAGGCCGCATTGCCCGGTGCCACGGCGGCGCGCCTTCTCAACATTCCCGAAAGCGAACCCTGCCTGCGGCTGACGCGGCGGACCTGGGTGCGGGGCCATGTGGTGACGCTGGCCCTGCTGGTGCACCCCGGCACGCGCTATCGCCTGGGCACCCGGTTCACCGCGCGGCCCGGACAGGTGCCGCTGGATATCGCTCTTTAGGCTTCACGGCTTCACGGAAACGGACAAGAAGAAGGATCACTCCCATGTCCACCGCATCCCGGCTCGACAACGCCCGCGTCATCCGGGCGCCGCACGGATCGGAAAAGAGCTGCAAGAGCTGGCTCACCGAGGCGGCGCTGCGCATGCTGATGAACAACCTGGACCCCGACGTGGCCGAACGCCCGCAGGAACTGGTGGTCTACGGCGGCATCGGCCGCGCTGCGCGCAACTGGGACAGCTTCGACCGCATCGTCGCACGCTTGCGTGACCTGGGCGACGACGAGACGCTGCTGGTGCAGTCGGGCAAGCCGGTGGGCGTCTTCCGCACCCACGCCGATGCGCCGCGCGTGCTGATCGCCAACTCCAACATCGTGCCGCACTGGGCCGACTGGGACCACTTCTCGGAGCTGGATAAGAAGGGCCTGATGATGTACGGCCAGATGACGGCCGGATCGTGGATCTACATCGGCAGCCAGGGCATCGTGCAGGGCACCTACGAGACCTTCGCCGAGGTCGGGCGCCAGCACTACGGCGGCGAATTGAAGGGCAAGTGGATCCTTACCGCCGGCCTGGGCGGCATGGGCGGGGCGCAGCCGCTGGCCGCCACCATGGCCGGGGCGTCGATGCTGGCTGTGGAGTGCCAGCCCAGCCGCATCGACATGCGCATCCGCACCGGCTACCTGGACCGCCACACCGCCGACATCGACGAGGCCCTGCGCTGGATCGAGGACGCCTGCGCGAACGGCGAGGCGATCTCCGTCGGCCTGCTGGGCAATGCCGCCGAGGTCTTCCCCGAGCTGGTCAAGCGCGGGGTGAAGCCCGATGCGGTGACCGACCAGACCAGCGCGCATGACCCCGTCAACGGCTACCTGCCCGCCGGCTGGACGCTGGAGGAATGGGAGGCCAAGCGCGAGACCGACCCCAAGGCCGTCGCCAAGGCCGCGCGGGCGTCCATGAAGGTGCACGTCCAGGCCATGCTGGACTTCCACAGCCAGGGCGTGCCCACGCTTGATTACGGCAACAACATCCGCCAGATGGCGAAAGAGGAAGGCCTGACGCACGCCTTCGACTTCCCCGGCTTCGTGCCCGCCTACATCCGCCCGCTGTTCTGCCGCGGCATCGGCCCGTTCCGCTGGGCGGCGCTGTCCGGCGACCCCGAGGACATCTACAAGACCGACGCCAAGGTGAAGGAGCTGATCCCCGACGATCCGCACCTGCACAACTGGCTCGACATGGCGCGCGAGCGCATCCACTTCCAGGGCCTGCCGGCGCGCATCTGCTGGGTCGGCCTGGGGCAGCGGCACCGCCTGGGCATGGCCTTCAACGAGATGGTGAAGTCCGGCGAGTTGAAGGGTCCCATCGTCATCGGCCGCGACCATCTGGACTCGGGCTCCGTCGCCAGTCCCAATCGCGAGACGGAGGCGATGCTGGACGGGTCCGATGCCGTGTCCGACTGGCCGCTCCTGAACGCGCTTCTGAACACCGCCAGCGGCGCGACGTGGGTGAGCCTGCACCACGGCGGCGGCGTCGGCATGGGCTTTTCCCAGCACGCCGGCATGGTGATCGTCGCCGACGGCACCGACGCGGCGTCGAAGCGCCTGGAGCGCGTGCTGTGGAACGATCCCGCGACCGGCGTCATGCGCCACGCCGATGCCGGCTACGACATCGCCAAGGACTGCGCGAAGGAGCATCAGCTCAAGCTGCCGTTCCTCGACTGACGAGGGGCGACAGTCCACCATTCCCGGAGCGGCGGTCATAACAGTCGGCCACCGCCGCGCCGGCCCCTCGACCCGGAAAACCGGGCGAGCCTAAAACAACAAGCCGCCGGCCGACGAACAGATGAACAGGGAGTTCAGAACATGGATCGGAGGCAGTTCCTCAAGTCCACCGCCATCGGCACCGCCGGTGCCGCCGCTACCGCCGGAGGCCTTGCCACGCCGGCGCTCGCCCAGGGCACAAAGCGCTGGACCATGGTGACCAGCTGGCCGCGCAACCTGCCGGGGCCGGGTGTCGCCGCCAACATGCTGGCCGAGCGCATCACGGCGCTGTCCGGCGGCCGGCTGGAGGTGGAGGTTTCCGCCGCCGGCGAACTGGTGCCCGGCCGCGGCGTGTTCGACGCGGTGTCGGAGGGCACGGCACAGCTTTATCACTCCGTCCCCGCCTATTGGGGGTCGAAGTCCATCGGTTTCCTGCTGTTCGGCAGCCAGCCCTTCGGTTTGACGGCCATCGAGCAGTCGGGATGGATGAACCACGGCGGCGGCCAGGCGCTGTACGACGAGTTGTACGCCCGCTTCAACATCAAGCCTTTCCTCTGCGGCAACTCGGGCGCCCAGTGGTTCGGCTGGTTCCGCGACGAGATCAACTCCGTCGACGACCTGCGGGGCCTGCGCTTCCGCACCACCGGCCTGAACAGCGAGGTGCTGTCGCGCATGGGCATGGCCGTGCAGGCCATGGGCGGGGCCGACATGTTCCAGGCGCTCCAGTCCGGCACCCTGGACGCCGGCGAGTTCATCGGCCCCTGGACCGACAGTGCGCTGGGGTACTATCAGGTCGCCAAGAACTACTACTATCCCTGCATCGGCGAGCCGTCCTCGGCCGAGGAATGCGGCGTGAACATGGAGGCGTTCAACGCGCTGGGCGACGACCTGAAGCAGGCCGTCGCGCTGGCCTGCCAGTCGCTCTACGACCAGGTGCTGACCGAGTACAACACCAACCACGCCAAGGCCCTGCCCATGCTGGTGAAGGAGCACGGCGTGCAGTTGCGCCAGCTGCCAGACGAGGTGGTGGTCGCCATCGGCAACACCGCCGGCGAGGTCATGCGCGAGCTGCTGGAGCACGAGGACGAACTGGTCGCCCGCATCGCGCGGTCCTTCGTGGACTACCGGACGCTGTCCAACGGCTACATGAAGTATGCCGACGGCAGCGTGTTCCGGGCCCGCGACATGGACTTCGACTACCCGACCTGATCCGGCCGGATCGCGCGCGGCGCGGCGGCCCTTGGCGGTGGCCGCGCCGCGTGATCTTCTGTGAGTACGTATCGTTTCCTATCCGTCCGCGCGCCCGGAGGGCCTGTTCTGATGCCCGCGATCCTCATGCGCCTCGGCCGGATGCTGGACCGGATCAACGCCGCCGTGGGCGCGGCCGTCATGTGGCTGGCGGTCGGCATGGTGGTGATCCAGTTCGGCATCGTCGTGCTGCGCTATGTCTTCGGCATGAGCTTCATTTTCGTCACCGAACTGGAGCTTTACCTGCACGCCGCCCTGTTCATGCTGGGGGCCGGCTACACCCTGCTGCACGACGGCCACGTGCGCGTGGACATCTTCTACGGCAGCCAGACCCCGCGCCGGAAGGCGGCCATCGACCTTCTGGGGACGCTGGTCTTCCTGGTGCCGTCCTGTGTCGCTATCCTGGTCTACACGTGGCCCTTCGTCCGCAAGTCGTGGGAGATCGGGGAAGGCGCCATTTCGGTCGGCGGCATTCCCGCGTCCTACCTTCTGAAATCCTTCATCACGGCCTTCGCGGTGCTGCTGCTGGTGCAGGGCCTGGGCCTGGCGCTGAGGAACCTGGCGGTCCTGCTGGGCGCGCCGCCGCCCAAGGAAACGCGCGGCATCGCCGACCGCGCCTCGGAAGCGCTGCGGGAGAACGGCTGACATGCTGACCCTGCTGACCCAGAACCTGGACCTTCTGATGATCGCCGCGCTGTGCGGCGGCATCCTGCTGGGCTATCCGGTGATCTTCACCCTGGCCGGCACAGGCATCCTGTTCGGCCTGCTGGGCGCGGGCCTGGGCGTGTTCAACATGCCGCTGCTGGCGGCATTGGCGCCGCGCGTCTTCAGCATCATGACCAACGACATCCTTCTGGCGATCCCGCTGTTCGTGCTGATGGGCGTGATCCTGGAGCGGTCCCGCATCGCCGAGGACCTGCTGGAGGAAATGGGCAAGCTGTTCGGCAGCTTGCGGGGCGGTTTGGCCGTGTCGGTCGTCGTGGTGGGGATGCTGCTGGCGGCGTCGACCGGCATCGTCGGCGCGACGGTGGTGACCATGGCGCTGATCGCCATGCCGGCCATGCTGCGCAACGGATACGGCAAGCGGCTGACCAGCGGCGTGATCGTCTCCGCCGGCACGCTCGGGCAGATCATCCCGCCCTCGACCATGCTCATCATCCTGGCCGAGGTCATGTCGTCGGGCTATCAGCAGGCCCAGTTCGACATGGGCAAGTTCACCGTCGACACGATCTCCGTCGGTGACGTCTTCGCCGCCGCCCTGCTGCCGGGCCTCTGCCTGGTGCTGATCTACGTGATCTTCATCCTGGCACTGGCCTTCCTGAAGCCGTCCGCCGCGCCCGCCCTGCCGCGCGAGGCCGACGTGACGAGCCGCGAGGCCGCCTTGCGCATCGTTAAGGTGCTGGTGCCGCCGGTGGTGCTGATCGTCGCCGTCCTGGGCTCCATCCTCGGCGGCATCGCCACGCCCACCGAAGCGGCCTCGGTCGGGGCCGTCGGCGCGTTGATGCTGGCCGCGCCGCGCTTCTTCAAGGGGCGAAGCAACTGGCCTTTCTGGGCGGCGGCGGCGGCCATCGTCGGCATGCTGGTGCTGACCAGCATGGTCGACCTGCGCACCGGCCGCGCCAACCCGACAGCAGTGGAGCAGGCGTCCATCTGGCTGGCGGGCGGCCTGGCGCTGATCGCCTTCTGGGGCATCTTCGTCGCCTTCTGGCGGGCGGGGCGTGCGGGCGTTCTGAAGCCCGTCCTCAGCTCCACCATGATCGTGACCAGCATGATCTTCGCCATGATGATCGGAGCGTCGGTTTTCTCGCTGGTGTTCCGGGGGCTCGGCGGCGACGTGCGGGTGGAGGAATTCCTGACGGAGATGCCCGGCGGCCAGACGACGGCGCTTCTGTTCGTCATGGCGATCGTCTTCGTGATGGGCTTCTTCCTGGACTTCGTGGAGATTTCCGTGATCGTCCTGCCCATCGTGGTGCCGATCCTGCTGACCATGGGCATGGACCCCATCTGGCTGGCCGTGCTGATCGCCATCAACCTGCAGACCAGCTTTCTCACGCCGCCGTTCGGGTTCTCGCTCTTTTACCTGCGCGGTGCGGCACCGAAGGAGGTCTCGACGCTGGACATATACAGGGGCGTCATTCCCTTCGTGATGCTGCAGATCATCGGCATGCTGGTCATTTTCCAGATGCCGGGCATCGCGACGTGGCTGCCGGGGGTGCTGTTCGACTGACGCGGCACTCAGTCCTGTTTGGAGGTGTGCTCGGGCGTGGTGGTTCTGCGCCCCATCGCCGCCTCCATGAAGTCCATGGTCGCGCGGCCAATGCGGTCCCATGAAAAAGCCGTCAGGTCCGGGCCGCTGTCCCGGCCCTGGAAACGCGCCCGCGCCTCCGCCAGCGTATGGGGCGTCAGCGGCCCGTCGAAAAGATGGGCGTTGCCCGCGCCCAAAAGCCCGGCCGTTTCCCGGACAGGGGCCGTGTCGGGCGTGACGAACGGCCGGCCGTAGGAGGCGGCCAGCAGCGCCACGCCTGAATTGAAAACGGGATAAGGAAGCACCACGGCATCGCTGGCGCACATCAGGTCCCGCACCTCTTCATCGGGCACGAATCCCAGCCTGAGGGTGATGTTCGGCATCTCGGCAAGCGCCGCCAGGGACGTTTCCAGGGCCGGTGTCGCTGGTTTGCCGGCGATGACGATATGAGCACTCTCGTCCGCGGCGACCGTCGGGCCGATCAGCGTCGTCAGGGCGTCGATGTTCTTGTAGGGACGAATCCGGCCGAAGAACAGGTAGATATAGCGGTCCGCCGGCAGGCCGAGCCGCTGCCGCGCGGTCACTTGGCCCACGGGGCTCCCGTACCAGTCCTGATAATGGCCGTGGGGGATGACCGTCGTCGGCAGGCGGCGGAGGAGCGGAGAGCGGTGGAGCATGTGTTGGCGGCTGGCCTCCGTCATGAAGATCGCGCCGCTCAGTTGGGCCTGAAACATGCGTTCGAAGACCGTCCAGGTAAGCATGTCGGCGCCATGCAGATCGTGCGGCTTCTCGTTGTGGCAGGTCCAGACGACCCGGCTGCCGCGCCGGTGCAGCGTGCGCAGCGCCTGCAGCGTCCAGCGGGCGCCCTTCATGCGCTGCACGGGCGTCCGGCCGTCCCACATGAAGGCTTCCGGCCAATGCACATGCACAATGTCGGGCGCCCGGTCCGGTGGCGCGCCGATGCTGAAGTCGTCGACGACGGCGTGGTGGCGCCTCATGGCTCCATAAAGAAGGTCCTGGTAAGGATTTCCACCGGTGGCGGGCCACGCTGCAATTCTCAGGCGGGGCTCCGTCGTGTCGTATGGCATGGTCGGTCACCGGCTGTGAATATTAATGATGTCAATGCAGGTTGTTTTCTATTATATGCAGCATGAGAAGGTTTGTTCTCAACTACCCTTTGGAAGACAACGTTTTTTCAGGGGAGGTAGTGGCGGCCGAACTGACGGTGACATCGTGGTACAGACGCGCTGCTCTTCGGTCAGCCGCCCTGAACAAGTAGATTTCTGACGTATCATCTTTCTCCAAGCGGGTTATCGCGCCGAACGCACAAGACATATGCCGTCGTCTTCCGACGCGTTTAAGCCTGCCTCCCATGGTGAACTGCGCCGACTCTTCCCGTTCGGCTAAGATGCGACTCCCGCACAACGGCGATCGGGTTCTCCTGAATGCCGGCCGATGCGCCTATCCATCAAGAGCGGACGCTATGGGACGTATCCACGTATCACTTCTCCATACTTCTGCCGCAACCTACTTGCGTATGGCAATTCAGTTTATTTCCGTTGTCATCGTCTCCCGCCTTCTGGAACCGGCTGAGATTGGCCTCTTTTCGGTGACGATGGCGCTGGTGGCCATCGGCCAGTTGTTGAGAGACTTCGGCGTCGGCCAGTATCTTGTTCAAGAAAAGGAGCTTGACGAGAGCAAGATCCGCAGCGCGTTCGGCATAGCATTCGTCATGTCGGCCGGCGTGGCCGTGATCCTGTGGATCGCTGCCGCTCCCCTCGCCGCCTTTTACGACCAAGAGGGCGTCAGGGAGGTCATGCATGTCTTGGTCCTGAATTTTCTGATCCTGCCTATTGGGGCACCATCTCTGGCCCTGCTCCGTCGGCGGTTCCACTTCGGCAAGGTTGCAATTGTGGAACTGGCATCGACAGTTGCGCAAGTCGCGATGACGGTCCTACTGGCGCTCAACGGCTTCAGTTACATGAGCATGGCATGGTCGTCGGTTTTTGCCACGGTCGTGCTGATCTTGATGCTGGTCGTCGTCAGAGCGCCTCATGTGTTCATTCTTCCCGGCTTCGCCCATTGGCGATCCATCACCGCTTTCGGTGGCTTTGCATGCGGGTCGAACATGGTTCAGCACTTCTCGATGATGGCGCCCGACGTCGCCATGGGGAAGCTGCTGAGCTTCGAGGCTGTTGCCTTCTTCAGTCGCGCCCAAGGACTCGGGCGCATCTTCAATGACGGAATACTGGGTGCAGCGTCCAAAGTGGCGCAGCCCTCCTTCGCCGAGTACAACCGATCCGACAGGCCGCTGAAGCTGGAATACCTGCGGTCGGTCACCCTCATGACAGCGCTTGCGTGGCCATTTTACGGAACTCTTGCTCTCTTCGCGGATCCCGTCATCCTGTTTTTGTTTGGTGAAAACTGGAAGGCCTCTGTTTTGCTCCTGCAAATATTTTGCCTGAGATATGCTGTTTTTGCTTATTTTTCTCTTAGCGACAGCCTGTTTTGGGGTGTCGGTGCCGCTAAAACGATGTTGCGCAAGAACACGATCGTGTCCGTGGTGCGGATAGTGCTGACGGTTGCCGCTGCCTTTCACAGCCTGGAGGCCGTGGTCTGGGCGCAGGTGGTCATCACCACCTTCAATTTCGCCGTCACCCAGCGCTATCTGGGTCGTCTTATCGACGTCAGCCTGCTGGAGGTTCTAAGGGCCGGCCGTCTGAGTTTCGCTGCCGCGGCAGCTGGGCTTGCACCCTCGGTCTTGGGCGTGGCCATTATTGAGACGCCGGGGATCGTTGGGGCGCTTATTCTAGGTTCATGTGGCGTCGCGGCGTGGCTTGCAGTTCTCGCGCTTGTGCGCCATCCGCTGATGCGAGAGCTCTCGATCGTGTTCCAGATTGTCCTGCGGCTGGTGATGCGACGGGGGCCGTCTGTCACCTGATGAAAAAGCGGTCCGCATCCGAGGCCGGCTATGTCTCGGCCGGTTCCCGCGGAGGGCGGCCGGCCTCGACGCTGAGCCTTGATCGTGGCGATCCAGGAGCGAGGACGTTCATCCTTGCGGCCTCCGTAACCGTCGGCAGCGCCCGGCGAACTGCATCGGCGTGCCGCGAAAGATTGGCGACCGCAGCGTCGTAGCAGGCAAGCAGGCTCTCCGGATCGGCGATCACCGCATCCGGCTGGCGGCAGAGATCCTCGACCGGAAGATCAAAAAGCTGGAAGAGTCCCTCGAACTTGCCTTGGTAAACCACCGCAATCGGCACTGCGCCGGTGGTCAGTCCCAAGATGGCGACATGCATGCGTCCTGTGATCACGATCGGCACCAATGCCAGGACGGAGCGAATCGATAGCGGGTCCATGGGACCCTGGTAAGCGCGGACCGACGCGCCGCGTTGCTCCGCAAGATGCCGGCAAATCTCTTCGTCACCCGGCTTTCGACTGTCGTGAGGCAACAACATGACGGCGCAGCGTCGAGCCAGAAGCCCATCAATAACCCGCCCCATCGCCTCGGCAAGGGCGGGCTTTTTATAGGCCTGCCCGCCATTTACGTTCACGACCACCGGCTGAAGGCCGGCGTGCTCCATGCGGGCAAGCCAGGCCGCCTCCGCCTCCGGCGCCTCTCGCTCAACGGGCGGCGGGATGAGGAAGGCGGCGTCAGGCGCGATGGAGGGCATCCTGCCAAGCCACGGCACCATCCGCTGCGCAGACAGCGGGTCACGCGCATTGATGCGAACCGATCCCGGCAACTGGCCGAGGGCCCTCATGCAGGCCGACTTTGGCGCCTCGCTGATGCTTGCTCCGACAAGAACCGTCTGCAGGCCCCCTTGGGCGGCGAGTTGCATGAGCCGGATCCGCGCCAGCGCGCGCTGGTGGCTATAGATGCCGTCGATGATATCGGCTCCGATAACGTACAGAGCCTCGTAATCCCGCATCGCGAATGCCATGCGCATCAGTGCGCCGCGTCCGCCACGCATCAACAGTCCTGGCAGGCAGAGCGTGTGGTCGGGCGTGACGGATACCGGCCAGTCATCCTCCGTCTCCGGCGTCAATATGTCGACCCGCTGATAGCCGGCGGCGCGCAGAGCTTCCGTGGTCCCGACGATCAGCGCCGCGTCGCCGACGCTTCCCGACACGGACGGAGCGACAACCAAGGCCGCGGATGGCGCACTGCGGCTCTCTTTCCGCCTGCCTGCGACGGCCTGCCAGACATTGTTGACGAGTCCGTCCTTCAAATTTTCCAGCATGGCTCACTCGCGTCGGTTGGCTCGAGACGTACGGCCATGGATCGCTATGGGAGGCCGCGCGACGCGTCGAGGATACGTTTCGGGGACGTGTGCCACCATTCCACAACCGGCTAATCCATCGAAACCTTCCGGCGCAGGCGGCGACATGCCGTGGATGTATTGAAATCGGCGACCGGCCGCCCGCCGGCACCTGAAATACGGAAAAGACGAACGTGCTGCAGCGGCCGCATCCGTTGGCTTCGGCCGACGGTGCGCGGTGGCTAGGAGTTGCGGCGGCGGCGGGTCGCGTGCTCCAGCAGCGTCTCCACCGCCACCGGGGCGAAGTCCCAGACGTCGACGCCGACGTCGATCTGGCGGGGCAGGGGGGCCAGCTTGCCGTGGCTGTGGCCGTGCAGGTTCAGCGCGCCCTTGTGCTGGCCGTTCCAGCTGCGGAAGGGATAGTGGCAGAGCACCAGCTTGCGTCCCTCGGCTTCCAGCTCCGCATAGGCCTGCACCGATGCCCAGCCCGCCAGCGCCAGCGTCGCCGGGCCGTCGTTGTTGCCGCTGACCAGGTGCTTGGTGCCGTTCAGCCGGCCCAGGATCGCGGCCTGTGCATCCGGCTTCGGTCCGATGGCGAAGTCGCCCAGGTGCCAGATGGTATCGTCGGGCGCCACGGCGGCGTTCCAGTTCTCCACCAGGGCCTCGGTCATGGTGGCCGTGCTGTCGAACGGGCGCCTGAACAGGCCCAGGCTGCCGCCGTGGCCGAAGTGTGTGTCGCTGGTGAACCAGAGGCGCGGCATCAGGTGGAAGGGTCCTTCTTCGCCAGCATTCCTGCGATCATGGACAGCAGCACGGCCGCCGCGAAGCAGTAGACGCCCGGCGCCGAGGCCGCGTTCACCAGCCCCGAGCCTTTCAGCGTCACGATCAGCAGGGCGACCACCAGCACGTCCATCATGCTCCACTTGCCAAGGCCGTCCACCACGGCGGCCATGCGCGGCGACGGCCGGCGCCACGCCCACAGCACGCCGATCAGCTTCAGCACCGGGAAGACGATGGAGAAGGCGGTGAGGACGACGGCCAGGAATGGTTCCCCCTCCGAATACAATGTCACGATGGCCTGCCACAGCGACACGCTGTCGGTGAACAGCCACAGCCGGTCGATGTGCAACAGCGGCAGGCCGATGCCGAGGCCCAGGAGCACCAGCGCCGTCCCGGCCAGGATCGGCGTCAACAGGGCGCGGGTCACGGGCCTCCTCCCGCCAGTGTCAGGCCCGCGAGCGCAATGCCTGGGAAGGCCACCAGCAGGGCCACGCGCACCGCATCGGCGGCCAGGAAGGGCACGACGCCGCGGAAGGCCCGGGTCAGCGGCGTGCCGGGATCGAAGGACTGGATGACGAAGATGTTCATCCCCATGGGCGGCGTGATGAGCCCCACCTCCACCACGATCAGCACCAGGATTCCGAACCAGATCGCCGTCTCGTCGGGACCCAGGCCGAAGTCCAGGCCCATGACGATGGGGTGGAAGATGGGCACGGTCAGCAGGATCATGGACATGCTGTCCATCAGGCATCCCGCCACCAGGTAGAACGCCAGGATCAGTCCCAGCACCGCCAGCGGCGGCCATCCGCTGTCGGCGACCAGCCCGGCGGCCTCCATGGGCATGCGGGACAGCGCGAGGAAGGCGTTGTAGAGGTCCGCGCCGATCAGGATCAGCATGACCATGGCCGTCAGCTTGGCCGTCCCCAGCAGGCAGTCGATCCATCCCGCCCGGCTCATGCGTCCGCTGAGCGCCGCGACGACCGCCGTGCCCGCCGCGCCCACGGCGGCCCCTTCTGTCGGCGTGAACAGCCCGCCGTAGATGCCGCCGATCACCAGGGCGAAAAGGCCAAGGACCGGCCCCGTCTCAAGAAGCGCCCGAAGGCGGGCGGGCAGCCCATGGCGGGGCCCCGCCGGTCCGGCACCGGGGCTCAGCCGCACCACGACCGCGATGGCCGCCATGTAGCCGAAAACCGCCAGCAGGCCGGGAATGACGGCCGCGATGAACAGGGCGCCGATGCTCTGTTCCGTCAGCAGGGCGTAGATCACCAGGATCACGCTGGGCGGGATCAGGATGCCAAGCGTCCCGCCGGCGGCCAGGGCTCCGCAGGCCAGCGATCCGTCATAGCCGCGGCGCTTCATCTCGGGCAGGGAGACGTGCGCCATGGTCGCGGCGGTGGCGAGCGACGAGCCGCAGATCGCCCCGAACCCGCCGCAGGCGCCCACGGCCGCCATCGCCATGCCGCCGCGCCGGTGGCCGAGCCAGGCGTTGGCGGCGCCGAACAGGGCGCGGCTCAAGCCCCCTTGCGTGGCGAACTGCCCCATCAGCAGGAACAGGGGGATCACCGACAGCGAGTACGACGCGCCCAGGTGCCAGGGGGCGGTCGCCATGTAGTCCAGCAGCGGCGCCGTGCCCGCGATCAGCGCATAGCCCAGCCCGCCGGCGATCAGCATGGCCAGCCCCACCGGCACGGCCAGCACCAGCAGGCCCACCAGGGCGGCGAACATCAGAAGCGAGAGGGCTGTCCCGTCCATGACCAACGGCGTCTCCGGTTGCGACAAAAGCGGGCGCAGGATGCGTCATGCGCGGCCATTGCGAAAGCCCGCAAGGGATGCTTCGACCGTTCGATCAAACCCGTGGCGGTTGACAGATGCTCCAAGCCCGAGGAACCTAATGGGGTTAGGCGGGCGCCTCCAACGGGGCGCCCGGTTCGGTTTTTCGGAGCCTCGGCCCGCTTCGGCCTGCCCCGAACAGGGGTTTTCGCCGCCGCCTTGCCGGGGCCAACACGATGAACAAGGAGAACACCGTGAACAGGACCTGGATTTCGCGCCTGAGCCTGGCCGCCGCCGTCGCCGTGCCCGCCGCGGTCGCCACCCCGGCCGCCGCCGAGACGCTGGAAGCCGTCACGGACCCGTCCTTCGTGCCGTTCGAGATGATGGACCAGGAAACCGGCGAGATGGTCGGTTTCGACATGGACATCCTGTCCGAGGTCGCCAAGCGCGCCGGGTTCGACTACAACCTGCGCACCATGGACTTCAACGGCATCATTCCGGCCGTCCAGACCGGCAACGCCAACGTCGCCATCGCCGGCATCACCATCACCGAAGAGCGCGAGAAGATCGTCGACTTCACCGACCCGTACTACGACAGCGGCCTGCGCCTGCTGGTGCCCCAGGACAGCGACGTCGACGAAATGGCCGACCTGGAGGGCAAGAAGGTCGGCACCAAGATCGGCTCGACCAGCTACGACTACCTGACCGCCAACCTGGAAGACGCCGACATCACCCCGTACCCGGGCAGCGCCGACATGTACATGGCGCTGATGTCGGGCAGCGTGGACGCCGTGTTCTACGACGCGCCGAACGTGGGCTACTTCGCCAAGACCAAGGGCGGCGACAAGGTCAAGACCGTCGGCCCGCTGTACGAGGGCCAGCAGTACGGCATCGCCTTCAACGACGGCTCCGAGTGGGTGGACGACGCCAACGAGGCGCTCGCCTCCATGAAGGAAGACGGCACCTACGCCGAGATCTACAAGAAGTGGTTCGGCGAAATGCCGAGCAGCGAAAGCAACTAAGGCAACCTGACCCCCGTCTTTTCGGGGCCGCGCACCGGGGCAGGGCCGCACCCCCGCCCCGGTGCGTGCCGTTTGAGCACAGGAGACCGAGGAGACCCCGCACGTGGGCAACTTCCAGTTCGACTGGCAGGCGATGATCAGCTCGATCCCGCACCTGCTGGAAGGCATCCCGTACACCCTTCTCATTTCCGGCGTCGGACTTGTGTTCGGGTTCGTCCTGGGCATCGTTTTCGGGCTGCTCAGCATCAACCCGATACGCCTCCTGCGCTGGCCGGCCATCGCCTATATCGAGGTGTTCCGCGGCACGCCCGTCCTGGTGCAGGTGCTGTTCATCTTCTACGGCCTGCCGGAGGTTCTGGGTGGTCCCATTGATGCGCTGACGGCCGGCATTGCCGCCATCGCGCTGAACTCGGGTGCCTATATCTCGGAAATCGTGCGCGGCGGCGTGCAGTCCATCGACAAGGGCCAGCGGGAAGCGGGCCTGTCGCTGGGGCTGTCGCGGCTGGACACCTTCCGCTACGTCATATGGCCGCAGGCGTTGCGGCGCATGATCCCGCCGCTTGGCAACCAGGCCATCGTGTCCATCAAGGACACCTCGCTGTTCGCCGTCATCGGCGTCGGCGAACTGGTGCGCCAGGGCCAGATCTACATCGCCACGACCTTCAACGCGCTGGAGGTCTACCTGATGGTGGCGATCCTGTACCTGGTCATCACGCTGACGCTCTCCGCCATCCTGCGCGGGCTTGAGCGCAGCGGTCTGGTCGGTCAATGAGCGGGACGGGGAGGACGACGACAATGGCTGACCCCATCGTCGAGATGAAGGACGTCAACAAGTACTTCGGCAGTCATCACGTGCTGAAGGACATCAACCTGGAGGTCGTGCCCGGCGAGAAGATCGTCGTCATCGGCGCGTCCGGCTCGGGCAAGTCGACGCTGATCCGCTGCGTCAACGGGCTGGAGCCCTTCCAGGGCGGGCGCATCGTGGTCGACGGCCACCCGCTGGAGCCCGGCAACACCAGCAAGACCAGCCGCAGCCTGCAAGCCATCCGGCGCGAGGTCGGCATGGTCTTCCAGCAGTTCAATCTGTTCCCGCACCGCACCGTGCTGAAGAACATCATGCTGGCCCCCATGCGGGTGCGCAAGGTGGGCAGGAACCAGGCGGAGGAAACGGCCCGGCGCCTGCTGGACCGTGTCGGCATCGGCAATCAGGCGGACAAGTTCCCGACCCAGCTTTCGGGCGGCCAGCAGCAGCGCGTGGCGATTGCCCGCGCGCTGGCCATGGACCCGCGCGTGATGCTGTTCGACGAACCGACGTCGGCCCTCGACCCGGAAATGATCGGCGAGGTGCTGGACGTCATGCGCGAACTGGCGGCCGAGGGCATGACCATGATGGTGGTCACCCACGAAATGGGCTTCGCGCGGGAGGTGGCCGACCGGGTCATCTACATCCACGAAGGCCAGATCGTGGAGCAGGGACCGCCGGCGGAAGTCTTCGACAACCCGCAAAGCGAACGCACGAAGGCCTTCCTGTCGCGGGTGCTGAAGCACTGAGAAGGGGCGGGGCGGCTGATACCGGACGTGCGCCCCTGCTGTCGCAGGGGCGGCGGGTTCTGTAAATTTCTGTTTTAAAACACAAAAATACTCGTCATTCCTGCGAAAGCAGGAATCCACATACGGTGTCAGACGACGGGCGAAACGACCAGCGCCGCCCCGCCAGCCTCACCTCGCGTTCGTAATGTACTCCCGCATGTGCTCGGCATCGTTGGCAATCTGGTCGATGCGGTGTTTCACCACGTCGCCGATGGACACCAGCGCCATGAGCATTCCCTCGCCGTCCACCACCGGGAAATGGCGGATGCGGCGTTCGGTCATCTGGGCCATGATGTCGTTGATGCGGTCCGTCGGGCGGCAGGTGATGACCTCGCGCGTCATGATGTCGGCGATGGGCCGGCCCATGATCTCGGTGCCCTGGCTCGCCAGCGCGCGGATGATGCCGCGGTCGGAGACGATGCCGTCGATGCGGCGGCCGTCGTCGCAGATCACCAGCGCGCTGATTTCCAGCTCCCACATGGTCTTGATGGCCTCTTCCACCGTCATGGTGCTGCGGGCGGTGTGAACGGCGGTACCCTTCTGAGACAGGATCTTGCTGATCGTCATGCCGCGCTCCCCGGTCTGGAGTGGCCGTGGCGGTGGCCGGTGAGGCCCCGCCACGGGGGTTACTCATTGTGCGCGCCGGCCTCGGCGGCGCCTCGGACTAATTTGGGGGCGCATGGCGGCGGAGAAAAGCGTTAGCATGTGCGGAATCGCCGCAAGGGAGAGCACGCCATGCTGCTGCGGGTCGGTTACGACGTGCGATACGATTGTCCCGGCCCGACGCCGATGATCGTGCTTTTGACCATCCACCATTCCCTGTCGCACGCCATGCTGCGGCCCGATCGCCTGGCGACGGACCCGCCGGTGCCCATCACGCCCTACCGCGACGGTTTCGGCAACTGGTGTTCGCGCCTTGTCGCGCCGCCGGGGACCATGCGCCTGACCACCGACGCCACCCTTCGCCTGCCCCGTGTGCCCGACGAGCGGCCGCCGCCCGACGCGCCGCTGACCCCGGTGCAGGACCTGCCGCCGGAAACGCTGGTCTATCTGCTGGGCAGCCGCTATTGCGAGACGGACCGGCTGTCGCAGGCGGCGTGGGACACCTTCGGCCATCTGCCGCTGACGTGGGCGCGGGTGGAGGCGGTGAACGACTGGGTCCACAGCCACATCACCTTCGGTTACCACTTTGCCCGCCCCACCAAGACCGCCTTCGAGGCCTTCACCGAGCGCACCGGCGTCTGCCGCGATTTCGCGCACCTGGGGGTCGCGCTGTGCCGCGCGCTGAACGTGCCCGCCCGCTACTGCACCGGCTACCTGGGCGACATCGACATCCCGCCGCCGGCCGGCCCCATGGACTTCGCCGGCTGGTTCGAGGTGTTCGTGGGCGGCCGCTGGTACACGGTGGACCCGCGCAACCGTGTACCGCGGGTTGGCCGGGTACTGATCGCCCAGGGCCGCGATGCCGCCGACGTGCCGCTGACCCACATCTTTGGCCCTGCGGGGCTGACGTCGTTCCGCGTCTGGACGGACGAGGTGCCCGAGGGCGGCTGATCCATCGGGCTGTCACGGAAGTTTCCGTATACGGCGCGGGCGGGGGCGTCCACTGTCGCGGCACATCGACAGCAAGGATGGAGGCTTCCCATGCCCCACGCCCATCTCGTGCCGCACGAAGTGGTCGCCCAGGCCCGCGCCCGCCTGTCGCGCGACGGCATCGACGCCCGCCCGGTCTACGTCGTCGGCCCGGATCGGGAGGACGGCGAGGTGGAGTTCTTCACTGCCGCGGGTCTGGTCTGGCCGGTGGTCCTGCGCCTGGACGGCGAGGGCGTGGTGGCGACGCCGGTGGACGCCGATCCGGCCCCCGGCCCGTCGCCGCTGTCTGAAGCGCTGGACCGCCTGACCGACCTCCTGTCGGCCGCCACCCCGCGCGAGCCCGCGCCGGAGGCGGCGGAGTAGGGGGTATCGCGAGGCGGCTAGCGGCGTGCTTGGGCCCCTGCGTTCGCAGGGGCGACGGGTGTTGCAAGGTATTGTTTCACACCCCTGAATTTTCCGTCATTCCTGTGAAAGCAGGAAACCACATCCGGTGCCAACCATCCTGACCCACCTGGATCAGCGGCGAGCGCACTTTTCAAATCCCGTCGCCGCTTCCCGTGAAGTGAATGCCGCATTCGGTCTTGTCCTGGCCCCGCCAGCGGCCGGCGCGGATGTCCTCGCCGGGCTGAACGCGGTCGGTGCAGGGCATGCAGCCGATGGACAGGAACCCATCCGCCTCCAGCGGGTGGCGCGGCAGCTTCGACGCCTCGAACCGCGCCTGGATCTCTTCGCGCGTCCAGTCGGCCAGCGGATTGATCTTCACCCGTCCGTCGACGACCTCGGCCTTGGGCAGGCTGGCTCGCGTGGCGCCATGGAAGCGCTTGCGGCCGCTGATCCAGGCGTCGAAGCCGGACAGCGCGCGTTCCAGCGGTTCCACCTTGCGCAGGGCGCAGCAGGCGTCGGGGTCCTGTGTCCACAGGATGCCGTTGGGATCGGCGGCCTGCACGGCGTCGCGGCGCGGGCGGATGGAGCGCACGTCGGTCAGTCCCAGGCGCTCCGCCACCTTGTCGCGGTAGCGCTGCGTCTCGCCGAACAGCTTGCCCGTATCGACGAACAGCACCGGCACGGTGGGGTCCACCGATGCCATCAGGTCCAGCAGCACGGCGGCTTCCGCGCCGAAGGAACTGACCAGCGCCAATCTGCCGGAGAACATCTCCACGGCCCGTTCCAGCAGTGCTTCGGCCGACAGGCTTTCGTCGGCGAGCGCCGCCAGGGCGGGGGATGCGTCGGGAAGGTCGGCGAGGGCCTGGGCGGAGGAGGAATGCATGATGTTGGCTCCCTGACCTGACTTACACGGCGCCGGCCGCGAGCGGCGGGGCCTGAACGGCGACATCGGCGACGGCGGCCTGGCAGACCTCGCCGATGAACAGAAGGGCGGGGCCGCTGACGCCGGCGGCGGCCACCGTGTCGGCCAGCGCGCCAAGGGTGGTCGGCAGAGTGCGCTGGTCGGGGCGAGTGCCGTTCTCCACCACGACGCAGGGCGTGGCGGGATTGCGGCCGGCGGCCATGAGGCGGCGGGCAATGGCGGGCGCGGTGGCGACACCCATGTAGACGACAACCGTATGCCCCGGCCGGGACAGGGCTTCCCAGTCCAGGTCCGGCGCACCCTCGGCGTCTCGGGCGTGGCCGGTGACGAAGGTCGCTCCTTGCGCATGGTCGCGGTGGGTGAGCGGGATGCCGGTTGCCGCAGCGCAGCCGAACGCCGCCGAAACACCGGGCACCACCTCCACCGGAACGCCGGCGGCCAGCAGGTGTTCGCGTTCCTCACCACCGCGGCCGAACAGGAACGGATCGCCGCCCTTCAGCCGCACCACGCGCTTGCCGGCGCGGGCGTGGTCAACCATCAGGGCCTGGATATCGGCCTGCGGCATGGTGTGACGGCCGCTGCGCTTGCCGACGTCGATGCGCAGGGCATCGCGGCGCACGCATTCCAGAATCTCCGGCGAGACCAGGCTGTCGACCAGCACCACGTCGGCGGTCTGCATGGCGCGCAGGGCCTTGAACGTCAGCAGGTCCGGGTCGCCCGGCCCGACGCCCACAAGCTGGACCAGGCCCGGCGTCTCGCCGGCCTGGTTGCGGTTGAGGCGGTCGATCAGCGCCGACCGGGCGCGCGGCTCATCGCCCGCCAGAACGGCAGAGGAGACGGGACCGTCGAACACCCATTCCCAGAACCGGCGGCGGGCGTCGGCGGGCAGGGCGCGGGCGACGGTGGAGCGGAAGCCGTCGGCGAAGCGCGCCAGCGCGCCGGTGCGGGCGGGCAGCAGGGCCTCGATCTTCGCGCGGATCGATCGCGCCAGCACGGGCGCCGATCCGCCCGATCCGATGGCGACAACCAGCGGGTCGCGGTCGACGATGGCGGGCATGAGGAAGCTGGACAGGTCCGGTCGGTCCACCACGTTCACCGGCACGCGCGCGGCCCGGGCGGCGGCGGCGACGCGGGACAGCAGGGCGTCGTCGTCCTCTGCCGCACCGATCACCAGCAGGCGGCCGTCCACGTCCTCGTCCGTGAAGGGGCGCGCGTGCACCGTCACCGCACCGGTATCGGCCAGGGCCTGAAGCTCGGGATGCACGGGCGCGTCGGCGACGACGTCGACCCGCGCGCTGGCCTTGCTCAGCAGGCGCGCCTTGCGGGCGGCGTTCACCCCGCCGCCGACGATCAGCAGCGATCCGCCGGTGGTGGTGAGGAAGATGGGGAACTGCTCCATGCCGTGCCCTCCAGGGGGTGCAGGGTCCCCGCCTCCTCCGCCGATGCCGCGCCTGCGGGGAAGGCGCCCGTCAGCGGGGGTCGAAGCCGGGCGCCGAAGGACGCGGACCGGCGGAGGAGGTCGGGAAGGGTTGGGCCGGGGCGGACTATTCCGCCGCCTCGGCCATGGCATTCAGGTGGTCAGCCAGGGCCTGCGTGCCGAGCCGGTGACAGAAGTCGCCGAAGCGCTCGCCGTCCTGGCGCTGTTCGGTGAACAGGCCGAACAGGCGGCCCAGCAGCACCGGCACGTCGGCCTCGGGCACCTTGTCCTGCAGCTTCTCGTTCAGGCGCGTGCCCTCGAACGATCCGCCGACGAACACCGCGTACTTGCCCGGCATCCGCCCGACCAGCCCGATTTCCGCCGTCGGCGGGCGGGCGCAGCCGTTGGGGCAGCCGGTGATGCGCAGGCTGACGGCTTCGGTGCCGATGCCGTGGCGCTCCATCTCGGCATGGATGGCGGCCACCAGCGGATCGCGCACACGCTCGGCTTCGGTCAGCGCCAGGCCGCAGGTGGGCAGGGCGGGGCAGGCGAGCGTCCAGCGGTCGAGCGTGACGATGTCTTCCGCCAGCCGCACGCCGCGGGCGCGCAGTTCGTCCTCGATGTCCGTCCGGTCGCTGGGCTCGACGTTGGACAGGATGACGTCCTGCTCGGGCGTCAGCACCATGTCCACGCCGAACCGCTTGACCACGGTGCGGAGCGCGGTGCGCAGTCGGACGGCTTCGGTGTCCTGGATGCGGCCGCTGGAGACGGGCAGCCCGAGGTACCAGCGCCCGTCGCCCTGTTCGTGCCAGCCCATGTGGTCGGCGACCTGGAAGGCCGGCATGGGGCGCGCGTCCTCCAGCAGACCGCCGAAGTATTCCTCCAGCGTCTTGCGGACCCAAGGGATGCCCTTGTCCTCCAGCACGTATTTGAGGCGCGCGCGCTTGCGGTCGGCGCGGTTGCCGTGGTCGCGCTGCAGGGCCACCACCGCCTCCACGCCCCGGATCAGGTCATCGGGCCCGACGAAGACCAGCGGGGTGCCGAGCCGCGGGAACGTGTCCTCGCGGTTGTGGGTTTGCCCCAGCCCGCCGCCGAGCGCGAAGTTGTAGCCCGTCAGCGTCTCGCCCTCGAACAGGGGGATGATGCCCAGGTCGTGGGTCAGGATGTCGACCGAGTTGTCCTCGGGCAGGGCGATGCCGATCTTGAACTTGCGCGGCAGGTAGAGCTTGCCGTAGATGGCGTCTTCCTTCGCCAGCCCGTCGGCGCCCATGTCCACCGGCTCGCCGTCCAGCCAGATCTCGTGGTAGGCGCCCGAGGTCCAGTTGAAGCGTTCGGAAATGCGCCGCGCGTCCTCTTCCAGCCGCCGATGCTTGGCGTCGGCGATGGGCGCGGGATGGCTCATCACGTTGCGCACCACGTCGCCGCAGGCGCCCAGCGTGGTCAGCAGGCTGTCGTTGATGCCCGCAATCGCCGCCTTCAGGTCGCCCTTGAGGATGCCGTGGTACTGGATGCCCTGGCGCGTGGTGACGCGCAGGGACCCGTTGCCGCAGGTGTCGGCCAGGGTGTCGAGCGCCAGATACTGCGCCGCCGTCACCCGGCCGCCCGGGATCTTGGCGCGCACCATGACGCTGTATTCCTTCTCCAGCCCCTGTTTCTTGCGGGCCGTCGCGGTGTCGCGGTCGAACTGCTCGTAGGCGCCGTGAAACTTGAGGAGCTGGTGCGCGGCCTCGGTGAAGGCACCGGGCTCGGCCAGTTCGGCCTTCAGGGTGCCGCGCAGGCCCTTGCTCTCCTGCTTGATCGCCTCGACGGCCGACGGCGCGGTGCGCTTCTGTGCCATGCCTGGTCCCTGCTGTGCTGCTGCGTGACGGGCCGGCGTGGGAAATAGTCTGCCGGCTGTGTGGATCACACCATAAAACACACCGTCGCAGAGTCAAACGATAAAAAACAACACAAAGAAAATGTTGTAAAGGCGGCCGGTTCCTGAGCCGGCCCGCTTGTCGTATGGTCGAGCAAAGGCATCGGACATCAGGGAGGCGCTTTCATGGGTCGTTTCGGCGCGGGACAGGCCATCCGCCGGGTTGAGGATCAGCGATTCCTGACCGGCACGGGGCACTACACCGACGACATCGCCCCCGCCGGTCAGGTGCATGGCGTGACGGTGCGGTCGTCCTTCGCCCACGGCAAAATCCGCGAGCTGGATGTAGAATCCGCGCGCGAGATGCCGGGTGTTCTGGCCGTGCTGACGGCTGCCGACCTGGAGGCGGACGATATCGGCGACCTGCCCACCATTGTCCGCCCCAGGAATGCCGCCGGCGAAAAGATGCCCGTGCCGCCGCGCCCCGTGCTCGCCCGCGACACGGTGCGCTTCGTCGGCGAGCCGGTGGCCTTCGTGGTGGCCGAGACGCTCCAGCAGGCCCGCGATGCCGCCGAGGCCGTCGTGCTGGATGTGGAGGACCTGCCCGTCGTCGGCGGCCTGTCCGCCGCCTCGGCCGATGGCGCGCCGGAGGTCTGGCCCGACCTGGCGCCCGGCAACGTGCTGGTGGACTGGTCCATGGGCGACGCCGATGCGACAGAGGCCGCCTTCGCCAAGGCCGACCGGGTGGTGAGCCTGGACCTGGTCAACAACCGCCTCGCGCCGACTCCGCTGGAGCCGCGCGGGGCGTTGGGGGAGTACGATGCCGCGGAGGAGCGGTTCACATTGACCACCGGCAGCCAGGGCTCCCACACCCTGCAGGGGTGGCTGTGCCAGAGCGTGCTGAAGGTGCCGCCGGAAAAGCTTCGCGTCATTTCGCCGGACGTCGGCGGCGGCTTCGGGATGCGGCTGTTCCTGTTCAACGAGCACGCCCTGGTGCTGGCCGCCGCGCGCAAGGTCGGCCGCCCTGTGAAATGGGTGGCGGAGCGCACCGAGGGCTTCCTGGCCGACACCCACGGCCGCGACCACCTAAGCCATGCCGAACTCGCCCTGGATGCAGAGGGTCGGTTCCTGGGGATGCGTGTGGACACCCGCGCCAACGTCGGCGCCTATGTCTCGCAGATGGGTGCCTTCGTACCGACCATGGCGGGCACGGCCATGCTGCCCGGCGTCTACACCATTCCGACGGCCTACGCCCGGGTGCGGGTGATGACCACCAATACCGCGCCCGTGGACGCCTATCGCGGCGCCGGCCGGCCCGAGGCGTCCTATGTGATCGAGCGGCTGGCGGACGCCGCCGCCGAGGCGACGGGCCTTCCGCGCGATGAAATCCGTCGCCGCAACTTCATCCCGTCCGACGCCATGCCCTACAAGACCGCGCTTGGCCGAACCTACGATTCCGGCGAATTCGCGCGGCTGATGGACGAGGCCATGCGCCGCGCCGGCTGGGCCGGGTTCGAGGACCGCCGTGCCGATGCCGCCCGGCGCGGGCGCCTGCGCGGCATCGGCATGAGCTATTACGTGGAAGCCTGCGGCGGCGGCGGCGACGAGACGGCCCACGTTCACCTGGACCGCAGGGGCAACGCGACCGTGCTCATCGGAAGCCAGTCGTCGGGCCAGGGGCACGAGACCGCCTACGCGCAGATGGTGGCGGCGGAGCTGGGCCTGCCCATGGACCGCATCCGCGTCGTCCAGGGGGATACGCAGGTGGTGCCGACGGGCAAGGGCACCGGCGGCTCGCGCTCGCTGCCCGTCGGCGGGGCCTCGCTGTCGCAGGCGGTGGACAAGGTGGTGGAGACGGGCAAGGCCGTCGCGGCGCGGCTGCTGGAGGTGCCGGTGGACGACGTCACCTTCGATGCCGGCACCTTCCGGGCGCGCGGCACCAACGCGGTACGCTCTCTGGCCGAGGTGGCGGCGGCGGCTTTCGACGAAAGCCCCGACGCCGACGCCCCGGGCATCCGCGAGCAGGCGGCCTGGACCCCGCCAGAGGCCACCTATCCCAACGGCTGCCACATCTGCGAGGTGGAGATCGACCCTGAGACGGGCCAGACCTGCATCGTCGGCTATACGGTGGCGGACGACATGGGCGTGGTGCTCAACCCCATGCTGCTGCGCGGCCAGATCATCGGCGGCATCGTCCAGGGTGCGGGCCAGGCGCTGCTGGAGGAAGTGGTCTACGACGAGGACAGCGGCCAGCTGGTCACCGGCACCATGCTCGACTACGCCATGCCGCGGGCCGACCTGCTGCCCGACATCGACTTCTCCACCGTGGAAATCCCCTGCCGCACCAATATCCTTGGCGTGAAGGGCGCGGGCGAGGCGGGCACCATCGGCGCCGCTCCGGCGGTGATGAACGCCGTGCTGGACGCGCTGCGGCCCGCCGGCGTCCATGACATCCAGATGCCGGCGACGCCGCTCAAGGTCTGGCAGGCCCTGCAGGCGGCCGCCGGCCGCGCGGCGGCGGAGTAGGTGACTGGCGCGGCGCTTGCTTGGTGAGGGGCATACCCAGCCGGAAAGGGTTTCCGTCATGCTCCAGATGTCGCGCCCATTGATCCTCCTTGTCCTAGGCCTTGCCGTTTCCGCCGCTGCATCGGCGCAGGAGGCCGCGGACTCCCCCTTCGGCACCGCCCCGCTGACGGAGGCCGAGGCCGCCCGTCCCGCCGCGCCGATCCGGCCGCTCATGCGTCCCCAGGTTCGCACGGGCGGCGGCGATGTCGGGGATCTGGACACCTACGCCGATGCGGGCAGGGCCGGCTTCGCCACAAGCCGTAGCGACATCAACCAGGATATCGGCCTGACGCCCATCATCGAGCTGACGACGCCGAAGCTCGTCACCAAGGGAGGTGGCTTCTAGCCGGCCGCCTCAGCCATCCGGCGCAGCCCGGGTCATCCATTCATGTGCTTGAAACCGCGATAAAGGCGTCCTTGCCAAAGGGCGCCTTTCTTGTGTGTACACAAGGGTTTAAGCGTTCTTGACGTTTCCGGACGGAGCGAAAAGGTCGGCTTTTCCTGTGTCTGCGGCGCAGCCGCGGTGGCCGATGACGCGGCGGCGTTAAGCGGCGCGAACGGAGGCGGCCTCGCCATCGGCCGGAGCCCGCGGAAAACCCCGGGATTCGGCGAATCCGTGGCAGTGGCACGATCCTTGATGGAAGGGGCATGGCCGTGACGGCGGGATGGCCCGCCGGCCTTCGGCAGGATCCGAAGACCAACCTCTTCAAGGAGAGCCCCAATGACCGTCAAGCACGTTCTGCTCGCCGCCGTGTCGTCCTTCGCCCTGCTGGCCGCCGCGCCGGCCATCGCGCAGGATGCCAACTCCGAAGCGGGCCCGGGCAACGCCGCCCAGGACGACGCCTTCATCGGCGACGACAACAATGCCTACAGCAACAACACCAACGACAACAGCTTCGACTCGGCGGACAACAACAGCACGAACGACAGCTGGAACTCCAACGACGACAACAGCACGGTCGACAACGACGACTTCAGCAACAACAGCGATAACAGCACCAACGACAGCTTCGACTCGGCCGACAACAACAGCACCAACGACAGCTGGAATTCCAACGACGACAACAGCACGGTCGACAACGACGATTTCAGCAACAACAGCGATAACAGCACCAACGACAGCTGGAACTCGGCCGACAACAACAGCACCAACGACAGCTTCAACACCGACAACACCAACAACAGCGACAACAGCTCCAACGACGATTTCAGCACCAACGACAGCTTCAATTCGGCGGACGACAACAGCACGAATGACAGCTTCAACAGCGCCGACAACGACGACAACAGCACGAACGACAGCTTCAACTCGAACGACGACAACAGCACCAACGACAGCTTCAACACCGACAACAGCGTCGCCGACGCCTACAAGACCATCGACAGCTACAACACCACCGACTCCCCGACCCTGGGCGCCGGTGCCAACCTGGTCATGGGCAGCGTCGCGATGAACGACACCGCGCTGAACGCCTCGACCACCAGCGGCCTGTCGGGCGATGTCTATCGCCGTGGCTCGGTGATGACCGGCGACATCCGCAACACCGAGATCAGCGGTTCGCGCGGCATCAGCCAGCTGAACATGAACACCGGCGTCGCGGCGATGAACAACAGCGTGTCCATCAACTCGCGCATCGGCGACTGATCGGCCGTTCGGCCCGACCGGCGGGGGCAGGCCCACCCCCCGCCGGTCGCGGACCGACCGTCGCTTCATCGGCCCGCCATGACGAGGATGCTGGACATGTCGCACTTTATCGACCGCACTGCCGTCGCCGCCCGCGTGCTGGCGCTCGCCGGCCTTCTGGCCGCGCCCGCGTCCGCCCCGGCGCTCGCCGACGGCGCCCAGGCGTCCGCCCTGTTCGGCGGTGCACCGCTGGTGGAGGCGGACACGCTGGCCACCGCGCGCGGCACACAGAACACCACCATCACCGGCGATGTCGGCGTCAACCTGTCCGACCAGCGCGGCACCATCGCCGGCAATGCCATCACCGCGCCCACCGTCAACGGCGCGCTTGGCGGCAACAGCGTCTCGGACAACCGGGGCCTGACCATTTCCAACTTCAACACGGGCAACTTCAACACCTTCCAGACAAGCGTTCAGTACAACATCTTCCTTGATTGAGCCGATGCCGGAGGTTTCATGCGATACGCGCCGTTGATGGGTCTGGCCGCCCTTGCATTCGGCTTCGCCGCGGCACCCGCCGCCGTCCCGTCCGCCTCGGCCGGCGAGGTCGTGCTGGGCGGCGTCGGGCTGGGCGGGACCTTCCGCGTGCCGGCCCGCACCATGCACGAGGCCAAGTTCGCCACCGTCTTCCGCCAGCAGCACGACTTCTCGTGCGGCTCGGCGGCGCTGGCCTCCCTGCTGACGTATCACTACGGCATCGAGCGCGGCGAACTGGACGTCTTTTCCAGCATGTACGAGCACGGCGACCGGGCCCGGATCGAGCGCCTGGGGTTTTCCCTGCTGGACATGAAGCAGTACCTGGCGCGCCTGGGCATCGGGTCCGACGGCTACCGCGTGCCGCTGGAGCGTCTGGCGACGGCCCGCCTGCCCACCATCGCGCTCATCGACAGCGACGGCTACCGCCACTTCGTGCTGGTGAAGGGGCTGGACGCCAAGACGGTGCTGGTGGGCGATCCCGCGCGCGGGCTGCGCCGCATCCCGCATGACGAGTTCAAGGCCATGTGGAACGGGATCGCCTTCGTCATCACCGACGACATCCCGATCGGACAGGCCAGCTTCAACCGCGATCCCGAGTGGGAGTTGCTGCCCCCGGGGGCGCCTCTGGGAAAGGCCCTGCCGCGCACGGCGCTGGCGACGTTCACGGCCAGCCTCTACCGCGCCGGCAACACCTGGTGAGCCGAAAGGAGTCCGCCATGACCGCCGCTCTTGTCCGCCGCGTTGTCTCCGCTCGATGCATCGCCGCGGCCATGGCCGCCGCCGGGGCGCTGGCGCTGGTGCCGGGTGCGGCGGGTGCCGCCGATCCCGCGCCCTTCGCCGGCGTGGCGCCGGTGAAGGCCGCGACGCTGGCCGAAACGCGCGGGGGGATGCGGATCGGCGCGTTCGACTTCGACATCGGCGTCGCGCTCAACACGGCGCTGGACGAGGGACTGGACCTGACCTCGCGGTTCCAGGCGGTGGGGGGACGCCTTACGCGCGCCGGGGCCGCCGTCGGCAGCGCGGCCGGGGCGGCGGGAAACGCCATCGCCGACCTGCCCAACGGCGGCGTGGCCTGGCGCCCGGCCGACGGCCTGACGGTGCTGCACGATCCCGCCGGACTCGGCGGGTCAACCGTGTTGAACCGTCTGGACAACCAGGCGATCCGCACCCGGCTGGAGGTCAACATCCGGGTTTCCAACTACCGCGAACGCCTCGGCGCGCTGCAGACCGGGCGCGCGCTGTCGGGTATTCTGCGCGAGATGCGCGCCGCATCGCCCTGACGGGGCCGCGCACCCGCGCACGACGGTGAAAAACAATAAGACAGTAAGAGAGAGTTCCAGGAGGTAGAGAGTCGGGATACAGACAGGAGTCGCCCATGCCCAAGCGATCCGTTCCCCGCCGCCGCGCCCGCCGAAAGCCGGGTGCCGGCGCATCCGTCGCCGCCGCCGCACTGGCGCTTTCGCTTGCCGGGGCGGTGACGGCCCCGTCGGGCGCCCGTGCCGATGACGGCGGCGGTGACCCCTTCGACACGGCCGCCGTTTCCACCGACGCCCTGGGAGAGGCGCGGGGCAACGGCCTCTCGGTCCTGACCGACGGCCTGCTGGAAACGCGCGTGGGCGTCGTTCTGTGGGACGAGGTTCCCAAGCCGCCCCGACGGCCCCAGCCGCGCAATGCCGGCGGCGGAGGCGGCGGGGCGAGTTCGACGGCCCCCAACACGCTGTCGCTCCACTTCATCTCCAACCTGAGCCCGGGAGACTGAGTCGGGGCGGCCCCGTCAGTCCACCGGGAAGCGGTAGGGCACCCGCAGCGTGACGCGGGTGTCCGGCGCTTCCTCCGTCAGTCCGGCGGCGATGCGCAGGTCGACGGAGGTCCGGTCGTTGAACCGATAGTTGCCGCCCAGCAGCATTGAGGCGGAGTGGGCGTCGTCGCCCTTCGTGGTGACGCCGTTCACTTCGGTCTCGGTCCCGAAGATGTAGTCGTGTTCATAGCCCAGGCTGATGCTGAACCGCTCGTTGAAGCCGATGCCGACGCCGAAGCTGAGCCCGATGGAATCGCCTGGGTCGACGGTGCCGATGCGGGTGGGGGTATCCACGGCACCGGGGTTGGGAATCAGCAGGTCGACATCCCTCGACGGCGTGTAGGCGTAACCCAGGTTGCCGAAGATGACCACCGGGTCCGCCGGCACCAGGGCGGTGATGCTGGGCTCCACCGTCCAGAAGCCCGATCCGGTCGGCAACTCCGTCTCCAGCCCCGTCTCCGGGTCGCGGTCGACGTCGAAGGGGCCGCGCCCGGTGGGCGTCTTGATGCGCAGGTTGCCGATGAAGATGGGCCAGTCCTCGGCGCCGTCGTTGAACTGGTAGTGGACGCCGGCCTCCACGTCGCCGATGCCGTAGCCCTCCAGATCGCGGACGCCGCCCTCTCCGGGCAGCGCGTTGACGGCCGTGGTGATCGTGCGGTCGTTGCTGTAGGTGTAGGGCACGCGCAGGTCCACCTCCAGCCGGTCCGTCACGCCGTAGCGCGCGCCGACCGCGGCCGTGGCGCGCTCGCGCTCGGTTTCCGTCGCCTCGATGACGCCGAACAGCACGGCTTCGACGATCTCCACGCCCTCGAAGAAGAAGCGGTTCGATGACGAGGTGGAGAACTCGATCTCCGGCTCGACGATCACCGTGCCCTGGGGGGTCAGCACGCCGCCCTGGTCGCGGATGACCGCCAGGTCGACCTCGCGCACCGTGCTTTGCGGCGCGTCGCCCGGCGCCGTCGAGCCTTCTTCCGCCGCTGCGTTCGGCGGCGGCGCCTGCGGTGCCGCGGCCGGGGCTTGTGCCTGCGCCTGGGCCTGGGCCTGGGCCACCTGCGGCGCCGGGGCGCGCTGTGGGCGCTCGGCGGCGCGGGGCGGCACGGTCAGGCCGCGGCCGGTCTGTGCCGCCAGGACAAGGTCGGACAAGGCCTGGCGTTGCGCCTCCAGTTCACGGCGCTGGCGCTCCAGTTCGGCGGCCTGCGCGGCAAGCCGCGCTTCCTGTGCCGCCAGCCGGGCGTAGACGGCCTCGGTGCTGGTGCCGGTCGCGGCGCCCGCGCCGCCGCCCGCCGCCGTCGGCGCAGGCGTGCCGGAGCAGGCGGCCAGGGCGAGGGAGAGGGTAACCAGGGATCCTGTCTGCAACGGTCTGATGGCCGTCATCGCGGAACCTCTTCTGAACGGGGCGGTGGGGTGGCGGGTCATCGGCGGGTTTTCAACTCGAACCGGCGGGCCAGGTCGTGCTTCTTCATCAGGCTGTAGAGCGTGACGCGCGAGATCCCCAGTGTCTCAGCCGCCGCGCTGGGCCGGTTGTGGGCATGGCGCATGGCCGACAGCACGGCGGCCTTCTCGGCCTCGGCACGGGCGGCCTCCAGGGACGGAGGCGGAGCCTCGGAGCCGGCGGCGGGATCGTCGTTCAGGCCCAGGTCGGCGCTGGTGATGCGGCCGCGCCGGCACAGGGTCAGCCCGCGGCGCAGGGCGCTGATGAGCTGGCGCACGTTGCCTGGCCAGGGATGGTTGCGGATCGCCACCAGGGCCTCGGGCGTCAGGCGGGCGAGCGGCTTGCCATGGGCGTGGCGCAGGCGATCGATGTAGTAGCGCGCCAGCAGCGTCACGTCGTCGCCGCGCTCGCGCAGGGGCGGCAGGTGCAGGCGCAGCACGTTCAGGCGGAAGAACAGGTCGCGGCGGAAGGTCTTGGAGTCCACCGCCTCCTCCAGGTCCACGTTGGTGGCGGCGATGATGCGGGTGTTGATGCGCAGGGTCTCCAGGCCGCCGACCCGCTCGAAGGTGCCCTCCTGCAGGAAGCGCAGCAGGTGGGGCTGCAGGTGCATGGGAAAGTCCCCGATCTCGTCCAGGAACAGCGTGCCGCCGTCGGCCATCTCGATGCGGCCGGGGCGGCGCTGGTGGGCGCCGGTGAAGGCGCCCTTTTCGTGGCCGAACAATTCCGCCGCCACCAGGTCGGCGGGAATGCCGCCGCAGTTGATGGCGACGAAGGGGCCGCCGGCGACGGCGGACCGTTCGTGGATGGCGCGGGCGGCCAGTTCCTTCCCGGTGCCGCTCTCGCCGGTGATGAGGACCGGCACGTCGGTGGCGGCGAAGCGGCGGATGCGGGCGAAGGCCTCCCGCATGGCGGTCCCGTCGCCGACCATCAGCGGCTCGCCGTCGGCGGTGGCGCCTGCGCTTCCGCCGCCCGAGGGCATGTCGGACGCGGCGCCGGCGGCGTCTATATGCCACAGCAGCCACAGGCGGTGCAGGTCCGCCGTCAGGTCCGCAAGCGACAGGGGCAGCGGCGCCACCAGGTGCGCCACGCCGTCGGCGACCAGGGTGGCCACGGTTTCGGATTCCAGCTCCTCGGGCTCGACCGCGAGCAGAAGGCGCGCGGCCGGAAACGCCTCGGCCGCCGCCGCCGCCGCCGAGGCGAGGTGGCGCCGCAGACGGCCGCGGCCTTCGATCACCACGGCGAAAACGCGGTGTCCATCGTCGACGGTCGACATATCGCCCGGGCCGACGATCCGTCGAACCGTGAAGCGCCCACCGCCGAGCGCCGCGCTTTCGGACGCCTTTTCCTCGTCCGATCCGACCACCAGTGCGACGGCCGCGGGTGTTGCGGTCTCCGTTGACCTGGAGGCGCGGTCGGCGGTGCTCGCCGGCCGGTGTGCCGGTGGTGCCGGGGCCTTCCGCATGGATGCCTTCTTCTCTTTCTTTGGACGCTGGGCAAGCCTACAGGGCCGAGAGCCGACGCTGCGAGACACAATTGCTTCCATCACCCACATGTGCCGCGGCCGCTAATCCGGGCGATTGTGCAGAGCGGGATAAAGGGTCGTAGAGCGAAAGCGATCATGGGTGGTGCCTCCGTACCTTCGGCCAAGAGCGCAGCCTTGATGCGACTTATGTGTGTAGCGGGCGCAAGACTTGGTTGTGTGTAACGAAATGTTGACGTCAACTATGATGGAGGGCCATACTCGGGGCATAGAGCGATCCAACGCCATTGATGCGAGGAGTTCCCATGCCGACAGCCGCCTCTCTCGCCCCGGCTCCGGCCCAGGCCCAATCCGGCTTGGCGGCGTCGGTTCCGTCCGCCGCGGCGGCGCCCTCGCGCTATCCGTTTTCCGCCATCGTCGACCAGGAGGCCATGAAGACCGCCCTGCTGGTCGCCGCCGTCGATCCCTCGGTGGGCGGCGTCATGGTGTTCGGCGACCGGGGCACGGGGAAGTCGACGGCGGTGCGCGCCCTGGCCGGGCTGCTGCCGTCCATGACCGTTGTGGAGGGGTGCCGCTACAACCGCGATCCAGCCGACCCGGCACCATGCGTCGCCGGTTGCCCGGGGTGCCGCGGCGGTGCCGCGGCATCGGTGTCCGCCCCGGTTCCGGTGGTGGACATGCCGCTGGGCGTCACCGAGGACCGCGTGCTGGGCGCCCTGGACCTGGAGCGGGCGCTGACCCGCGGCGAAAAAGCGTTCGAGCCCGGCCTGCTGGCCCGGGCCCATCGCGGGTTCCTCTACGTGGACGAGGTCAACCTGCTGGAGGACCACCTGGTGGACCTGCTGCTTGACGTCGCGGCTTCGGGCGAGAACGTGGTCGAGCGCGAAGGCCTGAGCGTCCGTCATCCCGCCCGCTTCGTGCTGGTGGGCAGCGGCAATCCCGAGGAGGGCGAACTGCGCCCGCAGCTTCTCGACCGCTTCGGACTGGCGGTGGACGTCGGCACGCCGCGCGACGTCAAGACGCGCGTGGCAGTGGTCAAGCGCCGCGACGCCTTCGACCGCGACCCGGCCGCCTTCGCCGCCGCCTGGGCGGCGGCCGAGGCCGAGACGCGCGCATCCGTCGTCGCCGCCCGGGACCGGCTGGCGGCGGTGGCCGTGCCCGACGATGCCCTGGAGCAGGCCGCCGCCCTGTGCCTGGCGCTGGGCACCGACGGCCTGCGCGGCGAACTGACGCTCATGCGCAGCGCCCGCGCCCTGGCCGCGTTGGAGGGGGCGCCGGCGGTAGCCGCCGGCCACCTGCGGCGCATGGCGCCCCTGGCGCTCGGGCACCGCCTGCGCCGCGACCCGCTGGACGAGGCGGGCTCCGGCGCCCGGGTAGCGCGCGCGGTGGAGGAGGTCTTCGCGCCATGACCGACGCCGCCGCCCCCGGCGGGGCCGGCCTGTGCTGGGCCGATGCCGCCTACGCCGCCGCCCTGCTGGCCGTCGACCCGGCGGGGTTGGGCGGCGCGGTGCTGCGGGCGGCGCCGGGGCCGGTGCGTGAGCGCTGGCTGCGGCTGTTCCGCGAGCGTCTGCCGGAGGCGGCGCCGATGCGGCGCATCCCCGCGCATGTTTCCGACGACGGCCTGCTCGGCGGCCTTGACCTGCCGGCCACCCTGCGTGCCGGCCGTCCCGTCGCCCGTGCCGGACTGCTGGCCGGGGCGCATGGCGGCGCGGTGGTGGTTCCCATGGCCGAGCGTCTGTCGGCGGGCGTCGCGGCGCGGCTGCGGGCCGTGCTGGACGAAGGCCGGGTGCGGGCCGCGCGCGAGGGGCTGGCGCTGGAGGCGCCGGCGCGGCTGGGCGTGGTGGCGCTGGATGAAGGCACTGCGGACGACGAGGCCGTGCCGCCCGCACTCGCCGATCGCCTGGCCCTGCATCTCGATCTGCACCCCTTCCGTCCCACCGAGCCCGCAGTCGTGCCCGACGCGGCGGCCGTTGCGGCGGCGCGGGCACGGCTGGGTTCGGTATCCGTGGGCGACGACGTGGTGGAGGCGCTGAGCGCGGCGGCCGTGGCGCTGGGTGCAGACTCGCTGCGCGCGCCGCTTTTGGCTGTGCGTGCCGCCCGGGCGGCGGCGGCACTGGCCGGGCGCGCCGCGGTGGCGGAGGCCGATGTGGCCCGTGCCGCCATGCTGGTGCTCGCCCCCCGCGCCACGCGCCTTCCCCAGGCGGAGCCGGAGGCCGATCAGCCCCCGGAGGCGCCGGGCGAGGACGATCCGCGGCCGGACCAGGACGGGGCGGGCGGCGGCGAGGCTTGTGACGGCGACGGGCAGGAGGCCGCCGGAGCCGTTCTGCCGCCGGGCCTGCTGGAACAGTTGAAGACGGCCGCGCGTCTTCAGGCCGCCGGGCCGTCCGTCGGCCGCACGCCGGTCAGGCGGCGCGCACAGGGGCCGGGGCGTCCCGCCGGCATCCGCGCCGGGCCACCGCCGCCGGGCGCGCGTCTGGCGGTGGTGGAGACCTTGCGCGCGGCGGCGCCCTGGCAGCGGCTGCGGGGTGCTGCGCCGGGCGAGCCCTTGCGCATCCGGGCCGAGGACTTCCGCCACCAGCGGACCAATCCGCGCACGCGCACCACCACCATCTTCGCCGTCGACGCCTCGGGCTCCGCCGCGGTGGCGCGCCTGGCGGAGGCCAAGGGCGCGGTGGAGTTGCTGCTGGCCGACTGCTACGTGCGCCGTGACCGGGTGGCGGTCATCGCCTTCCGCGGAACGGGCGCCGACCTTCTTCTGACGCCGACCCGGTCGCTGGCGCGCGCCCGGCGCTGCCTTTCGGCGCTGCCCGGTGGCGGCGGCACGCCCTTGGCCGCCGGTCTGGACGCGGCGCTGGCGCAAGTGGAGGCGGCCCTGCGGCGCGGCGAACGGCCGGTTGTGGTGGTGCTGACCGACGGCCGCGCCAATGTGTGCCGGGACGGAAAGGGCGGCCGCCGGGCCGCCGCCGCCGAGGCCGAGGCCGCCGCCCGGTCGCTGCGGGCCTCCGGCGCCGCCTGCCTTGTCGTCGACACCGCCACCCGGCCCGAGGCGCTGGCGGCGGCGCTGGCGGCGGCCATGGCGGCACGCTATCTGGCCCTGCCGCACGCCGACGCGGCGACCCTGTCCCGAGCCGCCCGCGCGGCGGGAGAGGAGGGCGGCCATGCTGTTCCCGCCTGAAGCCCCGGACTGGGACCGCGACGGCCGCGACTGGCCCAACCGCGAACACAGCCGCTTTGTCGCCGCCGCCGGCCTGCGCTGGCACGTACAGCGGGCGGGCGAGGGACCGGTGGTGGTGCTGCTGCACGGCACCGGCGCCTCCACCCACACCTGGCGTGACGTGTTGCCCCTGCTGGCGCGCGAGATGACCGTCATCGCCCCCGACCTGCCGGGCCAGGGGTTCACCGAGCCGCTGCCCTTCCACCGGCTGACCCTGGGCGGCATGGCGGCGGCGGTGGCCGATCTGCTGCGGCGGCTGGAGGTGGCGCCGGCGATGATCGTCGGCCACTCCGCCGGCGCGGCCATCGCCGTGCGCATGGCCCTGGACGGGCGTGTCCGTCCCGACCTTCTGGTCAGCCTGAACGGGGCGCTGGTGGGGTTCGACGGCGTGGCGGGGCACCTGTTCCCGTCGCTCGCCAAGCTTCTGTTCGTCAACCCGCTGACGCCCCGCCTGTTCGCCATGCGTGCCGAGGAACCCCGCGTGCGCCGGATGCTGTCCGAGACCGGCTCGACCATCGGCGCGCGGGGCGAGGAACTGTACCTGCGCCTGTTCCGCAAGCCCGGCCACGTCGCCGGCGCGCTGGGCATGATGGCCGGATGGGACCTGCACGGGCTGGAGCGGGCGCTGCCGGACCTTCGCTGTCCGCTGACGCTGGTCACCACCCGCGACGATCGCATGATCCCGCCCGAAAAGGCCCGCCGCGCCGCCGGGCGCGTGCCGGGCGCAACGCTGCTGGTGCAGGAGAGCGGCGGGCACCTTGTTCACGAGGAACGGCCCGGGGCCATTGTCGCCCTGCTGCTGGAGACGGCACGCGAGGCCGGCGTCCTGCCGGGGAAGATCGCGCCTCCGGCCGTCAACGGAGGTCCGCCATGACCGTCATGCCGCCGCCCCGCGATCTTTCCGCCGCATATCCGGCCGCTGACATGCGCCCCCACGCCGTCGTCATCGGCTCGGGGTTCGGCGGACTGGCAGCGGCGGTGCGCCTCGGCGCGCGGGGATACCGGGTGACGGTGCTGGAGCGCCTGGACCAGCCCGGCGGCCGGGCCAACGTCTTCCATCAGGACGGCCACGTCTTCGACGCCGGGCCGACCATTGTCACCGCCCCCTTCCTGCTGGAGGAGTTGTGGAGCCTGTGCGGCCGGCGGCTGACCGACGACGTGACGCTTGTTCCCATGCACCCCTTCTACCGCATCCGCTTTGACGACGGCGCGACCTTCGCCGCCTCCGCCGATGCCGACGCCATGCGGGTGGAGGTGGAACGGCTGGCACCGGCCGATGTGGCGGGCTACGAGCGGTTCTTCCGGGAAGCGGCCGACATCTACCGCGTCGGCTTCGAAAAGCTGGGTGCCGTGCCCTTCGGCTCGGCGGCCGACATGCTGCGATGCCTGCCGGACCTGATCCGCATGGGGGCGCACCGCAGTGTGTGGCGGCACGTGGCGTCCTGCGTGAAGGACGAGCGCCTGCGCACGGCGCTCAGCTTTCATCCGCTGTTTATCGGCGGCGATCCCTTCAGCGTCACCTGCGTCTACAGCCTGATTGCGTATCTGGAACGCCGCGACGGCGTGCACTTCGCCATGGGCGGAACGCACAGCATCGTGCGCGGGCTGGTGGGGCTGATCGAAGGGCAGGGGAACGCGGTGCGGCTGAAGGCCGACGTGGCCGAGATCATCACCCGCGACGGCCGGGCCGCGGGCGTGGTGCTGGCGGACGGCGAGGCCATCGCCGCCGACGTGGTGGTCTCCAATGCCGACACCGCCTGGACCTATTCACGGCTCTTGAAGCCGGAGGCGCGGCGGCGATGGACGGACGCGAAGGTCCGCCGGGCGCGGCAGTCCATGGGCGTCTTCCTGTGGTACTTCGGCACGGACCGCCAGTGGCCGGAAGTGGACCATCACACCATCGTGCTCGGCCCCCGCTACAAGGGTCTGCTGACGGACATCTTCGGCCGCAAGGCGCTGGCCGGCGACATGAGCCTCTACCTCCACCGCCCGACCGCCACCGATCCCGGCCTCGCGCCGCCGGGGCGGGATACCTTCTATGCGCTGTCTCCGGTGCCCAACCTCTCGGGCGGGGAGACATGGTCGGCGGAGCGGGTGGAGGCCTACCGTCGGGCGGTGGAAAAGCGGCTGGAGGAGACCGTGCTGCCCGGCCTGCCGGCGCATGTGAGCGCCAGCCGCGTCGCCACGCCCGTTCACTTCCGCGACCGCTACAAGGCGTGGCACGGTGCGGCCTTCGGCATGGAGCCGGTGCTGACGCAAAGCGCCTGGTTCCGCCCCCACAACGCCAGCGAGGACGTGGCCGGGCTGTTCATCGTCGGCGCCGGGACCCACCCGGGCGCCGGCCTGCCGGGCGTGCTGTCGTCGGCCAAGATCCTGGATGAGGTGGTGCCCCATGCGTCGACCGTCCGCTGAGCCGCTGGCAAGCCCCGCCGACTTCGCCGCCTGCCGCGAAACCATTCGCGGCGGGTCGCGCACCTTTTATGCGGCGTCGCTTCTGCTGCCGCCGCGCCTGCGCGGGCCGGCCTATGCGCTCTATGCCTTCTGCCGATCGTCGGACGACGCGGTGGACGAGGGCGCGGACCCCGCCGCCGCCGTGGTGCGCCTGCGCGCCCGGCTGGAGCGCGCCGCCGCCGGCCGGCCGCTCGACCACCCCTGCGATCGGGCGTTCGCCGCGACGCTGGCCGCCCATGCCATCCCGCCGGCGCTGCCTGCCGCGCTGCTGGAGGGGCTGGCCTGGGACGCCGAGGGTCGCTCCTATGAAACACTCGCAGACCTGCGCACCTACGCCGCGCGGGTGGCGGGAACCGTGGGCGCGATGATGACGCTGCTCATGGGGCGGCGGGAGTCGTCCGTGCTGGCGCGGGCCTGCGACCTGGGTGTGGCCATGCAGCTGACCAACATCGCCCGCGACGTGGGAGAAGACGCCCGGCGCGGCCGCCTCTACCTGCCGCGCGCCTGGATGCGCGAGGCGGGGCTCGATCCTGACGCCTTCCTGGCCGCGCCCGCCACGACGCCGGCGCTTCAGGGCGTGGTGGCGCGGCTGCTGGCGGAGGCGGATGGGCTGTACGCGCGGTCGCGGCCGGGCATCGACCGGCTGCCCCGCCGCTGCCGGCCGGCGATCCAGGCCGCCCGCGTGCTCTATGCCGAGATCGGGCGGGCGGTGGAAGACCCGGTGGCGCGTCGCGCGGTGGTGCCGTCCGGGCGCAAGCTGTGGCTTCTGGCCCCGGCGCTCGTGGCGGCGGCACGACCGGCGCGGGCGGAGGGGCTGGCGCTGGAGGCCCTGCCGGAGACGCGGTTCCTGGTGGACGCGGTGACGAACGCGCCGGCGCCTCTCGGGGCTGGCCAGCGGCAGGGCGCGGCGGAATGGACCATCGACCTGTTCCTGGAACTGGCCCGGCGGGAACGGGCGGCCTCGGCGCCGTGAATCCCTTTACAGCCATCACCGAAACGGAAAACGGCGCCACCTCGCGATGGCGCCGTTTCTCGTCATGCTCCCGCCGTCTATTGGTTCGGTGCCATGTCCGGGTCCAGCACCTCCAGCGCGCGCGGCGTGATGGTCTTGGGGGCGAACTCATACGGGATCGCGCCCACGCGCTCCGCCGGGTCCAGCGGCAGCCGGGGCAGGCCGAGGCTGGGGTAGTGCACCACCATGTTGGCGCCGTACAGCGGCTTCCATGCCCCCTTGTGGCAGGTCTTGCAGTAGACCTTGCCAGGGTCGCCCATGGGGCCCAGACGCTCGGGCGGGAAGACGTCGGCCAGCGGCTCGATGTGCTTGGTGTTGATTTCGGCCGCCATGTTGATGCCGTACCACGCCGTCGATCGCGCCGGATTGCTCTGGCCCCAGTTGGCCAGCGCCCGGCTGTTGTGGCAGAAGGTGCAGTTGACGCCCAGGCTGTCCGACATCTGCATCATCAGTTCGTAGACGTACTGGGTGTCGTCCAGAAGCCCCGCCGGCGCCGGCGTGCCCGCGGTGGGCAGGGCGGTCAGCGACTGCACGTTCAGCGGCTTGGAGGCCAGCAGGTAGTCCTCGAAGGCCTTCTCCGAAAAGTAGTCGTAGACGTTCTGCGCCTTGAAGTCCCAGTTGACGTCCAACTGCCCGACGATGCCCGTGGTCTTGTATTCGCCGTCGCGGAACCAGATGGGCTGCGGCACCGGCTGGCCGCGGTGGCAGGTGTAGCACGTCACGCCCGAGGGATAGACGTGCGACCCCCAGTTGGTGTTGATGGCCTGCGTCATCTGGAACATGCGGCGGCTGACGATCTTGGTATAGGGCTCGTCCAGCGCCAGGTTTTCCAGGTTGTGGCAGTATTCGCAGCCCTGCTCCGGCGCCACCCATTCGGTGATCGCCGACATCAGGCGGATGAACTGGTCGGCGTCCAGTTCGCCCAGGACCTGGACGTTCTCGTAGACGTTCCTGGCCTTCTGCTCCTCGGGCACCGGCTCCAGCCGGTCGAGCACCACGCCGCCCTCGGCGTCATAGGCCGCTTCCGCCGCCGGCCACGGCGGCAGGGGCTCGGGCACGGCGTTGAGCGCCTGCTGCTCCACCAGTTCGCGCGGGTTGTAGACCTGCGCCATGCCGATGCCCCGGTGACCGGTCTGAACACTCTCCACCGGCGGCCGGTCCCAGTCGGGAACGATCAGGAAGAAGGCGGTCACCGCCAGCGTGGCCACCACGCCCCCGAAGATGGCGTAGAAGCGTTTGATGTTCGGATCTTCGCTCATTGCGGCGCCTCCAGAACACCCTGTGGCACGGGGAAGTCGCCCCAGATGTCGGGGTACGGCGGCGCGATGCCGTGCTTGACGCCCCACAGGTACCAGTTGTCGACGACGGTCCCGGTCAGAAGAATCCCGATGCCGCCGGTCAGCGTGGTCAGCACCGCGAACCACCAGGCCCAGCGGTGGATGCTCTCGAACGTGGCGTTGAAGCCCATGGTCCAGCGCCAGAACAGCGCGCCGCGCTCGGCCGCCGTGCCGCGATCGACGATCTCGTCGGCCTCGCGCTCGCCGCCGAAGCGCACCACCGCCAGGATGGTCGCGCCGTGCATGGCGAACAGCATGGTCGAGCCGTACAGGAAGAAGATCGAGAGCATGTGGAAGGGGTTGTAGAAGAAGTTCCCGTAGCGCACGGAAAACACCGCCGTCCAGTTCAGGTGCGGCACGATGCCGAAGGGCACGGCTTCCTCGAAGCTGCCCATGAACACCGGGCGAATGATGCCGAGGCTCAGGTACAGGAAGATCGCCGACAGGAACGCCCAGGCCACATGCGTGCCCATGCCGAGCGCGCGGGCGCGCCTGTACATGCGCACCCACCACAGCAGGATGGACGCGGTCAGGAAGAACCCGGCCAGTTGCCACCAGCCGCCCTCCTGCAGCGGCGCCAGGCCCAGGCCGTGTTCGGCGGTCGGCGGGCGCAGGGCCAGGAATGGCAGCTGGCGGATGAATTCCACCGGGTCCCAGTCCACCGTCGCCCACATGTTCAGGCCGATGATCTCGATGGCGATGAACCCGCAGACCAGCGATGCCACGCCCCAGGCGCCCAGGTAGACAGGTCCGATCTGGGCGTCGCCGATCTTGCCCAGCCAGTAGGAATGGACGGGGCGGCCCAGGCGCGGCAGCGACGTGCGGGGAAGGTCGATGCCTTCCTCGTTGGGGCCGTGCACCTGGACCTGGGTGAATATGCTTTGATACCGAGCCATTGTGCCGTCTCCCTCACATGAAGCCGCGCGGGTCCCAGAACGGCAGGTTGAGCCACCAGTTCCACCAGACGGGCCAGCCCTGGGTCCAGAAGGGGCCGCTGATGACGATGCAGATGGCCGACCAGATGCCGGCGTTCAGCGCAAGGAACAGCCCCAGCCGGTGAATGCCGAGCGCGCCGATCGAATACGTGATGGTGTCGCGGAAATAGGCGTTTTCATGCTCCGCACTCTTCGCCACCTCGCCCTTGCCGGGGTTGACCGCCGACAGGATCACGCCGCCGTGCAGCGACAGGGCGAACGTGGTGGTGAAGAAGAACGTCACCGCCAGCATGTGCGCCGGGTTCAGGTGGAAGTGCAGGTACTGGTAGCCGACGTTGCTCACCCAATCCAGGTGGCTGAGGATGCCGTAGGGGAACCCATGCCCCCAGGCGCCCATGAGCACCGGGCGGATGACCACCAGCGTGATGTAGGCGATGACGGCCGTGAAGTAGGCGATGGGCACGTGGTACCCGATGCCCAGCTTGCGGCAGATTTCCACCTCGCGCAGGGTCCAGGAGATAAAGGCGCCCAGCGCGAAGATGGTGATGAGCTGCCACAGGCCCCCGTCCAGCAGCGGCGCCGGCCCCAGGCCGTACTCCAGCGGCGGCGGGTTGATGCTGATCTGCCAGACGTTCCAGGTCGGCCCCATGGCCGCGCCCCAGACAATCAGCAGCGTGCCCATCAGCGCGCAGAAGATGGCCGTGACGCCGAAGAAGCCGACGTAGAACGGCCCGGCCCAGAAGTCGAAGAGGTCGCCGCCTAGTAACGTTCCTCCTCGAACGCGGTACTTTCGCTCGAAACTCAGCATGGACATTGCGGCGACTCCCAGAGCTTTTGTGCGGCCTGTCGCGATGCGACAGGCCTGCGTTCAGGCGCCACGCAGGCTCACGCGCCTGACCGGCGCGGGGTCGCAGTGTGTGCTTCGCACACGCCTTCGGCTCCGCGACCCTATTCGCGACGCCCGCCCACGGCGTGGCCGGTCGTCGCTCTGCGCCCGGCGAGACGGCGGAGGGACCCAGGTTTTCACCGTCGCCCCTCCGCCACCTGTCGCGTGCCGTCGGCGTCAGCCCGACGTCGGCGGCATCTGCCCGGCGGAGACGGACGGCTGCGGGCCGGTCAACCAGTTGAACCGGTCGGTGCTGAGCAGGATGAAGTGGATCAGCAGCGCCAGAACGAACAGGAAGGTAAAAAGCGCGATCAGCGCCCGTCGCGGATCGAAAAGAAGCCAGACCTTGTGCATGGTGTGCTCCTCCTCAGGTCAGCATGGGCAGGACGGACTGGACCGTCTCGACCATGGAGGTGTCGTAGCCTTCCTCGCCCGGCAGCCAGGGCCGCCAGATCCAGGCCAGGATGTGGGCGATCACCGCCACGCCGGTGAAGATCAGGAAGCTTTTCATGAAGATGTCGTGGAATTCCTTGGCCTCTCCTTCCGTCAAGCCGGAGATCGAGGCTCCGTGCTCCGTGTCTGCCATGGTGTCCTCCTCGGATGGTTGGGATCGGGCGCGCCGTGCCGGGGTCGGACCGGCGAGTTGCGCGCCCACACGCCCCGAAGGACGCCGCCGCGCCGGTCAGGGCGGGCCGGCGGACTCCGGTAGGGCCTCGTGCGCCCGCGTTACGCGGGCCTCGGTGACACGGGGTTCGGCGGCGGCGCGGGCGTCGCGCTCCGCCCGGTCGCGCAAGGTTTTGGCGGCCGAGATGCGCAGCAGGAAGGGCGTTTCCGCCACGATCCGCTCCAGCGCGGCACTTGCCGCCGCGTCCCACGGCAGGGCATCGCGCACGGGTGTCGCCGCGCGGTCGTCCATGGCCGTGCCCAGCGGCAGGATGTGGAAGAGGGCGTCGAACAGCGCGTTGCAGTATTCCTGAAGCACGTAGGTCGCGCCGGCGTAGCCCATGAACGGCGTCCCGGTCGCCCGCCGCACGATGGCGCCGGGGAAGCTGGCGGGGATGTACTGCGCCTTCGCCCCCGTCTCGGCCAGATACATGCGCTCGTTATACGAGCCGAACAGCACCAGCGGCGGGGACTTGCCCAGCGCCTCGCGCGCGGCGGCGTTGTCGGTTTTCTCTCCCGGTCGGCGGCTGACGGCGAAGGAGCAGGGGATGCCCAGCTCGTCCTCCAGATACCGCCGCAGGCCGTGGGTGTAGGTGGCGCTGGCGGCGACGGCGAAGCTGGCGGTGGCGAAGAAGTCCTGCGTCACGCTGCGCCACAGGTCCCACACGGGCTTGAGCGTGGTTTCCTTCTCTCGGCCGATGAAGGGTTCGGGATCCAGGCCCGTCAGGTCGCCCAGCGTGCGCAGGAAGTTGGTGGTGGCGAACATGCCGATGGGCGCTTGCAGGTAGGGCTTGCCCAGCGCCTCGCACAGCTTGCGCCCGAACTCGCGATAGAGGCAGATGTTGACGTCGGCGTCGCCCAGGCGGGGGATGTCCTCCAGCTTCGTGCCCAGCGGGAACACCAGGTTGACGGCGCACCCCATGCCTTCCACCAGCCGCGTGATTTCCGCCAGGTCGGAGGGCATGTTGAAGGTGCCGTACTGCGGTCCGATGATGTTGACCAGCGGGCGCGCGTTCTCGGCCCGGGCGGCTTTTCGGCACTTCGCCTTCTTCGCCCCGAACTCCTGCCACAGCCAGGCGAGCGCGCGGTCGGCGCTCTGCCACTGGTCCTCGTCGATGGTGCGCGGCAGGAAGCGCCGGAGGTTGCTGGCCTCGGGCGTGACGCCGCCGCCGATCATCTCGGCGATGGAGCCCGTGACGACGACGGCCGGCAGGTCGGTGTCGCGCGATCCGTTGGCGCGCTTCATGGCCGCTTCCGTGCCGTTCATCGAAAGCTCGTCCTCGCCGAGCCCCGTGACGGTGATGGGCAGTTCGTGGGCGGGCAGGGCGTCGGTGTAGTGAAGGACAGCCGTCACCGGCAGGTTCTCGCACCCCACCGGGCCGTCGATGACGACGCGCAGGCCCTTGATGGCGGTGAAGGCGTAGACCGCACCCCAGTAGCCGCCGGCGCGGTCGTGGTCGAGCACAAGCATGGCTCAGCCCTCCGTTCCGGTGGAGGCGGGGCCGTAGCCGGCGCGGCGGCCCGATCCGATGGGGCCGAAGAACTCCACCATGCGGGCGAACCGCTCCCGCCCGCGCGTCTGGGCGGCCACGATTCCGGCGATGGAGCCCGCCCCGGCGGCGCCGAACAGCGGCCGGGCGCTGACCATGTTGGTGAAGTAGATGGCCGGGATGCCCAGCTCCTTGGCCTTCTGCACCAGCGGCGTGGTGCCGACGGCGAGGTCGGGGCGCACCTCGCGCATGGCCTCCACGTCCTGTTCCAGCGCGGCGCGGTACTGGACATGGCAGCCGTGGGCGGTGAGCCACTGGCGGTCCGCCTCGCTCCATTCGGTGCGGGGGCAGGCGGTGCCGCAATAGGGCACCTCGGCCCCCGCCTCGATCAGCAGACGGGCGACCAGCAGTTCCGAGCCCTCGTAGCCGGAGACGGTCACGCGCCCGTTGATGGGGTTGGCGGCGAGCGCGCCCCGGATGGCCGCCACGGCTTGGGCGCGGGCGGCCTCGATGCGCCTGGGCGCTATGCCGGCGGCCTGTCCCACGGCGTCGAGCCAGGCGGCGGTGCCCTCCACCCCCACGGGGCCGGAGCCGACGACGGGGCGCCCGGCGCGGCGGAACTCGCGGACGCTGGCGGTGTAGAACGGGTGGACAGCGGCCGCCACGGCGCAATCCAGCGCCGCATACTGGTCACGCCATGTGCGGCTGGGGACCGGCGGGGCGACCGTCAGCCCCATGGGCGCGAGAAGCCCGCCGACCACCACGGGGTCGGCCGGAAACATTTCGCCGATCAGGGTGACGCGGCGGGCGTCTTCCGCGTCCGTGTCGGGGATGCTGTCGGGGCGGGCGACGGGGCCGACCTCGGCCTCCGTCCGCGCGCGCTTGAGCATGGCGCCGGCCAGGATGTCCTTGGCCTCGGCATGGGTGGGCACGCCGAAGCCGGGCACGTCGATGCCGATGACGCGCACGCCGTTCACCTGCTCCGGCAGCCGGTCCAGCGGCACGCCGGAGGCCGTGGGGACGCAAAGGTTCGTCACCACGATGCAGTCGTAGCGGTCGGGATCGGCGGTCTCCACCACCGCGTCCTCGATGTCCTGGAAGATGCGGCCCGTCACCAGGCTTTCGCTGTCGAACGGCACATAGCCGACCGTCCGCCGCGCGCCGTAGAAGTGCGCGGTGAACGTCAGCCCATACACGCAGCAGGCCGAGCCGCAGAGGATCGACGCCGTCCGCGCCATGCGCAGGCCGACGCGCAAGGACCCGAAGGCCGGGCACATGCTCTGCGGCTGGTCGTGCGGGCCCTTGGGGTAGTCCTCGGCCAGCCGCGCCAGCGCCGGACCCTTGCCCGCCTTTTCGGCGGCGTCGCGGAGGGTGTCGGCGGCGTGGCAGCCGTCTTCCGGAAGGTTACGTGTCATGGTCATGCCTCCCCCCGCTCAGGCGCCGTCGTAGATGACTTCGAGGGAGGGCCGGGCCACCACCTCGGCCGCGCACATATCCGCCATGGTGGCCGGTTGCAGCACCACGTCGCGGCCCACGTCCTCGCCCTTGAACAGGTTCAGGAGCCCGTCGTGGTCCAGCGGCGCGGGCAGCACCGGCCCGGCGGCGGCGGCCTCGGCGGCGAGGCTCTCGAACAGGGGCGCCCAGGGGGTGCCGGGCCGGCCGATGATCTGATAGCTGGCGGACTTGCGGCGGATGTCATCGTCGGCGGGAATGGAGGCCAGCACCGGGATGCCCACGGCCTTGGCGAAGGCGTGGGCCTCGCCGGTGCCGTCGTCCTTGTTCACCACCAGCCCGGCGACGCCCACGTTGCCGCCCATCTTGCGGAAGTATTCCACCGCGGAGCAGACGTTGTTGGCGACATACAGGCTTTGCAGGTCGTTGGAGCCGACGACGATGACCTTCTGGCACATGTCCCGCGCGATGGGCAGGCCGAAGCCGCCGCAGACAACATCGCCCAGGAAGTCGAGCAGGACGTAATCGAAGTCCCAGTCGTGGAAGCCCAGCTTTTCCAGCAGCTCGAAGCCGTGGATGATGCCGCGCCCGCCGCAGCCGCGGCCGACTTCCGGGCCGCCCAGTTCCATGGCGAAGACGCCGTCGCGCATGAAGCAGACGTCGCCGATCTCCACCGGCTCGCCGGCCAGCTTCTTCTTGGACGAGGTCTCGATGATGGTGGGCACGCTGCGCCCGCCGAACAGCAGGCTTGTCGTGTCGCTCTTGGGGTCGCAGCCGATGAGCAGCACGCGCTTGCCCTGCTGGGCCATCATGTAGCTGAGGTTGGCCAGCGTGAAGCTCTTGCCGATGCCGCCCTTGCCGTAGATGGCGATGACCTCGGTCTTCGTGCGCTTCGCCGGCGGCGGTGCGGGGGCGTGGTCGGTGTCGCGCGGAGTCATGAGCAGGCGCTCCAGTCCAAAATCATTTTTAGGCAGGCGGGGTCTTGGAAGGCGGTGCGGTAGGCCTCTTCGGCGTCCTCGGCGGGGCGGCGGTGGGTGATGAGGGCCTCCAGCGACAGACGCCCCTCGGCCACCAGGGCGCGGACGGCGGTCAGGTCGTCGGGCGCCCACTCGGCGGCGATGCGCAGGCGGGCCTCGCGCATGAAGGCGGGCGGGAAGGCAAAGCCGACACGCCCGGCGTAGAAGCCGGCCAGCACCACCTCTCCCCTGGGCGCGAGGCGGCCGATCAGGGTGTCGAGCAGGTCGGCGTCGCCGCTGACGTCGACGATGCATCCATAGTCGGCGCGGGTGTCGTCGCCGGGCGCGGTGACGGTGTAGCCGGTCGCACCCGCGCGGCGGCCGGGATCGTGCTCCCAGACCGTCGGGGGCGGGTGGCCCAGCGCGATGGTCAACCGGGCCAGCAGACGGCCGAGGACCCCGTGGCCGATGATGAGGTCCGGCGCGCGATCTCCGCCGGTGATGGCGTGGTGCGCGGTGGCGGCCAGCGCCAGCAGCACGGCGCGCTCGCCAAGGTCCGGGTCGACGGCATGGGCGCGGGCGGCGGGGACCACCACGCGACGGGCCGCGCCGCCGAACAGGCCGCGCACGTCGCCAAAGCAGCGGGCACCGGGCACGAAGACCGTCTCGCCCAGCCGATCCCGCACGGCCTCGCCCGCCGCCGCGATACGGCCGACGGACTCATAGCCCGGCACCAGCGGATAGCCCATGCCGGGGAAGGGCGGCATGCGGCCGCTCCACAGCAGGCGCTCGGTGCCCGTGGAAATGCCGCTGAAGGCGATGTCCACCACCACGTCCTCCGGCCCAGGCGCGGCCAGGGGCAGGCGCCGGAGCGTCAGGCGCTCGGGCTCCTCCAGGACGGCGGCAAGGGTGTCGAGGTCGGGGTGCACGGTGGATGTCTCCTGCTATGGACCAATCCATCTGTCAGCTTAAACTTACAGGCGCGAGTGTCAAGGCGTGTTGTCTGTCAAGGTGTCATTCCGCCGTGACACCAGCAGGCGCGTCATCAGCGGCCGCCGGGTGCGCGGCTCCCGGATCGCGCCGAAACCGGCCTCGCGGAGCATCTCCCGCAGGCGGACCGGAGTGCGTGTGTGGCCGCTGCCCATGGCGAGCAGGTAGAAGCCGAAGTAGGCATCGGTGATGGGCGCCCCGCCGGGCGTGCCGGACATGGGCTCGGCCACCAGAAGCGTGCCGCCGGGCGGCAGGGCGCCGGCGACGGCGCGCAGGATGGTGCGGGCGGCCGCGTCGTCGTGGTCGTGCAGCACGCGGATCAGCGTCACCGCGTCGGCCCCTTTTGGCAGCGGCTCGCGGAAGATGGTGCCGCCGACGGCCCTGGCGCGGTCGGACAGGCCTGCCTTGGCGAAACTCTCGCGGGCCAGGGCGGCGACGGGGGGCAGGTCGAAGAGGATCAGGTCCGGCGTCGCGGATCGGGCGGCGACGGCGCGCAGAAAGGTGCCGTCGCCGCCGCCCACGTCCATCAGCCGGTTGAAGCCGTCCAGCGGAAAGGCATCCAGCACGTCCTCCGCCACCAGGTGCTGCGACGCGCTCATCAGCGCCGAGTAGTCGGCCACCTGGTCGCGGTCGAGCGCGGCGGGATCGTCGGCGCGGGCGTAGGGCCAGTAGGACGCCAGCGCCGTTTCCCGCCGCTCCCCGCGCAGCAGACCGACGGGGTCGGCCATGTCGCGGTAGAGCATGGCGTGATGGCGCACCATGGCCTCCACCCCCGGATTGCCGAGCATGGCCGCGCCCAAGGGGCCCAGGCTCCAGCGGCCGTCGCGACGGGCGGAGACAAGCTCCAGCGCGGCGGCGGCCTTCAGCAACCGTTCGGCGGCGGCAGGGGAAAGCCGCAGGTCGGGCGCCAGGGAGTCGGTGGAGCGCGGGCCGTTGCGCAAGAGCGGGAACAGCTTCAGCTCCACGCAGGCGGCCAGCGTCTGCGCATAGACGAAGCCCGCGCACAGGTCGAACAGCGCCCTTGTCCGCCGCCGCGCCACCGGCCGAGTGAGCGGAAAGCCGGACGCCCAGCGCTGGAAGCGCGGGTCGGCGAGCGTCCGGTCGCGCCAGGCCGCCAGCCGGTCCCGCAGGCCGCCGCGCCGCTCGGGTAGGACGGCCTCTGTCATGCGGCGCTCTGGGCCAGGCCCTTGGGCAGGAACTTTTTGGTTTCCAGCAGGATCAGGTCGCGCAGGTCGTCGCGGCCCGGACACTCGGGGATGGCGCCGATGGCCTGGCGCACCAACCCGTCCAGCCGCGCCATGGCGCCGGCGACTCCCAGTTCGGCCGCCGCCGAGGGGCGTCCGAGGGCGGCGTCGCGACCAACGGGCTTGCCCAGGTCTTCCGCCTTGCCCGCGACATCGCGCAGGTCGTCGGCCACCTGATAGGCCTCGCCCAGCGTCTCCCCCAACTCCCGCCAACCGGCGTGCGGAAAACCCGCCGCCGCCGCGCCGGCCATGGTGGCGGCGGCGAACAGGGCGCCGGTCTTCTCGCGGTGATAGTCGGACAGCGACACGGCGGGCTCGCATTCCCACGCCTGCCCGGCGCTGATCCCCGACGGCAGCCCGGCCGAGGCGCCGACGATCGCCACCAGCGCCGGCAGCCGGTCGGGCGCTGCGGGCGCGGCCTGGGCGAGCACCTGGAAGGCGAGCACGATCAACGCGTCCCCCGTCAGCACCGCCAGGCGCTCGTCAAACGCCTTGTGGACCGATGGCTTGCCCCGGCGCGTCTCCGCGTCGTCGAAGCAGGGCAGGTCGTCGTGCACCAGCGATGCGCAGTGCATCAGTTCCACCGCCGCGGCACCCGCCTCCGACAGCCGGGGCGCATCGTCGCCGCAGGCACGCGCCACGGCCAGCGCCAGGCGCGGGCGGATGCGCGCCCCGCCGGGAAACACGGCATAGCGCACCGCGCGCGCCAGCCGGGGCGGACACGATGCCGCCTCGCCGCGCGCGACGGCGGCGTTCAACGTCTGCTCCACCCGCGTCATGGCATCCATGAAAACCTCCCCTGTAAATCTCTTTTGTCAGGGCGACGTGTAAGCTAGTGTAGACACAAGTTGGTGTCCATTTCCAGAGAGGTCTTCGCGGCGGTGGATCGGCGGGCGCATGTGGCGGTGATCGGGGCGGGCGTCGCCGGGCTGACGGCGGCGGTGGACCTGGCACGCCGGGGCTTCGCCGTGACGGTGCTGGAGCGCGGCCCCACGCCGGGCGGGAAGATGCGCACGGTCGACGTCGCCGGCCGCGCCATCGACGCCGGGCCGACGGTGCTCACCCTGCCGGACGTGCTGGAGGACCTGTTCGCCGACGCCGGGGCGCGGCTGGCCGATCATCTGACGCTGGAGGGTGCCGACATCCTCGCCCGTCACGCCTGGCCGGACGATGGCGGCCGCTTCGACCTGCCCGCCGACCCGGACGCGGCGGTGGCGGCGGTGGAGGCCTTCGCCGGCGCGGCGGAGGCCCGGCGCTTCGCCCGGTTCCTCAAGGATGCCCGGCGCATCTACCAGACCCTGGATCAGCCGTTCATGCGGTCCGAGCGCCCCAGCGTCGGCGGGCTGGTGAAGCGGGCCGGGGCGCTGAACCTGGCCGGCATCAAGCCTTTCGCGACGCTGTGGAAGGCGCTGGGCGACTACTTCCACGACCCGCGCCTGCGCCAGCTGTTCGGCCGCTATGCCACCTACACGGGTTCCAATCCCTACCTTGCGCCGGCGACGCTCATGCTGATCGCCCATGTGGAGCAGGCGGGGGTGTGGGTGCCGCAGGGCGGCATGGCGGCGGTGGCCCGTGCGCTGGCCGGTCTGGCGGAGTCGCTGGGCGTGGCGTTCCTCTACAGCGCCGACGTCTCCGCCATCCTGACCGGCCGGCAGGGGGTGGAGGGCGTGCGGCTGGCCGACGGCGCGACCATCGCCGCCGAGTCGGTGGTCTGCAACGCCGACGTGGCCGCGCTCTCCACCGGCCTGTTCGGCACCGCGCCGGCCGCCGCCGTGCCGGCTACCAGGCCCGCCGACCGCTCGCTCTCGGCGCTCACGCTGGCGCTGGTGGCGGAGGCCGAGGGCTTTCCGCTGTCCCACCACACGGTGTTCTTCTCCGGCGACTACCGGGCGGAGTTCGACGCCATCGCGCGCGGCCGCCTGCCGCCGGAGCCCACCGTCTACGTTTGCGCCCAGGACCGGGGCGCGGCGGCGGACAGCCCGGCGCCGCAGGGGGTGGAGCGGCTGTTCCTCATCGTCAACGCCCCGGCCACCGCCGACACGCACCCCCTTTCAGAGCAGGAGATCGCGCGATGCGAGGAGACGACCTTCACCCTGATGGCCCGCTGCGGCCTGACGCTGAAGACAGCGCCGACGGACATGGTGCGCACCGGCCCGGCGGAGTTCGCGGGGCTGTTCCCGGCGACGGGGGGCGCGCTCTACGGCCGGGCCTCGCACGGCTGGACGGCGAGCTTCGACCGGCCGGGGGCGCGGACCAGGCTGCCGGGGCTGTACCTGGCGGGGGGCAGCGTGCATCCGGGGGCGGGGGTGCCCATGGCGGCGCTCTCTGGTCGATTGGCGGCGGCGTGCCTGGCGAAGGACCGCGCTTCGATGCAGCCGTGAGCCGCGACGGCTACGTCTGGTGGTACGTGGATGCGGTCAGCGACGACGGGCGGGAGGCGCTGACGATCATCTGCTTCATCGGCAGCGTCTTTTCGCCCTACTACGCCTGGACCCGCCGCAAGGGCCCGACGGACCCGGCGCGGCACTGCTGCATGAACGTGGTGCTCTACGGGGCGTCGGCCAACCGCTGGGCCATGACCGAGCGCGGCGCGGCGAGCCTTGCGCGCGACGCCACCACCATCCGCATCGGCCCGAGCGGGTTGCGGTGGGAGGGCGGCGTGCTGACGGTGGATTTCGACGAGGTGACGGCCCCCATCCCCGGCCGCCTCAAGGGCCGGCTGCGGGTGCATGCCGATGCCGTGACGCCGCGCGCCTTCACGCTGGACCCGGCGGGCGCGCATCGGTGGTGGCCCATCGCGCCGTCCTCGCGGGTGGAGGTGGTGCTGGAGAAGCCCGCGCTGTCGTGGAAAGGGCGGGCATACTTCGACACCAACGACGGGTCGGAACCGCTGGAGAAGGGCTTCAAGGACTGGGATTGGTGCCGGGCGCCGCTGAAGGACGGCGGCGCGGCGATCCTCTACGAGACCCGCCCGCTGGATGGGCCGTCTCGCTGCCTGTCCTTGCGGATCGGGCGTGATGGGTCCAGCCGGGAGATCGAACCGCCCCCGCCGGTGATGTTGCCGAAAACCCGCCTCTGGCGCATCCGCCGCGCCAGCCGATCCCAGGCGCCGGAGGCCGCGCGGGTGGCGGGAACGCTTGAGGATACGCCCTTCTACGCGCGCTCTCTCCTGTCGCTACGGCTGGCGGGGGAGGACGCGACGGCGGTGCATGAAAGCCTGGACATGCGCCGGTTCACCAACCCGCTGGTGCAGGCGATGCTGCCGTTCCGCATGCCGCGCGCCTTCGGGCGCTGATACGCGGGTTGGATCGAAATAGGTAAAAGGCTATCCTTTTTCTCGGGGACGAGAACCGGGGGAAGGGGGACGCCATGCCCGACACCACAGGCGACGCCGGCCGCGCGGCCGGCGGGACGCGCGTCGCGCGCGCGGAAACGCAGGCGGAGCGCGCCGCCGTCTTCCGCTTCCGCTACGATCTTTATGTCGATGGCATGAAGAAGCGCCCGCCCACCGCCGACCATGCCCGCCGTACCCTGGAAGAACCGCTTGACGCGAGGGCGCGCATCTACATCGCCGAGGCGGGCGGCGAGATTTGCGGCACGCTGCGCGTCAACCACGGCGCCGAGTTCACGCCCGCACACCCGCTGCCGCAAAGCCTTGTCGACATGCACGCCCTGGGGCCGTTCCTGGACGCCTGGCCGGCGGCGCTGACGTTCTCCTCCCGGCTGATGGTGGCGTTGACGCGGCGCGGCTCGGCCATGCTGCATCGCCTGATCGGTCGCGCCTATGCCGATGCGCTGGACGAGGGCCGATCCTTCGATTTCTGCTACGCGCCGCCGTACCTGGTGGAGATGTACCTGCAACTGGGCTACCGGCTCTACACCAAGTCCAAGACCGACCCGTCGGTAGGCTATCTGGTGCCGCTGGTGCTGCCGCTGCGGGACTGGGACCATCTGGCCGAGGTCAACTCGCCGCTGTTGCGCGTGGCGACCAAGGCCGGCGCGACGCAGGCGCCGCCCGACCCCACCGTGGCCTGGTTCCACGAACACTATGGCGCGGCGCTGGAAACCTTCGACGGCCGGTACGACGCCGACCGCGCCTGGGCGCAACTCAGCCACGCCATGCACGCGCTGTCCGACAACAGCCCCGGCGTCTTTTCCGGGTTCACTGGGGATGAAATGCAGCGGGTGCTGCGTTCCAACGCCGTGCTGCGCTGCGCCGCCGGCGAGCGTGTCGTGCAGCGCGGCGACAGCCGGGACGAGATGTTCGTGGTGCTGTCGGGCCGCGTCGTCGTGCGGCTGGAGGCCGACGGCCCGCCCATCACCGAACTGGGGCCGGGGCAGGTGTTCGGCGAGATGTCCATGCTCAACCGGGCGCCGCGCTCGGCCTTCGTGGATGTGGTGGAGGACTGCGAGATCCTCACCTACACGCGCCAGGCGCTCGACCGCCTGATGAAGGTGGAGCCTGAACTGGCCGCGCGGCTCCTGCTCAACCTCGCCAACATCCTGGGCACGCGGCTGACCAGCACCAACGACCACCTGCGCGGAACGGGAGACAGCGCATGACCACCGACCTGGGTTCCTACGCCTTCGGCACGTTTTCGGAAAACGAGGCGGAGCTTGAACGCCTGCAACGTCAGGCTTCCATCGCCTGGCCCATCGAGCGCGCCGCCCTGCGCGCCGCAGGGTTGAAGCCCGGCATGACGGTGGCGGATCTGGCCTGCGGGCCGGGCATCGTGAGCCGCAGCCTGGCCGAGGAGGTCGGCGCCGAGGGCCGCGTCACGGGCGTCGAACTGAACCCGGAACTGCTTGCGGTCGCCCGCGCCCAGCCGGCGCGGGACGGCGCCGCCGTGACTTTCGAGGAAGGCAACGTCTACGACCTGTCCAACCTGCCGGCGGCGAGCTTCGACATCGCCTATGCGCGGTTCCTGTTCCAGCACCTGGAGCGCCCGCTGGACGCGCTGGCGGCGATCCGCCGCATCCTGAAGCCGGGCGGGCGGCTGCTCATCGCCGACAGCGACGACGCGCTGTTCGACGTGGTGCCGCGCCCGGCGGCGCTGGACGTGCTGTTGCAGGAGGCCCTGGCCGGCCAGCAGGCGCGCGGCGGCGACCGCCTCATCGGCCGGCGTCTGGCGGGGCTGATGCACCAGGCGGGGTTCGTGGGCGTGCGGCCTTCGGTGGTGAGCGTGACGACGGACGACATCGACCCTGAGTCGTTCCTGGACATCACCACGTCGTTCAAGGTGGAGCTTCTGCCGGAAGACCGCCGGCCCTGGGCGCGCGACCTGCTGGCGGAGACCTACGCGGCGGCGCGGGACGGGTCTCTGTATGGGTCGGTGGGCGTGTACTTCACCTCGGGCATGGTGCCGGAATAGCCGGTAAGGCCAGGTGTGGGGCAGGATGGCTGACACCGTAAGTAGATTCCTGCTTTCGCAGGAATGACGGTTTATTTTTTCTCTATAACAAACACTTAGAGAAAAACCCGTCACCCCTGCGAAAGCAGGGGTCCACACATGCTGTCTGCCGCCCTTGCGAAACCAAGGAATCGCGGGGAGCGCGAGGGGCCCACGTTGGGCCCCTCGCATCCTTCAGGCGACGGCCGCCTCCGGTACTGTGCAACGGCGGAGCGCCCGGTGGAGCAGGTCGCGCTCTATGCTCTTGCCGATGGCCATGACGCGGGCGGTGTCCTCGGGTCGGGCGGCGTGGGCGGCGATGGCGGGGTGGCCGCCGGCGACGTCCACCTGAAGCCAGCCGCCCTCCACTTGCAGGATGCCCTTCAGGCGGTCGATCTCGCCGAAGGCTCCGGCGGCGACGGCCTCCAGCACGCCGCGCAGGGCGCGGGCGTCGTGGAGGCCGGAGAGGGCGGTGCTCCAGTTTTCCAGGCCGAGCGCATCCGGGCCGTGGTCGTGGTGGTGCTCATGCGCGTGATCGTGTGCGTGCGTATGAGCCTCCACCGCCGGCGCCGCCTTCCACGCCTCCGCGCGCGCCGGCTCCACGGCGCCGTAGACGGCGGGCAGGATTTCGGCGTGGGGGTTGAGGCGCTTCAGGGTGTCGGTGGTGATCGCCAGGTCCTCGGCGCTCGCTCGGTCGGTCTTGTTGAGGATGAAGACGGGGGCCAGCCGCGCCTGGGCCTCGAAGTACTCGGGCAGGCGGGCGTGGTCCCGCAGGAAGGCGCCGGCGTCGATGACGGTGGTCAGGCGCAGGCTCTTCACCAGCCCCTTGACGTCGGGCCCGTGCAGCACGCGCAGGAGCGACGTCACGTCGGCCACCCCGCTGGGCTCTATGAGGACGCGGTCGGGTGCCATGCGGGCGATGACGTCCTTCAGCTGGGCGGCCAAGTCCTTGCGCAAGCTACAGCAGATGCAGCCGTTGGGCAGCTCCACCACGTCCGCGCCCCGGCCCGAGAGCAGCGTGCCGTCCAGGCCCAGTTTCCCAAAGTCGTTGACCAGCACGACGGTCTTCTCGTCCGGGTCGACCTCGCTCAGCATCCGGCGCAGGACAGTGGTCTTGCCCGCGCCCAGGAAGCCGACGACGATTTCCGCGTCGAACGGCTTGGCGGGTGCGTCGCCGCGCGCCTTCAGGCCGGGCTGCCACAGGCCGGCGGTGGGCAGTGGCAGGACGAGCAGCCAGTGCTCCAGCACCGCCAGCGCCATGAAGGCGGCGAGGAAGGTGAAGCCCACGGCCTCGAACGCCGTCGCGGCGTTGGCGGCCTTCATCACCAGGACGTAGGTGATGATGGACGATATCGTCACCGATACCGGGAACAGCAGGTTCATGGGCTTCCTGGTGAAGTAGCTTTTCAGGAAGCTCAGGTGTTCGGGCAGGAACTCCTCGTTGAGGTTCCGCACGCCCAGGAAGACGTTGAGCTTGGCGCTCTGGTGCATCCACCAGAGGATGAGGAAGGTCCACAGCCCCACCTGGTTGGGCGCGTTCCAGGTCAGCGCCACCACGACACCGGCGGCGGCGATGATCGCCAGCTCGTGCCACAGGTTCGTCATGATGGCGTGGCCGAAGTGCACCCACCCCTTGCAGCCGTCCTTGCAGGGCTGCTTCCGGGGGCCGGTGACGTAGCCCATGTAGAAGCTGATTTCCTGCCACCCCCAGGCCAGCACGCCGCAGGTGAAGGCGACATAGGCGCCGGTCACCGACGGATCATCGGCGCTGGCGTGCAGGCCGTAGAGGCAGGCGGCCAGAACGGCGGTGGCGCCCAGAAGGCTCCACTTGAAGGTGCGTTTCGGCAGGTTGTCCAGGTAGATGATGAGCACCGTGCTCGCCCACCAGACGAACAGGCCGTAGAGCACGGGCAGGACGTAGTTGGACATGATCGATCACCACACGGGCTTGAGGCCGACGCGCGCCGGCAGGGCGTTGCGCCTGGCGGGCAGCAGGTAAAGGCGGGCCAGCGTCGCGGCGGAGGCGACGGAGCACGCGGCCTTTTTCGCCCAGCCCATGACGCCGCCGCGCCTCTTGGCGGCGTCGGCGGCGCGGGAGAGGCGCAGCAGGCGGTCCAGCCCGGCGCGAAAGCGCGCATCGTCGGTGTCCAGCGTCAGCGGGAAGACCTGGCGGGAGATTTCCGTGGTCAGGCCGAAGACCTTGTAATCGTACTCCGTCGGCTCGATCCCGAGCGCCGTATAAAGCTCCGGCCGGCCGTGGTCGCGCACGTACATGGTGGCGTAGACCGCCAGCAGGAAGAACTTGATCCAGAGCTTATTCACGCCACGCAGAAGCTTGGGGTCCGCCCGCATGATCAGCGCGAAGGCCTCGCCGTGGCGGAACTCGTCGTTGCACCATTCCTCGAACCAATTGAAGATCGGGTGGAATTTGTGGTGCGGGTTGCGCTGCAGGTGCCGATAGATGGTGATGTAGCGGGCGTAACCGATCTTCTCCGACAGATAGACGGCATAGAAGATGAACTTGGGCCGGAAGTAGGTGACGGCCTTGGTTTTCGCCAGAATCCCCAGATCCAGCCCCAGGTCGAAGTCCTTCAGGCTTTCGTTGATGAAGCCGGCGTGGCGGGATTCATCGCGCGTCATCAGGCCGAACAGGTCGCGCACGTCGGGGTTTGTCGCGTGCTTCTTGATGTCGGCATAGAGCAGGCAGCCCGAGAATTCCGAGGTGCAGGAGCTGGTCAGGAAGTCGATGAACTCCGCCCGCAAGCCCTCGGGCAGGCCGCTGACGTCGGTGCGGAAGTCCTCCGGCCGGGTGAAGTGGCGGCGGTTGTTGTCTTCCTTCATTTCCGCGATCAGGGCGTCCCATTCCTCGCGCACCGGGCTCACGTCCAGGCCGTCAATCGCCTTGAAGTCGGTGGTGTAGAAGCGCGGCGTCAGAAGGGTTTCCTCGCGCGCCTTCTGCGTGGTCAGGGATTCGCTGGCGCGCTTTGCGGCGGCGGTGGTTGCCGGGCCGGCGGTGGCGGTGACGGGCGTGACGGCGTTCATGGCGTCGACCTTTCAGCGGAGGGCGTGAACAGGCGCGCGAAGGCGCCGGCGTTGTCGCGGCCGAAGGCTTCCAGGGCCACCCGGTTGCCGGTGGCGGTGTCGGTCAGCCACAGCCGACCGTCGCCCCAGCGCGTGAGGTGGAAGGGCGCGTCGGGACCAGCCCCTTGCGCCAGGCGGTCCTGGCCGAGGCCGTGCATGACGGCGCGCAGGAAGCCCTCTGCATTGAGGTCGACCACGTGCAGCACGCGGCCGTCGCGGGCATCCCGGAAGGCGAGGCGGCCGTCGGGGCGGTCGCGCACCGTGAAGGCCACCGTCTCCTCCACCGCCACGTCGGCCACCGTGGAGTCCGCGGTGGTGCGGCCGAGGCCGGTGAGGCTGCTGAAGCCGGTCGCCGCCACCGCCACCGCCACCAGCAGGCCGGCACCGATGAGCAGCGGGCGGGGGAGCGTTCTGTCGGCGAAGGACTGGCTCATGGCGGGGCTCCTACTCGGCGGCCTGGGCGTGGGGCGGGGCGGCGGTTTCGACCTCGTCCCCGACCGTGCGGCGGGCCATGTCGGCGCGCAGGGCGGAGGCCAGCACGGTGGCGACGGCCGCGCCCTCGGGCACGCAGCGCAGCATGGGTTGGGGGCGCAGCAGCGTCCATGGGCGGGCGTGCGGCCACAGGATGCCGTAGCCGATGCGTTCCCCGCTGATGAGCGCCACGGGAATGTCGCCGACGCCCTTGCTCTGCGGACGGAAGCGGGCAATGGCGACCAGGTTGAAGGGCACGGTGATGACCAGCGGCAGGGCGATGCCGATGCGCAGCACGATGCGCCGGTCGGTGATGGTGTAGACGGTGGCCTTGGCGCTGAAGAACCCCAGCGCCGTCTGAATGCCCACCGCCACCGATCCGCCGGCCGTGACCATGGCGGCGGTCTTGGCCGTCTCCGCCAGCGTGTCGCCGTCGGCGATGGCGCTCGCCACCACCCAGGCCAGCAGGGCGGCGAAGTAGACCGCCACCTTGCGGACATGGAAGGCATGGATGGCCAGGCGCGTCCACACCGGCCGGCCCTGCCACAGAATGCGCTCGCCTTCCGGCAGGGGCGCGGGCAGGCCGGGGACGGGCTCGAACTCGTGGTCGTGCGGGTCGGGCAGGGGAACGGAGGATACGTGGCTCATAGCAGCGGCTCCCCGCGCGACGGATCGGCATAGAGCAGCCCGCCGGCGTAAAAGGCGTTGATCTTGTCTTCCTCCAGCGCCGTGATCTGGTGCGGGCTCTTGATGGCCGGCACGGTGGCGAACTGGTGGGACATCAGCGCGTCCACCCGGATGTTGCGCCAGCGCCGGCTGATGTTGGCGAAGACGATGGGCAGCAGGACCGTCTTCGCGGTTGCGCCGGGGGCGGCGGGCACTTCCATCTCCAGGTAGCGGATGTACTGCTCGGCGACGTCGACCCAGATGTCGGTGACACGGCCTGTCACCTTGTTGTCGGCGGCGATGACGTCCATGCCGCGCGGATCGACATCCATGGCCGGCACCTTCTGGCCCGGGGCGGCGCGCATGGGCACCACCTGAGGCAGGCCGTCGAAGGTGAGGAACGGCTTGTCGATGCGGTTGACCCACGATCCCGGCCCGATGCCAGACTGCAGCGGATCGCCCAGCGGTTCGATGGGCGCGCCGGGGTGCGGCCAAGTGGCCTTGGCCTGGATCTCACGCTCCACCTCGTCGGGGCGCGGGGCCAGCACGGTCCGGCCGTCGCGGGTGAGGAAGGTCTTGGGCTTGGGGACGGGCGGGAAGCCCTGCACGGTCACCCGGCCCCCTTCGCGGCCTTCCAGCGGATAGCCCTCGCGCTTGTCCTCGCGCCGCAGGTACAGCACCAGGGCGAAGAAGAAAAAGAAGAACGCGTACAGGACCACCTGTGCGACGTCGATGTATTCGGTAATGGCGCCATAGGGCATGGTGGGCCTCCTTGGTGGACGGGGCGGTGGTCAGCCGGGAAACTCGGCCAGGCCGAAGGGCCGCGACGCCTGGTCGGTCCGCACGCGGGCGTGGCGCACCAGCGGGCCGATGGCGACCAGGGCGGCGAACAGCAGGATGATCTCGATCTGGTAGACGGCGGCGTAGCCGGTGGCAGGCGAGGCCAGCGCCCAGCCCAGGCCGCCGGTCAAGGCGGCCTGTCCCACGGCGTCGCGGATGACACCGCCCAGCCCCAGCGCCGCGCCGGCGGCGGTGGCCTGCACCGCGCCCCAGGCACCCAGCGCCAGGCCGTTGCCGCGATCCTCCCCCAGCGCCATGGCGGCGGTCAGGGTTCCGACCGCGAACAGCCCGCCCCCGAGGCCGATCAGCACCGTTCCGGCGCGGAACAGAAGCGGTGACTGGACCGGTGCGGCGAAGATGACGCAGGAGAATGCAGCCACACCCGCCAGCGCGCCGAGCGCCGCAATGCGGTGCGGGTCCTGTCCCTGGCTCAGGCTTCGGGCCGCCAGCGCGAAGCCGATGAGCGTGCCGCCGGCCAGAAGGGCCGTCAGCAGGGTCGTCGCGCCCACGCCGAGCGCCAGGATTTCCCCGCCGTAGGGCTCCAGCAATATGTCCTGCATGGAGAAGGCGGCGGCGCCCAGGCCGGTCGCGACCAGAAGGCGGCGGGCGCCCTTGACGGCGGCGAAGGCGGCCCAGGTCTCGCGGAAGGCCGGGCGCGGCGCGTCGGCGGCGGTGCGGGCGGGGTCGCGGGCTTCCTGCTTCCACAGCGCGAGGCCGTTGAGGATCAGGCTGGCGAGCGCGGCGCCCTGGATCACCTGGATCAGGCGCATGGGGCTGTAGTCGGACAGTGTGGCGCCGACGATCACCGACGCCGCCACCATCCCGACCAGCAGCATGACGTAGAGCAGCGGCACCACGCGCGGCCGGGCATGGCGGGGGGCGAGATCGTCGGCCAGCGCCAGTCCCGCCGTCTGCGCCATGTGCATCCCGATGCCGACCAGCAGGAAGGCCAGCGCGGCGGCGACTTCTCCCGCATAGGGCACCTGCGGCCCCAGCGTGTCGCCGGACAGCACCAGCAGGGCGAAGGGCATGATGGCGAGCCCGGCGAATTGCAGCATGGTGCCCATCCAGATGTAGGGCACCCGCCGCCAGCCCAGCACGGAGCGGTGGGTGTCGGACTTGTGGCCGATCAGCGCGCGGAAGGGGGCCGCGACCAGCGGCAGGGCGATCATCACGGCGACCAGCCCGGCGGGCACGCCCAGTTCCACGATCATCACGCGGTTGAGCGTGCCGTTCAGCAGCACCAGCGCCACGCCGACGGAGACCTGGAACAGCGACAGCCGCAGCAGGCGGCCGAGCGGCAGTTCCTTCGTCGCGGCATCGGCGAAGGGCAGCAGGTGCGGCGTCAGGCGGCGCCAGGCCGCCACGGCCGGGGACGGCGCGGTCAAGCGGCGCATGGTCCGACGGCCTCCAGGGCCTGTGAGATGTAGAACCCACGGCTCACCCGTTCGGAGCGGTCGAGGCGCCAGCCGTCCAGCGCGGGGTCGGCGGCGGCGCGGTAGCGGAAGCCGTCCAGGCTCACCGGTTCGATGGAGGGCGCCCGGTCGCCGCGCGGGAACAGGCGGCCGATGCCGTGCATCATCGCCAGCGCCGGGGTGCGCGGGGCCAGCGTGAACACCACCGAGCCGCGCGCCCGCCGCGTCAGGCCCGACAACATGCGCACGGCATCGGCGCTGTCGTAGTGGATCAGGCTATCCATGCAGACCGCATGGTCGAAGGTGCCGAGTGCCGGGTCCAGCATGTCGCCCACATGGAAGGACAGGCGGCCGCGCAGGTCCGCCGGCATCCGGTCGTTGGCGAGGCGGATGAGGGTCGGCGACAGGTCGACCGCCACCACCTCCGCCCCGCGCCGGGCCGCTTCGACGGCCAGCGCGCCGGTGCCGCAGCCGGCATCCAGAATGCGCGCGCCGGTCAGGTCCTCGGGCAGCCAGGAAAGGAGGGTGGCGCGCATGGTGTCACGCCCCTCCCGCACCGTGGCGCGGATGCGGCCGACGGGGGCGTCGGAGGTCAGGCGTTCCCATGCGTGCACGGCGGTGCGGTCGAAATAGGTCTCGATCTCGGCCCGGCGGGCGGCGTAGGTGTCGGCGGTGGTGTCCATCAGTCGAACCCCAGCAGGTCGAAGATTTCCCGGTCCTTCAGGGACTTGGCGTCCAGCGGCTCCACCCCGGCCCAGAGGGTCGCGGCGAGACGCAGGTATTCGGCCTGCACGGCCTCCAGCTCCGGGCCGCCGTCCATCTCGAACAGGGTGGCCTTCGTCAGGCGGCTGCGGCGGATGACGTCCAGGTCCGGCAGGTGGGCGAGGGTCTTCATGCCCGTGGCGGCGTTGAAGCGCTCGATCTGGTCGGTGTCGGCGCTGCGGTTGGCGATGACGCCGCCCAGCCGCACGTCGTAGTTCTTCGCCTTGGCCTGGATGGCGGCGACGATGCGGTTCATGGCGAAGATGCTGTCGAAGTCGTTGGCAGCGACCACCAGCGCCCGGTCGGCGTGCTGGAGAGGGGCGGCGAACCCGCCGCAGACCACGTCGCCCAGCACGTCGAAGATGACGACGTCGGTGTCTTCCAGCAGGTGATGCTCCTTCAGAAGCTTCACCGTCTGCCCGACCACATACCCGCCGCAGCCCGTGCCGGCGGGCGGGCCGCCGGCTTCCACGCAGAGCACGCCGTTGTAGCCCTCGTACACGAAGTCATCGAGGGTCAGTTCCTCGCTGTGGAAGCGCACGCCTTGCAGGGTGTCGATGACGGTCGGCACCAGGCGCTTGGTCAGGGTGAAGGTGCTGTCGTGCTTGGGGTCGCAGCCGATCTGCACCACCCGCTTGCCCAGCTTCGAGAACGCGACGGACAGGTTGGACGACGTGGTGCTCTTGCCGATGCCGCCCTTGCCGTAGACGGCGAACACCTTGGCGCCGTCGATTTCCATGGGCAGGTCCATGTGCACCTGCACGCTGCCATCGCCGTCGCCATCGCGCGGGGGCCGTTTCACGGGGGAGTCGAGCACGGGGCAAATCTCCTGTCGGTTATTCGGCGGCCATGCCGGGGGGCGGGGCGACGCCTTCCAGGCGGTCCTCCAGGTCCTCCCCGGCGTCTTGCAGCGCGCGGAGCGTTTCGGGGTCGGGGGTCCAGTAGCGGCGCTCGTGCGCCTCCAGCAGGCGGTTGGCGACACGGGCGGACGCGGTGGGGTTCAAGGCCGCCATGCGCTCGCGCATGGTCTCGTCCAGCAGGAAGGTCTGCGTCAGGCGCTGGTAGACCCAGGGCGCCACCTGCCCGGTGGTGGCCGACCAGCCCATGGTGTTGGTCACGGCGGCCTCGATCTGGCGCACGCCCTCGTGGCCGTGGGACAGCAGGCCCTCGTACCATTTCGGGTTCAGCATCCGCGTGTGGGTTTCCAGCGCCACTTGTTCCGCCAGGGTGCGGACGGCGGCGTTGGTGCCGCGCGTCTGGTCGCCGATGTAGACCGGAAGCTCCTCGGCCGAGCCCTTGGCGCGGCGGGCGGCGCGGCTGATGCCGCCGAGCGTGTCGAAGTAGTGGTCGATGGTGGTGATGCCGAGTTCCGCGCTCTCCAGGTTCTGGTAGGCCAGCGAAACGCCGGCCAGCATGTCGCACAGCAATTCCGGCTGCTTCACCGCCGCGCCCTTGCGGCCGTAGGCGAAGCACTTGCGGCGGCTGAAGGTCTCCGCCAGTTCGTCCTCTTCCGCCCAGCATCCGCTGTCGATCAGGTGGTTGACGTTGGAGCCGTAGGCCCCATCGGCGTTGGAGAACACCCGCAGCGCCGCCGTCTCCATGTCGCAGCCGTGCGCCTCGGCATAGGCGAGCGCGTGCTTGCGGACGAAATTGTCCTCCGGCGCCTCGTCCTCGGCGGTGGCGGCGAGCCAGGCGGCTTCGGCCAGCAGGCGGGTTTGCAGCGGCAGCAGGTCGCGGAAGATGCCCGAGCAGGTCATCACCACGTCGATGCGCGGGCGACCCAGCTCCGGGAGCGGGATCAGGGCCGCGCCGGTGAGCCGGCCGTAGGCGTCGAAGCGCGGGCGGGCGCCAATCAGCGCGAGCGCCTGGGCCAGCGGCGCACCGCCGCTTTTCAGGTTGTCGGTTCCCCACAGCACCAGGGCGATGCTTTCCGGCAGGCCGTGGCCCTCGGCGGTGTGGCGGGCGAGGATGCGGTCGGCCTGCCGCGCGCCGTCGGCGACGGCCCAGGCGTCGGGGATGCGGTAGGGGTCGAAGCCGTGCAGGTTGCGGCCCGTCGGCAGGACGTCCGGCGTGCGCAGGATGTCGCCGCCAGGCGCGGGGCGGACGTAGCGGCCGTCCAGCGCGCGCAAGAGGGCCGGAAGCTCATGATCGACGCGCAGGCGCCGGTCCCACTCCGCCAGCGCCTCGGCCTGCTCGCGGGGCAGGGTGGAGGGGGCACCGTGGACGATCGCCGCCACCGCCGCGCGGTCGGGGCGGGTGCCGTGGGCGGCCTCGGCCATGGCCGAGAGCATGTCGACGCGGGCTTCCGCTGCGGGCGGGCTGCCGATTACGTGCAGGCCGTGGGGGATGAGCGTCTGCTCCAGCGCCAGAACCGCATGGGCCAGCGCGGCGACGGCCTTGTGCGGGTCGCGCGTCCAGGCGTCGGCGTCCGGGCCGATCTCCACGGCCGCCGCCTGGGCCTGGAGCGTCTGGGCGAGGCGCGTGCGGTCCTCGGTGGCATCGTGGGGAAGCGCGCGCCACCGCTCGATGCCGTCCCTGATTTCCAGAAGCTCGCGATGCAGGCCGGCCTCGGCCAGCGGCGGGGTCAGGTGGGTGACCATGGTCGCCGCCGTCCGGCGCTTGGCGAGCGTGGCTTCCGACGGATTGTTGGCGGCATAGAGGTAGACGTGCGGCAGGGCGCCGATCAGGTGGTCGGGCCAGCACGAGCCCGACAGTCCCGCCTGCTTGCCCGGCATGAACTCCAGCGCACCGTGCATCCCGAAGTGCAGCAGGCTGTCAGCGGCGAAATCCTCCCGCAGCCAGCGGTAGAAGGCGGAAAAGGCGTGCGTCGGGGCGGAGCCGCCCTCGAACATCAGCCGCATGGGGTCGCCCTCGTGGCCGAAGGCGGGCTGGATGCCGACGAAGACGTTGCCGAAGGTTTGGCCCAGAACGAAGATGCCGCCACCGTCGCTCTGGTGACGGCCCGGCGCCGGCCCCCACTGCGCCTCAATCTCGGCAAGGCGGGCCTCGCGCCGGACATGATCGTCAGCGGTGATGTGGGCGGCGACATTGGCGGGCTGGCCGTGGCGCTCGGCGTTGCCCTTGAGCACGGCGGCGCGCAGGGCGTCCACGTCGGCGGGGATATCGACCGTGTAGCCGTCGGCTTTCAGCGCCGAGAGCGTGTTGTAAAGGCTCTGGAAGACGGACAGGTAGGCCGCCGTGCCTGTGGCGCCGGCATTGGGCGGGAAGTTGAACAGCACCACGGCGACCTTGCGCGCGGCCTTGACCTTCTTCTTTAAGGACACCCGCTTCGCCACGCGCGCCGCCAGCATGGCGCAGCGCTCGGGCTCGGGCGCCATGGCCGGGGCACCGCCGGGCGTTTCCGTCCGGCCGCCGTAGAGCATGGGGGAGATGGCGCCGTCCAGTTCGGGGATGGCGACCATCATGGTGGCCTCCACCGGCATCAGCCCGCGCGGAGACTCCCGCCATTGCTCCAGCGTCTGGAACTCCAGCGCGTGCGCCGTCAGGATTGGCACGTCCAGGCCGGCCAGCGTCTCCTCGGCCGCCTTGGCGTCGTTGTAGGCCGGCCCGCCCACCAGGGAGAAGCCGGTCAGCGACACCACCGCATCCACCGCCGTCGATCCATCGGCGCGGCGGAAGAAGGCATCCACCGCCGGGCGTGCGTCCAGCCCGCTCGCGAACGCCGGCCGGACCGCCAGCCCTTGCGCCTCCAGCGCCCGGATGACGCCGTCATAGTGCGCGGTGTTGCCCGCCAGCACGTAGGAGCGCATGAGCAGCAGGCCGACCGTCCCCTTGCACGACGCCGGCCGGGGCAGGGTGTCCAAAGCCGTGGTGGCGCGCACGGTCAGGTCCGGGTGATACAGCCCGACCTCCGGATACTCCACGGGCTCGCGCGGCTTCAGGCGCCCGTGCAGGGCGCGGCGTGGGCCGGCAGCGTAGCGGTCCACCAGGAAGCGCACCAGGTTGGCGATGTTCTCCTCCGACCCCGCCAGCCAGTATTGCAGCGTGAGGAAGTAGGCCCGCAGGTCCTGCGCCTTGCCGGGGATGAGCCGCAGGATGCGCGGGATGCGTTTCAGCATTGCCATCTGGTTCGCACCACTGGCGCCGCCGCCGCTCTTTTTGTTGCGGTCGCCGCGCAGGCGCTTGAGCAGCGCCAGCGGCCCCCGGTCGGCGCCGTCCATGCGGAAGGGGCCGAGCTTCGTGCAGCGGATGATTTCCCCGGCGGACATGCAGCCGACCAGGGCGTCGCACGCATCCCGCCGCGCCTGAAGGGCGGGCAGGATGGCCTTCACGTGGTCTTCCATGAACAGCATGGTCGCGAGGATCACGTCGGCTTCCGCGATGTCGGCCTTGCAGCGCTCAAGCGCGCCGGCATCGTGCTCCCACTCCACCGCGCTGTGCAGGGTGAGCGTCAGCCCTGGCAGGTCGCGGGCGAGGTCGGCGCGGGCGCGGTCCAGCGCACCGGCCAGGTGGGCGTCCAGCGTCACGATCACCACGCGGACCGGCACGACGCCGGCCGGGGCGCGGTCAGCGTCCGAAATGAGCCTTGGCGTCATAGAGCGTCTCGATGGTGATGGTGGACAGGCCGTGGTCGGCTGCGAAGCGTTCGGTGTTGCGCCGCGCCTTGCCACGCACGAAGAAGGGGATCTTTTTCAACTCCTGCTCGGCGTCAGCGGCCCAGGCGAGCGCCGCGTCGGCAGTGTCTTCCGCGACGGGCGCGGGCGCGGCCGGACCCAGGTGCGAGGGCGCGGCCTCGTCGTGAAACTCCGGGTCGTCGCGGAACATGGTCAGCAGGTGTTCCTCCAGCCCCATCATCAGCGGGTGCACCCAGGTGTCGAAGATCACGTTCGCCCCCTCGATCCCCATCTGCGGGGCGAAGCGGGCGGGGTGGTCCTGCACATGGACGGGGGCGGAGATGACGGCGCAGGGCAGCCCCAGGCGCTTGGCGATGTGGCGCTCCATCTGCGTGCCCAGCACCAGTTCGGGCCGGGCGGCGGCGATGGCTTCCTCCACCTCCAGCATGTCGTCGGTGATGAGGGCTTCCAGGCTCAGGCGCTCGGCGGCCGCGCGCACGTCGCGGGCGAATTCCCGGCCGTAGGTGCCGATCCCGCAGACCTCGAAGCCCAGTTCCTCCGACGCGACGCGGGCGGCGGCGATGGCGTGGGTGGCGTCGCCGAAGATGAACACGCGCTTACCCGTCAGGTAGGTCGAGTCGACCGACGCCGAGTACCACGGCATCCGGGCCTCCGCCTCCACGGCGGCCAGCGCCGGAGCGGGATCGACACCGGCAAGCTCGGCGGCTTCTCGCAGGAAGTCGCGGGTGGCGTTCAGGCCGATGGGGATGGTGCGCGTAAAGGGCTGGCGGAAGGTGCGCGACAGCCACTTGGCGGCGGTGTCGGCGACCTCCGGGTACAGCACCACGTTGAAGTCCGCTTCCGGCAGGCGCGCCAGATCGGCCGGGGAAGCCTCCCACGGCGCGGTGACGGCGACGTCGATGCCCAGCAGGCCGAGCAGCCGCCGCACCTCCACCTGATCGTCCCGGTGCCGAAAGCCCAGCGCCGCCGGGCCGAGGATGTTCGCGGTGGGGCGGGCGCCGGCGGGCTTCGGCTCATAGGTCCGCCCCCGGCAGCAGCCGCGCACCAGGGCGTGGAAGGTCTCCGCCGCGCCCCAGTTCTCTTTCCGCTGATAGCTGTTCAGGTGCAGCGGGATCACCGGCACCGGCAGGTCCAGCGCCTTGGCGAGGCCGCCGGGATCATCCTGGATCAGTTCCCCCGTGCACGACGGGCTGACGATCATGGCCTGCGGGCGGAAGCGCTCATACGCCGCGCGCGCCGTCTCCTTGAACAGCGCGGCGGTGTCGGCGCCAAGGTCGCTGGCCTTGAAGGTGGTGTAGGTCACCGGCGGGCGGCGGTCGCGCCGCTCGATCATGGTGAACAGAAGGTCGGCGTAGGTGTCGCCCTGCGGCGCGTGCAGTACGTAATGGACGCCGCGCATGGCCGTGACCACCCGCATGGCGCCCACGTGGGGCGGGCCGTCGTAGGTCCAGACCGTCAGGCGCATGAGACGGCTCCGCGCGCGGGTCGGGACGAAAAAGGGGCGTGGCGGCGAGGCATGGCAAGGGTCCTCCGCGTGACACTGGAGAAAGCGTAAGGCCGTCACCGCCGGAGTGTCAAGCGGAGTTGACGTAAACTGCACAGTACGTACCCGATTGGGTAAAAATACACCCGGATGGAGATTTCCCGGTATACGCCGGGAACAATCCTCCCATGTCGCGGTTGAAGGATTGCGTCACGCGCTCCGCCTCCTCCCAGACCAACCGGCTTCGCGCCGGGAGCCCTGACGCCAACGACCGGTCCGCCAAGCGGCGCCGCGTCGATGCCGGCACGCTTCCCCCATGGGCGCCGGGCTCAAGGGAAACGCCGCCGACACCGCCGCGCCCCGTGACGGCGAGATCAGCCCGTGTCCGGCACCCAGCCGGCCGCGCGGTCCGGCTGTCAGGAACGGGGAGGTCAATGGAATGGATGTGTCGACACGCGACGCCCTGGTGGAAGGGCGCGGAGCCGCCGACGATCACAGGCACGATGCCCTTGTCTGGTCGCTGGCGGTACCCGAGGTCGGGTTTTCCGTCAGCCCGCCGGTGATCCTGCCGGGCATGGGCTACATTCGCCACTTTGCCGACATGGCCATGAAGGGCGACGCCGAAACCGCCGTCGCCCACGTGGAGAAACTGCACGCGGCGGGCTTCACCGCCGAAACCCTCTGCATGGATCTTCTGGGCCCCGTCGCGCGCCGCCTGGGCGCGTGGTGGGAGGAAGACCTGTGTTCCTTCGCCGACGTCACGCTGGGGTGCTGCAACCTGCAACAGGCGCTGCACGCGCTCAGCCCCCGCTTTGTCACCGCATCTCCCGTGGTGGGAGAGGGCGGGCGGACCATTCTGCTGTGCCCGGTGCCGGGCGAGCAGCACGGGATCGGCCTGTCGGTGGTGGCGAACTTCCTGCGCCGCGCCGGCTGGGACTGCGCCTGCGACGCCTTCCGCTCCGGCGCCGCGCTGGCGGGGGCCGTGCGCCGCCGCCGCGTGGGGATGGTGGGGCTGTCGGCGTCGTGTGAGCGGCACCTGACTCCGCTGACCCAGGCCATCGCCGCCGTCCGCCGATCCGGTGGGGATCGTCCGGTGCAGGTGCTGGTGGGGGGCGCGCTGTTCGTCGATCACCCGGAATGGGCCATGGACGTGGGTGCCGACGCCATGGCCGTGGACGGACGCGACGCCGTGATTCAGGCGGAAACCCTGCTGGCGGTGCATTGAGGACGGCAGGGATCACCAGGTGATGGTGAACGAACAGGCCGCCGCCCCGGCGGCCTGGCAGGCCGTTTGCGCCACGCGGGCGCGCGACGTGACGAGTGTCCTGAAGAGATGACGGAAGGTGCCGGCGTAATAGTCGCACAGTACCGCGCCCGGCGCCGCATGGGCGCCCCGGCACAGGGGGCATCCCTCCACCGAGAACACCACCGGCCGGTCGGCGCGATAGGTAAAGGCGCCGCCGCCGGCGAACGTCCAGGCATGGGCGCCGATGGACCCCACGCGACGCCGTGATTCAGGCAGAAACCCTGCTGGCGGTGCATTGAGGACGGCGGCGATCACCAGGTGATGGTGAACGTACAGGCCGCCGCCCCGGCGGCCTGGCAGGCCGTTTGCGCCACGCGGGCGCGCGGCGTGACGAGTGTCCTGAAGAGATGACGGAAGGTGCCGGCGTAATAGTCGCACAGTACCGCGCCCGGCGCCGCATGGGCGTCCCGGCACAGGGGGCATCCCTCCACCGAGAACACCACCGGCCGGTCGGCGCGATAGGTAAAGGCGCCGCCGCCGGCGAACGTCCAGGCATGGGCGCCGATGGACCCCATCAGCATCCGTGCCGCCAGCACAGGCGGCAGGACCCCCAGCACCCGCTGCGCGGCCGACGGGATGCGATGGGCGAGCAGGTAACCGGCCGTCCGCACCCCCGCATCATCGGCCACCGCGCGGGCCTCCGCCACGCCAAGCCGCGCGCGCAAGGTGGCGTGCAGGGCGGTGACAAAGCGTTCGTCCACCATGGTTTCCGGCGGCTGATCCAGAAACCGGGAAAGGCCAGCGCGGGCGAAGACCGCCGCCGCCTCCGCCGGTCCGTGCGAGTCCTTAAGCGCCGCAGCCACCTGGATCAGCGCGTTGGGTCCGATGACGCCGGCCGCCGCCGCCAGCGCCGGATCGGGCGCGTGTTCCTGAAGGGCCACCGTGCCCATGGCCTCAGGCGTCCTCCATCTGCTGACGGCCGCCGCCGCAGGCCATGGCGGCCTCCGGCTCCGTCGGCTCATCCAGCTTGCGGCCGCGCTCGGCGGCGGCCTGCCAGTCGTCGGTGGCGGCGGGCAGGGGCGCGCGGGTGCGGTGTTCGTCGAAGTGGAAGTCCACGGTTTCCTTGGACTGCGGCCCCCAGTAGCCGACCTTCCCCAGATCATAGAAGGTGCGCTGCACGCCCGCCTTCAGGAAGGCCTTCAGGCACCCCAGCAGGTAGCGCCGGCGGAATCCCGTGCCGCGCCAGGGGTAGTGGAACAGCGCTTTCCGCATGTAGAAGCGCCGGTAGTTGTGCATCACCCGGTCCAGAAGCTCCGCCCGGTCCATGGCCTGCGGCTTCATGATGGGGGTGACGAAGTTGTATTTCTCGAAGTCGAAGACCTCCACCTTCTCCCCCAGGTCCTGGAACAGGGGCGAGAACGGCCAGGGCGTGTACATGGCCCAGTTGGCGAGGTCGGGGTCCCAGTCCTTCGCCATGCGGTAGGTTTCTTCCAGGGTCTCGGGCGTCTCGTTGTCGAGCCCGACAATGAACTGGGCCTCGACAAAGATATCCGCCTCGCGCAGGAGCCGGATGGCGCGCGCGTTCTCCTCCACGCGCGTCTCCTTGTGGAAGCGGTCCAGCTTCAACTGCGCGGCGGCTTCCGTGCCCAGCGACACGTGCACAAGCCCCGCCTCGCGGTAGAAGGGCAGCAAGGCCTCGTCGCGCAGAACATCGGTGACGCGGGTGTTGATGCCCCAGGTGATTTTTTCCGGCAGGCCGCGGTCGATCAGCTCCTGGCAGAATTGGATGAATTTCTTGCGGTTGATGGTCGGTTCCTCGTCGGCGAGGATGAAGAACCCGACGCCGTGGTCGGTGACCAGCCCCTCGATCTCGTCGACTACCTTTTTCGGGTCGCGGATGCGGTAGTCGCGCCAGAACTTCCACTGGCTGCAGAAGCTGCACGTAAACGGGCAACCGCGCGCCATGTTGGGGATGGCGACCTTAACCCCCAGCGGCACGTAGCGGTAGGCATCCCACGACAGCAGGCCCCAGTCGGGCGTGATGGCGTCCAGGTCCTTGACCGTCGGCGCGGCGGGCGTGGCGAGGATGATCCCCTGCGCCTCGTCCCGGTAGGCGATGCCGCGCACGGCCGCGCGGTCGGCGGGCCAGCGGCCGTCCGCCACGGCGCGCACCAGGTTGACGACGATTTCCTCCCCCTCGCCGCGCACGATGGCGTCGATGAAGGGGGCCTCCGTCAGCACCTGCTGGTACATGAAGGTGGCGTGCACACCGCCCAGTACGGTGACGGCGCCCGGCACTTCCTCCTTCGCGATCTCCAGCAGCCGTTCCGCCTTGTAGATGGACGGCGTGATGGCCGTTGCCCCGATCACGTCGGGCTTTAACGCGCGCAGGCGGGCACGCACCGTCTCGTCGTCCAGGTGATGGGTCATGGCGTCGATGAAGGTGACGTCGGTGAAGCCCGCCGCCTTCAACGCGCCGCCGATGTAGGCCGCCCAGGCCGGCGGCCAGCTTCCGGCGATCTCCGCCCCGCCCGAGTGGTAGTTGGGATGGATCAGGACGATGCGCATGGCTCAGGCCCCCTCGTGCTCTGGTCTTGGGCGTGCGCCAGCAGGGCGCGGCGGGTCAGCGGCCGGGTGAACAGTTCCGCCAGGTCGGCGGCGTGCTCGAACCCGTGGATGGGCGAGAACACCAGTTCGATCGACCACTTCGTCGCCAGCCCCTCGGCCTCCAGCGGATTGGCGAGGCCGAGGCCGCAGACGGTCAGGTCGGGGCGGGCGGCGCGGGCGCGGTCCAACTGCCGGTCGACGTCCTGGCCCTCCGACAGCGTCACGCCGTCGGGCAGCAGCGCCATCTCGGCGGCCATGTGGCGGCGGTGGAGGTAGGGCGTGCCAACCTCGATCAGCCGCATCCCCATCTCGCGCGCCAGGAACCGCGCCAGCGGGATCTCCAGCTGCGAGTCGGGGAAGAAGAACACCGACCTGCCGGCCAGCTTCTCCCGCGCCGACGCCAGCGCCTTCGCCGCCCGTGCCTTGCCCGGCGCGATGGCGGCGGTGATGTGATCCGGCGAGACGCCCAGCGCCTCCGCCCCCGCGCGCAGCCAGGCTTCCGTGCCCTCGGCGCCGAAGGGGTAGGGGGCGGAGAGCACCACGGCGCCGCGATCCTCCAGCGCCTTGGCGGTGGCGGCGAGGAAGGGCTGCGCCATGAGCACCCGCGTCCCCGGTCCCACGGCGGGCAGGGCGAAGGCCTCGCGGGCGGGCAGGAAGGCCGTGTCCTCCAGCCCCATGGCGGCGAACAGGCGGGCGAACTGGTCCTCCACCATGTCGGGCAGCGACCCTATGACCAGCAGCGATCCGGCCTTAGTCGCCGGCATCTCCGGCACCAGGGAGGCGAGGCAGGCGTCTTCTCCTTCCGTGAACGTCGTCTCGATGCCGCTGCCGGAATACGCCAGCACGCGCGTCGTCGGCAGGTGGCGGCGCGACAGGCGCTGCGCGGCGCGGGCGAGGTCGATCTTGATGACCTCCGACGGGCACGATCCCACCAGGAACAGCGTCTTCACGTCCGGGCGGCGGGCCAGCAGGCGGTCCACCACGCGGTCCAGCTCGTCGTTGGCATCGGCGAGGCCGGCCAGGTCCTGTTCCTCCAGGATGGCGGTGGCGAAGCGCGGCTCGGCGAAGATCATCACGCCCGCCGCCGACTGCATGAGGTGGGCGCAGGTGCGCGAGCCGACGATCAGGAAGAAGGCGTCGCGCATCTTGCGGTGCAGCCAGATGATGCCCGTCAGGCCGCAGAACACCGCGTGCTGACCGCGTTCCCGCAGCACCGGCGGCGTGTCGGCGCAGCCGGTGGCAGGCGGGGCGGGATCGGCGCGGTCGAAGGGGGTCATTCCGCCGGCTCCGCCGACGCGGGCAGGCCGGCCGCCGCCTCGTCCCGTTCCTGGCGGCGGGCGGCGCGCAGCTTCAGGACGAACTGCCCGGCGTTGACCACGTAGGCGGCATAGGCCGCCAGCGCCAGCAGAAGCTGCCCGGTCGCGTCCAGCCAACCGAACGCCACCGCGCCCAGGTAGGCCGTGTGCAGGGCCAGCACGAGCATGCTGACCATGTCCTCCCAGAAGAAGGGGCGGGCGAACAGGTAGCGGCCGAAGACCCGCTTTTCCCAGATCGAGCCGGTGACCATGATGGCGTAGAGCACCAGCGTCTTCACCACCACCGAACCGGTGGCGAGCGCATGGCCTTCGCCGGTTGCCAGCGTGCGAAGGACCAGGGCCAGGCTGACCACGAACACCAGGAACTGCACGGGCGCGAGCACGCCCTGCACCAGCGTCCACGGCGACTCGTCGCGCCGTCGCCGCTCGTCGGGCGTGTAGAGGGGTCGCGCCTGCCGGATGCGGCTGACGGCGGCGGCGTGCCGGGCGTTGGCGCGGCGCACGGCGGCGCGGTGCCGCGCCAGGCCGGAGGTGGCCGTCCACGGGCAGCCGTCGATGGCGGCGATGGCGCGGTCGATGTCCAGCCAGCCCGCAAGGCGGGCGCCGAAGGACGGGGCGTAGGGGCGGGCGTCCGCCAGATGCTGACGCATGACGATCCTCCTTGAGGCTCAGCGCATGGGCAGACTGTGAACCGCCGCGCCGCATGTGTCAACTAAACTGGACGTAAAAAATGAATGACATGCGAGGCGGGATGAGGGCATGCTGTGCCAGTGGTTCGGTAGACGATTGGCTCCCCCGCAAGGAGACGGCGAATGCTCGGCCCCTGTCGCGGCCTGTCCCCCATGCCCGTCCTGCACCGGCCCGATGCGCTGGGCGGCCCGGCCGCCGGTGCGGGCGCGTTCGCCATTCCCGCCCCGCCGACGTCGGCGGTCCTGGACCGGGCGGTTTCCCACCACCTGATCCCCCGCCTCATCACGCGCCACGGCCGTCGGCTGCGGGTACCGGCGCAGCCGACGGCCGTGGCGACGGAATCCGAAGTGGACGGCCTGGTGCGGCTCCTGCTGGTCGGACGGCACGGCGCGGTGCGCCGGCATCTCCGCAGCCGTCTTGCGCGCGGGCTGCCCGCGCCGGTGCTCATGCTCGACCTGCTGGGGCCGGTTGCCCGGCGGTTGGGCGAGGCCTGGGCGGCGGATGCCTGCGGTTTCGCCGACGTCACCATGGGAATGCTCACCGTGCAGGGCCTGTTGAAGGACCTGGACACCGCCGATTGCGCGCCCGACGCCGTGGCGGCGGCGCCCGGCCCGGCTCGGCGCGTCCTGGTGGCCTCGACTCCCGGCGAGCAGCACGGATTTGGTGCCGAGACGGTCGCCGTCTTCCTGCGCCGGGCCGGCTGGGAGGTGACCGCCCCGCCGGCGCCGACCACGCGGGACGCGCTGGTGCAGGCGGTGGCGCAGACGCCGTTCGCCGTTGTGGGGCTCTCGCTTGCCGGCCTGCGCTGGCTGGCAGACCTTGAGGCGACGATCTCCGCCATTCGCCGCGAGAGTTGTTGCAGAAATGTTGCGGTCGTTGTGGGGGGACCTGTTTTTCTTGCCGATCCAAGCATCTCCGGGCTTGTTGGAGCCGATGCAATGGGGGTAAACGGTCCTCATGCGGTAACGCTGGCGGAACGGTTGTCGGCGCGACCGCAGGCCGACTCGCGCGGCTGGCGCGACGGCCGTGGTCCTCGATCTTTTGTGGCTGGTGATCCGTGAAACACTTCCGCACACCGAAGACATCGCTGGGCACGCTGGGGGCGGAAGCCGCCGCGACGCTGATCGCCTCGGCGGCCGACATCGCCCTGGTGATGGACGCCGACGGCACGGTGCGCGACGCCGCCTTCGGGAGCGAAGACCTCCAGCGGGCCGCCGGCGGGGAGTGGCTGGGCCGATCCTGGCTGGAAACCGTAACGGTGGAAAGCCGCCCCAAGATCGAGGCGTTGCTCAAGGCGGCGCGCGGGGCGGGCGCCGATGAAACGCCCCGCCCGCGGCAGGTCAACCATCCGGCCGGCGGGGGCAAGGCGGACGTGCCGGTGCTTTACTCCGCCGTGCGGCTGGACCGTGACGGACCCATCGTGGCACTGGGGCGCGACCTGCGCTCGCTGGCGGAACTTCAGCAGCGCCTGGTCAACGCCCAGCAATCCCTGGAGCGCGACTACGCCCGCCTGCGCCACCTGGAGACCCGCTACCGCCTGCTGTTCAAGCTGACCTCGGAAGCCGTGCTGGTGGTCGACGCGCAGACCCGCAAGGTGGTGGAGGCCAATCCGGCGGCCGTCGCACTGTTCGGCGACAGCACGCGGCAGATCGTCGGCCGCACCTTTCCCCACGGAATCGAGGGAGAGGGCGTCCAGGCCGTGACGTCGCTGCTGGCGACCGTGCGGGCGCGCGGCGAGGGCGAGGACGTGACGGTCCACCTGGCCGGCCAGCCGGTGCCGGTGGTGTTGTCGGCCACCCTGTTTCGGCAGGAGCGGGCGGCGTTCTACCTGATCCGCCTGTTGCCCCAGCGCTCCGACGTCATGGCGCCTGGACAGGGCGCCGAGGCCGCCGGCGCGTGGCAGGAGGCCATGATGGCCCTGCCGGACGCCTTCGTCCTGACCGACGCCGCCGGGCGCATTCGCTCGGCCAACACGGCGTTCCTTGATCTCGTGCAACTGGCGACCGAGGAACAGGTGCGCGGCGAACCGCTGGACCGCTGGATCGGCCGGCCGGGAATCGACCTGGCGGCGATCATCGGCACGGTGCGCGAGGACGGCAGCGTGCGGCTGCTCGGCACCTCGGCCCAGGGCGAGTACGGCGCCGGCGCCGACGTGGAACTGTCGGCGGTGGCGCTGAGCGAGGGGGCGGCGACCGACATCGCCTTCGTCATCCGCGACGTCAGCCAGCGCGTCAGCGCCGAACCGCCGCCGACGGAGCCCGAACTGCCGCACTCCGTCAGCCAGTTGACCGAACTGGTCGGCCGCGTGCCGCTGAAGGACATCATCCGCGACACCACCGACATGATCGAGCAGCTGTGCATCCAGGCGGCCCTGGATCTGACCGGCGACAATCGCGCCTCGGCGGCGGAAATGCTGGGTCTGTCGCGCCAGAGCCTCTACGTCAAGCTGCGCCGCTACGGCATGATCGGCGACCTGGACGGCGACAATGCCGGGTGAGGTGCTCGTAAGGAAAAGTTGACGTCAATCTACATTGACGAAAACCCGCGACCGTCCTACCCTTGAAGGCATGGAACGAGTCGCTCTCACACCTGTCGTCCAGCTTCTCAAGCCCATCACGTGGTTTGCGCCCATGTGGGCCTTTGGCTGCGGCGTCGTCTCCGCCGGCTGGCCGTCGCTGGATCAGGTGCCGCTGGCGCTGGCCGGCGTGCTGCTGGCAGGGCCGCTGGTGTGCGGCACCAGCCAGGCCGTCAACGACTGGTTCGACCGCCACGTCGACGCCATCAACGAACCCGGCCGCCCCATCCCCTCGGGCCGCATTCCCGGCCGCTGGGGGCTCTACATCGCCATCGCCTGGACGCTCGTCAGCCTCGCCGTCGCCTGGGCGCTGGGGCCGTGGGTGCTGCTGGCGGCCTCCGTCGGGCTGTTGCTCGCCTGGGCCTATTCCGCGCCGCCGTTCCGTTTGAAGGGCAATGGCTGGTGGGGCAACGCCGCCGTCGCCGTCTGCTACGAGGGCCTGCCGTGGTTCACGGGGGCTGCCGTCATGGCCGCCGCGCTGCCTGACTGGCGCATTCTGGCGCTGGCGGGGCTCTACAGCCTGGGCGCCCACGGCATCATGACGCTCAACGATTTCAAGGCGGTGGAGGGCGACCGCAGGATGGGCGTGCGGTCGCTGCCGGTGCAGATGGGCGTCGCCCCCGCCGCGCGCTTCGCCTGCGCCGTCATGGCGCTGCCGCAGGTGGTGGTCGTGGTGCTGCTGATGGACTGGGGACGGCCCTGGCACGCCGCCGTGGTCGCGGCGCTGCTGGCGGCGCAGGGGCTGCTCATGCTGCGCTTCCTCACGCGACCCCGCGATCTTGCCCCCTGGTACAACGCCACCGGCACCAGCCTCTATGTGCTGGGGATGCTGGTGTGCGCCTTCGCCGTGCTGCCGGAGGTGACCCCATGAGCACGACCGCCACGCCCGCGTCCCTCGGCTGGGGCGGCATCCTCCGGCTCGGCCTGGTGCAGACGGCGCTGGGGGCCATCGTGGTGCTGACGACATCCACGCTCAACCGCGTGATGGTGGTGGAACTGGCCCTGCCGGCCATGCTGCCCGGCGCCCTGGTGGCGCTGCACTACGGGCTGCAATTCCTCCGCCCGCGCTGGGGGCATGGATCGGACGTGGGCGGACGGCGCACGCCCTGGATCATCGGCGGCATGGCGGTGCTGGGGCTGGGCGCCGTCACCGCCTCGGCCGCCGTCGCCTGGATGGGATCGAACAACGCCGCCGGCGTGGCGCTGGCCGTCGCGGGCTTCGTGCTGATCGGCATGGGCGTGGGCGCGGCCGGGACGTCGCTGCTGGCGCTGTTGGCGACGCGCGTCGACCCCGCCCGCCGCGCGCCCGCCGCGACGCTGGTGTGGATGATGATGATCCTGGGCTTCGCCGTGACGGCCGGCGCTGTCGGCGCGCACCTCGACCCCTACACGCCCGCGCGGCTGGTGGCGGTGACGGCGGTGGTCTCCGCCGTTGCGCTGCTGGTGACGCTGTCGGCCGTGTGGCGGATCGAGGGGCCGTCCGTGCGTCGGCCCGACGAGGCACGCAAGCCGGCCTTCGCGCAAGCCTTTCGCGCCGTCTGGGGCGAGGGGGAGACGCGGCGCTTCGCCGTGTTCGTCTTCGTGTCCATGCTGGCCTACAGCCTGCAAGACCTGATCCTGGAGCCCTTCGCCGGCACCGTCTTTGCCATGACGCCGGGGCAGAGCACCAGCCTCGCCGGCGTGCAGCATGGCGGGGTCTTCGTCGGCATGGTGCTGGTGGGTCTTGCCGGATGGCGGGGGCGCGGGCGGGCGGTCGGCTCGCTGAAGCTGTGGACGGTGGGCGGCTGCCTTGCCTCGGCGGGTGCGCTGGGGCTGCTGGCGTTCGGCGGGATCGCCGGGCCGCGCTGGCCGCTGGAGGCCACCGTCGCCGCGCTGGGGGTTTCCAACGGCGCTTTCGCCGTCGCCGCCATCGGCTCGATGATGGCGCTGGCCGGAGCCGGCGGACCGGGGTGCGAGGGGATGCGCATGGGTGTGTGGGGCGCCGCGCAGGCCGTGGCCTTCGGCCTGGGCGGGTTCCTGGGGACCGCCGCCGTCGACGCCGCCCGCGCCGTGCTGGTGGACCCCGCCGTCGCCTATGGCCTGGTGTTCTCCGCCGAGGCCCTGTTGTTCCTCGCCGCCGCCGCCCTGGCCGCGCGCCCCGCTTTGGGAGCCCGCGCCGTGCCAAAGCCGGCCGGTGGTCTTGCCATGCTGGACGCGGGAGGCGGCCGATGACGCTGAACAGCCCCGAAACCTTCGACGTGGTGGTGGTCGGCGGCGGCCCTGCCGGGGCCACGGCGGCGGCCGACCTGGCGCGCGCCGGACGCTCGGTCCTGCTGCTCGACCGCGCCGGGCGGCCCAAGCCCTGCGGCGGCGCCGTGCCGCCCCGGCTGTTGCGCGAGTTCGCGGTACCCGAAAGCGTGCTCTGCACCCGCGTGCGCGGCGCCCGGGTGATCGCGCCGTCGGGCCGGCAAGTCGACATGCCCATCGCCGACGGCGGCTTCGTCGGCATGGTCAACCGCGAGACCTTCGACGAATGGCTGCGCGCCCGCGCCGCCACCCTCGGCGCCCGCCGCCGCACCGGGACGCTCGCCGGCCTGGACCGCGACGCCGACGGCGCGGTGCGCATCACCCTGCGCGACAAGGCGGGGGAGGGTGCGTCCATACGTGCCCGTATGGTCATCGGCGCCGACGGGGCGCGGTCCGCCGTCGCACGGCTGGCGATGCCGGACGATCCGCCGCCGCCCAGCGTCATCGCCTATCACGAGATCATCCGCGCGCCCGAACCCGGCGGGGCCTACGACCCGCTGCGCTGCGACGTGCTGTACCAGGGCAATGTGTCGCCGGACTTCTACGGCTGGGTCTTTCCCCACGGCGAGACGGCCAGCATCGGCATGGGCACCGCGCAAGACGGCTTCCCCTTGCGCGAAGCCACCGCCCTTTTGCGGAAGCGGGCCGGGCTGGCCGACGCTGAAACCCTGCGCACCGAAGGCGCCCCCATCCCGCTCAAGCCCCGCAGGCGCTGGGACAACGGCCGCGACGTGGTGCTGTGCGGCGATGCGGCGGGCACCGTCGCCCCGGCCTCGGGAGAAGGCATCTACTACGCCATGGCCTCGGGCCGCATGGCCGCCGAGGCCGTGGCCGTGGCGCTGGACACCGGTGACGCCCGCGCGCTGGCGACGGCGCGGAAACGGTTCCTGAAGGCGCACGGCCGCGTGTTCTGGATCCTCGGGCTGATGCAGCGGTTCTGGTACTCGTCGGATGCGCGGCGGGAGCGCTTCGTCAGCATCTGCCGCGACCCCGACGTGCAGGCGCTGACCTGGCAATCCTACATGAACAAGGAACTCACCCGCCGCGACCCCGCCGCCCATATGCGCATTTTCTTCAAGGACCTGGCGCACCTGTTCGGTCTGGTGCGGCCGTGACGGGCGGACGAACGCGCAAGGCCAGCCGCGGCTATTCCGCCTTCGAGCGCATCATCGCCTGGCTGCTGCTGATCGGCATGGGCGGCGTGATTCTGCTGGCGACGGGCAACTTTCTGCGGGCGGTGCTGGAAACGGCACTGGGTTGGGAGACGGGCTGGGACTACCGCACCTTCCAGGCCCTGTTCGACGGCATCCTGGCTGCCGTCATCGCGCTGGAACTGGCGCACTCCGTCCAGCAGATGGCCGAGGGGCAGAAGGGGCTGGTGCAGGTGCGCACCGTCATCCTGATCGGCGTGCTGGCGGTGGTGCGCAAGCTGATCGTGCTGGAGATCGAGGACACCACGGGCACCTTCCTCATGGGCCTGGGCGTGGCGGTGCTGGCGCTGGGGGCGGTCTATGCGCTGATCCTGTGGGTGGAGGGGAAGGTCGCGCCCCAGCCGCCGCCGATCACGCCGGGGGAACGGGAGGAGGAGTAGACCGTTGCGGAGGGTGTAAACGGCTCTCATTATTGAGGAAAGCCCGATCCACCGCCGGAGACCCCCGCTCCATGACCACCCCCTCCCGCCTGCTCGACACCATCCCCTGCGACGACCTGCACACCTGCGCCGGCCCCGACGAGGCCCTGGCCCGCATGGTCGACATCTACGAGACGGGCCTGGAAATGCTGCGGGAGGACTTCGACGCCTTCGCAGCCGGCCGGCTGCAGGGGCCGGCGCGGCGGGTGGTCTACCCCTACCTCTGCGCCGAGATCGCGCCCGAGGATCTGGCTGTGACCACCAGCATGGCCTTCGGCAAGGTCACCCAGGCGGGCCTCCATGGCACCACGGTGACCCAGCCGCGCCTGTTCGCCGACTACCTGATGGAGCAGATGCGCCTGCTGGCCGAGAACCACGGCGCCACCTTCCACGTCGGCCGCAGCCGGGTGCCCATCCCGCTGACCTTTGCGCTGGACAGGGCGACGGCCGAGGTCACGCCCGACCGCCGGGGCGCCCTGCGCCACGCCTTCGCCCTGCCCAACCTGGTGGATACCAACGACGACATCGCCGACGGCCGGCGCCCCGCCGCGACAGAGGCCATCACGCCGCTGTCCATGTTCCCGGCGGGGCGGACGGACTATTCGCTCCACCGCCTGCGGCACTACACGGCGACGGCGCCGGAGCACTTCCAGCACTTCGTTTTGTTCACGAATTATCAACGTTATGTCGACGAATTCGTGACGTTCGGGCGTCAGGCCGTGGAGGCGGGCGAGTACGAAAAACTGGTCGAGCCCGGCGACCGAATCACCTGGAAGGGTGCGGAGCCCGACAAGGCGCCCATCGCCAAGCCGCCGCAGATGCCGGCCTATCACCTGGTGCGCGAGGGGCGGACGGGCATTACGCTGGTCAACATCGGCGTCGGCCCCTCCAACGCCAAGACGGTGACCGACCACCTGGCGGTGCTGCGCTCCCATGTCTGGCTGATGATCGGCCACTGCGGGGGGCTGCGCGAGAGCCAGCGGTTGGGCGACTACGTGCTGGCCCATGCGTATCTTCGCGACGACCACGTGCTGGACCAGGTGCTGCCGACGGAAATCCCCCTGCCCACCATCGCCGAGGTGCAGGTCGCGCTCGCGCAAGGCGTGGAGGATGTGATGGGCCGCCGCGGCCGCGCGCTGAAGGAGCACCTGCGCACGGGCACGGTGGTCACCACCGACGACCGCAACTGGGAGCTGCGCATGGATACGCTGGCCCAGCGCTTCAACCAGTCCCGCGCCATCGCCATCGACATGGAAAGCGCCACCATCGCCGCCAACGGCTACCGCTTCCGGGTGCCCTACGGGACGCTGCTGTGCGTCTCCGACCGCCCGCTGCACGGCGAGATCAAGCTGCCCGGCATGGCGGATGCCTTCTACGAGCGCAGCGTCAGCCAGCACCTGCGCATTGGCATCCGCGCCCTGGAGATGCTGCGCGACGAGGCGCGGGCGACGACACTGCACTCGCGCAAGCTGCGCAGCTTCGACGAGCCGGCGTTCCGGTAGGGAAGGCACCACATACGACACGGGCGCCGGCTGAAATGCAGCGGCGCCCGGTGCGTGTCGGTCATATTTTTTGAGAGGAGATGGTGGGCGCGGTAGGGATTGAACCTACGACCCCACCCGTGTGAAGGGTGTGCTCTCCCGCTGAGCTACGCGCCCATCTCTCTCAGGTCCCGTCCGGTGAGGCCGTGGCCCCCGCCGTCGTGGGAGCCGCTATATAGGAAATCGCCGCGCCCCCTGTCAAACCTTTTTTTGCAGGTCCATGTCGGCGCCTGCGTCCACCAGGTCCAGCACCTGGTCGAAGTGGTCGATCAGGCGGTCGGCGCCCAGTGCTTCCACCGGGCCGCGGGGGTAGCCGTAGGTGACGCAGGCGCAAGGAACGCCCGCCGCGGCGGCCGCGCGCACGTCGTTGCGGCTGTCGCCGATGAACAGGGCGCCCCGCGCCGGAACGCCCATTTCTGCCAGCACCGCCAGCACCGGGCCGGCCTGGGGCTTGCGCTCCGGCGTGGAGCCGCCGCCGACGACGGCGGTGAAGAACCGCGCCAGGTCCAGCTCCTCCAGAAGCTTGAGCGTCGCCCCATGCGGCTTGTTGGTGCAGACCGCAAGGGGATGGCCGCGCGCCTTCAACGTCTCCAGCGTGGCTACGACGCCAGGGTAGGGTTGTGTCGCGCCCGCCGTTGCCGTCTCATAGATGGCGACGAAGCGCTCCGTCAGGCCGTCGAGGTCGTCTTCCGCCGCCGCCGCGCCGGTGTGCGCCCAGGCACGCTGGACCAGCACGCGGGCGCCGTCGCCGACCATGAAGGCCACGTCGTCCTCGGCCACCGCCGGCCGGTCGTGCTCGGCCAGCAGATGGTTCAGGGCGACGGTCAGGTCGGGGACGCTGTGCACCAGCGTGCCGTCAAGGTCGAAGATCAACGCAAGCGGCGCGCCGGATGCGGTGGGAGAGGAGATCGAAGGCATGTCCGTGTCCGTCATGATGGTCCGCAACAACCTGCAACAATGTTTGTTTTGGTGCAGGTTCGCCCCCTGTGGCATCTTCCGCCAAACCCGCCTGCACACCCGTTCTAACGTGTTTTCGAGCATATGAGCAAAACCAAAACTGCCGCCGTCGTGCTTGCCGCTGGCATGGGCACGCGCATGAAGTCCGCCCTTCCCAAGGTCATGCACCCGCTGACCGGGCGGCCCATGGTGAACCATCTGCTCTCCACGGTGGAGGCCCTGGGGGTGGACGAGGCCGTCGTGGTCGTCGGTCCCGGCATGGAGGCGGTCGGCCGCACCGTCGCGCCACACCCGACGGTGGAGCAGGCCGACCGGCTGGGCACCGCCCACGCCGTGATGCAGGCGCGTGGGGCTCTGGAAGGCTTCGACGGCGACGTGCTGGTGCTGTACGGCGACACGCCGCTCATCACGCCCGAGACCCTGTCGAAGATGCTGGAGGCGCGCCGCGGCCCGGCGCGTCCGGCGGTCGTGGTGCTGGGGTTCCGCCCCGACGATCCCGGTTCCTACGGCCGGCTGATGATGGATGGCGATAGCCTGGAGTCCATTGTCGAGGCCAAGGACGCGACGGCCGAGCAGCTGGCCGTGAGCCTGTGCAACTCCGGCGTCATGTGCGTCGACGGCGCGCGCCTGTTCGACCTGCTGGACCGGGTCGGCAACGACAACGCCAAGGGCGAGTACTACCTGACCGACATCGTCGCACTCGCCCGTGCCGACGGCCTGGCCTGCGCGGTGGTGGAGGGCGCCGAGGAGGAACTGCTGGGCGTCAACAGCCGCGCCGAACTGGCCGTGGCCGAGGCGGTGGCGCAAGCCCGCCTGCGCACGGCGGCCATGGACAATGGCGCGACGCTCATCGCGCCCGAAACGGTGTTCCTGTCCCACGACACGGTGATCGGCCGCGACGTGGTCATCCAGCCCCACGTCACATTCGGCCCCGGCGTGACCGTCGGCGACCACGTCGAGATCAAGGGCTTCTGCCACTTCGAGCAGTGCACGATCGCGGACGGGGCCACCGTCGGCCCCTACGCCCGCCTGCGCCCCGGCGCGGACGTGGGCGAGGGCGCGCACATCGGGAATTTCGTCGAGATCAAGAAGGCCGTCGTCGAGCCGGGCGCCAAGGTCAACCACCTGACCTACATCGGCGATGCCCGGGTGGGGGCCAAGGCCAACATCGGCGCGGGCACCATCACCTGCAACTACGACGGCTTCATGAAGTACAACACCGACATCGGCGCCGGTGCCTTCATCGGGTCGAACTCGGCCCTGGTGGCGCCGGTGAAGATCGGCGACGGCGCCATCGTCGCCGCCGGCTCGGTGGTGACCCGGGACGTCGAGCCCGACGCCCTGGCCGTCGCGCGCGGCAGGCAGGAGGCGCGCCCCGGCTGGGCCGGGCGCTTCCGCCAGCGCATGGCGGCGCTGAAAGCCGGCAAATCCAACGACAAGAAGGGAGCCTGAAGCCATGTGCGGGATCGTCGGTATCATCGGCCGCCAGGAGGTGGCGCCGCTGCTGGTGGACGGGCTGAAGCGCCTGGAGTACCGCGGCTACGACTCGGCGGGCATCGCCACGCTGGTCAACGGCTCCATCGACCGCCGCCGCGCCGAAGGCAAGATCGTCAACCTGGCCGATCGCATCGCCCAGAAGCCCATCGCCGGCACGGTGGGCATCGGCCACACCCGCTGGGCGACCCACGGCCGCCCCAACGAGGCCAACGCCCACCCGCATGCCTCGGCCAAGGTGGCGGTGGTGCACAACGGCATCATCGAGAACTTTCAGGAGCTGAAGGCCGAATTGCAGGAGCACGGCCACGGCTTCGAATCCGACACCGACACGGAAGTGGTCGTCCATCTTGTGCACTACCACCTCGACCAGGGCATGGAACCGGTGGAGGCCGTGCAGAAGGCCCTGAAGCGCCTGCACGGCGCGTTCGCCCTGGGCATCCTGATCGCCGGCCATCATGACCTGCTCATCGGGGCCCGCATGGGCAGCCCGCTGGCGGTCGGCTTCGGCGACGGCGAGATGTACCTGGGCTCCGACGCCCTGGCGCTGGCGCCGCTGACCCAGCGGCTGGCCTACCTGGAGGAAGGCGACATGGCCGTCCTCACGCTTGACGGCGCCACTTTCTACGACGTCGGCGACAACAAGGTGGAGCGCCAGGTGCGCCAGACGGCGCTGTCCGGCGCGCTCATCGGCAAGGGCGAGCATCGCCATTTCATGGCGAAGGAGATTTTCGAGCAGCCGCAGGTCATCGGCGACACCCTGAACGCCATGTACAACCCGGCGCGCGGCTCCATCACCCTGCCGGACCTGCCCTTCGACATGGCCGATGTGCCCAAGGTGACCATCGTCGCCTGCGGCACCAGCTATTACGCCGGGCTGGTGGGCAAGTACTGGATCGAGCGCACGGCGCGCGTGCCGGTGGAGATCGACGTCGCCAGCGAGTTCCGTTATCGCCGCCCCGTGTTGCAGGACGGCGGCGTGGCGCTGTTCATCAGCCAGTCGGGCGAGACGGCCGACACGCTGGCCGCACTGCGCCACTGCAAGGCCGAGGGACAGCGGATCGTCTCCGTCGTCAACTCGCCGGAAAGCTCCATGGCGCGCGAGAGCGACGTGGTGCTGCAGACCAACGCCGGCCCGGAAATCGGCGTGGCCTCCACCAAGGCCTTCACGACGCAGCTGACGGTTCTGGCCTGTTTCGCCATCGCGCTCGGCCGCGCCAAGGACACCCTGACCCCGGCGCGCGAGAAGGCCCTGGCGGCGGCGCTGGCGGAGGTGCCGGGCCGGGCGGCGGAGGTTCTGGCTCATGACGAGGCCATCCGCGACATCGCCCAGTTCGTCGCCGAGGCCCGCGACGTGCTCTACCTGGGGCGCGGCACGTCCTACGCCATCGCCCTGGAAGGCGCCTTGAAACTTAAGGAAATCAGCTACATCCACGCCGAGGGTTATGCGGCGGGCGAGATGAAGCACGGCCCGATCGCGCTGATCGACGAGTCCGTGCCGGTCATCGTCATCGCCCCGCACGACGAGGACGACCTGTTCGAGAAGACGGCGTCCAACGTGCAGGAAACGGTGGCGCGCGGCGGGCAGGTGATCTTCTTCTCCGACGCCAAGGGTGTGCTGCGGATGCAGGACACGGCCCTGCACGCCATTGCCATGCCCGAGGTCGACCCCTTCGTGGCGCCGATCCTCTATGCCATCCCGGTGCAGCTGCTGGCCTACCACACGGCGGTGCTGAAGGGCACCGACGTGGACCAGCCGCGCAACCTGGCCAAGAGCGTGACGGTGGAGTAGGGGCGGGGCGAAGCGGCCAGTCGCCGGGGCTGGCCGCGGGTCATGCTCCCCACGCCGTCTTCGGCGGCGGACGCCGGCAATGACAGCGGCGGTGGTGGCGACGCGTGACGGCTGTCGGCGGGGCGCCCCTCCGCCGCATCGCGCCTCGCCCGTGCCGCATTCCTCCTGTAGGGTCTTCCGCGAACCACCAAGAGGTCCGTCATGCGCCGCCGCCTTGTGCCCGTCATCGCCGTCGCCGTCCTGTTCCTGCTCGCCGCGCCCGTCGGTGCCGCAGAGGACCCCGAGGCCCTGGCCGCCTGCGGGACCGAGTTCGACCGGTGCACGGCCCGCTGCGAACTCTCCTACCGCGAGGACGCCGCCGCCAGGGCCGGATGCCAGGCCGCCTGCGCCGCCGACCGGGCGGTGTGCGAGGCCAAGGCGGGATACGAGGCCGCCAAGCCGTGGGTGGCCGAGCAGTTCCGCAACATGCAGCGCTTCTTCGAAGGCTTTTCGGAAAAGGGCGGGCAGGGGCCGCAGAGCCCTTCGCCCGGTGATCCCGACTTCACGCCGCTGCCCGAGCCTGAGCCCGAGCGCGAGGCAGGGCCGGACGACCCCGACGCACCGTACAAGGACATCTGATCCCGGCCCCGCGCCGCCCCATCTTGCACCGCACGCTTGCGCGTCCCACATCGGGCGCGCATTCTTTTTCCGGATTTCTTCCCTTTCAGTGACGCAGGAACGAGGACACACCGACATGGCGGAGTACGATTACGACCTGATCACCATCGGCGCGGGCTCGGGCGGCGTGCGGGCGACGCGCCTGGCCGGCGGTTCGGGCAGAAAGGTCGCCATCGTGGAAAGCTCGCGCGTCGGCGGCACCTGCGTCATGCGCGGCTGCGTGCCCAAGAAGCTGCTGGTCTACGGCGCCCACTTCGCCGAGGACTTCGAGGACGCCAAGGGCTACGGCTGGACCATCGAGGGCGCCCGCCACGACTGGCCGACGCTGATCGAGAACAAGCAGAAGGAACTGGAGCGGCTGGAGGGCATCTACAACCGCATCCTGCGCGACAACAACGTCGAGCTTCTGCGCGGCCGCGGCACGGTGGTCGACGCCCACACGGTGGCCGTCGACGGCAAGACCTACACGGCGGAAAAGATCCTCATCGCCGTGGGCGGCTGGCCCACCATGCCGGACATCCCGGGCATCGAGCACGCCATCACGTCGAACGAGGCGCTGGACCTGCCCGAGCTGCCCAAGCGCGTGACCATCGTCGGCGGCGGCTACATCGCCGTCGAGTTCGCCGGCATCTTCGCCGCCCTGGGGGCCGAGGTCACCCAGATCATCCGCAAGGACATGATCCTGCGCGGCTTCGACCACTCCATGCGGGCCGGCCTGCAGGAGGAGATGGAGAAGAAGGGCATCAAGATCCTGGCCGAAACCACGGTGCGCTCCATCGAGAAGACCGAATCCGGCGCCTACAACCTGCGCTTCGCCGGCGGTGACGAGCACGAGACCGACCTAGTGATGTACGCCACCGGGCGCGCGCCCAGTACCTCGGGCCTGGGGCTCGAGGAAGCGGGCGTGAAGTTGAATGACAAGGGTGCGGTGGTCGTCGACGACTACAACAAGACCAGCGTCGACAGCATCTATGCCATCGGCGACGTCACCGACCGGGTCAACCTGACGCCGGTTGCGCTGAACGAGGGTATCTGCTTCTTCGAGACGGTCTTCCGCGACAACCCGCGCAAGATGGACTACGAGAACATCGCCTCGGCCGTCTTCAGCCAGCCGCCCATCGGCTCGGTCGGGCTGACGGAAGAAGAAGCCCGCAAGCGCGGCAGGATCAAGGTGTTCCTCAGCCGCTTCAAGCCCATGAAGTACACCCTGTCGGGCCGCGACGAGCGATCGGTCATGAAGCTTCTGGTCGATGCCGAGACCGACCGCGTGGTCGGCGCCCACATGCTGGGCGTGGACGCGCCGGAGATCGTCCAGGGCATCGCCATCGCGCTGAAGTGCGGTGCCACCAAGGCGCAGTTCGACGCCACGGTCGGCATTCATCCGACGGCGGCGGAGGAGTTCGTCACCATGCGCGATCCCGTCCCGGAGCCGGACGCCGAGCACACCGAATAAGGCGCCGGCATGAAATGACGAAGGGGCCGCTCCCGGTGGGGCGGCCCCTTTTTCATGCAGCGTGCGCCGTGCGCCGTGGCGCAGGCGGCTGACGTCGGTAGTGGACCCCGGTTCTCGCCGGGGTGCCTAGAGGAGCCGTCCTACGCGCCGGCGCAGTTCGGGCACCACCTCTTCCTCGAACCAGGGGTTCTTGCGCAGCCAGGCGGTGTTGCGCCAGCTGGGGTGGGGCAGGGGGATCAGCCCGTCGGGCATGGCCCGCCAGTCGCGCACCGTCTCGGTCATGGAGCGGCGCTTGCGGGCGTCGCCCAGCCAGTAGGTCTGGGCGTGGATGCCGATCAAAAGCGTCAGTTCCACGGCCGGCAGCGCGGCGCGGAAGCGCTTCTGCCACAGCGGCGCGCACTCCGGGCGCGGCGGGGCGTCGCCGCCGTTCCTGTCGCGGCCGGGATAACACAGGCCCATGGGCACGATGGCGATGCGGCCCTCGTCGTAGAAGGTCTCGCGGTCGAGCGCCAGCCAGTCGCGCAGCCGGTCGCCCGAGCGGTCGTTCCAGGGGATGCCGGTCTCGTGCACGCGGGTGCCCGGCGCCTGCCCGATGATGAGCACGCGCGCGGTCTCGCTGGCGCGGAAGGTGGGGCGCGGACCCAGCGGCAGGACATGTGCGCACACCCGGCAGGCGGCGGCCTCGGCCTTCAGGGCGGCGAGGTCGGGGGCGGGAATGTCGTGGGAGGCAGTCGATGTCATGGCGGTGCGGATATGGGCCGTTGGGGGCCCCGGCGCTACTCCAGGGCCGCAGGTCCTTCGGCCAGCAGGCGGTCGACGAAGGCCGGCACCACTTCGGTCGCCGGACCGTAGTGCTGCTCGGCGAACAGGGTGGCGCCCTGGCTGGGCTCCAGGTTGAGTTCCACCGTCCGCCCGCCGGAGGTTTCCAGCACATGATGGACGAAGCCCGCCGCCGGATAGACGTTGCCCGACGTGCCCACCGACAGGAACAGGGCGCAGTCCTCCAGGGCCGCATAGATACGCTCCATGCCCAGCGGCATCTCGCCGAACCACACCACGTGCGGCCGCATGGCACCGGCCACGCCGCAGGTGGGACAGGCGCTGTCGCGGCCCAGGTCGCCGTCCCACACGGCGACGGCGCGGCAGCCTTCGCAGCGGACCTTCTTCAGTTCGCCGTGCATGTGCAGCACGTTCTTCGAGCCGCCGCGTTCATGCAGGTCGTCGATGTTCTGGGTGACCACCAGCACCTCGCCCGGCCACTCGCGCTCAAGCCTGGCCAGGGCTTCGTGGGCGGCGTTGGGCGACAGGGTCGGGTCGGCGAGCTGGGCGCGGCGGGCGTTGTAGAAGCCGTGCACCATGTCGGGATCGCGGGCGAAACCCTCGGGCGTCGCCACGTCCTCCAGGCTGACCTTGTTCCAGATGCCGTCGGCGCAGCGAAAGGTGTCCAGCCCCGATTCCTTGGAAATCCCGGCACCGGTCAGGATGACGATGGAGGGCTGGTCGGCGGTCTGGTGCATGGGGCTCGGGCTCCGGTCTTTGACGAGTGGCGGCGGCATGGTAAGCCATGGGAGCGCGAAGGCCAGTTTCTCGCGTCCCTTTCCGCCCCGGATTAAAGGAGGCCAACGGCCGTGTTCAAGGTTCTGTTCGTCTGCACCGGGAACATCTGCCGCTCTCCCACCGCCGAGGGCGTCTTCCGCGCCCTGGTGGAGCGCGAGGGCCTGTCCGACCGCATCCTGGCCGCCTCGGCCGGCGTGGCCGGCTATCATGTGGGCGAGGCGCCGGACCCGCGCTCGCAGGAGGCCGCCCTGGCGCGGGGCTACGACCTCTCGGCCCAGCGGGCGCGCCGCGTGGCCGTCGAGGACTTCCACGACTACGACATGGTGCTCGCCATGGACACGGGGCACTACCGCTCGCTGTCGCGCCTTGCCCCGCCGGACCTGAGCGACCGCCTGTCCATGTTCCTGGCCTGGGCCCCGCACCTGGGCATCGAGGACGTGCCCGACCCCTACTACGGCGAGGGCCGGGGGTTCGAGGACGTGCTGGACATGGTGGAGGCGGCGTCCCGGGGGCTTCTGGACCACATCCGCACCCGGCTCTGACGCGTTCCGGCCACGCGCATCCGCGTCAACCGGCCCACGGCAGAAAGGAGGCCGCCCATGGCATCCGACCGCCAAGACCTGTCCGACCGCATCGCCCGGGCCATCGGGCATGGCGTGCGGCGCCTGAGCCCGCTGTCGGGCGGCTGCGTCGGCGACGTGCTGCGCGCCGAGCTTGAGGACGGCGCCGCGCCCGTGGTGGTGAAGGTGGCCGACGATGCCGGCGGCGGCCTGGACATCGAGGGCTGGATGCTCCGATACCTGGCCGACACCAGCCGCCTGCCGGTGCCGGGCGTCCTGCACGCCGAGGCGGGGCTGCTGGTGATGGAGGAGATCCAGGCCGGCGGCGGCGGGATCTCGGCATCGTGTCAGGAGCACGCCGCCGACCTGCTGGCCGACCTGCATTCCGTCACCTGGGACGCCTTCGGGCTGGAGCGCGACACGCTGATCGGCGGGCTGCACCAGCCCAACCCGCGGGAGGCCTCGTGGCGCACGTTCTTCCGCGATCACCGGCTGCTCTACATGGCCGACGAGTCCCACCGCGCCGGCCGCCTGCCCGCCGACGTGCGCCGCAAGGTCGACACCCTGGCCGGCCGGCTCGACGACTGGATCGAGGAGCCGGATGCGCCGGCGCTGATCCATGGCGACATGTGGACGGGCAACGTTTTGTGCGACGGCGGTCGCATCGCCGGCTTCATCGACCCCGCCATCTATTACGGGGACGCCGAGATCGAGCTGGCGTTCTCCACCCTGTTCGGCACGTTCGGCGAGCCCTTCTTCCGCCGCTACCAGGAAAAGCGCCCCCTGCGGCCCGGCTTCTTCGAGGCCCGGCGGGATCTCTACAACCTGTATCCGCTGCTGGTGCACGTGCGGCTGTTCGGCGGGTCCTACGTCGGCAGCGTGTCGCGCACCCTCGACCGGTTCGTCGGGTGAGCGTCATGAACCAGCCCGAGACGCCGGAGACCGGGGAAGACCGCATCGCCCGCATCCAGTGGCTCTACACCCTGGCCGTCAAGCGCCACGGATGCGCGCCCAAGGGGGTGGGCTGGCGCGACCGGGCGGGGCAGCTTCTGCGCTTCGCCCAGCTGGTGCGGCTGATGGAAGGGGAGCCCCACGGCGCGTCCGTCACGGTCAACGACCTCGGATGCGGCTACGGCGCCCTGTTCCCCTTCCTGCTGACCCAGAAGGCGGTGCGGGTGCGCGGCTATGTGGGGTACGACATGACGCGGGCCATGGTGGCGCAGGCGCGGTCCGCCATCCGAGACCACCGGGCACGATTCCTGCTGTCGGACCGGGCGACGGTGATGGCGGATTACGGGTTCGCCTCGGGCACCTTCAATGTCCTGGCGGGCGGCGATGCAGACGCCTGGCGGGCCGAGGTGATCGCGCAGCTCAAGGCTTTCGCCGCCATGAACCGCAAGGGCTTCGCCTTCAACATGCTGGGCCTCGACCACCCGCGGCGCGACCAGCTGATGTTCTACACCGCGCCCGATGCCTTCCGTGATGCGTTCGAGGCCGCGGGCATGGAGGCCACCGTGCTGGACGGCTACATGCCCGGCGACTGGACCATGCTGGTGCGGTACTGATACCGGAAATGCCGCGCAAGGCTGCGGGTCGTCCGGACACAGCGTCGATCCCTATTTGGTCGCCACCGCCGCCCACAGGCCGCCTTCGTTTTCGCTGCCGTGGTCGTCGTTGGCCGACCGGCGGCGCTCCATCAGGTCGAAGAACTCCGACGTTGGCAGGGGCTTGGCGAACAGATAGCCCTGGCCGACATGGCAGCCGTTGTCGCGCAGGAACTCCCACTGCTCGTCCGTCTCGATGCCCTCGGCCACCAGCTTCATCTCCAGCGACCGCGCCATGCTGATGATGGCCTTGGTGATGGACATGTCGTCGATGCTGTCAGGGATGTCCTTCACGAAGCTGCGGTCGATCTTCAACTCGTCGATGGGGAAGCGCTTCAGGTAGCTGAGGGACGAATAGCCGGTCCCGAAGTCGTCGATGGACAGGGTGATGCCCAGGCCCTTCAGCGCCCACAGGGACTGGATGACCTCGTCGGCGTTCTCCACCAGCATGGACTCGGTCAGCTCCAGTTCCAGAAGCTCGGCGCTGACGCCCGTTTCCTCCAGGATGGCGGTGATCTTGCCCGCCAGTTCGGCCTCGCGGAACTGGCGGGCGGACAGGTTGACGCCGACGCGCACGGGCGGCAGCCCGGCGCGCATCCAGGTGTCCAACTGGCGCAGGGACTCGCGCAGGACCCATTCGCCGATGGGCACGATCAGGCCCGTTTCCTCGGCGACCGGAATGAACTCCACCGGCGAGACGAAGCCGAGCTCCTTGGAGAACCAGCGCAGCAGCGCCTCGCAGCCGACGATGTCGCCGCTGTCCAGGTCGATCTTGGCCTGATAGAAGACCTGCATCTCGCCGCGCTCCAGCGCCCGGCGCAGGCCGTTCTCGATCTGCAGCCGGCGCACCATGTCGTCGGACAGCTTCTCGGTATAGAACTGGAAGTTGTTGCGACCCTGCTTCTTGGCGAAGTTGACGGCCGTGTCGACGTTCTTCATCAGGTTGGCGATGTCCTCGGCGTTTTCCGGGTACATCACGATGCCGATGGAGCCCGAGGTGTAGATCTCGCGCCCGTCGATCTCGAAGGGGTCCGACAGCCGGTCCAGCAGCACCGTGGCCAGCGCCGAGGCCTCCTCGGGGCCGTCGACGCCGTCCAGGATGACCGTGAACTCGTCCCCCGACAGCCGCGCCACCGTGTCGTTCGGCCGCGCCTGTGCCTCCAGCCGGCGGCCGACGGCCTGCAGCACGCGGTCGCCCATGGGGTGGCCGAGGGTGTCGTTGATGTTCTTGAAGTGGTCGAGGTCCAGGAACAGAACCGCGACGTGCCGTCCGGCGGCGTCGGCGTCGCGCACGGCCTCGTCCAGGCGGGTCTGGAACAGGGCGCGGTTGGGCAGGCCCGTCAGGTGGTCGCGGGTCGCCAGATAGCGCAGCCGTTCTTCCTGGGCGCGGCGTTCGGTGATGTCGCGCAGCACGCCGATGAACAGGTGGCTCTCGCCGATCTTCAGGTCCGACAGGGCCAGCTCCACCGGGAAGACGGAGCCGTCCTTGCGGCGCCCCTCCACCACCCGGCCGACGCCCAGGACATGGGATTCGCCGGTCTGCTTGTAGCGGCGGATGTATTCGTCGTGGTGGGTGGCGTGCTCCTCGGACATGAGGATGTTGACCGACCGGCCCACCACCTCGGCCGCCTTGTAGCCGAAGATGCGCTCGGCGGCACGGTTGAAGGTTTCGATGATGCCGCGGTCGTCGATGATGACCAGCGCGTCGACCATGGTTTCCATGATCTTGCGCAGCCGTTCCTCGCGCTGGACGATGGCGCGGGTGGCGCGCTGGCGTTCGGTGACGTCGCGGGCGACCAGCATGACCGACCGCCCGCCGCCGGCGCTGTCGAAGGGCGTGGCCGCCACCTCGGCGTCCACCGTGGCGCCGTCGGCGCGCAGCATCTTCATGGGCACGCGGGTGCGCTCGCGCACCAGGATATCCAGCCCGTGCTCGACGATGGGGCGGTAGTGGCTGGCGACGAACTCGCGGAAGTGCCGGCCCACGGCCTCGTCCCCGGCCGCCAGGCCCAGCATGTCGGCGCCGGCGGGGTTGAGCATCTCCACGATGCCGTCGCGGCAGACCGCCACGCAGTCGGGCGCCAGATCGATCAGGTGGGCCGAGCCGCTCTCGCCCCGCCCCATGGCCTGCAGGCGGCTCATGTCGAGCATGCCGTCGACCACGTCCGACAGGGTCTCGGCGGCCTTGTGGATGCTGTCGACATAGCCCTTGTACTGCGGGTGGGGCAGGGGCCCGTGCATTTCCCCGGCCACCATTTCCGAGAACCCGCGGATGGTGTTCAGCGGCGTGCGCACCTCGTGGCTCAGCGCGCGCAGCAGGGCGGACTTTTCGGCATCCGCCTTTTCCGCCTTCTGCTTGGCGGCGCGCAGGGCGTCGGTCTGCTGGTGGGTGGCGGTGACGTCGGTGATGATGAGCGCCACCCCCTCCGCCACATGGGACGCCGAGATGCGCAGCCAGCGGGGCGGCTCCTCCGACGGCTCGCGGTCCTGCCCGCCGGTGCCGTCGGCGATGCCGGCGGCGTGGGGCAGGCGGACGGGCAGGTCGATGTCCAGGCCGATGGCCGTCTCGACCACGCCCAGAAGGTGCTCGCGCAGGCCCAGCGCCGCCAGCTCGGGCAGCCCCTCGCCGAGGCGCCGGCCGGCCAGCTCGCGCCCGTGCCGGCCCAGAACCTGCTCGCACGACGCATTGCACAGACGGAAGACGAAGTCCGCGGGAGGGCCGTCCCGCTCGCGGACGGTCTCCAGCACCAGCACCGCCGGCGCCATGCCGTTGAGCAGGCTTTCCACCAGCCCGTCGCCTGTATCGTGGCCGGCCAGAGTGGCGCGGCGCTCGATGGCGTAGGTAAGGCTGCGCGCCAGCCGGTCGCCGGTCAGGTCGGCCTTGACCAGATAATCCTGGGCGCCGGCGCGCAGGGCGTTGCGGGCGGTGCGGTCGTCATCCTCGGCGGTCAGCACCACCACGGGCACGCCGGGCGCCGCGGCGACAAGGGTGGAGACGGTGGCCGTGCCCTTGCTGTCCGGCAGGTTGAGGTCCAGCACCACGGCATCGACCTTGCGCGACGCGAGCTGGCGGCGCGCCTCGGCGACGCTGGTGGCGAGCACGGGCGTGAAGGCCGGCGCTTCGCGTCGGCCCAGCAGGGCGCGGACCAGTTCCGCGCATGTCTTGTCGTCTTCTACAATGAGGACGGTCGCCATGACCCCACTTCCCGCCGGTCGCGCCGACGCACCCCAGATCAAACGAATGACACAATAGCGTCACGAGGGAGGTAACCTCAAACGCTAATACGCCAAACGTGGAATGGATATCCTATCCGAATGGACGAGCGCCATAAATGCACCCGGCCGGATAGCGGGGATACGACGGGGGCGGTTATGCCGTTTCACCAGCCAGACGCGAGTCCGCGCGCGCCCGGCCGATGAGGGGCAGAAGGGGCTTGAGTTCAGGGCCATGAGCCAATCCGGTCAAGGCCTTGCGCAAGGGCATGAACAATCCCTTGCCCTTGCGGCCCGTCTCGGTTTTCACAACGGAGACGAACTGCGTCCAGGTTTCCGCATCCCAGGGTTCCGGGGGAAGCAGGGCACGGGCGGCGGCGATGAACTCCCGGTCCTCGTCCTCGATCACCGGCGCGACCGGGCCGGTTACCACCTTCCACCAGTCCCGGGCCTCGGCGAAGCGGGTGATGTTGGGGCGGATGGCGTGCCAGAACGGCTCTGCCGCATCCGTGGGGATGCCCAGCGCCACCAGGCGCGGCCCGGCGGCGCCGAAGGTCATCTCGTGCAGCAGGCGGGCGTTGATCTGGTCCAGGTCCGCCGGATCGAACCGGGCCGGCGCCCGGCCGAAGCGGGTGATGTCGAACTCCGCCGCCAAGTCGTGCGGGTTCTGGCGCGGCTCCACCGGATCGGCGGTCCCCAGGCGGGCGAGCAGGCTGGTCACCGCGCCCGGCTCCAGGCCGTCGTTGCGCAGCTCGGCCATGGACAGGCTGCCCAGGCGCTTGGACAGGCCCTTGCCCTCGGCGTCCACCAGCAGCGGCAGGTGGGAAAAGCGTGGCGGTTCGCCGCCCAGGGCGTGGAACATCTGGATCTGCACGGCGGTGTTGGTGACGTGGTCCTCGCCGCGCACCACGTCGGTGACCTCCATGGCGATGTCGTCCACCGCCGAGGGCAGCATGTACAGATACGTGCCGTCGGCGCGCTTGACCACGGGGTCGGAAATGCTGCCCATCTGGGTCTTGCTGGGGCCGCGCACGCCGTCGTTCCACGCCACCTCGCCGCCGTCGAGCAGGAAACGCCAGTGGGGCTTGCGGCCTTCCGCCTCGTGGCGGGCCTTTTCCTCGTCGCTGAGCGACAGGGCGGCGCGGTCGTAGACCGGCGGCCGGCCGCGGGCGCGCTGGCGGTTGCGCTTGTAGTCCAGTTCCTCCGGGGTTTCCCAGCAGGGATAGACGCGGCCCGCCTGCTTCAGGCGTTCGAAGGCGGCGTCATAGTCCGCCAGGCGGCCGGACTGGAAGGCTTCCTCGTCCCAGCCGAGCCCGAGCCACGCCAGGTCGCGTCGGATGCCGTCGACGTATTCGGGCTTGGAACGCTCCTGGTCGGTGTCGTCGAAGCGCAGCAGGAACGAGCCGCCGCTGCGGCGCGCCAGCAGCCAGTTGACCAGCGCGACGCGGATGTTGCCCACATGCAGCGCACCGGTGGGGCTGGGCGCGAAACGGACTCGGATGCTCATGGCGGGTCGGGTCTCTCTTTCTCTCACGGGCGGACGCGGGGCGCGGACCCCGTGTCCGGGACCCGCCCGCGGGCGTCACTTGTAACGGTTGGTGATGGGATAGCGCCGTTCGCGGCCGAACGCCATGCTTGTGATCTTCACGCCCGGCGGGGCCTGGCGGCGCTTGTATTCGGCGCGGTTGAGTAGGGTCCAGACCTTTTCCACCACCTCGGCGTCGAAGCCGTCCTCCACCAGCTCGCGCACGCCCTTCTGGTCCTCGTTCAGGCCGCGCAGGATGGCATCCAGCACGTCGTAGCCGGGCAGGCTGTCCTCGTCCTTCTGGTCGGGGCGCAACTCGGCGCTGGGCGGCTTGGAGATGACGCGGTCGGGCATCACCCGGCCCTCCGGCCCCAGCGCGCCCGCGGGCTTGTTCTCGTTGCGCCAGCGGCAGGCGGCGAAGACGTCCAGCTTGTAGACGTCCTTCAGCGGATTGAAGCCGCCGTTCATGTCGCCGTACAGCGTCGCGTAGCCGACGGACATCTCGGACTTGTTGCCGGTTGACAGCACCATGGGGCCGAACTTGTTGGACAGCGCCATGAGCACGATGCCGCGGGCGCGGGACTGGATGTTTTCTTCGGTGATGCCGACCTCGGTGCCCTCGAACACGCCTTCCAGCATGGTGTCGAAGGCCTCCATGGCGGGGCCGATGTTGATGATGTCGTATTCCACCCCCAGCGTCTCGGCGATGGCGGCAGCGTCCTCCAGGCTGTGCTGGCTGGTGTAGGGCGAGGGCATCATGACGCAGCGCACGCGGTCCTTGCCCAGCGCGTCCACGGCCACGGCGGCGGCCAACGCGCTGTCGATGCCGCCCGACAGGCCCAGGATGACGCCGGGAAAGCCGTTCTTGTTCACGTAATCGCGCGTGCCCAGCACCATGGCCTGATAGATGGCGGCGCAGCGGTCGTCGGGCGGTTCCACCCGCGCGCTGTCGGCGTTCCAGGTGCCGAAGCGCGCACTCTTCGTCCACACCGTCAGCAGGTCGTCCTCCGCCCAGGCGGCGGCGCGGCCGGCCAGCGCGTAGTCGGAATTGATGACGAAGCTCGCCCCGTCGAACACCAGTTCGTCCTGGCCGCCCACCTGATTGACGTAGATGAGCGGCAGGTGCGTTTCCTCCACCCGCGCGACCGCGTGGTTCAGGCGCACCTCGTGCTTGTCGACCTCGAACGGCGAGCCGTTGGGGATCACCAGGATCTCGGCCCCGTGCTCCTTGAGGTTCGCCGCCACGTCGGGGAACCACATGTCCTCGCACACCAGGATGCCGAGCCGCACGCCCTTGAAGTCCACGGGTTCGGGCAGCGGGCCGGGCGTGAACACGCGCTGTTCGTCGAAGACCCCGTAGTTGGGCAGGTGATGCTTGGCCCGCACCGCCTTGATCTCGCCGTCGCACAGCAGCAGCGCGGCGTTGACCACGCCCAGGTCCACCCGCCAGGGCGCGCCGACGATGAGCGCCGGGCCGTCCTTCGTGTCGGCGGCTAGAGCGGAGACGGCCTCCTCCACGCGGTCGAGGAAGGCGCGGCGGTAGACCAGGTCCTCGGGCGGGTAGCCGCACAGGCACAATTCCGGCCCCACCACCAGGTCGGCACCGGCGGCCTCGGCCCGCTCCAGGGCGTGCCGGAGCATGGCGGCGTTGCCGTCGATGTCGCCGACGGTGGGATTAAGCTGCGCGAGCAGGATGTTGAGGCGGTCTATGGGCGCGTCCGTGATCGTCATGAAGACCCCTGGAACAAGATGGAGCGAAGCTATGGGCGCGGCGTCATGCTGTCAACGCCGGGGCGGCGGCGGCGGATCGGTCTCGCGCGGGAGTGGCCGCCCGGGCCCGTCCGTCGGGGCCATGCCTTCCGGCCATGTCGCCAGGACGCCGGCGGCGCGGTAGACTGCGTGCAACAAGAATCATTTGCCAGGGAGACTTGCGCCATGCCCGCCGCGACCGCGCCCGCCACGCCCGCGCGTGAGCGGTCATGCCCGCTGGACATGAACCGCCGCCTGCTCATGGGTTTCATCGATCGCCTGCGGGCGGAGGGGCATCTGGCGCCCGTGCCGGGGGATTTCCCCGACGAGGACTATCTGCGCGGCTTGGCGGAAGCGTACCTGGCCGAGGTCGGTCCCTCGGCGGGCGCCGCGCCCAGCGAATGCCTGCGGCTGCATGACGCCGTGCTGTGGGAGGATCGCCGCCACCGCCCCTTCGAGCGCCTGCTGACGCGCCGATTCAGCCATCTTCTGCCCAAGCGGGCGGGAGACGAAGGCGGCCCGGCGCCCGACGCCCCCCTGTCGCGCCGCGCCATCCCGGGGTTGATGGCGGCGCTGTCCAAGATGGTCGGGCCGGCGACGCTGGAGGACGCCGCGCGGCGCACCGAGGCGCTGCTCGCCCGCCACCGAGAGGACCGGCTGGGCCTGGTGGACTGGCCGCAACTGACCGCCCAGCCCGAGGCCGAGGCGGTGCTGTGCGACGTGCTGATGGCGGCGGCGCGCCACTTCCAGGACGTCGGTCGTCGCCTGGACTGGCTGACGGAGGTGGTCAACAGCCACCTGCCGCCGCCCCTGCCGGAGGATCACGACCCCGCCTGGCGCTGCGATGCCGGGCGCACGCGGCTTCTGCTGCGCGCGTTGTATGACCCGCTGGCCGAACGGCTCGCAGACCCGGCGGCCAGCGGCGTTCTGCGCCGGCGCTTCGGCGACGTGGCCGTGACCGACGCTGCCCGCCTGCTGGACGCGCTGGAGCGCGCCGCTTGAGCGCCTACAGGCTCCAGACCTGCATCCCCTGGGGCAGCGGAGCGCCGCGCCACATGCCCTTGATGTCGGCGATCAGCCCGCCCGGCTTGACCAGCCGCTGGAAGGCATCGGCCGCCAGTGCCTTGTAAGGGGTGTGGGGAACGGCGCCGATCAGCGCGTCGTAGCCCGACAACTCGTCCAGGGACCGCTTCAGTTCGATCTGGTAGTAGCGCGCGGCCTCTTCGGTGTCGGCCATGGGATCGTGAACGTCCACCACATGGCCCTTGGCGCGCAGCTTGGCGATGATGTCCACCACGCGCGTGTTGCGCAGGTCGGGCACGTTTTCCTTGAAGGTCAGGCCCATGACGAGGACGCGGGCGTTCTCCTTGTCCGGGCCCATCAGGTCCATGACCCGATCGGCGATGTAGTGGCCCATGCTGTCGTTGACCTTGCGCCCCGACAGGATGATCTCGGGGTGGTGGCCCAGCTGGCTGGCGCATTCGGCCAGGTAGAACGGGTCGACGCCGATGCAGTGGCCGCCCACAAGGCCGGGCTGGAAGGGCAGGAAGTTCCACTTGGTGTTGGAGGCTGCCAGCACGTCCTGAATGGACAGGCCCATGCGCTGGAAGATCATGGTGATCTCGTTGATGAAGGCGATGTTGATGTCGCGCTGGGCGTTCTCGATCACCTTCGCCGCCTCGGCCGCCTTGATGCTGGCCGCCCGGAAGACGCCGCCCGTGGTCACCGTGCCGTAGACGCGCGCCAGTTGCTCCGTCACCTCGGGCGTCTGGCCGGCGATCACCTTGGTGATGCGGTCGACCGTGTGCTCGCGGTCGCCGGGGTTGATGCGCTCGGGGCTGTAGCCCAGGAAGAAGTCGGTGCCGCAGGTCAGGCCCGAGAACCGCTCCAGCAGCGGCCCGCACAGGTCCTCGGTCACGCCGGGATAGACGGTGCTTTCGAACACGACCGTCGCCCCCGGCGTCAGCACGTCGCCCACCGTCTTGCACGCCGCCTTCAGCGGCGACAGGTCGGGCTTGTTCCACTGGTCGACCGGCGTCGGCACCGTGACGATATAGACCGCGCAGCCCGCCATTTCGGCCGGGTCGGCGGTGCAGTGCAGGGCGGTGGCCGCCATGGCGTCGTCCTCGACCTCGCGCGTGCGGTCGTGGCCGGCACGAAGCTGGGCGATGCGGGCTTCGTCGATGTCGAACCCGACGGTGGGAAAATGGCGGGCGATGGCGACCGCCAGCGGCAGGCCCACGTAGCCAAGGCCGATGACGGAAATCTTCTCGGTGCCGGACATGCGAAGGCCCTCGCTGTTTAATCACTGCGTGGGTCTTGTCTAGCACGCCGGCGGGGGTCTCAATATTGACCCGGCTGCTTAACCCGCGCGGGCTAATCCGTGCGGAAGCATCTTATTCGCGCGCCGCCTATCCCTGTGGCGGCGCCCGGCGCCGCCCGGCGTTGCCCGGCGTCGTCGGCTGGAGGCTGCCGGCGGCATCTTTTACCCCTGGATTGTTTAGGGGGAAAGGAGGTAGAAAATCGTCTCGGACGGCGCCGAATGGGGGGAGAGGCGGCGCCCGCGCCGTTGCTCAAGACGCTCCCCGGGGAAAAGAGAACCATGAAGAAGCTGTTTGCGGCGACCGTGTGCGCCATGACGCTCGTGCTGGCTGCCTGCGGCGGTCCCTCCGACAGCGACGTGCAGGACGCCGTCCGTGCCGCCGTCGAGGCCGAGTTCAACGAGAATATGGAACTGGGGCAGGACCTCGGCCAGCTCATGTCCGGCGGCCGCAACACCCCCCTCCAGGCGCGCATGGCCGCCGAGCAGGAGAAGGCCCGGAAGATGCTCGACGGCATGGAGGTCGACGTGGGCAACGTGACCGAGAACAGCGACGGGACCTATACCGCCGTGGTGACCCTGACGTTCCCGGGCGGCGACACGAACACCGACACGGTGACGCTGATGGAAGGGGCCGAGGGCTGGGTGGTCAAGGAGTGAATATCGCGGGGCTGCATGGCGCGTGATGGGAACAACGGCCTCCGCTTGTCGCGGGGGCCGTTTTCCGTTTGGAGCCGGCTGCGCCGGCGGGACTTGGCAGGACCGCGCCGCTGGGGCATTCTGCGCACCCCTTGCAGCGCATTTTCGAATACAGTGGGACCATGGACCCGATGAGCGACGACACCCGCGTTTACATCTACGACAGCACGCTGCGCGACGGTGCGCAGACGCACGGCGTGGACTTTTCGGCCGCCGACAAGGCTGCCATCACGCGGGAACTGGACGCCATCGGCTTCGATTATGTGGAAGGCGGCTGGCCCGGCGCCAACCCCACCGACGACGCCTTCTTCCGAAGCCTGCCCGAGACCACGCGCGGGCGCATCGCCGCCTTCGGCATGACGCGCCGTGCCGGGCGTTCGGCCGACAATGATCCCGGTCTTCAGGCCGTCGTGCGGTCGGGCGCGCCGGTGGTCACCCTGGTGGGCAAGAGCTGGGACTTCCAGTGCGAGGTTGCGCTGGGCATCGAGCCGGCCGAGAACGTGCGGATGATCGCGGATTCCATCGCCCACGCCGCCACGGTGGCGGAAGAGGTGATGTTCGATGCAGAGCATTTCTTCGACGGCTACAAGGCCAACCCCGGCTTCGCGCTGGACTGCATCAAGGCCGCCCACGAAGCCGGCGCCCGCTGGGTGGTGCTGTGCGACACCAACGGCGGCACGCTGCCGCACGAGGTGTTCGACATCGTCTCCGAAGTGGTGAAGGTGGTGCCGGGTACGCATGTGGGCATCCACTGCCACAACGACACGGAAAACGCCGTCGCCAACAGCCTGGCCGCCGTCCGCGCCGGCGCCCGCCAGGTGCAGGGCACGCTGAACGGTCTGGGCGAGCGCTGCGGCAACGCCAACCTCATCACCATCATCCCGACGCTCATGCTCAAGATGGGCATGACGACCGGGCTGACCGACACCGACCTCAAGGGCCTGACGAAATTGTCGCGCTCCCTGGACGCGCGGCTCAACCGGGTGCCCAGCAAGGAAGCGGCCTATGTCGGCGAGCGGGCCTTCGCCCACAAAGGGGGACTGCACGTCTCCGCCGTCGCCAAGGACCCCAAGTGCTACGAGCACGTGGACCCCGACAGCATCGGCAACAAGCGCCTGATCCTGGTCTCCAACCAGGCGGGGCTGTCCAACATCCTCGCCCGCTTCGACGAGATCGGCATGGAGGTGGACCGCAAGGACCCGCGCCTCGCCCGCCTGATCGAGCTGGTGAAGGAGCGCGAGTTCCAGGGCTATGCCTACGACGGCGCCTGGGCCAGCTTCGAGCTTCTGGCCCGCCGGATGCTGGAGGACGTGCCCGAGTACTTCAAGGTGGACAGCTTCCGCGTCATCGACGAACGGCGCTGGAACGCCAAGGGCCAGCTCATCACCCTGTCGGAGGCCATCGCCAAGCTGACCGTGCAGGGCGAGCGCAACATGACGGTGGCCGAGGGCGACGGCCCCGTGAACGCCCTGGACGCCTGCCTGCGCAAGCTGCTGCTGCCCTACTATCCGCAGCTGTCCGACCTGCGGCTGGTGGACTTCAAGGTGCGCATCCTCAACCCCGAGGCCGCCACCGCCGCCGTCACCCGCGTCACCATTGAAAGCGCCGACGGATCGGGCGTGCGCTGGACCACGGTGGGTGTCTCGGAGAACCTGATCGACGCGTCGTTCGAGGCGCTGTCGGATTCCATCAACTTCAAGCTCCACCGCGACGGCGCGACCGTCTGAGCGGCTTTCGAAAACGGAACAATGGCTGGCACCGACAAGACCCGGGCACGCGAGCTGGCGGAAGACCCGCTCGCGCCCGTCATCATTCTCGACCGCCCCCAACTGGGGGAGAACGTGGGCACCGCCGCCCGCGCCATGCTCAACTGCGGCCTGACGCAGATGCGCCTCGTGCAACCGCGCGAGGACCATCTGTCGGAAAAGGCGATCAGCGCCAGTTCGGGCGCGGTGGAGGTGCTGCAGCAGGCGCGTGTCTTCGACAGCCTGGAAGAGGCGGTCGGGGACCTGAAGCGCGTCTATGCGACGACCGCGCGGCGGCGCGGCATGATCAAGCCGCTGATGACGCCCAAGCGGGCGGCGATCGACATGCACGCGCAAGGGCAGGCGGGCAACGCCACGGGCATCCTGTTCGGCAAGGAGCGCACGGGCCTTGAGAACGACGCGCTGGCGCTGTCCGACGTGATCGTCGAGGCGCCGCTCAACCCGGCCTACTGCTCGTTGAACCTGGCTATGGCGGTGCTGCTGATCGGCTATGAATGGTATCAGGTGAAGGTCGATCCGCCGGCGGAGCAACTGATCACCAACCAGACCCAGCTGGCGGGCAAGGAGATGGTTCTGCGCTTCTTCGGGCATCTGGAGGCGGAACTGGACGCCAGCGGCTTCCTGCGGGTGGCCGACAAGCGGCCCAGCATGGTGCGCAACATCCGCAACCTGTTCCTGCGCGCCAACCTGACGGAGACGGAAATCCGCACCCTGCACGGCATCGTCAAGGAACTGCGCTGGGGCCGCCGGCCCGACCGTCCGCCCTACCAGGGAAACCAGCAGCCGGCGGAGGTGGGCGAGGAGGCCCTGTCCGGCGGGGCAGGGCAGGGGACCGACGACAAGGGGGAGTGACCATGGCCGAGGCGCCGCCGTCCAATGCCGCGCCGGTGTTCAACGAACATTTCCGCCGCCGCTTCGAAGACCTCGTCGCGTGGCGTCGGGACATCCGGCATTTCAAGCCGGACCCGGTGGACCCGGCGCTGGTGGACGACCTGATCCGGCTGGCCTGTCTCGCGCCCTCGGTGGGCAACAGCCAGCCGTGGCGCTTCGTGATGGTCGACGACCCGGCGCTGCGCGTGCGCGTGCGGGCCAACTTCGCCACCGCCAATTCCGACGCCCTGCACGACTATGACGGCGAGCGCGCAAAGCTCTACGCCAGCCTGAAGCTGTCTGGCCTGGACAGGGCGCCGGTGCAGGTGGCGCTGTTCTGCGACGGCGCGGGGGCGCTGGGGCACGGCCTGGGGTCGCGCACCATGCCGCAGACCCTGGAGCATTCGGTGGCGGGGGCGGCGGTCATACTCGGGCTCGCGGCGCGGGCCAAGGGGGTCGGCGTGGGCTACGTGTCGATCCTCGACCCCGAGCGTCTGAAGGCGGACCTGGAGGTGCCGGAGGCGTGGCAGTTCGTCTCCTACATGTGCATCGGCTGGCCCGACATCGCCGACAGCCCCGAGCCCGAGCTTCAGCGCCGCGGCTGGCAGGACCGCAAGCCGCACGGAAGCTTCGTTTACCGGCGGTGAGGCGTGCGCCTCCGCGGCGCGTGAACCGGACGGCGCCCGCCCGGCGCCGCAGGGGTTGACGGGGCCGCAAATATACGCATACTGCGCGCTTCTTTCCGGGAATGTGGATGGCGCCCGCGTGCGCTCACCCCGCCCACCACGGCCTTCGGGCCGGCGGCCGGGACTACCGGAACAACAACGCTACGCAACCTTTTAAAACAAGGATCGAGCACGCTATGTCGAAGCGTATCGCCGCCAAGCACAAGATCGACCGCCGCCTTCAGGTCAACCTGTGGGGCCGCGCCAAGAGCCCGCTGAACAAGCGCGAGTCGCGCCCCGGCCAGCACGGCCAGCGCCGCCACAAGCCGTCCGACTTCGGCATCCAGTTGATGGCGAAGCAGAAGCTGAAGGGCTACTACGGCAACATCGGCGAGAAGCAGTTCCACAAGTACTACGTCGAGGCCACCCGCCGGAAGGGTGACACCGGCGAGAACCTGGTGGGCCTGCTGGAGCGCCGCCTGGACGCCGTCGTCTACCGCATGAAGTTCGTGGCGACCCCCTTCGCCGCGCGCCAGATCGTCAACCACGGCCACATCCTGGTGAACGGCAAGCGCGTCAACATTCCGTCCTACATGGTCAAGGAAGGCGACGTGGTCGAGGTGCGCGAGCGCTCCCGCCAGATCCCGCAGATCATGGAAGCCATCGAGTCCGGCGAGCGTGACGTGCCCGACTACATGGACGTCGACCCGAAGGCCATGAAGGGCACCTTCGTCCGCACGCCGAAGCTGGCCGACATTCCCTACCCGGTCCAGATGGAACCGAACCTGGTGGTCGAGTTCTACTCGCGCTAATCATCCCCGGCGCGAGCGGGAATTCCCGCCGACAAGAAACCGGCGGCGCCCTGTGGGTGCCGCCGGTTTTCTTTGTGCGGGTTGCGAAGGAGTGCGCGACGGGCGATATTGGTATGAGCAAATAGCTGACACTGGATCAGGCCATGCACGCAGACCTGAACGCCGACAACTGCCTGCCGCTGCCGGAAAGCCTGCTCAAGGCCGTTGGCGGCGCGCGCCGGTTCGACATCGTTGAGGACAACGGCCGCCTCGTGCTCATTCCGCTTAATGGAGCGCGCACCGGTGAAGACATGTCTCCGGCAGACCAGGTAAGGGCCGAGCTTGAAGAGCGCGGAATTACCGAAGCGGACCTGGAAGAGGCGGTTCGGTGGGCACGCCGGGGCCGCTGAGGCCCGTTCACGCCGTATTGGACACCAACGTTCTCATTTCATCGCTTGCCTTCAGTCGACAGGGCTTTGCTTGGCTACGGCGGGCATGGTTCAAGGGGCACGTTGTGCCTGTTGCAACGCCGGCAATGGTGGAGGAACTGGATAGGGTCCTTTCCTATCCCAAGCTCCGGCTGACGTCCGCCAAGAAGTTCTACCTGTTCCACGACTACGTGTCGTATGTCAGCCCGATCGAACTGCCGCCGGCAATGCCGCTCCCCGCCCAGTGCCGCGACGGCGACGATGACATTTTCCTCGCCGCCGCCCATGCCGCCAAGGCTGACGCCCTGGTGACAGGGGACCGGGATCTCCTCGTGCTCGCTGCCGAGTTCCCGGTGCCCATCCTCACGCCCGCCGAGTTCCGCGAGCGCTTCCGCCTTTAGGTATCCCACTCCGGCGCCAAGCCCTCGGGGCTGATCTGGCGGCCGTCGGGGCGGTGGAGGGCCTTGATCTCGGCCATCTCCTCCTCGGTCAGGTCGAAGTCGAAGACCTCCAGGTTGGTCTTGCAATGCTCCTCGCTCTTGGTGCGGGGGATGGCGATGACGCCGTCCTGCTGGATCAGCCAGCGCAGGGTCACCTGGGCCTCGTTCTTGCCGTACTTGTCGCCGATGCGCTTGAGCGTTTCGTCGCCCAGGATGTTGCCCTGGGCGACCGGGCTGTAGGCCGTCAGCGCCATGCCCTTGGCGCGCACCATGTCCAGCACCGGGTCCTGGTTCAGGTAGGGGTGATATTCCACCTGGTTCACGGCCAGCGGCTCCTCGGTCACGGCGAAAGCCTGCTTCATCAGGGCCACCGTGAAGTTGGACAGGCCGATGTGGCGCGCGCGGCCGTCACGCTTGACCGACGCCAGCGCCTTGAGCGTCTCTTCCAGCGGCACGTCGGGGTTGGGCCAGTGCAGCAGCAGCAGGTCGACGTAGTCGGTCTGGAGGCGCTTGAGGCTGTCGTCGACGCTCTTCTGCAGATCGCCGTCGCGGAACTTGTCCACCCAGACCTTGGTGGTCAGCCAGACATCCTCACGCGGGACGGGACTTTGCGCCATCGCCGCGCCGACGGCATCCTCGTTGTCGTAGACCTGGGCGGTGTCCACGTGGCGGTAGCCGACCTCCAGCGCCGCCGTCACCATGCGCTGGCAGTCGTCGGGCGAAAGCGTGAAAGTGCCGAAGCCGAGCGCGGGAATTTGCGCGTCCTTGGCGGGAACGGTCCACATGGATGCTGTCCTTACGGTTTTGGATGATGAAGACGGCGCGGCCCGGCGCGGGTGCGCCGTGCGGTATCTGCTTCGGCAACGCGGGCAATCGCCCTGCGGTTGCGGTGCGCAATGGCCCTGCCGCCCGCCGCGGCCGGCCGGTTATTCTGACCGCTCAACAGGGGAGGGAGCCGTCATGGACGACCGCACGCCGGGTTGCTACGCCGTCATCTTCACCTCGCGCCGCACAGAAGCGCCGGACGACGGTTACGAGACCATGGCCGACCGCATGGTGGCGCTTGCGCGTGCCCAGCCCGGTTTCCTGGGCGTGGAGTCGGCACGCGGGCCGGACGGCTTCGGCATCACCGTCAGCTATTGGGAGAGCGAGGAGGCCATCCGCGCCTGGAAGCACCACGCCGAGCATGTCGTGGCGCGCGAGGGCGGGCGCGCCGGCTGGTATTCCGCCTACATCACCCGCGTCGCCCGTCTGGAACGCGCCTACGCCATGGGCGATCCGGCCAAGGCACCGGAGACGGCGACGGAAGACACCTGACGCGCATACGAAAAAGGCCGGCCTCCGCAGAGACCGGCCCTTTCGGGATCAGCGTGTCGCGCCGCCTTACGCGGCGGTCATGACGCCCTTGTCCTTGAGCATCTGCTGCAGTTCGCCGTTGGCGGCCATCTCGCGCACGATGTCGCAGCCGCCCACGAACTCGCCCTTCACGTAGAGCTGGGGGATGGTCGGCCAGTTGGAGAAGTCCTTGATGCCCTGGCGCATGTCGTCGCTGGCAAGCACGTTGACGTCCTTGAACGGAACGCCGAAGTGGTTCAGCACCTGCACGACGGCGGCGGAAAAGCCGCACTGCGGGAACTGGCTGGTGCCCTTCATGAACACCACGACGTCGTTGGTGTCGATGTCGTTCTGGATCTGCTGGAAGGCCGGATTGTCAGTCATTCTTCGCTCAACTCCTGTGGCGTCTGGGCGTCCGTGACGGCGGGTCGGGGGAGACCTGGCGGGCGGGCTGCGGGCAACCGCGCCTGTTCCGCCGGCGTCACTGTCCTTCGCGGCTGTTCCGCCATATGGACCCATCGCAAGCGCAAGTCAACCGCAAGCGATGGAGGGTTTGTCCGGCGTCAAGCGGCATCGCCGGTCCGCGCGCGGCGTCGGCGGCACAGTCGGCCGGGACCGATGCTGTAGACCGCGATGCCCGTCCAGATAAGTCCGAACGCCACCGCGTGGGGCGTGGTGAGGGTCTCGCCGAACATCAGGGTCGCCAGCAGGAACTGGATGGTCGGGTTCATGTACTGCATGAGGCCGAGCGTCGCCAGCCGCATCCGCCGGGCGGCGAAGGCAAACAGGAACAGCGGCACTGCGGTCAGCGGGCCCGCCAGCACCAGCAAGGTGGTCACCCAGGCCCCCTCGGGCGCGCCGATGAAGTGGCCGGTGCCGGTCCATTCCAGCCAGGCCAGGAAGACAAGCACCAGCGGGCTCAGCAGGATGGTTTCCAGGAACAGCCCGACCAGGCTTTCCGCCGGCGCGGTCTTGCGCAACAGGCCGTACATGGCAAACGAGCACGCCAGCGTCAGCGTCACCCACGGCAGCCGGCCCAGGCCGATGACCAGCGCCGCCACGCCCGCGATCACCAGCCCCAGCGCCACCATCTGGCGCGGCGAGAAGCGCTCCTTCAGGAACACCGCCCCCAGCATGACGGTCACAAGCGGGAAGATGTAGTAGCCCAGGCTCGCCTCCAGGGCCCGTCCGCTGGTGACGGCGTGGACGAAGGTGATCCAGTTGACGGTGATGGCGGTGGCCGAGGCGACGAAGATCAGCGCCTTCTTGCGGTCGCGCAGAATGGCGATGGTTTCCGTCCAGCCGCCCCGGATGGTGATGACCAGTGCCAGCACCACCAGCGCCCACAGGATGCGATGCGCCACCACCTCCAGCGGCGGGACCATGGCGATCTCGCGGAAGAACAGGGGCGAGATGCCCCAGATGCCGTAGGCGCCCACGGCGGCGGCGAAGCCGGCGCGCACGGTGGGATCGGCGACGGCGGCGCCGGCGGAGGTCTGGCTGGGCGTCGGGGACTGGGTCATGGCGGCACAGTGACCGCGGACCGCGATAGTGTCCAGTGCCGCTGAGCCGCCCGGACAGGGGCCGCTACGGCGTCCGTCGTGCGATCCGAATCGTGCCGTCCTCCAGCGCCGAAACCGCCAGGGCGCCAAGGTCGGGCACGATCCGGTCCGCCTCGCCCAGTTCCGCGGCGGCATGGGTGGTGGTGACGGCGATGACGCGGGCGCCGGCGGCCTTGCCGGCGGTGATGCCGGGCGGGGCGTCCTCGATCACCACCGCGCGGGCGGCGTTCACGCCCAGACGCTCAGCCGCCAGGCGATAGGGCGCGGGGGAGGGCTTGCCGTCCGACACGTCGTCGGCGGTCACCGTCACCCTCGGTAGCTCCAGGCCGAAGTGCGCCAGCCGCGCCTTCAACAGCGCGCGATGGCCCGAAGTCACGATGGCGAAGCGCTCCGGCGCCAGCGTCCTCAGCAGGTCGACGGCGCCGGTGTACTCCCGCGCCCACTCGATCTCCTCGGGAAGGATCGGGCGGTCGCGGTAGTAGGTGGCGTCGCTGGTGACTCGGTCCGGCGCAAGGGCGCGGATGGTGTCGACCTCGCGCCGGCCGTGGACGTCCGCCAGCACCTGCTCGGCGGGCAGGCCGGCGTTCTCGGCGAAGCGGCGCCAGAACAGGTCCACCGAGGCCGACGTGTCGAACAGCACGCCGTCGAAGTCCAGCAGCAGGGCCTCGGCCATGAGCGGCGGGAAGGCGGCCTCTGCGGTCATCCCAGGTGCTCCGCCAGGCCGGCGGCGGAGCGGGCGAGGTCCTCGATGCCCTGCCAGTCGCCTGCGCTGACCTTTTCCTTGGGCGCCAGCCAGGTGCCGCCGATGGCGACCACGTTGGGCAGGCGCAGGTAGTCGGCGGCGGTATTGGATCGGATGCCGCCGGTCGGGCAGAAGCGGGCCTCGGGGAAGGGACCGCCGAAGGCCGCCACCGTGGCGGGCCCGCCGATGGCGGCGGCGGGGAAGGCCTTGAAGACGGTCAGGCCGGCCTCCAGGCCGCGCATCACTTCGCTGGCGGTGGCGACGCCGGGCAGGAACGGCATGCCGCTCGCGCGGGCGGCCCCGAGCAAGGCGTCGGTGGCGCCGGGGCTGACGGCGAAGCGGGCGCCGGCCTCCTGTGCGGTGTCGAGGTCGGCGGGCTTCATGATCGTGCCGACGCCCACCAGCGCCTCGGGCACGTCGGCGGTGATGCGGCGGATGCTGTCGAGGGCGGCGGAGGTGCGCAGCGTCACCTCCAGCGCCGGCAGCCCGCCCGCGACCAGGGCACGGGCGAGCGGCACGGCGTCGTCGGCGTTCTCGATGACCAGCACCGGCACCACCGGGGCTCGCTTGAGGATGTCGAGCATGGCATCGGGCATGGCGGCCTCCGTCGGCATGGAAATGGGCTTGGGCCCGCCGTCAACGCGCGGTGGGCGCGCTGGTTGCGGCGGCGGTTTCAGGCGCGGGGTCGGGTATCTTCACGCGGCTGAGGAACAGGCGGGCGAGCGTCTCGTCGGACATGCGGTGGATGATGCGGGCCAGCACCGCGATCACCACCAGCGTCAGCACCAGCCGCCCGATGATCACGCCCGACCAGTGGCCGCCCAGGGCCATGATGATCAGGCTGTCCTCGATCAGGCTGTGGCACAGCGCCATGAACGAGATGGACAGCAGCACGTCGCGCCGGCTCAGGCCGCCGCGCTCCACCTCGCGGATGATCAGTCCGCCGCCGTAGGAAATGCCCAGCAGCACGCCGATCACGGTCAGCGGCACGGCCTTCTCGCCGATGCCCATGACGCGCAGCAGCGGTGACAGCAGCCGGGTGAGCAGCCGGTTCGCACCCACGGCGTCCAGCAGCGCCATGCCGGCCATGATCGCCAGGATGATGAGGTAGATCCAGCCCAGGCCGACGGCGGAGTCGGCGGCCCAGCCCATCCAGCCGGCGTCGGGGTCGGCCTCGGGCAGCCAGGATATGGTCACCGGCTCCTGCAGCACGCCGAGGCCGCTGTAGACGGCGTTGAGCACGATGCCGAACAGCAGACCGGCGCCCAGGCGCAGGAGCGTCTGGAAGATGATGCCCGCCCCGGCGCGCTGGCACACCCGGCCCTCCACGGGCAGGGAATGGGCGACCAGGATCATGGTGCCGAGAACCGTCATCTGCGCGACGGTCAGGGACACGTCGGGCAGCACCGTCGGCAGCACGGCGGCGGCGCCGTAGATGGTCGTCAGGCAGGCGGCGGCCCACACCACGCCCACTTCCGCCGGCAGTCCCGCCAGGTCCATCACCGGCGCGAAGGCCGCGGCGATGTAGGGGATGGCGCCCATCTCGGCGGCCACCTTCACCGCGATCATGATGGGCACCATCATGCGCAGCAGCACCCACCACACGCGCAAGGAGTCGCGGATCAGGCGCTGGACGGCGGTGAGGAAGGCGGACATTCAGGCGCTCCGGCGTGGTGAAGGCGGCGCGCAGTGTGGGCGGACGGCGGGGGTGAGAGAAGAGCCATTATTCGTGAAAGAAACGAGGGGGACCAACGTGGTCCCCCTCGCGCTCCCCCGCGATGAGTGGGGCATCAGCCCTTATTCGCTGCGGCCGAAGACGCGCTTGAAGATCGTGTCGACGTGCTTGGTGTGGTAGCCCAGGTCGAACAGTTCGTCGACCTCCTCGGCGCTCATCTTGGCAGAGACCTCGGGGTCGGTCTTCAGCAGGTCCTGAAGGTTGCCCTCGCCGTTCCACACCTTCATGGCGTTGCGCTGGACGAGGCTGTAGCTGTCCTCGCGCGAGACGCCCTTCTGGGTCAGCGCCAGCAGGACGCGCTGGCTGAACACGAGGCCGCCCATCTGGTTGAGGTTGCGGTCGATGGCATCCTCGTAGACCACCAGGTTGGCGACCACGTTGGTCAGGCGGGCCAGCGCGAAGTCCAGCGTGACGGTGGCGTCGGGGCCGATGTAGCGCTCGACGGAGGAGTGGCTGATGTCGCGCTCGTGCCAGAGCGCCACGTTCTCCATGGCCGGCAGGGCGTAGGAGCGCACCATGCGGGCGAGGCCCGTCAGGTTCTCGGTCAGCACCGGGTTGCGCTTGTGCGGCATGGCGGAGGAGCCCTTCTGGCCCTTGGAGAAGAACTCCTCGGCCTCGCGGACTTCCGTGCGCTGCAGGTGGCGGACCTCGGTCGCCAGGCGCTCGATGGACGAGGCGATGACGCCCAGAACGCTGAAGAACATGGCGTGGCGGTCACGCGGAATGACCTGGGTGGAGATGGGCTCGGGCTTCAGGCCCAGCTTTTCCGCCACGTGCTCTTCCACGAAGGGATCGACGTTGGCGAACGTGCCGACGGCGCCCGAGATGGCGCAGGTGGCGATGTCCTCGCGCGCGGCCAGCAGGCGGTCGCGGTTGCGCTGGAACTCGGCGTGGAAGCTGGCGAACTTCAGGCCCATGGTGACCGGCTCGGCGTGGATGCCGTGGCTGCGGCCCATGCACACCGTCATCTTGTGCTCGAACGCACGCTTTTCCAGGGCGGCCAGCAGCTCGTCCAGGTCCTGCAGAAGAAGGTCGGCGGCCTGGACCAGCTGGACGTTCAGGCAGGTGTCCAGCACGTCGGAACTGGTCATGCCCTGGTGGACGAAGCGGGCTTCGTCGCCCACATATTCCGCCAGGTTGGTCAGGAAGGCGATGACGTCGTGCTTGACCTCGGCCTCGATGGCGTCGATGCGGGCGACCTCGAACTGTCCGCGCTCCCACACGGCCTTGGCGGCGGCTTCCGGAATGACGCCCAGCTTGGCCTGGGCATCGCAGGCGTGGGCCTCGATCTCGAACCAGATGCGGAACTTGTTCTCGGGTTCCCAGATGGCGGCCATCTTGGGGCGCGTGTAGCGGGGAATCATGTCGACGGATCTCGCTTTTCGCCAGAGGACTCGGGATGGGCGCGGTTATAGGAGATTTCGGCGCCCACCTCCAGACCGTAGCGCGTTGCAACGGCCGGAGCGCTGGAGTAGCGTTGCCGTTCAGTGGTTTCGAAGGGGAAGGGTGACCATGCGCCTATCGTTGCGATCCGCGCTTGTCGCGACCGTGCTGCTGGCGGCGGCGCCCCTGTCGGCGGCGGCGAACGGGGTCGAGCAGCCCGAACGCGGCGACCCCTTCACTACGCCGGTCGTTCCCATTCCCGATCCCGCACCGGGTGCGGAGGGCGATGCCCAGGCGGCCGAGCGCCTGCCGGTGATGGAGATGACGGTGGGCGACATGGAAGTGATCCGCCTGCCGCAGCCGGCGGGCACGATCATCTCGCTGGTGCCGGGCGTGGTGACCGTGGGCACGCAGGAGCCGGGGATGCTGTTCATCTTTGCCGAACAGCCGGGCGAGACGAAGGTGGTCGTCGCCGATGAAGGCTACAACGAGATGTTCGCCTCCACCATCAAGGTGGCGCCGCAGTAGCCCGGTCTGTAGGGCAAGGCCGCGTCAGCGGCCGTAACGGATATAGTCCGTCCAGGTGCGTTCCAGCTTCTGAAGCACTTCGTCGGCCTTGCGCAGTTCGGCCTCGGTGGCGCCGGCATCGGTGTTCAGGGATTCGGCTAGGCGGTTCTGCAGGTCGCGGATGGCGTGGCACAACTCCATGCCCTTTTCCGTCAGCCGCAGCTGCGTGGCGCGGCGGTCGTGCTCCGCGCGCTCCTGATGAATGTAGCCGAATTCCGTCAACTTCTTGATGTTGTAGCTGACGTTGGAGCCGTGATAGTAGCCCCGGTCCTTCAGGTCGCGGATCACCACGTCCTGGTCGCCGATGTTGGACAGCAGCAGGGCTTGAACGGCGTTGATGTCGTTGACGTTCATCCGGCGCAACTCGGCCCGCAGCACATCCAGGAAGTGCCGGTGCAGGCGCTCCAGCATATGAACGATGGTGTTATAGGCGTCCAGCATGGGGTAGTCCTTTTGTCCGTTCGGCGAGCCGTTAAGCCGAACGGCATAAGCATTTACTACCCATTCATGAATGTTTGGTCAATTGCCGTGCACCATTTTTGTGGATTTTGCACGCGGACGCCGGCCCGGCCCGCCGACATCCGAAAACATGAACCCGCCGCCGGTCCGGCCGAGTCGGCGGTTGTCAGATGAAGCCCTGCGCCTTGAGGGATGTATAGCTGCCGCGCCCGACAATGACGTGGTCGTGCAGCGTCACCCCCAGGGGGCCGGCGGCATCGCGGATGGTGCGGGTCATCTGGATGTCGGCCTGGCTGGGCGTCGGGTCGCCGCTGGGGTGGTTGTGCACCAGGATCAGGGCGCTGGCCTGAACCTCCAGCGCCCGTTTCAGCACCTCGCGCGGGTAGACCGGGGTGTGGTCCACCGTGCCCTTCTGCTGCAGTTCATCGGCGATCAGCCGGTTGCGGCGGTCCAGGAACAGGATGCGGAACTGCTCGGTGTCGCGGTAGGCCATGGAGGCCGTGCAGTAGTCGATCAGTGCTTCCCACGAGGAAATGACCGGGCGGTCCATCACCTGGTCGCGCAGCATGCGCACGGCGACCGCCTCGGCCGATTTAAGGGCGGTGGCGGCGGCCAGCTTGATGCCGTCGACCTGCATCAGGTCCTCCGGCCTGGCGGTCACCACGTTGCCGACTGTCTTGAAGCGCCGCAGCAGTTCCTTGGCGATGGGTTTGACGTCGCGCCGGGGAATGGCGGCGAACAGCATCAGCTCCAGCAACTCGTAGTCCGCCACGCTTTCGGCCCCGCCCTTGAGAAAGCGGTCGCGCAGGCGCTCGCGGTGGCCGTGCTTGTGGTCGTCCTTGGCGGGAGGCGATGCGGGTTCTTCGGCCAAACCGCCGGACACGGAAGAGACGCGGCCGAACATGTCTGCCACGGCATCATCCCGTTCGTCCCCGGCGTCCCCCATGATCCCCCTCCGGGTTCCGCCGCCTCAGGCGCCGTCGTAGGGCGGGCAGTGCCAGCCCTTGGGCGAGAGGGTGAAGATCTCGCAGCCGTCGGCGGTGACGCCGATCGTGTGCTCGAACTGGGCGGAGAGGGAGCGGTCGCGCGTCACCGCCGTCCAGCCGTCCGGCAGGATCTTGGTGGCGGCCTTACCGGCATTGATCATGGGCTCGATGGTGAAGAACATCCCTTCCTCGATCACCTCGCCCTCGCCGGGGCTGCCGAAGTGCATGACGTTCGGCTTGGTGTGGAAGACGCGCCCGACGCCGTGGCCGCAGAAATCGCGCACGACGGAGAAACCCTGCGCCTCCGCGTATTCCTGGATGGCCCAGCCGATGTCGCCCAGCGTCGCGCCGGGGCGCACCACCTCGATCCCGCGCATCAGGCAGTCGTAGGTGACCTCGACCAGCTTTTTCGCCTTCACGCTGGGTTTGCCGACGTAGAAGGTGCGGCTGGTGTCGCCGTACCAGCCGTCGACGATGGGGGTCACGTCGATGTTGATGATGTCGCCGTCCTTGAGCTTCTTGTCGCCCGGGATGCCGTGGCAGACGACGTGGTTCACCGACGTGCAGATGTGCTTGGGGAACCCGCGATAGCCCATGGGGCCGTGGGTGACGCCCAGTTCCTCGCCCAGCCTGGCCAGCCGGTCGTCCAGTTCGCCGGTGGTCACGCCCGGTTTCACGAAGGGCGTGATGGTGTCCAGCATTTCGGCGGCCACGCGGCCGGCCTTGCGCATGGCCTCGAAGTCCTCGGGGCCGTGCTGCGGGGCGGTGTCGATGCGGCGGGCGGTCTGGGTCATGGGTCGATCGGGGTCCGTTCGGGATCGTCTGGTTTGCGGGCGGCGTCGGGTCAGGCGGAAACGGGCTCGGGCGCGGCGGCCGGGGCCAGTTTGAGCGGCAGCGGCTGCGCCACCGTGATGGCCTCGGGCGTCACCGTGCAGGCATAGCACAGCGCCTCCACCCCTTGCGACATGGCAAGGGCCAGCGCCTTTTCATAGGCCGGGTCGATGTCGGCGGCAACGCGGAAGGCGTGGCAGTCCTCGCGCTGGACCAGGTAGACCATGACCGCGCGATGGCCCTCGGCCACCATGTCGGTCATCTCCACCAGGTGCTTGGCACCACGCGCCGTGACGGCATCGGGGAATTCGGCATGGCCGTCGCGGGCCAGCGTGACGTTCTTGACCTCCACGTAGCACTTCTCGCCGGTGTCGGACTTTTCCAGCAGCACGTCGATGCGGCTGTTCCTGCCGTACTTCACCTCGCGCCGCACCGTGTCGTAGCCGCACAATTCGGGGATCGCGCCGGCGGCGCAGGCGTCGGCGACCAGGGCGTTGGGCCAGCTGGTGTTGATGCCGACCAGCCCGCCGCCGTCCACCTGCACGATCTCCCAGGTGTACTTCAGCTTGCGGTTGGGGTTGTCGGCCGGCGACAGCCACACCGCGCTGCCAGGCTCGGCGCAGCCCTTCATGCTGCCCGAGTTGGCGGTGTGCGCGGTGACGACGGTGCCGTCCTCCAGCGTGACGTCGGCGAGGAACCGCTTGTAGCGCTTGATCAGCGTCCCGCGGATGAGAGGCGTTGTAAATTGCATTCCCAAACCCTAGTCGCGCCCGGGCTTGACGCCAAGGCCGATTTCTTCCGAATTCAGCGCATCGGCCAGCCGCGCGCTGGCGCTGCCGGGGCGCAGCGGCTTCTGCTGGCTTTCGTGCGGCGCCCAGGCGTGCATCCAGATGATGTGGAAGGTCGCCGGCACACGCCCGTCGTCGCCGCCGAACTCGTCCATATACATCTGCATGGCGCGCATGAGCGTGGCGCGGCGCATGAAGCCCTTCCGGCGCTCGGCGATGGCGTTGGATTCGCCCATGCCGCGCAGGTCCGACAGCAGCTTGAGCGGGTTCTCGTAGCGCACCGTGATGATCTCGCTGTCCACCACGGGCAGGGCGAAGCCGGCGCGCTGGAGCAGGCTGCCCAGGTCTGGTCCGTCGGCGAAGGGGCTGACGCGGGGGCTCAAGCCTCCCTCGACCTCCACTTCCGCCTGGGTCAGGCAGTGGCGCAGCTCGTGCAGGGTTTCCCCACCCAGGACGCCGGCCAGGAACAGGCCGTCGGGCTTCAGCGCATGGCGGATCTGCAAGAGCGCGCCCGGCAGGTCGTTGACCCAGTGCAGGCTGAGGTTCGACAGAACGGCATCCAGAGAGCCCTGGGCGAAGGGCAGGAATTCCTCGTCCATCGTGACGGCAAGGCCGCCGGCGCGCCCGGCCATGGCGGGCGAGAGGTCCGCCTGCACCAGCGTCTCGATCCCCGTCTTGGGCGAGAGCGCGGCTGCCAGTTCCCCGCCGTGGCAGCCCAGGTCCAGCGCCACGGGAAAGGTGCGCGTCATGTCGTCCAGCCGGTCGGCCAGGCGGTGGGCGCTTTCGCGGAACAGGAAATCGAACGCATCCAGCCCGGCCGCCGCGCGGTCGCGGTGGCGGCGGACGGTCGCCCTGTCGAAGACTGTCATCTGGTCGGACATGCGCCGTTAGATGGCATCGCGCGGGGGCGCTGGCAAGTGCGAAGGGCGGCGGTGCGCGAATCGTGCTATGCGGAAGGAACCATGACCCAGACGCTCCGCCCCTTGCACACGGCCTCCCGCGCCGTCCTCGATGCCCTGCTGCCGCCCCGCTGCCTCGCGTGCGGGACGCTGGTGGCCGAGCCGGGGGCGCTGTGCGCGGAGTGCTTCGCCGGGGTTGAATTCCTGGTGGACCCGGTGTGCAACTCCTGCGGCGACCCGTTTGAGCTGCCCATGGAGCCGGGCGCCCTGTGCGCCGCCTGCATCGACGATCCGCCGCCGTGGCGCCGGGCGCGGGCTGTGTTCACCTACGAGGGCGTGGCGCGCGACCTGATCCTGCGGTTCAAGCACGCCGACCGAACCGACTCCGCGCCGGCCTTCGCCCGCTGGATGCTGCGCGCCGCCCGTCCGCTGGTGGAGGGGGCCGATCTCATCGCGCCCGTGCCCCTGCATCGCGGCCGGCTGATGAAGCGCCGCTACAACCAGGCGGCCCTTCTGGCCCGGCAACTGGATCGTCTGGGGCAGGGGCAGTCGGGGCGGTTCGCGCCGAACCTGCTGTTGCGTGCCCGCAAAACGCCGCCGCAGGAGGGCATGGGCCGCGCCGCGCGCCGCCGCAATGTCCGCAGCGCCTTCGCGCTGTCCGATCCCGACGCGGTGCGCGGTCGGGTGGTGCTGCTGGTCGATGACGTGATGACCACCGGCGCCACGGTCGGCGAGTGCGCGCGCGCCCTGCGGCAGGCCGGTGCGGCGGCGGTGGACGTGGTGACGGTGGCTCGCGTGGTGCTCACGCCCGAGTGGCAACCGGACACGGACCCCCTAACTTAAACGTAACGCAGGGCAGAGACCCTCAAGCCGAACCAACAAGGAGGCCCCATGGCCAAGGTTGAAGTCTATTCCTCCGCCTTCTGCCCCTTCTGCGTCCGCGCCAAGAAGCTGCTGACCAGCAAGGGCGTCGACTTCGAGGAAATCGACGTCATGCAGCAGCCCGAGCGCCGCAAGGAGATGGAAAGGCGCGCCCACGGCGGCCGCACCGTGCCGCAGATCTTCATCGACAACGAGCATGTCGGCGGCTGCGACGAGCTGATGGCGCTGGAGCGCAAGGGCGCGCTCGACGTCATGCTGGGCGCCTGAGGGGGTGGCAATGCCGTCCTTCAAGGTCGCCTGCCTGCAGGTCAACGCCGGTCCCGACATAGCGCCCAACCTGGAGACTGCCTGCCTGATGGCGCGCGAGGCGCGGACGAACGGCGCCGACATGGTGCTGATGCCGGAAAACGTCACCATGATGGAGTGGGGGCGGTCGAACACGCTCGCCAAGGCCCTGCCCGAGGCCGAGCACCCCGCCGTGCCCGCCTTCGCCGAGCTTGCCCGGGACACGGGGCTGTGGCTGCACGCAGGGACGATCGCGGTGAAGCTGGCGGACGGAAGGGTGGCGAACCGCACGCTGATGTTCGATCCCTCGGGCGCCATCGTCGGGCGCTACGACAAGATCCACATGTTCGACGTGGACCTCGGCAACGGCGAGGCCTACCGCGAATCCAGCACCTTCCGCCCCGGCGATCAAGCGATGGTGGTGAAGACACCCTGGGGCGGACTGGGCCTGACCATCTGCTACGACCTGCGCTTTCCCCACCTGTACCGCACGCTGGCGAAGGCGGGGGCGGACTTCCTGACCGTGCCCTCCGCCTTCACCCGCCCGACCGGCGCGGCGCACTGGCACGTGCTGCTGCGAGCGCGGGCGATCGAGACGGGATGCTGGGTTTTCTCCCCCGCGCAGACCGGCGAACACAAGGGCCGCGAAACCTACGGTCACGCGCTGATCGTCGCCCCCTGGGGCGAGGTGGTGGCCGACGCGGGGGAAGAGGTGGGGATCGTTTACGCCGACGTGGATACCGCCGCGGTGGAGAAAGCGCGGGGCAAGGTGCCGTCGCTGACGCACGACCGGCCGTTCAGTTTGGTGTGAGCGACGGGGCGGGGCCCTGCTTACAGGTCCAGCCGCCGCGGCGCTGCGTCCTTGCTCAGCACGATCCGCTGCACCACGCCGGTGCCGCAGGTTTCCACCTCGCCCTGCTCGAAGGCCACCACCGACAGGTTCGGGAAGGCGCCCAGCAGTTCCCCCGGTTTCAGCAGGTGATCCGGATTGCGGGGCCGGCCGAACTTTTCGTTGCCCTGCATGAAGGTCTCGTAGATCAGCAAGCCTCCTTTGGCCATGCTTTTTTCCAGCACCGGGAACAGCGGCCGGTAGAGGTAGCGCGAGACCAGCACCACGTCGAAGCGCCGGCCGGGCAGGGGCCAGGGAGAGCCGTCCTCCAGGTCCGCCTCGATGATCTCGGCCCCCGCCGCGTCGGACACGGCGGCGATGTCGCGGTCGATGCCGGTGACATGGTAGCCGGCCGCCTGCATCCACCGCAGGTTCCGGCCCCAGCCGCAGGCGACGTCCAGCACCGTGGCGCCGGTCGGAGCCAGAGGCAGCCAGCGGGTCAGCCAGGGCGAGGCGGGCGTCGCGGCGGCGGGTTTCAGGCGCGTCTCCCCGTGCATGAGCGTTGCATGCCTCCTATGTCTTGCGGGTGCGCAAGCTTGTCACGGCGAGGCCCCTGGGGTAAAGCAGACGCACGCTTTTCGGGAACATGATCATGATCCGCTACGAGCTTCTCTGCGCCAACGACCACCGTTTCGAGTCCTGGTTCCGCGACAGCGCCGCCTACGACAAGATGGCGGCCGCCGGCGCGGTGGAATGCCCGACCTGCGGCGACCGTTCCGTCCGCAAGGCCCTCATGGCGCCCCGTCTGGCGCGCCGCAAGGGGCAGGAGGGGCCGGCCCGTCCGCCGCGGGATGAGCAGGCGGCGCAGGCGCCGGCAGCCGCCAACGTGCCGGCGCCGCAGCAGGCGGCGCAGTTTCCCGCCGGCAACTCCGAGAAGGTGGCCGAGTTCCACCGCCGCATGAGCGACGTGCTGCGCCAGGTGCAGGAGGCGGTGGAAAAGCACTGCGATTACGTGGGCGACAGCTTCGCGGAAGAGGCCCGCAAGATCCACTACGGCGAGGCCGAGGCCCGCGGCATCTATGGCGAGACCACCCCGGAAGAGGCCGAGGAACTGAAGGAGGAAGGCGTTTCCTTCGCGTCCATCCCGTGGCGCCGGCCGGTGTCCTGACCGGCTTCGCCGGCGCCGTCTCACCTTCAAAGGACGATCCCCGTGCAGACATTGACGCTGCAGCCCGTGCTCTATGTGCTGGGGCTGCTGGTTTCGGTGCTCGGCGCCGCGATGGTGGTGCCGGGCGTGGCGGACCTGGCGGCCGGCGATGTCGACTGGATCGGCTTTTTCGTCGGCGCCGGCGTCACCACGCTGGTCGGCGGCTTGCTTGTGCTGACCAACCGCACCCGCGATCTGTCGCTGACCCTGCGGCAGGCGTTCCTGCTGACGGCCCTTGGGTGGATCGGCACGGCGGCCTTCTCGGCGGTCCCGTTCTTCTTCTCCCGGCTGGACCTGAGCTACACCGACGCCTTCTTCGAGGCGATCTCCGGCCTCACCACCACCGGTTCCACCATCCTGACGGGGCTGGACACCGCGCCGCCGGGAATCCTGGTCTGGCGGAGCGTTCTGCAGTGGCTGGGCGGCATCGGCATCATCGTCATGGCGATCGTGCTGCTGCCGTTCCTGCGGGTCGGCGGCATGCAGTTGTTCCGCATGGAAAGCAGCGACCGCTCGGAAAAGGCGGTGGCGAAGGTGGGGCACCTGGGCCTGCTGATCGTCGTCACGTACATCTCGATGACCGTGGCGTGCGGCGTGCTTTATGCCCTGGCCGGAATGACGCCGTTCGAGGCGATCAACCACGCCATGACCACGGTTTCGACCGGCGGCTATTCCACCTCCGACGCTTCGATGGGGCACTGGCAGTCGCCGGCGATCCACTGGATCGGCACGGTGTTCATGGTGGCGGGCGCGGTGCCGTTCGTGCTGTACCTGAAGATGGCCCGCAACGGTGTCCGGCCGCTGTTCACCGACGCCCAGGTTGGCGCGTTCCTGGCGTTTCTGGCGCTGGTGTCGGTGTTCCTGGCGGGGTGGCTGGTGATCGTGGACAAGGTCCCGGCCTTCGAGGCCCTCACCCTGGCCGCCTTCAACGTCACCAGCGTCGTGACCACAACCGGCTACGCCACGGCCGACTACACGCTGTGGGGCGCCTTCGCGGTGGCGGCCTTTTTCGCGCTGACCTTCGTGGGCGGCTGCACGGGATCGACGGCCGGCGGCATCAAGATCTTCCGTTTCCAGGTGTCGTGGCGGCTGTTCTCGGTCCATCTGCGGCGGCTGCAATCGCCGCACGCCGTGGTGCCGCGCGTCTACAACGACGCCCCCATCACCGACGAGGTGGCGGTGTCGGTGCTGTTGTTCTTCTTCGTCTATGTGGGAACGGTCGGCAGCATTGCCCTGCTGCTGGGCCTGCTGGGGCTGGACTGGGTGACGGCCATTTCCGGCGCCGCCACGGCGGTGTCCAACGTCGGCCCGGGGCTGGGGGCCATCATCGGCCCGGCGGGCAACTTCGCGACGCTGCCCGACGCGGCGAAGTGGCTGCTGTCGGCCGGAATGCTGCTGGGGCGGCTGGAATTCTTCACCGTGCTGGTGCTGCTGTCGCCCCGCTTCTGGAAAGGGTGAGGGCGGCGGGCCGCCCCGCCCCGCCATCCTCAGTCCGGCTTGGTGGCGAAAATCATGTAGTTGACGTCCAGGTCGCCCGTCACCTCCCAGGTGTCCGTCAGCGGCAGGAAGGTCATGCCGCGGAGGGCCTCGGTCACCAGGCCGCCCTCGCGCAGGCCGGCCGCGAACTCCGACGGCTTGACGAACTTGCGCCAGTCGTGGGTGCCGGCGGGAACCCAGCGCAGCACGTATTCCGCGCCGAACTTCGCCAGTGCCAGGCTTTTCAGGGTGCGGTTCAGCGTCGCCCCCACCAGCGCCCCGCCCGGCTTGACCAGGTCGCCGCAGGTGCGCAGGAACAGCGGCACGTCGGCCACGTGCTCCACGACCTCCATGGTCAGGACCACGTCGAAGCGCTCGCCCTGCGCCAGCACGTCCTCGGCCAGCTGGCAGCGGTAGTCGATGGCAAGGTCGGAGCGCTCGGCATGGAGTCGCGCCACGCCGACGTTCTTTTCCACCGCGTCCAGGCCGGTGACGGAAAAGCCCAGCCGGGCCATGGGCTCCGACAGCAACCCGCCGCCGCAGCCGATGTCCAGCAGCGTCAGCCCCTCGAACGGGCGCGGCCTGCCCAGGTCGCGCCCGAAGTGGGCGCCCAGGCTGTCGCGGATGAAGGCGACGCGCGCCGGGTTGAACTTGTGCAGGGGCTTGAACTTGCCGACGGGGTCCCACCAGGCATCCGCCATGGCCTCGAACTTCGCCATTTCCTCGGCGGAGGCCGTGGAGGTCTGCGGGGCTGCGGTGGCGGACATGGAGGGCACTCCCGGTAAATGGACAGGTGCGGTTGGGCGGTGATCGGAAGACGGGTCATGCGCCCCTCACAGGGGCTTCCCTTGCCTCCCATCCCCGGACAGAGTATGTATACGCGCCCGTGCGGCGGGGCAACCGGCGAGCGCCGGCGGCCGGTATCGAAACCGGGTCGCCGCGGCCGGAGCGCTTCCGGCGTGGACTAGAGACAGAAAGAAGGGTGCTTTCCCCAATGGCGCGCATCGTTATGAAATTCGGCGGCACCTCGGTGGGTGACATCGAGCGCATCAAGAACGTGGCGCAGCTTGTCAAGAAAGAGGTCGACGCCGGCAACGAGGTGGCCGTGGTGGTCTCCGCCATGTCGGGCGAGACCAACAAACTGGTCGGCTACTGCCGCGAGATCGCGCCCATGCACGACTCGCGCGAGTACGATACGGTGGTTGCGACCGGCGAGCAGGTGACCATCGGCCTCCTGTCGCTGGCCCTGCAGGAGCTGGGCTGCAACGCGCGCTCGTGGCTGGGCTGGCAGATCCCCATCCAGACCGACGACGCCCACTCCAAGGCCCGCATCAAGGAAATCGACACGCCGCTCATGCGCGAGCGCATGGCGCAGGGCCAGGTGCCCGTGATCGCCGGTTTCCAGGGTGTGGGGCCGGACAACCGCATCACCACGCTTGGCCGCGGCGGCTCCGACACCTCGGCGGTGGCCATGGCGGCGGCGCTGGATGCGGATCGCTGCGACATCTACACCGACGTGGACGGTGTCTACACCACCGACCCGCGCATCGTGCCCAAGGCACGCAAGCTGGAAAAGATTACCTACGAGGAAATGCTGGAGAGTGCGTCGCAGGGCACCAAGGTTCTCCAGACCCGCTCCGTCGAGATGGCGATGAAGCACCGGGTGCGCCTGCAGGTGCGCTCCACCTTCGCCCCCGACACCCCTGGTACATTGGTCTGCGACGAGGACGAGATCGTGGAAAAGGAACTTGTCAGCGGCATCGCGTATTCGCGCGACGAAGCCAAGATCACCCTGGTCGACGTGGCCGACATCCCCGGTGTCGCCGCCAAGATTTTCGGCCCGCTCACCGACGCCAACGTCAACGTGGACATGATCGTCCAGAACATCGCCGAGGGCCAGGCCACCGACCTGACCTTCACGGTGGCCAAGGGCGACCTGGACCGTTGCGTCGCCGTGCTGAAGGAAAAGAAGGAGGAACTGGGCTTCCAGGACCTTATCGCCGACGACAACGTGGTGAAGATTTCCGTCATCGGTGTGGGCATGCGCAGCCACGCCGGCGTCGCGCAGACCATGTTCACCGCGCTGGCCGACAAGGGCATCAACATCCAGGTGATCTCCACCTCCGAGATCAAGGTGTCGGTGCTGGTCGCCGAGGAGTACACCGAGCTGGCCCTGCGCGCCCTGCACACGGCCTACGGCCTGGACGCGGCGTAAAGCGGCGGCAGGCAATGACGGGAGAGCAGGGTCGATGACGACCGACGATGCGCGCACGCGCCTCGACCGCCTCTGGCAGCGCGGCCGGGAGTTTCTCGGCTGCGATGCCGCCATCCTGGGCGGCGCCATGTCGTGGGTGTCGGAGCGCCACCTGGTGGCGGCGATCTCCAACGCCGGCGGCTTCGGCGTCATCGCCTGCGGCTCCATGTCGCCGGACCTGCTGGATGCCGAGATCAAGGGGACGCAGGCGCTGACCGACCGCCCCTTCGGCGTCAACCTCATCACCATGCACCCGGAGCTTGACGCGCTGATCGACGTCTGCGCCGCCAACAGGGTGGGGCACGTCGTGCTGGCCGGCGGGCTGCCGTCGGCCAAGTCCATCAAGCGCGCCAAGGACGGCGGCGCCAAGGTCATCTGCTTCGCGCCGGCGCTGGTGCTGGCGAAAAAGCTGGTGCGCTCGGGCGCCGACGCCCTGGTGATCGAGGGCATGGAGGCCGGCGGCCATATCGGCCCCGTCTCCACCAGCGTGCTGGCGCAGGAAATCCTGCCCGTGGTCAAGGACGTGCCGGTGTTCGTCGCCGGCGGCATCGGCCGCGGCGAGGCCATCGTCAGCTACCTGGAGATGGGCGCGGCGGGCGTGCAGATCGGCACCCGCTTCGTCTGCGCCACCGAGTGCGTGGCCCACGAGAAGTTCAAGCAGGCCTTCATCAAGGCCAGCGCCCGCGATGCCGTGCCCACCGTGCAGCTTGACCCGCGCTTTCCGGTCATTCCGGTGCGCGCGCTGGTCAACAAGGGCACGGAACGGTTCATGGACACCCAGCGCCAGGTCATCGAGCGCTTCCGCGCCGGAGAACTGGACCAGAAGGCCGCCCAGCTGGAAATCGAGCATTTCTGGGCGGGTGCGCTGAAGCGCGCGGTCATGGACGGCGACGTGGAGAACGGCTCGCTGATGGCCGGCCAGTCCGTCGGCATGGTCACGCGCGAGCAGCCGACGGCCGAAATCATTGCTGAACTGGTCGAGCAGGCCACGGAAGCCTTGCGGGCGAAGGTCGCCTGACGCAGCCTTAGGGCTTGAGAATTCGACGCAACCAGGGGGGAGCGGGGCGGCACATGCACGTCCGTGACGGCTCCGGCCGCAAAGCCGATGCGATCGACACCACCAGCGCGCCGCGCCGGCTGCTGGGGCGTCTGCGCGACGTCATGGCCGGCCAGGGCGCGCCGCAGGAGCGCCTGGACAAGGTCGTCTCCCTGATCGCCGAAGGGTACGAGGCCGAGGTCTGCTCGTGCTACGTCATGCGCGCCGGCGAGGTGCTGGAGCTGTTCGCCACGCACGGCCTGCTGCAGTCCGCCGTGCACAACACCCGGCTGCGCGTCGGCGAGGGCCTGGTCGGCGAGATCGCGGCCCACGCCCGGCCGCTGGCGCTGGCCGATGCCTGGTCGCACCCCGCCTTCGCCTATCGCCCTGAAACGGGCGAGGAGCTGTACCACTCGCTGATGGGCGTGCCCATCCTGCGCGGCGGCCGCGTGGTCGGCGTGCTGGTGGTGCAGAACCGCGAGGAGCGCACCTACACGGAAGAAGCCGTCGAAATCCTCGAAACCGTCGCCATGGTGCTGGCGGAGCTTCTGACCGTGGCGCAGATGGTCAACCGGCAGGAACTGCTGCCGGTGGATGGCAACGCGCTCCTGCCCCTGCGCCTGGAAGGCCTGGCGCTCAACGGGCCGGTGGGCATCGGCAGCGCCGTTCTGCACCAGCCGCAGGTGCGCGTCGGCCGGCTGGTGGCCGAGGACCCGGAGCCCGAGCACGTCCGCCTGAAGGAGGCGCTCAACACCCTGCGCGCCGAGGTCGACGGCATGCTGGACGACGACACGGTCCAGCACGCCGGAGAAGCCTTCGGGGATTTCCGCGACGTGCTGGAAACCTACCGCATGTTCGCCGAGGACGCGGGCTGGATCGGCCGCATTACCGAGGCCATCAATTCCGGCCTGACCGCCGAGGCGGCGGTGCAAAAGGTCCACGACGACACGCGCGTGCGCATGTCGCACGTCAGCGATCCCTACATCCGCGACCGCCTCCACGACCTGGAAGACCTGGCCAACCGCCTGCTGGCGCATCTGGTGGGGTCGGAGCAACTGTCGTCGCGCGGGGCGCTGCCGGACGACGCCATCCTCATCTGCCGCAACCTGGGCCCGACGGAGCTTCTGGACTACGACCGCGACAAGCTGCGCGGGCTGGTCATGGAGGAAGGCTCGCGCACCATGCACGCGGTCATCATTGCCCGCGCGCTTGGCATTCCGGTGGTGGCGCGCGTCCCCAACGTGCTGACCAAGATCGAGCCCTACGACCCGATCATCATTGACGGTGATCATGGGCAGGTGTTCATCCGGCCCGGCGACGACGTGCGCGAGGCGTTCGAAAAGAGCCTCAAGGCCCGCCGCCGGAAGCTGGCGGAATACACCGCGCTGCGCGACGAACCCTCGGTCACGCGCGACGGCGTGAAGGTCGGCCTGATGCTCAACGCGGGGCTCCTCATGGACCTGCCGAACGTGGTGGAGACGGGGGCGGAGGGCATCGGCCTCTATCGCACCGAGGTTCCGTTCATGTCGCGCGGCAGCCTGCCCAACGTGGAGGACCAGGCGCAGCTCTACACCCGCATCCAGGACGCCTGCGGCGATCGCCCCGTGGTGTTCCGCACGCTGGACGTGGGCTCGGACAAGGTGCTGCCCTACTGGCACGGCCAGCCCGAGGACAATCCGGCGCTGGGGTGGCGCTCCATCCGCATATCCCTGGACCGCCCGGCCATCCTGCGGTCGCAGTTGCGTGCGCTGATCCGCGCGGCGGCCGGTCGCGAGCTGCGGGTGATGTTCCCCATGGTCAGCGAGGTTGCGGAACTGACCGCCGCCCGCGCTGTTCTCGACATGGAACTGGCGCGCGAGGAAAAGCTGCACGGGCCGGAGGCTCTGCCCAGCCACGTGAAGGTGGGCACCATGCTGGAGGTCCCGGCGCTGATCTGGCAGCTGCCGCAGCTGCTCAAGCGGGTCGACTTCGTATCGCTGGGCTCCAACGACCTGGTGCAGTTCCTCTACGCCACCGATCGCGGCAATCCCAAGGTGGCCGACCGCTACGACGTGCTGTCGCCGCCGGTGCTGTGCGCCGTCGACCAGATCGCGCGCCAGTGCCGCGCGGCCGGCGTGCCGCTGTCGATCTGCGGCGAAATGGCGGGCCGTCCGCTGGAGGCCATGGCGATGGTGGCGCTGGGGGTGCGCACTCTGTCGATGACCGCCGGCGGCATCGGCCCTGTCAAGATGATGCTGCGCAGCATGCATGTGGGACAGGTCGAGGATTACATTCGTGCCCTCATGGACCTGCCGGACCACAGCGTACGCGAAAAGCTGCGTTTCTTCGCCCAGGACCACGGAGTCGTATTGTCCTGAGGATAGTGCGGCTGTGTATTGCTAAGGGTCGCGGCGATTTGGTAGCTTGAAATCCACCCCTCCGGGCTTAATGCGTCTTTGCCGGCGGAGACATGCGGGCAAGTCGCGGGGGTCCGGGGCACGCTTCTCTTCTTCGGGACGATTGCGCCTTGGTGCACGCAGACAACATGCCTTCCGCCGAGCCGGCGCCGCGCGAGTCCGTCGGACAGCTGCTGCGCATGACCCGCGCCAGCCACGGCGTAGATCTTCCTCATGTCGCGGAGGTCCTGCGCATCCGCCTGGCCTTCCTGCAGGCCATCGAGGACGGCCGCAACCAGGACCTGCCGGGCCCCACCTACGCCGTCGGCTTCGTCCGCGCCTACGCAGACTACCTGGGCCTGGACGGCGAGGAGATCGTGCGCCGCTACAAGGCGGAGACGTCCATCGTTCCGCGCAAGGCCGACCTGGAGTTCCCGACGCCGGTGAACGAGGGCGGCATTCCCACCGGCGCCATGCTGCTCATCGCCGCGCTGCTGGGCGCGGGCATCTACGGCGGCTGGTACTGGATGTCCAGCGAGGACCGGACCGTCGCGGAACTGATCCAGGAAGTGCCGGAGCGTTTCAACGACCTGCTGGCCGCCGCGCCCGAGGCCGGCGAGGAAGGCGCGGCCGTGGTGGAGGCCCTGGCGCAGTCGGCCGACCGCATGCTGACCGGCGGCGACACGTCGGCCCAGGCCCCGGCCCCGGCGTCAGAGCCGGCCGCTGCGCCTGAGACGGCGCCGCCCGCAGCCGCTCCGGCAGCGGAGGCTCCCGCGCCCGCCGAAGCGCCTGCGGTGGCGGCCGTCGAGCCGGCGCCGGTGGTGGAGCCGCCGCC
>NZ_ANHY01000003.1 GCF_000315795.1 Caenispirillum salinarum AK4
AACCTGAAGGTCGCAGGTTCAAATCCTGCCCCCGCAACCACCGATGCCAAGAAAGCCCGCCGTCCTCGCGACGGCGGGTTTTTTTCGTCGTGGGCGGCGGCGGGCGGGATCCCTGGGCCGGGGCTTGACATGCCCTTCGGACGCCACGGCCGATGGCGCTGCGCCGGCCCTTGCACGTGCCGAGTCGCCCCCCGACCACCGCAATCACCCCGAAGCCGCCATCGAAGGCGGCCATCACGCTGCCGGAGCCCGCCGCTCTGGCGGGGGCGAAGGCCGCCACAGCCGGTGGGCCCGGTCTGCGGAGGCAACCGCAGGCTTTCATCGTCCGAATCGTGATTCACTGGTTCCCATTCCACCAGCGCCGCGTCTTTTTGCCGGGGTTTGCGGGTGCGGTTTCGGTCGCGGATGCGGAGGAGGATGCGCAAGAACCCGTCATGGTCGCTGTTTTGGAAGCATGTGGTTTGCACCGCATTCCGACTTTCGCTTGCGGGTTGAATCCTTAAAAAAAACGTTGTTATCCCTGAGACCTGTCGGTACTGATGTGCTCTCAGCACCACTTTAGGGGCACGTAGTGCCCCTTCTCGAACGGCGGGCAGGCATGACGACGGACGACAAGCAGAACCAGGACACCGAAGGTCGCGATGTCATTGAGGAAGTGACGGAAGAAGTCGTGCAAGTGGGGCGGCCGTGGCTCGGCATTGCCATCGCTTGCGTGGTGGCCGCCGTTCTGCTGGTGATCCTCGCGATCCCGGGCATTCTGCTCTTCCCCCGTCCGCCGGTCAGTGATGACCATCTCGTGGCGGCCCAGCGTGACGCCAACGACGCCCTCGAGGAGCGCCTGCGGGAACTGCGGATGCTCGCGGAAAACGCCGTGTGCGTCGAAGACGGGACCCTGTACGGCGACAGCGGCAACGGCCTGACGTTGACACCGCTGGATGCCGCCCTCCGCCCGCCGGCACCGCGAATCGAGAGCCTCCCCGCGCCGCGGGAAGCCGTCCCGCCCGGCAGTCCCGACGGCAGCCTCGTCGGGCTGATGGACCGCTCCACCGCCCTCGTCCTCGCGCCGTCGGCCGACGGATCGGGTGTCGGAACCGGCACCGGCTTCTTCGTGGCGCCCGGCGTGCTGGTCACCAACCGCCATGTCGTGGAGCAGGGCAGCGGCACCGCCCTCGTCATCAACCACGAGGCGGGCACCGCCATGGAAGCGACCGTGGCCGCCATGACGCCGAACAGCGACTTCGGTCAGCCTGACTTCGCGATCCTGACCGTGCCGGCAGCCGACTCGCTGCCGCACCTGAGCATCGCCCAGGAGGTCGAGCGCATGCAGCCTGTGATCGCGGCAGGCTTCCCCGGCCTGGTGACCGAAACCGACGAGAGCTTCCGGCAGTTGATGAGCGGCGATCTTTCCTCGGCACCGGAAGTCTCCTTCACCGATGGAATCGTGACCGCCCGCCAGGGTGGCGCCGGCGTCGAGCTGATCCTGCACAGCGCCGCCATCTCGCCCGGCAACAGTGGCGGGCCGCTGATTGACATGTGCGGCAACGTCGTCGGCGTGAACACCTTCGTGCGGTCGGAGGAAACCTTCCGGCGCATGAACTACGCGCTGTCCCACGACGTCCTGGCCGAGTTCCTGGCCGCCAACGGTGTTGCCATGCGGCGGCCGGCGGAGGCCTGCCAGCCGCCGGCCGCGCCCGCGCCGGCTCCGTCGCTCCCCATGCCCGACGGCGGCGCCGGCGGCGCTGCGGCCCCGGAGGCTGAAGCGGGCGCTGGTGCCGATGCCGATGCCGATGCGGCGCCGGCGGCCCCGGCGCCGGCCGAGTAAGCGCCATGAGCCGCCACGTCATCGCAGAAACGACGCTGGGCGGGCTGCGGCCCGTCGGCGTCGGCCAACGCCGCACGCTCGACGCCTGGGACCAGATCGTCGCCTTCCTGGAACACGACGGGCAACTGGGCCCCGACCATGCGGCCCTGTTCGCCGAACCGGTGGTTGACGAAAACGGTGTCGTTGAATGGTACGCGCCGCGTGACAGCGAGTCCGAGGCCGTTCCCGTATCCAGCCTGCCGGAGGCGGAGCAGGAAAGTGTCCGTGCCGAGGCGGCCCGGCTGACGGATGCGATCAGCGCCCGTGCCGATGCGTTGCGCGAAAGCATGCGCGAAGAGGACAAGCGCCTGGGCGAGACCCTGGCGACCGCCCTGTTCGTGCCCGAGGACACCGACGTCCTCTACGTCCAGGACGGCCGGCCGGTGCTGGTCAACTGGGGAACGTTGAAGGACGTCGCGGCGCCCCGGCTGAGCGTGCTCGACGAGGTCGTGCGTCCGCGCGCGCCCGAGCCCGTCCGTCCGCCGCCGCCGCCGATCCTGCGGCGGATCAGCCGCATCCTGGTGGACCGTCGCTGGCGCTGGTGGAACCTGCTGTGGGTGCTGTTCGCCCTGCTGGTGACAGCAATCATGGCGCTGCTGCTGTGGGGCTGCGCTTTGGGCATTCCGTTCGGCAACACCTTCCTGTCCTACTGCCCGCAGCCGCCGACCCTGAGCGACGACCTGGCGGCGGAGCGGCGCCGCGGCGTCGAACTGCAGGCGGAGATCGACCGGCTGGAGGACCAACTGGCAGACCTTCCGCGCTGCGTGCCACGTGAGCCGCCGCCGCCACCGCCGCCGCGGGTGGTGCCGGAACCGACGCCCGCGCCGGCCCCGACGCCGGAAGAGTCGGAGTTCGATCGTCGGCGCGAGGAAGCCGGTGGCAGCTCGGGCGACATCACGGTCACCCTGATCTGGGACGGTGACAGCGACCTCGATCTCGTCGCGCGCTGCCCCGACGGGTCGCAGATCGACTACACCCAGCGCTCGTCGTGCGGGGGTGAGCTGGACGTCGACGCCAACAACCAGTCGTCGAGCATCATGCCCAGCCCGGTGGAGAACGTGTTCTGGCCGGATGGCGAGGCGGCGCCCGGCGTCTACCGCGTCTTCGTCGACAACTACGAGGGCCGCAGCGCCGGCAACGCTCCGGTTCCGTTCCAGGTGCGCGTGAGCATCGGAAGCGACGTGCAGGAGTTCTCGGGCGAAGTCGCAGAGCCTGGCGGCGCGGTCCCTGTCACTGAATTCACCATCGAATGACCCTGGCCGCCGATAGCCGGGCTGCCTGAACGGGAAGAGCAATGCTGAAGAAACTGACCGATTTCCCCGATGTCATCACGCTGGTGCCCAACAGCGGCATTCAGATGCTCGACTTCGGCCTGAAGCTGTCCGATCTGAGCAAGCTGTCCCGATCGTTCTGGCCGGAGAAGCGCGACGAGAAGGACCCCGACGGCGGCACGGTCATTCACCTGCATCCGCTGCGGGAGGACGACGACAGCCACGTCTACGTCAACGAGGAGTATCCCGACGGCCGCGTCGCGCCCGCCGAGGAGGTCAACTCCTATCGGGCCGGGCCGGCCCTTGCCATCCTGGACAGCGAATGGTTGCCCGTTCCGGTGTTGCGCAGCCGCACGACGACCAAGCAGAACGCCGACGCCTATGATCGCGGGCCCATCGGCTGGGCGCGGCTCCGTACGGCGGCGCTGGACGAACCCGACGAGCACGGCAACACCCACCGCGTCACCATCGCCTTCGACACCACGCTGGGTGCGCCGAAGCGGGAGAACGCGCCGTACCTGGCGCCGGAGCCGCGCGACGCCCAGGACCCGGTGGAGTTCCAGCTGGTCTCCGATCCGGAAGCCATCATGTTCTTCCTTGAGGCGCGGCCCATCCGCCGCTGGCTGAAGGACCGTTTCCTCGCCTGCATGGCGCGCCACCGCGGCCGTCCCGTGCCGGAGGAGGACATCGATCCCGGCGAATACTGGGCGCAGTACGTCATGCTGATCGAGGCCGTGAACGCGGCCTGCAAGGTGCCGCGCATCAAGCTCATCGACACCGTCAGCAGCCCGGCATCCTTGCGCCCCATCGAGGTCGATCTGGTGATCGACGTCGGCAACAGCCGCACCTGCGGCATCCTGATCGAAAAGGCGCGGGACGAGGAGCAGCTCGACATCAGCGGCGCGACCCGCCTGGAATTGCGCGACCTGACCCGTCCGCACCTGGCGTATTCCGACCCGTTCGAGACGTGGGTGGAGTTCTCGCCCGCGCGCTTTGGCAGCTATGCCCATGCCCGCCGGACCAGCCAGCAGAACGCCTTCTGGTGGCCGAGCCTCGTGCGTATCGGCCCCGAGGCGTCGTGGCTGGCCGCGCGCTCCGACGGCACCGAAGGCATCACGGGCCTGTCCAGTCCTAAACGCTACCTGTGGGACAAGGAGGCCCGGCAACAGCCCTGGTCCAACACCCGCGGCCTGACGCCGCCGGGAGAGGACCCGGAGGAGATCAAGGGCCCGATGACCGCCGAACTGACCGAAGACGGGCAGCTTCTGGGCGGAGCGGGCCGTACGGTGGGCACCTCGCCCCGGTACTCGCGGGCGTCGCTCTACACCCTGATGCTGGTGGAGCTTCTGTCCCACGCGCTGGTGCAGATCAATTCGCCGGGCCTGCGCAGCCAGCGCGCCAACCGCGACATCCCGCGGCGCCTGAACAACCTGATCCTCACTCTGCCGTCGGCGACGCCGCTGGCCGAGCAGAAGGCGCTGAAGCGGTTCGCCAGCGACGCCTGGGAACTGCTCGCGCGCATCATGCGGTGGGGCGAGAACGACCCGCTGCACAAGGCGCCGACCATCCGCATGGACTGGGACGAGGCGACGTGCACGCACCTGGTCTACCTGCACAACGAAATCAACTGGAAGTACCAGGGGCAGCCGCGGGAGCTGTTCGATCTGCTCGGCGGCGGGCGGAAGGGACCCGACGGCGGGCCGGCGCTGCGCATCGCCAGCATCGACATCGGCGGCGGCACCACCGACCTGATGATCATCGAGCATGAGGTTGAAGGGAAAAGCATCGTCCATCCGCGCCAGTTGTTCCGGGAGGGCTTCCGTCTGGCCGGCGACGACATCGTCAAGACGGTTGTCGAGCAACTGGTCCTGCCGCGGTTCGTGGAGCATCTGGCCGAGTGCGGCTTGTCGCCGGCTGCCGCGCACGGCCTGATCACCGACCTGTTCGGCGGTGATCGCGAAGGCACGGCGGAGCAGGACCGGACGCTTCGGGTGAACTTCGTCAAGCAGGTGCTCACGCCGGCGGCACTGGGCCTTCTGGGGGCTTACGAGGCGGTGGACGGGCGCCGCACGGCCGGTGAGGAAACCTTCAAGGTGGGCGAGCTTCTGGCCGCCGGACATCCGCCGCAGGCGCATGTCCGGGCCTATCTGGAGCGCGAGGCCGAGCGGCGCGGCGCGGCGGACTTCCGCATCGAGGACGTGACGCTGACCATGGCGCCGCGGCGCATGGCGGCGCAGGTCACGGCGGTGATCGGCGGCATGCTTGACGACCTGTGCGACGTCGTCCGCCACTACCAGTGCGACCTTCTGTTGCTGTCCGGCCGGCCGTCGCGGCTGCCCGTCGTGCGCGACCGCATCAACACCAGCCTGCCGGTGCCACCGAACCGGGTGGTGGCGATGCACAAGTACGAGGTCTTCAACTGGTACCCGTTCCGCTCCAACGACTTCCGCATCCGCGACCCCAAGACGACCGCCGCCGTCGGCGCCATGCTGTGCCTGATGTGCGAGGGCCGTATGCCGGGCTTCTTCATGAAGTCCAGCGAGATCAAGATGAAGTCCACCGCCCGCTACCTGGGCGTGATGAACCAGCGCGGCGAAATCACCGACGACAACGTCCTGATCCATAACGTCGACTTCGACACCGGCGACGGCGTGGTCGGCTTCGAGCTGAAAATGGAGGGGCCGACCTTCATCGGCTTCCGCCAGTTGCCGCTGGCCCGCTGGAAGACGACGCCGCTGTACTACCTGACCTTCCGCGATCACGACCGTCTCGCCAAGCTGCGGCTGCCCATCCGGGTTGAGATGGAGCGGCAGGTGCTGGAGGAGGGCGCCGACGAGGCGGGGCTGGAGGACTTCAAGGTCGTCGACGCCGAGGACGCCGACCGGAAGACCTGCCGCAACGGGATCAAGTTCCGCCTGCAGACCCTGCGCAACGAGGCGCAGGGCGATTCCGGGTACTGGCTGGACAGCGGCGTGCTGCGCATCGCGCCGACCGCCGGCAAGTAATCGAACCAGTTCAGGGGCAAGAGGAAAACCATGCTGCGTGACAAGGATGCCGTGCTGGGCAAGCAGTGCAAAGACATGGCTGCGGCGTGCAGGCAGGCGCTGGACTGGTTCGGCGACAACGAAAAGATCGTCGGATACCGCCGCGCCAATCTGGAGCGTCTGTTCAAGAAGAACGCCGTCGAGGCCCTGAAGCTGGCGAATGCCGCCGAACGGCCCATGTCGGTGGGCGTCTTCGGCGCCAGCCAGGCCGGCAAGTCGTTTCTGACCGGCAGCTTCATCGCCCCGAAGGACAACCCCATCAAGGTGATCTTCGGCGACGAGAAGAACCCGGTGCGCATGGACTTCCTGAGCGAGGTCAATCCCACCGGCGGCGACGAGACCACCGGCCTGGTGACGCGCTTTTCCATCCGGCACCGCCGGCCGCCGTCGAACGACTATCCTGTCACCCTGCGGCTGCTGACCGAAGGCGACATCATCAAGATCCTGGCCAACACCTTCACGCTGGACCTGCGCGCCAAGCCGGAGCGCGCCTTCAGCCAGGCGGTCCTTACGGAACTGACGGGGGCAGCGGAGAGCGTGCGGCAGGACGCGGTGCAGCCGGGCCTTCCCGTGGAATCCATCCTGGACCTGGAGCAGTACATCCAGGAGGAACTGGAGGACCACCCGCTCAACAAGGAAGAGGCCCTGCGCGAGGAATACTGGCTGACGCTGGAGCGCCTCGCGCCGAACCTCAGGGCGGCGGAACGGGCCAAGCTGGTGGCGCCGCTGTGGGGTGAAATACCCGAGTTCACGGACCTGTACCTTGAACTGCGGGGCGCGCTGGACAGCATCGGCCACCCGGGCTTCGTCTATGTGCCGCTGGACGCCATCCGCGACCGTGCGCGCGGGGTGCTGCACGTCCAGACCATCTACCACCTCGACCCCGCCAACGAGGACGGCAGCTTCGCCCAGGACGGCGTGGACCAGGTGACCGTCATGGCGGAAAACGGCCGCACCGCCAGCCTGCGCAAGGCGGTGGTCACGGCGCTGACGGCGGAACTTCTGGTGACGCTGGAAGACAAGCCCTGGCCGTTCCTCGAGCACACCGACCTGCTGGATTTCCCCGGCGCCCGCGGCCGTGAGAGCAAGACCGCGACGGAGTTCTTCCGGGGCGGCGAGGACACCAAGCCCCAGAACCGCGCCTATTGCTTCCTGCGCGGCAAGATCGCCGTGCTGTTCGACAAGTATTCGGCCGAGCTGGATCTGAACACCATGCTCCTGTGTTCGGACGACCGCAACCAGGAGGTCCGCAAGCTGGCGGAGTTGATCCAGCGCTGGGTGGCCCGCACGCACGGGGCCACGGCGCAGGATCGCCTGAACTGCAAGACCGCCCTGATGCTCTGCATGACCAAGGCCGACACCCTGTTCGACCGCAAGGCCGGCGCCACGATGGAAGAGTCGGTGTCGGCGCGTCTGCGGAAGGACATCACGTTCTACCAGTCGTGGATGAAGCGGTGGGCCGGCGACCAGCCGTTCGACAACGTGGTGTTCGCGCGGAATCCCAAGTTCCAGCGCCGCGACCTGTTCGCCTACGAGGATGCGCCCGATGGCGCCCCGGAGGGATTCGTGCCGCAGGAAACCGGCCTGCTGGACGCGCCGGAGATGGAACGGTTCAAGCAGACCTTCCGCGAAATCAGCTTCGTGCAGGAGCACGTCGCCGATCCCGACGAGAGGGTCGACGCCATCCTGTCGCTGAACGACGGCGGCATTTCCTACATCGCCAAGAAGCTGGCGCCGACCTGCGACCCGGACCTCAAGTTCAACCAGATCCGCCCGCGCGCCCTGTCGCTTGCCGAGCGCATGCGCAACACGCTGACGGAGTTCTACGAAGCGGGCGACGTCGCGCAGCGCGTGGCCGAACGACGGGCCGAGGCCATGAAGGTGGTCAAGTGCCTGCAGTCCAAGGTCGCGCTCATCGGCCAGTTCATCGCCGCCCTGGAGACCGACGAAGACACCATGGCCACGGTCTTTCTGGACGTGGCGCGGGGTGAGACCGGCGATGTGGCGCCGGCGGACTCCGCCGCCGAAGCGGTTCCCGCCATGGCGGACGCGGGGTTCGACGGCACGGCGGCCATTGATCTCGGGGATCTGTTCGACGAGGGCGACGGAGCCGGCGCCGCACCGGCCGCGGGCGAGGAGACCGCCCCGGTCAAGCAGGGGCTCGCGGCGCTTTACGGCGAGGCGGCCGTCCGGCGCTGGCTGATGCGGATCAGCGATGCGGCGCAGAACGCCAAGTTGACCCAGACCTACGGCCTGGGACCGGCCGAGTTCGCCGCCGTGGTGCAGGAACTGGAGATCGCCGCCCGCCGGTACAAGGTCGCCAACCGCATCGCGGAGCTGGTGCAGCCCATCATCCAGTACCACCAGCGTCCCGACGAACACATGCACCGCGTCGCCATGGTTTCGGCCATGGAGATCAACCGCCTCGTCAACTTCCTCGGCCGCGACCGGCCCGAGGCCGAGAACAAGGGCGATGTCCTGTTCAAGCGCGAGGCGCCGGAGGTGGTCGACGGCCTGCCCGTGCTGCCCGACGACAACAACGAACTCCGCCGGGTGCGCGGGGCGGCGCTGCGTGACTGGCTCAAGGGCCTCGTCCTGCTGGCCGAGGAAAGCGCGGCCTCCAACGAGGGCGGCGTCATCGACGTCGAGCAGAACGCCCGCATGGGCAGCATCATCGCGCTTGTTCCGGCGGAGGTCGCACAGTGAGTCACGGCATGAAGATAGAGCAGGACCCGGCCCATCCCGGCGGCGGCTTTGCCCGGCTGGTCCTGCCCGGCAAGGCGGGGGATGCCCGGAAGAAGCCGCGGGTCACCATCACCCGGCAGAGCAACAGCGACAGTTGCCTGGGGCGCACCGGCTGGCAGGCGGCGGAGCACCAGTTCAAGCCGCGCAAGATTCGTGTCGAAGGGTCGTCGCTTGTGCTGGTTCTCGGCCCCGAGATCGTCGACAACGTCGACGAATTCACCGGCGTGACCGTGTCGGTGCCGCCGCTCAAGGTTTCCGAACAGCTCCGCTGGCCTTCGCTCCTGCCGGCGACGGACCTCGATGCGGAGGGCGACGGCCAGGACTTCGTGGACGACGGCGCCGAGCCGCCCATCGAATACGACGGAGGCGCCAAACCGCCCGAGCCGGAGGAGACGCCGGAGCCGAAGCCGGACCCGGTCCCCGATCCCACGCCGGACCCCGATCCTGCGCCCGCGCCTGGGCCCGGACCGGACCCGAAGCCGGAGCCGCAGCCCAAGACGGCGCCCAAGCCTGCGCCTGCGCCTGCGCCTGCGCCGAAGCCGGCTCCGCAACCCGCCCCGAAGTCGGACAGTGGAGCGAAGCCGGGCCCGCAGACGCCGACGCCAACGCCGCCGATCGAACCCACGACCGACGTAAACGATCTTCTTCGCCGGCAGAAGGAGGAGCGCGAGGCCAACCAGAGGGCAAAGGACGCCAGGCAGGCCCCGCAGCCCGAGCCGCCGGTCCCGCAGCCTGCGCCGAAGCCGCAGGACGACGGCAAAAGCGGCGGGGACGGTGACGACGGGGGTGAGACTTCGCCGGAACCGGAAAAGACGCCGATCCCCGATCCCGTTCCCGACCCGACGGTCATCCCGGAGCAGGCGGCCGGAAAGCGCCGGCCGCTCTGGCCGTTCATCCTGCTGATCGTCGTGCTCCTCGCCGCGCTGGGGGGAGCCGCCTACGTCTTCCGGGACGAGATCACGGCCTTCGTGGAGGACATGACGGGCGCCGCGGACGCCGGTCCGGCGCCCGAGGCAGAGGCCGATCCCGCGTCCGAAGCGACCGATCCGGCGCCCACCGACGAGGCGGACCCCGATGCGCCTGCGCCGCCCGCCGACGCCGAAGCGGCGCCGGAGGCGGAGAGCAGCCTGTCGCCGGCCGAGCGCTACGACATGGCGATGGAAGCCCTGCGCGCCGGCGATCCGGATACGGCGGTGCCGCTTCTCCGCGCCAACGCCGGTGAGGGTCACGCGCCGTCCATGGGCGCGCTGGCGGAACATTACGCGGACATCGATCCGGGCGAGGCCCTGCGCCTGGCGGCGGATGCCTGTGAACAGGGGCTCGCCGATGGTGCCGGCTTGCTGGACCAGGTGCAGTCCGCGATCGCGGCTCAGGCCGACCGTGGCGATGCCATGGCCCGCCTTGCCCTGGACATTGACCTCGGCGCGGCTGCGGCCGCCTGCGCCCCGTAATCCCCAGGAGGACAATCATGTCAGCCCGCTTCATAACGCAGGGTGCCGGTCTCGCCCGGTGGACCGGCCGCGCCTTCATGCTGGCGGCGCTTGCCTGCGCGTCCCTGGCCGTTCCCGGCCCGGCGGCGGCCGAGCCTCTGCTGGTGCCCGGGAAGACCGACATCTACCAGCGCGTCCTGACCCGTCCGGATGCGACGATCACCGGCGCGGTGGGTGGTGCGTCCGTCGACGAGCCGGCCGCCTTTTCGGCCTACTATGTCTTCGCGCGCGAAGACGGTGCCGACGGCGAATGGCTCCAGGTGGGGCCGGCCCGGCGCGGCGACCCGACAGGATGGGTCAAGGCCGCTGAGACTGTCGAGTGGCAGACCACCATGGTGCTCGCCTTCAACAATCCCTCCGATCGCCTGCCCGTCCTGTTCTTCGATGACGAGGATTCGCTGCGCGACCTGGTGGAAAGCGAGCGCCTGCCGGCCCTGGCGCCGGAGTACGTCGATCAGGCACGCGCCGGCGAGGCTCCGGCGGGATCGGGCGTCCTGTCCATCGAGCCCCGCGAATGGGTCGACCTGCGCGACAACTTCTATCTCCTGCCGGTCCTGGACGCCAAGATGACCTTCCTGGCGACGGGCACGCGGGCGTCGCTGGTGCGCGTGGCCTCGATCCCCCTGCAGGAGGATGCCGCAAGCCCCGAGGCCTCTTCCGAGTTCCGGGCGGGCATCATGTTCGTCATCGACAGCACCATCTCCATGCAGCCCTACATCGACCGCACGCGGGAGGCGCTGCACCGCATCTACGAGCAGGTCCGCAACTCGTCGATCGGCGACAAGGTGAGCTTCGGGCTGGTCGAGTTCCGCGACAACACCGATGCCGCGCCGGGCCTCGACTACGTCACCAAGGTGGTGGCGCCGCTTCAGATTCCGCCGGATCACGAGGATTTCCTCCGTCGCATGGACGACGTCACCGTCTCCACCGTCACCAGCGCCGGCTTCAACGAAGACGGACTGGCGGGCGTGCTGGCCGCCATCGGCAGCGAGGACTGGAAGCACTTCGGCGGCCGCTACATCATCTTCATCAGCGACGCCGGCGTGCGCGAGCCGCCGGACCCTCTGGCCGCCACCGGCATGGGTCCGCGGGAAATCAACCGGCTGTCGCGCGACAAGGTGATCGCCGTGTTCTCCATGCTGCTGGCGACGCCGGCGGGCACCGCCTACCATGCGCGGGCCGAGGAGCAGTTGCGTGAACTGTCGTACTGGAACGACTGCACGGCCGCGCCGTTCTACTCCGTCCCCGAGGGCCGGCTGGAGGATTTCGGCCCCACGATCGACGGATTGACCCGCACGCTGATCAACCAGATCGAGGCGGCCGCCGCGTCCGTCGGCACCGCGCCGGCGCCGGCGTCGCCCGCCGGCAGCGGCCCGGCCCGGGGCGTGTCGTGCTCGTCCGGCGGCGGCGGCGCGGCGGCGGACGGCGGTGCCCGTGATGCCTTCCTGGCGTCGGCCGACGACATCGGCCAGGCCATGCAGATGGCATGGCTCGGCCGGGCCCGCGGCACGACGGCGCCCGACGTGTTCGAGGCCTGGGCGCCCGACTTCGCCCTGGACGATCCCAGCCGCAAGGCGTTCGAGGTTCGCGTCCTGCTGACCAAAAAGCAGCTCAGCCGCATGGCCGCCGCCCTGGAAATGGTGCTGGAAGCCGGCCAGACGGTGCTGGACGACGCGCCGGAACGCTTCTTCGACCAGTTGCGCACCGTGGTGGCCCGGGCCGCGCGCGACCCGTCCGCGCTGGAGGCCGGCGCGCCGGCCATCAGCGATCCGGCCAGCCTGGACAACCTGGGCGACCTTCTGGGCGAATACCTGGAAGACCTGCCCTACAGCAGCCAGCTCATGGACATCAGCGCCGACACCTGGCTGGACGCAAGCCCCTCGTTCCAGGACCGGGTGCTGACCACCGTGCGGTCCAAGTTGCGGGCCTACCAGCACTTCCACGACGACGCCGACAACTGGGTCAAGCTGGCCGAAGGCGCGCCGGAGGACGAATGGGTCTACCCGATCCCGCTGGACCTGCTGCCATGACACCGGGTGTGACCGTGCTCTCGTGCCGCGATCTCGCCGTCCGGCGCCAGTCGGCGGACAGCACCTTTTCGCTGTCCGTGCCGCGGCTGGACCTGCGGACCGGGGACCGCCTGGCCTTGATGGGGCAGAGCGGCAGCGGCAAGAGCACGCTCATCAACATCCTGGCGCTTGCCATGCGTCCCGATCCGCAGGGAAGCCTGCTGATCCGCGCGGAGGGCGGACGCAAGGTGGTCGACGCCAACGCGCTGTGGCGCAAGGGGCGCGACGACGCCCTGACGCGCCTGCGCCGCAGTGCCTTCGGCTACGTTCAGCAGGTGGGGTGCCTTCTGCCGTTCCTCACGGTGGAGCAGAACCTGACCTTCACGCAGACGCTCAACGGCAGACGCTCCGTGCAGGACGCCCGTGCACTGGCCGAGCGGCTGGGCGTCGCCGGCGTGCTCAAGCGCCGGCCGGATGCGCTGTCGGTGGGGCAGCGCCAGCGGGTGAGCATCGCCCGGGCCCTGGCTCACCGTCCGTTCATCGTGCTGGCGGACGAGCCCACGGCCTCCCTGGACCGCGACAATGCCGCGGAAGTCATGCGGCTGCTGGTCGAGCAGGCGCAGGAACGCGGCGTGGCCCTTGTGGTCGCCAGCCACGACCTGGCGCTGTGCGAAAGCTTTGGATTCGAGATCGTGCCGGCGCAGGTTCTTCCGGGCGCCCAGACCGTGTTCCACAGGGAGCCGGCCGGCCGGCGCCCCGTCGGTGGCGGGCCGTCGGCCCGGGCGGAGGCGCCCCGTGTCCAGTAAACTCCGCCGGCTTGGCTTCGCCTGTGTCCTGGGATGGCGCGACCTCCGCCACGAGGCCGTGAGCTTCGGGTGCCAGGTGCTCGCGCTGGCCGCCGTCATCGCGCCGTTGCTGGTGCTCTACGGCCTCAAGTCCGGGGTCATGGGCCACCTGACGGACGAGTTGGCCTCGGACGTACGCACGCTGCAGGTCTCGGTGCTGCAAGAGGCCGAGTATGACGCCGAATGGATCGCCGCCATGCGGGCCCGGCCCGAGGTCGGCTTCATCCAGGCGCATACCCGAACCCTGGCGGCCACGGTGGAAATCATTCGCCGCAGCGGCGACAACGGCGCCATGCACATGCAACGTGCATCCCTGTTGGCGTCCGGCGCGGGCGACCCGCTCCTGCCGGAGGGCCTGGCGGCGCCGGGCGACGATGCCGTCGTGCTGTCCTCTGCCCTGGCGACCGCGCTGGACGCCGCGCCGGGCAGCACGGTGGAGGCGGTTATCTCGCGCCGGCTCGACGGCGCCGAACAGAACGTCTTCCTGGCCTTGCGCGTCGCCGGCGTGGTCGCTCCCGGCCTGTGGGACGCGCGCGGCGCCCTGGTCAGCCTGAATACCCTGGTGGACGTGGAGCGCTGGCGCGACGGCAACGCCGTCCCCCGGCGCGGCTGGACCGACGGCCGCGCCGATGGCCCGCGCGGCGAAAGCTACCCCAACATCCGGCTTTATGCGTCGGGCCTGGATGCGGTGGAACCGCTGGTGACCGACCTGACGGCCATGGGCTTCGACGTCCGCTCCCGCCTTGGCGACGTGAAGGCGATACAGGGCCTGGACCGCAGCCTGACGGCCATCTTCGTCATCATCACGGTGGTGGCGGCGCTTGGGGTTTCCATCGCCTTCGGCGCAACCCTCTGGTCCAACGTGGCCCGCAAGACCGCCGAGATCAGCCTCATCCGCCTCCAGGGCATGGAGCGCGGCGCGGTGGCCGGTTTTCCGGTTGCGCAGGCGGTGATGATCGCTGTGTCCGGCGTCCTGCTCGCCACCGGGATGGCGACGGGCACCTGCGCCACCATCGACGCCTTTTTCAGCGAGGGCCTCGCCGTCGGCACGCAGGTGTGCAGCACCCGGCCCGATCATGTGCTTACCGCCGCGGCAGGCACCGTTGTCCTGTCGCTGATCGCTTCGTTCGCGGCTGCGAACGTGGTGGCAAGGATCGACCCGAGCAAGGGATTGACCGATGTCTAGACTGCGTCATGTCTTCGCCGCCGTGTCCGCGGCCGCTGCTCTTGTCGCGACGGGCCTGGGCGAATCGCCGGCGCCGGCGGCGGCCGCCGACGCGCCGGCGATCGAATGGCCGGAAGGGATGTGGAATCCCAAGGCCGCGGACGACGACGTGATCCTTCCCATGCCCTGCGGCGGCGCCATGGCGTTCCGCAAGGTGCCGACGACGCTGCCGGGGAACTGGCTGACGGACGACAGGGTCAGGCTGGGGTCGCCGCAGGCCGAGGTAGCGTTCGCCTCCTACCTGAACCGCGGCCATGTGGCGGGGTCCCTCAGCGAGAACAACGATCCGGCCACCCGTCACCTGCTGATCGGCAAATACGAGGTGACGACCGACCAGTACAACGCCGTCATCGGCGGCGAGTGCGGCCGGCCGAACATGATGGGGCGGCTGCCCAAGGACGGCGTGTCGTGGTTCGACGCCGTGCACTTCGGCCGCGCCTACACCGAGTGGCTGCTGCAGAACGCGCGCGAGAGCCTGCCGCACGAAGACGGCGACCCGGCCTTCATCCGGCTGCCGACGGAAACGGAGTGGGAGTTCGCCGCCCGCGGCGGCCGCGCCGTAACCGAGGACGATTTCATGGCGCCGCGTTTCCCCATGGACGGGGACATCTCGCGCTGGGCCTGGTTCCAGGGGTCGTCCTCATGCCAGGGCCATCTGCAGCCGGTGGGCGTGTTGGAGCCCAACCCGCTGGGGCTTCACGACATCCTGGGCAATGTCGAGGAGATCATGCTGGAACCCTTCCGCATGGTCCGCGTGCAGCGCCACCACGGCCAGGTGGGCGGCATGGTCAGCCGCGGCGGATCGTGCCTGACCGACCGCAGCATGCTGACCACGGCAAGCCGCACCGAGTCCAACTACTTCAACCCCCGCACGGGCCAGGCCAGGACGCCCGAGATGACCGGCTTCCGGGTGGTCGTCGCCGCCCCTGTGCAGGTCAGCCACGAGCGCATCGCCGAGCTGCGCGAGGACTGGGAAAGCCTGTCGGACGGTGGGGCCCGGGCGGCGGCCGCCGATGCGGCACCCCGCGGCCCGGCGGAGGCGCTGGAGGCGGCCGCCGGCGCGACCTCGGACGTGGAGGCCGAGCAGGTCATGCGCGACATCGCCGCCGCAATCCGGGAAGACGCGTCGGACCGTGCCGACGTTGAGCGCCGGGCGGTGCAGGCGGCCATCCAGTCCGGCGCGCTGATCATCCGCCAGTACCGCGACGAACTCCGGCGCATGGAAAACATCGAGAAGATCATCGCCATCCGCCGCGAAAGCACCGGCACGAATGCCGAGGCGCAGATCGCCGAGGCGGAGCAGACGCGACACTACATTCGCCAGCGACTGAAGATCACGCAATCGGTCTACACCACCGTCCTCGGTCAGACGGCCGAGGATTATCCCGTCGCCCTGCTGGCGGACCAGTCGGCGATCGTCGGGCAGCGCCTGCGCGACGTCGGTGCCGAAAGCATGGCGGGCTTCGCCCAGGCCTTCGTCGGCCAGGTGGAGCGCTGGGCGGGCGACGGTGGCGGCGATATCGAGGCCTACCTTGAGGAATTGGGCGAGCTGTAGGGGCGACGTCCACGGACCAAAACGCAGAGGGGAAAACACGACGATGACCAGCATGATGAAGCGACTGAAGACAGGGGCCATCGCACTGACGGCGGTGGCGACGCTGAGCGCCTGCGCCACCGGCGGGCCGAAGCTGGACGAGGCGAACATGAACGCCGACGAGCGCCAGCTCGCCTCCTACGCCGGCGAGGACTACGTCGAGCAGTACGCGGTGCAGGCCGGCCTGGCCGGCGCGGCGGGGGGCGCCATCGCGGGCTGCATCATCGCTGCGGTGGCCGGTGCCAGCTGTGAAGACGGCGCCCTCATCGGCGGCGGCATCGGGGCCCTTGCGGGCGCGGCCTACGGCGCCGAGGCGGGACGCCAGACGGCGCAGCTGGCGGAGCAGCAGCTGGGCGAGGAGCAGGCGCTGGCCGTCGCGGCGCAGGAACTGGACGACGCCCGCGCCTCGAACCGGGCCGCCCAGGCGGTGGTCACGCAGCAGGGCCGCCGCCTTGCGAGCCTGCGCGAGCGCATGGAATCCGGCGCCGCGAGCCGCGAACAGTACGATGCGGCGCTGGAGGAGGCCAGGCAGGCCGAGATGCTCATCGGCGGTTCGCGCGACAAGCTGCGTGACTCGCTTGGCGACATCGAAAAGCGCATCGAGGCCGAGCGCGACCGCGGCGGCGACACGGCCAAACTGACGGCGACCTATGAAAGCCTGAAGAAGGAGGCCGATAACCTGGACCGCCAGCTTGCGGTGCTGACGTCGGACCGCGAGGCCACCGAAGCGCTGATGGCCAGCTCCTGACGCCATTGCCGCGCCGGCACACTGCCGGCGGCTTTCCATCGAGGTTTGCATCATGAAACGATTCACGACACCGGCCATCGTGCTGGGTGCGACGCTGGTGGTCGCAGGCTGCGCCGCCGGCACCGCGGAGAACTGCGACGCCCTGAACGCCAACAGCGTCTTCCAGGACTTCGCCTGCAAGCAGGGGGGCGGCTACGAGGAACGGCTGGCCCTGATCCGCGCGGAAACGCGGGCGAAGGTCGCCAGCACCCAGTTGACGGCGGCCGAGACCGCGGAGCTTCAGGCCGAGGCGGAAGTCATGGCCCGCGATGCCGACGTGCTGGAAGACCGGCTGGCCGGCCTGAACGCCGACCTGGCGGCCATGCGCTTGCGGATCGACTCCGTCACCGCCCGCAACGACTCGCAGCGGGCCCAGCTTACGGCCCTGCGCGAGGAACTGTCGGAGGCCGAGCAGAACCTGGCGCAGGTCCAGGCGGCTGCGAGCGTCACGCCCGAGCAGATCGCCGCGCTGCAGGGCGAGATCGCCCGCAAGAAGGCGGCGGTCTCTGACATCCTCGGCAACATGGGCGTGGTCGAATAGTGTGCCGCGCCGTCCCCGGCACGCCCGCGGGTGTGCCGGGGACGTCTTCCAGCACCGCAGAATAATAGCCGCAGCAAGGCCTCAGACCTGGAGTTCCCTCACATGACTTCCCGCTCACGCTATCCGATGCCGCTCCGGATGATCGCCCTGGTTGCCGGGCTGTGGCTTGTTCTTGCGGCGGTGCTGGGTGTGTTTGCCTGGAAGACCTTGCAGGGCTGCGGCCTCGCGCTGCCCGACGGCACCGTTCTGGTCGAATGGTGCAAGGTTCCCTCGCGCGCCGACGAGCTTGCCGCGCTGGAGGCTGAGCAGCGGGGCCTGGAGGATGCCATCACCCGTCTCGAACGCGAGGTGAACGACACGCCGTTCTGCGGTGCCGGTTGCCTCTTCGAGGGGGAGGACGTGGCCGTCGACCTCTACCTGCTTCAGGACCTGTCGGGCTCTTTCTCCGACGACCTGTCCAACCTGGTCGCCGCCATCGAGGATCTGGTGGCCCGCGGTGAAGACGGGCGGCTGCCGGCGGGATTCCGCCTGGGCGCCGGCAGCTTCACCGACAAGCCGATCCGGCCGTTCGGCGACCCCTCGCGGGACTATTCCTTCCGCTCGGCGGTTTCCATCACCGACGACCTGCCGAAGGTGTCGGAGGCCGTCCGCGCCTTCACCATCGACAGCGGCGGAAACACCGGCGAGGAAGCCCAGTTCGAGGCGATGATCGAGGTACTGGGCGCCATGGACGACATGGGCTTCCGTCCCGACGCGCGCAAGTTCCTGGTGATCGTCACGGATGCCCCCGCTCATGTCGCCGGCGACTGGGAAGACGCGCCGGCGCCGGAAGACGGCATCGCCGACGGCGACGGCCTCAACGAGGACTACCCCAGCCGCGCCATCCTGAAGGAGCGCCTGCAGGCCACCGGCGTGACGCCGATCTTCCTCGTCGCCTCGGGCGGGGCCCAGGCCTTCTACCGGCAGGTGACGGAAGACACCGGGTCCGGCGTCGTGATTCCCATCACCTCCGACAGTTCCGGTCTGCTGGACGCCCTGTTCGAGGGAATCTTCGGCACCTGCGTGGGCGCCTGATCTTTCATCAATGGCTGCCGGGCTTGCCGAGGGAGCGCGTGATGTGCTCTGCCAGCAGGCCCGCGGCCTTGGCCGTCGTGCCCGGTGCGCGCAGGAGGACGATTTCGGTGTCGGCCAGCTCCGGCAGGCCCTGGTCCGGCCCCAGCATCATCAGGCCGGGGCGGACCATTTCCTTCGGCAGGATGGTGACGCCGAGGCCGGCGCGCACGGCCGCCTGAATGCCGGCGAGGCTGGGGCTGGTGTAGACCGTGCGCCAGTGCCGCCCCGCCGCGTCCAGGGCGGAGACGGCGCGGCGGCGATAGATGTCGGGGTTCGGTGCCAGGACGAGCGGCACCTCGGCCTCGGGCGGCAGGCTCAGGCGCTCCGATCCCGCCCAGACCAGCGGCTCGCGCCAAACGCTGGCCGCCTCGTCGGCCTCAGGTCCGCTGCCGCCGGCGCTCATGGCGCCGCCGCCCTGGGGCTCGCGCTTGCACAGCACCAGGTCGTATTGCCCCTTGCCGTACCCTTCCAGCAGGTTGGCGGTGTAGTCGCAGTTGACCTCCAGGCTGACCTGCGGGTGCGCGCGGGCGAAGCGCGACAGCACGTCGGGCAGGTGCAGCGTCGCGAAATCCTCGGGCGTGCCCAGGCGCACCACGCCGCCCACGTCGGGCTCCAGCAGCCGGACGCGGGCCTCGTCGGCCGTCTTCAGCAGGCGGCGGGCGTAGGTCAGCAGGATTTCGCCCTCGGTGGTCAGGTAGATGCCCCGCCGGTCGCGGATGAACACCTGCTGGTTCAGGGCCTCCTCCAGCCGCTTGATCTGCAGGCTGACCGCCGACTGCGTCCGCCCCAGCCGCGCCGCCGCCCGCGTGAAGCCGCCATGGTCCGCCACCGCAACGAAGCTGCGCAGCAGGTCGAAGTCGAACGGGGGCAGGGGCGTGGGCACCGGTCAGAACTTTTCGGGGCGCAGCACCTCGACATCATGCGCGAACAGGATCATCGCATAGTCATTGTAGTAGTGGTCCCACAGGTGACGCATGATCCGGTCGGCGGTGGCGTCGTCGCAGATGACCTCGACGCGGATGTTGGCCGAGGGCCCCCAGGACCCGCTGCGGACGCCGCGGCCCCCTTTGCCGCGCGCCTCGCTGATGGTGTAGCCGTGGGCGCCCAGCTTCTCCACGTCGTCAAGGAGCCGTCCCTCGATGGCGGCCTCGGTGATGATGGTGACGCGCTTGCGCTTGGTGGCGGATGTGACGGACATCAGAACACTCCTCCCGGTCCATGAACCACGCCGGCCATGGCATGATAGATCGGTATGCCGGCGATGACGTTGAACGGGAACGTTACGCCGAGGGAGGCGGTCAGGGATAGAGTCGGGTTGGCTTCCGGCACGATCAGGCGGAAGGCCGCCGGGACCGCGATGTAGGAGGCGCTGGCCGCCAGCGTCGCGACGATCACGGTTCCGCCCAGCGACAGCCCCAGCAGAAGGGAGACGCCGGTACCGATCACCGCGCCGACCAGCGGCATCCCGATGCCGAAGGCGACCAGGAACACGCCGTGGCGGCGCAGCACCGAGATCTGGGCGGCCGCGATCAGGCCCATTTCCAGCAGGAACAGCGCCAGGACGCCCTTGAACAGGTCGAAGAACATCGGCGCGATGGGTTCCACGCCCTCGGCCCCAAGCGCCCAGCCGATCAGCAGGCCGCCGACCAGCAGCACGATGCTCTTGCCCAGGAACACCTCATGGGCCATGCGCCCCCAGGCCGTGTCGCGGCTGACGCCACGGGCCAGCATGATGCCGATGATGATGGCCGGAACCTCCAGCACCACCACGAACAGCGGCATGTACTCTTCAAAGCTGATCTCGCGGAAGTTCAGGTAGGCAACGGCGACGGCGAAGGTGCCGACGCTGACCGAGCCGTAGTGCGCGGCGATGGATGCCGAATCGGCGCGGTTCATGCGGCCCAGGAAGCGCAGCACCGGGAAGGCGATGAAGGGCATCAGCGTGCCCATCAGCCCGATCACGACAATCTGCGGCAGCAGGGCCAGCGGCGACTGGTTGGCCAGCTCGACGCCGCCCTTCAGGCCGATGGCGAGCAGCAGCAGGAAGCTCAGGAATTCGTAGACCGGCGCGGGCAGACGCAGGTCCGCCCGCATGAGTCCGGCTGCCACGCCCAGTACGAAGAAAAGAATGACGGGATCGACCATTGAAAAATACCTTTGGTCACGCGGCGTCCGGGCGCTGGATGAAGCGCCCCGACACGCAGGAATAATAGAGCGGGCCGCCAATGACGTGCGGCCATGCGGCGGCAAGCGCCGTGACGTCGGCCGTCACGGCGGGTTCGGGCAGGCCGGCGCTGAACACAGGCCGGTAGCGCGGAGACGGCGTGCAAGGCTGATCCGTCAGCAGGCCCGTCACGACCGCCTCGTGAAGCCTACGCCACGACGGGGCGCCAGTGAAGGTGGGGGAACGCACGCACAGCATGGACCACAGGCCCGAGACGCTGATGGTCTGCTCCACCGCGGCCGGCCGGACCCCCACCCGTTCGCACGGCAGCACCAGGACGCCGGGCGGGTGCCGCAGCGTCTCGGCATCGCACCACGCCCCGATCAGGCTCGCCCTGCCACACCCGAGGCGGCGGGTCAGGGCGGCTATGGAGTCGATGTTGAGGTGCAGGGCGCGGTGGTCATGCGCAAGGGCGAGCAGGTACATCGGGTCGTGTTGCATCCGGATGGCGATTGAGCTGGCGCAGGCCAGCGGCGCCGCACCCTATCCAACACGTCACTATTTGGGAAATTGATTGCGTTTATAAGATGGATTTACGTTCGAAATGGCAGGTGCCATCGGCGCCATCGGCGCCGTGTCCGGGCCGACGATCGCCTAGGCTTCGGCAGGGCTCGTCTGCTGCCGGCCGACCACCCGCAGGGCCCGTTCCAGCGCGCTGACGCTGTGGCTCGGCAGCGGCAGGAAGGCCTTGCAGGCGCGGCGGCAGTCGCGCTTGATGGTGTCGATGGCGTTGTGGCTGACGCAGGTGACCGGGCAGAGCACGGCGTCGGCCTGCGAAAGAGCGCTCGCCAGCCGCGCGCAGCCGTCTTCCAGCCCGCCGTCGTGGTGCAGGAATTCGCCGTTGTGGCGGGTCACCAGGTCGCGCATGTGCGCCACGGCGCGCGTCATGCCGCCGACGTAGAGGATTCGCCGCCGGCACAGGTCGAGCGGCGGCGCGGCATCCGTCGTCCCACCCAGGCGCGGGCAGCCCGAGGATTCGCACAGCGTCAGTTCCAGGTCGGCGGCGCGGCTGCGCAGGCGGGCGGTGTCGGCGCGCAGGCCGGTCAGTTCCTCCTCCAGCGCCGCGATCCGCTCGTCCCGCCGGGTGATGCCGAGGGCGCGTTCGTTGGCCTCCGCCCGCGCGGCGTCCAGGGCGGCGCGCATCTCGGCCAGGGCCCGGCCGCTCTCCAGTTCCGCCACCCGTGCCTCAAGCTGCTCCGCCCGGCGCCGGTGCAGGTCCAGCGCCGCCACGTCGTGGCGCAGGCGGGTTTCGGTCTCGCGCCAGCGGGTGCGCTCGGCCGTCAGGGCCTCCACCTCTCCGGCCCGGCTGGCGAGCGCCCGCTCCAACTCGGCGAGGCGGCGCATGTCCACCCGCTGCGATGCGCCCGACAGGTGCGAGAGCATGTGCACCTCGCCGTAGGCCCGCTCGCGCAGGGCCTGGCAGTCCACCGGGTGCGACATCAGCGCCCAATAGGCGCCGGGAACGTCGCCGCTGTCGCAGTGCGACTGCCACAGCTCCGTCAGCTCGTCCTCGGTGGCAGCACGGGAGAAGCGGGCGATGTGGGCGGGAAAGCGTTTGTCCAGCGCCTTGGTGACCAGTCGGGACAGCACCTTGTGCTCGGCGCAATGGTGCACGACCGCGCCGTGGATGCGGTAGTCGCTGGCATCGCGCGGCAGGTTGAAGCGCGCCTTCACGGCGATCTTGCGCAGCTCCGCCAGGGGCAGGCAGGTGCCGATGATGCTGCAATGCCATTTGCCCGGGATCTGGTCCATCCGCCGGCGGCGCTGGGGCGCGGCCGGCACGGGCGGCGGCGTGAAGTCTTCCGGCAAAATGGGAGAGCGGGACAGCACGGTCATCCTCCTTGCTCCTTGGTCGGACGGGACGGTCGGCGCGGAGCCGTCATTCGGCGGGTTGCAGGGCGAACCGCTGCGGCGCGGCGGGCGCTTCGCGGTGGCGGAAGTCGGCGGCCGGCTGGCGGGTGAAGACCTGCGTCGCCGCATCCTCCATGGTGCGGCCGGTGCGCTCCACCATGCCCTCCAGCCACTGATGGGCGGCGGCGGCGGGAATGGCGACCACCAGACCGGCGGCGGTGGTCAGCAGGGCGACCCAGATGCCGCCCGAAAGGATGGACGGGTCGACCTTGCTGCCGGCCGTTTCCAGGGCCTGGAAGGCGCCGATCATGCCGATCACCGTGCCCAGCAGGCCGAGCAGCGGGCTCAGGCTCGCGATCACCGCCAGCAGCCGCAGGCCGCGGCCCAATTGGTCCAGGTGGAGGCCGGCGATGCGGGCGGCCTCCTCGCGCGCCTGGGCCGGCGTCATGTGCGGGTCGAGCCGGGTGCGCAGGGCCACCAGAAGCACCTCGGCCACCGGCGTGCGCTCGGCCTCCAGCACCGGCGGCGCCTCGTCGACGCGGCCCGCATGCCACAGCTCCAGCGCCCGATCGACCGCACGCCGGGCCCACAGGCGGCGGTGGGCGAACTGCGCCAGCTTCGCCAGCACGACGATCAGCGTGACCGCCGAGAGGACAGCCAGCACCAGCATGATCGGCCCGCCCGCCTGCACAATCTCCAGCAGACCCGCAAGCGAGCCGGGAGCGGCCTCGGCCAGCGGAGGGGCACCGGCTGTCTCTGCGCCGGCGGGCGGCGAAAGGGCATCGGGCATGTCGGCATCGTCCTGGGCGGGTGATCGATAACCTCTAGATGAAAATGAAAGTCACTCGCATGTCAAGCGAGACTGCAAACGAGAATCGCTTGCAAACGGCCCGGGGGCTGGGGTAGGTGATGACGCACCGATGAAATTGCGAGGCGTTCTCAAAAAGGTCCGGAAGCAACCGGGCCGGCCGAGAGAAGGATCGGAAAGAATTATGAAAAACAGAAGGTTGGCGATCGCCGTCACGGCCGCTTCCGTGGCACACCCGACCCTGGCGCTGGCCCAGGATGCGGAGACCATCGAACTGGCGCCGGTGCTCGTTGAATCGGCGACGCGCACGGAAATCCCGCTCGATGAGACGACGAAGTCGGTGACGGTGGTCACGCGCGAAGAGGTGGAAACCCAGAAGCGCATCGACAGCAACGTCGGCGACATTCTCTCAAAGACCGTGCCGGGCTTCAGCCCGAGCAACGAGGCCAACACGAACTACGGCCAGACCCTTCGGGGCCGCGATTTCCTGACGCTGATCGACGGCGTGCCGCAGTCCACGCCTCTTCGCAACGGCTACCGGTCGCTCAACACCATCGATCCCGAGTCCATCGAGCGCATCGAGGTTGTGCGCGGCGGCACCGCCGTCTACGGGTTCGGCGCCTCCGGCGGCCTTGTGAACGTTGTCACCAAGCGCCCCGAAGACGGCGACATCACGTTTTCGGCAACCCCGGGCCTGCGCCTGTCGGCTACCCATCCTGCCGATTCACTCGGCTCCACCACCGCGTTGCAGGTCAGCGGCCGGACCGGTGCCGTCGATTATCTGGCGAGCGGCTCGTTCGCGACGCGCGGCGGCCATTTCGATTCCAACGGCGACCGCATCCCGGCCGACCCCACCGGCATCCAGGGCGGTCTGGCCGACAGCAACACGATCAACCTGCTCGCCAAGCTGGGAACGGAATTCGACGATGGCCGTCAGCGCGTCCAGGTCACCGGGCTGTGGCACGACTTCGAGCAGGACAGCGACTTCGCGGCGCTTGGCCAGGGCGGCAACCGGTCGGCGGGCACCAGTGCAACCGCGGTGCGCGGCGACCGCAATCCGGTCAATCCCGGCACCGAGAACCGCAACCTCAATCTTGAGTACACGCACGCCGACATCCTGGGCAGCGCCGTGACGGCTCAGGCCTACTACGCCGAACTGGACGTGGTGTTCGGCAAGTTCCCCGGCTTCGGCCAGACCGGGATTGAATCCGAAAAGCTCGGCAGCCGGCTGACCGTCGAAACGCCCGTCGAGGCCGGTCCTGTCGGACTGGACGTCACCTGGGGCCTTGACTTCCTGCACGACGAGACGGGGCAGTACGTCACCGACGGGCCCGATATCTATCCGTATTTCGAGCAGGACGCCCTGGCCGGTTTCGCGCAGCTGGACGTGCCGGTGGCCGACTTCGGCCTGATTTCCGGTGGTCTGCGCTACGAGCACATCACGCTGGACGTCGCCGACTTCACCAATGGCGACGGCGACTTCGTGCGCGGCGGTGAACTGACGTTCAAGGAACCGCTGTTCAACGTGACGGGTACGGTGTTCCTGAACGAAAACCTGGACCTGTACGGCGGGTTCAACCAGGGCTTCACGGTGGCCGACATCAGCCGGTCGCTGAGTGACGGCAACTTCACCAGCGCCAGCGAAGCGGAGAGCGAGGTCCAGAAGACCAACAACTACGAACTCGGGCTCCGCGCGGCGTATGATCGCTGGGACGGTTCGGTGGTCGGCTTCTACAGCACCTCCGAAAACGGAACCTCGTTCGACAAGAACCTGAAGATCGTCAAGCAGCCCGAGCGCATCTGGGGCGTGGAAGCGGCCGTGAATGTGGATGCGACCGACGCGCTGCGTCTTGGCGGCACCGTCACCTGGATGGAAGGTGTCGTGGATACCGACGACGACGGCGACTATGAAGAGGACCTTCCGGCGCTGCGCATCCCGCCGGTCAAGCTGACCGCCTACGCCGAGTACGACGTGACCGACTGGTGGACGGCGCGCCTGCAGGCCCTGCATTCGGGTGACCGCAACCCCGACAGCACGCAGTTCGGGGGAACCGACATCGATAACTACACCGTCGTCGATCTCTACAGTTCCTTCGCGGTCGGCCCGGGCAATCTGGAACTGGGCGTCGAGAACCTGTTCAACGCCGAGTACTACCCGGTCATCAATCAGGCCTATTCCTCGGTTCAGAGCTACCAGTCGTTCTCCTACGCCCAGGGTCCGGGTACCACGGTCACCGCGGCGTATTCCTTGAAGTTCTGACCATGCCGGCGCCCGCCCACGATCTGGGGTCGCTCGTCACGGCGATGGAAAGCTTCGTTCCGGGCCTGGGGGGCAGGATCGGGCCGCCGTCGCCGGGGCAGATCGTGGCGGGTGCCGACAACCGCGATGCCGTCCGCCGTCTGGTGGACGGCATCGCGGCGCACTCCCCCGAAGCCGGCCGCGCCTACTGGGCGGTGCGGGCCTGGGGGATGCTGACGTGGCAGCCGGCGGTGCTGGCGGTCCTTGGTGTTCACGGTCCCGGTCTCGTGCCGCGGCTTGACGCCATGGGCCAGAGCACCGCCGGCGCTGCCGTGCTCGGGTTTACGGTGCCGGAAGAGGGCGTGCTTCGCGCCCCGCCGCCGGCGTTGATCCGCGAGGCCGGCGCCCTGCTGCGGCGGATTTCCGACGCCCTGCTCGCGGACCTGCGGGGCGTCGAGGCCATGAAGCCGGTGCTCGCCGGGCGGCTGCTGGCCGATCGGGTTCTTGGCACGCTGGCCAAGGTCGCGCCCGAGCCCGACCGCCATGCCGAGGCTTGGCTTCAGGCGCTGGGGCTTGCGGGCCAGAGCGGCCTCGTGCCGCTGGAATTGTCCGACGGGCGGCGCCGTCACGGGCTGGACCGTCGGGCCTGTTGCCTGGCGTTCCGCGTGGACGGCGGCGTACTGTGCGCCTCCTGCCCCAAGCGGCCGGAGGCGGAGCGTCTCGCGCTCATGCGCATGGAATGGGAGGACGGAGGCCATGTACAGGCTTGACGACATTGCCGTTCGGCACGGCGCGCGCGAGGTGCTGCGCGTCGACCGGCTGAAGATCGCCGCCGACGCCTTCACCGTCATCCTGGGCCACAACGGCTCGGGCAAGTCGACCCTGATGGGGCTGCTCGCCCGCCAGCACCGGCCGGGACAGGGCGACATCCGCCTGGACGGCATGCCGTTGTCGGCCTACAGCGCCCGGCGTCTGGCGCGGCGCGTGGCGTTCCTGCCCCAGCGCCTGCCGGAGGTGCCGGGCCTGACCGTGCGGGAACTGGTGCGGCTCGGCCGTTTCCCCTGGCGCGGCGCCCTGGGCCGCTGGCGGCCGGCGGACGAGGCGGCGGTGGCCGATGCGCTGGAATGCACCGGCGTCGCACGGTTCGCGGAGACGCTGGTCGACCATCTGTCGGGCGGCGAGCGCCAGCGGGCCTGGATCGCCATGCTGCTGGCGCAGGGCTCGCCCATCCTGCTGCTGGACGAGCCCACCTCGGCGCTCGACCTTGCCCACCAGGTGGAGGTCCTGGCCCTGCTGCGGCGCCTGAATACCGAGCGCGGGCGGGGCGTCGTTGTGATTCTGCACGACGTCAACCTGGCCGCCCGTCACGCCGACCGCATCGTCGCCCTGAAGGGCGGGCGGATCGTCTTCGACGGCGGCCCCGGCGCCCTGATGCAGCGCGACGTGCTGAGCGGCCTTTACGGCATCGACATCTCGCTGGTTCCCCACCCCGCGCGGCCCGAGCCGGTCGCCGTCATCGCCTGAGCCGAAGGACATTCATGCGTCTTCTCACCGTCTGCCTGCTTCTGCTGGGCCTCGCCGCGCCGGCCGCCGCCGCGCCTCTCACCGTCGAGGACAGCGGCGGGACGCACACCTTCCAGGCGCCGCCCGAGCGCGTGGTCGCCCTGAGCTGGTCGCTGACCGAGCAACTGCTGAACCTGGACGTGACGCCGGTGGGCGTGGCCGATCCCGAGGGCTACCGGCACTGGGTCGTGCGGCCGGCGCTGCCCGAGGGCGTGGCGGACCTGGGCCTGCGCCAGGAGCCCAACCTGGAGCGCATCGCCGAACTTGCGCCCGACGCCATCCTTATTTCCGACGATCAGCGCGCCTTTCTGGAGCCGCTGGCGCGCATTGCGCCCGTGCTGCACTTCGAAACCTTCAGTGCCGACCACGACAACCTTGCGGCCAGCCGCGAGACCTATCAGAGGCTGGCGACGCTGCTCGACCGCGAGGGCCTGGCCGCCGAACGCCTGGCCGAGCGGGACGCGCGCCTGCAAGAGCTGCGCGAGCGGGTCCGTGCCCACTTCGACGGCGACCCGCCCAAGGTGACCGTGGTCCGTTTCCTGGACGAGGCCCGCCTGGCCGTCTATGGCGGCAACGCCATGTCCACCTTCGCGCTGGAGGCGCTGGGGCTGGAAAGCGGCCTGCCGCAGCCCGACAGCAAGTGGGGCTTCGCCATGCTGACCCTGCGCGACCTGGCCCGGCTGACCGAGGGCGTGCTGCTCTACATCGAACCCGTGCCCAAGGGCGCGGAGCAGTTCGACAAGCCGCTGTGGAAGGCGCTGCCGGTGGTGCGGGCCGGCAATGTGGAGGCCCTGCCGCCCACCTGGAGCTATGGCGGTGTGTTCTCGGTGGTCTACTTCGCCGAGGCCATCACCGACGCGCTCCTGCGGCTCGACCCGCAATGATCGTGCGCCTGGGCCTGGGGGCGGCGCTTCTGGTGGCGCTGGTGCCGCTGCACCTGTCGCTCGGCAGCGGGTTGCCCCTCGCGGAGATTTGGCCGGCGCTGGGCGGGGCCGAGCCCGACGGCGTGGCGGCCGCGCTGCTGTCCTATGCCGCCGGGCCGCGCGTCGTGGTGGCGGTGCTGGCAGGGGCGGCCCTGGGGCTGGCGGGCAGCGTGCTGCAGCAGGTGACGCGCAACCGGCTGGTCTCGCCGCTGACCATCGGCGCCTCCTCGGGGGCGTGGCTGGCGCTGGTGGCCGGCGCGGTGGCGGCGCCCGCCCTGGCGGCGGCGCACGGCATCTGGTTCGCCATGGGCGGGGCGCTGGCGTCCACCGGGCTGGTGCTGGTGATCGCGGGGCGCAACGGCATCACCGGCCTGCCGGTGGTGCTGGCGGGCATGGCGGTGAACCTGCTGCTTCAGGCCGTTGCGACGGTAGTGGTGCTGACCAACGGAGAAGCCGTACGCGGCCTGTTCATCTGGGGAGCGGGCGACCTGACCCAGACGGGATGGGACTGGGCCGCCTGGCTGTGGCCGCAGGTGCTGGGCGGCGTGGTGGTGCTGCTGCTGTGCACGCGGCCGCTGATGCTTCTGAAGCTGGGCACCGAGGCCGCCGCCGGGCGCGGCCTGGCGCTGCTGCCCGTGCTGCTGGTGGCCGTCCTGGCGGCCCTGTGGCTGACGGCGAGCGTCATCACGGCGGTCGGCGTCATCGGCTTCATCGGCCTGCTGGCCCCGGCGCTGGCGCGCATGACCGGCGCCCGCTCGGCCGGTGGTGAGATGCTGGCGAGCCTGGTTCTGGGCGCGCTGGTGCTGCTGGCGACCGACGCACTGGCGCTGTTCGTCGGCCAGTACACGCGCGACCTGGTGCCGAGCGGCGCCGCCGCAGCCCTGGTCGGCGTGCCCGTGCTGATCGGACTGACGCTGGGCCGCCTGCGCGCCCAGGACCACGCGCCCCTGCGCATGCCCGAGGGGGCGGCGCGCCTGCGCCCGGGCTTTGCGGTGCTGGTGGCGGCGGGGGCGGTGGCGCTGGTGCTCGCCTCGCTGACGCTTGCCCCCACCGCCGAGGGCTGGCGCATGGCGTGGCCGTCGGACCTGGTGCTGTCGTTGCGCTGGCCGCGCCTGCTGGCGGCGGCGGCGGCCGGGGCCGGCATGGCGCTGGCCGGCGTGGTGCTGCAGCGTCTGCTGCGCAATCCGTTGGCGAGCCCGGACATCATCGGCATTTCCTCGGGCGCCACCCTGGCGCTGGTGGGGGCGGTGGTACTGCTGGGCGGCTCCATCCACGACTTCGGCGCGCCGGTGGCGCTGCTGGGCGGCCTGGGGGCGCTGGGGGTGCTGCTGATGCTGGGCCGGCGGCAGGGACACGCGCCGGCGGCGGTGGCGCTGGTGGGCATTGCGCTCGCGGCGCTGCTGGACGCGGTGCTGCAGATGGTGCTCGCGCGGGGCGGGGCCGATGCGGTGATGATCGTCGGCTGGATTGCCGGTTCCACCGCGCGGGTGACCGAGGGCCAGGCGCTGGCCCTGGCGGCGTCGGTGCTGCTGCTGGCCGCCGCGGCGGTGGCGGCGCATCGCTGGCTGACCCTGCTGGCGGGCGGCGAGGCCTTTGCCGCCGGCCGCGGACTGGCGGTGGGGCCGGCGCGCACCGCCCTGCTGGCCCTGGGAGCGGTGACGGCGGCGGCGGTGACGGCGGTGGTCGGTCCCATCGCCTTCGTCGGCCTCATCGCGCCGCACCTTGCCGCGCTGCTGGGCGCCCAGCGGTCGGGCCAGCACCTGATGCTGGCCTGCGGCCTGGGCGTGGTGCTCATGGTGTTGTCGGACTGGCTGGGGCGGACCATGCTGCACCCCGTGCAGTTGCCGGCGGGCGCCATGGCGTCGGTCATCGGTGGCGGCTATTTCCTGATGCTGCTGCTTGCCCGGCGCGGCGGCATCGCGGCGGGCCGCGCGGCATGAGGACTACCGGTCCCGCGGCCGGAGCGGCGGCGCGGACCGTCTTGACCGGCATCAAGGACCGCCGCGCGGCGGCGGGGCAGGGTGATCCAGCGTGAAGCCTACCAACTGCTGGATCGTCGTCATGCGCACGTTCATTCTCCTCACCGTTTCCGCCGCCGTGGGCTGGGCCGGCCTGACCTACGCCACCGTCACCCGCATCCCCACCGTGGAGGTCGTCAGCGCCCCGCAGTGCGCCACCGCCGCCGAGGACTGGTCGGCCACCCTTGCCGCCCATGGCTTCGAGGTGGTCCGAAAGGATCGGGACGCGCCGGCGGCGGGCGCGCCCTGCCTGACCGGCCGCGCCGCCGGCTTCGACCTGGAGGGCGCGGTGCCGGCCGCCGACGTCGAGCGGCTCATCCGCAAGCGCCCCCGCGGCATCTCGGGCCTGACCATGGAGGGCGCGACCGGCGATCAGGCGCTGACGCTCAACCGCGACGGCACCCGCTCGGCCTTCACGCCGCCACCGGATAAGGGGTAAGGGCCATGAACAGGCTTCCCTGGATACTCGGCGCCCTGAGCGCCGGCGCCGCGTGGCTGCTGTGGGCGGGCGTGCTGGGAACGGCGCTGATGCTGCCCCGCACCGGCGGGACGTGGCTGCCCCTGTCGGTGCCCGAACTGATCGGCGGCGTGATCGTCAGCACGGTGCTGTTCGGCGCCTGCGGATACCTGTTCGGCCGCATCGTCCGTTAGATTCACATTATCCTAAAGTTCGCCATGTCGCTGCTGGGGTCTTGTAAATCCATTAAAAGGCTTCAAGATTATCGGCCCGTGTCATCTCGGGATCACTCCGAGGACGGCATGAGTTGAAAAGGTGTTTACTAGGGAGGATATTGATGCGCTTTCATACTGTCTCCGGGGCGGCGGCCGCCATCGTTGCCCTGAGCGTGACGGCCGCGGCCGCTCAGGACCGTGAAAACTGGCCCGACAGCTTCACCGTCGGCACCGCCTCCCAGGGTGGGACCTACTTCGCCTACGGCTCCGGCTGGGCCAACCTGGTGGCGGACGAACTGGGCATGTCCGGCGGCGCCGAGGTCACCGGCGGTCCCATGCAGAACATGGCGCTGGTCCACACCGGCGACGCCGAGTTCGGCATGACCACCATGGGCCCCGCGCGCGAGTCGATCGAGGGCACCAACCCCATCGCGCCGGGCATGAAGATGGACAACGCCTGCGCCATGTTCCCCATGTACCAGACGCCGTTCTCCATCACGGCGCTGGCCGGCTCGGGCATCGATTCCATCGACGCCATTCCCGACGGTGCGCGCATCGGCTTCGGCCCGGCGGGCTCCACCTCCGACACCTACTTCCCGCGCATGCTGGAGACGCTGGGCGTCAACTTCGACCGCCGCAACGGCGGCTGGTCCGACCTGGGCGGCCAGCTGCAGGACGGCCTGGTGGACGTGATCGCCTTCGCCGCCGGCATCCCGGTGCCGGCCGTCAGCCAGCTTGAGGTGCAGACCGACGTGAACATCATCGAGTTCACCGAGGAAGAGCAGCAGAAGATCCTGGAAGAGTTCCCGGTGTCCGAGTTCCAGATCCCGGCGACCACCTACCAGACGCTGGAAGAGCCGGCCCGCTCTGTCGCCATGTGGAACTTCGCCATCGCCAACTGCGACCTGCCGGAGGACTTCGTCTACGCGGTCACCGACGTGGTGATGAGCGACAACGAGCGCATGATGAACATCCACCGCGCCGCCAAGTCCACGGTCGTCGAGAACTGGGACAAGAACAAGGTCCTGCCGTGGCACCCCGGTGCGGCCAAGTGGTTCAACGAGAATGGCGCGTCCATTCCCGAAGACATGATCAAGGGCGGCTGATCACAGTCCCCGCGATCGTGATATGACCGGCTAGAACGGCTGCGGACCGCGCTCCTTCCGGAGGGCGGTCCGCTTCGTTCACGGCCCGCCGCTGCGACCGGCGGAAAACTGTCGACAATTCGCCAACAATCGTTCTTTCTTGCGTGACGAGGTTTCGGTGGGGCCATTACGGCGCCCGGAACGGGGACACGAAGGACCAGCATCATGACAGATCCGGGCAAGGCGGCGCAGCACGAGGACCTGGTCATCGCCGAGGGCGTTGACGAGGAACCCATCGAGCCCAACCGCCGCATCTTCGAGGGGCGCGGCTTCATCTTCATCAGCGCCGTCTCGACCATCTACGCCTTTTTCCACATCGCGGCGCTCAACGGGCTGGGGATTTCGGCCCTGACCGGCGGGCTGGTCCAGATCCCGTACCTGCCCGAGTTCCCCATGGAAACGTGGAACTTCCGCATCGTGCACATCGCCGGTGCACTGGGCCTGGGCTTCATGCTGTTCGCCGGGCGCGGCTTCGCCGACAGTCGCGACGACGAAACGCGGATGATGGAGTACATCGCCTGGGCGCTCATGGTGCCGGCCCTGATGTCGCTGGGCGTGGCGCTGTCGTTCGCCGTCGAGATCGCCAACGGGGTGGCCTGGAACGGCATCGACGCCGGAATCCAGTTCAAGGAAACGTGGCTGTACGGCCTGCCGCTGATGATCGCCACGGCGGGCGGCATCCTGCTGTCGTGGTTCAACAAGCGCGAGCGGACCTACATCGCCGCGGTGGATTTCGTGCTGACGGTCTGCGCCATCTCGGTGGCGGCGTACCTGATCACCATCTACGGCACGCTGATGCGCAACTCCACCGGCACGCCGTTCGCCCCCATCGGCATTTCCATCGCCGCGGTGGCGGGGGCGCTGCTGATCATGGAGCTGACGCGCCGCGTCGCCGGCCTGGCGCTGGTGGTCATCGCGCTGGTGTTCCTGGTCTACGTCTTCGCCGGCCAGTACCTGCCGGGCTTCCTGAAGTCGCCGGCCGTGACCTGGGAGCGGTTCTTCAGCCAGGTCTACACCGATGCCGGCATCCTGGGCCCGACCACGGCGGTGTCGTCGACCTACATCATCCTGTTCATCATCTTCGCTGCCTTCCTGCAGGCGTCCAAGGTGGGCGACTACTTCGTCAACTTCGCCTTCGCCGCCGCCGGTCGGGCGCGCGGCGGGCCGGCCAAGGTCGCCATCTTCGCCTCGGGCCTGATGGGCATGATCAACGGCACCTCGGCGGGCAACGTGGTGGCGACGGGCTCGCTGACCATTCCGCTGATGAAGAAGGTCGGCTACCACAAGAAGGTGGCCGGCGCCATCGAGGCCGGCGCCTCGACGGGCGGCCAGATCATGCCGCCGATCATGGGCGCGGGCGCCTTCATCATGGCCGAGATCACGGGCATTCCGTATACCGAGATCGCACTGGCGGCGGTCATTCCGGCCATCCTTTACTTCCTGTCCATCTTCTTCATGGTGGACTTCGAGGCCGCCAAGATGGGCATGCGCGGCATGCGCGACGACGAGCTGCCCAAGGTGCGCAACATGATCAAGCGCGTCTACCTGTTCGTCCCCATCATCATCCTGATCGCCGCGCTGTTCATGGGCTATTCCGTGATCCGTGCCGGCACGCTGGCGATCGTCGCCGCTGCCGTGGTGAGCTGGCTGACGCCCTTCCGCATGGGGCCGAAGTCCATCATCAAGGCCTTCGACATGGCCGGCGTCATGTCCATCCAGATCATCGCCGTGTGTGCCTGCGCGGGCATCATCGTCGGCGTGATCTCTCTGACCGGCGTCGGCGCCCGGTTCTCCAACCTGCTGCTGGGCCTGGCGGGCGTGTCGCAGCTGCTGGCGCTGTTCTTCGCCATGTGCATCTCCATCCTGCTGGGCATGGGGATGCCGACCACGGCGGCCTATGCCGTCGCCGCCTCGGTGGTGGCACCGGGCCTGGTGGAGCTGGACATTCCGCCGCTGACGGCGCACTTCTTCGTCTTCTATTACGCGGTGGTCTCGGCCATCACGCCGCCGGTGGCGCTGGCATCCTATGCGGCGGCGGGCATATCGGGCGCGAACGCCATGGAGACGTCGGTGGCGTCCTTCAAGATCGGCTTCGCCGCCTTCGTGGTGCCCTTCATGTTCTTCTACAACAGTGCCCTGCTCATGGACGGGACGGTCCTGGAGATCGGCCGCGCCCTTCTGACCGCTTCGGTGGGTGTCTTCCTGCTGGCGGCGGGCGTGCAGGGCTGGTTCCTGGGCGGGCGGACCGTCTGGTTCCTGCGTATCGGCCTGGTGATCGCCGCGCTGTTCATGATCGAGGGAGGCCTGATCACGGACCTCATCGGCATCGGCGCCGCCGCGGCGGTGTTCCTGATCCAGCGGTTCATCCACCCGTCGGACGGCTCGACCATCCCGGTGCGGGGGGCGGACTGATCCACGGCCCGCCGGGCCATCGGAAAGAGGAGGGGCGGGGCGCTGCGGCGCTTCGCCCCTTTTTCATGTCTGGCCGCGCCCGGCGGCGACGGTCAGGTGGAGGCCAGAAGCGTTGCGCAGACCTCCAGGTCCGTCACGAGGCCCTTGTACTTGGCATCGCGATCAGCGCGGTCACGCGTGCGCAGAAGCGACGACGGATGGATGGTGGCCACCAGCTGGCTGCCGTCGTCCAGCGGGTGCGGCTCGCCGCGCATGGAGGTGATCGTGACGGCGCGCCCCAGCACGCCGCGCAGGGCGGTGACGCCCATGCCGACGATCACCTTGGGGCGGACCAGCTCGCGCTCGATGTTCAGCCACCATCGGCACTGGTCGATCTCCGACGCATTGGGCCGCTTGTGCAGGCGGCGCTTGCCGCGCGGTTCGTGCTTGAAGTGCTTGACGGCGTTGGTGATGAAGACCTCGTCCCGGTCGATGCCGGCATCCACCAGCGCCTGGTCCAGAAGCCGCCCCGCCGGCCCGACGAAGGGTTTTCCGGCCAGGTCCTCCTGGTCGCCCGGCTGCTCGCCCACCAGCATGACGTGGGCCATCTTCGGCCCCGCGCCCGGAACGGCCTGGGTGGCGTCGCGGTAGAGCGGGCAGCGCGTGCAGCCCTGTTCCACCCGCGCAAGGGCGTCGAGCGTCTTGAGGTCGTCGGCGGTGGGGGAGTCGGCATCGGTGGTGGCGGTGCTCATGGGGCGGCCTCCGGGCTTTTCCAGGCAATGCGGTGCGCCCGGTGCCGGTTGCCCGGCCTGTCGCGCAAACGAAATGGCGGGCCGCTACGCCGTCTTCTCTGTTGCGATGCAGCATGAGCCGCCCCAGAGTCCGGGTCGACGTCTGTTGCACAGGCAATCCACACAAGGAGGAACACCAATGGCTGACGACGCCGTGAAGACCCAGCAGAAGCAGGCCGACCGCGCGCAGCAGGTGACCAACGAGGCCGAGACCAAGATGATCGAGGCCGGCAAGCACCTTCGCACCGAGGGCTTCGAGATCGTGCAGCACGGCTTCCGCCGCTGGCAGGAAGCGCAGTTCGAAATGATGCGCGCCGGCAGCGACATCATGCTGCTGCAGATGGACGCCATGAGCAAGCTGTCGGGTGTCCGCAAGCCGGAGGATGCGGTGGCCGTCAGCCAGGACGCCATGCAGGCGGTGCAGGCGCGCATGACCGAATACATGCAGCGCTCGGCCGACCTGGCGGCGCGCCAGATGCAGGACATGACGGAAGCCTTCGGCGCCCGCGCCTGATCGCGGGCCTGCCCGATCAACGGCCGTCGCCGGACGCTCCGGCGGCGGCCGTTTCGCGTTGAGGGAAGGTGGTGTCGGCGTGTCGGCGCACGCCCCCGCTACTCGCGGCGCACGTTGGACAGGGCCGAGCGTCCGCTCTCCTGCGGGGCGGCGACGACGCTGAAGCTGCCGTCCGTCTCCAGGATCACGGCGGTGACGTCGGCGACCTCCGCTTGTCCGCTCGCCCGGATGGCCGCGAGAACCTCCTCGGGCGCGACGCGCTCGTCCAGCAGGGCCTGGTCGAGCATTGCGCCCCGGTGCAGCAGCAGGCGGGGCTCTGCCTTGACAAGGTGGCGGAACCGGCGGGAGCGCGCCGACCCCCAGGCAACCACCATCTGCAGCCCGATCAGCAGGGCAAAGGCCGCCACGCCCTCGGCCAGGGCGACCGACTCCGACAGCAGCACCGTCGCCAGCGTGGAGCCGAGCGCCACCGTCACCACGAAGTCGAAGGCGTTCATCTTCGACAGCGTCCGCTTGCCGGTCAGCCGCAGCAGCACCACAAGCGCGGCGTAGGCCAGCGTGCCCACCACCAAAACGCGGAGGATGCCCTCCCATTGATCGAAAAACACAAGCCCGTCTCCTTGCCGTTCGCGCGGGACCAACGGTGGCCGGAGGAAGATGGCTCGGGAAGAGAATCCAAAAGCCGGGCCAAGCATTGCCGCGGCGCAACATGACAGAGGAAGAATTGCCGCCGGTGCGGGCACGTGGCCCCGACTAGCCCCGACCATTCGATCAATGGTGGAATAGGATGCATTACTCACCGGCTCGGTCAGCCTATCACGGAGAAATTGAAAAAACCACGTTGCAGGCACTCGCACCCGACCTGATACTTGGGATGGAAGAGCCGGCCCGGCATGCGCGGGAGGTGTCGTGCGACGCACGGGAAACCGGCCACGTGACGTCCGTGGGAGGCTGTAAACAATGTCCGAGTCCTACGTCCTGTCTATCGACCAGGGGACGACCGGCACGACCGTTCTCATCTTCGACCGCGACGGTGCCGTCAGGCAGCGGGCCTATTCGGAATTCGCCCAGCATTACCCCCGACCGGGATGGGTGGAGCACGACGCCACGGAAATCTGGAAGGTCACGGTCAGCGTCATCGCCGACGCGCTGAAGCAGGGCGGCATCAAGGCCAGCGACATCGCGGCCATCGGCATTACCAATCAGCGCGAAACGGTGGTCCTGTGGGACCGCAAGACCGGCACGCCCGTCCACAACGCCATCGTCTGGCAGGACCGCCGCACGGCGAAGTACTGCGACGAACTGGCCGCGAAGGAAGGCCTGCCCGAGCGCCTGCGCGAGAAGACCGGCCTGGTTATCGACCCCTATTTCTCGGGCACCAAGGTCAAGTGGATGCTGGACAACGTTCCGGGCCTGCGGGCGCGGGCGGAGAAGGGCGAGGTCGCGTTCGGCACCATCGACAGCTGGCTGGTGTGGAACCTGACCGGCGGCAAGGCCCACATCACCGACGTCTCCAATGCCTCTCGCACGCAGCTGTTCAACATCCACACGCTGCAGTGGGACGACGAGATCCTGGACCTGATGGGCATCCCCAAGGCCATCCTGCCCGAGGTGCGGCCGTCGTCGCAGGTCTACGGCCAGACCGACCCGGACATGTTCTTCGGCACCCACGGCATTCCCGTGGCGGGCATCGCCGGCGATCAGCAGGCGGCGTTGTTCGGGCAGGCCTGCCACAAGCCGGGCATGGCGAAGAACACCTACGGCACGGGGTCGTTCCTGCTGATGAACACCGGCACGGAAGCGCCCATCAGCAAGGAAAAGCTGCTGACCACCATTGCCTGGCAGATCGGCGACGAGCCGGTGGAATACGCGCTGGAAGGCGCCATCTTCATCACCGGCGCCGCGGTTCAGTGGCTGCGCGACGGGCTGGGCATCATCGCCTCGGCATCGGAGACGGAGAAGCTTGCCCGCTCCATCGACTGGAACGACGGCGTCTATTTCGTCCCGGCCCTGACCGGCCTGGGCGCGCCGCACTGGGACGCCTATGCCCGCGGTACGCTGCTGGGCCTCACGCGCGGCACCACGCGGGCACACATCGTGCGGGCGACGCTGGAAAGCATCTGCTACCAGACCCGCGACGTGGCCGAGGCCATGGTGCGTGACTCCGGCATCGAACTGAAGGAACTGCGGTGCGACGGCGGCGCGTCGGTCAACAGCTTCCTCATGCAGTTCCAGGCCGACCAGCTGGGCGTGACGGTGGAGGTGCCGCGCGTGGTGGAAACCACGGCGCTGGGCGCGGCCTACCTGGCGGGGCTGGCGACCGGGTACTGGCAGGGGCGTGACGAGATCGCCGAGAAGTGGCAACTCGCCAACCGCTACGAGCCGAAGATGGACTCCGCCGAGAAGGAGCGCCTGTACCGCCGTTGGCTGCGGGCGCTGGAGCATTCCAAGGGCTGGGCCGTTCACAAGACCTGACGCCGGCCCGTCGACCGCATCCCCAGGCGCAACGGAGAAGGAGGACGACGGCATGGCGGCCGCCGGCAACATGAACCGCGACGCGGTGATCCGGGAGCTGAAGGAAAGCTACGACATCTGGGACGTCATCGTCGTCGGCGGCGGCGCCACGGGCCTGGGCGTGGCCCTGGAATCGGTGGCGCGCGGCTACCGGACGCTGCTGCTGGAGCAGCACGATTTCGCCAAGGCGACCTCCAGCCGTTCCACCAAGCTGGTGCACGGCGGCGTGCGCTATCTGCAGCAGGGCAACGTATCCCTGGTGATGGAGGCCCTGCGCGAGCGCGGACGGCTTCTGAAGAATGCCCCGCACATCTGCCACAACCTGCCCTTCGTGGTGCCCGTCTACGAATGGTGGGACGGCCCGTTCTACGGCGTCGGCATGAAGCTCTACGACATGCTGGCGGGCAAGCTGGGGCTCGGGCCGTCCAAGGTGCTGTCGCGGGAAAAGACGCTGGAGCTTCTGCCCAATGTGGAGCCCAAGGGTCTCAAGAACGGCGTGATCTATCACGACGGCCAGTTCGACGATGCCCGTCTTGCCGTCAGCCTGGCCCAGACCATCGCCGACAAGGGCGGCCATGTGCTGAACTACTGCAAGGTGACGGGTTTCAAGAAGCGCGGCGGCTTCATCACGGGCGTTTCGGCCCACGACGAGGAAACCGGCGAGGATTACGAGCTGGACGCCCGCGTGGTCATCAACGCCACCGGCATCTTCTCCGACGACACGCGGCAGATGGACGACCCGTCCGAGGAGCCGCTGATGGCGCCAAGCCAGGGCGTGCACCTGGTGCTCGACAAGTCCTTCCTGCCCGGCGAGAGCGCCATCATGGTGCCCAAGACGGCCGACGGGCGGGTGCTGTTCGCCGTGCCCTGGCACGGGCGGACCGTGGTCGGCACCACCGATACGGCTATCGAGAAAAGCACGCTTGAGCCCAAGCCGCAGAAGGAGGAAATCGACTTCCTGCTGGAGCACGCCGCCATCTATCTGGACCGCGACCCGACGCGCGAAGACGTGCTGAGCATGTACTGCGGCATCCGCCCGCTGGTGCGCTCGCCGGGTGACAAGGGCACGGCGGCGCTGGCGCGCGACCATGTGCTGATGATCTCGGACAGCAACCTTGTCAGCATCACCGGCGGCAAGTGGACGACCTACCGCAAGATGGCCGAGGACACCATCGACGCCGCCGCCCTGGTGGGCGGCCTGGAGGAGCGGCCGAGTGGGACGACGAACCTGCGTCTGCACGGCTGGATCAAGACGCCCATGGAAACCGACGGCCTGTTGTCGCTCTACGGCTCCGACGGCACGGGCGTGCGCAAGACCATGTCCGAGCAGCCGGGGTGGGACGAGCCCCTGCACCCCAACCTGCCCTACTACTGGGGCGAGGTCGCCTGGGGCGTGCGGCGCGAGATGGCCCGCACGGTGGAAGACGTGCTGTCCCGACGCACCCGGTCGCTGCTGCTGGACGCGCGGGCGAGCGTGGAGGCCGCACCCAAAGTCGCCGCCATCATGGCCGCCGAACTGGGCCGCGACGAGGCGTGGCAGAAGGCGCAGGTGGAAGAGTTCACCGCGCTGGCACGGGACTACATGATCCCGACAACCTGACAGGGGAGGACCGTGCCGTGATGAACCCGTTCCTGGGGGAGTTGATCGGAACCGCCATCCTGATCCTGCTGGGCAACGGCGTCGTCGCCAACGTGGTGCTGAAGGGCACCAAGGGCGAGGGCTCGGGCTGGATCGTCATCACCTGGGGCTGGGGCATGGCGGTGTTCGTCGCGGTGTTCACCGTGGCGGCCTTCAGCGGGGCCCACATCAATCCGGCGGTGACGGTGGGGCTGGCGGTGGCGGGCAAGTTCGCGTGGGGCAGCGTGCCGCTCTACATCCTGGCGCAGATGGCCGGTGCGATGATCGGCTCGGCGCTGGTGTGGGTCATGTACCGCGACCACTTCCGCGAAACCGAGAGCCGCGACCTGAAGCTCGCCTGCTTTTCCACCGGGCCGGCCTACCGCAACACCATCTCCAACCTGGTGTCGGAGATCGTCGGCACCTTCGTTCTGGTGTTCGCGGTGCTGTTCCTGGCCGTGGCCGTCTTCGGCCTGGGCGCCCTGGACGCCCTGCCGGTGGGGCTGCTGGTGCTGGGGATCGGGCTGAGCCTGGGCGGAACGACGGGGTATGCCATAAACCCCGCGCGCGACCTGGGCCCGCGCATCGTCCATGCGCTTCTGCCCATGCCCGGCGGCAAGCGCGACAGCGACTGGGGATACGCCTGGATTCCCATCGTCGGGCCGCTGATCGGGGCGGTTCTGGCGGCGCTCTGCTACCTGATGCTCCAGGATCCCACCAACGTCAATTTCCGCTGATCGGAAAAGGGAGGACGGGCCATGCAGCGGCGCGGGTTCCTGGCCGGTTCGGCGGCGACCCTGGCGGCGCTCGGCCTGCTTCCGGCCGAGGCGTGGGGGCAGGGGGCGCCGATGGGCACGCCCGAGGTCTCCACCGCCGCACGGCGCTGGGCGGAGGTGGAGTTCCGGCCCTCGACGCTTTCCCTGGAGGAACGGCTGGCGGAAATGGCCTTCTTCCAGCGCGCCGCCCGGCCGTTCCGGGGGATGCGTCTGTACGTGCTGTCGGAAACCATCGGCACCCACGTCTACGAGGCCCGCGTGCTGGCCCGCGCCTTCGCCGAGATCACCGGCATCACGGTGGTCCACGACCTGGTGCAGGAAGGCGAGGTGGTGAACCGCATCCAGCAGCAGCGCCGCACCGGCCGGAACTTCTATGACGCCTACGTCAACGACAGCGACTTCATCGGCACCCACTACCGCTTCGGCGGCGTGGTGCCGGTGTCGGACTGGATGGCCGGCGAGGGGGCGGAGGTCACCCTGCCGACGCTGGACGTGGCCGACTTCTTCGGCCGGGGCTTCTGCACCGCGCCCGACGGCAAGCTCTACCAGCTTCCCGACCAGCAGTTCGCCAACCTCTACTGGTTCCGCCACGACTGGTTCCAGCGGGAAGACCTGCAGGAGGCCTTCCGCGCCCGGTACGGCTACGAGCTCGGCGTGCCGGTCAATTGGCGGGCCTACGAGGACATCGCCGAATTCTTTACCAACACGGTGAGGCAGATCGACGGCCGGCGCGTCTGGGGCCACATGGACTACGGCGCCCGCGATCCCTCGCTCGGCTGGCGCTTCACCGATGCCTGGCTGCCCATCGCCGGCGCCGGCGACACGGGCCTGCCCAACGGCCATCCGGTCGCCGACTGGGGAATAAGGGTGGAGGACTGCGTCCCGGTGGGGTCCGCGGTCGCGCGCGGCGGCGCGGCCAACAGCCCCGCGGCCGTCTATGCATTGCGCAAGTATCTGGAGTGGCTGGAGGCGTATGCGCCGCCGGAGGCCGCCGGCATGACGTTCTCGCAGGCCGGACCGGTGCCGGCGCGGGGCGACATCGCCCAGCAGGTGTTCTGGTACTCGGCCTTCATGCCCGACATGGTGCGCCCCGGCTCGGCGGTGATGAACCCTGACGGCACGGCGAGATGGCGCATGGCGCCAACACCCCACGGCGCCTACTGGCGGCCGGGCATGAAGCAGGGCTATCAGGATTGCGGCGCCTGGACGCTCATGGAGAGCACGCCCGTGCCCCGGCGCAAGGCGGCGTGGCTGTACGCGCAGTTCTGCGTCTGCAAGTCGGTGTCGCTGAAGAAGACCATGGTCGGCCTGACCCCCATCCGCGACAGCGACATGCGCAGTGCATCCATGGCCGAGGCCGCGCCCCGCCTGGGCGGACTGGTGGAGTTCTACCGCAGCCCCGCCCGGCTTCAATGGACCCCGACCGGGCCGAACGTGCCCCATTATCCGCTTCTGGCGCAGCTCTGGTGGCAGGTGATCTCCGCCGCCCGCGCGGGCCGCGCCACACCGCAGGAGGCATTGGACGGCCTGGCGGCTGCGCAGGACGACATTCTGGCGCGGCTGGGGCAGGCGCCGGGCATCGAGCGCTGCGCCCCGGCGCTTGCCGAGGCCGAGGACCCGGCGGTCTGGCTGTCCCGCCCCGGCGCGCCCAAACCCGGGCTGGCCGACGAGGAAGGGCGCGGCGAAACCGTCCCCTATGCCGACATCCTGCGGCAGTGGCAGGAGCAGGGCTGACAAAACACACAAACCGGCGGAGGCCTTGGCGCGTTCCGCCCGCATGAACGACAACAGCACCGACATCACCGGCTGGGTCCTGCGCTACGACGGCTACGACCCCCAGCACGAGGGTCTGCGCGAAGCCCTCTGCACCACCGGCAACGGCTACTTCTGCACGCGCGGCGCCGCCGCCGACAGCGACGCCGCGGCCGAGGGACCTTTGCGCGACGTCCATTATCCCGGCACCTACCTCGCCGGCGGCTATGATCGTCAGGTGACCAAGGTGGAGGGCCGCGACGTCGAGAACGAGGACCTGGTCAACCTGCCCAACTGGCTGCCCCTGACCTTCCGCGTCGGCGACGGCCCGTGGTTCCGCATCGACGACGTGCAGGTCGAGGACTACTGCCAGGCGCTCGACCTGCGCGGCGGCGTTCTCTCCCGCACGCTGCGCTTCCGCGACGCCGAGGGGCGGCGCACCGAATGGCGCGAGGAACGCTTCGTCAGCATGGCCGACAAGCACCTGGCGGCCCAGCGGGTAGCCATCATGCCACTGGACTGGTCGGGGCGCATCACCGTGCGCGGCCGGCTGGACGGCGGCGTCGTCAACGACGGCGTGCCGCGCTATCGGGGGCTGGAATCCCGCCACCTGGAAGTTCTGGAGGTCGGTCACCCCGAGGAGACCGTCGCCGCCCTGCGGGTGCGCACCCGCCAGTCCCGGCTGGAGGTCGGTCAGGCCATGCGCCTGCGCCTGGACGGCGGCAGCGGGACGGCGTCCCGCGCGATCGACCGCACCGACGCCGAAGCGGGCTTCGACCTGTCGGTGGATGCCGCCGCCGATGCCGCGCCGGTGGTGGTGGAGAAGGTGGCAGCCCTGCACACCGCGCGCGACATGGCGATCTCGGAGCCGCTGGCGGAAAGCGTCAAGGCCGCCCGCGACGCGCCGGACTTCGACACCCTGCGCGCGGCCCATGTGGCGAGCTGGCGGCGGCTGTGGGACCTGTTCGATCTGGACGTGGGCGGTGCCGACGACTCGGCGCTGAAGCTGCGTGCCCACATCTTCCACCTGCTCCAGACCGTGTCCTTCCACAGCATCAACCAGGACACCGGCGTGCCGCCGCGCGGCTGGCATGGCGAGGCCTATCGCGGGCACATCTTCTGGGACGAGTTGTTCATCTTTCCCTTCCTCAACCTGCGCCAGCCCATCATGACGCGGGCGCTGCTGCTCTACCGCCACCGGCGCCTGGGCGAGGCGCGGCGCGCGGCAAGGGCGGCCGGGCTGGACGGCGCCATGTATCCCTGGCAGTCGGGCTCCAACGGACGCGAGGAAAGCCAGAAGGTTCACCTGAACCCCGAGTCGGGGCGCTGGATTCCCGACGACTCCCACCGCCAGCGCCACATCAACGCGGCCATCGCCTACAACATCTGGCACTACTGGGAGGTCACCGAGGACCGCGACTTCCTGTCCTTCCACGGCGCCGAGATGATGATGGAAATCGCCCGCCTGTGGGCCTCGCTGGCGACGTGGAACGACGACCTGGGCCGCTACGAGATCAAGGGCGTCATGGGCCCGGACGAGTACCACACGGCCTACCCCGGCACCGACCCGGAGGAGGCCGGCGGGCTGGACAACAACGCCTACACCAATGTCATGGCCGCCTGGGTGCTGACGCGCGCAAGCGACGTCTGGGACCTGCTGCCCGCCGATCGCCGGGCGCATCTGGCCGACGAACTGGACCTGACGGACGACGAGCGGGCCCGCTGGGTGGACATCTCGCGCCGCCTGCTGGTGCCCTTCCACGACTGCGAGGAAGGCCGGCCGGTCATCAGTCAGTTCTCGGGTTACGAGGACCTGGAGGAATTCGACTGGGCACCGTACCGGGAAAAGTACGGCAACGTCATGCGCCTCGACCGGATCCTGGAGGCCGAGGACGACACGCCCAACCGCTACAAGGTCTCCAAGCAGGCCGACGTGCTCATGCTCTTCTACCTGTTCTCGGCCGAGGAGCTTGAGTGGCTGTTCGACCAGCTGGGCTACGTGCTGGACAGCGACCTGATCCCCCGCACCGTAGATTATTACCTCAAGCGCACCTCGCACGGCTCCACGCTGTCGTTCGTCACGCACGCCTGGGTGCTGGCGCGTTCCGACCGGGCGCGGTCGTGGGACCTGTTCCAGAGTGCGCTGGACAGCGACATCAAGGACATCCAGGGCGGCACCACGCGGGAAGGCATCCACACCGGCGCCATGGCGGGGTCGGTGGACATCCTCCAGCGCTGCTACATGGGCCTCGACACCCGGCAGAACGTGCTGCACGTCGACCCCCTGCTGCCCGGGAACCTGGACCGGGTGACCGTCTACCTGCGCTATCGCCACCAGCGCCTGACGCTGACCGCCGACCATGCGTGGCTGACGGTGGAGAGCGCGCCGCTGGCCGCCGCACCCGTCCACATCGCCTATCGCGGACACGTGCGCGAACTGTCGCCGGGCATGACCGTCCGCCTGCCGCTGGTCGATCCGGCCAAGCGGGTGCGCGCGGTCGACCATCAGCCCGTCCGCCGCGAATGCCTGGGCCACCGCCGCGGCGAGGTGGAGCGCCTCGCCCACGGCAAGCGGGCGTGATCCGCCCAACGGAGGGAAAGAGACCATGAAAATCGTCGTCTACGACGTGGAAACCTGGGAGCGCGAGAGCTTCAAGCCGCTCGAGGCCGACCACGACGTCGTCTACCGCGAGGACTCTCTGTCGGCCGACACGGTGGGCGAGAACGCCGACGCCGACATCGTGTCGGGCTTCATCTATTCCGACTTCTCGGCGGACACGCTGTCGAAGATGGAAAACCTGAAGCTGGTCGTCACCCGCTCCACCGGCGTCGACCACGTCGCCACCGACTGGTGCGACGAGAACGGCGTGAAGGTCGCCTATGTTCCGGGCTATGGCGAGAACACCGTGGCCGAGCACACCTTCGCCCTGCTGCTGGCGGTCAGCCACCGCCTGATCGAGGCCGCCGACCGCACCCGCAAGGGCGACTTCACCAACCAGGGGCTGACCGGCTTCGACCTGTGCGGCAAGACCATCGGCATCATCGGCACCGGCAACATCGGCGTGCACACCTGCCGCATCGCCAAGGGCTTCGGCATGGAGGTGCTGGCCTTCGACATCCAGAAGAACGAGGACGCCGCCCGCGACATCGGGTTTGAATATTGCGCCATGGAGGACCTGCTGCAACGCTCCGACGTGGTGTCGCTGCACGTTCCCGGCACGCCGAAGACCAAGGACCTGATCGGCAAGGAGCAGTTCGACCGCATGAAGGACGGCGTGGTGCTCATCAACACCGCGCGCGGCACCGTGGTCAACGCCGAGGCCCTGTCGGAGGCGCTGCTGTCGGGCAAGGTGGCCGGCGCCGGTCTGGACGTGCTGCCCGAGGAACCGGTGATCCGCGAGGAGGCCGAGACCCTGCGCAGCGTCTTCACCCAGGAGCACGACCTGTCCAAGCTGCTGGCCGGCCACGCGCTGCTGCGCCTGAACAACGTGGTCATCACCCCGCACAATGCCTTCAACACCCGCGAGGCCGTCCAGCGCATCCTGGACACCACGCGCGAGAACATCGAGGGCTTCATTGCCGGCAAGCCGCAAAACCTCGCCAACGGCAAGAAAGGCTGACCGGTCGTGGGCGGCATCCTGACCGTAACCCTGAACCCGGCCCTGGACGTCAATACGTCGGTGGACCGGCTTGAGCCCGACCGCAAGCTGCGGACGGATGCGCCGGGCATGGATCCCGGCGGCGGCGGCATCAACGTGGCGCGGGTGGCGACCCGGCTGGGGGCGGACGTCACTGCCTGGGCGCTGCTCGGCGGCCCGACCGGGCAGATGCTGGCCGACCTGCTGGAGGGCGAGGGCGTCCGGCTGGTCCGCTGCGAGACCGAGGGGGCGACGCGCCTGTCCTTCAAGGTGCGGGTGACCGGCGAGGATGACGCGCAATACCGCTTCGTGCCGCCGGGGCCGGAGATCGACGCTGCGCAGGCTGACGCCATCCTGCGCTCCATCGACGGCTGCATGGAAGGGGTCGACTGGGTGGTCCTGTCGGGCAGCCTGCCGCCGGGCCTGAGCCCGGATTTCATCGGCCGCATCGCGGAGACGGTGCGCGACCGCGGGGCGCGGCTGATCCTCGACACGTCGGGTCCGGCGCTTGAGGCGGGGCTGGAGGCCGGCGTCTGGCTGGTCAAGCCCGACCGTCACGAAACCCAGGACCTGGCGGGCGAGGATCTGCCCGACGATGCCGCCCTGGCCGCCTATGCGCGGCGCCTGGTCGATCGCGGCGCGGCGCAGGTGGTCATCGCGACGCTCGGCGCCGAGGGGGCGCTGGCGGTCACCGCCGATGCCGCGACCCGCCTGCGCCCGCCGGAGGTGAAGCAGGTCAGCGCAGTCGGTGCCGGCGACAGCTTCGTCGCGGCGCTGGTGACGGCGCTCGCCGCCGGCAAGGCGGTGGAGGATGCCGCCCGTGCCGGCGTGGCCGCGGCGGCGGCGGCCGTCACCACCACCGGCACCGGGCTGGCGCGGGCGGAGGACATCGAGCGGCTGACGGCGGACGTGACCGGCTGGGAGGTCTGACATGCGCGGACGTGAGGTGATCGCCGATCTGGTCTACGGCGCCAACGACGGCATCGTCACGACCTTCGCTGTGGTGGCAAGCGTGGTGGGCGCCGGGCTTGAGTCGCGCGTGATCCTCATCATCGGGATTGCCTCGCTGGCCGCCGACGGCTTTTCCATGGCGACCAGCGACTACCTCGCCAGCCGTTCGCAGCAGCAGGCGCAGGACCGCCAGGAAAGCCGGCGATCGGCGGCATTCTCGGGGCTGATGACGTTCCTGGCCTTCATCGCGGCCGGCTCCCTGCCGTTGGTTCCCTATCTTGTCGCGAGCGGGGCGCCGTCGCTGTTCTGGTGGACGGCGGGTATGACGGCGGCCGCTCTGTTCATCGTCGGTGCGCTGCGCACCATCGTGACCGGCGCCAACTGGCTGCGCAGCGGGCTGGAAATGCTGACGGTGGGCGGCGCGGCCGTGCTCATCGCCTACTGGCTCGGCCGCTTCACCGCCCAGTATGCCTGACCCAGTCTCAGCTCCCGCGCGGCAGCATGACGCCGGGCAGGTGTGAGACGCAGGCCATGACATGGGTGATGGCCTCGCGGTCATAGTGGTCGCCGGAGCGGTAGGCGTCGAACAGCGTGTGCGTCCGCTCCACCCGGTCGGGCCAGGTGTCCTGCGCCTGAAGGCCCAGCGTCACGCCGTAGTTGGTGAAGGCGAACCTGACCTCCCGTGCCTCCGGCTGGCGGCAGAAATAGCCCGGCGGGTCCACCCACATTTCGTCCAGCGTCGACAGGCATCGTGGCACCTGGGTCTTGGCCCAGTCCTCGCGCGGGAAAAAGCCGGCCATCCACAGCATCATGCCGATGCCCAGGTCCTGGGTGATGTGCAGGTCGGGCCAGGCTTGGTCCATCAGCCCGCGCATCTCGGTGATCTCGTCGGACAGTGCGGTCTCGTCCAGAAGGCGGTAGCTGACATAGCCGTCGAAGGCATCCAGCGCCCCCAGGCCGTAGCCGGGGTAGGGGCGGCGGAGGTCCTCCTCCATTTTCCAGACCACGCCCGTGCCGGGGATGACGAAGGGCTTGTGGACGGCCTTGGCGATGGCGACGCCCTTCTCGCGGTACTCGGGGATCACCGCGCCCAGCCGGGCCATGGCGAACATCCACATGGCGAGATAGTGGAAGTACTGGCCGTCGCGGTCGGGCGCCTCGCCGATGCGGTAGCCGCGACGCCGGCCCAGCACCCGGTCGACCTCGGCCACCAGGGCCTCGGCCTCGTCGATCCAGCGGCGGTCGCCGGTTTCCTCGTACAGGGAAACCAGCAGGACCACGCCGAAGGCGTCCGTCCACAGATAGCGCAGGCCGTTGGGCCAGATGCCCTCGGTACGCATCCAGTCCAGTCGGTCGAGGACGAAGGGCACGTCGCGCAGCGGCATGTCGGTCGCTCCTTGTCCGGCGTGAAGGTCTTCAGGGGCAACGGCTTGGTGCTGCCCGGGTTTCCCCGTGAAACGCATCGGGCCATGACGCCGGGGTGTGCGGTGGCGCCGCTGTTCTGGTAAACATCGGGAAAATGACCAGGACCGGCCCGTGACCACCATTGATGATCATATCGCCGAGGACGCCGTGGTGCTGGAGAACGTGCGCCTCCGGCGCGGCGGCCGCATGGCGCTGGACGGCGTCTCGTTGCGCTTGGCGGAACCCCGCGTGGCGGTGGTCGGCCGCAACGGGTCGGGCAAGTCGACGCTGGCGCGGCTGGTGAAGGGGCTGCTGCGCCCCGACAGTGGAACCGTGCGGGTCTTCGGCCGCGATCCTGCCCGCCGCGACCGCCGCTCCATCGCCGACGTCGGATTCCTGTTCCAGAATTCCGACCACCAGATCCTCTGCCCCACAGTGGCCGAGGAGATCGCCTTCGGGCCCGTGGAGCTGGGCACGGCCCGCGCCGAGGCCGCCGCCGCCGCCCGCTCGATCCTGGACGCCCACGGCATCGCCGATTGGGCCGAGCGTCCGGTGGTGGCGCTGTCGGAGGGCCAGCGGCGGCTGGTGTGCCTGCTGGCGGTGCTGGTCAGCGAGCCGCGCCTGCTGGTGCTGGACGAGCCCTATGCGGGCCTGGACATTCCGACGCGCCTGCGCCTGCAGCGCTTCATCGCGCGGCTGCCGCAGCGCGTGCTGCTCATCAGCCACGAACCGGAAAGCCTGGACGGCTTCGACCGGGCGCTTTGGCTGGAGGACGGCCGCCTGGCCGCCGACGGCGCGCCGTCTGAGGTGCTGCCCGCCTTCACCCGCGCCATGCATGCCCTGGTGCCGGGCGACGACGATCTGCCCACCGATCAGGAGGGCGCGGCATGGGTGGCGTGACCGCGCGCGGCGGCATCCTGCCGCTCAACCGCGTGCCGGCGGGCTGGAAGCTGCTGGCCCTGGCGGCTTCCAGTGCCGCGCTGTTCCTGTCTGCCGATCCGCTGGTCCTGGCCGGTGCGTTCGCCGCCGTGCTGGCGCTGGCCTGGGCGGCGGGCGCGCTGGCGGCGGTGACCGACCTGCGGCCGCTGGCGCTGGTGCTGGTCTTGTCCTTCGCAGCGCATGCCGTGCTGGGGGACTGGCACCTGGGGCTGGCGATCGTGCTGCGCATCGGCGCCCTGGTCACGCTGGCCGGGGTGGTGACCGCCACGACCCCCTTCGGCGAGATGCTGGAGGTGCTCGACCGGCTGCTGGCGCCGCTGCGGTGGATGGGGCTGCCGACCCGTCCCGTCAGCGTCGCCATCGGCATGACATTGCGCTTCGTGCCGCTTCTGTCCCTGCGCTGGCGCACGCTGCGCGACGCCTGGACCGCCCGCTCCGCCCGCCGCCCTAGCTGGCGCCTGCTGGTGCCCTTCGTCGTCGGCGTGCTGAACGATGCCGACCGCGCCGCCGAGGCCCTGGCCGCCCGCGGCGCCTTCCTGGAGAAAAGACCGTGAGTGCCGCATCCTCTTCCCTTCCGTCGACCGTCGCCCGCATCGCCCTGTTCGCCGCCCTGATCGCGGCGCTGGGGTTGGTGCCGCAGGTCATGCTGCCGTTTGCCGGCGGCGTGCCCATCACCGCCCAGACGCTTGGCCTGATGCTGGCCGGCTTGATCCTGGGACCGTGGCGCGGGGCCGCCGCCGTGCTGGTCTTCATGGCGGTGGTGGCCCTGGGCGCGCCCCTGCTGGCCGGCGGGCGCGGCGGCCTGGGCGTTTTCGTCGGCCCGACGGCCGGTTTTCTGGTCGGCTTCCCCATCGCGACCATCGTCATCGGACAGGTCTGGCGCGCCCTGAGCGGGCGCATGAAGCCGATGCTGGCCGGCATCCTGGCCTCGCTGACCGGGGGGATGGTGGTGCTCTATGCCTTCGGCGTGCCGGGGCTGGCGCTGGTGACCGGCATGACGCTGACCCAGGCGGCGGCCGTGGTGGCGGTGTTCATCCCCGGCGACATCCTCAAGGCGATCATCGCCGCCTACGTCAACCGGGAAGTCCGGCGCGCCACGGCCGTGGATGCCTGATTCGCGCGTCCGGGCGGTGCGCTCCTACTGCTGCAGAGTCTGCAGGTAGTCCATCACCGCCAGGATGCGTCCGTTGACGAAGGCTTCGGCCTGGGCGCGGGTGTAGTAGTCCTGGTAGTGGTCAATGGCGGCCCGGCTGAACGCCTCGCCCCAGATGGGCATGTCGCGCGAGCCGTGGGCGCCGACGTCGGCCCGCCCGTCGATGACCTGGCGGATCCTTTCGTGCGGGAAGACGCCATCGTTGCGGGCCGACAGCCTTGTGAGGTCCGGCAGGGCGGTGGTCAGCAACTCGGCATAGGGGCCGGTGCCCGTGCCGTCGGTGCCGTGGCAGACGGCGCAGTGGGTTCCGTAGACCCGCTTGCCGAGGGCGCCCTGATCGCCGCCGGCAGCATCCGCCGCCCGGACCGGAGCACCGGCACCGACGACCGTGGCCGACGCCAGCAGGACCGCGAGGATCGCGCGCATGGGATTCCTCCGTGACAGACAAACCATCCGCCTCGATGGTTGCCGCCACGGACCAGCGGCGCGTTAACCTGGATCAGGCGAACGCGGTGTATCTCATGGTGCATGTCGGAAGAGGGATGGCTGGGGCGGTAGGATTCGAACCTACGGTACACGGTACCAAAAACCGTTGCCTTACCACTTGGCTACGCCCCAGCAGCGCGGTGCTCGCCGCGACAGGACGGGCAACCTAGCCGAAGACGCGGGCGATCGCAACCCCGCTCTCGCAGGTCGCGTCCACCTCAGGCCAGGGCCGCCGCGTCCCGCCTGGACCCGCCCGGTCCGACGCCCAGGGAGGCCGCGGGGTCCCAGCCATCCGCGTGGTGGCGGAGGAAGGCCTGCGCCTCGTCCTGCGGCAGGGGGCGGCTGATCAGGTAGCCCTGCACCAGGTCGCAGCCGCCGGCGGCTAGGTGGTCCAGGTGGTCGGCCGTCTCCACCCCCTCGGCCACCACTTGCAGCCCGAGGGAGCGCGCCAGAGAGATGATGGCGGCGACGATGGACCGGTCTTCGGCATCCGTGGTCAGGTCGCGCACGAATCCCTGGTCGATCTTCAGCGCGTCCAGCGGGAACCGCTTCAGATAGCTGAGCGACGAGTAGCCCGTGCCGAAATCGTCCACGGAAATGCTCAGGCCCATGGCCTTGAGGCGACGCAAGGTTTCGATGGCTTCCTCGGCTTCCGACATCACCATGCTCTCGGTGATCTCCAGTTCCAGGTTGGCCGGCGGCAGGCCGCTTTCTGTCAAGGCGGCGGCGACGTCCGCCAGAAGGGCGCGCTCGTGGAACTGGCGGGCCGAGAGATTCACCGCCACCGTCAGGTCGGGCCGCCCCGCCGCCCGGCATTCCTGGGCGAAGGCGCAGGCTTCGCGCAGGATCCAGCGGCCCAGGGGAACGATAAGGCCCGTCTGCTCGGCCACCGGAATGAACTCCGCCGGCGAGACCAGCGGCTTTCCCGGCGGTGCCCAGCGCACCAGCGCCTCGAGACCCACGATGCGGCCGGTGCGCGTGCAGATCTTGGGCTGGTAGACCAGCAGGAACTCGTCGCGCTTGAGCGCGCGGCGAAGGTTGGCCTCCATGGTCAGGCGGCGGAACACGCCGGCCTCCATGTCCTGCGTGTAGAACTGGAAGTTGTTGCGCCCTTCCTCCTTGGCGCGGTTGAGGGCCACGTCGGCGTTCTTGAACAGCGTCTCGGCATCGTGGCCGTCGCCGGGATGGATCGCCAGACCGACCGAGGCGGTGGTGAACAGTTCGTGGCCCTGGATGTCCAGCGGTTGCGCCAGCGTCTGGAACACCTGACGCAGCACGCCTACGCACTCGCGCACGTCGGTCAGGCCGCGCAGCACCAGCGCGTACTCGTCGCCGCCCAGGCGGCCGATTGTGTGCGCCTCCACGTCCACCACGTCCGCCAGGCGGGCGCCGACCTCTTTCAACAGGGCGTCGCCGACGGTGTGGCCCAGGCTGTCGTTGATGGTGCGGAAGTTGTCCAGGTCCAGCAGCGCCAGCGCCACTTTTTCCTCGGCCCCGCGCAGCTGGCAGGCGAGCCCCAGGCGGTTCTTGACCATGGCGCGGTTCGCCAAGCCCGTGAGCGGGTCGTGGTAGGTGCGGAAGTGCAGTTCCTCGGCGCTGGCCTTGGCATCGGTGACGTCGTGGAAGACGGCGACGAAGTTCCGGGGCCGCCCTTCCCAGTCGTGAATGGCGGTGACCGTCATCATCAGGGCATAGTCGCGGCCGTCGGGGCGGGTATTCCAGACCTCGCCCTGCCACTGGCCGGCCTCGCGGGCGATGCGGGCGATGGAGGGGAAGTCGGTGTCGGCCCGGCTGTCGCGGGTGAGTTCGCCCCAATGCAGCCCCAGGGCGGCGCCCGGCTCGACGCCCGTGATGGCGGTGAACGCCGGGTTGACCGACACCACCAGCCCCGCGGCATCGCACACCAGAACGCCTTCCACGGCGTTCTCGAAGACCTTTTCCGTGACCTTGAGCTGGTCTTCCGCCCGGGCGCGGCTGACCATCTCCTGCCGCAGTTCCACGATGGCCCGCTTGAGCGCCTGCGCCTTGACCCGCAGCCGCGCCATGATGACCGCCAGGTAGGCGACCAGAAGGACCGCCGTTCCGAACAGCAGTGCCCGGAACAGTCCGGCGCGGCTGGTTTCCGATGCGAAGGCGGCGGCCGTCACCGTGTCGACCGTGCGGGCGGCGTGGGATACCGGCGTGGCGGTCGCGGCTTCCAGGTGCTGGTCGAGCGTCGCCTGCGCGTGGGCGATCAGGTCCAGGTGCGCCGTCAGCCGCTCCACCGCGTCCCGCAAAAGCTGGCTGCCGTCCGCGGTGGCCGCCCGCAGCTGGTCGGCCGCCGCGGCCGACGCATCGGCCAGGCTGGTGCCGCCGGGACGGGTGTTGCGCAGCACGGCGCGCAGGAGGGTGCCGGCGGCGCGCTCGGCCTCCAGCCGGCGCCGCACCGACAGCACGCTGTTGTCCAGTTCCGTCAGCACGTCCTGCACGGCCCTGGGGAAGAAGGCGGTGGAACTGTGCAGCACCGCGTTGTCGGACTTGAACAGTTCCAGGTGCGCCGCCTTTTCGGCGACGTGCGCCTCCAGGTCGGCGATGGCGGTCTGTGCCCTGAGCCGCGGCCCCGGCGGCAGGTCGAGCGCCAGGCCGCCCAGAAGCTCCGCATGGGCGCGCAGGTCGTGCATGTGCTCCACCAGCGGGTCGACGTGCGGCAGGTGGCCGTAGCGCGCCAGGACCAGGTCGCGGTTGAGCATGGCGTCGCGTTGCGTCAGGGCCTGGACCTCGGCCGCAACCTGGCGCGGCAGCGCGTGGTCGACACGGCTTTGCATGAAAAAGAAGGTCAGCGCCGCCACCAGCAGCGCGCCGATGATCTGTGCGGCCAGCCGTTCCCGGGTCATGAGGGCGCCTCTCCGGGCGGCAGCGCCAGCGGCGGCACGGGCGCCGTCAGGCTTTCGAGGAAGGCGACGATGTCCGCCACCTCGCGATCCGTCGGGCTGCGGCCGACCTGGTAGTAGGCCATCACGCGGACGACGCCCGACAACGTCGCCACCGACCCGTCGTGCAGGTAGGGCGCCGTCTGCGCCACGTTGCGCAGGGTGGGGACCTTGAAGCTGTGGCGGTCGGCCTCGCGCCCCGTCACGGCATAGCGGCCAAGGTCGGCCCGCGGGTTGGTGCCGTGGCGGGGGAAGAACGGCTTGAACAGCCCGATGGGCTGGAACATGGTCCCGCCCGCCGCGCGGCCCTGGTGACAGCCGGCGCAGCCGTAGGCCTTGAACAGGGCGTAGCCGCGCTTCTGGCTGTCGGTCAGCGCTTCGGACTCGCCGGCCAGCCACCGGTCGAAGGGGGCGTCGGGCGTCGTCAGGGCCCGCACGTAGGCGGCCAGCGCGCGCTCCATGCCGCGCTTGCTGACGCCGCCGGGGAAGGCGGCCGCCATGTCCGCGTCGGCTGAGAGGCGGTCGATCACCGCCGACCATTCGCCGCCCAGTTCGGCGGGAACGGCGTCTGCCACCGCATCCTCCAGCGTGGACTGGTCGCCGCGCCAGCCGAAGCGGGCGGCGAAACCGGCGTTGAACAGGGTGGGGGTGTTGAACAGGCGCGGCACGCCGTCCGTACCCACGGCGACCGGCCGGCCGTCGCTGCCGCCCAGGCGCGGGTCATGGCAGGTCGCGCACGAGGCAGTACCGTCGGCCGAAAGGCGCGTGTCGAAGAACAGCGCCCGGCCCAGGGCGACCAGTCCGGGGTCCGCCGGTGCCGCGGCCGGCACGGGAACCAGCGGTTCGCCGCCGCTGACGGGAAGGCTGGACGGCGCCATGTCCGCCGCTGCCGGCGCGGCCGCGCCGACAACGTAAAGGGCGGCCGCAAGGATGACGCTGCGGCCGCGCGCGCGGCGGCCTCGTGTCCCCCTCCGCGCGGCCCTGCCCGGCGTCTTGCGCGCCGCTGCCCGGTCCCCCGCGATCATGCCCCGTTTTGCCCCAGTTGGTTGCTGTGTTTTGTTGTTGGCATGGTGCCGGGGAACGCGGCGCATGGCAATGAAAAAGGGCTAGTCGTTACATCGAACGGCTATACGGTGCGCTTCCTATGCAACCGGAGTGTAACATTCCTCGAACAGTGGGTGGCGAGGCAGGGAAAAAGGGCCGCCGGAGAACTTTCCGGCGGCCCGTGCAGAGAGGGGCGGAAAAACCCGCAACGGTAGTCAGGCGTCCGCCGTCGCCTCCGGCGCTGTCCAGCGCAGCACCGGCTTGCGGGCGGCGCGGGTTTCGTCCAGGCGGCGGCGCGGCGTCAGGTGCGGCGCGGCGGCGAAGTATTCCTTCGCCTGGCCCGACCGCGCCTTTTCCGCCAGCGCCCGGACGGCGGTGATGAACACGTCCAGCGTCTGACGGCTTTCCGTCTCCGTCGGCTCCATCAGCAGCGCCCCGTGCACGACCAGCGGGAAGTACATGGTCATGGGGTGGAAGCCCTCGTCGATGAGCGCCTTGGAGAAGTCCAGCGTCGAGACGCCGGTGTCCTTCAGGAAGCGGTCGTCGAACAGGGCCTCGTGCATGGTCGGCCCCTCGAACGACGGCGTGAGGACGTCCGACAGCTTTGCCATCAGGTAGTTGGCGTTCAGCACCGCGTCGTCGGACGCCTGCCGCAGGCCGTCGCCGCCCATGCTCATCATGTAGGAGAGCGCGCGGACGAAGACGCCGAACTGGCCGTGGTAGCCCTTCATGCGGCCGAAGGGCGTCTTGCCGGCGCCCTTGCAGGCGGGGTCGGCCTCATGCTCCACCAAGTGCCAGCCGCTGTCCTGCTTGACCACGAAGGGCAGGGGGGCGAAGGGGGCCAGAGCATCGGAGAGCACCGTCGGGCCGGAGCCCGGACCACCGCCGCCATGCGGGGTGGAGAAGGTCTTGTGCAGGTTGATGTGCATGGCGTCGACGCCCAGGTCGGCGATCTTCACCCGCCCCATGATGGCGTTGTAGTTGGCGCCATCCATGTAGACCAGCGCGCCGGCCTCATGACAGGCCGCGCTGATCTCCACCATGTCGCGCTCGAACAGGCCGCAGGTGTTGGGGTTGGTGATCATGAAGGCGGCCACGTCGGGGCCGAGCGCGTCCTTCAGGGCGTCCACGTCCACCCGGCCGGCGTCGTTGGCGGGGATGGAGCGCACCTTGTAGCCGACGGCCGCCGCCGTGGCCGGGTTGGTGCCGTGCGCGCTTTCCGGCACCAGCACGATGGAACGGGCATCGCCACGCGCTTCCAGGGCGGCGCGGATCGCCAGCATGCCGGCCAGCTCGCCATGGGCGCCGGCGGCGGGGCTCATGGCGACGGCGGGCATGCCGGTCATGCGCTTGAGCCAGTCGGCCAGCGTGTCGATCAGCTCCAGCGCCCCTTGCACCGTCTTGGTCGGCTGGAAGGGATGGACGTCGGAGAAGCCGGACAGCCGGGCCAGCTTTTCGTTCAGGCGCGGGTTGTGCTTCATGGTGCACGAACCCAGCGGGAAGAAGCCGGTGTCGATGCCGTAGTTCTTCTGCGACAGGCGGGTGTAGTGACGCACCACCTCGGGCTCCGACAGGCCGGGCAGGCCGACGCGGCCCTTGCGCTTGAGCCCGCCCAGGCGGTCGCCGCCGGCGGTTTCCGGCGCGGGTGGCAGGTCGACGGCGGACTTGCCGGGGCTGTCCATCTCGAAGATGAGCGGTTCCTCGACCTGGAGGCCCTTGTTGCCGGTGACGGTCGGGCTGTTGGCGCCCTGCATGGCGTCCATGGGGTTCATGCCTTCGGGCATCACAGCACCTCCTTCAGCGCGGCGACATAGGCGTCGATGGCGGCCTCGTCGTTCAGTTCGGTGGCGGCGACCATCATCACGTCGGCCAGTTCCTCGTATTCCGGCCAGAAGCGCGCCGCCGGCACGCCGGCCAGGATGCCCTTGTCGGCGAGCTTATCGACCACCTCGGTCGCGTCCTTGGGCAGGCGCACGGCGAACTCGTTGAAGAAGGCCGACGGGATCACCTTCACGCCCTTGATCTGCTCCAGCTTTTCCGCCAGCCGCACGGCGGTGGCGTGGTTGACCTCCGCCAGGCCGGTGAAGCCGGCCTCGCCCAGGAGCGTCATGTGCACCGTGAAGGCCAGCGCAATGAGGCCCGAGTTGGTGCAGATGTTGGAGGTCGCCTTTTCGCGGCGAATGTGCTGCTCGCGCGTCGAGAGGGTGAGGACGAAACCGCGCCGGCCGTCCTCGTCCACCGTCTCGCCGCACAGGCGGCCGGGCATCTGGCGCATGAACTTCTCGCGCGTGGCGAACAGGCCGACGCCGGGGCCGCCGAAGTTGGTCGGGGTGGCGAGGCTTTGCCCTTCCGCCACCACGATGTCCGCCCCCATCTCGCCCGGCGGATTGACAAGGCCCAGCGACAGGGGCTCAGCCACCGCCACCACCAGCAGCGCGCCGACCTCGTGGCAGGCGTCCGCCAGGGTGGTCAGGTCCTTGAGGTGGCCGAAGAAGTCCGGGTTCTGGACGACGACGCAGGCGGTGCGGCTGTCCACGCGGCCCACCAGATCCTCCACCGCCAGCGGGTTGGGGCCCAGCGCCTCGACCTCCGCCGAGGTGTGCTTGAGGAAGGTTTCCGTCGTCGCCGTATAGTGCGGATGCAGCCCGCCCGACAGCAGCACGCGGTCGCGCTTGGTCACCCGGATCGCCATGGCGCAGGCTTCCGCGCAGGCCGTCGCGCCGTCGTACATGGAGGCGTTGGCGACCGGCAGGCCGGTCATCATGGAGACCTGCGTCTGGAACTCGTAAAGGTATTGCAGGGTGCCCTGCGCGATTTCCGGCTGGTAGGGCGTGTAGGCCGTCAGGAACTCGCCGCGCTGGATGATGTAGTCCAGGCTGGCCGGCACGTGATGGCGATAGGCGCCGCAGCCCAGGAAGCTGGCGGCATCCTGGCCCGTGACGTTCTTGCGCGCCATGGCCGAGAGCGTGCGTTCCACGGCCATTTCGCTGGCGTGGTCGGGCAGGTCGGTCGGCTCCCCGCCGCGGGCCGAGTCCGGCACGTCGCGGAACAGGTCGTCGACACTGGCGACGCCGACGGCGTCGAGCATCGCCTTCCGGTCATCGTCGGTGAGGGGAAGGTATCGCATGAGGGTCTCAAGTCCTTCGCGGTGTGCCGGGCGTGCGTGTGCTCAAGTGGCTAGCGGGGTGCGCGGGGAGAACCACCAAGACACAAAGACACCAAGAGAGTGTGCTGACGTCGGCGGGCGTGCATCAGCGGTGGCGGGAGGGCTGGAAGCGCGGCGGAGCCGCAATCCCGCCGCGCCGCCGGTTACCGCTGATCCGCGTTCACCCGGACCCTTGGTGTCTTGGTGCCTTGGTGGTTAAAAGCTTCCCGCACCCCGTCAGGGGCCTTACAACGAAGCCACGTAGTCGTCGTAGGCGGCCTGGTCCATCAGGTCGCTGGTGTCCGGGTCGCCGTCCAGCTTCAACTGGTAGAACCAGCCCTCGTTCTCCGGCGACGTGTTGACCGTGCCGGGGGCGTCGGGCAGGTCCTTGTTGAAGGCGACCACCTCCCCGGCGACGGGGCTGTAGACCTCGCTCGCGGCTTTCACCGACTCCACCACGGCGGCTTCCTCGCCCTTGGCGAGCGAGCGGCCCACCTCCGGCAGTTCCACGAAGACCACGTCGCCCAGTTGCTCCTGGGCGTAGTGGGTGATGCCGACGGTGGCGGTGTTGCCGTCCTCGACGCGGACCCACTCGTGATCCTTGGTAAACCACATGGTCATGAAGCCTATCCCCTGTAGTAGTTCTGCTTGACGAAGGGCAGGGCCGCGACCTCGGCCGGCATGGCCTTGCCCCGCACGATGAGTTGGAGCGGCGTGCCGGGCTCGGCCAGCGCCGCCTCCACGTAACCCATGGCGACCGGCCCGTTGACCGAGGGCCCGAAGCCGCCCGAGGTGATCTCGCCGACCGTGCGGCCGGTCTCGTCCTGAATTTCGGTGTGCGCCCGCGCCGGCGCCCGACCGGCAGGCTTGATGCCCACCCGCTTGCGTGCCGGACCCTCCTCGCGCTGCTTGAGGATGAAGTCGGCGCCCGGGAAGCCGCCTTCCTCCCGCCGGCGCTTGGAGATCGCCCAGGTCAGCGCGGCCTCCACCGGCGTGGTGGTGGTGTCGATGTCCGAGCCGTAGAGGCACAGCCCCGCCTCCAGCCGCAGGGAATCGCGCGCACCGAGGCCGATGGGCGCCACGTCCGCCTGTTCCAGCAGGTGGCGGGCCAGGTGCTCGGCCTGATCGGCGGGGACGGAAATCTCGAACCCGTCCTCGCCGGTGTAGCCCGAGCGCGTGACGAAGCAGGGCACACCGTTCACTTCCAGCGGGCCGGCGGTCATGAAGGTCATGGCCGTGGACGAGGGTGCGAGATGCTCCATCACCTTCGCCGCCGCCGGACCCTGCAGGGCGATCAGCGCGCGGTCCTCCAGGATTTCAAGCTGGCACCCGCGCGGCTCCAGGTGGGCCTTCATGCGGGCGAAGTCGGCGTCCTTCACGGCGGCGTTGACCACCAGATACAGATGGTCGCCGGCGTTGGAGACCATCAGGTCATCAAGGATGCCGCCATTCTCGTCGGTAAACAGTGTGTAACGCTGGCGCCCGGTCTTCAGCCCCTGGATGTCGCCGGTGACCAGCCCTTCCAGCGCCTCCGCCCGGTTTTCGCCGTGGATGCGGCACTGGCCCATGTGGCTGACGTCGAACAGCCCGGCGGCTTGCCGCGTGTGCAGGTGTTCCTTCAGCACGCCCATGGGATACTGCACCGGCATGGCGTAGCCGGCGAACGGCACCATCTTGGCGCCCAGCTCGCGGTGCAGGGCGTCCAGCGGCGTGGATTTCAGGGATTCGGCGTTGGGTTCCGACATGCGGCCTCCGACAGACAGGGCATCGGCCGCGGCGGATGGGCCGCGACGGTGATGCCCCCCTCTGTCCCGAGACCTGAAAGATTCACCGGGCACGGGCCTGCGTTGCGCGGGGCCGGGCCGGGCTTACTTCGTCGGTGAGGGCCGGACATCCCTTCGGAAGGAACGCACGACCCCGCTTTCCAGAGCATCCCCCTGACCCGCGCGGTCCCTGGTGCCTGAGAGTTTCCGGGGGCGGTTGCTCCTTCGGCGCCGGCTTATCCCCTGACGGAGCGGCCGGTCTCTCCCGCGCGGCGGATCGGGATGGCGCTAGTGTAGAGGATCGGCAGGATACGTCAACGGCGGCTGTTGTGCGGTGCGTCGCCCTACCGCGCCCCTGCCGCCGACCGCTCGCGGTTGCGCTGGAGCTGTTCCGGCGTCAGTTGCAGGCCGATGTAAATGTCCTCGTCCGCCAGGCTCTCGCCGGGGGCGCGGGGAAGGGTCAGGGTGATGGGTTCGTCGCGCACCGCCATCACCGGCGTCACCGGATCGGCGAATGCGAAGCGCAGGGGGAAGACCTGCTTGCCGGCCGGGTCGGGGTAATAGCTGGGGATCGCAGCGAAGTAGGAAAAGGTCCCCGTCGCCGTGCCTTCGGGTGCGGCGGGGCCGCGCTCCACCAGGAACTGCGGCACCACCTGCACGATGACCGCGTCGTCCTCGTATTCGCAGGCGCCGCCGTAGCCCTGGATCTCGATGGCGTAGGTCATGTCGGTGATGTCGCGGCCCTGGCCGGCGTACTGCACCATTTGTGCAGTGTCGCGGTCGATGCGCACCGTCGGGCAGGGGGGCGGCGGTTCGTCGTCCAGGTCCAGTCCGAGGGACGAGCAGGCCCCCAGTGCCGCCACGCCTCCCAACACGAGCGCCAGTCGGCCGAAGCGGCGGGCAGGGGCGGTGGCGGCAGCGGCGCGGGCGGTGTCGGAAAAGGGCATGGCGGGGTCCCGAACAGGCGTGGCAGGGTCTTTGAATTCCGAGGTGCGGACCCGCCGAAACGCCGCCAGCCGTGTGCATCTACAGCCGGGCGTGGCTGCCGTCGCACCAGGGCGGCGTGGTGGTCCGCTTGCAGCCACAGAGATACTTGGTCCCCGCGTCCTCGGCAACCTCCACCAGGGGTTTCAGGCCCGTGCCCTTGTGCGACCCGTCGCAGAAGGCGCCGTTCTTCGTCCGGCCGCAGGCGCACCAGAACAGTTTCTGGCCGGCTTCGACCTGCACGGCGAAGGGCTCGGGCTGGGTGACGAGGGGCTCGGCGGGCGTGTCCTGGGGCATGGGCGCGCTCCTGTGCGGGTGAGGCCGGGTGCGGTTTCCCTTTCCGGGCCGCCGGGCGATCTGGTATTGCATGGGGCGGCCGTCCTCCTCACCTGAGGGCGTCCCGCGCCGACCTCAAGACGCTGCCGCATCTTCGCCGGATTCCAGCCGGATACTCTGCTCCATGACCGAAACGCTGAAGTTCCTGCCCCCGCTGACCCTCGTGCTTGCCGGCCCCCGCGGCTTCTGCGCCGGCGTCGACCGCGCCATCCAGATCGTGGAACGCGCGCTGGCCAAGTACGGAGCGCCGGTCTACGTGCGGCACGAGATCGTCCATAACCGGTTCGTCGTCGACGGCCTGCGGGACAAGGGCGCGGTGTTCGTGGAGGAACTGGACCAGGTGCCCGACGACGCGCCGGTCATCTTCTCCGCGCACGGCGTGCCCAAGCGCGTGCCGGCGGAGGCCGGACGCCGGGGGCTGGAGTTCCTGGACGCCACCTGTCCGCTGGTCAGCAAGGTGCACACCCAGGCGGAGCGCCACCACGCCGCCGGCCGCCAGATCATCCTCATCGGCCACGCCAACCACCCCGAGGTCATCGGCACCATGGGCCAGGTGCCCGAGGGCCGCATGATCCTGGTGGAAACGCGCGAGGAGGTCGACACGCTGGCGGTGGAGGACCCCGAGAACCTCGCCTTCGTCACCCAGACCACCCTGTCGGTGGAGGAGACCGCCGGCATCGTGGAAGCCCTGCGCGACCGCTTCCCCAGCATCCAGGGCCCGCGCAAGGAAGACATCTGCTACGCCACCACCAACCGCCAGGCGGCGGTGCGGACCATGGCGGCGGGCGTGGATGCGTTGCTGGTTCTGGGCGCGCCCAACTCCAGCAACTCCCGCCGTCTGGTGGAGACCGCGAAGGACGCCGGCTGCGACCGCGCCGTTTTGGTGCAGCGCGCCGCCGACATCGACTGGTCGACGCTGACGGGTGTCAAGCGCCTGGGCATCACCGCCGGGGCCAGTGCGCCGGAGGTGCTGGTGGAAGAGGTGGTCGACGCCGCCCGCCAGCGCTACACGGTGACGGTGGAGGACGCCACCATTGCCGAGGAAACCATCACCTTCAAGCTGCCCCGCGCGCTGAGTGCGTGACGATCGGCGCCCGGCGCGCTAGAACGGGCGCCGAGTGAAACAGGATCGCAAGGAACGGGGCAGGCATGGCCGTTTACACCGACGTGTCCGACGAGGACCTGGAAGCCTTCGTCGCCGAGTACGACATCGGCGCCGTGGAAAGCTGCAAGGGCATCGCCGAGGGCGTCGAGAATTCCAACTACCTGCTGCAGACGGACACCGGGCCGTACATCCTGACGCTGTATGAAAAGCGGGTGAACCCGGACGACCTGCCGTTCTTCCTGAACCTGCTGGACCACCTGGCGGCGCGCGGCGTGAAGTGCCCCACGCCCATCCACGGCCGCGACGGGCGGGCGCTGCGGGAACTGTGCGGACGTCCCGCTGCCATCACCAGCTTCCTGCGCGGCATGTGGCCCAAGCGCATCCTGCCGCACCACACCGCCGAACTGGGCAAGGCCATGGCGGAGCTGCACGCCGCCGGCGCCGATTTCCCCATGAGCCGCCGCAACGACCTGTCGGTGGACGGCTGGCGGCCCCTGTTCGACCGCTGCGCCGACGCCGCCGACTCGGTGCGCCCGGGCCTGCGGGAGACGGTCGCGCGGGAACTGGACGTGCTCGAGGCCCGCTGGCCCAGGGACCTGCCGACGGGCGTCATCCACGCCGACCTGTTCCCCGACAACGTGTTCTTCCTGGGCGAGAAGTGTTCCGGCCTGATCGACTTCTACTTCGCCTGCACCGACGCCTTTGCCTACGACATCGCCATCTGCCTGAACGCCTGGTGCTTCGAGCCCGACGGGCAGTTCAACATCACCAAGGCGCGCAACCTGCTGCTGGCCTACAGCCGCCTCAAGCCCGTCAGCAAGGCGGAGTTGGAGGCGCTGCCGATCCTGTGCCGGGGCGCGGCGATGCGGTTCCTGCTGACCCGCCTGTATGACTGGGTGAACACGCCGGAAGGGGCCATGGTCAAGCGCAAGGACCCGGGCGAGTACCTGCACAAGCTGGTCTTTCATCAGCAGGTGGACAGCGCGGCGGCCTACGGCCTCGACCCGGCGGACGTGGCATGAGCGAGGACGCGGGCAACAAGACGGTGGAGCTGTACACCGACGGCGCGTGCTCGGGCAATCCGGGGCCGGGCGGCTGGGGCGCCATCCTGCGCTTCAAGGGCGTGGAGAAGGAACTGTCGGGCGGCGAGGCCCAGACAACCAACAACCGCATGGAGATGATGGCCGTCATCGAGGGCCTGAACGCGCTCACGCGGCCTTGCACGGTGGACGTCTACACCGACAGCAAGTACGTGATGGACGGCATCACCAAGTGGATTTTCGGCTGGAAGAAGAACGGCTGGAAGACCGCCGGCAAAAAGCCCGTCAAGAACGCCGAACTGTGGCAGGAACTCGACGCCGCAGCGCGCCGTCATACGGTGGAGTGGCACTGGGTGAAAGGCCACGCCGGCCACGCCGAGAACGAGCGCGCCGACGCGCTGGCCCGCGGGGCCATCAAGACCATCGGCGGGCAAGAGGCGGCAGAGAAGGCGGACTGAGGGCCGCCGCGGTCCGGCGGGCCGGTCGGAGCCCGCCGCAAGGTGATACCGGACGACACTTGAAAACATACAGTTGTCGTCCGGCAAGGCCGACCGGCCGCCGCGCCTAGTGGCGCGTGAGGCTGCGTGCCGCTTGGAGCCGAAGGCGTGCGCGGAAGCGCGCACACCGCAGCCTCGATGATTTCAATCATCGAGGCGTATGAGGACGACCTCCCCCAATCGGGATCAGCATTCGGGACGGCCCGACGCGAGAGCCGGAGGACTTTTCGTGCGCACGACGTGGGATCGCATCCGCCAGGCCGTCAGCTTCGAACTGATCGGCCTTCTGGCGATCACGCCGCTGGCGTCCTGGCTGTTCGGGGTGGGCATGGGAGAGGTCGGTGCCCTGGCGGTCATCGCCGCCACCATCGCGACCGCCTGGAACTACATCTATAATCTGGGTTTCGACCACCTTCTGCGGTGGCGTCGGGGGCACACGCGCAAGACGCTGGTGCTAAGGGTCGTCCATGCCATCGGCTTCGAAGGCGGGCTGTTGCTGGCGCTGCTGCCGCTGATTGCCTGGTGGCTTGGGATTTCCCTGGTGGATGCCTTCGTGATGGACGTGTTTTTTGCGGCGTTCTACATCGTTTACGCCTTCGTCTTCACATGGGCATACGACACGATCTTCCCCGCTCCGGATTTCGCCCGGCAGACCTGAGGACGAGGCGGCGCGATGCCGGACGGCGGGCGTCGCGCCGCTGTCGTTCGTCACCCAGCCGGCTTCTCCCAGCCCTCGATCTTGGCCTTCACCACCTGCGCGGTGTCCGTCCACTCCGGCGAGGCCATGTCCACGAAGGTGCCGGTGATGGCTTCCGGCGGCGGCAGGGTTTCCGGGTTCTCGCCGGGATAGGCGGTGGCGCGCATGCGGGTGCGGATGCGGCCGGGGTCCAGGATGTTGGCCTTGATGGCGGTGGTGTTCTCCACCTCGTGGGCGTAGGTCTTCACAAGGCATTCCAGGGCCGCCTTGGACGCCGCGTAGGCACCCCAGTACGGGCGGCCGTCGGCGCCGGCGACGCCCGAGGTCACGAAGAGCGCGCGACCGGCGTCGGACTGGCGCAGCAGCGGGTCCATGGCGCGGATCAGCCGCCAGTTGGCGGTGACGTTCACGTCCATGCAGGACTGCCATTCCTTGATGCCGATGTGGCCGACCGGCGCCAGCATCCCCAGCACGCCGGCGTTGCCGACCAGCGCGTCCAGCCGGCCGTAGCGCTGGTAGAGCGCCGCGCCCACCTGATCGATCTTGTCGTAGTCGGTCAGGTCCTCGGCGACCAGGACGGCGTTGCGGCCCGTGCGAGCCTTGATCTCGTCGTCCAGTTCCTCCAGCGCGCCCTGGGTCTTGGCGAGCGCGATGACGGTCGCGCCCTCGTCGGCGAAGCGCAGGGCGACGGCCCGTCCGATGCCGCGCGAGGCGCCGGTGATGAGGCAGATGCGGTCCTGAAGTCGTCCGGTCATGGGTCCTGAAATCTCTGTGCAAGGGAGTGCCCGATCAGGGCGAGGGGGCATCATGCCCGCCCCGCCGCCGGCTGACAATGCGCGAGCGCAATGGGTGCCCCGACCGACGTTTCGCCTGATTCGGAATCCCGTTGCCGCGCGGTGCATGTTCCGTATATGTTCTCATTCAGACAGCCACCCATCCGCCGGAGCATGCCGCCATGTCCCGCCGCCGTTCCGACGCCGCGCCCGCCGCGGCGCCCCCGTCGTCGCGCGTATCCGACGCCTTTCCCCCCGCCGCCGAGGTGACGGAAGGCTCGCGCCCGCGCAAGCCGCGCCGCTACAACCCGCACGAGGCGCCTCCGCCGCCGCCGTCCTCCGCCGCGCCGCCGCCGCCGGACGGCGAGGGCGGCCCGATGACGTTGTGGAATTTGGTGCAGTTCGGCATCGACGTCTTCTGCTGGTGCAATCGCTGCAGCCACCATGCCGTGCTGCCCGTGCGCGTGCTGGCCGTCCAGATGGGGCCGGCGACGCCCGTGCCGGCAGTGGCGGCGCACGTGGTGTGTTCGGGCTGCGGCGGGCGGGAGGTGGCGACTCGCCCCGCCTGGCCGCCGCGCGGGCCGGTTAGCCGCCACTCGCCCACGCCCACTGGCGGCGACGGGGGTGATGGCGGCAATGGCGGCGATGCGCAGGCACGCGTCCCGGCCGGGGCTCCGTCGACAGGCGACGACCCGGCATAACCGACTCGCCCGCCCCGACATAAACACACGCATGCCGCCGAGCCCTGGACAGGCCGGAGGATGCTGGCATAATACGCGATGTTTTTGGGGTTTCTTCCGTCGGAGGGGGAGACCGATCGTCACCGCGGTTCGCGGTTATAAGAGGGGTTGTACTCATGTCCGTTACCGGCAAGACGCTCGGCATCGTGCTCATCGGTCTCGTTGGCCTTCTGGTCTACCTGGCGATCCACATCGGCAGCAACTTCCAGATGCCCGGTGTCGCGACCGCCATCACCTACTTCGGGCTGTTCATGACGTTCACGCTGCTGTGCGTCGTCATGTACCTGACCACCGCCCCCGCCGGCGACGCCGACTGACGATCATCCGCCGCCTGCGCGCAGCCTTCCGGCGCAGCGCAGGCGTGGAGGCCGCTCGGAAACGCACGCTTGTCCGCGTCTTGAAGGGAGACGCGGACGGGCGTGCGTTTTGCGTTTGAGGAAGGCGCCTCGGGCGCATTGCACGAGGCGGTGCGCGAACGGCCAGGCAGGAACCGTTTGGTCCTGCACTCCCTCCAAGGATGTAACATTTACCCCATCGTGTATAACGCCGCGTTGCCGCAAATCCCCGGCCTTAGCAGGTGGAGTCCGCTGCCATGAAACAGCCAGGGTTCTTGGTGTCGCTTGTGGAGATCGCGCGTGCGACTTCCGCTATGCTTGCAGGGATGCAGGAATCCCAAGGCCTTGCGACATTGCCGCCCTGTGGATAAGTTGTGGGATAAGTGGCGGAAAGCGGCCCCGCCCCTGGAGGGTTTCGCCTCAGGAACGGCCGCAGGGTCGTCCGCCCTGGGCCCGGCGGCGCCATGTATCGGCTTGGCCTCCGCTCAGACCCAGACGCGCTTGCCCTGCAGATAGGAGCCCAGCTTGCGGTCTTCCTTGATGATGTGCTCCACCAGCCAGGCCGCCAGGAAATCAATGAGTTCCTTCTTCACCTCGTCGGTGGGCGTGCGGACATACTTTTCCGCCATCAGCAGGACCTGCGCCGTCAGCGCCTGGTGGATCTGCTTGTGGCGCTCGTAGTCTGGATAGTCCGCGCCCTTCATGCAGGCTTCTTCCCGCGTGAAGTGGTCCTTGGTGTATTGCACCAGTTCGAGAATGATCTTGCCGACGACACGGTCGCTCTTGCGGCCCTCGATGGCGTCGTTCAATTCGTTCACGAAGCTGATGAGCTTCTTGTGATCCTCGTCGATCCGGGGATCCCCGACACTCAACGCCTCGCGCCATGCCAGAAGCGGCATTTCCTCGTCGCCCCCTCTCGATCAAACCTCGCATCAGCCCCTTCGCCCCAAAAGTGTTATGACATTTTTCGCCGGAGGGAGACAAAGGAAACTTTCGACCGGACCGGCCTTTGCCTCCCGGAACGGCCCCACGCGGCGCGAACCGGCGCCTGCGGCGCTGGTCAGGCGACGGGCTTTGAGCTAACGTCGCGGCCATGCTGAACCTCTACAGTCTCGCCTGGCCGCTGGTGCGGCGCATGGACCCGGAAACTGCCCACCGCATGGCCGTCGCGGCGCTCGCGCGCGGTCTGGTGCCGGGCGTTCCCCACGCTGATCCGCCCGCTTTGCGCACGCGCGTCTGGGGCCGCGACTTCGCCAACCCCATCGGGCTGGCGGCCGGATTCGACAAGCACGCCGAGTGTCCCGACGCCCTGGCGCGGCTGGGATTCGGCTTTGTGGAGGTGGGCGGCGTCACGCCCAGGCCGCAGCCCGGCAACCCGCGTCCGCGCGTCTTCCGGCTGGAGGAGGACGGCGCCGTCATCAACCGGTTCGGCCTGAACAGCGACGGCATGGAGGCGGTCGCCGCGCGTCTGGCCGCCCGTCGACAGGCAGGCGGTGCGGCCATCGTCGGCGTCAACCTGGGCCGCAACAAGGAAACCGACGACCCCGCAGAGGACTACGCCCGGCTGATCGGCACCCTGGCGCCGCTGGCGGACTTCCTGACGCTCAACGTCTCCAGCCCCAACACGCCGGGGCTGCGGGCGTTGCAGGGGCGCGAGCCGCTGATCGACCTGATCCGCCGCGCCCGCGCCGCCATGCCGGCGGAAAAGGCGCCGCCGCTGCTGCTGAAGATCGCCCCGGACCTGACGGCCGAGGACGAATCGGACATCGCCGCCGTGGTGACGGCCGAGGCCATCGACGGCCTGATCGTTTCCAACACCACCATCGCCCGGCCCGAGTCGCTGCGCTCCGGCCACAAGGCCGAGACGGGCGGGCTGTCGGGCCGGCCCCTGTTCGAGCCCTCCACCGCCCTGCTGGGCCGCATGTACAAGGCGACCGGCGGGCGCATTCCCCTGGTGGGCGTCGGCGGCATTGCGTCTGGCCGCGATGCCTATGCCAAGATTCGCGCCGGCGCGTCGCTGGTTCAGCTCTACACGGCGTTCATCTACGGCGGGCCGCCGCTGATCCCCGCCATCAAGGCGGAACTCGCCGACTGCCTGAAACGCGACGGCTTCGCCTCGGTGGCGGATGCCGTCGGGGCCGATCATGCCGAAGAGACGGGAGCCGCCCGCCATGCCGGGTAAGCAGGTGCACGACGGCCCGCTGCCGCTGGTCATGAACCGCGAGACGGCGGACGCCTACTACTGGAACGACGGCCAGTGCCAGGCCTGGCGCCTGCTGGAGGGCCAGGACCTGACGGTGGTGGAGGAGGTCATGCCGCCGGGCACGGCCGAGCAGCGCCACAGCCATACCTTTTCGCGCCAGTTCTTCTATGTGCTGCAGGGCGAGGCGGTGATGGACGTCGCCGAGCGCACCCACGCCCTGGGCCCCGGCGACGGCGTCATGGTGGCGCCCAAGCAGGCGCACGCCATCCGCAACGACTCGGACGGCGAGCTGCGCGTCCTGGTGATCTCCGCCCCGCGCGCCACCGGCGACCGCACACCCCGGTAATGGCCCTGTCCGACGGGCGTCCAGGCTGGAACACTGAAGCTTTTCAGGGAGGTATCAACGCCATGAGACTGTCCGGCAAGGTTGCCATCGTCACCGGCGCATCGGCCGGCATCGGGCTCGCCTGCGCCAAGCGCTACGCCGCCGAGGGCGCCAAGGTGGTGCTGGCCGACATCAACGAGGAACGCGGTCAGGCCGCCGTCGACACCATCACGGCCGAGGGCGGAACGGCGATGTTCGTCACCTGCGATGTCGGCGACAAGGCCCAGGTGGACAGCCTGGTGGCCGATGCGGTGGATGCCTACGGCCGGCTGGACATCATGGTCGCCAACGCGGGCATCGTGCATGCCTGCGATTTCCTGGACCTGACGGAAGAGGACTTCGACCGCGTCCTGCGCGTGAACCTGAAGGGCGTGTTCCTGTGCGGCCAGGCGGCGGCGCGGCAGATGGCGGCGCAGGGCGAGGGCGGCGCCATCATCAACATGTCGTCGGTCAACGCGGTGATGGCGATCCCCACCATTACGCCGTACGTGGTCGCAAAGGGCGGCGTCAACCAGCTGACCAAGACCATGGCGCTGGCGCTGGCCGACAAGGGCATCCGGGTGAACGCCATCGGCCCCGGCTCCATCATGACCGAGGTGCTGCAGGCGGTGAACTCCGACCCCGCGGCGCGCAACAAGATCATGAGCCGCACCCCCCTGGGCCGCATTGGCGAGCCCGACGAGATCGCCGGCATCGCCGTCTTCCTGGCGACCGACGACTCCAGCTACGTCACCGGCCAGTGCATCTACGCCGACGGCGGCCGTCTGGCGCTGAACTACACGGTGCCGGTCAAGGAGGACTGAATCCGGGGATCGCGCGACGGGGCCAGGATTCCCTGTCGCGCGGTGTCATGCCGCCCGCGTCGCCCGCGCGGCGCCCAGCACCACGTGCACGGTGGTGCCCTCGCCGTGTGTCGAGTCGATCCAGGCCCGCCCGCCGTGGCGCTCCACCACCTTGCGGACGACGGCCAGGCCGATGCCTGTGCCCTCGTAGGACCCGCGGGGGTGCAGGCGCTGGAACAGGCCGAAAACGCGCTCGGTGTACCGTGGGTCCATGCCGATGCCATTGTCGGCGATCCACAGGTGCAGTCCTTCGCCCGCATCGCCCGTCAGCGGGGCGCAGCCGATTTCGATGCGCGGCGGGCGGTCGGGGCTGCGGTACTTCAGCGCGTTGCCGATCAGGTTCTGGAACAGCCGCGTCAGGTCACCGGGCGATCCCGGCACCGACGGCAGGGTCTTGGGCCGATCGATGACGGCGCCGGCCTCTTCCCGCGCCACCCGCAGGTTCTCCAGCGCGGCGTCGAGGACCCGGTCCAGGTCCACGGCGTCGACTGCGGCCTCGCCGCGGCCGACGCGGGAGTATTCCAGCAGGTCGAGGACCAGCCGGTCCATGCGCTTGGCGCCGTCCGAGGCATGTTGCATGAACTCCCGCGCTTCCGGCGCCATGCTCCCGCCGTACCGCCGGTCGAGCAGGGACATGTAGCTGGTCACCATGCGCAGGGGTTCGCGCAGGTCGTGGCTGGCGACGTAGGCGAACTGCGCCAACTCGGCGTTGGAGCGTTCCAGGTCGCGGGCGGCGGCCCCGGCCTCGGCCGCGGCGGCCTCGGCGCGGTGGCGGGCGCCCCGCAAGCGGTCGAGCAGCAGCAGGATGATGACGCCGCCCGTGCCCGAGAGGGCGACGAAGGCCAGCACGGCACTGCGCATCTGCTCCAGGAACAGGCTCTGGCGGCCGATGATGGTGGTCGAGAACTGGTCCGCCTGGACCGCGGTTTCCACCAGTACCGGGCGCAAGGCGTCCAGCCGGTCGGCCAGGTCCAGAAGGGCTGCCGGTCGGGGCGTGGCGGCCGTGGCCAGCGCCGCGTCCGCTTCGCCCAGCAGCGGGCGCAGGGTGTCCAGCCCGTCCAGCCGCATGCCTGGTACGGCCGAAGCGCCGTTGGCGACCACGGTCAGCCGGGCGGCGGCCATGGCGCGGCTGCGGCGGGCGCGGTCGAGAAGCTGCGCCGGATCGGGGCCGGGGTCGACCGCCATCCGCCGCAGCTTCATGGCGAGGTCGGCGGTTTCGGTGGCGAGCGTCGCGCTCTGGCGGACCAGCGTGTGGGCGTCGCGGGCCAGCGTGCGTTCGATGCTGACGGTGGTGGTCCAGACGTAGAATCCGACGCCGGCGGCCACGGCCGCCACCAGCAGCGCCGCCGCCGGCAGCAGCCATCGCCGGGACGGCAGGGGACGCCGCGGTGCGGTCGTCATTGGCGGAGTCACCGGGTCACCGCGTCGGCCGAGGCCGGCGCGAGGCGTTCCACCATCCAGGCCGAGCGCAGCCCGTAGACCCGTTCATCCAGGGCCGCATCCATGTCGCGCGGGTAGATCACGCGCAGCGGGCCCTTGTCCTCCACCGGAATGGCCCTGCCGGAGTCGCGCGTCGCCAGCAGGATCGGCCATGTGGTCCAGTCGGCACGGGGGATGACGATGGAGTAGTCGTCGGCGGCGGTGAGGCGCACGGCCTCCGCCCCGTCCAGGCCGGTCGCCGCCAGCACGTCGCGCAGGCGCGGTCCGCTGAAGGGGCCCTCGTCGTCGGGCCAATAGGTGCGCGTGTCGGCCGTCCACAGGCCGAGGCCCTCCAGGTCGGTGCCGGTCAGCGTGGTTTCCGTGCCGTCGGCGGCGGTCACGCGCAGGCGGATCGGTGACTCGGCGTCCAGCGGCGGCACGTCGCCCGCCTTTTTCACCACGTCAGGCGCCGCGCCGCCGCCCAGCACCATGCCGGCCGCCGCGCCCAGGACAAGCAGCAGCAGGCCAAGCCCCAGCAGGACCCGCCGCGGGTTTCCTCGCGTCTCGTTCATGCATAGCCCCCCTCGGCAGGGGTCCGTTGGCGCAACGGACCCCAGACCCTGGGACGCTATCATAGCGGCTGATCGTTGTGTAGCCGGGGCAGCCGTCGCGCAGGACGTGCGGTCCTGCGGTCAGCGCATGTCCAGCCAGGCATTGATGAGCCCGTTGGTGGAGGCGTCATGGCTGTCCACCGGGTCGCCGGCCATCAGTTCGGGGAGGATGCCCTTGGCGAGCTGCTTGCCCAGTTCCACGCCCCACTGGTCGAAACTGTTCACGCCCCAGATGGTACCCTGGACGAACACCTTGTGCTCGTACAGCGCCACCAGCATGCCCAGGGCGCGCGGGTTGACCTCCTCGACCAGGATCGAGGTGGACGGCCGGTTTCCGGGGAAGACGCGGTGCGGCAGGGCGGCGGCGATCTCGTCCTCGCCCATGCCCTTGTCGGCAAGCTCGCGCCGTACCTCGGCCTCCGTCTTGCCGCGCATCAGGGCTTCGGTCTGGGCGAAGAAGTTGGAGAGCAGAATGGGATGGTGCTCGCCCAGCGGATTCTGGGTGCGCGCCGGCGCGATGAAATCGCAGGGGATCAGGTGCGTGCCCTGGTGGATCAGCTGGTAGAAGCTGTGCTGGCCGTTGGTGCCGGGCTCGCCGAACAGGACCGGCCCGGTCTGGACGTCCATGGCCGTGCCGTCCAGCGCCACCCGTTTGCCGTTGCTTTCCATGTCCAGTTGCTGGAGGTGCGCCGGGAAGCGGTGCATGTACTGGTCGTAGGGCAGCACGGCATAGCTGTCGGCACCGAAGAAGTCCACGTACCACAGGCCGATCATCCCCATCAGCACCGGGATGTTCTGGTCCAGCGGCGCCGTGCGGAAGTGCTCGTCCATGGCGTGGGCGCCCTCCAGCAGCGCCTCGAACCGGTCGAAGCCGACGGCCAGGGCGATGGGAAGGCCGATGGCCGACCACAGGGAATAGCGCCCCCCGACCCAGTCCCAGAACTCGAACATCACGTCCGTGTCGATGCCGAATGTCGCCACCGCCTTGCTGTTGGTGGACAGGGCGGCGAAGTGGGACGCCACGGCGTCTTCGCCCAGGGCCTGGACGATCCAGTCCCGCGCGGTGTGGGCGTTGGTCAGCGTCTCCTGCGTCGTGAAGGTCTTGGACGCCACCAGGAACAGCGTGGAATGCGGATCGCAGGCCTTCAGAACCTCGGCGATGTCGCTGCCGTCGACGTTGGAGACGAAGCGCACGCGCGGCCCGTCCTGCGCCCAGGGCCTCAGCGCCTCCACCACCATGCGGGGCCCGAGGTCGGAGCCGCCGATGCCGATGTTGACCACGTCTGTGATGCGCTTGCCGGTCGCCCCCGTCCAGTCGCCGCTGCGCACGCGGGCCGTGAAGTCGCGCATGCAGTCCAGCACGCCGTGGACCTTGGGCATGACGTCCTCGCCGTCGACCATGACGGGCCGGCCGGAGCGGTTGCGCAAGGCCGTGTGCAGGACGGCGCGGCCCTCGGTGGTGTTGATGGCCTCGCCGGCGAACATGGCGTCGCGCCGGGCTTCCAGCCCGCGGTCGCGGGCAAGGTCGATCAGCAGGGAGAGCGTCTCGGCCGTCACCCGGTTCTTGGAGAAATCCACCAGCATGCCGTCGAGCCGTCGCGACAGGGCGTCGAAGCGGCCGGGGTCGTCGGCGAACAGGTCCCGCAGGTGCAGGTCGGCGATTCTGCCGTGATGATCGGCGAGGGCCTGATAGGCCGGGCTCTCTGTCAGACGCGCCATGAGGTGATGTCCCTCCTGATCCAATGGATGCTGACCAACCAACGACAGGGAAGGCTATCAGGCTTCATCACACCGGAACAGGCGGCGCTCCGAGATATTTCCGTGACCCTTGAAGAGTCCTCAGACGGCGCCCGGCGCAAACCGCAGGCCGACCACCGGCGCCGGCGCGTCGGGCCAGTGCAGCGGTCCGCTGTCCAGGATCGGCTCGGCGAGGCTGGAGTCGGCCAGGATGGCCTCGATGCGGTCGGCGTTGGCGGTGAAGAGGGGGCGGTCCACCATGTCCTGGTCGCACACGTGAAAGTGCCACCAGTCGCGGATCACCGGCATGACCGAGCGCACGCGGCCGGCGTCGCGGGTGCGGATGAAATCGTCGCGCAGACGCCGCGACCACGTGAGGAAAGCCTGGTGCGCATGGGCGTGTTCGGCGTCCACGCCCATGTTCAGGCGGCGCAGCACGTCCTCCTCGCGGCGGATGTGGGCCTCGGTCAGTTCGGTGGCGACGGTGAGCAGGCTGGCGACGATCTCGAACGGCTCGCGGGCGCGAACGGACTCGTCCAGGCGCCGGACCAGGTCGAGCAGCGCCCGGTGGTCTGCGTCCAGCGCCTCGGCGCCGACGCTCATGTCCGTGCTCCAGGTCAAACTCGACATGGCGGCCAACTCCCCTGCGTTCCGGGTGAACGCGCAGCCCCTCCGCATGGTGCGGAAGAATTGAATACGGGCGGCTGCGCAAAGGCGCCACGCCGCCCGTTGAAACAAATATACCGCGCCGACCCTGAATGATGCACTTGGTCTTACGGCATAGAACTGACCGGCAATGGATTAAGACCAAGGCCTTCAAGAGCCTAAGAGATACGGCGCCGGCGACCTTTGCCGACACGCCGTATCCCATCGGGCCGCAGGGGCATCAGTTGGACGCATCTCCGTTCGTCTGCTCCGCCGCTTCCGCCGCCTTGCCGACCGCGACCACCAGCAGGTTCCCGGGCTTGAGCAGGCGCTCCGCCACGCGCTGCACGTCCTCCATGGTCACCGCCTCGACCTTGTCGTTGCGGGTTTCCAGGTGGTCGATGGGCAGATCGTCGAGCTGCATGCCGGTCAGGATCGACGCGATGGCGCCGGTGGAGGAGAACCGCAGCGGGAAAGCGCCGGTCAGGTAGGTCTTGGCGTCGGTCAGTTCCTGCCGGCTGGGGCCCGCCTGCGCCATCTTGCGCCACTCGTCGCGGATGACTTCCAGCGAGGTGTCGAAGCGCGCCCGTTCGGTCGCCACGCCGCCGATCATCAGCGCCGCGTGCTCCAGCGGGTAGAGGTAGCTGTAGACGGAATAGGCCAGCCCGCGCTCCTCGCGCACCTCCTCCATCAGGCGCGAGGCGAAGCCGCCGCCGCCCAGGATGTAGTTCAGGACGTAGGCCGGATAGAAGTCCGGATCGTCGCGCGGAATGCCGCCATGGCCAAAAATGGCGACCGTCTGCGGGATGTCCATCTCGACGAAGATGGTCTCGCCCGCGAACGTCGGGTCGACGTCGGGCACCGCGGGCAGGTCGCTGGTGCCGGGCAGGCTGCCGAACACCGCGTCCAGCACCGGCTTCAACTCTTCCGGCGAAATGGCGCCCGCCACGCCGATCACCAGCCGGTCGCGGGTGAAGCGGGTGTCGACGAACGTTTCCAGGTCGGCGGTCGTGATGGCCTTCACCGTTTCCGGCGTCCCTTCCGGGCGCTTGGCGTAGGGGTGGTCGGGGAAGGCTTCGTCGAACCAGCGCTGGCTGGCGATGGTGTTGGGATCGGTCTGGTCGAACCGCAGGCCCGTGAGGATCTGGTTGCGGATGCGCTCCACCGGTTCCTCGTCGAAGCGCGGCGCCGTGATGGCAGCCTCCAGCAGGTCGAAGGCCGTCTCCTGGTTTTCCGTGATGGTTCGCAGGCTGCCGGAGAAGCTGTCGCGCCCGGCGTCGAAGCTGATGGAGATGGCCAGGTCCTGCAGCTTGGACTGGAAGGCGAAGCTGTCCATGTCGCCGGCGCCCTCGTCCAGCAGGCCCGAGACCATGTTGGCGAGCCCCTGCTTGTCCTCGGGGTCCAGTGCCGAGCCGCCCCGGAAGGAGAACTTCAGCGAAACGATGGGCAGCGTGTGGTCCTCGGCCAGCCAGGCTTCGATGCCCTGGTCGGAGACGACACGCTCCACTTCGACAATGGCCCGTGCGGGCGAGGGCAGGGCGAGCAGCCCGGCGACGGCGAGGGCGGCACCAGCGGCCAGAACGCGGCGGCCGCGCGGCAGAAGGGCGGAGATCATGGCGGTCATGGCAGAGCGTCCTTCTGGTCTCAGCCGGGATGGCCGGCGGTGTCGTCGGCGGGCATGGCGGGCCCGGCGCCGCCGGCGGGGGCCGGGGCATCGGCGGGCACGGCGGCGGTTTCCTCGGGGTTCCCCGGCAGCAGGACGCCGGTGGCCGACTGGCCTTCGCCCAGGACCGAGCGCGCGGCCTCCACCACCTGTTCACGGGTGACGGCGCCGATGCGGGACGGCCAGGCCTGCACGTCTTCGAGCGTCGAACCGGTGGTCAGGGCCGCGCCAATGGTGCGGGCGGCGGACTGGCTGGAGTCGCGGGCGTAGACCAGCCCAGCGCGCAGGCGCTGCTTGGCCTGGGCGACCTCTTCCTCGGTCACGCCGTTTTCCAGCACGTCGGCGATGCGCGCCTCGATGGCGGCCTCAACCGCGTCCGGGTCCTGGCCGGGGGCGGGGGTGCCGTAGAAGCCGAAGACGCCATAGTCCACGGCGGTGGCGCGGTACCAGGCGCCGGCGGAAACGGCGACCTTCTCGTCAACCACCAGGTCCTGGTAGAGGCGGCTGGTGGTGCCGCCGCCCAGAATTTCGGACAGCACCTGAAGCGCGTAAGGCTCCCAGTCTTCGCCGATGTTGTAGCTGGGCGCCACGTACTGGCGGTTCCACGACGGCTGGGTGACGCGCGGGTGGCGCATGACGACCCGCGTGTCGGCGCCCGGCGGCAGGTCGGTGACGCGCTCGCGCGTGAAGTCGGGGCCGCGCTCGATGGGGCCGTAATGCTTTTCCGCCAGTTCGCGCACCTGCTCGACGGTGACGTCGCCGGCGACGACCAGCGTGGCGTTGTTGGGCGCGTACCACTGGCGGTAAAACTCGACCGCATCCTCGCGGGTCAGCTCGGTGAGTTCGTGTTCCCAGCCGATGACAGGGTTGCGGTAGGGGTGGACGGTCCACAGCGCCAGGTCGACGCGCTCGCCCAGAAGGGCGCCGGGCTCGTTGGCGACGCGCGACAGGCGCTCCTCCAGCACCACGGCGCGCTCGGTCAGCACCGTCTTCTCATCAAGGCGAAGGTCGGCCATGCGGTCGGCCTCCATCTTCATCACCAGGTCCAGGCGGTCGGCGGCGATGTTCTGGAAATAGGCCGTGTAGTCGCTGCTGGTGAAGGCGTTGTCGTTGCCGCCGTTGCGCGCGACGATTTTCGAGAACTCGCCGGCAGGAATTTCGTCGGTCGCCTTGAACATCAGGTGCTCGAACAAATGAGCGATGCCCGACTTGCCCGGCGGCTCGTCGGCGGCGCCCACCTTGTACCACACCATCTGCGTCACGACGGGCACCCGGTGGTCGGGGATGACGACCACCTGCAGGCCGTTGTCCAGCGTGAAGGTGTGGGCGTCGAACACCTTTTCCTCGATCGCGGCGGAGGCCTCTCCGCCGGCCGGCGTTTCCTCGGTGGCGAGCGCGTGCGGCGCAAGCGGCAGCGCGAGGAGGGCCGCCAGACCCAGCGTGCCGGCAACGCGGCGGACGGCGGCGGAGGCGGGTTTCGGCAGGACGGCTGCGGACGGCATGAACGTCTCCCTCAAGGGCGGTGGGCACCGCAGATACGCCGCGGGCCCGCCGGCGGATCGAACCTCCGCCGGCGGGCCCGGACATCGGATTGCGCGTGATATGGGCCGCGCGGCGCTGCGCCTCAAGCAGCCGCGCGGGTCCGGCAGCTCATCGGCCCGTTCAGAACAGGCCCTCGAAGATGGCCTTTTCCTCGCGCTCGATCCGGGGCGTTTCGCCCTTGGTAACGGGCTCGCCCAGGGCCTGGTTCTCGCGGATGCGGCGGTTCTCGGCCTCGGGATCGACCACCGCGCCCGGCGCCTCCGGGTCGCGCCAGAACACCAGACGCTCGGTAAAGGCCTGCCCCTTGGCGGCCAGCACGCTGGACTCGCGGTCGATGGTGGCGCGGATATCCTCGGGCACGTTGGCGGCACCGGTGCGCGCGAGCAGGGTGGACTCGCCGGGGCTGAGGCCGGCCCGGCGATAGGCGGCCTGCATTTCCGTGCCGGTCAGCGCGCGGCGGGCGCGGTCGCTGGCGCGACCCTCCTGCGGGCGGGCGGCGCCGGGTTCGGGCGGGCGCAGCGAGAATTCGGGCGGCACCGACAGCGGCGCGCGCGAGACCACGGCGAACTCATCGGGCGGCGTACGCTCCAGGCCCAGCATCTGCTTGGTGTCGCTGCCGCAGGCGGTCAGCCCCAGGGTCAGCAGCACCAGGCCGGCCGTCGCAAGGGATCGCATCGAGGGTCGAAGCATCACGGGTCCAAAACTCCACAGACCGCCGCGGTCAGTCGGATTCTTTCGCGGCGGGACGGAACAGGTTGTCGAGCACCAGAACGGCGGCGCCCACCACGATGGCCGCATCGGCCACGTTGAAGGCGGGCCAATGATAGCCGAAAGCATGGAAATCGAGAAAGTCCGCGACGGCCCCCCAGCGCACGCGGTCGATGACGTTGCCGATGGCACCGCCGATGATGGCCCCCAGCGCCAGCCGGGTGGCCCGTGCCGGCTCGCGCGTCATCCACACCGCCAGCGCCGCCGAGACGGCCAGTGCCAAGGCGATGAGCATCCAGCGCTGGGTGCCGGGCTCGTTGAACAGGCCGAAGGAGACGCCGTAGTTCCACGCCATCACCAGGTTGAAGAAGCCGGTCACCTCGATCACCCGCGGCGGGTCCATGACCGAGCCGACGATATAGATCTTGCTCAACTGGTCGACCACCAGGATGACCAGGGCCAGGATCAGGCCGGGAACCAGGCGGCGGGGACGGAAGCTCATGCGGGGCGGCTCGTGGTGGCGGCGGGACAGGTCGGGCGGGGTCACGAGGATGCGGGGCCGGGCGCGTCAAAGGCGTCGGGCCAGGCCACTTCCGGCGCGGCCTCACCGTGCCCGGGCAGCGTGGCGAGAATGCGGCGGGCCTCCGCCTCGTCACGCTGGATCTGGGCCTTCAGTTCCTCCAGCCCGGAAAACTTGCGCTCGCCGCGCAGGTGGTCGACCAGGGCGACGCGCAGGTGCTCGCCGTACAGGTCGATCTGGCGGTCGAACAGGTGGACCTCCAGCAGCAGGGTCTGCTTGTCGAAGGTGGGGCGGCGGCCGAAGTTGGCGACGCCGTCCATCCAGACGGTGTTCTCGCCGGCATCGACGCCCGCGCGCACGGCATAGACGCCGACGGCGGGGCGCAGAAGCTCTCCGATGGAAACGTTGGCGGTGGGGAAGCCGATGGTGCGTCCGCGTTTGTCCCCATGCTCCACCCGGCCCTCGATCTCCCAGAACCGGCCCAGCAGGCGGGCGGCGTCGCGCGGGCGGGCGTCGCGCAAGGCGCCCCGGATGTTGGTGGAACTGTAGATGGTGCCGTCCTCGGCGGTGACCGACCCGACGGAGGTGACGTCGAAGCCGTGGTCGGCGGCCATCTGGCGCAGGAAGGCGACGTCGCCCTGCCTGCCCTTGCCGAAGACGTAGTCGGCGCCGACGACGACGTGGCTGACGCCCAGGCCGGCCACCAGCACGTCACGCACGAAGTCCTCCGCCGTTTTCGAGGCGAAGGCGGTGTCGAAATGCTGGGCGTAGAGGAAGTCCAGCCCCAGCGCCGCGATATGGCGCGACTTGGTGCGGAAGCTGGTCAGGCGGAAGGGTTCCAGATCCGGCCGGAAGACCATGCGGGGGTGCGGCTCGAAGGTCATGGCGGCGGCGGGCGCGCCGGTCTCCCGCGCGATGCGCAGGGCCGTGCCCAGCACCACGCGGTGGCCGCGGTGGACGCCGTCGAAGTTGCCGAGCGCGATCACGGCGCCGCGCACGTCGGGGGAAACTTCCTCGTAATGCCGGAAGATGCGCATGGGCGCGGCGTCTGACCCTTTCCGGTGGACGGATGCGGCGGCCGGGCGCAAGGCTTGCGCGGCCACCGATGGAGGCTCAAGGGGTAGTGCATTCCCGCGCCCGTGGCAAGGGCGGCGAAACGGTCACGAAGCGGCCCGCGACTCGCATCGAATTCCGCTCCGCCATCCGGACGCGCCGTGGCGGGAACGTGCCTGCTCAAGGTGAGGGGCTCCGACAGGGATGCTCCGCCGATCGTCTGCACGTCCGGGCGCTGCCGAGCGATGCCAGACGGCTATCTCATCCCTGCCAGGGTGCCGGGCTTTCCAGGGCGATCATTTCCTGCCAGGTGGGGCGGCGCCGGACCACGGCGTACTCCCCGTCCTTCACCAGAACCTCGGGCACGAGCGGGCGGCCGTTGTACATGTTGGACATGGTCGCGCCATAGGCCCCGGCGGTGCGGAACACCAGAAGGTCGCCGGCCTGCATCGGCGGCAACGCGCGCTGCTTGCCGAAAACGTCGCTGCTCTCGCAGATGGGGCCGACCACGTCCACGTGTTCATTCTCCACACCCGGCGCGGGGGCGCGGACGGGTTCGATGGCGTGGAAGGCGTCGTACATGGCCGGGCGGGCCAGGTCGTTCATGCCGGCGTCGCAGATGAGGAAGCTGCGCGTCGCCCCCTCCTTCCGGTGCACGACGCGGCTCAGCAGCACGCCCGCGTTGGCGGTTATGAGGCGGCCGGGCTCCAGCACCAGCCTGCACCCAAGGTCGCCCAGGTTGCGGGCGATGACGCGGGCGTAGTCGGCCGGCGGCATGGGGGTGGGGTCGCCCTCGCGGTCGTAGGGCACGCCCAGGCCGCCGCCGATGTCCAGGCGCTCGATCTCGATGCCGTCCCTGCGCAGGATCGCCAGCAGGTCGCGCATCCGCCCGAAGGCGGCATCAAACGGCGACAGGTCGGCGATCTGGCTGCCGATGTGCATGGCGATGGCCTTGACCGCGATGCCATCCATCCCCGCCGCCTTGCGGTAGAGCGCGTGGGCCTGCGTCCAGGCGATGCCGAACTTGTTGTCGAACTTGCCCGTCGTGATCTTTTCGTGCGTGCCGGCTTCCACGTCCGGGTTGATGCGGATGGCGATGGGCGCCTTCACGCCCTTCTCGCGCGCGACCGCGTCCAGCATCTCCAGCTCGGATTTGCTTTCGACGTTGATCTGGAAGATGCCCTCGTCCAGCGCATAGGCCAGTTCGTCCCGCGTCTTGCCGACGCCCGAGAACACGATCCGATCCGCCGGAACGCCCGCGTGGCGCGCCACGAACAGCTCCCCGCCCGAGACCACGTCGGCCCCCGCGCCCAGGTCGGCGAGCGTGCGCAGGACGGCCACGTTTCCGTTGGCCTTGGTGGCGAAGCACACGGTCGCATCCAGGCCGGCGTCCTTCAGCGCGCCGGTGAACACACCCCAGTGCCGCGTCAGCGTGGCGGTGGAGTAGACGTAGACGGGCGTGCCGACCTCGGCCGCGATGGTCTCGAGCGAGACGTCCTCGCAGTGGAGGACGCCGTCGCGGGACGTGAAATGATGCATGGAGAGCGGGCCTCAGTAGGCGGGGTAGGTGCGGGGGTAGCGGGCATCCTCGGGCGCCTCGTTGGAGCCGCGCTTGCCGCAGGCGGCCAGCGGGGCGGCCATGGCGGCGACAACGAGCATCACGACGGCCAGTCGGCCGATGGTCTTGACGTGGCGCGTCATCATGCCAGCGGCTCCCCGTTGCTGTCCTCGTCGATGGTCGGCGCGTCGGCCAGGAAGACGTCGCGCGCGGCATGGGCGGCGGAGCGCACGTTGCCGGGCGCGGTGCCGCCGAAGCTGGTGCGGCTGCGCACGCTGGCCTCCACGGTCAGAACCGCCTTGGCGCCCTCGGTGATGCCGGGCTCGACGGACTGCATTTCTTCCAGCGACAGGTCGGGCAGGTCGCAGCCCTTGTCCTCGGCCATCTTGACCAGTGAGCCGGTGACGTGGTGGGCCTTGCGGAAGGGCATGTTCAGCTCGCGCACCAGCCAGTCCGCCAGGTCGGTGGCGGTGGTGAAGCCGGCCGACGCGGCCTCGCGGCAGCGCTCGGTGTTGACCTCCAGGTCGGAGATCATGCCGGCCATGGCGGCGATGCACAATTCCAGGGTGTCGAAGGCCTCGAACACCGGTTCCTTGTCGTCCTGCATGTCCTTGGAATAGGCTAGCGGCAGGCCCTTCATGACGATGAGCAGGCTGTTGAGGTCGCCGATCACGCGGCCCGCCTTGGCGCGCACCAGCTCGGCGGCGTCGGGGTTACGCTTCTGCGGCATGATGGAGGAACCGGTGGAGAAGCCGTCCGACAGACGCACGAAGGCGAACTGGGCGGTGGTCCAGATGACCAGCTCTTCGGCTAGACGCGACAGGTGGACGGCGCAGATGGACGCCGCCGACAGGAACTCCAGCGCGAAGTCGCGGTCCGACACCGCATCCAGCGAATTGGCGCAGGGGCGGTCGAAGCCCAGCATCTCGGCGGTGGCGTGGCGGTCGATGGGGAAGCTGGTGCCGGCGAGCGCGGCCGCACCCAGCGGGCTTTCGTTCAGGCGCGTGCGGCAGTCGGAGAACCGCCCCCGGTCGCGCCCGACCATCTCCACATAGGCCATCATGTGGTGGCCGAAGGTGATGGGCTGCGCGGCCTGGAGGTGCGTGAAGCCGGGCATGACCGTTTCCGCGTGCGCTTCCGCCTGGGCCACCAGCGCGCGCTGAAGCCCTTCCAGCCCCTGGTCGATCAGGTCGATGGCATCGCGCGTCCACAGGCGGAAGTCGGTCGCCACCTGATCGTTGCGCGAGCGCGCGGTGTGCAGGCGCCCGGCCGGCTCGCCGACGATTTCCGCCAGGCGGGCCTCCACGTTCATGTGGATGTCCTCAAGCTCGGCCTTGAACTCGAACTGCCCGGCCTCGATCTCTTGAAGGACCTGGTCCAGGCCGTCCAGGATGGCGCGGCCGTCGTCCTCGCTCAGGATTCCCTGGCGCACCAGCATGGTGCAATGGGCCTTGGAGCCCATGATGTCCTGGCGGTAGAAGCGCTTGTCGAAGCCGATGGAGGCGTTGATCTTCTCCATGATGGCCGACGGACCGCTCTTGAACCGGCCGCCCCACATGGTGGAGGCCTGCTTTTTGGTATCGCTCATAAGGGGCTCTTCAGGAAATGGTCGCTGGCAGAAAGACGGTGTTCTTCGGAGCGGGCCTCGTGGCCGCCGCCCTCGTGATAATGACCATAACGGGCCAGATCGCAAGGGGCCAGGACCCGATGGCCGCCGAGATAAACGGCGTGACCGTGCCTTTCATGGTGAAGGTGACCAATCCCGACCCCCTGCCGCAAGAGCCGTTCCTCAACGCCGACGGAGAGGAAATCACGCTGGCGGACTTCGAAGGCCAGGTGGTGGTGCTGAACTTCTGGGCCACCTGGTGCGCCCCCTGCGTCAAGGAAATGCCCGACCTGGACGCGCTGGCAGAAGCGACGGCCGACGATCCCATCACCGTCATCGCTCTGAACGAGGACCGCAAGCCGCTGGAGGTGGCACCCGCCTGGCTGCGCGAGCAGGGGCTCGATCACCTGGAGGTCTTTGCCGACCAGCGCCAGGGGCTGGCGCGGGCCTTTCAGATCCGCGGGATGCCGACGACGGTGCTGATCGGCCCCGAGGGCGAAAAACTGGCCTACCGCGAGGGCATCGCGGAATGGGCGGATCCCGACTTCATCGCGGCCCTGCGCAAACTGGCCGAACGGGCGCCGGCCGACGGGTGAGCCCCGTCAGGGTTTCTTGCCCAGCCGCAGCGGTGCCTTTTTGGAGAATTTCCGCGCCAGCCCCAGCGTCACCAGCACGCCGATGGCGCTGCCGGCGATGATGTCGGACAGGAAGTGCTGATAGGTGGCGACCCGGCTGAAGGCGACCAGCGACGCGATGCCGATGAACCACCAGCGATGGCGCGGGAACAGGATACCCAGCGCCACCATGGCCGAAAAGATCGCCTGGCTGTGGCCCGAAGGGAACGACTGCTCGCCGGAGAACGGATAGAAGCCGTACAGCGGCGTGTCGGTGTTCAGCATGTCCTCCGGCCGGATGCGGCCGGTGGTGAACTTCACCACGTGGATCAGCGCGCCGCTCAGCAGCATGGACAGCACCATGAAGCCCCAGGCCCGCACCCGGCGCAGTTGCTCCGCCGCGCCTGTCAGCGTCCAGGCGAGGCGGCGGCGGACCTCCGACACCGCCAGCATGCCCACCGCCAGGATGTACCACACGCCCGCCTCGCCGATCTTGCTGACCGAGCGCCAGAAGCCATAGTCGGTCTGCGAGATGTTGGCGTGCAGCCACAGGGTCAGCGGCTTGTCGATGACGCCGATGGAGACCACCACCAGCGCCGCCAGCGCGAAGGCGCCGGCCCAGCGGGGGCGGCGAAGCAGGGCAAAACGGTCGGCAGTCAGCATCATCCGGAAGCCTTGGAGCGGTAGAGAGTGATGGTGATGTCGCGCCCGCGGGAGTAGTTGAAGCCGCGGACGGTTTCCAGCGGCTCGACCTCCACGCCCGGCGCGGCGGCGATGGCATCCAGGAACTGCTGCTCATGCCGGCTTTCCACGGCGGCGACAGCGCCCGGGTTCTCGATCAGGTGGCCCGCGGCGCCCTGGCCTGTGGTCAGGCGCGTCTCCGTTCCCGCCAGGAAGACAAGGCTGGGTTCGGTGTAGCCGGCGGAAACCAGCGGGTGCGGCCGGCCCGGGGCCACGGCGTCGTAGGCGGCCACGAGGCGGGGGCTGACGGCCAGCCGCTCCATGTCGGGCAGAAGCAGCGAGAACACGCCGATATAAACGGCGCCCGCCATACCGCCGGCGATCACCATGGCATTGAGGAACCGGCGGCGGAAGGCGTGCCACAACGGCCAGGCAGCCGAGGTCACGGCCACCAGGGCCAGGGGGATGCTCCACCACTCCATGCCGTCGCCGTAGACGATGGGCAGGGCGATGCTCGCCCCCGCCAGCGCCAGGCCGACGATGGCCCAGACGCCGTACCAGACCCGCGCGCCGGGCGAGGACAGCAGGTCGTAGGTGCGGTCGCGCACGGCGAACAGGGTGCTCGCGACCAGCAGCGCCAGCGCGGGATAGAGCGGCAGCGTGTAGTGGGGCAGCTTGGTGGGCACCAGCTCGAACATGATCCAGGCGGGAATGATCCACGCCAGCAGGTAGCGGATGGCGGGCGTCGTCTTGCGCTCCTTCCAGCCGCGCCACAGGCTCGGCCACAGGAACAGGCTGCCGGGCCAGAACGTCACCAGCGCCAGCAGCAGGTAGTAGCCCGGTGGAGCGCCATGGCTTTCCTGGCCGCTGAGCAGCTTGGGCAGCAGGTCCTTGCCGACGGCCTCGGCAATGAAGCCGCCGTCGGTGGCGTCGTTCACCGCCAGGTACCAGGGCAGGACGACGGCCAGAACCAGCGGGATGCCCATGACCGGCCGCAACCCGTGCAGCCATCCGATGGAACGGTCGGCGACGGCCACGGTAATCATCGTCAGCAGGGCGATCACCGGGACGACCGGCCCCTTGATCATGATGCCCGCGCCGATGGCGAACCAGAACAGGATGGCGTTCCACGATGGCGGCGCTGCTTTCGCCGCCCCTTTGCCCTGTAGGTAGAAGCGGCCGAAGGCGCCTTGTGCCGCGACGACGCAGGCCAGCAGGACGGCGTCGGTCTTGGCCTGATGCGCCTCCGTCGCCAGCATCAGCGTCACCGCCATGATCCCGGCGCCCAGAAGCGCCACGCGCCGGTCGAAGAAGGCGGCGCCAAAGTAGAAGGTCAGCAGCACCGCCGCCGTCGCGCCGATCACCGAGACCAGCCGGTACGGCCAGATGTCCGTCGCTTCCGGATGCCCCAGGGCCGAGACGCTGGCCGACTGCAGCCAGTGAATGCCGACGGGCTTCTTGTGGCGCGGCTGGTCCTGGAACCAGATGGTGACGTAGTCGTCGGTGACCATCATCTGGCGCGTCGCCTGAACGAAGCGGCTTTCGTCGCGGTCGAGCGGCGGGACCTGTGCGATGCCCGGGATGTAGATCAGGGCGCACAACAGTGTCAGCAGGACATAGGGCCGCCAGCCCTGGGTCAGTTTCTGCACGCTCGCCGCTCCTGAAGCTGGGACGGTTGCCGGTACGAAAAAAAGGAACGGCCTCCGGAGAGGCTCCGGAGGCCGTTTAGCACAAGGCGGGGTGGCCGCGCCACCCACCGGTGTTGACCGTTCTTAGCGGGTCGGTACCGGCGTTTCGCCCGAATAGTCGTAGAAGCCCTTGCCGGTCTTGCGACCCAGCCAGCCGGCCTCGACGTACTTCACGAGCAGCGGGCAGGGGCGGTACTTGGTGTCCGCCAGGCCGTCGTGCAGCACGTGCATCACCGCCAGACAGACGTCCAGGCCGATGAAGTCCGCCAGTTCCAGCGGGCCCATCGGGTGGTTGGCGCCCAGCTTCATCGCCGTGTCGATGGCCTCCACCGAGCCCACGCCCTCATAGAGGGTGTAGACGGCTTCGTTGATCATCGGCAGCAGGATGCGGTTGACGATGAAGGCCGGGAAATCCTCGGCGTTCACCGGCTGCTTGTTGAGCGACTCGGTGAAGGTGCGGATTTCGGCGAACGTGCTCTCGTCGGTCGCGATGCCGCGGATCAGTTCCACCAACGCCATGACCGGCACGGGGTTCATGAAGTGCATGCCCATGAACTTGCCGGGACGGTCGGTGGTGGCACCCAGGCGCGTGACCGAGATCGACGAGGTGTTGGTGCACAGGATCGCTTCGGGCTTCAGCGACGGGCAGACCTTGGCGAAGATCTCCTTCTTCACGGCCTCGTCCTCGGTCGCCGCCTCGATGACGACATCGCAGGTCGAGAACTCGAAGTCGGTTCCGGTGGCGATGCGGTCCAGCGTCGCCCGCCGGTCCGCATCGCTGATCTTGCCCTTCTTGAGCTGACGGTCGAGGTTCTTCCCGATCGTCCCCAGAGCCTTCTCGAGCTGAGTCGGGTTGATGTCCACGAGCTGGACGTCGTAACCGTTCAGGGCGCACACGTGGGCGATGCCGTTACCCATCTGGCCGGCGCCGATAACGCCGATCTTCTTGATCATGAAACTGGCCTTTCCTTGGCTGGCAAACCGTGACGACCCAGAGAAGCCTCTACGCTCTCGCTTTTTGATTTGCAGTACTTATTTGACCTTGTCGATTTCCTGCTCCAGCTCCGGCAGAGCCTGGAACAGGTCGGCGACGAGGCCGTAGTCGGCGACCTGGAAGATGGGCGCTTCCTCGTCCTTGTTGATGGCGACGATCACCTTGGAGTCCTTCATGCCGGCAAGATGCTGGATGGCCCCCGAGATGCCCACCGCGATGTACAGCTCCGGCGCGACGACCTTGCCGGTCTGGCCGACCTGGTAGTCGTTGGGCACGAAGCCCGCGTCGACGGCGGCGCGCGAGGCACCGACGGCGGCGCCCAGCTTGTCGGCCAGCGCCTCGATGTGCTTGAAGTTCTCGCCCGAGCCCATGCCGCGGCCGCCGGAGACGACGATCTTGGCGCTGGTCAGCTCGGGCCGCTCGGACTTCGACAGCTCCTGGCCGACGAAGCTGGAGACGGCCGGATCATCGCCCGCGCCCGCGTCCTCGACGGAAGCGGAGCCGCCCTCGGGGGCCGCACCGTCGAAGTTGGTGCCGCGCACGGTGATGATCTTGATGCTGTCCTTGGACTGCACCGTGGCCATGGCGTTGCCGGCGTAGATGGGGCGGACAAAGGTGTCCTGCTCCAGCACTTCCGAAATCTCGGAAATCTGCGCCACGTCCAGCAGCGCGGCGACGCGCGGCATGACGTTCTTGCCGAAGGTATCGGCCGGGGCCAGGATGTGGCTGTAGCCCTCGGCCATGCCCTTGATCAGCAGCGACAGGGGCTCAGCCAGCGGGTGGGCGTACGTTTCCGCGTCCACCTTCAGCACCTTGGCGACGCCGTCGATCTTGGCGGCGGCCTCGGCGGCGGGGCCGATGTCCTTGCCGGCGACCAGCAGGTGGATGTCGCCGGCGCCCTTGTCGGACAGCTGCTTGGCGGCGGTGACGGTCGGGTAGACGCTCGAGCGCAGGGCGCCCTCGAAAATTTCGCCGATGACGAGAATGCTCATCAGATCACCTTCGCTTCGTTCTTCAGCTTGTCGACCAGGGTGGCGACGTCGGGCACCTTGATGCCGCCCTTGCGCGCGGCGGGCTCTTCGACCTTGAGGGTCGTCAGGCGCGGCGCGACGTCAACGCCCAGATCGGACGGCGAGAGCGTCTCGATCGGCTTCTTCTTCGCCTTCATGATGTTGGGCAGCGACGCATAGCGCGGCTGGTTCAGGCGCAGGTCGGTGGTGACCACGGCCGGCATGTTCAGCTTGACCGTCTCCAGGCCGCCGTCGATCTCGCGGGTGACCTGCACCGAGCCGTCCGCCAGTTCCACCTTCGAGGCGAAGGTGCCCTGCGGCCAGCCCATCAGGGCGGCGAGCATCTGGCCGGTCTGGTTGCTGTCGTCGTCGATGGCCTGCTTGCCGAGGACCACCAGGTCCGGCTGCTCTTTTTCCACCACCGACTTCAGCAGCTTGGCGACGGCCAGCGGCTGCAGTTCCTCGTCGGTCTGGACGAGGACGCCACGGTCCGCGCCCATGGCGAGCGCGGTGCGGAGGGTCTCCTGGCTTTGCTGAACGCCCATGCTGACGGCCACGACCTCGGTCGCCGTGCCGGCCTCTTTCAGGCGCACGGCTTCTTCGACGGCAATTTCGTCGAAGGGGTTCATGGACATCTTGACGTTGGACGTTTCAACGCCGGACTGGTCTGCTTTGACGCGGATCTTGACGTTGTAGTCGACGACCCGCTTGACGGCGACGAGAACCTTCATGGATTTCCTGTCTCAGCGGTTGCGTTCGGTCTTTCTCCCCCGACGGGGCATAACGGCCGGACTATGACACGTTTCGGCCCGTCGTCGCGCGCTACGCGCAACCTTTTGTTTGCGGCGCAAAATAAAGTGTCTGGAATTTCGTGTCAATCACGGCCGGGTTCGATTTTCGTTTGTTACGATCAACGGTTGCCGCCGGGCACCCACAGCACATCGCCCGGCCCCTGGGCATTCAGGTAGCGGGCCATGACGAAAAGATGGTCCGACAGGCGATTCATATAGCGGATCGCCTCGGGATTCACGCCTTCGGCCTCGGCCAGGGCGGTCATCACCCGTTCGGCGCGGCGGGCCACGGTGCGGCCGAGATGCAGGTGCGCCGCCGCCGGATCGCCGCCCGGCAACACGAAGCTTTTCAACGGTTCCAGGTCGGCGTTCATGGAGTCGATTTCCGCCTCCAGGCGCTCCACCTGTCCCGATTCGATACGCAGGGCCATCTTTTCCGCCTCGGGATCGGCGGCCTCTTCGGGCAGGGGGATGCACAGGTCGGCGCCCAGGTCGAACAGGTCGTTCTGGATGCGCATGAGCATCTGATCGGCGGCCGAACCCGCCGTGTGCAGCCGCGCCAGGCCGATGACGGCGTTCACTTCGTCGACGGTGCCGTAGGCGTCGACGCGCAGGTCGTGCTTGGGGACGCGCTTGCCATCGCCCAGCGACGTCTTGCCTTTGTCGCCGCCACGGGTGTAGATGCGCGTGAGTTGAACCATGTGACTCTGCTCCCCATACTCCGGTGCGCTTCGGTGTTGCGGTTGCCGCGCTGCACAAAAATGCCCGGCCGGGGCGGCGGGATGCCTCCGGCGGTTTCGCGGGCGCGATTGCGCGGCTAGAATGCGCCGTCGCGTCCGGCCATGCAAAGGACAATCGGTCTCGTGTTGCGGATCTATCCGACTCTCTCGCGTTACGTGACGCGGAACTTCCTGATGGCGTTCCTGGGGACGCTGCTGGTGATTGCCGGGTTGATCCTGCTGTTCGACCTGATCGAGCTTCTGCGCCGTGCCGCCGACACGGGCACGCCGGCCGCAACGCTTGTCATGATGGCGCTGCTGAAGCTTCCCAACATGATCCAGACCGTACTGCCCTTCGTGGTGCTGATCGGCGGGATGGTGGCCTTCTGGCGGCTGTCGCGCACGTCCGAACTGGTGATCTTGCGCGCCGCCGGCGTCTCCGCCTGGCAGTTCCTGGCGCCCATCCTGGTGGCGACGGTGCTGATCGGTGCCTTCCAGGTGACGGTCGTCAACCCGGTCGGCGCCAAGCTGTTCGCCCGCTATCAGGCGCTGGAGCAGGAGTTCGTCGAGCAGGACCCCGACGGCACGCTGGAACTGAGCGGCGGTGGCCTGTGGCTGCGCGAGGCCGGACCGGGCGAGCGCACCGCGGTCATGCGTGCCGAGTTCGTCCGGCAGGACAACTACACCCTGCACATGAGCGGCGTGTCGGTGTTCGAGATGAAGGGCGAGGACGACTTCATCCGCCGCATCGAGGCCAGGAGCGCCGAACTGGCCGACCAGGAGTTCGCGCTGCGCGACGTCTGGATCATGGCGCCCGGCCTGCCCAGCGAGCACCTGGAGAGCATGACGCTGCCGACCACGCTGACGATCGGCCGCATTCAGGAAAAATTCGCCCAGCCGGAAAGCGTGTCGTTCTGGGAACTGCCCGAGTTCATACGCTTTTTCGAGGCGGCCGGGTTCTCGGCCCACCGCCATACGCTGTACTGGCACACGCTGCTGGCGTCGCCGGTGCTGCTGGCGGCCATGGTGCTGGTGGCGGCTGTGTTCACCATCAATCCCAACTTGCGCTCGGGCAAGCTGATGATGCGCGTCCTGGGCGGCGTGATCGCCGGGTTCGCGCTGTACTTCTACAGCAAGGTCACTTATGCCCTGGGCCTGTCCGAAACGCTGCCCCTTGTGCTGGCGGCGTGGTCGCCGGCGGCGGTGACGCTGCTGCTGGGCGTGGCATCCCTGTTCCATCTCGAGGACGGTTAGAGCTTCCTCCATGTCCCCCCGTTTCGTTTCGCAATCGTCCGGCTCCGGGTCCACGCCAGGCGCCGCCGGCCCGCCCGGCGGCGCCGCGCTGTTCGGCCCCACCGTCGTCACCCTGCTTCTGGGCGCCATCACGGTGTGGCGCGTCATGGCGCTGGCGGCGCTGGACATCAACCTGTCCTTCGACGAGGCCCAGTACTGGCTGTGGGCGCAGGACCCGGACTTCGGGTACTTCTCCAAGCCGCCCATGGTCGCCTGGGCCATCGCCGCGACCACTGCCGTCTGCGGTGATGGCGAGGTCTGCGTCAAGCTGGGCGCCCCGCTGGCCCATTTCGGGGCGGCGCTGGCGCTGTACCATGTGGGGCGGCGGCTGTTTTCCGACGACCGGATCGGGTTCTGGGCCGCCATCGGCTATGTGCTGATGCCCGGCGTGTCGTTCTCGTCGCTGGTCATCACCACCGACCCGTTCCTGCTGCTGTTCTGGGCGCTGGCCCTGCTGGCGCTGGTGCGAATCCTGGAGGCCCCGGCACGGTCGCTGCCCTGGTGGCTGGCGCTGGGGGTGTTCGTCGGGCTTGGCATGATGTCCAAGTACGCCATGCTGTTCTTCGTCGTCTCGCTGGCGATCAGCATGGCGTGGGTGCCGGCCCTGCGGGGTCAGGTGCGCAAGGCGGGGCCGTGGCTGGCGTTGCTGGTCGCCGCGGCGCTCTATGCGCCCAACGTGTGGTGGAACTGGTCCAACGACTTCGTCTCCTACGCCCACACCCAGAGCAACGCCAACCTGGGCAACGAGTTGTTCAACCTTGACGAACTGGGCGAGTTCCTGGGCAGCCAGTTCGGCGTGTTCGGGCCGGTGTTCTTCGCCGTGCTGCTGTGGGTCGTCTTCGCCCGCTGGCGGTCGGCCGCTGCCGATCCGCGTTTTCGCCTGCTGCTGGCCTTCACCCTGCCGGTCCTCGCCTTCATGACCTTCCAGGGACTGCTGAGCCGCGCGAACGCCAACTGGGCGGCCACGGCCTATGTGGCGGGTGCGGTGCTGGTCCCGGCGTGGCTGCTGACGCGGGAAAAGGCATGGCTGCTGAAGACCGGCGTCGCCATTCATGTGGCGGCCGCGCTGGTGCTCTACAACTTCGGGGTGCTCGCGCCGCTGGCGGGCATCGAGCCCGGCGACAAGATGGACCCGCTGAAGCGCGTGCGCGGCTGGGATGCCCTCGGCCAGTCCCTGTCCGACCTGCGCCTGGCCGCCCCCGATGCCCGCCTGCTGTTCGACGAACGCAAGGCCATGGCGACGCTTGTCTACTATGTGCGGCCCTATCCGTTTCAGGCGAAGATGTGGGCGCCCTACGACTACCCGGGCAACCACTATCAGCTTGAAATGCCGCTTGAATCCGGCGATGAGGGGCCCTTCCTCTACGTGACGGAGCAGGACGATCCGGCGCGCATCACCAACCGATTCGCCCAGGCGGAGCAGGTGTCCGTGCTGCGGGTGGCGCTGTCGGAGGATTACGCGGTGCGCCTGAACGTCTGGCGCCTGGACGGTTTCAAGGGGTACGAGGGATCGTGATCGAGAGGATTCTTGAATCGCTGGGCGCCTCGTTCCGCCGCCACTGGGCGGTGTGGCTGCTGGCGCTGACGTGGTTTTTCCTGCTGTTCCCGGGGCTGGACCTGTGGGTCAGCGGCCTGTTCTACGAGCCCGGCGGGGGATGGGTGCACGGCCGCGGATGGTTCGCCGAGTTCGTGCGCAAGGGCTTGCCGACGGTGATGATCGGCGCGCTGCTGTTCGTCATCTTCCTGTGGGGCGCGGGTCTGATCTACCGCCAGAAATTCCTTGGCATCGACGGGCGAGTTACGGGCTTCCTGGTCTCCTCGCTGGTGATCGGGCCGGGGCTGATCGTCAATTCCCTGCTGAAGGAGAACTGGGGGCGCGGCCGGCCCAACGACATGGCCGTGTTCGGCGGCGAGTTCCCCTACGCGCCCCCGGGCATGATCGTGGACCAGTGCGTGTCCAACTGCTCCTTCACCTCGGGCCACGGCGCGCTGGGCTTTTGGGCGGTGGCCTTCGCCTTCCTGGTGCCCAAGCGCCACCGGGCCGAGGCGGTGGCGCTGGCGCTGGTCTTCGGCCTGATGGTCAGCTTCGTGCGCATCGTGCAGGGCGGCCATTTCCTGTCTGACACCATCTGGTCGGCAGTGATCGTCCTGACCGTGACCTGGGCGCTGCACCGCCTGATCCTGGGGAAACGGTAGAGCCCTCTTCGACTATTTCATGGTCGAAGAGGGCGAATAGGGTCCCGGAGCCGAAGGCGTGTGCGGAGCACACAGTGGGACCCCGCGCCAGTCAGGCGCGTGAGCCTTAGTGGCGCCTGAACGCAAAAAAAACCGGAGAGCCGCCATGAGCGACGACCTGATCCGCCTGACCGCCGTGGAGGCCGTGCGCCTGCTGCGCGCCGGCAAGGTCTCTCCGCTGGACCTGGTGGAGGCCGCACTCGCTCGCATCGCGGCCGTCGATCCGGTGGTCAACGCCCTGCCGACGCTCTGCCCCGACCGCGCCCGCGCCGCCGCCCGCCGCGCCATGGAGGGGCGGGGCGATGTCACCGCGCCGGGGTGGCTGGCGGGGCTGCCGCTGGTGGTCAAGGACCTGACGGACGTGAAGGGCGTGCGCACCACCTACGGCTCGACGTTGTTCGCCGAGACGGTTCCGACGCGCACCGATGCCTGCGTCGAGGCGCTGGAGGCCCGCGACGGCGTGGTGCTGGGCAAGTCCAACACGCCCGAATGGGGCGCGGGCGCCAACACCTTCAACGATGTTTTCGGCGTCACGCGGAACCCCTGGAACACCGCACTCACCTGCGGCGGATCGTCCGGCGGGTCGGCGGTGGCCCTGGCGACCGGCATGGCATGGCTGGCGACGGGCTCCGACCTGGGCGGGTCCTTGCGCACGCCGGCCTCGTTCTGCGGCATCGTCGGCCTGCGCCCGAGCCCCGGCCGCGTGCCGCGCGGCCCGGCGCGCGAGCCGTGGGGGACGCTGTGGGTGGAAGGGCCGATGGCGCGCACCGTTGCCGACGTGGCGCTGATGCTGGACGCCTTCGCCCGGCCGGACGTGCGCGACCCCATCGCCCTGGAGCCGCCCGCCGCCCCCTTCCTCGCCAGCGCCGAACGCCCGAGCCTGCCCCGCCGCGTCGCCTGGTCGCCTGACCTGGGGCTGGGGCCGGTGGACCCCGAGGTGGCGGACATCTGCGCCCGGGCGGTGCGCCGCTACGAGGACGCCGGCGCGGTGGTGGAGGAGGTGCGGCTGGACCTCTCGGCGGCGCGCGAGGCCTTCCAGACGCTCCGCGCGGCCAGCTTCGCCACCACCATGGGGCCGCTGCTCGACCACAAGCGCGACCAGCTCAAGCCCGAGGTGGTGTGGAACATCGAGAAAGGCCGCGCGCTGACCATGGCCGACATCGCGCGTGCCGAGCGCCTGCGCGCCAAGGTGTTCGAGAAGGTCGCTGGCGTGCTGGCGGACTTCGACCTGCTCGCCTGCCCGACCGCCATCGTCCCGCCCTTCCCGGTGGAACAGCGCTGGGTGGAGGAGGTGAACGGGGTGCGATTCGACAACTACGTCGACTGGCTCGCCATCACCTTCGCCATCACCCTGACCAGCTGCCCGGCCCTCAGCCTGCCCGCCGGGCGGACGGCGGCGGGGCTGCCGGTCGGAGTTCAGCTTGTCGGGCGGCCGCGCGGAGAGGCCGCGCTGCTGGGGCAGGCGGCGCTGCTGGAGGGGGTGCTGGGAGAGCGGGGGCGGGTGCCGGTGGAGCCGGTTGGCGGCTGACGGACGCGGGGGGCCTCGGTCCCCCGATCACCCTGATCGGGAAGCACAGCTTCCCGAACCCTTCAGTCCTTTAGCCGTGGGCGGTCCGTGGAGTCTCCCACGACTCTTCTTGCTCGGGCAGGGGAGGAAGCGACTCCAGGCGCTGGCGCGTCAGGTCCAGGTTGATGCGCATGGCCTCGCGCGCCACCTCCAGCGTTTCGCGCGGAATGCGCAGCGGCGTGTTCGCGATCAGCCACGGCCCGATTTCCGCCAGATGCCAGAGGGCTGGGTTGCCCAGGTGCGCCGGGCTTGGCATGTCCGGGGCGTTCTTTTCCAGGTGCTTGCGCACGTTCTGGCGCGAGCACTCGACCATGAAGGCAATGTCGCTGGCGCTGACGAGGTCTGGGTCGACGAGGTAAAGGGCCGCGCCTGGGGCGCCGGTTTGAACGTCGCGGATGCCGGTTCGTATTGCGGTGGCCGCGCAATCCGCCTCACGGCTGAAAGTCGCCCCGAGGCTGCCCTTGCCATTCCATCCGATCAAGGCATCGTCGCAACCCGCCTCGAAAAGGGGGTCGAGCAACTCTTCCACGTCCTGGCTTGGATCCGCAAGTGCGAACGCGAGGTCGAACCTGAACGTCCTGTCGCTCATTTCTTGGCATCTCCCATGTGGATGCAGTCATCGACCCATTTGCGAATATCGCGGGCATGCTCTTCAGGGCGGCGCGGCGTGCTCCAGACGGACTTGATGCAGAACTTGCCGCTGCGGCACGCCGGGTCGTTCTCCGGGCAGAAAAGGACGCCCCAGCCGTGTCCCTTCGCCGGCTTAAGCCGCCAGCCGTGCTTCAAGGCGTGCTCAACCGCCGCCCGGATGTCCTTGTTCGGGTGTTTCCCGCGCGTCATCCATCGTCCCCCAAGGATGGTTCCGGAGCGCGCGGTTGTCAATTGACAACCATTGTTGCGCGCCCGCAAGGATCATCCCTGGTGAGCGGTCTTCATGCAAGTTGAAGTTGAAAAGGCCTCAGCGCCCCACCGCGCGCCAGCCGATATCCCGGCGGCAGAAGCCGTCCGGCCAGTCCAGCGCGTCCACCGCCTCATAGGCCCGTGCCTGGGCCTGCGCGACGTCCCGCCCCGTGGCGGTGACGCCGAGCACGCGGCCGCCGGTGGCGACCACCTTGCCGTCCTGCTCCGCCGTGCCCGCGTGGAAGACGGTCACACCCTCCACCCCTCCGGCCTCGGCCAGGCCGCCGATGACGGTGCCCTTTTCATAGGCGCCGGGATAGCCGTTGGCGGCCATCACCACGACCAGCGCGGCCTGGTCCTTCCAGCGCAGCGGGCCGACGTCCGCCAGCTTGCCGTCGGCGGCGGCCTTCAGCACGGGCAGCAGGTCGGAGTCCAGGCGCATCATCAACGCCTGGCATTCCGGGTCGCCGAAGCGGACGTTGTATTCCAGGACCTTCGGTCCCTTCTCGTCGATCATCAGGCCGCAGAACAGGATGCCGGTGTAGGGGCGGCCGTCCTTCGCCATGCCCTCGACGGTCGGGATGATGCAGTCGTGCATGATCCGCTCTTCCATCTCGGGCGTGACCACCGGCGCCGGGGAGTAGGCGCCCATGCCGCCGGTGTTGGGGCCGGTGTCGCCCTCGCCGACGGCCTTGTGGTCCTGCGCCGCGCCCAGCGGGATCACCTGCGTGCCCGAGACCAGGGCGAAGAAGCTGGCTTCCTCGCCGTTGAGGAATTCCTCGATCACCACCTCGTCGCCGGCGGCGCCGAAGATCTTGTCGCCCATCATCTGGTCGACCGCTCGCAGGGCCTCGTCCACGGTCTGGCAGAGGATGACGCCCTTGCCGGCGGCCAGTCCGTCGGTCTTCACCACGATGGGCGCACCCTTCTCGCGGATGAATCTCTTGGCGACGTCGATGTCGGTGAAGCGGCCGTACCAGGCGGTGGGCACGTTGTGGCGGGCCAGCACGTCCTTCATCACGCCCTTGGAGCCCTCAAGCTCGGCGGCCATGCGCGAGGGGCCGAAGGCGCTGATGCCGGCGGCGCGCAAGCTGTCGACCAGCCCGGCGACCAGCGGCGCTTCCGGCCCGACCACCACCAGGTCCATGCCGTTATCGACCGCCCAGGTGGTGAGGCCCTGCACGTCCTCGGCCTTCACGGGCACGCAGGTGGCGACGCTGGCGATGCCGGCGTTGCCGGGCGCGCAATACAGCGCCTCGCACTGCTTCGACTGCGCGATCTTCCAGCACAGTGCATGTTCCCGTCCGCCGGAGCCCACCACCAGAACCTTCATCGCCCGCCGTCTCCCTGTCGATCGGTGATTCACTGGGGCCGCGTTTTAGCATAAGTTCGGGCCATGACGAGCCCCAATCCTCCCGGCCCCGGCGGCCCGGCCACCAATGTTCCGGAATACTCGGTCAGCGAGCTGTCGCAGGCGCTGAAGCGCACCGTCGAGGACAGCTACGGCCGGGTGCGCGTGCGCGGCGAGATCAGCCAGCCCAAGGTGGCGGCTTCGGGCCATTGCTACATGCGGCTGAAGGACGATCAGGCGGTGCTGGACGGCATCATCTGGCGCACCAGCATGAGCCGCCTGACGCTGCGCCCGGAAGAGGGGCTGGAGGTCATCGCCGTCGGAAAGCTGACCACCTATCCCGGCCGCTCGTCCTATCAGATCGTCATCGACTCGCTGGAACTGGCCGGCGAGGGCGCACTGCTGAAGATGCTGGAGGAACGCCGCAAGCGCCTCGCCGCGGAAGGGCTGTTCGCGCCTGAGCGCAAGCGGCCGATCCCCTACCTTCCGCGCGTCATCGGCGTGGTGACCTCGCCCACCGGGTCCGTCATCCGCGACATTCTCCACCGCATCGCCGACCGTTTCCCGCGTCACGTGCTGGTGTGGCCCGTCGCCGTGCAGGGCGATGCGGCGGCCGATCAGGTGACCAACGCCATCAACGGCTTCAACGCCCTGCCGGCGGACGGCTCCGGCCCGGTGCCCAGGCCCGACGTGCTGATCGTCGCGCGTGGTGGCGGCTCGCTGGAGGACCTGATGGCCTTCAACGAGGAAAGCGTCGTCCGCGCCGCCGCCGCCAGTCACATCCCGCTGATCTCGGCGGTGGGGCACGAGACCGACACCACGCTCATCGACTACGCCTCCGACCTGCGCGCGCCCACGCCCACGGGCGCGGCGGAAAAGGCGGTGCCGGTGCGCCTCGACCTGCTGGCCGCGGTGCGGGAGGCGGAAAGCCGGCTGGACGGCGCGGTTTCCCGCCTGCTGGAGGAACGGCGGGTGCGGGTGGAGGCCTGCGCGCGCGGCCTGCCCGACCTGCCCCGCGTGGTGGAGGATTTCGCCCAGCGGCTCGACGACCGGGCGGAACGCCTCGCCAACGCCCCGCGCGGCCTGTTCGACGGCCTGGACGGCCGGGTGCGCGAGGCGGTGGCGCGGCTGCGCAGCCCGCGCGAGCTGATGGACATGGCCGCCCACCGGGTGGAGGTCGCCGGCCGCTCCATGATCCAGTGCATGCGCCAGCGCCTGAGCGAGCGGGAGCAGGCGCTCCTCCACGCCGGTGCCCGCCTGCGCCCCGAACCCCTGCGCGCCGACATCGACCGCGCGGGGAAGGAGGCCGCGCGCCTGGGCCGCGCCCTGCGGGACGACATGGACCGCCTGATGCGCGGCTGGGACGATGCGCTGAAGCGCGAGGACCGGTTGCTGGAAAGCTGCTCCCATAAGAGCGTGCTGAACCGGGGCTTCGCGCTGGTCCGCGACGCCGAGGGCCGCGTGGTGGAGGACCCGACGGGCACCGCGCCGGGCGCGGTGTGGTCGCTGGAGTTCCGGGAGGAGCGCCGCGCCGAGGTCACCGTGCGCGGCGAGGGCGCGGCGGAGCCTGCGCCTTCGGGGAAGAAGAAAGCGCCGGAGCCGAAGCCGGAACCGGGAAAGACCCGCCTGCGCCCTCGCAAGGCGCAGAAGCCGGCCGCGCCGGAGCCTGTGTTCAACGGTCGCCAGGGGAGCCTGTTCTGATGCGCTGCCTATTCGCCGCCGCCTTCGCGGTGCTTCTGTCCGCCGCGCCCCTTCACGCCGCCGACCTGAGTGGCCCGGTGGAGCAGGGGGCGCTTGTGCTTGGTCAGACGCAGCCGGGCACGGCGGTGACGCTGGACGGCCAGCCGGTGCGGGTGGACGAGGCAGGCCGCTTCGTCATCGGCTTCGGCCGCGATGCCGAGCCCTCGGCGGAGTTGGTGGAGACGGGGCCGGACGGCAGCCGCGTGGTGACGCCGCTGACGGTGGCGGCGCGGGAGTGGGACGTGCAGCGCATCGATGGTCTGCCGCCCAAGAAGGTGACGCCGGACCCTGACTTCCTCGCCCGAATCCGCACCGAATCCGCCGCCATCGCCGAGGTGCGCGCGGTGGACCGGGCCTCGGGCGATGTGTTCGCCGGCTGGGTGCATCCGGTGGAGGGGGATACGGTGGTCTCGGGCGTCTTCGGCAGCCAGCGGATTTTGAACGGCGAGCCCCGCAGTCCGCACTCCGGCACCGACTACGCGGCGGAAACGGGCCGTCCGGTCTTGGCGGCGGGGCCTGGGGTGGTGTCGCTGGTGCATGACGGCATGTTCTTCACCGGCCAGACGCTGATGATCGACCACGGCCACGGCGTCCAATCCGTCTACGCCCACCTGAGCCGCATGGTCGTGGCGGAGGGCGACGTGGTGACGGCGGGCCAGAAGATCGGCGAGGTCGGCGCCACCGGCCGCGCGACGGGCCCGCACCTGCACTTCGGCGTGAGTTGGTTCGACCGCCGGCTGGACCCGCAGACGGTTTTGGGGGTGGTGGGCCGGACCGCGCAGGGCGGGTGAGTCCGGCGGTCCCCCGGCGCGCAGGCAGCAGGATGGCGGGCGTCTGACGTGGACCCCTGCTTTCGCAGGGGTGACGGTAATTACTTCATAGGTAACAACTATTTAGAGATCGTCATTCCTGCGAAAGCAGGAATCCGCGTACAGTGCCGACCATCGTGCCGCGCTCCGCCGCCGAACATCCACGATTACTTTGCACCCTCAAAGGCTGGGATCCACCTCCAGCGCCGATCGGCCTTTCATCCGCCGAAATCGGGAGTGTGAGGGCCCGTGGCCCTCGCGGGAAGGCGGGTGCGGGCGGCAGCCCGCTCGGCGGCAGCCGAAGTCGCTTCCCGTTCCGCGCGATTGCCAGTACCATCCATGGCGTCCCCACCTGCGGGAGCGCCGCCTCATGGATTTCGCCACGGCCGAACAGATCGGTGCCATGATCGAGGAGATCGTCGCCGCCGCCGCGCCCTCCGCCAAGGGCCGGGCGATGTATGGCGGGCGGGTGTTCGAGATGGAGGCGGGGAACCCCAAGACCCTCTTTGCCGGCTTCTTCGTCTACGACGGCCATGCCAGCTTGGAATTCTCCCACGGGGCGCGGTTCGAGGACCCAGCCGGGCATCTGGAAGGGAAGGGCAAGCACCGGCGGCATGTGAAGCTGCGGACGGCGGAGGACGTCGAAGCCAAGGACGTCGCCGGGTTCATGGCGCAGGCCGTCAGGCTGGCGACGGAGCCCGCTTAACCCTCGTCGCCGCCCCACCGCGCCGCCGCCGCGTCGTCGCTTTCGCGCGCGTCGACCCAGCGGCCGCCGTTCGGGGTTTCTTCCAGCTTCCAGAAGGGTGCCTTGGTCTTCAGCCAGTCCATGAGGAAGGCGCAGGCGTCAAACGCCGCCTGACGGTGGCTGCTGGCCGTCAACACCAGCACGATGCGCTCGCCCGGCTCCATCCGGCCGTACCGATGCACCACCAGCACGTCGTGCAGCGGCCAGCGCTCGCGCGCGTCGGCCTCAATGGCCTCCAGCTGGCGTTCCGTCATGCCGGGATAGTGTTCCAGGGTCATGGCGGAGACAGCGCCCGACCCTTCGGCCGTCTTGTCGGCGCGGACGAGGCCGACGAAGCTCGCCACGGCACCCACGCTCGTATCCCCGGCGCAGAAGGCGGCCATTTCGGCGCCCACGTCGAAATCCTCGCGCTGGACCCGCACCGCCATGGCGTCAGCCTCCCGTCACCGGAGGGAAGAAGGCGATCTCGTCGCCGGCCTTCACCGGCGTGTCGGGCTTGGCGTAGTCCTGGTTCACCGCGAAACGCAGGCGGTCGGTGTCGACCAGGGCCTTGGCGTGGGCCGGGGACTGATCCTTCAGCCAGGCGATCAGGTCACCCACCGTCGCCACCGTGCCAGCGGGCGGCGAGACGTCTTCATGGCCGGTGCCGATGGTGTCGCGCAGCCAGGCGAAATAGAGAATCTTCATTCTCCGGCCTCCTCGGCCTCGGTCAGTTGAGCGGCCTCCTCGGCGGCGCGGCGGTCGCTTTCCTTCATGTGGTAGAGGCCGTGGGTCAGGTAGTCCCAGCCGGTGACGATGGTCATCACGGCCGCCACCCACAGCGCGATCTCGCCCAGCAGAACGGCGGGAATGCCCCAGGGCGCAGCCTCGCCCAATATCAGCAGCGTCAGGGCGACCAGTTGGAAGGTGGTCTTCCATTTCGCCAGCTTGGTGACGGGCACGCTGACCTGGATTTCCGCCAGGAACTCCCGCAGGCCCGAGACCAGGATTTCACGGCAGAGGATGACGGCGGCGGGCAGGTAGCTCCACACCGTCATGGTGTCGAAGCCCACCAGCAGCAGCAGCACGGCGGCGACCAGCAGCTTGTCGGCGATGGGGTCCAGGAAGCGCCCGAGCGCGCTGACTTGGTTCCAGCGCCGGGCCAGGAAGCCGTCGAACCAGTCCGTCACGGCGGCGGCGACGAACAGGCCGCAGGCAATCCAGCGGGCCAGGTCACCGGGCACGTAGAACAGGCCGATCACCACCGGAATCACCACGATCCGGGACAGGGTGAGGATGTTCGGCAAGGTGTACACGGGTCGGCCCTTCCTGGTGTCGACGGTCTGGTGCCCCGGCGGCGGGTGCGGGCATCCTATCTTGCTCACCCCTCCGGGTGAAAGTGGTCATAAATCTTTCTCGCCAGCGCGGCGGAAATGCCCTCCACGCTTTCCAGGTCGCGCAGCGCCGCCTCGCGCACCCCGCGGGCGGAGCCGAAGTGGTGCAAGAGCGCCTTCTTGCGCCGGGCGCCGATGCCGGGCACGTCCTCCAGCCCCGTGCGCGTGATGTCCTTGGACCGCCGCGCCCGGTGGGTGCCGATGGCGAACCGGTGCGCCTCGTCGCGCAGGCGCTGGAGGAAGTAGAGCACCGGGTGGCGCATGGGCAACTGGAACGGCTCCCGCCCCGTCATGAAGAAACGCTCGCGGCCGGCGTCGCGGTCCGGGCCTTTCGCGATGGAGACCAGCGTCACGTCCTCCACGCCAAGGTCGTCGAAGACCTCCTGCACCACCTTCAACTGGCCCTGGCCGCCGTCGATGAGCACCACGTCGGGCCACTGGCCGCGATCGCGGTCGGGGTCTTCCTTCATGGCGCGGGCGAAGCGGCGGGTCAGCACCTCGCGCATCATGGCGTAGTCGTCGCCGGCGGCCTCGGCGTTCTTGATGTTGAACTTGCGATAGCTGTTCTTCATGAAGCCTTCGGGCCCGGCCACGATCATGCCGCCGATGGCGTTGGACCCCTGGATGTGGCTGTTGTCGTAGACCTCGATCCGCTCGGGCGTGCGCTCCATGTCGAACACCTCCGCCACGCCGTCCAGCAGCTTGCGCTGGGCGGAGCTTTCCGCCAGCCGGCGGCCGAGCGCTTCCTCGGCGTTGCGGCGCGCGGTGACGACCATGGCGGCGCGGTCGCCGCGCTTGGGCACGTGCAGGCGCACCTTGCGCTCCGCCTTGGCGGACAGCGCTTCGGCCATGAGCGGGGCCTGCGGCAGGTCGTGGCTGAGCAGGACCTCCTTCGGCGGCTCCTTGTTGTCGTAGAACTGGCCAATGAAGGCTTCCAGCACCTCGCCGGGCTCGGCGTCCTGGCTGTGGGCGGGGAAGTAGGCGCGGTTGCCGTAGTTCTGCCCGGCGCGGAAGAAGAACACCTCGATGCAGGCCTGCCCGCCGGCCTGGTGGATCGCCATGACGTCAGCGTCCGGGGCGCTGGGCAGGTTCACTTCCTGGTGGCTCTGGATGCGGGTCAGCGCCCGGATGCGGTCGCGGTACATGGCCGCTTCCTCGAACTCCAGGTTTTCCGACGCCGCTTCCATGCGCTTGGCGAGGGCCTGCTGGATGCGTGCGCTTTCGCCGGCCAGGAAGGCGCGGCTTTCCTCCACCAGCTCGCCATAGTGCTCGCGGCTGATGCGATCGACGCAGGGCGCGGCGCAGCGCTTGATTTGATACAGCAGGCAGGGCCGCGTGCGGCTGGAGAAGACGCTGTCCGAGCAGGTGCGCAGCAGGAACGCCTTCTGCAGGTGGGTCAGCGTCTGGTTTACCGCGCCGGCGCTGGCGAAGGGGCCGAAGTACTGGCCGGGGATGCTGCGGGCGCCGCGGTGCTTGATGATGCGCGGGTAGTCGTGTCCTTCCGTCACCACGACGTAGGGGAAGCTCTTGTCGTCGCGCAGGAGGATGTTGTAGCGGGGCTTGAGGCGCTTGATGTAGTTGCTCTCAAGCAGCAGCGCCTCGACCTCGGTGCTGGTGACGACGATCTCCATCGCCGCCGTCTCGGTCACCATGCGCTGGAGCCGCATGGGCAGCTGCGCGATGCGGGTGTAGGCCACCACGCGCTTCTTCAGGTTCTTGGCCTTGCCCACGTACAGCACGTCGCCCTTGGCGTTCATCATGCGGTAGACGCCGGGCTTGTCGGGCAGGGTTTTCAGCGTGCGCGAAATGACGGCCACCCCGCGCGAGACGGCGTCCGGCGCTTCGTCCGGCGCAAGGTCGGCGTCCACCACCCGAATGTCTGCGGCTGGTTCGGTTTCGGGCGTGGCGGCGGTTTTCTGGTCGGTCTCGGGCGCGCTCATGACGGCAATCTTGGTCAAGGGCTCTTCAGGGTCAACGGTCGGTGGAGGCGGTCGCGCTCAGGGTGGAACACGGGGGCATCAGGCGGAAAAATCTACGCCGTCCGACATATCCACGGAGCCTGTGGATAACTTTGTGAATAGCTGTGGGGCATCTCGCTCCGACCCGCAGGACTCTTGGAGTCTCACCGCCTTGCACAAAAAATGTGCGAACAGCGGAACCCCTTGATTTTCCTGCATTACGGAAAGTTCGAGGGGATCATGATCTTCCATCTTGACAGGGATATTGCGGTTTGGCAGCCGTCCCCATGCCCTGTGCACAACCCGGCACTCGATGGCTGGGCCGGCGCGAATCGGCGGGTTTCCCTAATCTTTTCGTTCGAACTTTAGGCGGAACCGTCTAAGCCGATCGCGCGTTGGTAGCGAATCATGTCGCACAACCCGCCGGCGCCTCGCGGTACGGGCGCCGTGTGGCGTCACGCAAACGATTACGCAAGGGTGTTGAAGCGCTCGATTTCGACGCCGACCGAGGTCACGTCCTCGAACACGTCCAGCTTTTCCACCCGCACCCGCGCGGAGCGGATGCGGGGGTCGGTCAGGCAGCTTTCCGCGATCCGTTCGGCCATGGTTTCCACCAGATTGACGTGGCGGTCGAGCACCACGTCGCGCACGCGCTCGCGGATCTTTTCGTAGCAGACCACTTCCGCCAGGTCGTCATGGCGCGGCCCTTCGCCCTCGCGCACGGCCAGGTCCAGGTTGATGCGCACGCGCTGGGGCGTCTCGTGCTCGTGCTTGTAGACGCCGATGCTGGCGACCACCACCAGGTCGCGCAGAAACACATGGCGCAGGCCGGACTGGGCGCTGGCGATGGCGGAGGGAAACGGCGTGACGACGGGCGTTGCGGGCATGGGCATCCGGTCCGGTTGAGGGCGCGGCGGCGGCCGGGCGGGAAGGCTCGGCCACGCGGGCGGGCGGCGCGGAAGGCGCGATATAGGGCGGACCGGCCGATCCGCCAGGGCGACAGGCCCCGGCGCCCTTCCGCCGGAGCCTACTCCGCGATGGACTGGGGGCCCTTGCCGTTGTGCGGGTCCTGGCTCCAGGCAAGGTGCTGGCCGCCGTCCAGGGCAATCATTTGCCCGGTCATGGCCGGGGCTGCAAGGATAAACCGCACGGCGTCGCAGACCTCCTCGGGCGTCGTCCCCCGTTCCAGCGGCATGGAGGCGCTTTGCGCGTCGAACTGTTCCTGGCTTTGGCGGGGGCTGGGCAGGGTCGGGCCGGGGCCGATGGCGTTGACGCGGATGCGCGGCGCGAGCGCCAGGGCCAGCGTCTGCGTCAGGGTCCACAGCCCCGCCTTGGACAGGGTGTAGGTGACGAAGTGCGGGGTGAGGTTCCACACCCGCTCGTCAATGATGTTGACGACGCAGCCGTGGTTCGGTGCCTCCACCTGCCGGGCAAAGGCCTGGGTCAGCACGAAGGGCGCCCGCAGGTTGGCCTCCATGTGGAGGTCCCACGACTCGCGCGTCGCGCCGTTCCAGTCGTCGTATTCGAAGACGGACGCATTGTTGACCAGCGCCCCCAGCGGCCCCAGCGCCGCGGCGGCCTGCTCCACCAGGCCGGCCACGTCGGCCTCGCGGCCCAGGTCGGCCCGCAGGGCGACGGCGCGGCGGCCCCGGGCCTCGATTTCGGCGCAGACGGCGTCGGCCTCCTCGGGGTCGGAGCGGTAGTGCACGGCGACGTCCCAGCCGTGGTCGGCCAGGTCCAGGGCGATGGCGCGGCCGATGCGCTTGGCGCTTCCCGTGATCAGCACCGTGCGCGGCGAGGGGCTGGGCTTGCGAGGCGTATTGGTCATGTGAAGAGTTTATCCACGCCGATGAACAGGACAGCGATATAGGCCGTGTACCCCGCCAGCAGGAAGCCGCCCTCCGCCCGCGACAACTGTCGGCCGGACAGGAAGAACGGCACCAGCAGCAGGGTGACGGCCAGCATGACCCATACGTCGAACTGCATCACCTGGACCGGCGTTGCGGACGGTTTCACCAGCGCCGCCGCGCCCATGACGCCCAGAATGTTGAAGACGTTGGAGCCCACCACGTTGCCGAGCGCCACGTCGTTGTGCTTCTTCAGTGCCGCCGCGACGGCCGTCGCCAGCTCGGGCAGCGACGTGCCGATGGCGACCATGGTCAGGCCGATGACCTCTTCCGGCACGCCCCAGTCGCGCGCAATGGAGGTGGCGCCGATGACCAGCAGCCGGGCGCCGCCGATGACGCCGGCCAAGCCGATGAGGGTGGCGCCGATGATGGTCGCCCAGCTTTTGTGCTGCAGGGTGGACAGCTCCTCCACCTCTTCCAGCGCCGCCTGGGACTCGGCCGATGTCTTGCGCTCGCGGAAGTAGGACCACAGCAGGTAGGCCGCCAGGGCCGCCAGCATCACGCCGCCTTCCCAGCGCACGACGCCCCAGCCCCACATGAAGAACAGCATGGCCAGCGACGCGCCGATCAGCACGACCGACTCGCGCGCGAACGCCCTCATTTCGGCGTGCACCGGCTGGATCAGCGCCGCGAAGGCCAGGATCAGCATGATGTTGGCGATGTTCGACCCGATGACGTTGCCGTAGACCAGGCCGCCGGCCCCGGTCATGGCCGCCTGCACGGCCACCACCAGCTCGGGCGCCGAGGTGCCGAAGGCCACCACCGTCAGGCCGATCACCAGGGGCGAGATGCCCAGGCGGTCGGCCATGGCGACGGCGCCGCGCACCAGCGCCTCGGCCGCGGCCACAAGCAGCACGAGGCCGGCGATGAAAAACACCCAGTCCATCAGCATCGGATATTGCTCTCGTCGGAGGTCATTCGGTCGGAGGGCCCGCCGGAGACGGCGGGACGGCGGAAGGTCACGGCGCACAGGCCCCGGTGCCTCAACGCGTGCCCAACAGACGGGTTGAGGGAGGCAGAGGGCGAAGTGCCGGAACCATGGGCACCACGGACCGGCAAGTCAAGCGGGAGCGGCCGCCGAGAGGCCGCCGGGACCGGCCCTTCTGTCAAATAAATTCACCAGCCGATTGACAGCCCGAGACGCGGCAGGCCACCCTTGAGGCCGATAACAAAGCGTGCCGCGCCGGCTTGCGTGTTCGACATATGCGACGCTCCGGCCGTCGCGGCCCATCAAGGCAGCCGACAGGGAGTTTCCCCATCATGAAAGCCGGTGTCGAGGAACTGACCAGTTTCCTGGCCGATCATCCGGACGTGGAATACGTCGACGCGATCCTGTTCGACCTGTGCGGCATCGTCCGCGGCAAACGCTATCCGCGCCAGGACGCCAAGGGCCTGTACGAGAACGGCATGCAGATCCCCTTCAGCGTCTTCCTGCTCGACGTCACCGGCGATTGCCCGGACGCCGGCGGGCGCGGGTTTTCGGACGGCGATCCGGACGGCATCGCCGTGCCGGTGCCGGGGACGCTCAAGCGCGTGCCCTGGGCGCGCGTGCCCTCGGCCCAGGTGCTGCTGACCATGACGGAGCAGGACGGCTCGGCCAGCTTCCTGGACCCGCGCGTGGTGCTGCAGGGCGTGGAGAAGCGCCTGCGCGACGACGGCCTGCACCCGGTCACGGCGCTTGAGCTTGAGTTCTATCTTATCGACCGCGAGCGCATGTCGGACGGCGGCCCGCAGTTCCCCATCGCGCCCGACACCGGCCAGCGCGACAAGAACACCCAGGTCTACGGCATGTGGGAGATCGAATCCTACGCCGCCGTGCTGCGCGACATCGAATACGCCTGCAACGTCCAGGGCGTGCCCTGCTACACGGCGTCCAGCGAATACGCGCCAGGCCAGTTCGAGGTCAACCTGCGGCACGTCTCCGACGGCGTCGCGGCGGCCGATCACGCCAGCCTGCTCAAGCGCGTCGTCATGGGCGTGGCGGAGAAGCACGGGTTCGAGGCGACCTTCATGTCCAAGCCCTTCACCCACATGGCGGGCAACGGGCTGCACATCCACCTGTCGCTGTGCGACGAGCAGGGCAACAACCTGTTCGACGACGGCTCCGACACGGGCAGCGAGATGCTGCGCTGGGCCATCGGCGGCATGCAGGCGACCATGGCCGAGGGCATGGCGCTGTTCTCCCCCAACGCCAACGGCTACCGCCGGTTCGCGCCGAACCTCTACGTGCCGGTGGGACGCACCTGGGGCGTCAACAACCGCTCCGTCGCCTTCCGCGTGCCCGCCGGTGCGGGGCCGACGCGGCGGGTGGAGCACCGCGTCTGCGGCGCCGACGCCAACCCGTACCTGGCGCTGGCCGCGGTAATGGCGGGCGCCCACCACGGCATCACCAGCAGGATCGATCCCGGGCCGGCCAATACCGGCAACGCCGGCGAACATCTGGACCCGGACGTGCCGTGGACCTGGCGCTCGGCGCTGGCGCGGCTGGAGGGGGCGGAGGTGCTTCCCGGCTATCTGGGGGCCGAATACCTGGGCCTCTACCACGCCACCAAGACGGCGGAACTGGAGAAGTTCCAGAGCGTCATCACCCCGCACGAGTTCGCCTGGTACCTCTAGGGCCGCCATCTGGAACAGCGGGATGCGCGACGGCGTTGCAGAAGGAACCCCTTCTGCAACGCCGGAGCGCGCCATGAAAATCGTCGGCACCGTCATCGCCACTCTGCTCGTGCTGCTCGCCATCGCGGTGGCGATCATGTTCACCGGCGCCTACAACGTGGCCGCCACCGACGCTCACACGGGCCTGGTCCGGTGGGCGCTGGCGACCACGCGGGTGAACGCCGTGCGCACCCGCGCAGAGGACATCCAGGTGCCTGGCGACCTGGCCTCGCCGGAGCGGATCGCCGCCGGCGCCAAGGCCTACGACGAGAAGTGCGTCGCCTGCCACGGCGCCCCGGGTATCAAGGCGTTCGAGTTCGCCGAACACATGATGCCCAAGCCGCCGGAAATGGGCCATGTGGCCGAGTTCTGGGCGCCGGCGTCCATCTACTGGATCCTGGACAACGGCTTCAAGATGACCGGCATGCCCGCCTGGGGCCCCTTCGAGGAGGCCGAGGAGTTGTGGGACATCACCGCCTTCGTGGAGGCCTACCCCGACGTCGACGCCGCCCGCTACAAGGAGCTGACGGCCGGGCCCGATGGGCATGGGGGCGAGGGCATGGACCGCGGCGGCGAGGACGCCGGCGGCGGGCAGGACCCGGAATAGGGCCTCCCGCATCCTCGGTCGGGCCGCCGGCCGGCCGGGGGGCACCGCCGCAAGGCCGCCGCAGCCGCGCGGGGGCGGGGGATGCGCCGTGCGCGCCATCTCCCCATGTTGGGCAGGGGTGGTGTAGACTGCCGCCGTTGCCGTCAGCCTTTGCTCAGCATGACCCGGGGTGGGGATGAGTTCCGAAACCGCCATGATCGACCTGTTCAGCGACAAGCTGAAGGAATACTCCCGTCAGGTGCGGGAGGACCGCCGTCTTGAGAGCCCGGACGCCTCGGCGGAAAAGGTAAGCCGTCTGTGCGGCAGTCGCATCACGGTCGACGTCGCGTTGGACGATGCCGACCGCCTGACCGGTTTCGGTTACGCCGTGCGCGCCTGCGCCCTGGGCGAGGCGGCGACGGCCATCCTGGCCGCCAACGCCGTCGGCCGCTCCGTCGAGGAACTGGACCAGGTGGCCGAGGCCATGCGCGCCATGCTCAAGGAAGACGGTCCCCTGCCCGGCGGCGACTGGCAGGAGCTGGAATACCTGCGCCTCGTCCGCGACCTGAAAAGCCGCCACGGCTCGGTCATGCTGCCCTTCGACGCCCTGCGCGCCGCGCTGGATGACGCGCGGGCGAAGCGGGGGTAGGGGTGGTGGCGGGTTGTTGATTCAGCTGCCAACTGCAAGACGCAAGCGCAGGACGGCTGGCAGCGGATGTGGCCCCCTGCTTTCGAGGCTGTAAAGAAACGGTGGACCCTCACCAGAGGGAGCGCGGCAGGGTGTCTGGCGTTGCATGTGGGTTCCCGCTTTCGCGGGAATGACGAGTATTTTTCACTCTATAACAACAGGTTAAAAAAACCGTCGCCCCTGCGGAAGCAGGGGGTCACGCACTCCGTCAGCCGCCCTGGCGACGCCTGTGCCGGCAGCCAGCCGATTTCTTGACACCCTCTTTCGCAGGGGGCGGTTTCGGTCTTCTTTTATGAAGTAAAACTGACCGTCATTCCTGAGAAAGCAGGAATCCACGCACCGTGCCAGACGATTTGCCAAGCGCCCACGCCGTCCTCGCCAATTCCTGGCAGCCTCTTTCCCAGGTTTGACGGTCTATTCTTAATCACCCACGCGCGTGAACCGCTCCCGTCACACCGAAATCTGCAACCGGTACCCCACCCCCGGCTCGGTGATGATGAGGCGGGGGCGGGAGGGGTCGGCCTCCAGCTTCTGGCGCAACTGGCCGATATAGACCCGCAGGTACTGCGTTTCCTCCACATAGGCCTCGCCCCAGATGTCGCGGAGCAGCTGCTGGTGGGTGATGACCTTGCCGGGGTGCTGGGCGAGCGCGCGCAGCAGGTCGTATTCCTTGCGCGACAGTTTCACCGGCGCCCCGTCCACCGTCACCAGCCGCTTGGCGAGGTCGATGCTCACCCGATCGGTCTCCAGCACCGGGTCGTCGTTGGCCTCGGGCCCGATGTGGCGCAGGGCGGCGCGCATGCGGGCCATCAGTTCCGCCATGCCGAACGGCTTGGTGATGTAGTCGTTCGCACCCCGGTCCAGGGCGCCCACCTTGTCGCTTTCGTCCGAGCGCACCGACAGCACGATGATCGGCATGGACGACCACTCGCGCACCCGCTCGATCACCTCCATGCCGTCCATGTCGGGCAGTCCCAGGTCCAGCACCGTCAGGTCCGGCTTTTCCACCGTCGCCGCCTTGATGGCCGAGTTGGCATCCTCGGCCTCGACCACCTGATAGCCGTGGGCGGTCAGGCTGGCCTTGAGGAAGCGGCGGATCTGCGGTTCGTCGTCGACGATGAGGACTTTGGCGGTTCCCGTTGCGTCGTTGGGCATGGCGGCGGATGTCTCCGGTTGGTCTTGCTTTTGGTCCAGGTCTCTTGAACGGCTTGGCCCGGTCAGTCAGCGGGCAGGTGTTCCGGCGGTGCGTCGACCCCCTCCAGATCAGCGGCCGTGGGCGTGCGGACCGGCAGGCGCACGCGGAAGGTGCTGCCGTTCTCGCCGTCGCTTTCCGCTTCGATGGTGCCGCCGTGACCTTCCACGATCCCCTTGCAGATGGCAAGGCCGAGGCCGGTGCCGGCCACCACCCGGTCGCGCGAGTAGACGCGGAAGAACTTGTCGAAAATGCGCGCGCAGTGCTCCGCCGGAATGCCGATGCCTTCGTCGGTGATCTCGATGACGATCCATCCGTCCTCGGCATGTCCGCGGATGGTGATGGTCGAGCCCACGGGCGAGTATTTCACCGCGTTGTCGATCAGGTTCATCAGCACGTGCTCCATGAGCACGAAATCCACCTGGAACAGCGGCAGCATGGGCGGAATGTCCAGCGCCACGTGCACCTTTTCAAGCCGCCCCTCCATGCGCTCCAGCGTCGTGCCCACCAGGTCGTCCAGGTCGGTCCACTGCGGCTTGGGGACGGTGGCGCCGGCTTCCAGCTTGGTCATCTGCAGCAGGTTGCCGACGAAGCGGTTGAGGCGTTCGGCCTCTTCCAGCACGGTCTTGAGAAGGTCGCGCTGCACGTCCTCGGAATAGGACCGGCCGTAGGTCAGCAGGCTGCTCGTTGACCCGATGATGGAGGCCAGCGGCGTGCGCAGGTCGTGGCTCAGCGACGACAGGAGGGCCGAGCGCATGGACTCGGTCTCGGCCACCACGCGCACCGTTTCCACCTCGCGGTTCAGGTGCATGCGCTCCACCGCCACGGCGGAGAACCCGGCCAGGCTGTCGAGCTGGCGGCGGAAGCTGGCGCGGCGCAGGATCATGGGGTCGGCGGCCTCCACCACCAGAACGCCGATGACGCCGCCGCCCGTGCGCAGGGGCTGGAACAGGTAGCCGGCGTTGCTGTGGACGGTGGTGCCGCGCCCGGCGGGCTCGCCGTAGCGGCGCACCCACGAGGCGATGCGCCAGGCTTCCTCGTCCAGCGTGCCGCCCTCGGGCCAGGCGGCGCACAGTTCCTCGGCCTCCTCGTCCGATCCCGTGGGGCCGGGATCGGCCTCGGCCACCATGCGCCGGGGCAGCAGGATCATCACGTTGACGTTCAACAGGTCGCGCATCTGCGCCGAGATGGCAGACATCACCTTGGCGGGGTCGGAGGTGGCGGCGATCTCGCGCGACAGGTGGTAGAGCGCGCCGGTGTGCCGCTCGCGCCGCCGCGCCGCCTGGGCCTGGTCGTGCAGGCGCCCGGCCAGGTTGGCGGCGATGGCGGCCAGGACCAGGTAGATGGCAAGCTGGAATATCTGCTCCGGCCTGTCGGGCGTGAGGGCGAACTGGGGCTCGACGAAGAAGAAGTTGAACATCGCCAGCCCCAGCACCGACGTGAACAGGGCCGAGGCGAACCCGTAGGCGGTGGCGGCGTAGACCACCGCCATCAGCATGATTATGGACAGGCTTTCCGCCGGCAGCAGGGGGTCCAGCACCTTGATCAGTCCGGCGGCCATGCAGGCGGCGACGGCGCCGGCCAGGTATTCGTGGAACCACGGCCGCCCCTCGTCGATGCGCCAGGGCAGGGCGAAGGCGTCCACGGTCATTTCCGGCCCGGGGACGATGTGCACGCCCAGGTTCCGAAAGCGCTCCAGCAGCTGGTCGGCGAAGGGGCGCCGCCACAGCCGGCGCAGGCCGCGCACCGGCGGCCGGGCGACCACCACCTCGGTGATGCGGTGGGTGCGGATGAATTCGCTGACTTCCTCGAGCAGGTCCGGCCCGCCCAGCGGCACCACCTCGGCCCCCAGGTGATCGGCCAGGTGCAGGCTTTCCGTCACCTCGCGCTGGATGGCCTGGGGCAGGCGATGGTTCCAGGCGGTGTCCACATAGGCGACGAACCACGCCGCGCCGTTGCGGTCGGCCAGGCGGTGGCCGTCCTGCACCAGGCGCTCGGGCCGGCCGACGTCGGACAGCAGCACCAGGATGCGCGGCGGCGGCTCCGGCTCCACGGCCGGCGTCTCGGCGTCCACGCCCGCGCCTTCCGACCACTGTTCCAGCGACTGGCGGTGCACGTGCCGCGCGGTGACGCCGATGGCGGTCTCGCGCAGCAGCGTCAGGCAGTCGACGGCGTAGATGGGGGCCAGCGTCTCGTAGTCGTCGTCCGAGAGCATGAGGCTGCGGCTCTCGAACCGCTCGGCCAGGTCCTCGGGCGCGGCGTCGACCAGTTCGATCTGGTCGGCCTTCTCCAGCAGGGTTTCGGGCAGGCTGTCCTCGCGCGGGATCAGCGCCAGCACGCCGATGCGGTCGCGCGCCCCGTCCAGGTGCGCCGCCGACAGGGCGCAGTAGACGTCGATGCCGCGGTCCAGGATCGCGTCGATGGGCGAGCTTGCGCCGGTGTCCAGCCGGGCGATCTGGCGGTTGATGCCGCGCAGGCCCTTGATGACCACCACGTCGGGGTCGTGGCGCAGCAGGTCGTCGGGATTGTCGCAGCGCACGATCATCGCGTCGCTGTCCTGGATTTCCGCCGGCAGGTCGCGCAGGTCGCCGGGCATGAGAAGACCGATGACCGGCCGTTGGGCGCGGTCGGGCGCCTCGCGGCGCAGGCGGTGGATGGTGTCGATGTGGGCCGCCAGCACCGTCGGCACGGTCGCGGCGCCCGGCGCTACGCCCAGGAACAGCTTGAGGCGCCCGCGGCGGCCGGCATGATCCTCCTCCAGCGCCGCGGCGGCGGCAGCCGGGCCGTGGTGGCCAGTGTCGTCCCGCGGCCCCCGCTCGTCCGCAGCCGGCGACGCCGCGGCGAACGGCGGCGAGGCCGGGCGCGGCGGCTCGTGGGCGCCGATGGCGGCGGGGCGGCTGTCCTGCGGGCGCTCGGTTGTCATGCCTCGATGGTCCGGCGGCTTGCGATGGTCACGGCGGTGTCGGCCTCGTCCTCTTCAACGCGCGAGGGGGTGGGATCGGGCAGGTCCAGGTCCGCCACCACCGGCAGGTGATCGGAGGCCTGGCGTGCGAGGGGCGATTTGTGGGCGCGCACCGGCCCGGCGAAGGTGTCCGGCACCGTCCAGATCCGGTCCAGCGCCAGGAACGGCAGGTGCGCCGGAAAGCTGGCGGGCGACAGGCGGCAGCCGAAACGCGGCCCCAGGTGCCGCAGCGCCGCGATGTCGGGCCACCAGCTGTTGAAGTCGCCCATGATGACGGCCGGCGCATCGCCGCGCGCGGCCATCAGGTCGCCCAGTGTGGCATGCTGGCGCGCCCGTTCCCAGACCCTCAGGCCCAGATGGGTGGTGATGACGCGCAGCCGCTGTCCGTGCACCGACAGGTCGGCGACCACGGCGCCGCGCGGCTCGTAGGGCGCGATGGACAGGTCGACGCGGCGCACGCCCAGCGCCGGCCACCGGGTCAGCAGCACGTTGCCGAAGCGGCTCTCCCGCAGGATCACGTTGGGCCCGGCGATGGCCGTCATGCCCGTCGCTTCGGCCAGATAGGAGAACTGGTCGGGCACCCCGTCCAGGTCGGGCTTGGCGGCGACCTCCTGCAGCCCCACCACGTCGGCGCCCGTCTCCAGGATCACCTCGGCGATGCGCGCGGGATCGTAGCCCCGGTCGTTGCCGATGCAGGAATGGATGTTGTAGGTGGCGACGCGCAGGCGCATGGCGGCTTTCCGTTCTCCTGTCCGCTATCCGCGTCCGGCCCGGTCGCGGGCCTTCTGGCGGCGCGAGACCAGCCGCTGAAGTCCGACGCTGACCAGGAACCACAGCACCAGGCACCCCACCAGCACGATGATGCGCGCCGGCGTCGGATCCTGGATCAGGCCCATGATGCTCGACCCCAGCAGGGTCATCACCGCGATCCCCGGCAGCATGCCGAGCAGCGTCCCCAGGATATAGTCGCGAAAGCGCACATGGCTGGCGCCCGAAACCAGATTGATGATGAGAAACGGCGCCACGGGCGCCACCCGCAGGAACACCACCGCCACGATGCCGCGCCGGCCCAGTGCCTCGCTCAGGCGGTTGACGGTGGCGCCGGCGTAGCGGCGCACCAGCCGCTTGCCCAGCAGGTGACCCAGGCCGAAGCTGATCACCGCCGACAGGATGGCGCCCGAACTGGCGTAGACGAACCCCATCACCGGCCCGAAGACCATGGCGGTCACGGTGATCAGCACGGTGATGGGAAAGGCCGCCAGTCCGAGGGCAACGTATCCGCCCAGAACGGCCAGCGGAGTCCACGGCAGACCGCGCAGGGCGACCGCCTTGTCGTAGAAGACGCGGGGGTCCAGCCCTTCCCGCAGCGGCGTCAGCTCCCACAGAGCGACGACGGCGGCGATGACGGCAACGATGAAAAAGCCGGTCCACAGATGCCGCGACAGGGGCTTGCGCGACGGCCCGACGGGCGGCTCGGGCACCTGCTCGGCCAGGAAGCGATCCAGGTCGATGGGTTCTTCCGGGTCGCCGATGCGGTTGAGCAGGGCCACGCCCTCGTTGGGTTCGGCCAGGCTGGCGTCCACGGGAACCAGGGTCCGCGCCGGGTTGCGCTCCGTCAGCGCGTCGACGGCCTTCACCAGCGACCCGCCGGATTCGACCAGCGCGCCGGCGACGGCCTCGCGCGGGCAGCCCAGGTGTTCGGCCAGCAGGCCGTCGCGCCAGCGCGCCAGCGCGTCGCGGTCCTCCTGCCGCGTGGCTTCGACGGTGGTGTTGGTTTCGGTGTCGAGGCCCATGGAGCGGTTGGCCAGGTTGGCGCTGCCGATGGTCATGACGCGGTCGTCGACGATCATCAGCTTGCTGTGCACCTTGACGTCGTGGCTTTCGCCGGCGTCGTCGCGGATGACGGGCGCGAGCAGGCGGATGCGGTCGCCGGCGCCGGTTTCCGCCAGACGCGCCATGAAGGTGGCGCGGCCGACGCCCATGGTGGTTTCCTCCAGCCAGTCCATGGCGGTGCGCGGGCCGACCATGACCACTTCCAGATCCGGGGTCTCGCGCAGGCGGCGGACCAGGGCATCGGCGACGCAATCGGCCGTCAGGTACTGGTTTTCGATATAGAGCGTGCGTTCGGCGCCTTCGATGGCGGCGCAGTACAGGTCGCAGACCTCGCGCACGGCGTCCCACCGCTTGCCGGCGGGTCGGGTGCGGCTGATGCCCACGGAGACGGATCGCAGGCGCGGCGGCAGGTCGTCCGGCCACAGCCGCCGCCCGGCGGTGCGCGGAACCGGATGCAGCCGCCGGCCGGTGGCGTGGTGCCAGCGTTCCCGCGCCAGATCGCCCAGTGCCCGTGCCGCGGCGCCGTCCACCATGAGGGCGGCATCATGCACGGGCGGATAGGCCTCGCCGCCCGGGTCGCGCCGGCGCGGGTCGTCCAGGCGGTGTTCCGGCGTGTCCCAGCGGCGAATGGTCACGTCCATGCCGCCGCAGAAGGCCAGGGCGTCGTCGATCACCACAACCTTCTCGTGGTGGCTGGCCTCCATGGGCAGGCTGTCGTCCAGGTGCAGGTGGACGCGGTCCGGCGTCGTCCAGCCGAGCGTGACGGTGGGCAGGGGCTCGCGGTCGAGCGCATAGAGAAGCGTGTAGTCCCACAGCAGCACGTGGACGTTAAGGTCGGGCCGATGCTCCACCAGCCACGTGAGCAACTCGCGCAGCAGGCGGGGGGCGTCGTCGCCGGGCTCGGGACCGCCTTCGGGACCGACCACATCGGTGCGGCCGTCCACGTCCCATCCCACCAGCAGCACCTGGCGCTCCGCCCTGAGCAGGGCCCGGCGCAGCTCGCGGAAGTAGGCGGCCGCGTCCACCAGCAAGGCCGCGCGGTCCGCCGTCTCCACGCGCCATGCGACGCCCGGCCGGTCCAGGAGGCGCGGCGCGGCGGCGGGCGATTGGCTCATGGGCTGGGGCGAGGCGGGATCGGCTGCTGGCAAGGTCTGGTCCGTCAGGGCGGCGTCCTTCCGCTGGGGGCGCGAGTGTTGCACGGCGGAGGGCCGCGCCGACGTGGCACGTCGCGATAATCCCGGCGGCGCGGACCCCCTCTGAACCTGAACAACGTTCTTCCGCAGTACAAGGTTGCGGATGATGGTGCGTCGGCCACGGCTGCCCGCAGTGAAGGCAGTTGCCTCAATCCGCGCTCAAAATATAGGCATGTCTTGGCGTGTGCTCAAGGAAAGAGCAGCGCCACCAGCGCCCGGGCGGTTGGCACGGCATCTGCATCCTCCTGACCGTGCCTTGCACGAATAGCATCCGCAGCCATCGGCGGGTGCCGGGCAAGTAGGGCATGGGGCTTCACGAACGGGGAGAGACCGGCGTCAGACCGGCCTCCCCGTTTTCCTTTTCGCGGCGGCGGTGCGGCGGTGGTATGGGAATGCGATGGTTTTCATCGCGCCCGCCCAGCCCCAGGATGCTCCCGCCATCGCCGCCGTGCATGTGGCGGCGTGGCGCGCGGCCTATGCCGGCATCGTGCCGCAGGTCGTCCTCGACAGTCTGTCCGAGGTCCAGCGCACCGCCCAGTGGCGTCGCATTCTCGCGGCCGAGGCCGGCTGGACGCTCGTGGCGCGCGACGGCGGGCGCGGCGGACCGGTGGTGGGCTTCGTGCAGGGCGGCGCGTTGCGGGACGGCGACGCCGGCCCCGGCGACGGCGAGGTCGGCGGCCTCTACCTGCGGCCGGACCGCCGGGGTCGCGGGCTCGGCCGGGCGCTCATGGCGGCGGCGGTGAAGCGGCTGGCGGCGGACGGCATGGCGCGGCTGTTCGTCTGGGTGCTGGCCGACAACCGCCCGGCGCGCGCCTTCTATGCACACCTCGGCGGCGTCCCTGACCGCACCCAGCACGACACCATCGGCGGCAAGCGCCTGCGCGAGGTGCGTTACCGCTGGGATGGCCTGCCGCGCCTCTGACGTCCGGCCGCAGCCGCCGGTCCTCAGTCCAGTTGGAAGGTGAGCGTCTTCAGGTAGGCGCTTTCCGGCAGGGCCGGGTGCACGGGGTGGTCGGCGCCGGCGAAGCCCGTGTGCAGCAGGCGGCCGTCGCGCCCGGCCTGGTGCAGCCCGCGGGTGACTTCCTCCTGGAAACGGTCGAGCGGCATGTGGTGGCTGCACGATCCGCACAGGATCACGCCGCCCGGCTCGACCAGGCCCGCGCCCAGGCGCGCCATCTTGCGGTAGCCCTTGGCGGCCTGCGCCTGATCGCGCTTGGATTTGGCGAAGGCGGGCGGATCGCAGACGACGACGCCGAACCGCTCTCCGGCGGCGGCCAGGCGCTGCATCTCGCCGAAGGCCTCGGCCTGGGTGGTCTTCACGCGGTCGGCGAAGCCGTTGCGCGCCGCCGCCTCGGCCGCAAGCGCCAGCGGACGCTCGGCGCGGTCCACCAGCGTCACCTCGGCCGCGCCCGCGGCGGCGCAGGCCAGGCCGAAGCCCCCGGCATAGGAATAGACGTCGATGCAGCGGCGATCCTTCGCCAGGTTCGCGACAAAGGCGCGGTTGGGCCGCTGGTCGTAAAACCAGCCGGTCTTCTGTCCCGTAGTGACATCAGCCAGATAGGTGACGCCGTTCTCGGTCAGGGCCACCGGTCCCTCGACGGCGCCGAGCGCCACCGTCTGCTCCTGCGGCAGGGTTTCGAGCGCCCGGGCCGGCGTGTCGTTGCGCAGAACCACGGCGGAGGGTGCGAAGGCCTCCGTCAGCGCCTCGACCACCAGCGGCGTCAGGCGGTCCATCCCGGCCGTGTTGGCCTGGACCGAGAAGACGTCGCCGTAGCGGTCGACAATCAGCCCCGGCAGGCCGTCGGCCTCGGAATGAACCAGGCGGTAGTGGGGCGTGCCGTAGAGCCTGTCGCGCAGGGCGGCGGCAGCGGCGAGTCGCCGCTTGATCAGCCCGGTGTCGACGGTCGCGCGCCAGTCGCGGTCGAGCAGCCGGGCGCAGATCAGGGAGTGCGGGTTGAAGGTGGCGACGCCCAGGCGCTCGTCGCCGGCATCGACCACGGTCACCAGCGTGCCAGGCGGCAGGGCCTTGGCCTCGGCGGTCATCTCCACCTCGTTGGAGAACAGCCACGGCCCGCCCTGGCGCAGGCGGCGGGCTCGCCCCTTCTGGATGCGCAGGTGCGGGCGGCTTTCCGGGGTGTCGACGGTGGGCAGGGTATCGGTCATGGGGCGTCCTGGACAGAAGCTGAGCCGGGGCGACGGCGGGCCCGCGTGCAACGCCGCCCGCATGATCGCGGCAGGATTGCGGCAGAGGCCGTCTTTTGGCTGGAAAATTTGTGGCATTTGCTATAGATGAAAGTCCGGCTGTCAAAAGGCCGGACCCCGTCGTGCGTGATGTTTTTGCAGATCGCGGGCGGCGGGGCAACGGTCGGAAACACGCCGACCGGCGCGGGTGACGCGGAAACCCGAAGGGGAGCCTCCTCGGAGGCAGGGGTTCCGGCCGATCTCGTGCCGCGTGCCATCCGCACCGGATGGGGAAGAATGTTCTGGTCGATCAAGGAGGGGTCATGACCCAAGCGACCACGGCGTCCAACGCCCAGTCCGCGGCGACGCCTTACAATGAAGGTGTCATCCGCAACTTCGTCATTGCGGCGATGTTCTGGGGCGTGGTGGGCTTTCTGGCGGGCGATTTCATCGCCTGGCAGTTGGCCTTCCCGGCTCTGAACTTCGATCTTGAGTGGACGACCTTCGGGCGTCTGCGCCCGGTCCACACGTCGGCGGTGATTTTCGCCTTCGGCGGCAACATCCTGATCGGCTCGTCGCTTTATATCGTGCAGCGCACCTGCCGCACCGGCCTGTACGGCGGCGCCGCGCTCGGCAACTTCGTCTTCTGGGGCTACCAGGCGTTCATCGTCATGGCGGCGCTGGGCTACGTGCTCGGCATCACCCAGGGCAAGGAATACGCCGAGCCGGAGTGGTTCGTCGATCTGTGGCTGACCGTCGTTTGGGTCGCCTACCTGACCACGTTCGTCGGCACGCTGATCAAGCGTCGCGAGCCGCACATCTACGTGGCCAACTGGTTCCTGCTGGCGTTCATCGTCACGGTGGCCATGCTGCACCTGGGCAACGGCCTCGCCGTGCCGGTCAGCTTCTTCGGCGCCAAGTCCTACACCCTGTACTCGGGCGTCCAGGACGCCATGACGCAGTGGTGGTACGGTCACAACGCGGTGGGCTTCTTCCTGACCGCCGGCTTCCTGGGCATGATGTACTACTTCATTCCCAAGCGCGCCGAGCGTCCGGTTTATTCCTACCGCCTGTCGATCGTGCACTTCTGGGCCCTGATCTTCCTGTACATCTGGGCCGGTCCGCACCACCTGCACTACACCGCGCTGCCCGACTGGACGCAGACGCTGGGCATGGTGTTCTCGGTGATGCTGTGGATGCCCTCGTGGGGCGGCATGATCAACGGCATCATGACCCTGTCGGGTGCCTGGGAAAAGCTGCGCACCGACCCGGTCATGCGCTTCCTGGTGACCTCGGTCGCGTTCTACGGCATGTCGACCTTCGAAGGTCCGATGATGTCGGTGAAGGCGGTGAACTCGCTGTCGCACTACACCGACTGGACCGTCGGCCACGTGCACTCGGGTGCCCTGGGCTGGGTGGCCTTCGTGTCCTTCGGCGCGATGTACTACCTGTTCCCGGTCCTGTGGAAGCGCTCGCAGCTCTACAGCATGCGCCTGGTCAGCTATCACTTCTGGATCGCCACCATCGGCATCGTGCTCTACATCACCGCGATGTGGATCTCGGGCATCATGCAGGGCCTGATGTGGCGCGCCTATGATGAGCTGGGCTTCCTGCAGTACTCGTTCATCGAGACCGTGGAGGCCATGCACCCCTACTACGTGATCCGCGCCTTCGGCGGTCTGCTGTTCGTGATTGGCGGCCTGATCATGGCCTACAACATGTACCGCACCATCAAGGGTGACGTGCGCACCGAGCGTCCCTACGAGGCGCCGGAAGCCGTCGCCGGCGCCCAGCAGTAAGGGGTAGGCTGACATGTCTCTGATCAAGCAACACGAGAAGATCGAGAAGAACGTCCTGCTTCTGACGCTGGGCATCTTCCTGACGATCATCATCGGCGGCATCGTGGAGATCGTTCCGCTGTTCTCGATCCAGAACACGATCGAGAAGGTGGACGGTGTCCGCCCCTACAGCCCGCTGGAGCTGCAGGGCCGCAACATCTACATCCGTGAAGGCTGCTACAACTGTCACAGCCAGATGATCCGTCCGTTCCGCGACGAGGTGGAGCGGTACGGTCATTACTCGCTGGCCGCGGAGTCGAAGTACGACCACCCGTTCCAGTGGGGCTCCAAGCGCACCGGTCCCGACCTGGCGCGCGTGGGCGGCAAGTACTCCAACGAGTGGCACACCCGTCACATGATCGACCCGCGGTCGGTCGTGCCGGAATCGATCATGCCGGGCTACCCGCACCTGATCGAAACGCCGCTCGAGTACGACGACATGGCCGACCACCTGCGTACCCTGCGCATCGTGGGCGTCCCCTACACCGATGACCAGATCGAGAACGCCGTCGCGCACCTGGAAGCCCAGGCCAACGGTGATCTGGACGCGGTGACGGAGGCCTATCCCAAGGCCGTGGGCGGCGACCTCGACGGCAACCCCGACATGATCACGGAAATGGACGCCCTGGTGGCCTACCTGCAGATGCTGGGCACCCTGGTCGACTTCTCCGAGTTCGATGCCGGCGAAGCCAACGCGTATCGGTAAGGCAAGGATCTGATGCTGGAAGACCTGCATAACCTGAGCGACTTCCTGCGCCAGTTCTGGGGCCTATGGCTGATGATTCTCTTCCTGGGGGTGGTGTTCTTCGCCTTCCGTCCCAAGAACAAGGGCCGGTTCGAGGACGACAAGAACATCATCTTCCGGGAAGATGACGACAAGGAGCAGTGAAATGGCGGGAACCCCTGAAAAGGACGCCATTACCGGCCAGCATACCACTGGCCACGAATGGGACGGCATCCGCGAGCTGAACACGCCGCTGCCCAAGTGGTGGGTGTACGTGTTCTGGGCGACGGTGATCTTCTCGATCGGCTACGTCTTCGCCTACCCGGCGATTCCGCTGACCAACAGCGCCACCGGCGGCCTTCTGGGCTACAGCTCCCGTGCCGAGCTGGAGACCGACCTGGTGGCGGCGCGCGCCGAGCACGCCGACAAGCTGGAGGCCATCAAGACCTCGTCCCTGGACGAGATCGTGGCCGACACCAACCTGCGCAACTACGCCATGGCGGGTGGCCAGGTGGTGTTCAAGGAAAACTGCGCGCCGTGCCACCAGTCGGGTGGCGCCGGCCAGTTCGGCTATCCCACCCTCGCCGATGACGAGTGGATCTGGGGCGGCACGCTGGACGAGATCTACACCACCCTGCAGCACGGCATCCGCTGGGATCAGGACGCGGACACGCGCCTGTCCGAGATGCCGGCCTTCGGCGCCATGGAGATCCTGAGCGACTCCGAGATCGACGCGGTCACCGACTACGTCGTGTCGCTGGCGTCGGGCAACCCCGAGCAGGGCACCGAGGGTGCCACCCTCTACGAAGAGCAGTGCGCGGCGTGCCACGGCTTCGAGGGTGAGGGCCAGCAGGTTCTGGGCGCGCCGCCGCTCAACAACCAGCTGTGGCTGTACTCCGGCGACCGGGATGCCGTGGAGGCTCAGATCTACGAGCCCAAGCACGGCGTCATGCCGGCCTGGGGCGGCCGCCTCGACGAGGAGGAGATCAAGCAGGTGACCGTTTACGTCCACTCGCTGGGCGGCGGTCAGTAAGCCTGATCTTCCGGTTGCTTTGGGCGCAGGGCCCGATTGCCTCGGCAGTCGGGCCCTGCGTCTTTTCAACGCCCGCCCGCGCCGCCGCGGCAGCACAGGCGGGGCAAGCGTGGGCCGCATGGTTGCCGCGGCCGCCATGGCCCTAGCACGAGTAGACCTTTAGGTCCTTGACGAATCGCTTATACAGGCGCATTTAGGGTCCCGAAGTCGCCCGCCCGAACGGGTCGGTTTCCCCGCCGCAGCGGCGTTTCGGACGCGGTCCATTGACCGATGTCATTTCAACCGCCGTACGATCGGTGGCATGAAGAAGCACCGGCTTCCGTGCCGCGGCGGGAGATGCCAAGGGGCGTCGAACCGTGGGCCCGCACCCGCGGGCCGCCGGCAGGGGAGACGGTCGAGCACAGCCACACCGCATACGACACATCGCAGCCGGTCCGGCCGCCGCGTACCGCGCGCGCGTGCATGGCCGACATGCGGTTGATCCGGTTGCCGGTGTGGCCTGCCCGGATTATCCCTATGGTCGCCGACTGGTGTGGGGCCAAGCGGCGCAGTCTTGAGAGAGAGGTCGCGATACCATGGCGGTAGCGAACGAGGTTGCGGAGAAGGCGCGCAAGCCTTCCCGTCCGTCGGGCAAGAAGCCGGAAGAAACGCAGAAGTCCTCGCTGTACGCGGCGTACGAGAAGATATACCCGCGCGCGATTCAGGGGACGTTCCGGAATCTGAAATGGATCGCCATGATCGTGCTTCTTGGCATCTATTTCATCGGTCCCTGGATTCCCTGGGACCGTGCGGGCGACACGCCCGACCAAGCCATCCTCATGGACCTGGCCGGCCGCCGCGGCTATTTCTTCTGGGTCGAGATCTGGCCGCAGGAGGTCTACTACCTGACCGGCGTGCTGATCCTGGGGTCCATCGGCCTGTTCTTCGTCACCGCGCTTCTGGGCCGCGTGTGGTGCGGCTTCACCTGCATTCAAACGGTGTTCACCGACCTGTTCGTGTGGGTGGAAAAGAAGCTTGAGGGCGACCGCAACAAGCGCATGAAGTTCGACAAGAGCCGGATGACCGCGCGCAAGTTCGGCATCAAGACGCTCAAGATCACCATCTGGGCCGCCATCTCCATCGCGACTGCCTGGACCTGGATGATCTACTTCAATCCGGCGTGGGAAACCTCGGTCGAGATCGCCACCGGCAGTGCCTCGCTGGGCATCTACGGCTTCCTGGCCATGATCGCCGGCGTGACCTTCCTGCTGGCCGGCTGGGCGCGCGAGCAGGTGTGCATCTACATGTGCCCGTGGCCGCGCTTCCAGGCCGCCATGTTCGACGAGGACAGCCTGGTCGTCACCTACGAGAAGTGGCGCGGCGAGCCCCGCGGTTTCGCCAAGAAGGGCGAGTCCTTCCAGGACCGCGGCCATTGCGTGGACTGCACCATGTGCGTCCAGGTGTGCCCCACCGGCATCGACATCCGCAACGGCAGCCAGCTGGCGTGCATCGGCTGCGGCCTGTGCATCGATGCCTGCAACCAGATCATGGACCGCTTCAACCTGCCGCGCGGCCTGATCACCTACGACAGCACCAACAACCAGGTGGCCCGCGCCAGGGGCGAGCCGACCAAGTACCGCTTCGTCCGCGCCCGCACCATCATCTATGCGGTGCTGATGGTGATCGTGACCGCGGTCATGGTATACGGCCTGTCCACCCGCGCGACCACCGAGATCAACGTGCTGCACGAGCGCAGCCCGCTGTACGTGCCGCTGTCCGACGGCCAGATCCGCAACGGCTACACCTTCAAGGTGCTCAACATGCAGCCGGGCGACCAGACCTATACGCTGGACACCCAGGGCATCGAGGGGGCGACGCTGGACGTGGTCGGCTACACCGACGGGCCCGTAGACTCGGTGCAGCTGCCGGTGAAGGGCGATTCTGTGGGCACGTTCCGCATCTACGTCACGGCGCCGCCGGCGGCGCTGGAGGGCTCCTCGACCGAACTGGAGTTCGTCCTGACCAATCAGGCGAGCGGTGAGGTCATGGAGTATGATACGCTCTTCGCCGGTCCCGGGGCGCGCTGATGCGCGCCCCGACGGGGCCTGGCTCGAGAGGCAGGAGCATCGTTTCGACATGAGCATGACCGGCAACACGCCCCGGCCCAGCGGCTGGTGGTATCCCTATATCTTCGTCGCCGCCTTCATGGTGGTCGTCGGGGTGAACGGGGCGCTGGCCTATTTCGCCACCAGCACCTTCAACGGGCTGGAAACCCGCAACGCCTACGAAAAGGGCCGGCTGTACAACCAGACCCTGGCCGAGGCCGAGGCCCAGAAGGCCCTGGGGTGGACGGTGGGGCTCCGGGCCGAGCAGACGACCAAGGACCGTCCGGGCGACTACCCGGCGGACCTGATGATCTCCGCCACCGGCCCCGACGGCGAGGGGCTGGAGGGCCTGGAGGTCTTTGCAGAAATCCGCCGGCCCACGAAGGCCGGCATGGATCAGGAGGTCCGCCTGACCCGCCGCGACACTGGCCGCTACGGTACGAAGATCGTCCTGCCCGAGCCCGGCCAGTGGGAAGTTCGCGTGCTGGCGCGCAAGGGTGACGACACCTTCCGCCTGCACGACCGCATCTTCGTGAAGTGACGAGCACCGGCGCCGCCGGCCGGCGCCCCCGGCGTCCGGCCCGGCGGCGTTCGCCTTCGTTTTCTGGACCATGACCGTCATGACCGGCCAGCTCGCCGAATGCAGGCACTGCGGTACGCCGGTCCCGCCGCGTTCGCCGGCGGGACCGGATTTCTGCTGCCGCGGATGTCAGGCCGCCTTTGGCCTCATCAACGGCATGGGCCTCGAGTCCTATTACCGCAAGCGCTGCATCGACCCCGATGCACGGCCGCTCAAGCCCGAGGACGAGGCGCTCGCCACCGACTTCTCGGCCCATGTCCATGTCGAGGACGACGGCACCCGGACCCTGCACCTGATGGTGGAGGGGCTGCACTGCGCCGCCTGCGTGTGGCTGATCGAGACCGTGCTGAACCGCCAGCCGGGCGTGCGCAACGCGCGCGTGAACATGACCACGCGCCGCCTCACCCTGCGCTGGGACCCGGCGGAGACGGGCTCCGACAGCCCTAACGGCCTGATCGAGCCGGTGCTTCAGGTGGGCTACCGCCTCGTCCCCTACGATCCCGAGGCGCTCGGCCGCGAGGGCGCCAAGGCCGACCGCGAGCTTCTGCGCGCCATGGCCGTGGCCGGCTTCGCGGCCGGCAACGTCATGCTGTTTTCCGTCAGCGTGTGGTCCGGCGCGGAAATGACCTGGGCCACCCGCGACCTGATGCACTGGCTGTCGGCGCTGATCGCCGTGCCGGCGGTGTTGTATGCCGGGCGGCCGTTCTTCCGCTCCGCTTTGACGGCGCTGCGGGCCCGGCGCACCAACATGGACGTGCCCATCTCGCTCGGCGTGCTGCTGGCGACGGGCATGAGCCTCGTGCAGGTCATCAACAGCGCCGAGCACGCCTACTTCGACGCCTCGGTGATGCTGCTGTTCTTCCTGCTGGTGGGCCGCTACCTGGACCACCGGGCGCGAGGCCGGGCGCGGTCGGCCGCCGAGCACCTTCTGGCCCTGGGGTCCGGCTCGGTCACGGTGCTGGAGGCCGACGGCACGCGCCGCCTTCTGCCGCCGGCCAAGGTGGCCCCGGGCATGGCCATCCTGGTCGCCGCCGGCGAGCGCGTGGGCGTCGACGGCACCGTGACGGACGGCCGCTCCGACCTGGACACCAGCCTGATCACCGGCGAGACGGTGCCCCAGAGCGTCGCGCCCGGCGACCGCGCCTTCGCCGGCACCGTCAACCTGTCGGGCCCGCTGCGGCTGATCGTGGACGCCGTCGGCGAGCGCACCCTGCTGGCCGAAATCGTCCGCATGATGGAAGTGGCCGAGCAGGGTCGCGCCAAATACGTGGCGCTGGCCGACCGCGTGGCGCGCTGGTACGCGCCGGTGGTGCACCTGGCGGCGCTGGGAACCTTCCTCGGCTGGTACCTGGGCGTGGGCGCGCCGTGGCAGCAGAGCCTGCTGACCGCCATCGCTGTGCTGATCATCACCTGCCCGTGCGCGCTGGCGCTGGCCGTGCCCGTGGTGCAGGTCATCGCGTCGGGGCGGCTGCTGCGCGGCGGCATCCTGATCAAGACCGCCACGGCGCTGGAGCGGTTGAACGGGTGCGACACCATCGTCTTCGACAAGACCGGCACCCTGACGCTCGGCCATCCCGACCTGCTGACGGAGGGAGCGGCCTGGACCCGCGCCGACCTGGACCTTGCGGCGAGCCTGGCCGCAGCCTCCCGCCATCCGCTGGCGCGGGCGCTGGCGGCCCGGTCCGACGCGCCGGTGGCCGACGGCGTGGAGGAAGTGCCGGGCCGCGGCCTGCGGCTTTCCACCGCGGGCGGCGAGGTGCGGCTGGGCAGCCGCGTCTTCTGCGGAGTCGACGGCGCCACCGCCTGGGCGACGTCGGCCGATGCGGCGCCGGGACCGGAGTTGTGGCTGGCCCGCCCGGGTGTCGCGCCGGTGCCCTTCCTGTTCGTCGATGCACCGCGCCCGGATGCCGCCGCGGTGGTGGCGGACCTGGCGCGCCGTGGCTACCGCCTGGAGCTGCTGTCCGGCGACCGCGAGCCCGCCGTGCGATCCGTGGCCGAGGCGCTGGGGATCGCGACCTGGCGCGCCGCCTGCACGCCGGCGGACAAGTGCGCCCGGCTGGAGGCGCTGCGGGACGAGGGCGCGCGCGTGCTGATGGTCGGCGACGGTCTCAACGACGCGCCGGCCCTGGCGGCGGCGGATGCGTCCGTTTCGCCTTCGACCGCAGTGGACGTCAGCCAGACCGCCGCCGACGTGGTCTTCCAGGGCCAGCGCCTGGGTCCGGTGCTGGAGGTGCTGGACACGGCCCGGCGCGCCGACCGTCTTGTGAAGCAGAATTTCGGCCTGGCCCTGCTTTACAATGTCTTCACCATACCGCTCGCCGTCGGCGGCTTCGTGACGCCGCTGATCGCCGCGCTGGCCATGTCGTCGTCGTCGGTTGTGGTGATCACCAACGCCCTGCGCCTCTCGCGCAAGGGGCGGTGACGCACTAGTTTCCGATCAGGCGCGGCCGCACCTGGGGCTCCAGGTCCGGGCCAGCGACTCGGTCCGCCGCAGACACAGAGGGTTCCATGGACAGTCTCCTGATGCTCATCCCCATCGCCCTGCTCCTGGGCCTGGTCGGCCTGGGGACCTTCCTGTGGGCGCTGAAGTCGGGGCAGTTCGAGGACCTGGACGGGGCCGCCAACCGCATCCTGTTCGAGGAAGACGACATGGCCCCGCCGCCGCCGGCCGAAACGGACCGTGCGCAGCCGCCGGAGCAGGGCCACAAGAAGGGTTGACCGGCGTTTCCCTTTGTCGACGGGCGCGCGTGTTGTAAAACGTCGCCCAACCCGCGCCGCCGACCCGTGCCAGATCAACAGGAGGACGTTCCTTGAGCGCGCAGACCAGCCTGAAGCGCGTCACCGTGCGTGATGTCGCCGCCTGCAAGGGCAAGGACCCGCTTGTCGTGCTCACCTGCTACACCGCGCCCATGGCGCAGGTGCTGGATGAGCATGTGGACATGCTGCTGGTCGGCGACAGCCTGGGCATGGTGGTCTACGGCATGGACACGACCCTGGGCGTGACCGTCGACATGATGATCAATCACGGTCAGGCGGTCATGCGGGGCTCGCGCAAGGCGATGGTCATCGTCGACCTGCCCTTCGGCTCCTACGGTGAAAGCCCGGCGCAGGCCTACCGCAACGCTGCGCGCATCCTCAAGGAGACGGGCGCCGCCGCCGTCAAGCTGGAGGGCGGCGCGGAAATGGCCGAGACGGTGCGCTTCCTCACCCAGCGCGGGGTGCCGGTGATGGGTCACGTCGGCCTCAAGCCGCAGATGGTGCACGCCACCGGCGGTTTCCGGGCGCAGGGCCGCACCGAGGCGGAAGCGAAACAGATCCTGGCCGATGCCAAGGCGATCGCGGAGGCCGGCGCGTTCTCGCTGGTCGTGGAAGGCACCTGGGAAGGTGTGGCGCGCGAGGTGACGGAGGCTGTCGGCTGCCCCACCATCGGCATCGGCGCGTCCGCCACCTGCGACGGGCAGGTGCTGGTGACGGAGGACGTCATGGGCCTGTTCAGCGACTTCACGCCCAAGTTCGTCAAGAAGTACGCGCAGTTGAACGAGCAGATTTCCGAGGCGGCGGGCAAGTACGCCGCGGACGTGCGCGCCCGCCGGTTCCCGGGCCCGGAGCACTGCTTCGGCATGCCCAAGCTGCGCGACGTGAAGGAGGGCTGAGGGCGATGACCACCGAGGCCACCTCCGGCGCCGGCCGGCACGCGCGCGGTCCGCATACCGTGTCAACTGTGGCGGACCTGCGCGCCCAGGTGCAGGCCTGGCGCGGTGAGGGCCTCCGGGTGGCCCTGGTGCCCACCATGGGGGCGCTGCACGAGGGCCACATGTCGTTGATCCGCCGCGCCAAGATGCTGGCGGACAGGGTGGTGGTGTCGGTCTTCGTCAATCCCACCCAGTTCGGCCCCAACGAGGATTTCGGACGCTACCCGCGCCAGTTGGAGCAGGACCGTTTCAAGATCGGCATGGCCGGCGGCCATCTGGTCTATGCCCCGACGGTCGAGGAAATGTATCCCGCCGGCTTCGCCACCACTATCAGCGTCTCCGGCGTGTCGTCGGGCCTGTGCGGCGATGCCCGGCCCGGCCATTTCGACGGCGTGGCGACGGTGGTGTGCAAGCTGCTGCTGCAGGCGCTGCCCGACGTGGCGATCTTCGGTGAGAAGGACTGGCAGCAGCTGGCCGTCATCCGCCGCATGGCGACGGACCTGAACGTGCCGGTATCCATCGAGGGTGCGCCCATCGTGCGCGAAATGGACGGTCTGGCCATGTCGTCGCGCAACGCCTACCTGACCGACGACGAGCGCGCCGTCGCCAACCACCTTTACAAGACCTTGAAGCAGATCGCCGACGACATCGACGAAGGCGTCGACGTCGGCCAGGCCTGCGCCTGGGGCATGGGCGAGTTGGGCCGCAAGGGCTTCGCGGCGGTGGACTACCTGGAAGTCCGCGACGCCGAGACGCTGGAGCCGGTGGACACGGTCACCCGCCCCGCCCGCGTGCTGGCGGCGGCGTTCCTCGGCAAGACGCGGCTGATCGACAACGTCGCCTGCGGCGTGAAGGGCTGACCCCACTGAACGCGGGGAGCGCGAGGGGCCCGCGTCGGGTTCCCCCGCGCCCTTTTTCCTACTTTTATACGCCTCGATGATTGATCATCGAGGCTGCGTTCATTCGCCACGCAGGCTCACGCGCCGTAAGGCGCGGCGGCCAGTCGGCCTTGCCGGACGACGAGTGCGCGATTTCCGGTGTCGTCCGGTATTACTTCCCGATCAGCGGCAGCACCGACTCGGGCGGGCGGCCGAGGGCGGCCTTCGCATCATCCACCACCACGATGGGCCGCTCGATCACCTTGGGGTGGGTGACCATGCCGGCGATGATCTCGGCTTCCGTCAGCGCCGGGTCGTCGAGCCCCGCTTCCTTCGCCTCTTTCTTGCGCAGCAGCTCGCGGGCCGGGATGCCCAGCAGGTCCAGGATCTTGCGCAGGTCGGCTGCGGTCGGCGGGGTTTCCAGGTAGGCCACCACGTTGGGCTCCACGCCGTTCTCCTGCAGCAGCGCCAGCGTCTGGCGTGACTTGGAGCACCGCGGGTTGTGATATATGGTCACGTCCATGTCTGACGGCTCCGCATTGTGTTTTTCGGCAAGTATGGTGAGATGAACGGCATCGGGCGCGCATTTTCGTGCGTTTCGAGGCCGAACAACGACAGGTGCTCCCTCTTGCCATGAAGCCGGTGACCGCACAAGCCCGCGCGGCCGATCCTGGCCGCCCCGTTCTTTCCCGCCTTTTCCGTCCCTTTGCCGCTGCCCTTCTGGGGCTTCTGCTGGCCCTGTCCGCGCCGCTGGACCGGGCGCAGCAGGCGCAGGCGCAGGAGGCCGGCGCGGCCGCGCCGGCGGACGTGTCCGAGCAGACCGTCCAGGACCTGGAGGCGCTGGTCGCGACCCTGGAAGACGAGGCCCAGCGCCAGGAACTGGTCACCCGCCTCAAGGCGCTGATCGAGGCGACGCGCCCGGCCGAGGAGGGGCCGGGGGTCGTGTCCTCCATCGGTGCGCGTCTGCTGGGAGACGTGTCCGACGCCATGGGCACGGCAACGCGCGAGATGGTCGACCTGGGCCGGGCGGCGGAAAACCTGCCCGCCCTGTGGGACTGGACCGTCGCCCGCGTCACCGAGCCCGAACTGCGGGCCGCTGCCGTGCGGGGCGTGCTGCGCGTCGCCGCCCTGGTGGTGGCGGCGCTGGCGGCGTTCTGGATCGTCCGCCGCCTGCTGGCCAAGCCGCGTAACCGTTTGCACGGCCGCCAGCGCGAGCCCAAGTGGTACGAGCGCATTTTCATCACGCTGGGCCTGCTGCTCATGCGGGCCGCGCCGGTGGGCGCGCTGCTGGCGACGGGCTACGGGGTCATGCCGGTCCTGGACCTGGCGCCGGGCTCGCGCGTGGTGGCGCTGGTGATCCTGACGGCCGTCGCGGCGGTCCAGGGCATCATGATCGCCTCCGACCTGCTGCTGCAGCCCTCCAACCGTTCGCTGCGGTGGCTGGCGGTGGGCGACGAGACGGCGCACTACCTGCACATCTGGACCCGGCGTCTGGCGCTGGTGGGGGTCATCGGCTTCTTCGGGGCCGAGGCCGCGCTGACCTTCGGCCTGCCCGACGGAGCCTACCAGTTGGTGACGCGGCTGGTCGGCTTCGTGATGGCGTTGCTGATCATCATCGTCATCATGCAGTCCAAGCAGCCCGTCGCGGCCTGGATCCGCGAGCGCCGCATGGTGGTGCACGAGGCGCCGCTGGAAGAGGACGAGCCCGAGACCACCCAGGGCGACCGCGGCGGCGACGTGCCACCGGCACGTCCGCTGGCCGATCCCGACCAGCCCGTCGCCGCCAACGACGCCGATCCCGCCACACCGGGGCTGGCCGGCGACGCCGCCGCCACCCGCGAGGCTGCCGCCGCCCGCGCCAGAGACCGCCAGACCGTCCGGCGCCCGAAGCGCCGCAAGCCCCTGCGTCCCGGCGGCACCGTCGGCCGCGTGCTGCGCGACCGCTTCGCCGACGTCTGGCACGTTCTGGCGGCGCTGTATGTGCTGGCGTCCTATGCCGTCTGGGCGCTGGAGGTCGAAGGCGGCTTCCAGTACATCCTGCGCGGCACGGTGCTGACGGTGGTCATCGTGCTGCTGGCGACCGGGTTGGTGACGCTGCTGTCGACCGGTCTGGCGCGACTGTTCGAGGTCAGCCAGGACGTCAAGGACCGTTTCCCCGACATCGAGCGCCGCGTCAACCGCTACCTGCCGGTGGTGCACACGGCGGTGCGCGTTCTGGTCTTCCTGCTCGCCGCCGCGGCCATCGCCCAGGCCTGGGGCGTGGCGGTGGTGGAGGCCCTCACCACCGATGCCGGCGGCGCCTTCATCGGTGCGCTGGTGACCATTCTGGTGGTGCTGGTGGTCAGCATCCTGGTCTGGGAGCTGGCGTCGTCCTCCATCGAGCGCTACCTGAGTACCACCGACAGGGAGGGCAACGTCATTGAGCGTTCGGCGCGGGCCAAGACCCTGCTGCCGCTGGCGCGCAACATCCTGCTGGTGGTGATGATCGTCGTCGTCAGCATGGTGATCCTGTCGGAACTGGGCGTGAACATCGCCCCGCTGATCGCCGGTGCCGGCGTCATCGGTCTGGCCGTCGGCTTCGGCGCCCAGAAGCTGGTGCAGGACGTCATCACCGGTGCCTTCATCCTGTTCGAGAACACTTTCTCGGTCGGCGACGTGATTTCGGTCGGCGGCCATGCCGGGCTGGTGGAGGGGATGACCGTGCGCTCGGTGCGCCTGCGCGACCTGGCGGGCACCGTGCACACGCTGCCGTTCTCCTCGGTCGACAAGATCTCCAACCTGACCAAGGACTTCAGCTACTACGTCATCGACATGGGCGTGGCCTACCGCGAGGACACCGATCAGGTCGTGGAGGTCTGCAAGGAGGTGGTCGAGGACCTGCGCGCCGACCCCGAATACGGCCCGCAAATCCTGGAGCCGCTGGAGGTGCTGGGCGTCGACAAGTTCGCCGACAGCGCGGTGATCGTGAAGACGCGCATCAAGACCAAGCCCATCCAGCAGTGGTTTGTCGGCCGCGAGTTCAACCGCCGTCTCAAGAAGCGGTTCGACGAGCTGGGCATCGAGATCCCGTTCCCGCACCGCACGCTGTACTTCGGCGAGGGCAAGGACGGCACGGCCCCGCCCGCTCATGTGCTGATGGACCGGTTCCGCGGCGGCCATGGCGGCGGCGACGCGCCCCATCCCGTCGAGCCGCCGCCGACGCCCAGCCCGGTGCCCGACCCGGAGCCGACCTGACGAAGCCCGCCGCGGCCCGATCGTCACGAAGCCTTCACTGGACCAGGCTTCCTCCCCCGCCCATGACTGTCCGGCAGAATCGGCGGGGGAGGAGCAACTTTTGCGCATCGCCATCGTGACCGACGCCTGGTATCCGCAGCGCAACGGCGTGGTGCGGGTGCTGGGAACCCTGCGCGACACGCTGGTGGCGCGCGGGCACGAGGTTCTGGTCATCAGCCCCGATCAGTTCCTCAACGTGCCCATGCCCACCTACACGGAGATCCGCCTCGCCCTGTTCTCGCGCCGGGGCGTGACGCGGCAACTGGACGGGTTCCGCCCCGACGCCATCCACATACCCACCGAGGGGCCGCTGGGCCAGCAGGCGCGGCGCTACTGCCTTAGGCGCGGGCTGCCCTTCACCACCGCCTACCACACCAAGTTTCCCGAGTACGTCAACGCGCGAACGCCGGTGCCACTGTCCTGGGCGCAAGCCTGGATCAGGCGCTTCCATGCCCCCAGCCGTGCGGTGCTGGCGCCGTCGCCCTCGGTCCTGCGGGAGCTGACGGCGGAAGGCTACGGCAACGTCGTGCCCTGGAGCCACGGGGTGGACGTCGACATCTTCCGCCCCGGCGACAAGGCGGCCATGTGGCCCGACCTGCCGCGGCCAATCTTCCTCTACGTCGGCCGGGTGACCGTGGACAAGAACCTGCCGGCCTTCCTGTCGCTGGACCTGCCCGGCAGCAAGGTGGTTGTCGGCGACGGGCCAAGCCGCGCCGACTACATCAGGCGCTTCCCCGACACGCTGTTCCACATCGCCAACGGAGACGCGGAACTGGCCGCCTGCTACAACGCCGGCGACGTCTTCGTTTTCCCCTCGCGCACCGACACCTTCGGGCTGGTGATGCTGGAGGCGCTGGCCTGCGGCGTGCCGGTGGCAGCGTTCCCCGTCACCGGACCGACCGACGTGCTGGGCGACAGCGGCGCCGGCGTGCTGGACACGGACCTCCGCGCCGCCGCCGTCGCGGCCCTGGACATTGACCCGCGCCGCTGCCGCGACCATGCGTGCCGGTTCTCGTGGGACCAGGTGGCCGACGAGTTCCTGGGCTATCTGGCGCCGATCTGGGGCGGCCAGGCGGAGCGCACGGCGGCGGCGGAGTGACGGGAGCGCTGGCGCGCCCGGGCGGGCCGCCGTGTCATGCCAGGTCCATTACCATCCGCGTGCTGGGAAACCGCAGGTCCGGTCCCATGGCGACCGCCATCGGCCCGACCGCGCGGAAGCCCATGGCGGCATAGAACGGCTCCGCTCCCAGCGCCGAAAAGCACTCGAACCGCGCCACCCCTGCCGCCCGCGCGTCGGCAGCGCAGCGGGCGAAGATCGCCCGCGCCACGCCCCGGCGCACCGCATCGGGATGGGTGGCGAAGTGGCGGATGTGGCCGAGTGTCGGGTCCACCGGATCGTCCGGCGCGCCCGGACGTGCCAGCGTCCAGCCACCGCAGCCAAGCGTCGTGCCCTCCGTGCTCATGGCGATATAGAAGGTGCTCGAGGCCAGCAGGGAGGGGTTGGCGCGGCACATCAGCGGCAGGGCCCGCGCCATCACCGCCGGGTCGTAGTGCGGCGTCATGAGGGTGGGATAGCAGGCCTCCAGCAGCGCCGTCACCGCCGCCGCGTCGTCGACCGTCGCCACCCGCACGGCGGTCATGGCCGCCTCAGGCCGTATGCTGGAAGTTGAGCGTCATGGGCCGCGTCACCCGCTCGTAGAAGGCGCGGGAGAGCATGACGCCGTCGCCCGCGCCCTTGACGCCGGTCCACACCAGGTTGCCGTCCAGGCCGCCCACCAGGTTCTGCGTCACCACGCCGACGCGCAGGTTGGCGGCCATGCGGTGAGCCTCGGTCAGGTCCTGGGTCCACAGCGAGGCCGCGCGCGGGGCGGGGCCGTCGTTGATCAGCGCCGCGGCCTCCTCGTCCGACGACACTCGCACCAGTGCGACCAGCGGGCCGGGCGTGGGCTCGCGGACGATGTCCATGGACTGGATGGCCTCCGTCAGCACGCGGGGGCGGCAGTACAGCCCCGATCCGTCGTCGGCGGGGAAGAAGCCGCCTTCCACCATGTCCCGCGCGCCTTGCATTTCCGCCTGCTCCAGCCGGTTGCGGAACAGCGTCGCATCCTCGCGGCGGGGCAGGGGGCCGAGCGTCGTGGCCGCATCCAGCGGATCGCCCAGCACGGCCTCGGCGGCGTGGCCGGCCAGCAGGGTGGCGAGGCGGTCGTGCACCTCGGCATGGACATAGAGCCGCCGCGGTGCGCCGAACCCGCGGCCGGCGTCGGCGAAGGCGGCGCGGGCCAGGGCCTCGGCGGCGGGTTCCAGCTTGGCGTCGCGGCGGACGTAGGCGGCATCGGCGGCGGGGCCGATGATCTCCACCGGCCGCTGGCGCGTCGCGGCGGCGGCGACCAGCCAGCGGGTCATTTCCGGCTCGCCGGCGTGCAGCAGCATGTCCACCTCCACCGCTCCGGCGACACGGGCGGCATCGGCCTCGGACAGATGCAGGGCGCGGGCGACGCCGTCCGGCAGTCCGGCCTCGGTCAGCGCCTTGACGATGATCTCGGCGGGCAGCGGCGCCTGCGGGGCCGGGCGGATGATGACGGCGTTGCCCGCGATCAGCGCAGGCGCGATCAGGCACAGCGCCGTCAGCCAGGGCTGGCTCCACGGCAGGGTGACGAACACCACCCCGCGCGGCACCCGGCGCACGAGGCGTTCGGTGCCCGGCTCCTCCGGCGCGTGGATGTCGGACAGCACGCTGGGACCCAGCCCCATCATGGTGCGCACCAGGTCCTCGGCCTCGGCCACCTCGGCCTCGGCCTGGGTCACCGGCGTGCCCACCTGCCAGGCGAGGCTCTGGGCGATACGGCCCTTGCCGGCCTTCAGGCGGTCCAGAAGCTTGGCACAGACGGCGACGCGGTCGGTGACGGCCTGACGCTGCCAGCGGTCGGCGGCCAGACGGGCGTTGGTCAGCGCGTGGGCGATATCGTCATCCGCCGCCAACGGCCGCTCCACATAGACCGAGCCGTCGATGGGCGAGATGACCTTGAGCAGGGTCTGCGGCTCCGCCGTCATGGGACTGTGTTCTCCTGGTTGCGCGGCCGATGAGCGGCGATGACAGCACGAAGGCGGCGGGGGTTCAACCTTGGGCGTCTCTACCGCCGAGCAGCGCCGGATTGCCCTTCCGCCGTCCCGGCCGGACCTGTATAACCCCGGCCATGCGCCTTGATCCTCAGACAGTCCTGCGCAGCGTCTTCGGCTACGACTCCTTCCGCGGCATGCAGGGGGAGGTGATCGAGCACGTGGTCGACGGCGGCGACGCGCTGGTCATCATGCCCACCGGCGGCGGCAAGAGCCTGTGCTACCAGATTCCGGGCCTGGTGCGGCCGGGGGTTGCCATCGTCGTCAGCCCGCTGATCGCCCTCATGCAGGACCAGGTGGAGGCCCTGCGGCAACTGGGCGTCAAGGCCGCCGCGCTCAACTCCACCCTGCCGTGGCCCGAGCAGCAGGAGGTGGAGCGCCAGATGCGCGCCGGCGAACTGGACCTCGTCTACGTCGCGCCGGAGCGCCTGATGGGGGAGGGCTGCCTCAACAACCTCGCCCACACCGACCTGGCCCTGTTCGCCATCGACGAGGCCCATTGCGTCAGCCAGTGGGGCCACGATTTCCGCCCCGAATACCTGCAACTGCGCACCCTGCACGAGCGCTTCCCGCATGTGCCGCGGGTTGCGCTGACCGCCACCGCCGACGGCCCGACGCGGCGCGAGATCGTCGAGCGGCTGGCGCTGGAGAACGGCCGGGAGTTCGTCGCCGGCTTCGACCGGCCCAACATCCGCTATCACGTCCGCGCCAAGACCAACGCGAAAACCCAGCTTCTGTCCTTCATCAAGCGCGAGCACAGCGGCGAAAGCGGCATCGTCTACTGCATGTCGCGGGCGAAGGTGGACGACATCGCCGCATGGCTGAACGACGAGGGCGTGCCTGCGCTGCCCTATCATGCCGGCCTGCCGAAAGAGGTCCGCTTCGCCAACCAGGACCGGTTCCTCAAGGAAGAGGGGCTGACGGTGGTGGCGACCATCGCGTTCGGCATGGGCATCGACAAGCCCGACGTGCGCTTCGTCGCCCACCTGGACCTGCCGAAAAGCCTGGAGGCCTATTACCAGGAAACCGGGCGTGCGGGGCGCGACGGCCTGCCGTCCAACGCCTGGATGGTCTTCGGCATGCAGGACGCGGCACGGCTGTTCCAGATGATCGACCAGTCCGACGCCGCCGACGCCCAGAAGATGATCGAGCGCCGCAAGGTGGAGTCGCTGCTGGGCTTCGCCGAGACGGCCCGCTGCCGCCGCCAGGTGCTGCTGGAGTACTTCGGCGACACCTGCGAGCCCTGCGGCAACTGCGACACCTGCCTGGACCCGCCGGAAACCTATGACGCCACCGTGCCCGTGCAGAAGGCGCTGTCGGCCTGTTACCGCACCGGCCAGCGGTTCGGCGCCGGGCACGTCATCGACGTGCTGCTGGGCAACATGACCGACCGCATGCGACAGCTCGGCCACGACGCCTTGAGCGTGTTCGGCATCGGGAAGGAGTTTTCCAAGGAGCAGTGGCGCACGGTCTTCCGCCAGATGATCGCCTACGGCTACATCCGCGCCGATGCCGAGGCCCATGGCGCGCTGGTGCTGATCCCCGATACCGCGCGGCCGATCCTGAAGGGCGAGCAGACCGTCATCCTGCGCAAGGAGCGCAAGGAGGCGGGCCGTCGCCGCTCGGAAAAGCGGGAACGGGTGCAACTGACCGATCCCGCCGACGACGCGCTGTTCCAGGCGCTGCGCGGCAAGCGCATGGAACTGGCCCGCGCCCAGGGCGTGCCGCCCTACGTCATCTTCCACGACGCGACGCTGATCGCCATCGCCCGCGCCAAGCCGACGGACCTGGACGAGCTGGCGGATATTGAAGGTGTGGGCCGGGGGAAGCTCTCGCGCTATGGCGAGGATTTCGTGCAGGTGGTGGTGGATAGCCTGTAGAGCGCTGGCGCGCTTGGGGCGGCCGCCCGAAACCCCGCTGTGCGAGAGGCGCGGCCTCTCGCGCTCTCGGTCTGTTGGGGCCTTGCATGTTGGCAGGCCTGTGCCCCGGCTCCAGCTTTCAGAAAACTGATACCGGGCGACACCTGAAATCGTACACTCGTCGCCCGGCAAGGCCGACTGGCCGCCGCGCCTTATGGCGCGTGAGGCTGCGTGCCGCATGAACGCCGCGGCGATGATTTCGATCATCGGCGCGTATGAAGGGTTCGGGAAGCTGTGCTTCCCGATCAGGGGTATCGGGGGACGGAAGTCCCCCGTGTGTCAGGGATGAATTTCGATCGGCGTGCCCAGCTGGACCAGCTGCCACAGCTCGTCCATGGCCTCGTCGGACACCGCGATGCAGCCCGCCGTCCAGTCCTTCATGCGCTTGGCGCGCAGGAAGCTTTTCATGGTCGACGGCTGGCCGTGGATGTAGATCTGCCCGCCGGGGCTCACCCCCCGCGATTCCGCCTGGGTGCGGTCGCCGTCGTTGGGGTAGCTGATGCGCAGCGACAGATAGTAGTCGCTGTCGGGATTGCGATAGTCGATGACGTACCAGCCCTCGGGCGTCTTGCCGTCGCCTTCCTGGGTCTTGTGCCCCTCGGGCGCGAAGCCGAGCGCGATGGGCCAGGATTTCACCACCCGCCCCTCGCGCAGAACGGACATCTGCCGGGCGGACTTGTCGACGACGATCTTGTCGATGAAGTCCGCCGTCGGGTTCACCGCCGCCTTGGCCTCGCCGGCGGACGCCGGGCGGACCGCCAGAAGAAGGCCGCACACGGCCACGAGGCACAGCGTCGCCAGCACGCGCCGCATGATCCCTACTCCCTCGATCTTTTGGATGCTCTCTCTCAACCCGGACTTTAGCCGAATCGGGCTTCCGCGTCATCATCGTCCTGCCATGCCGATGCCAAAAAATCGGCCGGATTCAGATATCCGCGTTATCCTCGTTATCCACAGGCTGAAGACGCGCGGCCAGAGGCCGGTGATCTGGTAGACTTGCGCCCATGAGCACATCGACTCTCCATCTGACGCCGATTCCCGGCGGCGCCGACGCCCCCGCCGAGGGCGTGCCCGCGCGCGTGCCGCCCCACAACTACGAGGCGGAACAGGCGCTTCTCGGCGCCATCCTGGTGAACAACCGCGCCTATGAAAAGGTGTCGGAATACCTTCTGGCGGAGCATTTCGCGCATCCGGCCCACGCGTCCATCTACCGCGCCTGCGGCCGGCTGCTGGAAGCCGGTCACATGGTCACGCCGGTCACCCTGAAGACGTACCTGGAGCGGGACGCGGCGGTCTCCGAGGTCGGCGGGATGGAGTACCTGACGACGCTGGTCAACAGCGTGGTCACCATCATCAACGCCGGCGACTACGGCCGCCAGATCTACGACCTCTACCTGCGCCGCCAGTTGATCGACCTGGGCGAGGACCTGGTCAACAACGCCTATACGGTGGACTTCGATTCGTCGGCCCGCGACCATATCGAATCGGCCGAGCAGCAGCTTTACGACCTCGCCACCACCGGCGACATGGACCAGGGCTTCCAGCAGTTCTCGGACGCGCTGGCCGGCGCCATCGAGATGGCCCAGAACGCCCACCGCCGCGCCGGCACGCTGGCCGGCGTGACCACGGGCCTCATCGACATGGACCGCAAGCTGGGCGGCCTGCACCCGTCGGACCTTCTGATCCTGGCCGGGCGCCCCTCCATGGGCAAGACGTCGCTGGCGACCAACATCGCCTTCAATGCCGCCAAGGCCTACAAGGAAACCATTGACGACAACGGCATCCGCAAGGTGGAGGAAGGCGCGCGCGTGGCCTTCTTCTCGCTGGAAATGTCGGCCGAGCAGCTGGCGAGCCGTATCCTCGCAGAGCAGGCGGAAATCTCCAGCCACAAGCTGCGCACCGGCGACCTGGACGACGCGGACTTCCAGCGCATGATCCAGGTGAGCCAGGAGCTTCAGAACCTGCCGCTCTACATCGACGACACGCCGGCCCTGACCGTCTCCGCACTGCGCACCCGCTGCCGCCGGCTCGCGCGCCAGAACGGCGGGCAGGGCCTGGGCCTCATCATCATCGACTATCTTCAGCTGCTGTCGGGCGGCGGGGGGAAGAGTTCCGAGAACCGCGTGCAGGAGGTCTCGGCCATCACCCGAGGCCTGAAGGCGCTTGCGAAGGAGATGGACGTGCCGGTGATGGCGCTGTCGCAGCTGTCGCGTGCGGTGGAGCAGCGTGACGACAAGAAGCCGCAGCTGGCCGACCTTCGCGAATCCGGCTCCATCGAGCAGGACGCCGACGTGGTGATGTTCGTGTACCGCGAGGAATACTACCTCGCCCGCGCCGAGCCCGGCCGCAAGCCCGAGGAGGACGAGGCGCGGTTCGGGGAGCGCTACACCCAATGGCAGGAGCGGCTGGAGAAGGCGACCAACGTGGGTGAGGTGATCATCGGCAAGCAGCGCCACGGCCCCATCGGCTCGGTGCGCCTGTTCTTCGACAGCCAGTACACCAAGTTCGGCAACCTGGTGAACGCCGACCAGTACGCCGACGACGACGAGTGATGAAGGGGGCGGCGGCTCAGGCCACGGCCGGCGTGATGTCGGTGCGGCCGAAGTCGTCGCCCTTGAACAGCAGCGGCTCGCCGAGCGCCTTGGCGAGGCCATAGGCGAAACAGTCGCCGAAGTTCAGGCGGGCGGGATGGTTGCCCTTGCCGTAGGTGCGAAAGCCGTGAAAGGCGTGGTCGACGATCTCGGCCGTCAGCGGTTCGATGTGGATGGGGGGCAACGCGATCACGGCCTCAAGATCGGCGATCAAGGCCGAGGTGTCCACGATCACGAGGGCAGCCCGTATTCGTCGTAGCCGATTACCGCGTCATGGTCGAGATGGCGATACGGCCGGGCCTTGGCGGCGGCGCGATCGATTATTTCATGGAGCCTCCGCCGCCGCTCCTCCACCGTCGCCGCATCCGGGCGGCGCGATTGGGCAGCCTCGCGCAGGAGGGTGAGGATGATCTCGTCGTTGCCCTTGCCCGTGGCGGCGCGGAGTTCCGCCAGCAGCGTTTCGGCTTCCTTGCTCTCGATGACGACGCCCATGGTGTAATCCTCGCACTGATCGTTCGCTCTACAGGATAAAGTGTCCGTCCCGGCCCGGCAACGGCGGCTCAGGCGAGGGCCGGCATGACGTCGGTGCGGCTGAAGTCGTCGCCCTTGAACAGCAGCGGCTCGTCCAGCGCCTTGGCAAGGCCGTAGGCGAAGCAGTCGCCCAAGTTGAGGGCGGCGGGATGGCGCGACTTGCCATAGGTGTGGAACCCGTGGATCGCCCACTCCAGTGCCGGTCCGGCGACAGGAACAACGACGAGGGGAGTCGCGTCGACAAACGCCTGGAGCGCCGCATCGATCGCCTTTCTTGTCGCCACGACATGAAGTTCCAGCATCGTTCCGGCCGAAATTTCGTTGCGCGGCGACTCCATGATCGCCCTATCGAAGTGATCGTACCCGTCTTCTTCAAGAAGAATGGCGACGATGGCCGAGGTGTCGAGAATCATGTCGGCAGGCCGTTCTCGTCGTAGCCCACCACGTCGGCATGATCGAACGTCTCACCGCCGAGCCGCTCGCGAACCTGCTTCTGAATGGCGCGGATGCGCCTCGTCCTCTCCGCCTTTTCCGCTTCCGTCATATGCCGCGGCTGGGGAAGCGGCGTGTCCGCCGACTGCAAAAGATCCTGCAGTCGCGCCTCACGCTCTTGAATGCTCAAGTGGACCGTTCCCGACGGCCGGCTCATGCGGTCGCGCAGGAGGTCGCGGACGATGGTGTTGGCGTCGCGGCCCGTTTCCGCCTGCAGGCGCTCCAGCGCCGCGACGGCCTCCGCGTCGTCGATTACGATACGCATGGCTCAAGCGCCCTTCTCAACTGCCTGCCTCAAGGATAAGCCGCCGGGCACGCACCGGCAACAACCCCCGCGGGAGCCCCGGGGCGGCGGGCTACTGCTCCCGCCGCCGGACCACGGCCTTCTCGGCCTCCACGGCCAGGAACACCAGCACGGCACAGCCGGCGATGGCGGCCCAGTGCTCGCCCGTCAGCGGCGCGGTGCCGAACAGGAACGCCATGGGCGGCCAGTAGGTGAAGGCTGCTTGCGCCACCACCACCAGCGCCACCGCGATCAGCGCGGCGCGTGAGCCGGCGAAGCAGTCCCACGAGAACGCGCTGGCCGTCAGGTAGCGGCTGCTGAACAGATAGGCGATCTCGCCGGCCACCAGCATGTTGACCGCCACGGTGCGTGCGGTTGCCGGATCGGCGCCCTCACCCTTCACCTGCCACAGGAACAGCCCGAAGACCGCCACCAGCAGCAGGGCCGAGACGAAGGCCACGCGCCACATCAGGAAGCCCGACAGAATCGGCGCGCCGGATGGACGCGGGCGGCGGGCCATCACGCCTTTCTCCGGCGGCTCGAAGGCCAGCGCGAGCGCCAGGGTGACGGCGGTGATCATGTTCACCCACAGGATCTGCACCGGCGTGATGGGCAGCATGGTTCCCAGCGCGATGGCCGCCAGGATGGTCATGGCCTGGCCGCCGTTGGTGGGCAGGATGAAGGTGATGGCCTTCTTGATGTTGTCGTAGACGGTCCGCCCTTCCTCCACCGCCGCGGCGATGGAGGCGAAATTGTCGTCGGCGAGCACCATTTCCGCCGCCTCCTTGGCCGCGTCGGTGCCCTGCACGCCCATGGCGACGCCCACGTCGGCCCGCTTGAGCGCCGGGGCGTCGTTCACGCCGTCGCCGGTCATGGCGCAGATGGACCCGTCGTGCTGCAGCGCCGTGACCAGCCGCAGCTTGTGTTCCGGGGTGGCGCGGGCGAAGACGTCCACTTCGCGCACGCGCCGGCGCAGGTCCTCGTCGCTGGTCGCGTCGATGTCCGCGCCCGTCATGGCCTCGCCGGCGCCCGGCAGTCCCAGCGCGGTGCCGATGGCGCGGGCCGTCATGGCGTGGTCGCCGGTGATCATCTTCACCCGGATGCCTGCCGACAGACAGCGGGCGACGGCCTGCATGGCTTCCTCGCGCGGCGGGTCGATCAGGCCGACCAGCCCCAGAAGCGTCAGGTTCTCGGCCACATGGGCCTCGTCCAGGTGGGTGTCCGACGGCGCACCGGGGCGTTCGGCCAGGGCCAGCACCCGCATCCCCCGCGACGACAGGTCGCCGGCGCGGGCGTGCCAGGCATCGCGGTCTATGGGGCGCTCGCCTTCGGCGGTGGCCTCCGTGCCGCAGAGCCGCAGGATGACCTCGGGCGCGCCCTTGACGTGGATGTTGGGACGGCCGCCGTCGGGGTCGGCATCCAGCGTCGCCATGTAGGCGCGTTCGGACTCGAAGGGAATGGCGTCCAGCCGGCGGTGTTCGCGTCGCAGGGTCTCGGGGTCCAGCCCCGCCTTGCCGGCGGCGACCACCAGCGCGCCTTCCGTCGGGTCGCCGGTGACGGTCCAGCCGCCGGCGCCGGTTTCCTCGACCAGCGCGTCGGCGCAGACGGCACCCGCCACCAGCACGCGGGCGAGCAGCGGATCGTCCAGCGGGTCGAACGCCGTACCGTCGCGCTGGAAGGTGCCCACGGGGGCGTAGCCCGTGCCCGCGACCTCCACCGCGCCGTCGGCCAGGGCATAGGCGCGGGTGGTCATCTCGTTGCGGGTCAGCGTCCCGGTCTTGTCCGAGCAGATGACCGACACCGACCCCAGCGTCTCCACCGCCGGCAGGCGGCGGATGATGGCGTTGCGACCGGCCATGCGCTTGACGCCGATGGCCAGCGTGATGGTGACGATCGCCGGCAGCCCCTCGGGAATCGCCGCGACGGCCAGGCCGACCACGGCCAGGAACATGTCCTCCATGCTGTAGCCGCGCAGCACCGTGCCCACCAGGAAGGCCACCGCCGCCAGTCCCAGGATGGCCGCCGTCAGCATGCGGCCGAAGTGGGCGAGCTGGCGCAGCAGCGGCGTGTCCAGCGTTTCCACCCGGCTCAGCATTTCCGAGATGCGGCCGATTTCCGTGTGCAGGGCGGTGCCGAACACGACGCCCTGCGCATGGCCCTGCACGGCGGTGGTGCCGGCGAAGGCCAGCGACACTCGCTCGGCCAGCGGCGCGGTCAGAGGGGCGGGCGCGGCCGTCTTGTCCACCGGCACGCTTTCGCCGGTCAGGGCGGCCTCCTGCACGCGCAGGCCACGGGCCTTGATGATCCGCAGGTCGGCGGGGATGCGGTCGCCGGGTTCGATCACCACCACGTCGCCGGGCACGATGGTCTCGGCCTTCACCCGGGTGCGGCGGCCGTCGCGCAGCACGACGGCCTCGGGCGAGAGCATGCCCTTGATGCTCTCCAGCGCCTTTTCCGCCTTGCCTTCCTGGATGTAGCCGATCAGCGCGTTGACCAGCACCACGCCGAAAATCACGCCGCTGTCCACGTAATGGCCCAGTGCCAGCGTGACCACGCCGGCGACCAGCAGGACGATGATGAGCACGTTGTTGAATTGCACCGCGAAACGCTTCCACGCCGGCCGCCGCTCTGCTTCGGGCAGCCGGTTGGGACCCGCCTCCTTCAGCCGCGCCTCGGCCTCGGCAGCGCCCAGTCCGTGGGGGGAACTGCCCAGGCGCTCCAGGGCCTCGGAGGCCTTCAAGGAGTGCCAAGTGGTGGTGCTGGGGCGGCGGGTGTCGAGTGGCATGGTACGCTCCTGGAAACGGCACCGACGTCGATATCCCCACATTACCTGAGGACCGCATCGCTTCGCACGTCAAACCGGCGCAGGGCCGACATGCCAGGGCGTAACTCTAAAGGCTTGGCGGACGCGGCGGCGCACCGTACAGTCCGCCGAGCACGACGCCCCTGCGACCCACTGCGGAGCCCCCATGAGCAGCGCCTGCACCGCCTGCGCGGTGTTGACCATCGACCTGGACGCCCTGGCCGCCAACTGGCGCCTGCTGAACGCCCGCATGGCCGAGGCCGGGGGCGAATGCGCCGGCGTGGTCAAGGGGGACGGCTACGGCCTGGGTCTTGCGCCCGTGGCCTGCACCCTGCACGCCGCCGGCTGCCGCACCTTCTTCGTCGCCCAGATCGATGAAGGCGTGCGCCTGCGCGCCGTTCTGGGCGGGGCGGTGCCGGTCTACGTGCTGTGCGGCCTGCTGCCGGGCACGGCGGAGGTTTTCGCCGAGCACGAACTGGCCCCGGTGCTGTCGACGCCCGAGCAGATCGCCGAGTACCGCCGCCTGCCGCAGGCAATGCGCGCGCGGATGCCGCGCCCGGCGGTGCACTTCGACACCGGCATGCGGCGCCTCGGCCTGACGGTGGCGGAGGCCGAGGCGTTTCTGGACGACAACGATGCCGTGTCCGATGTGGACCCGGCGGTGGTGGTCACGCACCTGGCCTGCGCCGACATGCCGGCGCATGCGCTGAACGCCGAGCAGAACGCCCTGTTCCGCCGGTTGCGCGACCGGCTGCCGGGGGCGCGCGGGTCCTATGCCAATTCCTCGGGCCTGTTCCTGGGCGCCGATTCGTTCTTCGACCTGGGCCGGCCGGGGGTCGCGCTCTACGGCGTCAATCCCACGCCGGGGCGGCCCAATCCCATGCACACGGTGGTGCGGCTGTCGGCGCCCATACTACAGGTACGGAAAATTGACGGTCCCGAGAGCGTCGGCTATGGTGCCTCGCACGTCATGGGGGCAGGGTCCCGCGTGGCCACGGTCGGCGTGGGCTATGCGGACGGGTATCCGAGAGCATTGAGCAATCGCGGCCATGGCGCCCTGGGCGCCTGGCGGGTGCCGGTGGTCGGTCGGGTGTCCATGGATCTGACCCTGTTCGACGTTTCGGCCGTCCCCGAGCACGAGGCCCGTCCCGGCGCCATGATCGACCTGATCGGACCCCTTATCCCCATCGACGAGGTCGCCGCCGACGCCGGCACCATCGGCTATGAAATCCTCACGCAGCTGGGGTCGCGCTACCAGCGCGTCTACACAGGCGGGCCGGAGGGCGCGGCGGCATGAGAAACGTCAACTTCCTGGCTCTGATCGGCCGCATGGTCCTGGCCTTCCTGCGGCACGCGGGGCGCCTGAGCATCTTTACCGTCACCGCCGTCTCGCACTGTTTCCGGCCGCCGTTCTTCCTGCGCAACGTCGGACGCCAGATGATCGAGATCGGCTATTACTCCCTGCCGGTGGTGGGGCTGACGGCCATCTTCTCGGGCATGGTGCTGGCGCTGCAGAGCCACACCGGCTTCGCCCGCTTCTCGGCCGAGGGCGCGGTGGCGACCGTGGTCGTGCTGTCCATGACGCGCGAGCTGGGGCCGGTGCTGGCGGGCCTCATGGTCGCCGGGCGCATCGGCGCTTCCATGGCCGCCGAAATCGGCACCATGCGTGTGACCGAACAGATCGACGCCCTGACGACGCTGGAAACCAACCCCTACAAGTACCTGGTGGCGCCACGCCTGTGGGCGGCGACGCTCATGCTGCCGGTGCTGGTGCTGGTGGCCGACATCATCGGCGTGTTCGGCGGCTATCTGGTGGGCACCTACAAGCTGGGCTTCAACGCCGGCAGCTACATCCGCCGCACGCTGGACTACCTGGAGGTCATGGACGTGGCGTCGGGCCTGGTGAAGGCGGCGGTCTTCGGCTTTCTGATCGCGCTGATCGGCTGCTACAACGGCTACATGAGCCGCGGCGGCGCCCAGGGCGTCGGCCAGGCGACCCGCAACGCGGTGGTGGGGGCGTCGATCCTGATCCTGACGTCCAACTACATCATCACCGAACTGTTCTTCAGCCGATGACGACGGATGCCATGACCGCCAGCGACAGCGACCCCAAGATCCGCATCCGCGGCGTCGAGAAAAGCTTCGGCCCCAAGCGCGTGCTGGACGGCGTCGACCTGGACGTCGGCAAGGGCGAAAGCGTCGTCATCATCGGCGGCTCGGGCACCGGAAAGTCGGTGCTGCTGAAATGCGTCCTGGGCCTGCTGCACCCCGACACCGGCTCCATCCGCATCGACGGCGAGGAAACGGCCGGCGCCAGCGGAAAGGAGCGCGACCGGCTGCTGCACAAGTTCGGCATGCTGTTCCAGAGCGCCGCGCTGTTCGACAGCCTGCCCGTGTGGGAGAACGTGGCCTTCCGCCTGATCCACGGAGACAAGATGCCGCGCAAGGATGCCCGTGAGATCGCGGTGGAAAAGCTGCGCGCCGTCGGCCTGAAGGCGGATGTGGCCGACCTGTTCCCGGCGGAGCTTTCTGGCGGCATGCAGAAGCGCGTGGGCCTCGCCCGCGCCATTGCGGCGGAGCCGGAGATCATCTTCTTCGACGAGCCGACGACGGGCCTGGACCCCATCATGGCCGACGTCATCAACGACCTGATCGTCGCCTGCCGCGAGGACCTGGGCGCGACGACGTTGTCGATCACCCACGACATGGCTTCGGCGCGGAAGATCGCCGACCGTATCGCCATGATCTACCACGGCAAGATCATCTGGGTCGGCGACGCCGAGGCCGTGGACGCCAGCGGCAACGACTTCGTCGACCAGTTCGTCAACGGCCGCGCCGAGGGGCCGATCCAGATGGAGCTGCGGGGCTGAGGCCCGGCTGCCGAAGAAACCCGTAAGAGGTTCCGTTGCCCAAACCCAAGTCCCAGTTCGTCTGCCAAGCCTGCGGGTCCATCCACTCCAAGTGGCAGGGCCGGTGCGAGGGCTGCGGCGAGTGGAACACCATCGAGGAAGAAGCCGCCCCCGAGGCCCAGCCGAAAACCGCCAGCGGCGGGCGCGGCGGGCGGAAGCTGGACTTCGTGCCCCTGCGCGGCGAGGCCACCACGCCGCCCCGCCGCCAGACCCACATCGGCGAGCTGGATCGCGTCTGCGGCGGCGGCCTCGTGCCCGGCTCGGCGCTGCTGGTGGGCGGCGATCCGGGCATCGGCAAGTCCACCCTGCTGCTCCAGGCGACCGCAGCCCTCGCCCGCGCGATGCGCTGCGTCTACATCTCGGGCGAAGAGGCAATCGATCAGGTCCGCCTGCGCGCAGCGCGCCTCGGCCTGGACGACAGCCCGGTGGAACTGGCCGCCGCCACGAGCGTCCGCGATATCGTGGCGACGCTGGAGGCGGACCCGCCGGAGGTGGCGGTCATCGACTCCATCCAGACCATGTTCCTGGATACCCTCGACAGCGCGCCGGGCACCGTCAGCCAGGTCCGCGCCTGCTCGCACGAACTGATCCGGCTCGCCAAGCGCAAGGGGTTCGCGCTGTTCCTGGTGGGCCACGTGACCAAGGAAGGCACCATCGCCGGCCCGCGCGTCATGGAGCACATGGTCGACACGGTGCTCTACTTCGAGGGCGAGCGCGGCCACCAGTTCCGCATCCTGCGCGCGGTCAAGAACCGCTTCGGCGCCACCGACGAGATCGGCGTCTTCGAGATGACGGAACGCGGGCTGGCCGAAGTCCTCAACCCGTCCGCCCTGTTCCTGGCGGAGCGGCGGGGCAATGTGTCGGGCTCCTGCGTCTTCGCGGGCATGGAGGGCTCGCGCCCCGTGCTGGTGGAGATCCAGGCGCTGGTGGCCCCCAGCGGCTTTTCCACGCCGCGCCGGGCGGTGGTCGGGTGGGACACCGGCCGCCTCGCCATGGTGCTGGCGGTGCTGGAAGCCCGGTGCGGCCTTGCCCTGGGCGGCAACGACGTGTATTTGAACGTCGCCGGCGGCTTGCGCGTGGGTGAGCCCGCCGCCGATCTGGCGGTCGCGGCGGCGCTGCTGTCCTCGGCCACCGACCAGCCGGTTTCGGCCGACATGGCCGTGTTCGGCGAGATCGGCCTGTCCGGCGAGGTCCGCGCCGTGGCGCAGGCCGAGGTGCGGCTGAAGGAGGCCGCCAAGCTGGGCTTCGGCGACGCCCTGGTGCCGCGCCGCCAGCCCAAGCCCGGCTCCGGCGGCAAGATGCGGCCGGCGCCGGTGATCGAAGGGTTGCAGGTTCGCGAGATCGGCCATCTCCAGGACCTGGTCGCCATGTTCCCGCCGGTGCCGCGGCGGGACGATTCGGCGGAGTAAAATCGGCAACACGGTCCCGCGCAGGAGCGGGCCTTCGGAGACTGGATGGACGCGCTTCCGCTCAACGTGCTGGACCTGATCGTCCTGGTGGTACTGCTGCTGTCGGCGGTTCTCGCCTTCTTCCGCGGATTCGTGCACGAAACCCTTGGCATCGCCGCCTGGGTGGGCGCGGGCCTGGCGGCGCTGTACGGCCTGCCCGTGGTGCAGGCGGAGGTGCGCCAGCTCATTCCCGTCACGTGGGCCGCCGACGCCGCCGCCGCCGTCGCCATCTTTCTGGTCACGCTGCTGGTCCTGTCGATCCTGACGCGCGGCATTGCGCGCAAGGTGCAGGACAGTTCGCTGGGATCGGTGGATCGCTCGCTCGGCGTACTTTTCGGGCTGGCGCGGGGTGCGTTCCTGGTCGGACTGGCCTATATCCTGCTCGCCTGGATGATCCCGCCGGTTGATCACCCCGACTGGATCCGCGAGGCGCGCGGCCTGCCGCTCATCCAGCGCACCGCCGGCATGATCCAGGAAGCCGTGCCCGAGGAACTGGGCATCGGTCAGGCCGCCGACACAAGCCGCAAGACGGCCGAGGACGCCATCGAGTTGAAACGCAATCTGGACACGCTGATCCAGCCGCGCGTGCAGGGGCAGGAAGCCGAGCCGGCCCGCCAGACGGAGCCGGCCGCGCCGGTTCGTCAGCCGGCTCCGGCGCCCGCGCCGCAGCCCCGGCAGGAGACGCGGGTGCAGAGCCAGCCGGCGCCGGACCCCGCGCCGGCGCGCGCGCCCGAGCCTGCGCCGACGCCCCGCTCCAAGCCGGCGCCGACGCCGGCCTCCGAGCCCCCGGCGGTTCCGGCCGACGACGAGGGCGTGGGATACGGCCAGGACGAGCGCCAGTCCCTGGACCGCCTGTTCGAGACGGCGCAGTAACGTGTTCGCGCCCCCGGTGGGGGTGCCTTACCTGAAGACAGGAGCTTCGGTCTTCGATGCTGACCACCAATCCTTTCGCCCTTGGTGCCGCCCACCTGCCCGACGAGGATGACGACGACAAGCCCAAGGAGGAATGCGGCGTCGTCGGCATCTTCAACGACCCGGACGCGGCCAGCCACACGGTGCTGGGCCTGCACGCCCTGCAGCACCGCGGGCAGGAGGCGGCCGGCATCGTCTCTTGCGACGGGGAAAGCTTTCATTCCCACCGCGGCCTCGGTCACGTGTCGGAAAACTTCAAGTCCGAAGAGGTGATGAACCGCCTGGCCGGCCCCATGGCGATCGGCCACAACCGGTATTCCACCTCGGGCGACAAGGCGCTGCGCAACGTCCAGCCGTTCTACGCCGACCTGGCCTTCGGCGGCCTGGCGCTGTGCCACAACGGCAACCTGACCAATGCCGTCACCCTGCGCCGCCAGCTGGTGCAGAAGGGCTGCATCTTCTCGTCGACCTCCGACACCGAGGTCATCATGCAGCTGGTCGCGCGCTCGGACTTCCTGAGCGTGGAGGACCGCGTGGTCGACGCCCTGCGCAAGGTGGAAGGCGCGTACTCGCTGGTCGCCCTGACCGCGACGGCCATGTACGGCGTGCGCGACCCGCACGGCATCCGCCCGCTGGTGCTCGGCTACCTGGAAGGCGCTCACATCCTGGCGTCGGAGACCTGCGCGCTGGACATCATCGGCGCCGAATACGTGCGTGACGTGGAGCCCGGCGAGCTGGTGGTCATCGACCACGACGGCGTGCGCAGCGTGAAGCCCTTCGTGCCCACGCAGCGCCGCTTCTGCATCTTCGAATACATTTACTTCGCCCGCCCGGACTCCTCGGTGGAAGGCACATCCGTCTACCACGCCCGCAAGCGCATCGGCGAGGAACTGGCGCGCGAGAGCAACGTTCCCGCCGACGTCATCGTGCCGGTGCCGGACTCGGGCGTGCCGGCGGCGCTGGGCTATTCGGCGGAATCGGGCATTCCGTTCGAGTTCGGCATCATCCGCAACCACTACGTGGGCCGCACCTTCATCCAGCCGACCCAGCGCACCCGCGACCTGGGCGTCAAGCGCAAGCACAACGCCAACCGCGCCTTCCTGGAGGGCAAGCGGGTGGTGCTGGTGGACGACAGTATCGTGCGCGGCACCACGTCGACCAAGATCGTGCAGATGGTCCGCCAGGCCGGCGCGACGGAGGTGCACATGCGCATCTCCTCGCCGCCGACCACCTGGCCCTGCTTCTTCGGCATCGACACACCGGAGCGCGAGGGCCTGCTGGCCGCGCAGCACTCCATCGCCGAGATGGAAAAGCTTCTGGGCGTGGACAGCCTGGCGTTCATTTCGCTGGACGGCCTCTACCGCGCCGTCGGCGAGGCGGAGCGCGGGTCGGAGAAGGAACGCACCTACTGTGACGCCTGCTTCACCGGCGACTATTTCCTGCCGCTGGCCGACCGCAACGACACCGACACCACCCAGCCCAAGGAACTGAGCCGCCTGCGCGGCGCCTGATCAGGCTTTATGCATCTTGCATGCGGGCGCGGCGGCCATCCGCCGCGCCCGTTCGCGCGTAGAGGGGGCATGATGTTCCGCCGTCTCCTCGCCGTTTCCGCCGTCGCCCTGCCGCTGTCCGCCTGTTCCGGGCTGGACCTGCTGAACGCCACCGTCAGCGACGACGGCCATGTCTCCCGCACCGGCCTGCGCTATGCCGACGGGCCGCGGGGCCTGCTGGACATTCACAAGCCACCGGGAGACGGGCCATTTCCCGTCGTCGTCTGGATCTACGGCGGCGCCTGGGAAGACGGCGACCGTGCCGGCTACGAATTCATCGGCGCACAACTGGCCCGCGCCGGCTTCCTGGTGGTGATCCCCGACTACCGCGTGCATCCCGAGGTCGTCTTCCCCGCCTTCCTGCGCGACAACGCCAGGGCCGTCGCATGGACGCAGACGCACGTGGCGGAGTATGGGGGCGATCCCGGCCGCATGGCGCTGATGGGCCATTCCGCCGGTGCCTATAACGCGGCCATGTTGGGCTATGACGACACCTGGATCAGGCAGGCCGGCGGCGACCCGGACGCGCTGGATGCCTTCGTCGGCCTGGCCGGCCCCTACGACATCCACCCCTACACGGTGGAGGTTTCCCGCACCATCTTCGGCCATGAAACGGACCCGGCGACGACCGAACCCCTGGACGACGTGGACGCCGCCGATCCGCCGGCGCTGCTGCTGCACGGCACCGACGACACCACCGTCAAGCCCGAGCACACCACCAACTTTGCCGAGGCTCTGCGTGCCGCCGGCGTGCCGGTGACGGTGGAGCGGGTGGCCGGTACCGGCCATATCGGCCTGCTGCTGGACGTCTCCCCCACCTTCGAGGACGACGCCGTCAGCGGTGCGGTGGAACGGTTCCTGCGCCAGCGGCTGTGACGGCTTGACGCGCCGCTGTCGCAGCCGAAGCGCGGCCGACCGTTCTTGCCAATCCGGTTGGCGTGGTCTACCACTGTGGAACTAGCCTGTTTCGCAGAAAGACGAGCCCGCGGTGACACCCCGAAAGACACGTTTCGTTGTTCTGCTGACGGGGCTTTTGGTGGCGGGGTTTCTGCTGACCAGCCTGGTCAGCTATTGGGTGGCGCGGGACTCGCTGTCGCAACAACTGGCGGAAACCACGCTGCCGCTGACCAGCGACAACATCTATTCCGAGATCCAGCAGGATCTTCTGCGGCCGATCCTGATATCGGCCCAGATGGCGCACGACACCTTCGTCCGCGACTGGGCCATCGAGGGCGAGGTCGAGTCCGAGCGCATGGTCCGCTTCCTGGCCGAGATCAAGGAGCGCAACGGCACGGTCTCCAGCTTCTTCGTCTCGGACCGGACGCGGCACTACTACCATGCCGACGGCCTCCTGCGGCAGGTCTCGCCGGACGAGCCGGCCGACGCCTGGTATTTCGCCACCCGCGGCACACCGCCGGAATTCGAGGTCAATGTCGACTGGGACACTGCCGACCGCACGCGCCTGACCATCTTCATCAACCACAAGGTCCGCGACTTTTCCGGCCGGCTGCTCGGCATCACCGGTGTCGGCCTGTCCATGGACAAGGTCAAGGCGATGCTGGAGACCTACCGGGCGCGCTACGGCCGCGACGTGCTGTTCGTCAACGAGACCGGCGAGGTGACCCTGCACGCCGACAGCTTCGAGGGGCCGACCCGCCTGCAGGACTGGCCCGCGCTTCGGGGGGTGGCGACCAAGATCCTCACCAGCCCGTCGACCTCCTTCACCCTTGAAGCCGAGGACGGCGAGCCGGTCTACGTCAACACCCGGCTGGTGCCCGAGTTCGGCTGGCACCTGCTTGTGGTGCAGCGGGGCGATCCGGCGCAGGACCGCCTGGACAACACGCTGCTGCTGACCCTGCTGCTGTGCGCCGTCATCACCGCCGTCGTCCTGGCGCTGGCCCACTGGACCCTGCGCGGCTACCAGCGCCGGCTGGAGGAAATGGCATCGACCGACAAGCTGACCGGCGCCATCAACCGACAGGTGTTCGACCACGTCTACGACGACTCCGCCCGCGCCGTCGCCCGGCGCGGTACCCGGATGGCGGTGATGCTGCTCGACATCGACCACTTCAAGGCGATCAACGACACCCACGGCCATCAGGTCGGCGACCGGGTGATCGCCGGCGTGGCGGACATCATCCGCAACGCGCTGGGTCCGGCGGACCGGCTGTGCCGCTGGGGCGGCGAGGAGTTCCTCATCCTGGCGCCCGACCACGATGCCGAGAGCGCCCTGCATCTGGCCGAGGACATCCGCCGGCGCATCGCCGGAGCCTCCATTCCCTGCGGCGACCGGAGCGTCTCGACCACCGCCAGCCTGGGGGTTGCGCTGGCCGGCGCGCGGGATGATCAGGACGCCGTGGTGAAACAGGCCGACGACGCGCTGTACCGCGCCAAGGGGGCGGGGCGGGACCGGGTGGAACGGGCGGTCGCGGCGGAGCCGGAAGCCGAAACGGCGTGCGCCTGACCGCACGGCGGCGGGTGCGCCGGACGCGCCGACGATTGAAGTCATCAACGCTGCGTACATGTCGCACGCAGCCCCACGCGCCACAAGGCGCGGCGGCCGGTCGGCCGCGCCGGGCGTCGAGTGGGCGGTTTTCAGGTTTCGCCCGGTATTGCCTTGAAGCAGGCGCGGAGCGGCGGCCCCGCGCGCCTCATCGCTGCGTCCTTACAGTTCCTTCGGGAAACACTGCACGTCGTCGGCCTTGAGCTTGGCGCAGGCCGCGGCGGCGTCGGTGCGGGTCTCGAAGCGGCCGGTGGTCAGGCGCCACAGGCCGTTTCCCTGCGCGATGGCGGCCTCGGCCCCGGGAACCGCGCGCTGCACCGCGGTCTGCCACTGGGCCCAGGCCTTGTCGGCAGCCTCTCGCGAGGACAGGGCGGCAAGCTGGAGGGTCCAGCCCGGCGCATCGGCCGGGCGGGCGGCCGTCTGCGAGGGATCGGCTTGAGCGGGCTGGGGCTGGGGCTGTGCCTGCGCCTGCGGGGTGTCCAGGGCCTCGGCCTCCACCGCGGCCGCCTGCGGCGCCGGGTCGCCGGGCATGGGCGCAGCCTCCGGCACGGCCTCTGCCGGGGCCGGGGTGGCGGAGGGGCGGTAGGCGACCAGTTCCTTCTTTTCCATCCGGCCGTCGACGTCGCGCAGTTCCATCACGGTGTTGCGGACCTTCGGCGCGTAATAGAGCGTCTCGAACCGTCCGCCGTGGCGGCAGAAGACCTCCACCGTCTCAAAGGTGCCGGCGGGCACCGTCACTTCGCGCGGGCCGCGCACCTGGCACTGGCTTTCCGTGGTCTTCTCGACGCGCCCGTCCTGCTCGGCGGCGGTCTGTGTGGTGAATGCGGCCGTCTTGCCCGGCGTCAGCGGGAACAGGTCCAATTCGGCCGCCGGCGGCGTGAAGGTGTTGGCCAGCCGCGGCCCGGCCTCGGGCAACGTGCGCAGTGGCGGCAGCAGCGGGTTGGCGACGGCCTCCCAGCGGCGGCCGTCGGTGGCGGCCCACAGGACCGTGCCGTCGTCGCGCACGGCGATCACCTTTTCCACCACCTCATCCCCTGTGGCGGCGCGGTAGGACCATGTGTCGTCGGCCTGGTAGCGCGGTGCGGTGGCATCCAGCAGGCCGGCGGCGGTCGCGCCGGAACCGGCGGCGGGCTCCTTGAGGGAGCCGGCGGCACAGGCGCCCAGCGCCAGCGGCAGGAGAAGGACGGAGGCGGAGAGCTTCAGGGCGCGGGACGGCATGCGGTCTCCCTTGGGGCAGGTGGCGCGACTCGACAGCATGATACAGCCCTCGGCCGCATGAGGAAGCCCTGTTCAGCGTCCATGAGTCACGGCCCTTGCGTTCGGTCGCATTAGGCCCTATAACCACGCCCTTCGTTAAAGGAGCGGCGAGGCGAGGCTCCCCCGCGCGCGAGGCCCCAGGGCCGACGCCGGGAGACAGGGCCGAGGGCATGCCCACCCGCTCCGCGTTCTGGACCCCTAGCTCAGAGGACCGAAATGCCCAAGCTGAAGAGCAAGAGCGCTGCCAAGAAGCGCTTCCGCACGACCGGCACCGGCAAGGTGCGCGCCAACGTGGCCTACAAGCGCCACATGCTGCGCAACAAGCCGACGAAGATGAAGCGTCAGGCCCGTGGCACGATGATCCTGTGCAAGGCCGATGCCGAAATCGTCAAGAAGTTCCTGCCCTACGCGTAACGCCGGTCGGAGGTATAGACCATGTCCCGTGTCAAGCGCGGCGTCACGTCGCACGCCCGTCACAAGAAGGTTCTGAAGCTCGCCAAGGGTTACCGCGGCCGCAACAGCACCAATTTCCGCGTCGCCATCGAGAAGGTCGAAAAGGGCCTTCAGTACGCCTACCGCGACCGCCGCAACAAGAAGCGCGACTTCCGCAGCCTGTGGATTCAGCGCATCAACGCCGGCGCGCGCGCCCACGGCCTGACCTACAGCAAGTTCATGAACGGCCTGAGCAAGGCCGGCATCGAACTGGACCGCAAGGTGCTCGCCGACCTCGCCGTGCGCGAGCCGGACGCCTTTGCGTCGCTGGTCAAGCAGGCCGAGGAAGCCCTGGGCTGATTGATCTGTCGTGTTGATCGTGCCGATCAACACGACGCCCTCAGGCGCCGGGCGCGCGCTGACCGCGCGCTTGGCTCACGCCGCAGGAGCGGCGGCCCGCAGTGTGCGCAAGCGCACGTCTCACGACTCCGCGGGCTTGGGGGTGCAGCGCACCAGCGCCGGAGTACGGCGTGGATGATGCGAGAAAGGGGCTGCCGCTCTTGGCAGCCCCTTTTTCATGTCGTATGCAAGGGCAGCAGCGGCCGGGCGGCGCGCCTCGCGCCTCCGGCACAACCGGAACCGAAGGATACATCATGAGCAACGTGGAGGACTTGCGGGCCGAGTTGCTGGCCGCCGTCGACGGCGCGGCCGACCGCGAGGCACTGGAAAGCGTGCGCGTCTCGGCGCTGGGCAAGAAGGGCCGCATCACCGACATGATGAAGGGCCTGGGCAAGATGAGCCCGGACGAACGCCGCGAGACTGGCCAGGCGCTGAACGCGCTGAAGGACGACGTGGCCGCCGCCATCGAGACCAAGCGCGCCGCCCTGGAAGACGCCGAACTGACCGTGCGCCTGGAGCGCGAGCGCATCGACGTCTCCCTGCCCCCGCGCCCGGAAACCACCGGCACCCTGCACCCCATCAGCCAGACCATCGCGGAACTGACGGCGATCTTCGGACAGATGGGCTTCGAGGTGGCGGAAGGGCCGGACATCGACGACGACTTCCACAACTTCACGGCGCTCAACTTCCCGCCGGACCATCCGGCGCGCCAGATGCACGACACCTTCTTCTTCCCCGAGCGGGAAGATGGCGACCGGCTGATGCTGCGCACCCACACCTCCACGGTGCAGGTGCACACCATGACCAGCCAGAAGCCGCCCATCCGCATCATCGCGCCCGGCCGGACGTACCGCTGCGACTACGACATGACCCACACGCCCATGTTCCACCAGGTGGAGGGGCTGGTCATCGACAAGGCGACCCACATGGGCCACCTGAAGGGCTGCCTGATCGAGTTCGTGAAGACCTATTTCGAACTGGACGAACTGCCGACCCGCTTCCGTCCCAGCTTCTTCCCCTTCACGGAACCGAGCGCGGAGATGGACATCGGCTGTTCCCGCAAGGGCGGCGAGCTGCGCATCGGCGAAGGCGACGACTGGCTGGAGATTCTCGGCTGCGGCATGGTGCACCCGAACGTGCTGAAGGCCTGCGGCATCGACCCGACGGAGTACCAGGGCTTCGCCTTCGGCATGGGGATCGAGCGCATCGCCATGCTGAAGTACGGCATCCCCGACCTTCGCACCTTCTTCGAGAGCGATCTGCGCTGGCTGCGCCATTACGGCTTCGCCGCGCTTGACGTGCCCAGCGTGACCGGAGGCCTGACCCGATGAAGTTCACCCTTTCCTGGCTGAAGGACCACCTGGACACCACCGCCAGCCTGGACGCCATTTCCGAGACGCTGACCGCCATCGGCCTGGAGGTGGAGGAGGTCCACGATCCCGCCAAGGACCTGGCGCCCTTCATCGTCGGCCATGTGGTCGAGGCCGGGCAGCACCCCGATGCCGACCGCCTGAAGCTGTGCAAGGTCGACACGGGCAGCGAAACGCTGCAGATCGTCTGCGGCGCGCCTAACGCGCGCCAGGGCCTGAAGGTCGCGCTGGCGCTGCCGGGCGCGGTCATTCCGGCCACCGGCGATGTGCTCAAGCCCGGCAAGATCAGGGGCGTCGAGAGCAACGGCATGATGTGCTCCTCGCGCGAGCTGGGCCTGGGCGACGATCACTCCGGCATCATCGAACTGCCGGAGGACGCCCCCGTCGGCGCGCCGCTGACGGATGTGATGGACGCCGACCCGGTGATCGAGATCGCCATCACGCCCAACCGCATGGACTGCCTGGGCGTGCGCGGCGTCGCCCGCGACCTGGCCGCCGCCGGCCTGGGGACGCTCAAGCCCCTGGGGCAGGAGGCCGTCAACGGCACCTACCCGAGCCCCGTCACCGTGTCGCTCAACTTCGGCGACCGGCCGGAGGGCTGCCACATGTTCGTCGGCCGCTATGTGCGCGGCGTGAAGAACGGCGAAAGCCCCGAGTGGCTGAAGAAGCGGCTGGAGGCCGTCGGCCTGCGCCCGATCTCGGCGCTGGTGGACATCACCAACTACGTCACGGTGGATCGCGGCCGCCCGCTGCACGTCTTCGATGCCGCGAGGCTTCAGGGCAACGTCCAGGCGCGCTGGGGCAAGGCCGGCGAGACGCTGGAGGCCCTGAACGAGAAGACCTACGAGCTGGACGAGCAGATGGTCGTCATCGCCGATGACGCCAGGGCGCTCGGCCTGGGCGGCATCATGGGCGGCGAGGACACCGGCGCGACCGAGGAGACGACGGACGTCTTCATCGAATCCGCCCTGTTCGACCCCACCATCATCGCCACCACGGGCCGACGCCTCGCCATCGACAGCGACGCCCGCTACCGCTTCGAGCGCGGCGTGGACCCGGCCTCCGCCGTCTGGGGCGCGGAACTGGCGACGAAGCTGATTCTGGAGTTCTGCGGCGGCGAGCCGTCCGAACTGGTGTCCGCCGGGGCGCCACCGTCGGGCACCGGCGCCATCACGCTTCGCCCGTCCCGCGTGACGGAGCTGGGCGGCGTGGACCTGCCGGTCGACCGCATCGTGGAGATTCTGGAGGCCCTGTCCTTCCAGGTGGAGCGCACGGAAGACGGCGTTCTGGCGGTCGTGCCGCCGTCGTGGCGCCTTGACGTGGCCGAAGAGCACGACGTGGTGGAGGAGGTCGTGCGCATCCACGGCTACGACAACATCCCCGCCGTGCCGCTGCCGCGCGCGCCCATGCCGCCGGTGGTGCTGACGCCGCGCCAGATCCAGCGCGACGCCGCCCGCCGCACGCTGGCCACAAGGGGCATGATGGAGACGGTCACCTGGTCATTCATGGCCAAGGAGCACGCGGCCCTGTTCGGCTTCGCCAACGAGGCGCTGGTGCTGTCCAACCCCATCTCCAGCGACCTGGACGCCATGCGCCCGTCCATCCTGCCGAACCTGATCCAGGCGGCGGGCAAGAACGCGGCGCGCGGCTTCCCCGACGTCTGCCTGTTCGAGGTCGGCGGCGACTACCAGGACGAGACCGCCGAGGGCCAGCGCACGGTGGCCGCCGGTGTCCGCGCCGGCAAGACCGGCCCGCGCCACTGGCAGGCGCCGCCGCGCGCCTGGGACGCCTTCGACGCCAAGGCCGACGCCATCGCCGCCCTGGCGGCGGCGGGCTGCCCGGTGGACAACCTTCAGGTCACCACCGACGCGCCGGGCTGGTACCATCCCGGCCGCTCGGGCGTGCTGCGCCTGGGCCCCAACGTGCTGGCCAACTTCGGCGAGTTGCACCCGCGCGTGCTCAAAGGCCTGGACGTGAAGGGCCAGATGGTGGGCTTCGAGGTGTTCCTTGAGGCGATCCCGCAGCCCAAGGCCAAGGCCAAGCAGTCCGGGCGCACCCGCCCGCTGCTGCGCCCGTCGCCCTATCAGCCGCTGGAGCGCGACTTCGCCTTCGTGGTGGACGCGGACGTGCCGGCGGAAAAGCTGGTGCGCGCGGCGAAGGGTGCGGACCGCAAGCTCATCACCGACGTCCGCGTCTTCGACGTCTACGAGGGCGAGACCGTGGGCGAGGGCAGGAAGTCCATCGCCCTGTCGGTGACGCTGCAACCGACTGAGCGCACGCTGACCGACGAGGACCTGGAGAAGGTCCAGGGCGCGGTTGTCAAGGCGGTCGAAAAAGCCACGGGCGGCGCCCTGCGCGCCTGAGGCCGGCGGTCGTAAAGAGAAAAAGGGGAGGCGCCCTGACGGGTGCCTCCCCTTTTTCCGTTCGCCGAAGCGATGTCATGACCCTAATCCAGCGTATCACGCAATACGGTGTGGAGCTGGTCGGGCGTGATGGGCTTGATCAGGACCGCCCTCGGACAGTCCTGGTTGATGCGCTCCAGGGTCTGAGGCTCATTGCTGCCGGTGATGAAGATGATCGGGACGTCCAACTCCGCGTGGATGCTGCGTGCGGCGTCCACGCCGTCTCCGTTTCCGCGCAGGCGAACGTCCATCAAAACGATATCGGGCCGGGTCTCCAGGGTCAGGCGGGTGGCATCGTCGGCCGTGGCCGCCGTGCCGGCCACCGTCAGGCCCAGGTCTTCCACCGCGTCGCGCAGGTATTCCACGATCAGGAAGTCATCGTCCACGATGAAGACGCGGTACGGGCGGTCAGCCATGCTCCGCCTCCGGCCATGGTATGATCACGGTCACCTCCGTTCCTTGCGGTTCGCTTCGGACCGTCAGCTCCCCGCCCAGTTGGGCCGCCAGCGCCCGAACGATCCGCATGCCGCTGCGCGGAACATCCTCCTCTGCCGCCGCGGCGTCCGGCGAGGAGGTGCCGTCGCCGTCGTCGCGCACCACCAGGCGAACGGCCTCCGTATCCGTCAGGTGCTCGCCACGGACGGTGATGGTACCCGGTGATCCATCGCGGTAGCCATGAAGCAACGCATTGGACAACAACTCGTTCACCAGCAGTCCGAGGGGGATGGCGCGGTCCAGGTCGGCCGGCAGCGGCGCCACGTCGACCACGACCTTCAGGCCCCGCCGCTCCGCTCCGGCACCCGCCGCCAGGTTGGCGCACAACTCGTTCAGAAAGGCGTCGAGCCGCACGGTCGCCAGGTCGCCGGCACCCAGCAATTGCTGGTGCACCAGACCCAGCGCGTTGATCCGGCGCCGCGCGGTGCGGAAGGCGTCGCGCGCGCGGTCGTCGGTCAGGGTGCGGGACTGCAGTGCCAGCAAGGATTCGATCATCTGCAGGTTGTTCTTGACCCGGTGGTAGACCTCGCTGAGCAGCAGGTTCTTGTCGGCCAGGGCCTGCTCGAGTTCGGCGGTGCGCTGGCGCACGCGGTCTTCCAGGCTGATGTTGGCGGCGGCAAGGGCCTCCTTCAGCCGGCGCTCGCCCTCCAGGGCCCGCAGCCCGAGCGCCGTCAGCGCAGCGACGGTCAGGATCAGCACCGCCACCACGGCGCCGGTCCGCACCTGGCGCTGCCAGAAGGGCGCCAGGACCGCCTCCACCTTTCGCGAAACCAGCGCAACCAGCGGGTAGTCCTTCACCAGCCGCCGCGCAACAAGGCGGTCCCGACCGTCCACCGGCGAGGCGACACGCGAGACGACGCGCGGGCTTTGCGGCGTCAGCCCGCGCATCACAGCCGGGAAGCGGGCACCGTAACTGCCCGCCGCGAGCGGCTCGCGGACCAGAAGCGCCCCGTCATCGCGCAGGATGGCGAGGGTGGAACCCGGCGGCATGGCGACCCCGGCATAGAACTGCTGGAAGTAGCTTGTATGGATGGCGGCCACGACGATGCCGCCGAAGCCGCCGCCCAGGTCGTCGATGCGGCGCGAGATGGCGAAGAAGTCGAGCCCCGTCTGCCGGCCTTCCAGAAGCTCACCGATGAAGGTGCCGGCGCCCGGCGCCTCGCGCTGCACCTGGAAGTAGCGCCGGTCGTCGTAGCGGCCGCCCATGGGGCCCGGCGCGACAGAGGAATTGATGACCGCACCGTCCGGTCCAATGATCCACAGCGAGCCCACCTGCGGCAGCAGGTCGGCCATGGCGACCAGACGCTCGTGCACCGCCTCGGGCGAGTCGCCCAACGCAAGACCGCCGCCGCCTTCCACCGCGGCCTCCAGTTGCCGCAGCACCAGGTCGCTGGCCTCGATGGTGCGGTGGGCGTGTTCCTGCAGCAGGTCGGCGATGATGGCGTTCTCGCGCAGGCTGGAGGCCAGGGTGCTGTCGTAGTCGGCGATGGCGAACACGGCCCAGGCGAACAGCGTTGCCAGGGTCACCGTGGTCGACAGCGCGAGCAGAATGGAGCGGGGCGTGTGCAACGGGCGGATCACAGTGCAGGGAAAGGGACTGCAGCGCGGCAAGCTTCGACGGCCGGACGGCGTTCTGTCAACGCACGGCACCGCTTTCGGGTCCCTCGGCCGGCCACCCCCCGTCTGTCGGAGGCGTCGCGGGACTATGGGAAGGGGGAGAGTGGCGGAGGGAGAGGGATTCGAACCCTCGATACCCGGTTAGGGTATACACACTTTCCAGGCGTGCGCCTTCGACCGCTCGGCCATCCCTCCGCACTTGAGGGGCTGGAAAGAACACTGCGTTCTCCCCGCCTGGAAGGCCGGCACTATATAAAGACCCCGTCCCTTATGCAACACCTCATCGCACGAAAATTTCCCGGCAATTTTTCAGCCGACAAAGGCGGTTAACGGCGTTCCGGGAAAGTGCCTCGGCCGCGGCCGCGGCCTCAGGAGCCGCGGGCGACCTGCGTGCCCAGCCGCACGCGGTCCAGCGTCGCCAGCTTGTTCGCGCGCATGATCAGAAGCAGCGTGTCCACATAGTCCTGCCCCCGTTCGGAATAGCTGTGCAGCGTCGCCGCCAGCGCCTCGCCGTCGACGGGCTCGCCGGCGGCGCGGGCGGCGCGGCGGGCGGCGCGCAGTTCGGCATAGGCGGGATGGGTGTTCAGGTTCCGGGCATAGGCGCGCACCGCGTCCAGCAGACGGTCGAAGGCGCGGACGCGGTGGGTGGCGTCGTCGGCGCGGGCGAGCGGCACGAGGCCCTTCACGCCGGGATCGGTGGTCCACTGGCCGAACAGCGCGTTACCCTCGCGGGCGAAGCGCGAGGTGCCCCAGCCGCTTTCCTCCGCCGCCTGGGCCAGTGCCAGAGACGGCGGCAGGACGTCCATGCGCGCGAGCAGGGCGGGGATGTCCACCGTCTCCAGCTTGTACCAGGCAGCGCGGTCGGCGAGCCAGGCCTCGTCCTCGGGGCCGATGCCGCCGCCGGCGCGGCGGTGGGCCTCGATGCGCTCCACGCGGGCGCGGTCGGCCGCGATCTCCTCGTTCACCCGCAGCACCAGCGGCAGAACGGTCCGCAGAAAGACGCTCTTGCGCGCGTCCACATCGCGCAGGCTCGCCAGGTCCTCGGGCACGGCGGCCAGATAGACGCGCGGCACGCCCATGCGCCCGTCGGCCACGTGGGCCAGGCGATAGCCCAGATCGTCGTAAAGCGCCCGGGCTTCCGCCACCGAGGGCGCCTCCACGTGCGGTGCCTCGGGCAGACCGGCAATGGCGTCGCGGGTCGAGGGGGCGCCGAACAGCAGGCGGCTCATGACGGCGGGGCGGATGATCCGGGTTTCGCTGCCATGGGAGGCGCTGCCGCCGGGCCTGGTGCTGACCACGTCGTAGCGGAGTGCCGGAACGGGGCTCGAAAGCCCGGTCGACAGCACGCCGCCGGCGGGGCGTCCGGGCGTCTCCGGCGCCAGCACGGCCACGGCGACAGCGCCGTAGAGGGCGGCGACGGTGCCGGCCAGGACGAACAGGCCGACGCGGTGGTGGCGCGAAAGGGAAGCGTGTCGGGTACTGGTCATGCGGTCTCTCTGGCAGGCCGGTGCCGCGGCGCGGGCGCGCGCTGCGCGCGTCCTGCCGTCTTCACCGGTCGGGCCGGACCGTTCCTCCGTCCCCGCACGGGGTCCGGCCGCTGGCGCCGCACGACCGCGGCGCCCGTCGATCACGCGACGGCCGCACGCCCGATCCCCGTCGTGACGGCCATCACACGAAAGGATGATACGGCGCGCGGGCGTTCCGTCAATCGGCCGGGCCTATGCCAAAAGTATGATATTCCCGAAAATGCCGCGACCTGTTGCGCAAAGGCCTCAGTCCCGGCGCACCAGCGGGCCCAGTTCCGCCACCAGTTGTTCGTAGATGGGGCGCTTGAACGCGACGATCATCGCGGGCAGGTCATCGACCGGCGCCCATTTCCAGGCGTCGAATTCAGGATGATCGGTGGCGATGTCGATGTCGGCGTCGGTGCCCGTGAAGCGCACCAGGAACCACTTCTGCTCCTGCCCCCGGTACTTGCCCTTCCAGACCTTGCCGATCAGGTGGTCGGGCAGGTCGTAGCGCAGCCAGCCGTCGGTTTCCGCCACGATCTCGCCCTTGTCGGTGCCGATCTCCTCGTGCATTTCGCGCAGCGCCGCCGTCCGCGCGTCCTCGCCCTTGTCGATGCCCCCCTGGGGCATCTGCCAGGCGTCCGGCGTGTCCTTGCGGCGGCCGACGAACACCTCGCCCCGGTCGTTCATCAGCATGACGCCGGCGCATTTGCGGTAGGGCAGGGTGTCCTTGTCGGCGGCGGTAGCAGTCATGGCGGCCTTTCCGGTTTGCGGAGCAGAGGAGGTGGAGGAGGGCGGAGGCGGGCGGCTCAGGGCCGGACGACGGCAGAGACCGGCGCCAGCGCCAGCCCCTTTTGCGGCAGGGTCTGCAACCACTCGCGCACGGCGGTGTAGCCCAGCGGCGTCGGCTCGATCACCGCGACGGCGCTGCCGCGCTCGCGGGCAATCGTTTCCAGGGCCTTGAGGCGGGCGTCGATGGCGCCGCGGAACAGGCGCTCGTCCAGCTTGAGGTCCACCCGCGCCGTCGGCGGGGCGACGCCGGCCGGGCCGGAGGCGCTGGCCAGCTGCACGCCCGAAGCCGGCTGCACGTACAGAAGCCCGGCGCGGCCAATGGCTTCCAGCACCGGCGCCATGATCTCCGTGTTGGCGGTCAGCGCGGCGCCGTCGCGGCCGATCAGGCCGGTGTAGCCGATGCCCTTGGTCAGCAGCGTGTTCAGGCGGATCAGGTTGTCGTTGACGGGCAGCAGGGTGTTGAGCCCCAGCGGTCCCGGATCGTTGGCCGGAAAGCCGCGGCCCTCCATGGGCAGGGTCAGCATCACCTCGTGCCCGGCCTCGCGCGCCTGCGACATGCTTTCCGGCAGCTCGAAGCCGTAGGGGCTGAAGGCGAGGGTCACGCCCGGCGGAAGCTTGTCGATGGCGGCCGTGGTGGCGGCCGGGCGCATGCCCAAATCGGTGACCACGATGGCGACGCGCGGCGTGCCCGGCGGCGCTTCGAACGGCTTGGCGTAGGTGCTCCACGCCTTGCGGCCGTCCGGTGCGGGAATGGGCATGGGGCCGGCCGGCGTTTCGCGCGTCAGCGCGGCGACGGGAGCGTCGCGCAGGGGCTCCATCTCGTCCTCGGGCACGGCGGGCAGTTCGTCGTAGGACGGCGTGGGACGGGCGTCGCGCGTGTCGGGGATGCGCGGTTCGTCGATCTCGGCCGGCGCCGGCGGCTGCGCCGTGGCGGGGGCGGCCGCCGTCTGCGTCTCGCCGGGAGCCTCGGCGGCGGGAGCGGTGTCTTCTGCGGCGGAAGCAGCCTCGCCCTGGTTCTCCGCGGGCTGATCGCCGGCGGCGGCGGTTTCGGCGGTGGCGTCGGCCGCATCGGCATCGCCGCCCTCTGCCGGGGCCTCTGCGGTCTGCCCCTGAGGCGCGCCCTCGTCGGCCTCGCGCGCGGGGGCGGACCCGCCATCCTCGGCGAGCCAGGGACGGCGGGCGATGGATTTGTCGGTGGCGGCGGTCGGGTCAAGCACCGCGCCCGTGTCGGTCGTCGCGCCGGCGTCGGCGCTCTGGGCGCCGTCCTGGGCGCCGCTCTCGCGCACGTCATCCAGGCCCGGAGCGGCGGGCATGGGAAGGCTGACCTTGCTGCCCGAGCCGATGGGCGCGGTCGGCTCCGGGGCCGGCGTTCCGGCCTCGGCCATGCGCGGACCCTCGGCGGCCTCGTCGCCCGTGAGCATCCACCACGCCGCGCCGCCGGCGACCAGTGCCGCGACCACGCCGACACCGGCCAGCATGGCCAGGCGCTTGCGCTTGCGGGCGCCGTGCCCGAGGACGTCGTCGTCATCCTCCAGGCCGTCGCCCCAGTCTTCGTCTTCCAGAATGTCGGCAAAATCGCGCGGCTGGTCGGCCGCACCGTCGCCGGCGTCGCCGTCGGGCGCACCGGCATCGTCGTGGGCCAGACCGTCATCCAGCCCCGGCCCAAGCGTGGCGCCGGTGAAGAACGGTTCCTCACCGTCCTCGGCGTCAGTCTTTTTCTTGCGGCTGAAGAGGCTCTTGAGGTTGAGAGCCATGGGCAGGGTCCTTTCGCTCGACCGGCGCGGCGGCCGTCAAGCCCCGCGCCGGTCTCGCATCTTAGCCTGTTAGCAGGGCGAAGTCAGCCCTGGCGCCCGTCGTACAGCGCCAGACCGCGCAGCAGGTCCAGCGCCCGGGTGAGCTGGTAGTCCTCGGGACGGTCCTCGCCCTCGCCATCAGCGTCGGCGGCCTGGTCCTCGGCATCGGTCTCGCCCTGGGCGCCATGTTCGGGCGCGGGTTCGTCCTCCGCGTCCTGCGGCAGGTCCAGCGCGCCGCGCAGGCTGGCTTCGCTGCGGCGCGGGAAGGCGCGGTCGATTTCCTCGATCACCGCCTGCTTGACGCGAATGTCCGGCTCGATCCCCAGCGCCTGGATGGAGCGGCCCGACGGCGTGTAGTAGCGCGCCGTGGTCAGCCGCATGGCGCCGTGGCCCGGCAGCGGGACGATGGTCTGCACCGAGCCCTTGCCGAAGCTCTTGGTGCCCAGCACGATGGCGCGGCGGTGGTCCTGCAGCGCGCCGGCGACGATCTCGGACGCCGAGGCGGACCCGTCGTTGATGAGCACCACGATGGGCTTGCCATCGGTCAGGTCGCCCTCGCGGGCGTTGAACCGCTGCGTTTCGTCGGCATCGCGGGCGCGGGTGGAGACGATCTCGCCGCTTTCCAGGAAGGCGTCGGAGACCGCCACCGCCTGGTCGAGCAGGCCGCCCGGGTTGTTGCGCAGGTCGAGGACCCAGCCCTTGACGTTTTCGGGGCCGATTTCCTCCTTCAGCTCGTCGATGGCCTCTTCCAGCGTGTCGTAGGTCTTGTTGCTGAACGAGGTCACGCGCAGGTAGCCGATGTCGCCCTCGCGGCGCGACCGGACCGAGCGGATCTCGATGATGGCGCGCGTCAGGGTGACCTCGAACGGCTCCTGGTCGTCGCGGCGAATTGTCAGGGTCAGGTCGGTGTCGACGGGGCCGCGCATCTTGTCGACGGCGTCCTGCAGCGACAGGCCGATGACCTCTTCCTCGCCGATGTGGGTGATCAGGTCGCCGGGCTGCAGGCCGGCGCGGAAGGCCGGCGTGTCGTCGATGGGCGAAACGACCTTGATCAGGCCGTTCTCCATGGTGACCTCGATGCCCAGGCCGCCGAACTCGCCGCGCGTCTGGACCTGCATGTCCTTGAAGTTGTCGGCGTTCAGGTAGCTGGAGTGGGGGTCCAGGTCCGTCAGCATGCCGTTGATGGCCGCCTCGATCAGTTCCTGGTCGCCGACCTCTTCCACATAGTCGCGGCGCACGCGCTCGAACACGTCGCCGAACAGGTCCAGCAGGCGATAGGTTTCCTCGGTGTTGTCCGGCGTTTCCGCGGCCTGCGGCGTGGGCACGCCGACCGAGAGGAAGGCCAGGGCGGTCGCCGCAATCGCTAGTTTACGCTTCATCCGCTGATTTTGCCTTTGTTCGCCGTGAGCCAGGGCATGGGGTTGATCGGCTGGCCGTCGCGGCGGAGTTCTACATAAAGAGACGGGGTTTCAGCCCGGTCCATCAAACCGACGGGCTCTCCCGCCAGCAGGCGCTGCCCCACCTGCGCGTCGATGCGCGCCATCCCTGAGAGCAATGTATGATAGCCGTCGGCGTGTTCAAGGATCAAGAGATGCCCGTAGCCGCGGAAGGGGCCGGAAAACGCCACCACGCCGTCGGCAGGAGCCACCACGGTGGCGCCGGCGCGGGTTTCCACCACCATCCCGCGCGAGGAATTGCCCGGCGTCAGTTCGTCGCCGAAGCTGGTGATGATGCGCCCGCGCGCCGGCAGGGGCATGGCGCCGCGCATGCTTTCCAGCGGCCGCAGGGCCACCGGCTTGATCTCGGCGGCCGCCGGGCGTGATGCGGTCTGCTCGGGCGCGGCCGGGCGCGGCGGAGGCGGCACCACGCCGCCGCTGGCCGCGGCGGTGCGCGTCGTCTGCGGCGGCTGCGGCTTGGCGGCGGGCATGGCGACGCGGCGTTCGTCGGGCGTCGCCGGCTTGGGGCCGGCCAGGGCGGCCAGTTGGCGGGCCAGGGCCAGGTCCCGCTGGCGCGCCAGTTCCGCCTCGCGCTTGCGGCGTTCCTCGGCCAGCGTCGCCAGGAACTCCTTCATGCTCTCGGCCTCTTCCGCCAGGTCGCGGGCCTGGCGGGCGGCCTTTTCGGAGCGTTGCGAGGTGTTCTCCATGAGCCGGGCCTTTTCCGCCACCAGGGCCTGAAGGCGGACGTGCTCGGCCTCGAACTCCGAACCCAGGCTGGCGATCTCGTCGCGCTGGGCGGCGATGGCCGTCTCCACCTCCTCAAGCGCCACCAGGTCGGCGCGCAGGGCTTCGGCCTCGCCGGCCAGGGCCGGCACGGCCGACCGCAGCAGCAGGGCCGAGCGCACGGTGTCCTCCGGCGGTGCCGGCTGCATGAGCAGCGTTTCCTTGGGGCGCCACGACAGCCGTTGCAGGGCGGTCAGCACCTTGGCCATCTGCTCGCGCCGCTCCGCCAGGCCTTCACGCAGGCCCGTCTCCTCGCGCTGGAGGTCGCGCAGCCGGGTTTCCAGGTAGGACAGGCTTTCCTCGTAGTCCTGCACCTTGGCGGCGGCGGCGACCAGGCGGTCGCGCAGCGACCGCACCTCGGCATTCAGGCTCTGCGCCCTGCGGGAGAGGGTTTGTTCCTGTGCCCGGCTTTCCTCGAGCTTGCGGCGGATCTGTTCCAGTTCTTCCTGGGTGCGGGTCTCGTCGGTGTCCGGCGGCGGCGGCAGGAGCGGCCCGTCCTGCGCCGCCCGCGCCGCCGGCACATGCCACCCGCCGCCGCCCCCGAACAGCATCAGGACGGCGAGAGTGGCGCCGAGCGCCGGGCGGGTGAGGCGCGGGAGCAGGGGCACGGGCCCTCCCACAGGAACAGGAACGGCGGCCGGCCGCGCCGGGCGGCCGGGCGCGGCGGGTTACTCGGCGGCGGCGGCCTTGCCGGGGCGGCCGATGAGGGAGTGGCCGGTCATCTCGGCGGGCTGCGGCCGGCCCATGAGCGCCAGGACGGTCGGCGCCAGGTCGGCCAGGCGGCCGTCGGACAGGCTGTCCACACCCTCAGGCGCGTTGACCAGAACGGCGTCCACCTTGCCGACGGTGTGGGCGGTGTGAGGCGCGCCGGTCTCGGGGTCACGCATCATCTCGGCGTTGCCGTGGTCGGCGGTGACGATCATGGTGCCGCCGGCCTTCTTCAGCGCCTCTTCCAGGCGGCCGAGGGAGATGTCGACGGTTTCCGCGGCCTTGATGGCGGCGTCCAGCATGCCGGTGTGGCCGACCATGTCGCCGTTGGCGAAGTTCACCACGATCAGGTCGAAGGTGCCGCCCTCGATGGCCTCGACCAGCTTGTCGGTGACCTCGGGCGCGCTCATTTCCGGCTGCAGGTCGTACGTGGCGACCTTGGGGCTGGGGACCAGGATGCGTTCCTCGCCGGGGTAGACCGTTTCCTCGCCGCCGTTCAGGAAGAAGGTGACATGGGCGTATTTTTCCGTCTCGGCAATGCGCAGCTGCTTGAGGCCGGCGTCGGCGATCACCTGGCCCAGGATGCCCGTCAGGGTCTCGGGCGGGAACAGGGCCGTCAGCCACTTGGTGTGGGCCTTGGAGTATTCCGTCATGCCGGCGGCGGCGGCGAAGTCGACAACGCGGCTGCGCGCCCAGCCGTCGAAGTCTTTGTCCAAGAGCGCCTGGGTGATCTCGCGGGCGCGGTCGGCACGGAAGTTGGCGAACAGCACGCCGTCGCCGTCCTTCGCCCCGGCATAGTCGCCGACGATGGCCGGCACGATGAACTCGTCGGTCTTGCCGTCGGCGTAGGAGGAGCCCACCAGGTCCAGCGCGTCGGGGTGCGAGGCGCCGGTGCCGTCGACGATGGCGTCATAGGCCTTCTGCACACGGTCCCAGCGGTTGTCGCGGTCCATGGCGAAGTAGCGCCCGGCGACGGTGGCGACGGCCACGTTGTTCAGGCCCTCGATGTCCTTGAGGAACTTCGCCAGGAAGTCCTTGCCCGATTGCGGCGGGGTGTCGCGGCCGTCCATGAAGGCGTGGACCCGTACCGGCACGCCGGCCTCGGAACAGGCCTTGGCGAGCGCGACCATGTGGTCCTGGTGGCTGTGCACGCCGCCGGGGCTGAGGAGGCCCATGAGGTGGGCGGTGCCGCCGGTCTTCTTCAGCGTGTCGATGAAGGTGGCGAGTTCGGGGTTGGAGAAGAACGAGCCGTCCTTGATGGCGCTGTCGATGCGGGGCAGGTCCTGCATGACGACACGCCCGGCGCCGATGTTCATGTGCCCGACCTCGGAGTTGCCCATCTGGCCTTCCGGCAGGCCGACGGCATTGCCCGCGGTTTCGACCAGCGCCTTGGGGCACGACGCCATGAGGCGGTCCCAGTGCGGCGTCTTGGCGAGGGCGATGGCGTTGTCCTCACGCTCCTCGCGGTGGCCCCAGCCGTCCAGGATGCACAGGACGACGGGCTTGGGCGGGCGGCGGTCGGTGGCAGCGGTCATCGGTCCCTCATCGGCTGGAACAACGGGTGTTAACGGCTGCCCCATAAATAGAGCGAACCGGCCGGGAGTTCCACCGGGGAAAGGGTCACGGGTTATTCCTCGTCGCGCGGAATGCGGTGAAGAGCGGCGCCAGCCAGGGCGTCAATGCGCTCCACCACCTGAGACAGAAGTTTCTGCGGAATGGTGCCGTAGTCGAACTGATCCAGTCGCCCGCCCGGAATAGGGAACATGTGGTCGCCCGGCCATAGGAACTCGTTCAGGTCGGTCGCGATGATCCACGATCGCTGTTGATCCAGGCCGAGATGGTCCTTCACCCGGCGAGGGATTTCGACGCCATGCGCGGCGGCGTCCGGCTGACGGTGCGTCACGGGCGCCACAGTCACCTGGGTTCCCCCCGCCCGCTCCGCGATGGCGAGCACAATGACGCAGGGGCGCCGTTTCTCGCCTTGCGTCGCCCCGTCCTCGTGTTCATGGCTCCAGAGAAATTCGTAGCAGATCACCAAGCCAGGATGGGGGCGGGGCAGGGGCATCGGTCCCTCAGTCCTCCATCAGCCGGTCGAGGTCGGAGAACTCCTCGGGTACCCGCGCGGCGCGTAGCGCCTGGCGCTGCTCCTCGGTCAGGTCGGCAGGCGTGAGGTGGCGCCGGGTCGTTCTTGCGCGGAGCTTCTGGAATTCGGCATAATCCTCGGGCGAGACGAAGTAACCCGTCGTCTCGCCATGGTTCACCACCTGAATCGGCTGGCGGCGGACTTCCCGCTGATATTCGCTGAAGCGCTGCTTGAAGTGGGTCGCAGAGGTCGTCAGCATGATACTCTCCAGGCGAAAGCCATTTTGAACATAATGAACATTTTTGCCACCCGCCGCAAGCGGCGACCTTGCCTGGCATCGCTCGTGTGATAGTCTTCCCGCGGACACCCCGGTGACGCCTCTGCCCAGCATGCGCCCGGGGTACATTTTTGTCCGCCGCCAGCCGCTGCGCCCTCACGCCCGGTGATACGGGTGCCCCTCCAGGATGCTTTGCGCCCGGAACAACTGCTCGGCCAGCATGGCGCGGACCAGCATGTGGGGCCAGGTCATGGGGGAAAGGCTGAGCAGCGCGTCCGCCCGCGCCCGCACCGCGTCGCCATGGCCGTCGGCGCCGCCGATCAGGAAGGCCACGCACGGCGCGCCGCGCTCCAGCCAGCCGCCGTAGACCTTGGCGAAGGCTTCCGACCCGTAGGTCTTGCCACGCTCGTCCAGGGCCACCACCACCGCGCCCGCCGGCACGCAGGCCAGCAGCAGGTCGGCTTCGCGCGCCTTGCGTTCGGGGCCGGACACGGGCCGCTTTTCCTCCACCTCGCGCAGGTCGAGGGGGAGTTTCAGGCGGCTCGCGTACTGCTCGAACAGGGCGCGCTCGGGGCCTTTTTTCGCGCGCCCGACGGCGGCGAGCATCAGTTTCATCGGGTCGGTGTCATCCGGTTCCGGTCACTCCGCCGCTCCTTTCCGTCCTGGGTCCCGTCAGAAGGACCCGGTCGCGGAGGCGGCGGCGGTCAGGACCTCACGCCGGCGTCGGCGCGAAGGAGCCCGCGGACGGCGCCATGGCGCGCGCCGGCGGCGCAACGCCCCACATCTTTTCCAGATTGTAGAAGGCGCGAACCTCGGGCCGGAACAGATGAACCACGACGTCCCCGGCATCCAGCAGGACCCAGTCGCCGGCGGCCTTGCCCTCGACGGTGACGCCAAGGCCCAGGGCCTTCAGCTTCTCCGCCAGGTGGTCAGCCATGGCCCCGACCTGCCGCGAGCTGCGGCCGGACGCGATGACCATGTATTCGGCGATGGAGGATTTGCCGGCAAGGGCGATGACAGTGATGTCCTCGGCCTTGTCATCGTCGAGGGACGTCTCGACCAGGTCGACCACTTCCGCCGGGTCGATGGGCGTATGCGGGTCAGGTTTTATGGTTTCGCTCCATTGGCAAAACGGTGCGCGCCGTGACCAGTGGCGCCACGGGACCCTCCCGTGGAGCCGCCGGCACCATGCCGGCCGGCGCGGATCGCGGTGGCGGATTGGGGGTGTCGACGAATGGGAAGAAAGACCCACGCGGGGGCCTGGGTTCCCGCAAGAACCGGCGCCTTTCGTAACGGCAGCCGATCCTTGGCGAATCGCCGCGCCGCCTTGCTCGCCAACGCCCGATAAGAATAGGGCGAACGGTCGAAGACGGCAACGGGCAGCGTGCGAAAGATCGATGACCACCGCCGCCAGCGGTCGATCTGCACCAGGTTGTCCGCCCCCATGATCCAGACGAACCGGGCATGCGGATACCGTCGGGTCAGGACCCGGAGCGTATCGGCGGTGTAGCGGGTGCCGAGCCGCGACTCGATGGTGGTCACCCGAATGCGCGGATGCGCCGTCACCAGGCGCGCGCCGTCCGCGCGCTGTCCTTGCGGGGCCATGCCGCGGGCAGACTTCAAGGGATTCTGCGGGCTGACCAGCCACCACACCTCGTCCAGGTCCAGGCGCTTCAGTGCCTCCAGCGAGATGTAGCGGTGGCCGTCGTGCGCCGGGTTGAAGGACCCGCCCAGCAGGCCGACCCGCACCCGCCGCCGATCCCCGTAGGTCGGCAGCGGATCGTTCGGATCGGCGGCACCGTGCAGGGCAGGAGGGATCACTTCGGCCGGCACTGGCCCTCGCCGCGCACCTTGTACTTGAAGGTCGTCAGCTGCTCCACGCCCACCGGGCCGCGCGCGTGCAGCTTGCCGGTGGAGATGCCGATCTCCGCCCCCATGCCGAACTCGCCGCCGTCGGCGAACTGGGTGGAGGCGTTGTGCATGACGATGGCGCTGTCGACCTCGTTCATGAACCGCTCCGCCGCATCCGCATCCTCGGTGAGGATCGATTCGGTGTGCTGGCTGGAGTAGGTGTTGATGTGGCGGATGGCGTCGTCCAGGCCGTCGACCACCTTCACGCTGATGATGGCGTCCAGGTATTCCGTCTGCCAGTCCAGTTCCCCGGCGGCGATGACACGATCATCCGCCTTGCGCACCGTCTCGTCGCCGCGCACCTCGCAGCCCGCGTCGATGAGGTCGCGCACCAGCTGCGGCAGCAGGCTTTCCGAGAGCGCCCGGTCCACCAGCAGCGTTTCCGTCGCACCGCAGATGCCCGTGCGGCGCATCTTGGCGTTGACCACCACCTCGCGCGCCAGATCGGGCTTGGCAGCCGCGTGCACGTAGGTATGGCAGATGCCGTCCAGGTGCTTGAACATGGGGATGCGGCTTTCCGCCGACAGCCGCGCAATCAGGCTCTTGCCGCCGCGCGGGACGATGACGTCGATGAAGTCCGTCGCCGTGATCATCGCGCCGACGAAGGCCCGGTCGGTGGTCGGCGCCATCTGGATGGCGTCGGCGGGCAGGCCGGCGGCTTCCAGCCCCTGGCGCAGGCAGGCGAGGATCGCGCGGGAGGAATGGAAGCTCTCCGATCCGCCGCGCAGCACCACCGCGTTGCCCGACTTCAGGCAGAGCGCCCCGGCATCGGCGGTGACGTTGGGCCGGCTTTCATAGATGACGCCGATCACCCCCAGCGGCACACGGACGCGCTGAAGCTTGAGCCCGTTGGGCCGGTCCCATTCCGCCATCACCGCACCCACGGGATCGGGCAGGGACGCGATGGCCTCCAGCCCCTGGGCCATGCCCTCGATGCGGGCGTCGCTCAGTTCCAGCCGGTCGAGCATGGCCGCCGTCAGCCCCTTCTCGCGGCCGGCATCCATGTCGAGCGCGTTGGCGGCCTGGATCTCGGCGACGCCAGAGCGCAGGGCGGAAGCGGCGGCCTTCAGCGCGGCGTCCTTCGGTCCCGACGGCGTGCGCGCGAGAACCAGGGCCGCGGCCTTGGCACGGCGGCCGATGTCGGCCATCAGGTCGCGGACGTCGACGCCCGAGGCGTCGCGGTCGGAAAGCACGTCGGTGGAAGCCATGGCGCTGCTATTCCCTCTCAAACATCCAATACCAGGTCATCGCGGTGGATCATTTCGTCGCGGCCACGGTAGCCGAGCAGCTCGAAGATGTCCGCCGTTTTATGGCCGGCGATCAGGCTGGCGTCGTGTGAGTTGTAGGCCACCAGCCCCTTGCCCAGCACCGCACCGTCGTAGTCCTTGATGAGCACCGCGTCGCCGCGCTCGAACGTGCCCTCGATCGCCGTGATGCCCGCCGGCAGCAGCGAGCGGCCGTCGCGCAGGGCCCGTGCCGCGCCGTCGTCGACGTGCAGGGTTCCCGCAGGACGCAGGCGACCGGCGATCCAGGTCTTGCGGGCGGTGCGCGGCGTGTCCTTGGGCAGGAACCAGGTGCAGCGCCCCGTTTCCTCCAGCCGCTTCAAGGGATGCTGCGGCTTGCCCAGCGCGATGGCCATGCGGGTGCCCGAGCCCATGCAGATGCGCGCCGCCATCAGCTTGGTGACCATGCCGCCGGTACCCACACCGGGGCGGGCCTCGCCGGCCATTGCCTCGATCTCGGGGGTGAGTTCGCGGACCTCGGGGATCAGTTCCGCCGTCTCCACCGTCTTGGGATCGGCGGTATACAGGCCGTCGATGTCCGACAGCAGCACCAGCGCGTCGGCGCCGATCATCATGCCGACGCGGGCGGCCAGCCGGTCGTTGTCGCCGAAGCGGATTTCCGTGGTGGCGACCGTGTCGTTCTCGTTGACCACCGGCACCGCGCCGTAGCGCAGCAGCGTGTCCATGGTGTTGCGGGCGTTGAGGTAGCGGCGGCGGTCTTCCGTGTCGCCGATGGTCAGCAGCACTTGCGCGGCCGTCATGCCGTGGCCGGCGAAGGTCTCCTGGTAGGCGTGGGCGAGGCGCCCCTGGCCCGTGGCGGCGGCGGCCTGCTTTTCCTCAAGCCGAAGCCCGCCGCGCGGCAGGCCCAGGTGGCGGCGTCCGACGGCGATGGAGCCCGAGGTGACAACCACCACCTCCTGCCCGCGCGCCTTCATGGCGGCAATGTCGGCGGCAACCGTTTCCAGCCACGCGCGATGCACCTCGCCGCGCTTTTCGTCCACCAGCAGGGCGGAGCCGATCTTGACCACCACCCGCTTGGCGTCGGCCAGCGGAGATCCGGCGCCGGCGGTGGCGGGCAGCGACGAATCGCCGTCGATCAGGGATGCCATCCGCCGGTCTCCTGCTGCGCGGAGTCGCCTTCGTGATCGGGCGCCTCCGCCTCGTCCTCCGCGTCCAGATCCTCGCCGGCCTCGGCCGCCATTTCGGCATGGCGGGCGGCGCGGGCCTCCAGCGCATAGCCGAGCATCTTCTTCAGAACCGGGTCCAGCCCGTCGCGCGCCACCGAACTGATGGCGAAGATGGAGTCGCGGCTCTGCCCGCTGGCCTCGGCGAGCGCGTCCTTCAACTCGTCGACGATCTCGGGAATCAGGGCGTCGGTCTTGCTGATGGCGATGATCTCGGGCTTGTCGGCCAGGCCGTCGCCGTATTCCTCCAACTCGTGCCGGATGGTGCGGTAGTGCTCGGCGACGTTGTCGTAGTCCGTGCCGTCGATCAGGTGCAGCAGCACGCCGCACCGTTCCACATGGCCCAGGAACCGGGTGCCCAGGCCCGCGCCCTCGCTCGCGCCCTCGATCAGGCCGGGGATGTCGGCGATGACGAACTCCTGCCCCGCCGTATAGCAGACGCCCAGGTTGGGGTGCAGCGTGGTGAACGGATAATCCGCCACCTTGGGGCGGGCGCGGGTCACCGCCGAGAGGAAGGTGGACTTGCCGGCGTTGGGCAGGCCGACCAGACCGGCGTCGGCGATGAGCTTGAGGCGCAGCCACACCCACATCTCCTGACCTTCCTGGCCCGGATTCGCGTGGCGCGGGGCCTGGTTGGTGGAGGACTTGAAGTAGGCGTTGCCGAACCCGCCGTTGCCGCCGCGCAGCAGCGTCACGCGCTGGCCGGGGCGGATCATGTCGGCCAGCACCTCGTCCTTGTCGTCGGACATGATCTGGGTGCCGACCGGCACCTTGATGACGATGTCCTTGCCGCCCCGGCCGTGGCGGTCGCGGCCCATGCCGTCGATGCCGCGCTCGGCCTTGAAGTGCTGCTGATAGCGGAAGTCGATGAGCGTGTTCAGGTTGCCGGCGGCCTCGAAGACGACATCGCCGCCGCGTCCGCCGTCGCCGCCGTCGGGTCCGCCGAACTCGATGAACTTCTCGCGGCGGAACGAGACGCAGCCGTTGCCGCCGTTGCCGCTGCGCAGATAGATCTTGGCCTGGTCGAGGAACTTCATGACGGGATCAGCTTTCAACAAACACGAAAAGAGGGGAACGGTGCGATCCGTTCCCCTCTTTATCTTAATGGTCCGCCAGGTCAGGGCCCTGGAGCGGGTCCTTAAGCCTGCGGCGCGTCCACGGACACGAAGACGCGGCCCTTCCAGCCTTTGCGGAACGACACGTTGCCGTCGCGGGTGGCGAAGATGGTGTAGTCACGGCCCAGGCCGACACCCTCGCCCGGATGCCACTTGGTGCCGCGCTGACGGATGATGATGTTGCCGGCGATGACCTTCTCGCCGCCGAACTTCTTCACGCCGAGACGCTTACCGGCGGTATCGCGCCCGTTGCGGGAGCTACCGCCTGCCTTCTTATGAGCCATACCGTGCTCTCCTTACCTGAACTGGATTCCCTGGGATCAGCCGGTGATGCCGGTGATCTTGACCAGGGTCTTGTGCTGGCGGTGGCCGTTCTTGCGACGGTAGTTCTGGCGGCGCTTCTTCTTGAAGACGATGACCTTGTCGTCGCGGAACTGCTTGAGGACCTCGCCCGTCACGGACGCGCCGTCCACGATCGGGGCGCCGACCTTGTCGCCGACCATCAGCACGGTGTCGAACGTGACGGACTCGCCCGCCTCGGAGCCGAGCTTCTCGATGGCGATGACGTCGTCCTGAGCGACCTTGTACTGCTTCCCGCCGGTCTTGATGACTGCGAACATGGTGGTGCAACCTTGACTGAAACGTGGGCGGAGCGAGGCCCCGCGGATGGAGCCGGGAAATATACAGACGCCGCCGCGCCTGTCAATGCCCGTATCGGGCTTTTTCAGGCGGGCGTCTGGAGGCCGCTTTTACCGGCGGGTCGGCCGGTGTGCGGCGGCGTGTCCGTAAGAGCCCCGGGCGTGGATCGGGCTGCACGGGATCGTCGAATGAAAATTTTTCGACGCCCCTGTTGCGTGGGGAGGGAGCTTACGTTATGTATCGGCCTCCCGCAAGCGACCGACGCAAAAAACTGCGGCCTTTTCAGTGCGGAGAGGTGCCGGAGCGGTCGAACGGGGCGGTCTCGAAAACCGTTGTCCCTTCACGGGGACCGTGGGTTCGAATCCCACCCTCTCCGCCACCTTCCCTCAGCCTTCCGCAATGGCCAGCGCTCCCCCCGGCGGGGTGCCGCGTTGTTCCCGACACGTCACAGTCTCGGGAGGACGCACCATGCTTCGTCGTGTCAGAGGCCTGCCGCTCGCGGCCGGTCTGGTCATTTCGATCGCCCTGCCGGCCGGCGCCCAGGCGCAGGAACGTTCCGCCACCGTCACCACCGCGACCAGCGAGGAGTACGAACAGGGCTACCTCGCCACGCAGGACGGCCGGGCACTCTATATGTTCACGCTCGACCAGCGCGGTCAGGGCGAGTCGGCCGCCGTCTCGCACTGCGAGGACGACTGCGCCGAGGCATGGCCGCCGTTCCTGAGCGATGGCCCGCCCCAGGCAGGGCCGGGCGTGAAGGAGGGTCTGCTCGGCACCATCCAACGGCCCGGCGGCGGCACGCAGGTCACCTACGCGGGCTGGCCGCTCTATCGCTACTTCCGCGACCAGAGCGACGAGTTCCAGACCCACGGCCAAGCCCTGGAGACCCACGGCGGGTACTGGTACCTGCTGCATCCCGACGGCACGGTGATCGAGGATCGCGAGTTCTGACGGCGCCGGGGGCGCGTTCTGCGGTCGGTCGCGGGAAACCGGTTGCGGGCGATGGGGCGTATATCCTTCAGGATATCCCGTCGAACAGTCCAGGAGGTCCCATGAAGACCCGCATTCCCGCCGCCCTTCTCGCCGCGGCCGCGCTGGCCGCCTGCACCGCCGGCGAGGCGTCCTTCGGTGAGCGCCTGCGCACCGAGGGGCAGGAAACCGCCGCCGTTGGTGAACGCTGGATCGAAGGACAGCAGATGGTCGAGCGCGGCGAGAAGCTCATCCGCGAGGGCCGCAAGGACGTCCGCTCCGGCGAACGCAAGATCGACAAGGGCGAGGATCTGGTGGAGGACGGCCGCGAGATGATGGCTCGCGCCGAACGGACCTATCCGGCCGCCGCCAACTGATCCACCGCCCTTGGCAAATGCGCCGGCGGATCACACCTCCCGAAAGAGCCGTCGCCGCCCTTCGGGAGGTTTTTCATGCCCGCATCGCCGCTCACCGTCCGTCCCACCCGCCGGGCCGTGCTCGCCGGCCTGGCCGCCGGCGGAGCCGCGCTGGCGCTGCCGCCGGGCCTTGCGCGGGCGCAGCAGAACCCGGCGCGGACCAAGGCGGTGCCGTCGACGGGGCAGGCGATCCCCGTCATCGGCATGGGCACCTGGATCACCTTCAACGTCGGCCAGGACCCCAAGCTGCGGTCCGAGCGCACCGAGGTGCTGCGCGCCTTCTTCGCCCACGGCGGCGGCGTGATCGATTCCTCGCCCATGTACGGATCGTCGCAGGCGGTGGTCGGGCACGGGCTGGATGAACTGGGCCACCCGCCGGGGCTGATTGCCGCCGACAAGGTGTGGACATCCGACGGCGACGACGGGCCCGGGCAGATCCGCGAAAGCCTGAGGGACTGGGGCATCCCGCGCTTCAACCTGCTGCAGGTCCACAACCTGCGGGCCTGGCGGCCGCACCTGGAGACCCTGTTCGCCATGAAGGAGGCCGGAGAGCTGGCGCATGTGGGCATCACCACGTCGCACGGGCGGCGGCACGGCGAGATGGAGGCGGTCATGCGCGACCACCCCATCGATTTCGTGCAGCTGACCTACAACGCCGTCGACCGCGAGGCGGAGGCCCGCCTTCTGCCGTTGGCACAGGAGAAGGGCATCGCCGTCATCGCCAACCGCCCGTTCCGCCGCAGCGCGCTGGTTGACCGGGTCCAGCGCCATCCGCTGCCGGCCTTCGCCGCCGAGGCGGGATGCGAGACGTGGCCGGCGCTGCTGCTGAAGTACATTGTCAGCCACCCGGCCGTCACCTGCGCCATCCCGGCGACGACGCAGGTGGTTCACATGCGCGAGAACATGGCGGCGGCGCGCGGTCCCGTGCTCGACGAGGCCCTGCGCCGCCGCATCGCCGACGTAGTGGCGGCGTTGTAGCCCGGCACCGGTCAGCCACCGCGCTGCGGTTCGGGGTAGGACTCCCACGGGTCGCTGACGGCGGGTGGCGGGACCTCCACGCTCAGGTTCAGGGTCTCCAGCGCGCTGGCGATGGGGATGAACAGGTTCAGCCCGGTCCGGCCGCCGTCGGCGGTGGCGAAGCCGGCGTAGGTCAGGCCGACCAGGTTGCCCCGCCCGTCCACCAGCGCGCCGCCGCTGTTGCCGGGGTTGACCGCCACGTCCGCCTGGATGTCGGGCAGACCGTCGTCGTTGCGGGGAAAGCCGCTGACGGCACCCCTGGTCACGGTTCCGGCCAGGCCGCGCAGGCGCGGCGTGCCGATGGCGAAGACGTCCTCGGTCAGGCGCAAGGGGTCCATGCGGATGGGCAGGAAGGGATGCCCGCCGGACGTCGTCTGCACCAGGGCGACGTCGCGGCGGCGGTCGCGGCGCAGGACCTCGCCGCGCTGCCAGTCGCCGCCCAGGTCGCGCACCAGCACCGTGTCGCGGCCTTCCACGACGTGATAATTGGTCAGCAGCAGGCTCGGCGTGATGTAGACGCCCGAACCGTGGCTCAGGCCGTTGTCGATGGTGGCGACGGCGCGGCGCACCTCGGGCGCATGATCGGCCAGCGGGGCGTCGAACAGCGGCACCTCGGGCACCAGCAGGGGCGCGGGGCGGGTCTCGCGGTCGGCGATGGCATAGAGCGTCGCGTCACGGCTGACGATGTCCAGGAACGCCGCCTCCGCCGCCAGATTGCTGACCGAGGAGGCGAAAGCGTTGTTGACCAGAAGCTGCGCGGCCATCATCGACGGATCGTCCAGCCGCGCCACGCCCTCGGTCCGGGTGGTGTAGACGACCTTCTTCAGCGACTGCGAGAACACCTGCCACTCCACCAGGATGTAGCCGCGCCCGGTCTTCAGGTACTTCTCGTCGCCGGTCAGCAGGTTGCGCTGGACGCACAGGTCCAGGCGGATGTCCTCGATGCGCCCGGCGACCAGATAGTCCGTGCGCGGCTGGCCGCGTTCGATGGCCTTGAACAGGTTGTTGGGGTCGCCCACCGTGTTGTAGCCGGCCAGCCGCATGCGGCGGAAGAAGGCGTCCTCGAAATCGCGCGAGAAGGCTTCGGTCCGCGAATACAGCCAGCTGATAGGGTCGCCGCGCTGGGCGCACGAGAACCAACTGCCGCCATAGCCGCCGATGGTGGTGCCGGGCGGGATGGCGTAGGTCACGCCGCCGTATTCGATGGTCGCCAGCGACCGGCCGAGGGGAATGTCCGGCGGCGGGCGCATTTCGACGTCCGGAATGGGCATTCCGGCCCCGCCGCAGGCCGCCAGTCCGGCACACAGCATGACGATCCGGAGCATCCGCCCCGCACCCGCGACCCCTCGCATCCCCGCTCCCCCTTCGGAAATAAAACCTGAGCGTGTGCGAGTGTAGAGGCAGCCGCGCCGCTAGTCCAGGCGCGCGACGCTGGCAATCCACTCCAGCGCCTCGTCCACGGTTTCCACCAGGGTGCCGGGCTCGGGCGCCGGCCGGCGGATGAGCACCACCGGCAGGCCCAGGCGCCGGGCCGCATCCAGCTTGGCGCGGGTGGCGTTGCCGCCGGAGGCCTTGGTGACCAACACGTCCACGCCGTGGGAGCGCATCAGGCTGTCCTCGTCGTCGACCGTGAACGGCCCGCGCCCGCCCACCAGGGCGGCTCCGACGGGCAGGTCGTCGTCGGCGTCGTCGGGCGGGTCCATCATGCGGACCACATAGGTGAAGCCCGGCCGGTCGCGGAACGGCGCCAGATCGGCGGTGCCCAGCGTGATGAAAGCCCGCCGGCCCAGCCGCGCCGCCGCCTCCGCCGCGTCGGCCACGTCGTCGACCTCGTGCCAGTCGTCACCCGGCTGCGGCTCCCACTCCGGGCGGCGCAGCGTCAGGCGCGGCGTGCCGGTGACCTCGCAGGCGATGTGGGCGTTGCGGCTCATGCGGGCGGCGAAAGGGTGGGTCGCGTCCACCAGCAGGCGCACGCCCTCGTCCCGGAGAAAGACGGCCAGCCCCTCGGGCCCCGCGAAGCCGCCGATGCGCAGCCGGCCGGGCGGCCTGGCGCGCGGGGCGGCGCGGCCGGCCAGGGAATAGGTGACGGCCAGCCGATCGCCGAAACGGTCCGCCAGGGCGCGGGCGAGGGCTGCGGCCTCGGCCGTTCCGCCCAGCAGCAGCAGGTGGGGAGGACGCTCACGCATCGGCACGGCCGACCTCCTGTCCCTGGCGGTCGAAGGCGATGATCTCCACGTCGACGCCGCCCGACAGCACGGCCAGGGCGGCCTCGCGGGCCTGGCGGCACAGGGTGTCCGACAGGCGCCGGTCCAGCCCCAGGCCGCGCGCGATCTCCAGGACCGCGCCGACGGTGGCGGCGTCGCGGGCGCCGCGCACGGCGTCCGCCGGGGCGCCCAGGTCGTGGAGCAGGACGGCCAGCGCGCCGGTGTCGACCGTGCTGCGGCCGGAATGCAGGTCCATGTGTCCTCCCGCCAGCTTGCTGATCTTGGCGAGTCCGCCGGCGATGGTCAGGCGCGGCACCGGATGGCGGCGCAGGTACTTGAGTACGGCGCCGACGAAGTCTCCCATGTCGATCAACGCTTCGTCCGGCACCGGGTACAGGCGTCGCGCCGCCTTTTCCGAGGTATTGCCCGTGGTGGCGATCAGGTGGTCCTGGCCGGCGGCGCGGGCCACGTCGATGCCGCGATGGATGGAGTGAATCCAGGCCGAGCAGGAGTAGGGCACCACCACCCCCGTCGTCCCCAGAACCGACAGGCCGCCCAGGATGCCGAGGCGGGGGTTCATGGTGCGCAGCGCCAGTTCGGCCCCGTGCTCGATGCCCACCGTGACCTCCAGGTCCACGGCCCCGCCGCCGGCCTCGTCGGACAGGTTGTCGGCGATCATGCCGCGCGGACCGGGGTTGATGGCGGGCTCCCCCACCGCCAGCGGCAGGCCGGGCTTGGTGACGGTGCCCACGCCCTCGCCCGCCCTGAACACGATGCCCGCGCCGGCGGTCAGGCGGCGCACGGTGGCGGAGACGACGGCGCCATGGGTGACGTCGGGGTCGTCGCCGGCATCCTTGGTGATGGCGGCGGTGGCCGCCTCGCCGTCGTCCGACAGGCTCCAGCGGGTCAGGGCGAAGGCGGGGGCAAGGTTTTTCGGCAGACGGATGGTCACCGGGTCGGGAAAGACGCCGGTGCGCAGGGCGGCGAAGGCCGCACGGGCGGCGGCTGTGGCGCAGGCGCCGGTCGTCCAGCCCTTCCTGAGGGTGCGGGTATCCGTCATGGCGGCGATCCTACACCGCGCCGGAAAGCCCGGAAACGCCCAACGTCACAGGGGGTATTCGTCCGCCACCCGGCCGCTTTCCAGCAGCACGGCGCGGGTCGCCAGGGCCTCGCGCACCTCCGGGTCGTGGCTGACGATCACCATGGCCTGGGGCAGGCCGGACAGCACCTCGATCAGGCGGGCGCGGGCCTTGGCGTCCAGGGCGTTGGTCGGCTCGTCCAGCAACAGGGCCTCGGGCTGCATGGCGAGAACGGCGGCCAGCGAAACCAGGCGCTTCTCGCCGCCCGAAAGGTGGTGGGTGACGCGGTCCTCGAATCCGGCGAGGCCCAGGCCGTTCAGGGTGTCGCTCACGATGCGGCGGGCCTCGGCGCGGGAGGCGCCGGTGTTCAGCGGCCCGAACGCCACGTCCTCGGCCACGGTGGGACAGAACAGCTGGTCGTCGGGGTCCTGGAAGACCAGCCCGGCGCGCGGGCGGATCTCGGCGAAGTCGGCCTCCGTCACCCGCGCCCGGCCGAAGGCCTCCACGGTGCCGCCCGACGGCTTCAGCAGGCCGACCATGAGCGACAGCAGGGTGGACTTGCCGGCGCCGTTGTCGCCCACCAGCGCCAGGCGCTCGCCGGCGTCCAGGCGCAGGGAGACGCCGTCCAGCACGGCCGGCCGGGCGGCGTAGGCGAAGCGGATGTCGGACAGGGCGAACAGGCTCATGCCAGGCGGTCCGCCGCCACCAGCAGGACGCAGGCGATGGCCGCGGCCGTGCCGAAAGCCCAGTCGGCGGGCCCGGCGCGCAAGGTGTCGAGCAGCGGCAGCCGGCCCGTGTAGCCCCGGCACTTCATGGCCGCCAGCACGCGCTCGGACCGTTCCAGCGAGCGGACAAGCAGCATGCCCACCAGATGGCCGAGGCTTTTCAGGGTGTGCAGGTCGGTGCGCGGCCGGAAGCCGCGGGCCTTCATGGCCCAGCGCAGGCGGCCGTATTCGGCGTGCAGGACCTCGATGTAGCGGACCGTCATCAGGAATAGCGTCACCAGCTTGGCGGGCACGCCCAGGCGCCCCAGCGCGTGGCCGAGCACGGTCTCCCGCATGGTGCCCACCAGGGCCAGCAGGGCGAGGATCACGGCATTGGCCTTGAGCGCGATGCGCACCGCGTGCTCCAGCCCCTCGCGCGAGGCCGGCAGGCCCCACAGGGTGAAGAGGGGCTCGGTTCCGGCGGCGGGCGGGGTGGTGAAGGGCAGCATGACCAGGGTGAGCAGGATGAAGCCGTCCATGGCGGCGACCCGCTTGGCCGTTTCCCTCAGCGGCAAACGCGCCCAGACCGCCAGCCCGAAGGCCACCCCCACCGAGGCCACCAGCGCCGGCAGGCCGTTCAGCGCTACCACGGCGACGGCGAACGCCACGGCCGCCAGAACCCGAGCGCGCGGGTCCAGGCGGCGCGGCCCGGTGTCGGGCCCGTCGGCAAAGCTGCGGATGGCCGGCTGTCCGGGCCGCGTCGTGGGCATGGGTCCTCGCGGGGTGGCGGTCGGGACCGGTGCCGGCCGGTGTGGGCCGGTGCCGGGCGTCAGGCGGCAGGGCGGCGGCGGCTCATGATCCACGCCGCCACGCCGAAGATGCCGAAGATGTACCCCAGTCCGCCCAGCGCGTCCATGAGGCCGACACTGTCCTTGTAGGCGAGCAGGTCGCGGCGCAGCGGTCGCACCTGGGCCTCCACCGCCTCGGCGATCAGGACGCGCAGGTCCTCCGGCGCGGGGGCGGCGGCGGCGGCGATGTCCTCCGCCGGCACGGTCAGGCGCGCCACCAGCCCTTCTCCCAGGTTGGCGGCGAATGTGTGGTCGACGGTGCGCGTCGGCGTGAAGGTGAAGGCCCCGTCCTCGTCCATGGCGGTCTCGCCCAGCACCGTGCCGTCAGGCGCGGTGACGGTGACGACGGCCCCCGGCGCGGCGGGCTCGATATCGCCGCGGATGACGCCGTTGACGGTGGAGGCAAACGCCATGACCTCGCCGGCCTTGGCGCCGATGGTCGGCAGCAGCAGGGCCGCCGCCAGCAGCAGGGACAGACGCTTACGCATGGCGCAGGCCCTCCGTTCCGGCGGTGGTGCCGGCGGGCAGGCCGAAGGCGTCCGGCTTGACCTTGGCGAGCAGGGTCACGGCGGCGGCCGTCACCAGGGCTTCGGCGATCATCACCGGCACATGCGCCAGGAACACCAGCTTGGCGGCGGGAATGAAGGCATCGCCGGAGGCTGCCAGGGCGGCACCCACCAGGATCGTGGTCAGGGCGACGGACAGTCCGCCCGCAACGGCGCCCGAAAGCGGCACCAGCACCGCCGAGCCCGAGCGCACGCCGGCGCGGCAGGCCAGGCCCACCAGCACGGCGGGCATCGCGATGGTCAGGGTGTTCACGCCCAGGACGGTCAGGCCCCCGAAGCCGAAGAACACGGCCTGCAGGGCCAGTGCCACGGCCAGAGCCGGGAAGGCGGCCCATCCCAGCATCAAGCCGGCCAGCCCGCCCAGCACCAGGTGGACGGACGACGGCCCGATGGGCACCTGCACGAGCGAGGCGACGAAGAAGGCCGCCGACAACAGGCCGGCGCGCGGCAGGGTCTCGGCGTCCAGGCGCTTGAGGCCCAGGGCGAGACCGCCGACCGAAACGGCCGAGGCGGCGACGATGACGGACGGGGCGAGGGCACCATCGACAATATGCATGTCAGCGGCCCTCCCCGATGGCGGAGAAGGGAGTATTGGAAACGGAAACGGCGCGACTGTGCGTCATCCTTGGCGCTCCTGTCTGGCGCCGGGGCCGCGACGGGACGACGGACACGGGGAGATCGCGCGGAAGGACCGATACGGCCGGCAGGAATGGGCCGCTGGTCCCGCAGGCGTCGCCGCGCACCATCGCCGATCGCCCTCCGGCGGAACGGCTCCGCCCGGCCACCATGGCCGCGCGGCGTGATGATGCACGTCACCTCGACGGATACCCGCACCCCCGGTACGCCCCGCCCGGAGGATGAGTGACGTCGCGACGGCAGGTCTCCTGGCTCGCGGGTCGTCGCCGCCTTCCGGCCTTCCCGGCGCGGGTGAGCGCCAGTGGCATGTTCGGAAGCGGCTCGCCGCTCACAGTTGCGGGGGCAGCTCCGGCGCCGGACCCCCACCGGGTCGGTCCATTCCGGATTCCCTTTTCATCCCCGGGCTTTTCACCCTGCACGGGGCAACCGTCACGTTCGGCCGGAGTATGCCGCCGGCGCATGGCTGCGTCAAACGGTGCTTGCACACTGTGACATCCGCGTGACGCTGCCACCTTGGTGGTGTAGGGTGCGACCAACGCAGTAGGGACAAGCGTCTAATGGTCTCCGCTCCTCCGAAAGCCGTACAACTGGTCACCCGCCTCGTGCGGTTGGTGCTTCTGATCGTCGTCGTCTGGGCGGTGGCGATGGTCAGCCTGTGGCTGCTGGCCGACCGCGCCCGCACCGAAACCGCGACGGCGGCCTCGCGGGACCTGTTCGCCACCGTCGTGCAGACGGAGCAGAAACGCCTGCTTCAGGTGGCGAGGGATTACGCCTGGTGGGACGATTCCATCCGCAAGGTGCTGATCGACCTGGACCCGGACTGGGCCGACAACAACCTGGGCGGTTATCTTCAGGAAGGCTTCGATATCGGCTATTCCGTCGTCCTGCGGGGCGACGGCGTGGCGCTGTACGGCGCGGTGGACGGCGCGCGCATGGACATTCCCACGCCGTCGGCCCTGGGACAGGGATCGCTGGCGCTGCTGGAGGCCGCCCGTGCCGCACCGCGCGCGCCCAAGCCCGTGGGTGCGGCCGGGATCATCCAGCTCGACGGGCGGCCGGCACTGGCCGCCGCCATGCCCTTCGTGCCCGAGGAGGCCGACAGTCCCGCGCCGCCCGACCCGGACAGCGTGCTGCTGGTGGCGCGCGTGCTCGATTCGCCCTGGCTGGCGGACCTGGGAGAGGCCTTCAACCTGCGCGACCTGCGCCTCGTGGCGGCGGCGGAGGCGGAAGACCATGCCGCCGGCAGCGTGCTTGAAACCCTGCGCGGTGCGCCGCTGGCGGCGGCCGTGTGGCAGCCGGTGGTTCCGGGCGACCGCATGGACGGCATCGTGCTGGCGGTCATGGCGGCGCTGTCGCTGGCGATGCTGGGGCTGCTGGCCGTCTTCCTGCGCCGCGCCCGCCGGCTCGCCCACCGCGTGGCCGCCGACGACGCCGAGCGCCTGGCCCAGGCCGAGGCCCTGGCCGCCAGCCGGTCGCGCCTGCGCCATGTGATCGCGGCGGCGCCGGTGGCGCTTGTGGTCGCCGATGCCGACGGGACGGTGATGCTGGCCGACGGCCGCGAGGCACCGGCCATCGCCCCGCCCGACGGCACGGGACCCCTGGGGCGGCCGCTGCGGGAGGCCTACGGCCATCTGCCGGGCTTCGCCGACCTGTTCGACGCCGCCCTGGCCGGCGCCCCGACCACTGCCACCGTCTGGCACGGCCGCCGCGCCTTCGAGGTGGCCTGCGCCCCTGTGTCGCAGGGCGCCGGACCGCGCGGCGGCGGCGTCGTGGCCGTGCTGACCGACATCACCGAGCGCAAGGCCGCCGAGGACGTCCTGCGCCGCACGCTGGACGAACTGACCCGCTCCAACAGTGAACTGGAACGCTTCGCCTACATCGCCTCCCACGATCTGCAGGAGCCGGTGCGGACCATGGTGGCCTACGCCCAGTTGACCCGCCGGCGCTATGCCGACCAGGTGGACGAGGACGGGCGGGCCTTCCTGGACTTCATCGAGACCGGCGCCCTGCGCATGCGGGCGCTGGTGCAGGGACTGCTGTCGTACTCCCGGCTGAACGGAACGCCGCCGGCGACTTCGATCTGTCCGGCCGGCGAAGCGCTGGACATGGCGCTGGAGAACCTGGCCGACGCCATTCGCGAGGCCGGTGCCACCGTCGAGGCCGAGGCGGTGCTGCCGCATGTGGCCGTGGACCGCCTGGAACTGACGCAGGTCTTCCAGAACCTGATCGGCAACGCGCTCAAGTTCCGCGACCACGGGCGGTCGCCGCGGATCGAGGTTTCGGCCCGGCCGGCGCGGTCCGGCGGGCACTGGACCATTACGGTGCGCGACAACGGCATCGGCATCGCATCGGAATACCAGGAAGAGGTTTTCATCCTGTTCAAGCGCCTGCATGCGCCCGACGCCGCCGAGGGCACGGGCGTGGGGCTGGCCATCTGCCAGCGGGTCGTGGAGCGCCACGGCGGGCGCATCTGGGTGACCTCGCAGGCCGGCGACGGCAGCGCCTTCCACTTCACCCTTCCCGCCGCCGCAGATGCCGAACCGGGTGGTGCGCCCGATCCCGGGGCCGCGGTGGAAACGGCCCACGACGCCCCTATGCCCGAGAAATCGGCGCGGGTATAGTCACGGGTTCCTGCCACCACCGGGGGCGTCCGCCCTTATGACCATGCCCGACCCGTCCGCGCTGTTCGTCCTGGCCCTGCTGGTCGTCATCTTCGCGGCATTCGTCAGCGAAAGGTTCCCGCCCGATTCCATCGTGCTGGGCGGAGTCGCCGCGCTTCTGGCGACCGGCATCCTGCCGACCGACGAGGTGCTGGGCGTCTTTTCCAATGCCGCGCCCATTACGGTGGCGGCCATGTTCATCCTGTCGGGCGCGCTGATGCGGACCGGGGCCATCGAGGCCTTCGGCGAGGCGGTGTCCTCGGTCGCCAGCCGTCGGCCGGGGCTGGCGCTGGCGGCGCTGATCATGGTGGTCGTGGTGGTGTCGGCGTTCATCAACAACACGCCGGTGGTGATCGTGCTGATCCCCGTCGTCATCAAGCTGGCGACGCGCCTGGGCGATGCGCCGTCGCGCTACCTGATCCCGCTGTCCTACGCGGCGATCCTGGGCGGCACCACGACGCTGATCGGCACCTCGACCAACCTGCTGGTGGACGGCGTCGCGCGCGAGCAGGGGCTGGAGCCCTTCGGCATGTTCGAGATCACCCTGCCGGGCCTGGTGATGGCGATGGTGGGCCTGCTGTATCTGACGCTGGTCGGCCGCCGCGTGCTGCCCGACCGCGAGACGGTGACCAGCCTCATGGCCGACGGCGACCGGCCGCGCTTCCTGGCCGAGGTGGTCATTCCCGAAGGCTCGCCGCTGGTGGGCACCAGCCCGCGCGAGGCGTCGCTGTTCAACCGTCACGACCGGCGCCTGCTGGACGTCATCCGCGGCGACGAATCCCTGCGCCGCGAGTTCGACGAGATCACCCTGCGTGCGGGCGACCGGGTGATCCTGAAGACGCCGGTGGCCGAGGTGATGTCGCTGCGCGAGGAAGGCGCGGTGGCCTTCCACGACGCCCATGCGCTGGAGCCCGTGGGCAGCCGCCGCACCGTGGTGGTGGAAGGCCTTCTGGCGCCGGAAAGCCCCATGCTCAACAAGACGCTGCGCCACCTGCGCCTGCGTCGGCGCTACGGCGTGTATCCGCTGGCCATGCACCGGCGCGGCGCCAACATCGGCGCCAAGCTGGAGGCCGTGCCCCTGCGCGTCGGCGACACGCTGCTGCTGGAGGGCACGCCCGACGACGTCCGCCGTCTGTCCGACGAACAGGGCATCGTCAACCTGAGCGAACCGCAGGAGCGCGCCTTCCGCCGCTCCAAGGCACCCATCGTGCTGGGCGCGGTGATGGCGGTGATGGCGCTGGCGGCGCTGGAGGTGCTGCCCATTGCGGCGCTGGCGATCATCGCGGTGGCGGCGGTGATCCTGACGCGCTGCATCGATCCCGAGGAAGCCTATCGGTCCGTCGACTGGCGGATTCTCGTGATGATCTTCGGCATGCTGGCGGTCAGCCGGTCCATGGAGACGACCGGCGCCATGAAGCTGATCGTCGACGCGGTCATGCCGGTGGTCGCCGGCCTGCCGCCCATCGGCGTGCTGGCGGTCATCTACGCGCTGACGTCGCTGATGACGGAGCTGATCTCCAACAACGCCATCGCAGTTCTGATCACCCCCATCGTCATCGGCATCGCCGAACAGATGGGCCTGGACCCGCGGCCGTTCCTGGTCGGCGTGATGTTCGCCGCCTCGGCCAGCTTCGCCACGCCCATCGGCTATCAGACCAACACGCTGGTCTACGGCGCCGGCGGCTACCGCTTCACCGACTTCCTGCGCGTCGGCATCCCCATGAACATCATCGTCGGGATCACCGGCATCACCATGATCTCGCTGTTCTACGAGTTCTGAGGGCGGCGACGGCGACTACACCGCCGGCCCCTCGACGGCGTCGGTGTCGTCGACCCCTTCCAGCATGTCCAGCACCATGGCCTTGTTGCGGGCATCCAGCCCGTCCCAGGTGGTGAAGACGCGGGGCATCAGGGCGTCGGCGCGGCCGGCGAAGTCGGCCTTCATCAGAACGCAGGCCAGCACCAGGCTTTCCGACTTGTTGCCCTTCCAGTCGGCGACCAGCCGGCCGCAGCGGTCGTCGGCGCCCAGGGCCTCCGTCAGGTCGAACCACTCGCGCACCACCGTTTCCGACGGCAGCACGGCGGCGAAGGCCTTGCGGATGGCGTGGTTGTGAACCAGCACGGCGGCCAGGATCGGCAGCTCCACCGTGAAGGGCAGGGCGTCGGGCGCGGGGGTGGTCATCGTGCGTGTCTCCCTCAGCCCGCCACGTCGCCCGGCACCACGCGGAAGCCGCGCAGGAAGGCGTCGCGGTCTGCGGCACCCTTGCCGGCGCGTTGCAGGCGGGTGGGGCGGATGGCCGTGCCGTCGGCGCAGGCGATCAACAGGTCGTCGTCCAGCACCGTGCCGGGCTTCGCGCCCTCGCGCCCCTCGGCGGCCTCGCAGGCCAGAACCTTCACGCGCTCGCCGTTGATCTCGCACCAGGCGCCGGGGAAGGGCGACAGGCCATGGACCTGGCGCATGATCCACGGCGCGCGGTGGGCGAAGTCGATGCGGGCTTCCGCCTTGCTGATCTTGGCGGCGTAGGTCACGCCCTCCTCGGGCTGTTCCTCGGCCTCAAGCTCGCCGGCCAGGATGCCGTCCAGGGCCTCCGCCATCAGGTCCGCCCCCAGGGCCGAGAGCGTGTCGTGCAGTGCGCCGGCCGTGGTGCGGTCGGTGATGGGCACGGCGCGCTTGAGCAGCATGGGGCCGGTGTCCAGCCCCGCCTCCATCTCCATGATGGTGACGCCGGTTTCCGTGTCGCCCTCCATGATGGCCCGCTGGATGGGGGCCGCCCCGCGCCAGCGCGGCAGCAGGCTGGCGTGGACGTTCAGGCAGCCCAGCTTGGGCGCCTCCAGGATCGGTTCGGGCAGGATCAGGCCGTAGGCGGCGACCACGGCCACGTCGGCGTCCAGATCGTCGAATTCCGCCTGTTCCGCCTCGCCGCGCAGGCTTTTCGGCGTGCGGACGGGGATGCCCAGCGCGTCGGCGCGGGCGTGCACGGGGCTCGGCCGCTCCTTCTGGCCGCGCCCGGCGGGGCGGGGCGGCTGGCAGTAGACGCAGATAACCTCGTGACGCTCGGCAAGCGCCTCAAGGATGGGCACCGAGAAGTCGGGCGTTCCCATGAACACGACGCGCATGGCGTGGCTGATCCCCCTCATGAAAACCGGCCGGGCGAAGCGCGCCGGCCGGTGAAACCTGTTCGAACGACGCCGGAGCGGCGACCGGTCGCGCCCGAGCGGGCGCCGCGAAGAGGGTCGCGACTGCGACCCCGCGCCGGTCAGGCGCGAGAGCCTACGTGGCGCATGAACGCTTCTGACGCGCAGCGTCAGAACACAAGACTAAACCTCCGCCGCCACCTTTTTCGGCTGGCCCAGGTCGGGGTCGGACTTCTTCAGCTTGGTCAGCTTGCGCAGCACCATGTTGCGCTTGAGCGACGAGAGGTGATCGACGAACAGCTTGCCGTCCAGGTGATCGATCTCGTGCTGGATGCAGGTCGCCAGCAGGCCGTCGGCCTCGATCTCCCGGATCTCGTTCTGGTGGTCGATGTAGCGGACCTTGACGCGGTCGGGACGGGTGACGGCGTCGTACTGCTCGGGCAGGGACAGGCAGCCTTCCTCGTACTCGCGCAACTCGTCGCTGGCCCAGATCACCTCGGGATTCGCCATACGCAGGGGATTCTTCTCCCCCTCGGGCGCCACGTCGACCACGATGACCCGCTTGGACACGCCAACCTGCGGCGCGGCCAGACCGATGCCCGGCGCGGCGTACATGGTCTCCAGCATGTCTTCCATGAGCTGGGCGGTCTCGGCGTCGACCTTCTCCACCGGCTTGGCCTTGGTCTTCAGGCGCGGGTCGGGAGCGACGAGGATGGGAAGCAGGGCCATGGCGTCCGTTTCGTGACAAGCGTGATGTAAGAGATTGTGGAGATAATCGCCGGGCCGCCCCCCGTCAAGCGCGCCGCCCCGGCGCGCGCCCACCGGCCACGCCCCAACCAACGCCCACCCCACGCCCTTGTGACGGGACGCCGCGGCGGCCGCGTGCCATACTGGCGGCCTCCGTGGGGGGAGAAAGGGGAGGAACACAGCACCATGACCGCCGCCACCACCGCGTCCGCCGCTGCCGGCTCGCTGCCCGCGCCGCGCACGCTCTGGCACGCGCTGCCCAGGGCCGATGCGCTGAAGGCGCACGCCTCCATCGTGCCGGCGAGCCTGTTCCTGGCCGTCTACAACCAGTTCGTCTGCCCCTTCATGGATGGCCTGCCGTTCCTGACGCTGCTGGAAGGGTTGGCCGTCGTGATGGCGGTGCAGATCGTGCTGCGCCAGATCCTGTGGGTCTACTGGCCGGCGCCGCAGTCGGTGAGTCTCGCCCGCCACGGTTGGCGCATCGCGGTCATCAGTTGGGGGATCGCGGGGCTGAAGGCCATGACCCTGCACGGCCTGACCTACGAGGCCTATCCGCTGCTCAGCTACCTCAAGCTTGCGACGGGCTTCTGGATTCTCGGCGCCGGCCTGATCGCCCAGTTCGAGTACACCCTGCTGGAGGACATGCTGCGCAAGCGCGGCGCGGAGGGCGCCGCCGCCGACGAAAGCCCCGGCGCCACCGCGCGGCGGCTGGAAGAACGCATCGTCCGCCGCCTGACGGAAAGCGCGTCGTCCTTCGCGGTCGCCCCGGCGGCCGCCCTGGTCATGATGGCCGTCCGCCAGGTGGAGGAAGGCTATGCCGAGCCGGTGATCGTGGTGGAGGTGCTGTTCATCGCCGCCGTCTTCGTCGGCGCGGCGCTGCTGGTGGCGGGCCACTACGGCCGGTCGCTCCGGCGCGACACCGTCGCCATCGTCGACAGCCTGGATGCGGTGTCCGGCGGGCGCTTCGACGTCTGCCTGGACGCCTCCCGGCCGGATGAACTGGGCCGGGTGGCCGGCGGCATCAACACCATGGCCGCCGGGCTGCGCCAGCGCGAGCGCATCCGCGATGCCTTCGGTCGCTTCGTCTCGCCCGAGGTGGCCGAAACCGTGCTGGCCGAGGCCGCCGAGGGAGCCGTTCGCCTGCACGGCGAGCGGCGGCACGTGGCGGTGCTGATGTGCGACCTGCGCGACTTCACGCCACTGGCCGAACGCCTGGAGCCCGAGGAGGTGACCGCGCTGCTCAACGGCTATTTCGCCGAAATGGTGGCGGCGGTGCACGCCCACCACGGCATGGTGGACAAGTTCATTGGGGATGCCGTGATGGCGGTTTTCGGCCTGGCGCCCTGCCCGCAGGGGCGCACGCCCGAGCGCCTGGCGGTGGATGCCGCGCTGGAGATGCGCGCCCGGCTGGCGGCCTTCAACGCGGCCCACCCGAACCGCCCGCCGCTGTCCCACGGCATCGGCATCCATGCCGGGCCGGCGGTGGCGGGAACCATCGGCAGCCCCGACCGGCTGGAGTTCACGGTCATCGGCTCGACGGTGAACCTGGCCGCGCGCCTTGAGGCGGAGACCCGCGCCGTGGGCGAGCCCATCCTGATGTCCGAAGCCGTCGCGGCGCACCTGAACGGAGCGGCGCGGCCGGTGGGTACCGGCAGCCTCAAGGGCCTGTCGCGCCCCGTCGCCCTGTTCGCGCCACAGGCCGCGACGCCGACGCCGCTCTTGCCGAGCTATTAGGAAGTGCTCATATATGCGGTCGAGTGTCACCGCCGCCCGCAAAGGAGTTCCGCATGTCCCAGATCGCCTGCCCGCAGTGCCTTGCCACCAACCGCGTGCCCGAAGACAAGCCCGCCGAGAAGGCCCGCTGCGGGTCGTGCAAGGCCGCCCTGTTCGACGGCCACCCGGTGGAGGCCGACGAAAAGAGCTTCGACACCCTGGTCAATCGCACGGACATTCCGGTGGTGGTCGATTTCTGGGCGCCGTGGTGCGGGCCCTGCCGCATGATGGCGCCGGCCTATGAACAGGCGGCGGCGCACCTGGAGCCGGAGGTGCGCCTGCTGAAGGTGGACACCCAGGCGAATCCGGGGCTGGCGGCGCGGTTCGGCATTCGCTCCATCCCGACGCTGGCGGTGTTCAAGGACGGGAAAGAGGTGACCCGGCAGGCAGGCGCCATGCCGGGCCCGCAGCTCATTCGCTGGATCGAGAGCGTGACCGCCTACGCCTGAGGGCAAAAAGGGGGCGGCGCCCGTCGCGCCGCCCCTACCAGATTTCCTTGGCAAGCTCCTCGCCCTCGCGCGTGATCTCGGCGAACTTTGCGCGGGCCTCGGCGGGGTCCTGCCAGCCGTCGGGCTCGACCAGCCGCGCCATGCCCTCGGGCGTGTCGGGCTCGGCCTCGCGTTCGCGCGGGTGGACGGTGTAGACCTTGTTGTCGCGCGCTTCCACGATGGCGTGGCGGCCGCTCTCGCGGTCCCGGATCAGGCGGAAGCTGCCCTTCTGGTCGACGATTTCCACGGGGTCGGACATGGTCTGGACCTCCTTCCAGGCTGTGTGGAAATGGCTCTGCCCGACTAACGGCGCGGGGCCGCCTTGGGGTCCCGGGCAACCGCGCGCGTGAATGCGTTGTTGATGGTGCGTGATCCGCAACCCGCTCCACCGCCCGAGGTTCCGCCATGACGCGCCCCCTCCGTCCGCTGCCCGACCGCCTGCCGCGCCGCCCGTCCCGCCGCCACCAGGACCTGTCGGGGCTGGTCTTCCTGGGCGGCTTCATCGCGGCGACCGCGGCCATCAGCCAGTACTACGCGCCGACCCGCGGGCAGCCCGAGATTGCCGAACACTACGAGCGCCTGGACAAGCCCTCGCTCACCCCCAGCCGCCGGACACAGGCGGTGATCTGGCCGGCGCTGTGGGGGCTGATGGGGCTGTCGTGCTGGCGTGTGTGGCGCAGCCGCGAGAGCCCCGATCGCGACAAGGCGCTGGGGCTGTTCCGCTTTGCGCTGGGGATGACGGCGGGCTTCGCCAAGATGGCCTTCGGCAACCGCAAGACGACCGCCGCGGCCGCCGACATGCTGGGCGTGGCGGCGGCGTCGGCAGCCTACACCTACAAGGCGGGTGCGGTGGATCGCCTGGCCGGCCTGCTGGCTCTGCCCTACACGGCCTGGCTGGGCTTCGTGTCGGTTCTGGCCGGCATCACCGCCCTGCGCGAGCGGGACTAGCTCAGGCTGTCTTCTTCATCGGCATGGCTGGCGACACCTCTTTGGAAATGGGCGCTGCCTGCGCGTGATTCAGGCCGAAATACGCTTTTGGACACAGGCTGATGGAGCAGTCGAGCCGCCCGGCGTTGAACACGATCGCCGTGCTGGCCTTCAGGTGCTCGCACGCCAGGACGGAAACGCTCGGATGGAACGCAAAGGGCGGCACGGCCCCCATGGTGCAGCCGGTCAGCTCCGTCGCCAACTCCGCGGGCGCCAGCCGCGCCTTGCGGCCTCCGCGCAACTGCTTGATGGCGGCGAAGTCCACCCGCCGATCACCGGGCACCACCGCCAGAACGTACTCCCGGCCTTCCGGCGTCGCGGTGCCATCGACCTCCACCAGCATGGATTTCGCGGCGTCCTTCAACGGATGGCCGCGGATGATGCTGGCAAGGTCGGTGCGCCCTTCCGGCGCATGATCCATGACCCCGTAATCGAGCCTGTGCTGAGACAGAAGCGCCACGATGCGCTGGTAGACGTCGCCCACGTCCAACCCCTCCCCTTGAAATCCCCGCGCGGATGGTAGGGGGATGTTGCGGGGGTATTAACTTGAAAGTGTATCTGAACGATATTGAAGCTAAGGGATCGGGGTGGGCGCCCGCCTGCCGTAGAACGAGGAAACCCGCCGCTGTTGCCAGCCGGCGGGTTTCGCGTAATCTGGTGGAGCCGAGGGGAATCGAACCCCTGACCTCTACAATGCCATTGTAGCGCTCTCCCAACTGAGCTACGGCCCCGTTCTCTGTGTCGCTCCGACCGTTGGGGCGGCCTGAGGCGAGGGAACATAGGGATTTCCCCCGTGCCTGGCAAGAGAAAAATTCCAGGTCTTCGATTGTCCCGTTACGGGTCCGGCAACCGCGCCGGACCCGCCGGAAACGCAGCCGGTGTCAGGTGTCCTCTTCCTCGGATTCGACGTGCTCCATGACCTCGGCCATGTCCTCGTCGTCCTCGCCGAGGTCGTTGGTGTCCTCGATGACGTCCTCGTCGACGTCCTCGTTCTCGGACTCGGTTTCGTAATCTTCCTCTTCTTCCGCCTCCGCCGGCTTGGCGACGGCCTTGGTGGGCTTGGCCACCTTGCTGTCCTTGGAGCGGCGCAGCTTGGGCGCCACCTCGGCCTCGTTCTCCGCCTCGCACTTGGGGCAGATGATCGGCCGCTTGTTCAGATCATAGAAACGGGCGCCGCAATGCGTGCACGTCCGCTTCGTCCCCCATTCCGGTTTCGCCACGCCGTGGTCCTCCCACTGAAGCCTGATACCTATTCGTCCCTACGGGCCCGGCGATTTGCCATGAACCGCATGCCCTGTCAAAGCCATAATGGCGCCGCCGACGGCTCCCGGCCCCTCCCGTCTTCTTGTCACGGGAAGCGGTGGGCGCGCAATGGCCTGTTGGCAGGATTTCATGCTGTGGTAAACACGGGGTCCCAAGCCGCCATATAGGGCAGATCATGGCGGCGCAAGATCCAAGCACCCGGAATTTTCCCATGAGCCACGCCGCGACGCCCGCCCGCCCGCTTCGCTCCGACGCCGTGACCGCCCTGACGGGCGAGGTCCGTGTGCCCGGAGACAAGTCCATTTCCCACCGCGCGCTCATGTTCGGCGCGCTGGCGGTCGGCGAGACGGTGGTCGACGGCCTGCTGGAGGGCGAGGACGTTCTGGCGACCGCCGCGGCCATGCGCGCCCTCGGCGCCGAGGTCCGGCGCGAGGAGGCCGGCGGCCCCGAAGGCCGTCCGCGCTGGCGCGTCTGGGGGCGCGGCGTCGGCGGCCTGGTGGAGCCGGCGGACGTGCTGGACATGGGCAACTCGGGCACCAGCGCCCGGCTTCTCATGGGCCTGCTGGCCACCCACCCCATGACCAGCGTCATGACCGGCGACGGGTCTTTGCGCAAGCGCCCCATGAAGCGGGTGACCGAGCCGCTGTCGCTGTTCGGCGCCGACTTCTGGTATCGCGAGGGCGGCCGCCTGCCGCTGGCCGTCAAGGGCACCGGCGAGGCCGTGCCGGTCTCCTACGCCACGCCCGTGGCCTCGGCGCAGGTGAAAAGCGCGGTGCTGCTGGCGGGCCTGAACGCGCCCGGCAAGACGACGGTGACGGAAGCCGTCGCCACCCGCGATCATACCGAGCGCATGCTCACCCACTTCGGCGCCACGGTGACGGTGGAGACCGACGGCGCGGCGCGGGTGGTCACCCTGACCGGCCAGCCCGAGCTGGTGGCCGCGCCGGTGGTGGTGCCGGGCGATCCCAGCTCGGCGGCTTTCCCGGTGGTGGCGGCGCTGATCACGCCGGACAGCCACCTGATCGTGCGCAACGTCGGCACCAACCCGCTGCGCTTCGGCCTGTATGAGACGCTCAAGGAGATGGGCGCCGACCTGATCCTGCGGAACGAGCGGGTGGAGGGCGGCGAGCCGGTGGCGGACCTGGAGGTGCGCGGCACGGGCCTGACCGGCATCGACGTGCCGGCCGAGCGCGCCGCCAGCATGATCGACGAATATCCCATCCTGGCCGTCGCCGCCGCCTGCGCCTCGGGCACCACCCGCATGAACGGCCTGGCGGAACTGCGCGTGAAGGAAAGCGACCGCCTGACCGCCATGGCCGAGGGCCTGGCCGCCTGCGGCGCGGTGGTGCGCATCGAGGGCGACGACCTGATCGTCGAGGGCACAGGCACGGCCCCGCGCGGCGGGGCCACGGTGCCGGTCGAGCTGGACCACCGCATCGCCATGAGCTTCCTGGTGCTGGGCATGGCGACGGAGCAACCCGTCGCGGTGGACGACGCCGCGGCCATCGACACCAGCTTCCCCGGATTCGCGCGCCTGATGAACGGCCTGGGCGCCTCCATCCACCCGCTGACGGAGACCGCCGCGCCATGATTGTCGCCATCGACGGACCGGCCGCCTCGGGCAAGGGCACCCTGGCGCGCCGCCTTGCACGGCATTTCGGCTATGCCTATCTCGACACCGGATCGCTGTATCGCGCCGTGGGGTTCGCGGTGATGCAGAACGGCGGTGATCCGGCCGACCCCGACACCGCCGAGGCTGCCGCCCGCGCGCTCGACCCGGGGATCCTGAACGACGAGCGCCTGCGCACCGACGCCGTGGCGCAGGCCGCCAGCAAGGTGGCCGCCATTCCGGCGGTGCGCGCGGCGCTGCTGGAGTTCCAGCGGGCCTTCGCCAAGCGCCCGCCCGACGGGGCGAGGGGCGCGGTTCTGGACGGCCGCGACATTGGCACGGTGGTCTGCGCCGACGCCGATCGAAAGATGTTCGTGACGGCGTCGGTGGATGTTCGCGCCAAACGCCGATTCAAGGAGTTGCGCGAAAAGGGCCATGAGGTTATAGAGTCGGCGGTTCTCCAGGACATGAAGGACCGCGATGCGCGTGACGCCGGCCGGACGGTCGCTCCGCTGGCGCCCGCCGAGGATGCGCTGGTGCTCGACACCTCCGACCTCGACGCCGAGCAGGTGTTCACGCTGGCCGTCAAGTATGTGACCGAAGGCCGCTTGGGGTGACGGGGCGACTCGTCGGCCCCATTCGTGTTTTCGTCAGGGGCGGCGCCTTCGCGGTGTGAAGACTTTGGGAACTCCCGGAACCGGCTCGCGTTTCGGGGCCATCGCGCTTAACCGCGCGGGGCATAGAGCGAGCATTGAGAGGGACTGTTCATGCATGCGGACGCCCTGGATTGTCCAGGCGCCGCGATAAAGACCGCCGGACACAACCGGCTGGCCGGAATAGCACCGAATTCGACGAAAGGAATGAGTGAATATGGCTGAAGCCGCTGCCATGGAAATGAAGGAAGATTTCGGCGCCCTGCTCGAGGAGAGCCTGGGTTCCGAGGGTGGCCTGGAAGGCGCCGTTCTGCGCGGCACCGTGATCTCGGTCGACGGTGACTTCGCGCTGGTCGACGTGGGCCTCAAGTCCGAGGGCCGCATCAACCTCAAGGAATTCTCCCGCGCGGGTGAAGAGTCCGACCTGAAGCCGGGCGACGAAGTCGACGTCTACGTCGAGCGCTACGAGGACCGCGACGGCGTGATCGTCCTGTCGCGCGACAAGGCCCGCCGCGAGGAGGCCTGGAACGTTCTCGAGGCGAAGTTCAACGAGAACGAGCGCGTCGAAGGCGTCATCTTCGGCCGCGTCAAGGGCGGCTTCACCGTCGACCTGTCGGGCGCCGTGGCGTTCCTGCCGGGCAGCCAGGTGGACATCCGTCCGGTCCGCGACATCACCCCGCTGATGGGCACGCCGCAGACCTTCCAGATCCTGAAGATGGACCGCGCCCGCGGCAACATCGTCGTCAGCCGTCGCGCCGTGCTGGAAGAGAGCCGCGCGGAAGAGCGCGCCAAGCTCATGGCCGGCCTGAAGGAAGGCATGATCCTGGAAGGCGTCGTCAAGAACATCACCGACTACGGTGCGTTCGTGGACCTGGGCGGCGTCGACGGCCTGCTGCACGTCACCGACATTTCCTGGAAGCGTGTCAACCACCCGACCGAGGCCCTGTCCATCGGCCAGAACGTCAAGGTGCAGGTCATCCGCTTCAACCCGGAGACCCAGCGCATCAGCCTCGGCATGAAGCAGCTTGAGGCCGATCCGTGGGAAGGCGTGCAGGCCAAGTACCCGGTCGGCACCAAGTTCATGGGCCGCGTGACCAACATCACCGACTACGGCGCGTTCGTCGAGCTGGAGCCGGGCGTCGAGGGTCTGGTCCACGTCTCCGAGATGTCCTGGACCAAGAAGAACATCCACCCGGGCAAGATCGTCTCCACCTCCCAGGAGGTCGAGGTCATGGTGCTCGACGTGGATCCCGAGAAGCGTCGTATTTCCCTGGGCCTTAAGCAGTGCATGGGCAACCCCTGGGAAGACTTCTCCGCCAAGTTCCCGCCGGGCACCGTCGTCGAGGGCGAGATCAAGAACATCACCGAATTCGGTCTGTTCATAGGCCTGGAAGGCGAGATCGACGGCATGGTCCACCTGTCCGACCTGGACTGGAACCTGCCGGGCGACGAGGCCGTCAAGAACTACAAGCGCGGCGACGTCGTGAAGGCCAAGGTCCTGGACGTCGACATCGACAAGGAGCGCATCTCGCTCGGCATCAAGCAGCTGGACGAGGATCCGTTCGAGCGCGCCGCCGAGGGCCTGCGCAAGGGCCAGACCGTCACCTGCACCGTCACCGCGGTTCAGGACAACGGTGTCGAGGTGGACGTCAACGGCATGGGCACGGCCTTCATCCGCAAGTCCGACCTGTCGCGTGAGCGCAACGAGCAGCGCCCCGAGCGCTTCGCCGTCGGCGAGAAGATCGACGCCAAGGTGACCGCCCTGGACACCAAGAACCGCAAGATCTCGGTCTCCATCAAGGCCCGCGAGATCGAGGAAGAGAAGCAGGCGATGGCCGAGTACGGCTCCACCGACTCGGGTGCGTCGCTGGGCGACATCCTGGGTGCGGCCCTGCGCCAGAAGCAGGAAGAGGGCAAGGAGGACTAAGTCCTTCTCCCCACCTTCCTGGAAGAACGAAACGCCCCGTTCCCGCCGGAACGGGGCGTTTTCGCGTCTGACTGGCAGCGCCCGGGGCGGCCGCGGCGGCGGCGCCCCGGCTGATGAAGCGGGAAATATTCGTGCGTGCGCAAGGGCTTACCTTGACGCTGCGTTAGCCCCATGGCACGCTTCCCGGGAAATCTGGTTCGTGCGTAAGCCGTGGCGCCGGTCTGCCGATTTTTCGTGCAACGAAGGTCGCAGGCGGCGCGGGACGTTCGGTGGTCCCAAGGACAGCGGCGCGCCGGCCATCATCTCGCGAGGACCGTGGATCATGACCAAGTCGGAACTGATTGCGCGTCTGGCGGAGCGGAATCCGCATCTCTACCAGCGGGATGTGGAGCGCATCGTCTCCTGCATCTTCGATGAAATCGCCGCGGCGCTCGCACGGGGCGACCGGGTGGAGTTGCGCGGCTTCGGCGCGTTTTCGGTCAAGCACCGCGATGCTCGTACCGGTCGCAACCCCCGCACCGGGGAAGCCGTAGACGTGGACGAGAAGGCGGTGCCGTACTTCAAGACGGGCAAGCAGCTGCGCGAGCTTCTGAACGACGGCGAGGCCGCCGACGCCGCCGAATAGGCTTGGCCGCAGGCGCCGGCCGCGCTACACCGGCCCTGCCGGCGCATGGCCGCGCCGGGCGCCATGAAGGGAGGATCGCGTGAAACTCATCCGCTGGCTCATCGGCCTGCCGCTTGCGGCGGTCGCCATCATTTTTGCCGTGTCCAACCGCCAGATGGTGACGGTCGAGTTGTGGCCCTTCCCGTGGACGGCGGATCTGCCCCTCTACCTTCTGTCGCTGGGCACGCTGGCCGTCGGCATCGTCATCGGCGCCCTGTTCGCGTGGACGGCCGGCAGCCACAAACGCGCCCAGAGCCGCAGCGAAAAACGCCACCAGGAAATCCGCATTCGCAACCTGGAGCGCGAAAACGACCAGTTGAAGGCCGACAACGAGCGGCTGACCCGCGAGGCCGAGCCGCAGAAATCCCTGCCGGCGGCGTAAGGCCGTGAGGCTTGGTCGATGGATGCCCGGGTGAAAGCTCGGGCATTTTCGTGTTCGGGGAGTCATCCGAACGGCGTGCGGCGAGGCCACCAAGGCACGAAGGGCACCAAGAGACCGAGACCGGGTGAACGCGGATCAGCGGGCCGGCCGTGCGGCAGGATGTCTGGCGCCGCATGTGGATTCCCGCTTTTGCGGGAGTGACGAGTATTTTTCTTTTTGTAGTAATAACTTAAACAAACCGTCGCCCATGCGGAAGCAGCGGGCCACGCACGTGGTTAGCCGCCTTTGCGACACCTCTGGAGGCGCTCAGCCAATTTCCCGGCACCCTCTTTCGCAGGGGCGACGGGCCTTGTAGGGCGTTGTTCCGAAAGAAAAAATTTCCGTCATTCCTGCGAAAGCAGGAATCCACACGCACACTACTAATCATCCTGTCCCGCTCCCTTCAAATCCGAAGAAAGGGAGGGTTCGGGAGCTTCCGCTCCCGAGCGGGCTTGGGCGGCAGCCCAAGCGCCAAAGGCGCTAGGTCGGTCTCGCCACCCTCACAGCCGAATGCGGCAACGATCTCCCGCTCGCCGTTGGAACGGCCCACCTGGCGGTAATCTTCCTCGGCCGCAACCGCCCCCCTCAGTACTCCTCGGGGTACTCCGGGCGCGGGTCGGGGTCCGCGGCGCGGCGGAAGAGGCGAGTGTCCAGCAGGGCCGAGACGGACATGGTGATGAGCTGTCCGGTCTTCAATTCGCGGATCTTGGTGTGCGGCGGCAGGTCGCCGTACTCCTGCAAGGACTCCACGCGCCAGATGTGCTGCATGGGGTCGCTCGTCTTGACGAAATGGTCTCCGACCGCGATGGACCGGCGGCGGCTGGACATCGCTCTTCCTCTTTCTTCGCTGCGTTTGGGGGGTGTGCCCTTGGAACCTACGCGCGGACGCTACCGGCGGTTTGTGGCGAAACCAAGCCGGCAGAAGGGGCATCCACCTTTTTGTCACAGCGGCAGCGGCCGCCGTCACCGGGTCGCGTCCCGCCGCCTACAGCCCCAGCCGCGCCCGCAGCGCCGTTTCCATCATTTCTTCGGCCAGCGCATCCGAGCCGCCGCGCAGCAGACGGGCCAGCAAGGGTTTGCGGGGGCCGTGGATGCGGTGAGGCTTGGCGTCCTTGAACCGCCGCTTGATGAAGGCGTCGGGCAGGTCCACGCCGTCGATGAGGCCCAGTTCCAGGCCCTTTTCGCCCAGGAAGACGTCGCCGTTGAACAGGGTGTGGTCCTCGCCCTTCAGCTTGTCGCCGCGACGGCTCCTCACATGCTTGATGAAGGCGGCGTGGATATCGGCCTGCAGGCCTTTCAGCCACTCGCGGTCGGCCTCCTTCTGGGGCTGGAAGGGGTCGAGGCGCATCTTGTTGGCGCCGTGGGTGGTGACGCGGCGCTCGACGCCGATGCGGTCCATGAGGCCGGTGAAGCCGAAGCCGGCCGACAGCACGCCGATGGAGCCCACCAGCGTCATGCCGCTCATGGCATAGATTTCGTCGGCCGCGCAGGCGATCCAGTAGCCGCCCGAGGCACCGACCTGCTCGATGAAGGCGAAGACGGGCACCTTCTTGTCGTCGGCGCGGCGGCGGATGTCGGCGGCGATGACGTCGGATTCCATGGGGCTGCCGCCCGGCGAGTTGACGATCATCACAACGGCCTCGGGCTTGCCGGAAAAGGCCTTGTCGAGCGCCGGTCCCACCTTTTCCAGGCGCAAACCGCGGCCCCCCACCATGCCGTCCAGCCGCAGCACGTTGACGCGGCGGCGCTGCCAGAACTTGAGCTTCAAGATGGTCCCCCTGGGTCGGTGTCGGTGCGGCGCGCGCGGCCCGCCAGGACAGCGCGCAGGGTTTCGATATAGGGATCGGACAGCCCGGCCGCTTGCGCCGCCGCGCCAAGGTCGGCGGCGTAGTCGCGGCGGGCACGGCGGGCCGGGGCGGGTGGATCGCCGGCGACGTAGACCAGCGCCTGCACCGGTTCGGCCGGCGCCCCGGCCGGCGTCACGAACAGCGTCTGCTTGCGGTAGAGGCCGTGGGACACGCCCTCGAACCGGTCGAGCGCGGCGAGCGCCGGCGCCTCGATCTCCCACAGCAGCCCCTCCACCGCCGCCGGCGGGTCCGGGACTACCGTTGCCAGTCCATGACGGGTGACGGCGACGCGCCAGCCGTCCAGAACCGCCCGGCCGAGGGCCCGGTGTCCCGGCGCGACGGCGCGCATGCGGGCGGCGTGCATGAACAGGCCGTAGGCGAAGAAGGGTGTCCGGCCGGGGCGCATCAGCCCTCCGCCTGCTCCCGCGCCGCCGCCAGGGCCGCCTGGGCGAGGTCGGCGACGGGCGCGGCCGCGGCGCAGTCGGCGGAACAGTCGAGGCCCGTGCGGGCCGCGGTGACCGCCATGTCGGCTGCCTCGGCGGCGGCGCCCCGGTCCAGGCGCGGCGCCACGTCCCAGGCCAGGCGCGGCAGCACCGGGCAGTGGATGCCGGCGACGCCGGCGCGCGGGCAGGCCGCGATCGCCCCGTGGATGCCGGTCACGTCCACCCCGGGCGCGGGTTGCCGCGCCGCCGCCGCGCCTCCACCTCCGGCCGGCGTCCACGCCACGGGCTCGGCGGTGGACAGGGCGGATGACGGAATGGTGCGGCGCATGGGCGGGTCCTCACGAGTCGGGATGGGGCTGGTGAAGCGGGCGGGTGCGTCGATAACGTCTCTTGATGGTAAGCGGTGGCGACGGGCTGGCAAGTCGTTTTTCCACAGGCGCTTGGCGACCGCCGACAGGGGTGCGGCCGGAACCGGCGCGGCGGGCGCGACGTTTCGCGCAGGCCCGGACCGACCATCAGCCCCAGGAGGTTCTTCATGACCGCGCCCCACACCGCCCCCGTCGTCGTCATCACCGGCGGGTCCGCCGGCGTCGGCCGCGCCTGCGCCGAGGCCTTCGCGCGCGACGGCTGGGACGTGGCGATCCTGGCGCGCGGCGAGGACCGTCTGGAGGACACCAAGGATGCCGTTGAGGCCCTGGGCCGTCGGGCGCTCGCCGTGCCCTGCGACGTGGCCGACGCCGAGGCGGTGCTGGATGCCGCCGATCGCGTGGAGGCGGACCTGGGCCCCATCGACTGCTGGGTCAACGACGCCATGGCGACGGAGTTCGCGGCCTTCGTCGACACAGCCCCGGCGGAGTTCCAGCGCGTCGTCGACGTCACGCTGATGGGGCAGGTCCACGGCGTCATGGCCGCGCTCAAGCACATGCGCCGGCGCGGGTCCGGCAGCATCATCCTGGTGGGCTCGGCGCTGGCCTATCGCGGCATTCCCCTTCAGGCGCCCTATTGCGCGGCCAAGCACGCGGTGCGGGGCTTCGCCGACAGCCTGCGGGCGGAACTGCTGCACGAGGGCAGCGCCATCCGCATCACCGAGGTCCACCTGCCCGGGCTCAACACGCCGCAGTTCAGCTGGGCGCGCGCGCGCACCGACGGCGAACCGCGCCCGGTGCCGCCGGTCTACCAGCCGGAAGCGGCCGCGCGGGCCATCCTGCGGGCGGCGCACGAGCGCCCGCGCGAGCTGTGGGTGGGCCGCGCGACGGCCAAGATCATCCTGGGCGCCATGCTCGCCCCGGCTTACCTGGACCGGATGATGGCCGAGCAGGTTGTGGCCCAGCAGCAGAGCCGGGCTCCCCACGGCGACCGCCCCGACAACCTGCGCTCGCCGGCGCCCGGTCCCTACGCCGCCCACGGCCGCTTCGACGACGAGGCCGAGGAGTGGGCGGCGGTCATCGATCCCGACCAGATCCGCCGGACCGCCGGTTTCGCGCTGGGCGCGGTGGCGGTAGGCGCGGCGGCGCTGGGGCTGGCGCGGGCGCTGAAGGGCGACGGCCGGCGCAGGGGGCGGCAGCGGTTTGGACGCGGGGGGCGGCGGCGGCTTTGGTAGGAGGGCTCAGGCCACGTCCGGCGTGAAGACGTAGCCGACGTTGCGCACCGTCACCAGCAGGCGCGGCTGCGCCGGGTCGGGCTCGATCTTCTTGCGCAGCCGGCCGATGAGCACGTCCACCGAGCGGTCCGACGGCGACCATTCCCGGTTCGACACAGCGTCCAGCAGCCGGTCGCGGCTGAACACCCGTTGCGGCTGGCGCACCAGCGCCGCCAGCAGGTTGAATTCGCCGGTGGTCAGCGGAACCATCACGCCGGCCGGATCGGTGAGCAGCCGGCGCCCGGTGTCCAGCGTCCAGCCGTCGAAACGGTGCGTGGTGCGGCCGGAGTCGTCGCGGGCGCACCGGGACAGGCGGCGCAGAATGTTCTTCACGCGCGCCAGCAGTTCGCGCTGTTCGTAGGGCTTCACCACGTAGTCGTCGGCGCCCAGTTCCAGCCCCACCACGCGGTCGACGGCGTCGGATTTCGCCGTCACGAGGATGATGCCCAGGTCCGGCCCCGCCCGCAGGCCGCGCAGCAGCGACAGGCCGTCGCGGCCGGGCAGGTTGATGTCCAGCAGGACAAGGTCGAAACGCCGCCGCGCCAGGGCCTGGTCCATCTCGTCGCCGTTGGCGGCCTCGGTGACCGTGTAGCCTTCCTTCTTGAGGTAGGCGGCCAGCACGGCGCGGCTCACCTGTTCGTCCTCGACGATGAGAATCTGCTGCGTTTCCGGTCTCATGGGCCCTCTGTTCAACCGCCGTGCTGCGCCGGGCGCATGCTGCATTCAACCAGGGGTGCCCGCGCCGCTCCGAGGCCCAAATTAGCGTGTTTACGGGCCGTTTACAAAATCAAACGGCGGATTTACCGTGCGGGGATTGGGCGTTCACAAACATTTGGTATGACCATCCTACGCTTCGTGATGAAGCCGCCCGTGATCGCCGTGCCTTCGGGGGGAGGCCTGAACGATCACCGCCCGACCGCCGGCCGACGGGGAAACGGTCGCTTTCGGGTGCCGGGCACCTGTATCGGGGGGTGCCACGACCGCCGGGAATTGGGGCCCGGCGCCGGAGTCGATCGTCCGCCGGAGGGGACCATGAAGATGGGGCCGGCGGATGATCGGTCCGAAAGTCCCTGCCGTCGGGACTGTTCTCTCCCCCGGCGGCAGCAGTCTGCGTCTCGCATGACTTGAGCGCCGGTCCTCGTGGCCGGCGCATTTTTTCGGCCGAAGGGGGTAGGCGGCCCCGCGGGCTGCAACCTTTTCACTAAACCTTCCGTTTCAAGGGCCTTTGGGCGCGGCTACTGTCCGGGCCGCACGAATCGCGCCCCGGCCCGGGTTCAAACGCGCGGGGCAAGCGTGCTACGGTTTCGCGTGTCGCGATCACGGCGCGTCCTGCGCCGCGCCTGCCGCGCACAGTCGCCCAAGGCCGAAGGAAAGGAAGACGCACCCCATGGCGATTTCCAAGGACCTGCTGGAGGACCTGCGGCGCCGCCGCGAGACCGCCCGCCTGGGCGGCGGGGCCGACAAGATCGAGGCGCGCCACGCCCGCGGCCTGCTGGCGGCGCGGGAGCGGCTGGAAGCACTGTTCGCCCGCGATACCTTCCAGGAGTTCGGCCTGCACGCGCGCCACCAGACGCGCCACTTCGGCATGGAGAAGAAGGACCTGCCGGGCGACGCCGTGGTGACCGGCATCGGCTTCGTCGACGGCCGCCCCGTCGCCGCCTTCAGCCAGGATTTCACCGTGGCTGGCGGCTCGCTGGGCCGCGTGCACGCCGGCAAGATCTGCGACACCATGGACTATGCCATGCGCGGCGGGATGCCCATCGTCGGCTTCAACGACTCGGGCGGGGCGCGCATCCAGGAAGGCGTGGACAGCCTTTCGGGCTATGGCCAGGTGTTCAACCGCAACGTCCTGGCGTCGGGCGTGGTGCCGCAGATCGCGGTCATCTCGGGGTCCTGCGCCGGCGGTGCGGCCTATTCGCCGGCGCTGATGGACTTCATCATCATGACCCGCGGGTCGGGCAACATGTTCATCTGCGGGCCCGAGGTCATCCGCGCCGCCACCGGGCAGGTGACCACCATGGACGAGATCGGATCGGCCATGGCCCACGCCAGCGTGTCGGGCAACATCCACTTCATCGCCGACGACGACATGCACGCCGTGTCCATTGTCCGCGACCTGCTCAGCTACCTGCCGTCCAACAACATGGCGGACCCGCCGCACGACCTGTCGGCGCACATGACGCTGGAGGACGACCCGCAGGTGGACGCCCTGGTGCCCGACGATGCGCGCATGCCCATCGACGTCAAGAAGGTGATCGAACGCATCGTCGACGGCGGCCGGTTCCTTGAGGTGCAGGGCCTGTTCGCGCCGAACATCGTGTGCTGCTTCGCCCGCGTCGCCGGCATCGTCACGGGCATCGTCGCCAACCAGCCGGCGGTGAAGGCGGGCACGCTGGACATCGACGCCAGCGACAAGGCGGCACGCTTCATCCGCTTCTGCAACGTCTTCAACATTCCGCTGGTGACGCTGGTGGACGTGCCCGGCTTCCTGCCCGGCGTGACGCAGGAGCGCGGCGGCATCATCCGCCACGGCGCCAAGATGCTGTTCGCCTACGGCGCCTCCACCGTGCCCAAGATCACCGTCATCATGCGCAAGGCCTATGGCGGCGCCTATCTGGCCATGTGTTCGCGCGACATGGGGGCGGACCTGGTCTATGCCTGGCCGGGGTCGGAGATCGCGGTGATGGGCGCGGAAGGGGCGGTCAACATCCTCTACCGCCGCGACCTGAAGGACGCCGACAACGCCGCCGAGCGCCGCAAGGAACTGGCCGACGAATACCGCAAGGAATTCGCCAACCCCTACGTCTCCGCCGGCAAGCTGTTCGTCCACGACGTCATCGAGCCGGCGCGCACCCGCTCGGCCATCGCGCTCGGCCTGCGCAGCCTGCTGTCCAAGCGCGAGACCCGCCCCGCCAAGAAGCACGGGAATATTCCGCTGTGATCTGGGAAGAGCTGGAACTCGTCGGCCTCGGCTTCGGCGTCGTGGTGATGGTGCTGGTCGCCCTGTGGGGCACGACCGCCGCCGTCGGCCGCGTCTTCATCAGCCGCGCCCGCGCCGAGGCCGCCGCAAGGGAGCACGCCGCCCAGGCCGCCCAGGTGCCGCAGACGCGCCCGGCCGGGGCGCCCGCCGACAGCGCCGCCGCCGCGCCCGGAGGCATTCCGCCGCACCACCTGGCCGCCATCGGCGCGGCGGTGGCCGCGGTGATGCCGGGGCGCTACCGCCTGGTGCGGGTGACCATCCCGCCGCACAGCATGCCGGCCTGGGTCAACGAGGGCCGCTTCGAGCACATGTCGAGCCACGGCGGCCGCGCCAACGCCGGCTGGACGCAGGCCGGGCCGCCGCACGTCGACCACCCCATCCACGAGAGCAATCCCCTGCCGTCAGCGGACAGCCAGCAGAAGAGGACGCCATGAGGAAGTTCAGGATCACCGTCGAGGGCACGGCCTACGACGTCACGGTCGAGGAACTGGACGAAGGCGGCAGCGCGCCCACGCCGGCCGCCGCTCCCGCCGCGCCGCCGCCGGCCGCCGCGCAGCCGGTTCCATCCCAGGCAACGCCCGCGCCGTCGACCACCGCCAGCGCCCCGACGCCGCAGCAGCCGCCGGCCGGCGGCTCCGGCCCCGGCGACGTGGTCAGCCCGCTCGCCGGCACCGTGCAGAAGGTGGAGGTCGGCGTCGGCGATCCGGTGACCGAAGGCCAGACCGTCGTCACCCTGGAAGCCATGAAGATGCTCACCACCGTCGTCGCGCCGCGCCCGGGCTCCGTCAAGGAAATCAAGGTGCAGGCTGGCTCCTCCGTCCAGGAAGGCCAGGTGCTGGTGGTGCTCGGCTGACGCCGGGCCGCCGCCGCTCCGCGTCTTCCCGCCACCGTCACCGCGACCGCCAAGCCCCTTTCGCGCCACCACCCGAGGCGAGAGCATGGATACCCTGAGCCAACTGTGGTCCCTGACCGCCTTCCCGCTCGTCACCTGGCAGATGCTGGTGATGTGGGTTGTGATCGGCGTGCTGCTTTATCTGGCGGTCTTCAAGAACTTCGAGCCGCTGCTGCTGGTGCCCATCGCCTTCGGCGCGCTGCTGGCGAACCTGCCGACGCAGGGCCTCATCAACCCGCCCGACCCGGCCAGTGAAACCGTGGGCGGGCTGTTCTACTACATCTCCATGGGCGTCCACCTGGAGATCTTCCCGCCGCTGATCTTCCTGGGCGTCGGCGCGCTGACCGACTTCGGCCCGCTGATCGCCAACCCGCGCATGCTGATCCTGGGCGCGGCGGCGCAGTTCGGCGTGTTCGCCACCTTCTTCGGCGCCATCCTGCTGGGCTTCTCGCCGGAGCAGGCGGGCGCCATCGGCATCATCGGCGGCGCGGACGGGCCGACGTCCATCTTCCTGTCCAACAAGCTCGCGCCTGAGCTGCTGGCCCCCGTCGCGGTGGCGGCCTACAGCTACATGGCGCTGGTGCCGCTGATTCAGCCGCCCATCATGCGGGCGCTGACGACGCCGGAGGAGCGCAAGATCCGCATGCGTTCCCTTCGCCCCGTCTCGCGCACGGAAAAGCTGATCTTCGCCGCCACGGTGACGGTTCTGGTGATCCTGCTGGTGCCGGCCGCCGCCGCGCTGATCGGCATGCTGATGCTGGGCAACTTCCTGCGCGAGTGCGGCGTAACCGAACGCCTGAGCAAGGCGGCCCAGAACGAACTGATCAACGTGACCACCATCTTCCTCGGCACGTCGGTCGGCATCACCATGACCGGCGAGCGGTTCCTGCAGGTGGAAACCCTGGGCATCCTGGTGCTGGGCATCGTGGCGTTCAGCATTTCCACGGGGTCGGGCGTGATCATGGCGAAAATCATGAACAAGGTGTCCAAGACGCCCATCAACCCGCTGATCGGATCGGCCGGCGTGTCCGCCGTGCCCATGGCCGCGCGCGTCAGCCAGGTGGAGGGTGCCAAGGCCGACCCGCAGAACTTCCTGCTCATGCACGCCATGGGGCCGAACGTCGCCGGCGTCATCGGCACCGCCGTGGTGGCGGGCTACTTCATTGCTCGGCTGGCCGGGTAGGCCGCGCGGTTTGCGGTGCCCCGGCCGATGCTCGGGGCTTGGCGTCGGCCGGGGGAACCGGCATGATCCATCCGGCGTTTAAGGCGACCCGGACAGCAGGGAGGATGCCGCCATGCCCCGTCGCAAGACCGTCTACCTGGCCGGGCCGGAGGTGTTCCTGTCCGACGCCGTGGCCGTGGGCGAGGCCAAGAAGGCCATTTGCGCCCGCCACGGCCTGACCGGCCTGTTTCCGCTGGACAACGAACTGGACCTGGGCGGCCTGGACCCACAGGACGCCGGCCGCGCCATCAGCGCCGCCAACGAGGCGCTGATGCGCAGGGCTGACCTGATCATCGCCAACATCACGCCCTTCCGCGGCCCCGGCATGGACCCGGGCACCGCTTTCGAGATCGGCTTCATGCGGGCACTGGGCCGGCCTGTGTTCTGCTACACCGCCAGCGACCTGCTGCACGCCGAGCGCGCCGTGCGCTGGGCCGGCCCCGCCGTGCAAGAGCGCAAGGGCGAGGGGCTGGAGGACGGCGACGGTTTGCTCATCGAAAGCTTCGGCATGGTCGAAAACCTGATGATCGACGGCGCCGTGGAGGCCTCCGGCGGCATCATCGTGACCCCCGAGACCGCCGCCGACCCGCAGTTGGACCTGCGCGACCTGACCCTGTTCGAAGCGTGCGTCCGCACCGCCGCCGCCCACGTAGGCGCCAAGGCCTCGCACGGGGTGCGGGACGCGGCGGGGTAGTGTGGGACACGGCACTATGGGGAGAGGGCAGGGCGCTTTAAGGGCGGCCGGCTTCTTTCAGGGGTAGACCTCACGGCGTGGCGCGTCTTGCCAGTCGTCTGGCAGCGAATGTGGATCCCTGCTTTCGAGGGGTCAGGAAAATCGCTGTGTGCTTCCAGTGGTGGCGCAAGGACGGGCCACGCAATGCGTGGGCCCCTGCTTCCGCAGGGGCGACGGGGTTTTTAAGTGGTTGTTATAGACTGGAAAAATACCCGTCATTCCCGCGAAAGCGGGAATCCACATGCGGCGCCGGACATCCTGCCGCGCACCTGCGAGGGAGCGTCAGGCGATTTCTTTACAGCCTCTTTCGCAGGAATGACGGCCCTTTTTTCAATATAAGACACTATCGTACAGAAACCGGCCGCTTCTGCGAAAGCAGGAGCCCACACACTGCGCTAGCCGCCCTTGCGACACTTTCGGTGGCAGCCAACCGACTTCTTGACACCCCCGCAAGCTGGCGTCCACCTGCGGTGTAGACCGCCCTGCCGCACTTCTGCCAGAGGCAGGCCGCAACGCTTCTGAGCCGCCCGTTGCCCATTGTCTGACGGCGGCGAAGGCTGGCATTCACCACGGCCGGCCGCCAAATATAAAACACCCGCCGACGGACCGCCGGCGGGTGTTTTTCTTAACGCGCAATGGCCGTGGTTACGTGGTCACCGGATCGTGGATTTCCCAATGCTCGGGGCTGCGCTCCAGGCGGGCGATGAGCATCTGCTGGTGCAGTTTCATCTCCTTGGGCAGCTTGCCGTCGAACTTGGAGAACAGGGCGTCTTCCTCGGTCGCCTCGGCCAGGGCGACGTTCTTGTGGACGGCCATGATCTCGCCGAACTTCTCCTTCGGGAAGTCCAGGCCCTCCCAGTGCAGGTCCTTGTGGAACGGTTCCCAGCCGATGGGGCTTTCCACGGCGCGGGCCTTGCCGTGCACGCGGTCGACGATCCACTTCAGCACGCGCATGTTCTCGCCGAACCCCGGCCAGATGAACTTGCCGTTCTCGTCCTTGCGGAACCAGTTGACGCGGAAGATGCGCGGCGGCTCCGGCAGGGCACGGCCCAGGCTCAGCCAGTGGTCCCAGTAATCGGCCATGTTGTAGCCGCAGAACGGCAGCATGGCCATGGGGTCGCGGCGCATGGCCGCCTGGCCGACGGCCGCCGCGGTGGCCTCGGAGCCCATGGTGGCGGCCAGATAGACGCCGTGGCTCCAGTTGAAGGACTGGAAGACCAGCGGGAAGTTCTTCGACACGCGGCCGCCGAAGATGAAGGCCGCGATGGGCACGCCCTTGGGGTTCTCCCACTCGGGGTCGATGGAGGGGCACTGGCCGGCCGGCGCGGTGAAGCGGGCGTTGGGATGCGCGGCGGGGCGGCCGCAGTCCGGCGTCCAGTCCTGGCCCTTCCAGTCGATCAGGTGGGCCGGCGGCTCGTCGGTCATGCCTTCCCACCAGACGTCGCCGTCATCGGTCAGCGCCACGTTGGTGAAGATGGAGTTCTTCGCCAGCGAGTGCATGGCGTTGGGGTTGGACTTCATGTTGGTGCCGGGGGCGACGCCGAAGAAGCCGTATTCCGGGTTGATGGCGTGCAGCACGCCCTTCTCGTCCGGCTTGATCCAGGCGATGTCGTCGCCGACGGTGGAGATCTCCCAGCCCTCGAAGCCCTTGGGCGGGATCAGCATGGCGAAGTTGGTCTTGCCGCAGGCCGACGGGAAGGCGGCGGCCACATAGGTGCGCTGGCCCTCGGGATTCTTCACGCCCAGGATCAGCATGTGCTCGGCCAGCCAGCCTTCGTCGCGCGCCATGACGGAAGCGATGCGCAGCGCGAAGCACTTCTTGCCGAGCAGGGCGTTGCCGCCGTAGCCCGAGCCGAACGACCAGATCTCGCGGCTTTCGGGGAAATGGACGATGTACTTGTTTTCGGCGTTGCAGGGCCAGGCCACGTCCTTCTGGCCTTCCGCGAGCGGCACACCCACGGAGTGGATGCAGGGCACGAAATCGCCGTTCTCGCCCAGCACGTCCAGCACCTTGCGGCCCATGCGGGTCATGATCTTCATGTTGACCGCCACATAGGGGCTGTCGGAAATCTCGACGCCGATGTGCGCAATGTCCGAGCCGAGCGGGCCCATGCTGAAGGGAATGACGTACATGGTGCGCCCCTTCATGCAGCCGTCGAACAGGCCGTTGAGGGTGGCGCGCATCTCGGCGGGGTCGACCCAGTTGTTCGTCGGGCCGGCGTCTTCTTCCTTATCCGAGCAGATGAAGGTGCGGTCCTCGACGCGGGCGACGTCCGCCGGGTCGGAGCGGCAGAGGTAGCTGTTGGGGCGCTTCTCTTCGTTCAGGCGGATGAACGTGCCGTTGTCGACCATCTCCTGACACAGGCGATCGTACTCATCGTCGGAGCCGTCGCACCAGTAGACCTGGTCGGGCTTGGCGAGCTTGGCGATCTCGTCAACCCAGGCCAGCAGCTTGGCATTCTTGGTAGGCGCTTCCGTCATAACAAAGGTCTCCATACCGGCAAATTCGCCCGACGCTCTTGAAATAGCGACCATAACCATATGACGGTCCTTGGGCACTGGGCAACGGGCCATGCGTGATGCTTTCACGACGATAGGTCTGACCGGATACTACAACCGTACAGGGCGGATACCCGTTGACCGGATGAGCCTCGCCGTTTTCGTCGCTCTTTTCAGCCTTACAGAGAGACATCGTGCAAGAGATCGCGACCGCCCTGCAATCCCTGCCCCTTTTGACTCTGGGAGTCCTCGCCAGCCTGGTCGCCGGGGCCGCCGCCGGAGTCGGCGCGTTGCCGGTGCTGGTGGTGCGAAGCATCTCGGTCCGCCAGCAGGACATCATGCTGGGCTTTTCCGCCGGAGTCATGCTGGGAGCGACGGCGTTCTCGCTGCTGCTGCCGGGCGTGGAGGCGGGGACCGGCATCTACGGCGGGGCCCTGGCCGCGCTGCTGGTGGTGGCGGCGGGCACGCTTTTGGGTGCTGCGGGCCTGTGGGCCATCCACCACTACCTGCCGCACGAGCACCTGGTGAAAGGCGCCGAGCACGTGAAGGACACGGTGCAGCTCAAGCGCATCTGGCTGTTCATCATCGCCATCACCCTGCACAATTTTCCCGAAGGCCTGGCGGTGGGCGTCGGCTTCGGCGGCGGCGACGTCAACAACGGCCTGACGCTGACCATCGGCATCTTTCTGCAGAACCTGCCCGAGGGGCTGGTGGTCGCGCTGTCGGTGCTGACACTGGGCTACAAGCCGCTGATCGCCGTCGGCGTGGCGCTGGCGACGGGCGCGGTGGAAAGCGTCGGCGGGTTCCTGGGCGCGGGGCTGGTCAGCCTGGCGACCTACGCCCTGCCGTGGGGGTTGGCGCTGGCGGGTGGGGCGATGCTGTTCGTCGTCTCCAATGAGATCATCCCCGAGACCCACCGCAACGGCCACGACACCGCCGCCACCTTCGGCCTGACGGTGGGATTCGTGCTGATGATGGCGCTGGATGTGGGCCTGGGCGCAGTGTAGCGACCCCCGCCGATAAGGCGCGCGAGCCAAGGCCGCGATCAGCGGCCGCCGGCGTTCGGGGCGGGACCCTGCCCGGAACAGAGAGTAAGACAGGCCGTGTAGCGCGCGTCCGCTCACCCTGCCATGGTGTCGGGGAAGGGGATGACCGTCAGCATGTCGCCGGGCTCCACGCCGGGGCGGTCCTCCTCCAGTTCCGCCAGGCCGTGGGCGTTGACCACCGAGGAAATCAGGTGGGACCCCTGGCCCGTCAGCGTGCGGGCGACCGTGCGGCCGTCCTCGGCGGTGGCGAGTTGCACGCGGATGAACTCGCGCCGGCCGCCCTTCTTCTCGAAGTGGAAGTCCGCCGGCACCTGGAAGCGGCGCGGGGCGACGTCCGTCGCGCCGGCCAGCCGCAGGATGATGGGCCGGGCGATCAGCAGGAAGGTGACGATGGTCGCCACGGGGTTGCCGGGCAGGCCCAGGAACACCGTTTCGCCGATCCGCCCCAGCGCCGCCGGCTTGCCGGGCTTGAGCCGCAGCCGCCAGAAGGTGATGGCGCCCAGGGCCTCCACCGCGCCGCGCACGTGATCCTCCTCGCCGACCGAGACGCCGCCGGAGGTCACCACGACGTCGTGCTCCGGCGCCGCGCGGGCGAGCGCTTCGCGCACCGCCTCGGGGTCGTCGGGCAGGATGCCCAGGTCCGTCACCACCACCGGAAGGCCCGCCAGCATGCCCTTCAGGGCCTGGCGGTTGGCGTCGTAGATGCAGCCGTGGGGCAGGGCCTCGCCAGGGTCGCGCAACTCGTCGCCGGTGGAGAAGACGGCCACCCGCAGCGGTGCGCCGACGGGCAGTTCGGCGCGGCCGACGGCGGCGGCCATGGCGACGTCCTGCGCCCGCAGCCGCGTTCCCCGCCGCAGCACCACGGCGCCCTCGCGCACGTCTTCGCCGGCATGGCGGACGTTGACGCCGGCCCTGACGCCCGCCGGCAGGCGCACGCGGGCGCCGTCGTCCAGCACCTCCGCCTCCTCCTGCATGACCACGGCGTCGAAGCCATCGGGCATGGGGGCGCCGGTGAAGATGCGCACCGCCCCGCCCGGCGCCGGCTCGCCCTCCAGCGGCTGACCGGCGGCCTGGCGCGCGACCACCGGCAGCGTGGTCTCGGCGTCGGCGGCCATGTCGGCGGCGCGCACGGCATACCCGTCCATGGCGGAGTTGGGCAGCGGCGGCAGCGACACGGCGGCGGTGACGTCGTCGGCCAGCACGCGGCCCAGGGCCGCCCACAGGGGCACATGCTCCACCGCCGTCACCGGCACCAGGTCGCGGTCGATGATCGCCAGCGCCTCGGGCAGCGGCATCAGGCGCGCGCCCGCGCCGCAGCAGTCGTCGATAAGACGGCGGACACCCATGGACAAAACCTCCTTCGCACAATGACTTGGGCCGCGACAGGCCATTGCCCCAGCATACCCGCGCGACGAAACGGATGACACCGTGGAACGCGACTCGGCGCAACGCTGTTTCAGGCCCCGGTATTGCCAAACGGTATCTACCCGATCGAGGGGTAAATGCGCCTTGTGGCTTAGGTCTGGGGTTGAAGAAACCGGCACCACGGAAAGCATATGTCCAGGAACCGGGTACTTCGAACCAAATCGCGCGCGAGTCGCATCTTATTCGGCTTGAGGGGGAGCCCGAATCGGGCAATGCTTTACTTGCTCTACCCACCTAAGGTTTTGTTCCCGTGATGCAGTCTCACACTTCCCGGCCCATGGGGCCCGTCCAGACCGGAGTCACCGCCACGGTGAAATGGTTCAACGCCACGAAGGGGTTCGGCTTTGTCGCCTTCTCCGACGGGGCTCCGGATGCCTTCCTCCACATCTCCGTCGTCGAGCGGGCCGGCATGCGCGACGTGCTGCCCGGCACCACGCTCGTGTGCGATGTCGAGTCCGGGCCCAAGGGGCCGCAGGTCTCGGGCATCGACAGCATCGACGCCAGTTCCGCCACCGTCGAAGCCGCCATTCCGGTCAACGAGACGGTGGAGGGCGTGGTGAAGTTCTTCAGCGCCGACAAGGGCTTCGGGTTCGTCACCCCGGACGCCGGCGGGAAGGACGTGTTCATCGGCATCGGCGCCCTGCAGCGCTCGGGCCTCGACCTGCTGGACAGCGGCCAGCGCGTGCGGATGCAGACCCGCATGGGCAAGAAAGGCCCCATGGCGCAGCAGGTGGAAGTCCTCTGACCCCCTTCCGCGCGTGATCCGGGCGCCGCTGGGCAAGGGGGCGCCCGGTCCGCCCTGCCGATTGACCGATGACCGATGGCCGGTAGCCGATGACCGGCACCCCGGCCGATGCCTCAAGGCGTCGCGCCGCACCGCCGGCCGTGGGATTTTCCCGACATGACGTCGACGAAATGTCGACGTTTTATCGACGTTTCCTCCCGTCGCGACCGCCGCCCGATGAAGCCGGTGTCCGGCTCCGACGCCCAAGGCGCTGGCGGGATCGGGAGGGCAGACGCCCGCCGCGCCGCGGTCCGCGCTGACGCGCGCGGGGCCGGCCGCCCCCCGCCCCTGCGCGAGGCGCGGCCTCTCGCGCTCTCGGTGTGTGGGAGCCTGGGGCGGGCGCCGACTCTCAAAAGACTGAAGGGTTCGGGACGCTGTGCTTCCCGATCGGGGGCCGGGGGCGGAAGCCCCCGCGTTATGAGCGCTGACGCGCGCGGGGCTCGCCGCCCCGCACCCGGCCTTGCGAGAGGCGCGGCCTCTCGCGCTCTCGGTTTGTGGGAAGCTGGGGCGGGCGCCGACTTTCAGAAGACTGAAGAGTTCGGGACGCTGCGCGTCCCGATCGGGGGCCGGGGGCGGACGCCCCTGCGTCAGGTGCTTGAGGTTGCACGCCGGACGGGCCACACTCCCCGCCCCGCCTCTTCCACCCCGAGCCCTCCTTGAGCACCACCACCCGCCGCCGCCGATCGCGCCCGAAGCCGCGCCGCAAGACGACCCGCCGCCGGGGTGGCGGGGTGCTGTCGCCGTTCTGGCGCCTGCCGCGCTGGGCGCGGTGGGTGGGCGCCGTGGTGGCGTTGGGGGCGGGCGTGCTGGAGGGCCGCGAGAGCGAGTTGGTGCGGCCGGTGGCGGTGCCCTTCGACCGGGCGCTCTACGCACACTGGCTGGACACGGACGGCGACTGCCTGGACACGCGGCAGGAGATTTTGGCCCGAGACAGCGTGATCCGCCCGACCTTCTCCGCCAACGGCTGCCGGGTGACGGGCGGCCGGTGGCGCGACCCGTACACGGGGCGGACGTTCACGGACCCGAGCGCGCTGGACGTGGACCACATCGTGCCGCTCTCCGAGGCCCACCGCAGCGGCGCCGACCGCTGGAGCCCGGCCCGCCGCGCGGCCTTCGCCAACAACCCCGGCAACCTGATCGCGGTCTCGGCGAGCGCCAACCGCAGCAAGGCCGACGGCGACCCCCTGGCCTGGCTCCCACCCGCCTGGCCCTACCGCTGCGCCTATACGGCGCACTTCGTGGGGACCAAGCAGGACTGGGGGCTTGAACAGGACCCGCTGGAGCGGTGGTTCACCGCGGGGGTGCGGTGGGTGTGTCTACAGGAAATTTCTGCCAATCCAGAACGCACGCGCTAGCCTCAATACCGGTCGCCGCCTAGAGAATCGTGACAAGACCCTGACGCAGCCCGCTGCGCCAGGCGAGGTAGACGGCGGAGCAGGGTCAGAGGACGGTGGAACAAAGGGCGCTGTAAGCACGGCCGCGGCATAAAGCCGCAGTAGGTAAGATTTCAGCCTTACGCCACGGCTGATGTCTACCACTTACCCACCACCTAGCTTTTTTGGCGGCTTAGACTCGAGCACGATGAAGGTGCTTCTTATTATTCTCGTGACAGCTAAAACCGTGTAAACAACAACGAAAGCCCAAAGAGAAAGCATGTACCGATCTTGAGGGGCCTCCCACAGATTGGTTCCATACAAAAAAGAAAAAGACACGCTAAATAAGGACGAAAAAAAGCTCGCGAACATAGCCGACTTTAGGAAAGATATGTACCTCAAAAATATCGGCGTATGTTTAATTTTCGCTATAAAATCAGAGCTAGAAGATACTACCACGCCATAGAATGTCATGACGAAACCGGTAGCGATAGCCGATATATTAGCCACGGCAGAAGAGAGATCGCCGAAATCGGCTGTCTTATAGAACTCGTAATTTTTTATGCATTCATAATCAGAAAAAACAATATAGCCTGCCGCGACAGATAATATCAGCGGCAGGCGCGCCTCTAAGAAAACTCGTAAAGCACCAAACTTAGCCATTCGGGGGGAACATTTCTTCTATCGCTCGGCGCTTGGCCTGCCATAGTTCACGGATAAACCTATCTTTAATATTGTAAGCCTCCGCCGGATCATCATCGGGGAGGTCAAGTTTCCGCCTGTCCCCCACTTGTGCTCGAAGCAGCGGGAACGTTTCTGTTTGCCGGGTTTCATCATTCCGCAACGTCGCGGTAAGCCGCTTAACACCCGCCTCCCCTTCTTCATGTTGCCGAAGCAACCACCTAACAAGTCGCCGCGCAAAGCCTGAAGATATGTCTTCCGGCGACCGTCCCATCGTGAAGCTCATATCGATAAATGCTGACTGGCCTGCCTGCTTCATCGCTTCTAGGCCTTCAATAATCGTTTGAGTTTCCTGAGAAACGCTATCCAGCCTATCCGGACGCGCCACCCGGAAAGCAAGCGCCCTGACGCGTTCTGTGGCCAACTTCTCCCACCATTCCTGTGAGATGACGGGCAAGATATAGAAGCCATCAACTCCAGCGACTTCTTGTACGTACATCGCCACCCGAGCCGGCGTAATGCCGTTCCTCCCCATCTGGAGAGCAAGGATGTTGTTCGACCTATCATACCGAAATGCCGTCGAATGACCGATAGAAGGGACGCCAAGCCGCTGAAGGGGCTGCCCCGGCATGGCTCGCGCAGGCAAATTCTGGCTTTGCAAGCGGACTAGCTCGCCAGCCAAAATTCTACCCCGGCTCTTTTCTTCAAGGCGCTCGAGGCGAAGCACGACATTTTCCTGAATCTCTACTTCGCGCTCAGCTAGATCGAGGTCTGCAGCTTCACTGAGGCATTCAGAGAAATGTTCAGGGAAATCTGCCTGTCTTTGGACCTCGAAAAATCGAATGTTTACTGTAGTGTCCATCTGGCACGCCTTCTTGCCGAACTAGTCGTCTTTTCGTACCAGAAGTTGCGCTTCAGCATCAACAAAATTTACCGCGAGACGCGGCATTTTAAACCCCCATCAACCCCCGCGCGAAGTCCTCCGCCTTGAACGGGCGGAGGTCTTCCGCCGTCTCCCCGACGCCGATCGAGTGCACCGGCAGGCCGAATTTGTCCGCCAGCGCCACCACCACGCCGCCCTTGGCCGTGCCGTCCAGTTTGGTCATCACCAGGCCGGTCACGTTGACCATGTCCTTGAACACCTCCACCTGGTTGTGGGCGTTCTGGCCCACCGTGGCGTCCAGGACCAAGAGCGTCGAGTGCGGGGCGGCGGGGTCGATCTTTTTCAGCACGCGGACGATCTTCTGAAGCTCGTCCATCAGGCCCTTCTTGTTCTGAAGGCGCCCGGCCGTGTCGATCATCAGCACGTCCGTCCCCGCCTTCAGTGCCTCCTGATAGGCGTCATAGGCCAGACCCGCCGCGTCGGCGCCGGTGTCGCGGCTGATGACAGGCGTGGCCGTGCGGTCGCCCCACACCTTCAGCTGCTCCACGGCGGCCGCGCGGAAGGTGTCGCCGGCGGCCAGCATCACCGATAGCCCCTGCTCCTGGTACTGGCGGGCCATCTTGCCGATGGTCGTCGTCTTGCCCGAGCCGTTCACGCCCACCACCAGCACCACATGGGGCTTCAGCGCGCGGTCGATCTCCAGCGGGCGGGCCACCGGCTCCAGGATTTCCGCGATGTCCTCGGCGAAGGCCTTGCGGATTTCCTCGCCGGTGATGTCCTTGCCGAAGCGCTCCTTCGCCAGCGAGGCCACCAGCTTGGCCGAGGTGCTCACCCCCAGGTCGGCGGTGATGAGCAGGTCCTCCAGGTCCTCCAGCGCCTCGTCGTCCAGGCGGCGCTTGGTGAACAGGCCGGTGATGCCCTCCGTCAGCTTGCTGGACGAGCGCGAGAGCCCGTCGCGCAGGCGGGCGAACCAGCTTTTCTTCTGACGCTGCGGCTCGTCGGACGGCGGGGCGGGAACGGCCTCGGCCTCCGCGATGCCGGCGGCGCGGTCCTGTTCGGCCGCGTCTTCCTGCGCGGCGGTCTCGGCGGCGTCGGGCTCGCCTTCCGCCGGGCGCGCGGGCTCGGCGTCGTAGCCCTCGAAGGCGTCCGGCGCGGGCGCGGGAGCCTCGGGGAGGGGCTCGGCGACGGGCTCCCGCTCGGGCTTGGGCGCGCGCTCCGCGGCCTCGGCGCGGGCGGCGGCGTCCTCGATGCCTTCGCCGACGCGGCGGGCGACCTCTTCCGGCGCGGGCTCCTCGGCCTCGGGCAGGTCGGTGCGGCCCTCCACCGGCTGGTCGTGGGGCGCGGCGGGGGGAGTTTGGTCGGGCCGCACCTCCGGCTCGATGTCGAGCAGGCGGGGGCTCTGCGGCTCGGGCTCGGCCTCGGGCAGGTCGGGCGTGCCTTCGGCCGGCTGATCGTGGGGGGCGGTGTCGGGCGTCTGGTCGTGGCGGACTTCCGGGGTCTCGGCGGGGGCCCCGGACGCTGCGGGACCGCCGCCCTCGGGCGCCTCGGTGTCCGGCGTCTCCGGGCGCTCCTCGCCGCGCTTGAACAGGCGGGAGAAGAACCCCCGCTTCTTCGGCTTGTTCTCGGGCGCGTCGGGGGCGTTCGGGTCGTCGGTCACGCGGTCACCTCGGCTGTCATGGTCTCGCCGTCCACGCCGGTCAGGCGCACGGGCACGATCTCGCCCACCGCCGCCGTCTCGGGCAGGCGCACGGGAATGTAGTGGTCGCTGTGGCCCTTGCCGGGCTCCTCCACCAGCACCGTCGTCTCGGTGCCGACGCGCGAGCGCAGGTAGGCGTCCATCGCTGCCCGCCCCACGTCCCGCAGGCGCGCGGCGCGGGCCTTGACCACGTCGCCCGGCAGGCCGGGGATCTTGGCGGCCGGCGTGCCGGGGCGCGAGGAATAGGGGAAGACGTGCAGGTGCGTCAGCCCCGCCTCCTCCACCAGCGCGACGGAGTTGGCGAAGTGCTCGTCCGTCTCCGTCGGGAAGCCGGCGATGATGTCGGCGCCGAACACGGCGTCGGGGCGGATGCTGCGGATGCGCTCGGTCAGCGCGATGACGTCGGCGCGCAGGTGGCGGCGCTTCATGCGCTTGAGGATCAGGTCATCGCCCGCCTGCGCCGACAGGTGGAAGTGCGGCATCAGGCGCGGCTCGCGGCCGATCAGCTCCAGCAGGTCGTCGTCCACCTCCACCGGGTCGAGGCTGGTGAGGCGCAGGCGCGGCAGCTCCGGCACGTTGGCGAGCAGCCGGCGCACCATCTGCCCCAGCGGCGGCTGCCCCGGCAGGTCGGCGCCATAGGCGGTGATGTCCACGCCCGTCAGCACCACCTCGCGATAGCCGTTCTCCACCAGCGCGCGGACCTGTTCGGTGATGCGGCCCATGGGCACGCTGCGGTTGGGGCCGCGGGCGTAGGGGATGATGCAGAAGGTGCAGCGGTGGTCGCAGCCCTGCTGCACCTGGACGAAGGCGCGGGTGTGGCCCTCGAAGCCCGCCAGCAGGTGCTCGGCGGTTTCCCGCACCGTCATGATGTCGTCGACCAGGATCTGCTGGTTGAGGCCGGGCGCGTAAGATTCGGCCTTCAGCTTCTCGGCGTTGCCCAGGACGCGGTCGACCTCGGGCATGCCCGACCACAGGTCCTTGTCCAGCTGCACGGCGCAGCCGGTGACGATGATCTTGGCGTGCGGGTTCTCGCGCCGCAGCCGGCGCACGGCCTGGCGGGCCTGGCGCTCGGCCTCCTTGGTCACCGCGCAGGTGTTGACGATGACGGCGTCGCCCAGGCCGGCGGCGCGGGCGTGGTCGCGCATCACCTCGGATTCATAGGTGTTCATGCGGCACCCGAAGGTGACGACGCGCGGATCGATCGGCTTCTGCATGGTCATGGGGCGGCCTGGATCGGGCTCAACAACGCGGCATCGAGGGTGCCGGAGAAGGACATGGCGACGGGGCCGGTCATCAGCACATGGCCGTCGGCCTCGCGCCATTCGATGACAAGCGGCCCGCCGTCGAGCGTGACGGTGACGCGGCGCTCGGCCAGCCCCCGGCGCACGGCGGCGACGGCGACGGCACAGGCGCCCGAGCCGCAGGCCTGGGTGATGCCGGCGGCGCGCTCCCACACCCGCATCCGCAAGGATCGGCGGTCGAGGATCTGCACGATCTCGACGTTGGTGCGCTCGGGGAACAGGGGGTGGCGCTCCACCTGCGGGCCGAGGGCGGGCAGGTCGATGGAGGCGACGGCGGGCACGAAGAACACCGCGTGCGGATTGCCCATGTTGACGCCGACAGGGCGCGAGAGCGGGCCGACGGTAAGGTCGATGGACAGCGTGTCCTGCTCCGTGCTGAGCGGGATGGCCTGCCAGTCCAGGCGCGGTTCGCCCATGTCGACGGTCACCTGTCCGTCGTCCTCGCGCCAGGCGGTCAGCAGGCCGGCGGCGGTGCGGATGGCGACGGTATCCTTGCCGGTCTCGCGCATGAGGATGTCGGCGACGCAGCGGGTGGCGTTGCCGCAGGCGCCGGCGGGGCTGCCGTCGTCGCCGTTGAAGATGCCCATGACGGCGTCGGCGGCCGGGTCGTCGGCGGCGGGCGGCTCGATGGTGATGAACTGGTCGCAGCCCACCCCGGTGCGCCGATGGCTGACGGCGGCGATGGTTTCGGGGGGCAGCGGACGCGCGTCGGCGCGCCGGTCCACGATGACGAAATCGTTGCCCAGCCCGTGCATTTTGATGAAGTGAAGCGGCGCCGTATTCATGGCCGATTTATAGGGCGGGGGAGGGGCGGAGTCCAGGGGGCGGCGCGGGCGTGTTCAGGCGTCGCGCGGGGCGGCGTAAGGCGCACAGGCATCGCGCAGGGCCCGCAACTGGCCGTTGGCGATGAGGGTCCAGATCAGGTCTGCCTGCACGTTGTCGTATTCGTGCCGCAGGAAATTGCCCATCCCGCGAATGCTTGCCCACGGAACGTCCGGCACGCGCTGCTCGGCCTCGAATGTGTCGCGGCTGACGCCTTCCGTTTTGCCAAGGACTCGATCGGCAGCCTTCACAATGTCCGCGGACCGCTGCGCCGGCCTAGTGGAAGACATCGACAAGGTCCGGCGTGATCGTGTCGAGGAACGGCTGGGAGAGCCGCCCGGCCGGAACCACTTGGACATCGGCGCCGACGATGCGGCTCAGGTCTAACTGGAGGCCGGACGCCTGGATAATATCCAGCGTCTCGCGTTTGTCCGGGCGCAGCGTGACCAGCAAGTCCACGTCGCTGCCGGGCCGCGCTTCGCCGCGCGCCACCGAGCCGAACACCGCCGCCTGCTGCACGCCAAGCGACCACATCTCGTCGGCGTGGGCCGCGAGGCGCTGGCGGATATCCTGAACTGTCGGCGTGCGGTTCATCGTCGGCCTGTAAGTCCGATGCCTTGGCCCACAATTATGAGCGCCCCCGCCTCCACCGGCAAGGCCCTCACCCGCCGCCGTTCACCGCGCCGTCCGCGCCGCGCAGGGCCTGGAGGTGGTCGGGCCAGCGGTCCTTCAGGAAGGCCACCACCGCGTGAATCTCGCGGTTGGTCAGCACGTCGCGGAAGGGCGGCATGCGGTGGCGGGCGGGATCGCCATGGACGGCGGCGGCGCCCTCGCGGATGACGCGGACCAGGTAGCCGTCGGTAGAGTCAGTCGGCAGGCCGTCGGCGGTCAGCGGCGGCGGGGCGATGCCGCCGATCACCGGGCGCCACCCCGGAGGATTGTCCACGCCCGACCCGTGGCAGGCCGCGCAGTTTTCGGCATAGAGGCGCCCGCCGTCTGCCACCGCATCGGGGGTAACGGCGACATGCGTGTCGGCCAGCAGGCGGCCGGTATCGGAAAGCCAGGAGACGATGGCGGCGCTCAAGGCAAGCACCACCGCCAGAAGCAGGGGTATCCTCACGGCTCGTCCTCCCTTGCCCGAGCGCGATCAGGCGGGAAGTCTAGCCCGTGTCGCACCGCACCAGGAAGCCGCCCGAAAAGGTAGGAAAATACAACCGCGGATTTTCGCGGCCTCCTACACGGACCAACTGATGAACAGCCCGGCATCGCCGGGGATGCCGCCGGGGAAGTCCACGATCCGCGCCCGCAGACGGTAGCCCAGCGGCCGCAAGTGCTCGTGCCACAGGTCATAGATGTCGCGCGGCTTGCCCTCCAGCGTTTCGGGCCAGGCGGGATCGCTGTTGTTGATGGCCCGCCCGCCGTCGGTGCAGACGTCGCTGGGGAAGCGGCAGACCTGGATTTCCTTCTCACCGCGTTGGGCGGCGCTTTGGAAGTGGCTAATGATGCTGCGTTTTTCGGCTTCCGTCAGGTGCGTGGTGCGGAAGCGTTCCACCATCATGTCGTGGTGGAGGCGTGCCTCGGCCTCGGCTTCCAGGCGTTCGCGGTGGCGCTTTTCCTCGCGCTCCGCCATGAGGTGGCGCAGGTCGGCGGCGGTGACCAGGGGCGGATCATCGGCCATGGCGGGCCTCCCGTCGGTGCCTCTTCTCCCCCTGCTTGCGCCAGTCTAGCAGCAGCACGAGACGGCTCGCCACGCGCTCAGGGGAAGGCTGCCATGTCCTCGTCCAGGTCCTCGGGGCGCTCGGCGTCAATCACGCGGGTGGCGGTGTCGAAGGAGAAGCCGGCGCGCGCCATGGCGGCCAGTTCCTTCATGCGGCGCTCCTCGGGCGGCAGGGGCTTGGCGGAAAGGCTGGGGCGGCGGAAGGGCCCGAAGCCGCGGCGGCGGGCCAGAGCCACCGCCGCCGCCATGTCGGGGTCGCCGCCGACGTCCTCGCGCAGCTCGTCGACGGCGGCGTCCACATGCTCCGCCGCCACGCCCTTGGCGGCAAGCTTGGCGCGGATCGCCCGCTCCGGCCCGCCCTGGCGGTTGATGGAGCGCGCCCGCATGGCGGCATAGGCGCCGTCGTCCAGCAGCCCGGCGCGCTGGTAGCGTTCGATCAGCGCATCCACCCAGGCCGCGCCCTCGTCGGGGTCGGTGTCGTGGACGCTGGCCGACAGCATCACCTTGCGCATGAGCACGCGCTTAAGGTTCGCCGCGCTGGAGGCGAAGCGCTCCAGGTAATGCAGGGCGCTGTTCTCCAGGTACTCCGGCGAGACCTTGCGGGGCTGCTTTCGTTTGCGGCCATTTCGTTCCGCCCGACGGGGCCGTTTGGGCTCCGGGCCGGCCGGCGGGGTGCATTCTTCGTCCATGCGGCCTATGTTAGCGCCCCTGATCCAGGATTCCACGCCAGAACCCATGCCAGAGCCAGGAGACAACCCCGTGTCGTCGTCGCAATCGCGCGCGCAGACCCGCACCACCGCCAGTTTCCCGCCCCGCCCGCGCCAGATGGGCGCCGTCAACTGGCGCGGCACGTGGGAGCTTTACCTCAAGGAGGTGCGGCGGTTCCTCAAGGTCTACCTGCAGACGGTGGCCGCGCCCATCGTGACGACGCTTCTGTTCCTGGCGATCTTCAGCCTGGCGCTGGGCCGCAGCGTGCCGGAAAGCTACCACGTCAGCTTCATCGAATTCCTGGCGCCGGGCCTCATTATCATGGCGATGGTGCAGAACGCCTTCGCCAACACGTCCTCGTCGCTGACCATCTCCAAGGTGCAGGGCAACATCGTCGACATTCTGATGCCGCCGCTGTCGGCGGGGGAACTGACGGCGGCCTATGCGCTGGGCGGCATGTCGCGCGGCATCGTGGTGGGCGTGGTGGTGACGCCGGTGATGGGCCTGTTCGTCGACCTGCACCTGCACAACCTGTTCTTCATCCTGTACCACGGCATCATGGCGTCGCTGATGCTGAGCCTGCTGGGCGTGATCGGCGGCATCTGGGCGGACAAGTTCGACCACATCGCGGCGGTGACCAACTTCGTCATCACGCCGCTGTCGTTCCTGTCGGGCACCTTCTACACCATCGACCGGCTGCCGGAGAACATGCAGTTCCTGGCGCATGTGAACCCGTTCTTCTACATGATCGACGGCTTCCGCTACGGCTTCATCGGCCACGACGACGCCCTGCCGGGCATCGGCATCGCGGTGGTGGGCGGCACGAACCTGGTGCTGCTGGCGGTGGCCTATACGATGTTCAAGACGGGATACAAGCTGAAGGCGTGAGACGCTGCCTCCCCTCTCTTGACAAACCGCTTGCCAGGCCGGATAGTCCACCGCTTTCCGAGGGGCATTGCGCCTTGCAACCGCCCCCGTTTTCAAGGCCCGGAAAGCGCATGACCATTCCCGCCCTGATGCCCACCTACGCCCGCATGGACGTCGCCTTCGAGCGCGGCGAGGGGGCATGGTTGTTCGCCACCGACGGCCGCAAGTACCTGGACTTCGGCACCGGCATCGCCGTCTCCGCCCTCGGGCACGGGCACCCGCGCCTGGTCGCGGCGATCCAGGAGCAGGCGGCGAAGGTCATCCATACCTCCAACCTCTACCGCGTTCCGGGGCAGGAGGCGGCCGCCGAGAAGCTGGTCGCCAACACCTTCGCCGACACCGTCTTCTTCGGCAACTCGGGCGCCGAGGCGCTGGAACTGGCGCTTAAGATCGCGCGCCGCTTCCACCAGTCGCAGGGCGTGGACAAGCATCGCGTCATCGTCACCCGCAATGCGTTCCACGGCCGCACGCTGGCGACCATCGCCGCCGGCGGGCAGGAAAAGCACCTGGCCGGCTTCGGCCCCATGGTGGAAGGCTTCGACCGCGTGCCCTTCGGCAACATGAACGAGGCCCGCAACGCCGTCACCGAACAGACCGCCGCCGTCCTGGTGGAGCCCGTGCAGGGCGAGGGCGGCATCGTGCCCGCCGACGCCGAGTACCTGCGCGGCCTGCGCGCCATGTGCGACGAATACGGCCTGCTGCTCATGTTCGACGAGGTGCAGACCGGCAACGGTCGCACCGGCAAGCTCTACGCCCACCAGTGGACCGGCATGGCGCCCGATGTCATGGCGACGGCCAAGGGCCTGGGCGGCGGCTTCCCCGTCGGCGCCGTGCTGGCGACCGAGCGCGCGGCATCCTGCATGACCGCCGGCACCCACGGCACCACCTACGGCGGCAATCCGCTCGCGATGGCCGCCGTCAACGCCGTGCTGGACGAGGTTCTGGCGCCGGGCTTTCTGGAAAACGTCCAGGCCACCGCCGCCCACCTGCGGGAAAAGCTTCAGGCGCTGGCCGCCGAGAACCCCGGCGTCATCGCCGAGGTGCGCGGGCTCGGCCTCATGCTCGGCCTGAAGATGGCCGAGGGCGTGACCAACACCGATATCGTCGGCCGGGCGCTGAAGGCCGGCCTGCTCGTCGTTCCGGCGGGCGACAACGTGGTGCGGCTGCTGCCGCCGCTCATCATCGGCACGGCCGAGGCCGACGCCGCCGTCGACATCCTGTCCCGGGTCTGCAAGGACACGGCCCCGGCACGCTGACAAAGCGAGATCACCTTCCATGACCGGCTCCGCGCCCAAGCACTTCCTCGACCTGCACACACACGGTTCCGCCGATCTTCGGGCCATCCTGGACCTGGCGGCCGAGTACAAGCGCGGCGCGGTGATGGCGGAGAAGCGCCGGCCGCTGGAGGGCAGGACGCTTGCCATGATCTTCGAGAAGCCGTCCACGCGCACCCGCGTCAGTTTCGAGGTGGGTGCCAAGCAGTTGGGCGGCGACGTGGTGATCCTGGACGGAAACGGCAGCCAGTTGGGCCGGGGCGAGACCATCGCCGACACCGCCCGAGTGCTGTCGCGCTACTGCGACATGATCATGATCCGCACCGACGATCCGGCGAAGCTGGAAGAGATGGCGCGGCACGCCACCGTGCCGGTCATCAACGGGCTGACCGACGACAGCCATCCCTGCCAGATCATGGCCGACGTCATGACCTTCGAGGAACACAAGGGGCCGATCGCCGGAAAGGTGGTCTGCTGGTCTGGCGACGGCAACAACGTTGCGGCGTCCTGGATCGAGGCCGCCGCCCAGTTCGGTTTCGAGATGCGGGTGGCCTGCCCGGAAAACCGCGAGCCGGATGCGCGCGTTGTCCAATGGGCACGGGAGAAGGGTGCGACCGTCGTCATCGACCGCGACCCGAAAAAGCTGGCCGACGGCGCGGACTGCGTCGTCACCGATACCTGGGTGTCCATGCACGAGGACGGGGCGAACCTGCACAACATCTTCCGCCCCTACCAGGTGAACGGAGCGCTCATGGCCAAGGCCAAGGCCGACGCCCTGTTCATGCACTGCCTGCCCGCCCACCGCGAGGAAGAGGTGACCACCGAGGTCATCGACGGCCCCCGGTCGGTGGTGTGGGACGAGGCCGAAAACCGCCTCCATGCGCAAAAAGGAATCCTTGTTTGGTGTCTGACGCAGTCGTGACCGACCAGATCGTCCCGTTCATGATCGACCACGGCGCCTTTCGCGGGCGCCTGGTTCGTCTGGACGACACCGTGTCCACCATCGTCTCGCGCCACAATTATCCCGAGCCCGTCGCGCTCATGCTGGCGGAGACGGCGGTGCTGGCCGTGGTGCTGGCCGACAGCCTGAAGTACGACGGCATCTTCACCCTGCAATCGCGCTCCGACGGGCCGATCTCGCAGATGGTGGTGGACGTCACCAGCGGTGGCGACGTGCGCGGCGTCGCCCACTTCGACGAGGCGCGCCTGAACGCGGCGGTGGAGAAAGCCGGCGGCATCGCGGCCCTGGGCGACCGGGTGCCGGCGCTGATGGGGTCCGGTTACCTGGCGTTCACCGTCGACCAGGGACCGGAGACGGACCGCTACCAGGGCATCACCGAACTGACCGGCGCGACGCTGGCCGACTGTGCGCACGCCTACTTCCGCCAGTCCGAGCAGCTGGAGACCGCCATCAAGATGGCGACCACCCATGCCGACGGCCGCTGGCGTGCCGCCGGACTCATGCTCCAGCGGATGCCTCTGCCTTCGGGCGCCCAGCTTTCGGCTGACGACGAGGAGATGGTGGAGGACGCCTGGCGCACCGGCGTCGTGCTCATGGGCAGCGTGACCAACGAGGAACTGCTGGCCCCGGACCTGCCGCCGGCCGACGTGCTGCGCCGCCTGTTCCACAGCGAGGGCCTGAAGGCCTACGACGCCCGCCACCCGCACTTCGGCTGCCGCTGCTCGCGCGAGCGGGTGGTGACGGCGCTGTCCCAGTTTCCGCGCGCGGAACTGGAGACCATGAAGACCGACGCCGGCGTGGTGGAGGTTTCGTGCGAGTTCTGCAACGAGCACTATCCCTTCACCGACGCCGACCTGGACGCCATGGACGCCGACAAGGCGCCGAAGCAGTAGGGGGCGGGCGCCGTGGCGCCGGCCGGCACCGCCCGCCCTTGACCGGCCATGATCGCATGCGACAATGCGCAGACCGTAACCACTGCCAGGGATCGTCCCTTCATGAGCCTCGCCCGCCTCGCCCATCCGCTGCGTGCCTTCGCCCTCGTGCTGGCCGGCGTTCTCGCGCTGGCCGCCTGCACCACGCCGGAGCCCGTGCCGGAGTTCAAGGACCTGCGCTTCACCAACAAGGGGGCCATCACCTTCCGCGCCGACGAGAAGGTGATCCTGTCGGACTTCGAGCCCAGCTTCCAGACGCCCTTCGTGGAGCACCTGATGCCTCTGCCGCCGGAGCGCGCGCTGCGCACCTGGGCTGAGGACCGGCTGGCGGTGACCGGCACGGGCGGCGCCGCCGACGGCTCGCTGCGCACCCTGCGCTTCGTCATCCGGGACGCCTCGGTGCGCGAGGAACGGCTGGAGACCGAGGAAGGCATTCGCGGCTTCCTGACCGACCAGCAGGCCTGGAAGTACACCGCCCACGTGGTGGCCGAGGTTCAGGTGCTGAGCGATCGCGACGTGCTCGCCACCGCCAGCACGGAGGCCTACCGGTCCAAGACGCTCGGCGAGAAGGCCAGCCTGAACGAGCGCGAGGAAATGTGGTATGCGCTCGTCACCGCGCTGATGCAGGATTTCGACGCCGCCATGGCGCAGAACATCCGCACGCACCTGAACGACTTCACCGTCAACCGCTGAGGCCGCGGGCGGCGGCGACGCGGACCGCAAGGCCCGCCAGCGCCGCCAGTCCCAGCCCAACGGCCACAGCCGTCATCCCCAGCAGGTCGTGGGTGACGGCGGAGGCGGCCAGCCATGCCATCGGCACCGGCACGGCCAGCGCCGCCCACCCGCCGCGGATCAGCGCCAGAACGGCCAGCGTTCCGGCAGCCGTGGCGTCGGGGGCGATGCCGAAGGGGGCGGCGCGCATCCACTGCCCGTCCAGAAGCGGATAGACAAGCGGCAGGACCAGCACTGCCGCCGCCAGCAAGGCCCAGGCCGCCCCGGCCGCGGCGTCGCGCCGGTCGGTGCGCGGCCGTCGGCCCGTGATCGCCAGGGCCAGCAGCAGCGCGCCCTCTGCCAGGAAGGCATACCCCGCCCAGGGCGCGGCCCAGTTGATGGTGCCGTAGCGCTGAATGAGAAAGACCCATCCGGTCCACAGCCAGCCGGCGCCGGTCAGCGCCAGCAGCACGCGCCCGTGCCAGACCCGTCGGCCGCGCATGAGCCACAGGCCGGCCAGCCCGGCAAGTCCCGCGATGATCGGCAGGGGCCAGTGGGCCTGGTTGGTCAGGGTGAACAGCCGGACGTAGGTTTCCCGCGAGAACAACAGCATGTCCCGTAGCGAGTAGCCGAGCAGGTCCTCCATGCGGGCTCCGTGGCTGGTCGAAAGGCGGGTGACGGGGCTTTTGATGATAACGCACGCCGGCCGCCGCCGCTTCGCCGGTGTTTGCGGGCATCACGCTCCGATCCGCCCGCGCGCCGTCTTCCAGAAGCCGAAGAACCCCGCCGTCGCCAGCGGCCAGAGGTCCGTGTCCCGCGCCCGGCGGGGGCGGGCGAGGCGGATGTCGGCGGCGGTCAGTGCCGGCTCCAGGGCATCCAGCACGTCCCGCGCCGGACCGACGGGGGCGTAGGGCGTCACCACCTGCCTTGCCCCGTGCTCGCGCGCCCAGGCGACCACCGCCGCCGGATCGCGTGGCAGGTAGCGACCGAGGAAACCGAGACGGTCAAGGGCGTTCCCAAGGGCGCCCTGGGTGAACCCGCGCACCCCCGCGGCCACCGGCAGCGGCGAGCGCGCCGCGGCGCAGGGCATGGCGGCGGCGGCGCGGATGTCGAGGTCCGGCGGCAGCAGGTCCTCGGGGAGCAGGTCCTCCTCGGTCAACAGCAGGGCCGAGGGCAGCGACAGGTCGATCGGTGGCGGCTCCGGCAGAGGCGCGGGCGGCGGGTTCCCGGCATCGCCCGCGGGCGGTTCGCCCGTGTCCGCCAGACCTTGCGGATCGAAGCGGCCGTCGGTGTAGCGGCGGATGTTGTCGGGCCGCGCCAGATACGCCTTGCCCGGCGTGTGCAGCCCCGCCACCCAGCGCCAGGACAGGGTGTTCGACGCCGGATCGCCGTCCAGCAGGCGGCGCAGGAACAGGTCGGCACCCAGTTCCCACGGCAGCTTCAATGTGAAGACCCAGATGCTGGCCGTCCACATGCGGGCGTGATTGTGCAGGTAGCCGGTCTGGGACAGTTCCGTCATCCAGGCGTCGAAGCAGTCGATGCCGGTGCGGCCCGCGGCGGCGGTTTCAACGCGGTCCATCATGGCGCGGTCGCGCGCCAGCGTGGCGACGGCACGGCGGGTGCGGCGCCAGACCTCGGGCCGCATCTCCAGCCAGCCCTTCCAGTAGGTGCGCCAGAGCACTTCCTGCAGGAACTTCTCGGCCGCCTGCGGAGTATGACGTTCCAGCACCGCGGCCACCACGTCGCGTTCGGTCAGCAGGCGGTGGCGCAGATAGGGCGAGAGCATGGAGACCGGCGCGTGCCGGCCGGGGCCGCGGTCGTAGTTGCGGCCGGCGGCATAGGCGCGGCCGGCACGCGGCAGCATGTCCTCAAGGCGGCGCAGGCCCTCAGCACGAGTCGGTTCGGGCAGGGGCAGGGCGGGGTCGTAGGGCATGGGGCGACTCCGGTATGGCGATCGCTCCTCCTACGGGACGGGCCGCGGACCCGGATCAGAGCATGTCCCGCAGCCGGTGCCAGGCCATGGCCAGCACCAGGGCCGGGGTGCGGAACATGGTACCGCCGGGGAACGGCATGTGAGGGATCTTCGCCAGCAGGTCGAACCGTTCCGCCTGGCCGGCGACGGCCTCGGCCATCAGCTTGCCGGCAAGGCTGGTCAGCGCCACGCCGTGGCCGGAAAAGCCCTGGGCGTACACTACGTTGGGCGCCAGGCGGCCGAAGTCCGGCAGGCGGTTGGCGGTGATGGCGACATAGCCGCCCCAGGCGTAGTCCACCTTCACGTCATCGAGCTGCGGGAAGTATTTCAGCATCGTCTTGCGCATGGCCTCGCCGACACTGGCGGGCTCGATCCGCGAATAGCTGACGCGCCCGCCGAACAGCATCCGGTGATCGGCGGACCGTCGGAAGTAATTGAGGACGAACAGGATATCCGCGACGGCCTCGTTGTTGGGGATCAGCTTGGTGGCGCGGTTCTCGCCCAGCGGTTCGGTGGCGACGATGTAGGTGCCCACCGGCATGATGCTGGTGCCCAGCCGGCGCTCCTTCTCCCACAGGTAGGCGTTGCCGGCCAGGATGACATGGTTGGCCCGGATGCGCCCGCGCGAGGTGATGATGGTGGCGGGGTCGCCGGCCTCCCATCCCGTCATGGGAGTGTCCTCGTGGATGACGACGCCCGCGTCCAGGCAGGCGCGCGCCAGGCCCAGCGTGTAGTTGAGCGGGTGGAGGTGGCCGCCCTTGGGGTCCAGCAGGCCGCAGACGTAGGCGTCGCTGTCGACGCGCTCGCGCACGGCGTCGCGGTCGAGATAGCGGACGCCGTCGTAGCCGTAGCGGTCCCACTCTTCAGCCAGATCCTGGAGTTCCTCGCAGTGGCGCGGCTTGACGCCGACGTGAAGGTGCCCGTCCACCAGGTCGCAGTCGATGGCGTGGCGGCGTGTGCGCTCCCGCACCAGGTCGACGGCCTCCACGCTCATGTTCCACATGCGCTGGGCTTCTTCCGGGCCGACGTACTTTTCCACCTTGTGCATGTCGGCGGCATAGCCCGCGATGAGCTGCCCGCCCGACCGGCCGGAGGCGCCGAAGCCGATGCGGTTGGCCTCGATGAGCATGACCTTGTAGCCGCGCTCCGCAAGGTGAAGGGCCGCCGAGCAGCCCGTCATGCCGCCGCCGACCACGCAGACGTCCACCTTGGCGTCGCCCTCCAGCGGGGGCTGGTCCGTGAAGGTGGTGGCGGAGGCGGCGTAATAGGAGTTGGCGTGCGGTTCGGCCATGGGAGCTGTCCGTCGGTTGCAGCGGCTGCGCGGGGTGGGACTCGGAAGAAGGGCTGGTGTCTCTTCGGTAGGCCGGGGCGGCGGGACTGTCAAGGCGGTGTAAAGTTTCGCCGTACTGAAAGGTGTGCGGCAGTGCGGCGGGATCGCCTTGATTTCAGCCTCCAACGCTTTGACATGTCGTGGTTTTGCGGCGCGGAAGCCGGGGTGGCGGCAAATTCCGGGTTTGCGGCGGGCGTGGGATGTGTTCAAAATACTCATCAAGCGTTCCCCCGCACCCCTGGATGCAAGGAGCCTCCATGACCGCCCTGTCGGCCTCCAACCGCACCACCGCAGAGTGGAAGAAGATCGACTCCGCCCACCACCTGCACCCCTTCACGGACTTCAAGGGCCTGACCGATGAAGGCGGCGCGCGCCTGATCGTGCGGGCGGAAGGCCCCTACCTCTATGACAGCGAGGGCACCAAGATCCTCGACGGCATGGCCGGGCTGTGGTGCGTCAACGTGGGCTACGGCCGCAAGGAACTGGCCGAGGCGGCCTATGCCCAGATGCAGGAGCTGCCGTACTACAACACCTTCTTCAAGACCACCACCATGCCGGCGACGGAGCTGGCCCGCCAACTGGTGGAGCTGACGCCCGAGGGCCTGAACCACGCCTTCTTCGCCGGCTCGGGGTCCGAGGCCAACGACACGGTCATCCGCATGGTGCGGCGCTACTGGGCGCTGGAAGGCCAGCCGCAGCGCCAGGTCATCATCGGCCGGCGCAACGGCTACCACGGCTCGACGCTCGCCGCCCTGTCGCTGGGCGGCATGTCGGCCATGCACACCCAGTCGGGCATCCTGCCGGGGTTTGCGCATATCGAGCCGCCGCACTGGTTCCAGCTGGGCTACCACGAGGACCCGGACGCCTTCGGCGTCAAGGCAGCCGGCTGGCTCGAGGACAAGATCCAGGAGGTCGGCCCCGATTCGGTGGCGGCCTTCATCGCCGAGCCCATCCAGGGCGCCGGCGGCCTGGTCTATCCGCCCGCGACCTACTGGGCGGAAATCCAGCGCGTCTGCCACAAGTACGGCATCCTGCTGATCGTCGACGAGGTGATCTGCGGCTTCGGCCGCACCGGCAACTGGTTCGGCAGCCAGACCTTCGACATCAAGCCCGACCTGATGCCGCTGGCCAAGGGCATGTCCTCGGGCTATCAGCCCATCGCCGCCGTCATGGTGGGCGACCGCGTGGCCGACACGCTGATCTCCAAGGGCGGGGAGTTCTTCCACGGCTACACCTATTCGGGTCATCCGGTGGCCTGCGCGGTGGCGCTGGAAAACATTCGCATCCTGCGCGACGAGGGCATCGTGGACCGCGTGCGCACCGACACCGGCCCCTATTTCCAGAAGCGCCTGCGCGAACTGGCCGACCATCCCATCGTCGGCGAGGTGCGCGGCATCGGCATGATCGCCGGCATCGAGTTGATCCGCGACAAGGCCCGCCACGAGTTCTTCGACGACGTGGGCAAGGTGGGCACCATCGCCCGCGACCACAGCTTCGCCAACGGGCTCATCATGCGCGCGGTCTACGATACCCTGGTGCTGTCGCCGCCGCTGATCCTGACCCACGACCACATCGACGAACTGGTGGAGAAGGTCCGCCTGGTCCTCGACAAGACGGCGCACGACACCGGCGTCACGGGCTGACGCCCCACCGGCGCCCGCCGCCTGCGCGGCGCCGGTCCTTCCTCCGCACGCGCCACCGGCCGGGGCGCGCGGGGCTGTAAAACAAAATCAACGGCCGGACGAACAGGGCCCAAGCCGGCGGCAGACCGGCGGGGCCGGGAGGCTTCATCAACAACCGGGAGACCGACCCATGACCCGTTCCCTTCCGCCAGCGCCCCCGCGACCGGACCGCCGCGCATCCAGCGCATGACAGCCCGCCCCGGCATGACATCATGTCACTTGCCGGACGCCGAAGATTGCTGCAAAGACTGACGGTTGGACAATGGCTTGCGCTAGAGCCCGAGGCCGCATCGGCGCGGCGGGCCTGCGTCCAGCGCGCCGGCCGGCACAAGGCCCGGCCGCCATCCGAACGCGAGGAGGCTTTTGACGATGCGACAGTTTACCCGATCCCTGATCGCCGGAACCGCCATGGCCGTGGCCATGGCCGGGGGCGCCGTCGCCCAGGAGGAAAAGGTCCTCAACGTCTACAACTGGTCCGACTACATCGCCGAGGACACGATCGCCAACTTCGAGAAAGAGACGGGGATCAAGGTCAACTACGACGTCTACGACAGCAACGAGATGCTGGAGGCCAAGCTGCTGGCCGGCAACTCGGGCTATGACGTCATCGTGCCCACCTCGACCTTCCTTGCCCGCTTCGTGCAGGGCGACATCGTCCAGCCGCTGGACAAGTCCAAGATTCCCAACTGGAAGCACCTGGACGAGGACCTGATGAAGGGCCTCCAGGCCAACGACCCCGGCAACGAGCACGCCGCCATCTACCAGTGGGGCACCAACGGCCTTGGCGTCATTCCCGAGAAGATCGACGCGGCGATGGCCGGCGAGGAAGCGCCCATGAACTCGTGGGATCTGCTGTTCAAGCCCGAATACGCCTCCAAGCTGGCGGACTGCGGCATCTACGTGCTGGACAGCCCGTCCGAGATCTTCCCGATCACCATGGCGTACTTGGGGCACCCCCACAACACGGACGACCCGGCCCACTATCAGGAGGCCGAGGAGCTGTGGATGGAAATCCGCCCCTACATCAAGAAGTTCCACTCCAGCGAATACATCAACGCGCTGGCGAATGGTGACGCCTGCCTGGCCATGGGCTTCTCGGGCGACGTCTTCCAGGCCAAATTCCGCGCCGAGGAAGCCGGCAAGGACTTCACGGTCGGCTACGTGATCCCCAAGGAAGGCACGGCCATGTGGTTCGACACGCTGGCGATCCCCGCCGACGCGCCGCACCCGGAAAATGCCCACACCTTCATCAACTACATCCTGCAGCCGGAAGTGATCGGCGGCATCACCGACTACGTGGCCTATGCCAACGCCGTGCCGGCGTCCGAGCCTTATGTGTCGGATGAAATCTGGAACGACCCGGCGATCTTCCCGACGCCGGAGGTGAAGCAGAAGCTGTTCGTCGACACGCCGGCGGGCCAGAAGCTGGACCGCCTGCGCACCCGGACCTGGAACAAGATCAAGACCGGCCGGTAAGACCAGCGGATCGGGGGGCGCCTCGGCTTCGGCCGGCGCCCCTTTTTCCTGATACCGGGCGACACCTGAAAATCGCACACTCGTCGCCTGTATAATCCAGCCTTTCGTCCCGCGTTGTGAGTGCCCGATCCATGACCACACTGGCTGCGGCGACCCGCACCCGTACCAAGCCCATCATTCAGATCCAGGACGTGGTGAAGAAGTTCGGCGACTTCACCGCCGTCAACGGGGTGTCGCTGACCATCAACCAGGGCGAGCTGTTCTCGCTGCTGGGCGGGTCGGGCTGCGGCAAGTCCACCCTGTTGCGCATGATCGCCGGGTTCGAGGAGCCCACGTCCGGCCGCATCCTCATCGACGGCCAGGACATCAGCGGCCTCGCGCCCTATGAGCGGCCGGTGAACATGATGTTCCAGTCCTATGCCCTGTTCCCGCACATGACGGTGGAGCAGAACATCGCTTTCGGGCTCAAGCAGGACGGGCTGCCCAAGGCCGAGATCAAGAAGCGCGTGGCGGAAATGCTGGAACTGGTGGAACTGGGCCGGTTTGCCAAGCGCAAGCCCCAGCAGTTGTCGGGCGGCCAGCGCCAGCGCGTGGCGCTCGCCCGGTCGCTGGCCAAGCGCCCCAAGGTGCTGCTGCTGGACGAGCCCCTGTCGGCGCTGGACAAGAAACTGCGGGAGCGCACCCAGCTTGAGCTGGTGGACATCCAGGAGGAACTGGACGTCACCTTCGTCATGGTCACCCACGACCAGGAAGAGGCCATGACCATGTCCACCCGCGTGGCCGTCATGGACGCCGGCGAGATCATCCAGATCGACAACCCCCACGCCATGTACGAATACCCCAACTCCCGCTTCGTGGCGGAGTTCTTCGGCAGCGTGAACATGTTCGAGGGCGTGCTGGACGAGGACGAGGCCGACTACGTCACCATCCAGAGCCCCGAGATTTCCAGCCGCATCTACGTCAGCCACGGCATCGCCGCCCGCCAGGGCCAGACGGTGTGGGTGGCGGTGCGGCCCGAAAAGGTCTTCATCGGCAGGCAGGCGCCGGACGTCACCGACAACGTCGACCAGGGCACGGTGACCGACATCGTCTACCTGGGCGGCATCTCGACCTACATGGTGACGCTCGACAGCGGCAAGGTGGTGCGGGTGACCGTGCCCAACATCACCCGCCAGGCCCAGGCCGACATCACCTGGGAGGACCGGGTGTGGATCCACTGGAATCCCGAAAGCTGCGTGGTGGTGACCCAATGACCCACGTCCGACCCGAGGAGCAGGCGCGCGAGCCGGGTGCGGTGGGCGTGCCGGAAGCCGAGGAAGGCGTGCGCGCGCGGCGCATGACCGGCCATGTCTCCCGCTGGATGTCCAGGCGCCTGCGCATCGGCGGCCGGGGGCTGGTGATCGCCATTCCCTATGTGTGGCTGCTGCTGTTCTTCCTGCTGCCGTTTGCCATCGTCTTTAAGATCAGCTTCGCCGAGTACCGCCTGGGCCTGCCGCCCTACACCGCGCTGGTGGAGTGGGCCGAGGGCACGTACCTGCGCATCCAGCTCGCCATCGGCAACTACCAGTTCCTGCTGGAGGACCCGCTGTACGTGGAGGCGTACCTGGGGTCGCTCAAGATGGCGACGGTGTCGACCATTCTGACGCTGCTGGTGGGCTACCCCATGGCCTATGCCATCGCCAAGGCCCGGCCGTCGACCCGCAACATGCTGCTTCTGCTGGTGATCCTGCCGTTCTGGACGTCGTTCCTGATCCGCGTCTATGCCTGGATCGGCATCCTCAAGAGCAACGGCCTGCTGAACAACTTCCTGATGTGGACCGGCATCATCAACGAGCCGCTGCCGCTGCTCTACAACGAGTTCTCGGTGTATCTGGGCATCACCTACAGCTACCTGCCGTTCATGATCCTGCCGCTGTACGCCAACCTGGAAAAGCTGGACAGGTCGCTGCTGGAGGCCGCCGCCGACCTGGGGGCGAAGCCGTGGAAGGCGTTCCTGACGGTGACGCTGCCCCTGTCGGTGCCGGGCATCGTGGCGGGCTCGCTGCTGGTGTTCATCCCGGCCGTCGGCGAGTTCGTCATCCCCGACCTGCTGGGCGGGCCGGAAACCTTGATGATCGGCCGCGTGCTGTGGTCGGAGTTTTTCAACAACCGCGACTGGCCGGTGGCATCCGCCGTCGCCATCGCCATGCTGGTGCTGCTGGTGGTGCCCATCATGCTGTTTCAGCACTACCAGGCGCGCGACGCGAAGAAGGAGTCCTGAGCCATGGGCCGCAACCGCTCCTTCTTTCTGCTGACGGCGCTGGGCCTGGGCTTTGCGTTTCTCTACGTGCCGATCCTGCTGCTCATCATCTACAGCTTCAACGAGAACCGGCTGGTGACCGTGTGGTCGGGGTTCTCCACCAAGTGGTATCTGGAGCTGTTCCAGGACGACAACATCCTTGACGCCGCATGGGTCTCGCTGCGGGTGGCGGTGTTCTCGGCCACCATCGCCACCATCCTGGGCACCATTGCCGGCATGGTGATGGCGCGGTTCGGGCGGTTCCGCGGGCGCACCATGTTTTCCGGCATGCTGTCGGCGCCGCTGGTCATGCCCGAGGTCATCACCGGCCTGTCGCTCTTGCTGCTGTTCGTGGCGCTGGAGCAGGCCATCGGCATCCCGGCCGGGCGTGGCGTCTCGACCATCACCATCGCGCATTCCACCTTCACCATGGCCTTCGTGGCCGTGATCATCCAGTCGCGCCTGGCGCAGATGGACGAAAGCGTGGAGGAAGCCGCACTCGACCTGGGCGCGCGACCGGCCAAGGTGTTCTTCGCCATTACCCTGCCGATCATCAGTCCCGCCATCGTGGCCGGCTGGCTGCTGGCCTTCACCATGTCGCTGGACGACCTGGTGGTGGCGAGCTTTACCTCCGGCCCCGCCTCGACGACGCTGCCGATGGTGGTGTTCTCCAGCGTGCGGCTTGGCGTAAGCCCGAAGATCAACGCGCTGGCGACGCTTCTGGTGCTGGTGGCGGCGCTGACCATCCTGCTGGCCGCCTGGTTCATGCGCCGCCAGGAGGCCCAGCGCGACAAGGCCGCCGCAGCCGCGGCGGCGGAGGAGGAGCGGTTCTAGGGGGCGAGGTGGGGTTGAAACACCAAGACACCAAGACACCAAGGCTTTCCGGCTGCGCCGGAATGTGAATGCGAGGGAGCCACGGGCTCCCTCGCGCTCCCTCGTCTTGTTATTCATTGTCACCGCCTGCGGAGAGGGCAATACGGCCACCAGAAGAAAGATGGCGCGCCTGCGCGCGCTGTCTTGGTGCCTTGGTGACTTGGTGGTTCCCAACACCGCCGGCAGCCAAAGAAGCCAAAGCCGAACCGTCAGCACATCGTCTTGGTGTTCTTCGTGTCTTGGTGGCCTCGCTGCGCCATGCCGGCCGTCACCCGCCAACCCCCGCCATCGCCCGCACCTCTTCCGCCGTTTTCCCCGCTTCCCGCAGGGCTCGGAGCGTCAGGCTCTTGTCGCGCTTGGCCAGCCGGCGGCCCGTCTCGGGGTCGGTGAGCAGGCCGTGGTGGTGGTACTCCGGCACGGGCAGGCCGAGCAGCGCCTGGAGCAGCCGGTGGATGTGCGTCGCCTCGAACAGGTCCTGTCCGCGAGTGACCAGCGTAACACCCTGGAGCGCGTCGTCATGGGTGACGGCCAGGTGATAGCTGGTCGGCGTGTCCTTGCGCGCCAGCACCACGTCGCCGAAGGCTTGCGGCCGTGCCTCCTGCGTCCCCGCCGCCCTGTCGTGCCACGTCAGCGGCCCGGCCCGCTCCACCGCCCGTGCCATGTCCAGCCGCAGGGCGTAGGACCGGCCCTCGGCGCGCAGCGCACGGCGGTCGTCGGCGGTCAGGGCGCGGCAGGTGCCGGGGTAGAGAACGCCGTCGGGGCCGTGCGGGGCGCTCGGGCTGCGGGCGACCTCGGCCTGGATCTCCTTGCGCGTGCAGAAACAGGGGTAGAGCAGGCCCATGCCCTCCAGCCGCTCCAGCGCATCGGCGTACTCGTCGAAGTGTGCCGATTGGCGGCGCACGGGCTTTTCCCACTCCAGCCCCAGCCAGCGCAGATCCTCCAGCACCGCCGTTTCGTATTCAGGACGGCAGCGGCCCTTGTCGATGTCCTCGATGCGCAGCAGAAAACGCCCGCCGGCTTCCCGCGCCTGCCGAAACGAGAACAGGGCGGAATGCGCGTGCCCCAAGTGCAAGTGCCCGGTGGGGGACGGCGCGAATCGAGTAACCGTTTGAAAGGTCTTGTTGTTTTTTGGCGGGTTTGGCGATTTCATAAAACGGTATCGTCTTGCTTGGCAGGAACTCTGATACTGAGTACCATATCTTGTGTCTAAAGACCCGGACAGCGGGGTAGACCTTGAACGCGATACTGGACAGAAGCCCGGCTTTGGTTCTGAACGCGGATTTTCGGCCCTTGAGCTATTATCCGCTGTCACTCTGGCCGTGGCAGGAGGCCATCAAGGCGGTGTTCCTGGGGCGGGTGAGCGTCGTGCACGAGTATGACGACGCGATCATCCACAGTCCACGCATGGAGTTGAAGCTTCCCAGCGTGATCGCCCTTAAGGAATACGCGCCCACCCATCGAAGGCCGGCCTTCACCCGGTTCAACGTCTTCCTTCGCGACCGTTTCACCTGCCAGTACTGCGGTCGGCGCTTTCCCACCCACGACCTGACCTTCGACCATGTGATCCCGCGCTGCCGGGGCGGACGGACAAACTGGCTGAACGTGGTCACGGCCTGCGGGGCCTGCAACCTGAGGAAGGGCAGCAAGCTGCCCAAGGACTGCGGGATGCCCCTGATCCGCGAGCCCTTCCGCCCCAACGCCTTCCAGCTTCAGGACATCGGCCGCCGCTTCCCGCCCAACTACCTGCACGAAAGCTGGCGCGACTTTCTCTACTGGGACTCCGAACTGGAAGAATGACCGACCGCCCCGGCCGCTGGCCGGGTTTTTTGTGTCTTGGCGGGTCGATTGTTTCCGGCGTCACTCCGTCCGCGCTTCCTCCGGCGTCATGGTCTTCAGTTGCAGGGCGTGGATGCGCTCCTGCAACTCCTCCTTCAGCGTGTCGAACACCATGCGCTGGCGCTGCACCCGGCTCTTGCCTTCGAAGGCGTCGGAGACGATGGCGACGCGGAAATGCGTTTCGCCGCCGCCGTCGATGGGCGCGTGGCCCTCGCCCCGGCCCTGGTCCTTCAGCGCCGCGATGCGGTCGGCGTGGCCGGCGTGCTTGTGGCTGTCGTCCTTGATCTCCAGCGTGACGGGGGCGAAGGCGTCGGTCAGCTTGCGCTCCATGCGCTCGCGAATGGTGGGCATGTGCGGTATCTCCGTGGGCCGGGAAAAGGACGGTCGGGGCCTGAGGGTGGGGTGCGGGCAGGGCGGCGTCAAGCGCCTGAAAGCGGGCGTCCGCCCGGCCATCAGGCCGGTTGCCTGATTGCGCGAACCTCCGCATATTGACCCGATGAACGGCCGCAGACGCTCACACGCCTTCTTCCAGGACCGCGACCCGCCCGGGGTCGCGACGGAAACCTGTGCCTGGCCGGGGTGCCGCGAGGCGGGCGAGTACCGCGCGCCGCGCGACCGGTCCTTGCGCGAGTACGACAACTATTGCCTGGAGCATGTGCGCGAGTACAACAAGCGCTGGAACTACTACGCCGACATGAGCGAGGAGGAAGTGGAGGCCAGCGTCCGCGCCGACACCACCTGGGGCCGGCCGAGCTGGAAGCTGGGCCACGTGCACGCCGGCCTCGGCACCTCGGCGGCGGCCTACCGGGCGTTCAAGGCGGGCCGCGTGAAAGACAGCTTTGACTTCTTCGAGGAAGAGGCCGCCGAGCACAAGCGCGAGCAGCGCTACAACCACGAATACGCCGCCGGCCGCCCTCAGCGCGGCACCGACCAGGACAAGGCCATGCGCGTCATGGACCTGGAGTGGCCCTTGACGAAGGAGGGGTTGAAAGCGCGATACAAGGAACTCGTGAAGCGCTATCATCCCGACCTCAATCCTGGCGACAAGGCGTCGGAGGAACGCTTCAAGGCGGTCAACCAGGCCTATAAAACCCTGCTCAACGGCCTGAATGCCTGATCGCGCGCCCTATATAGGGGACAACGACCACCGCCCCGGCCGCCGGACCCGCGGGTCCACGGCCGCGCAGAGATGAACACGAACCGCTTTCGAGGAGGACCATGGAGGTCGGCGCCAACATCCCGACGGGCACCCCGGACACGGAAGTCTCGGTCCGCGAGGCTTTCAACATCGATTCCGACATGACCGTCCCGGCCTTCAAGGAAGGCAACGAGTACGTTCCCGATCTGGACCCCAACTACCTGTTCGATCGCGAGACCACGCTCGCCATCCTGGCCGGTTTCAAGTTCAACCGCCGCGTGATGATCCAGGGCTACCACGGCACGGGCAAGTCCACCCATATCGAGCAGGTGGCCGCCCGCCTGAACTGGCCGTGCATCCGCGTCAACCTGGACAGCCACATCAGCCGCATCGACCTGGTGGGCAAGGACGCCATCGTCCTGCGCGAGGGCCAGCAGGTGACCGAATTCCGCGAGGGCCTGCTGCCGTGGTGCCTGCAGCACTCCTGCGCGCTGGTCTTCGACGAGTACGACGCCGGCCGCCCCGACGTGATGTTCGTCATTCAGCGCGTGCTGGAGGTCGAGGGCAAGCTGACGCTGCTGGACCAGAACCGCGTCATCCGCCCGCATCCCGGCTTCCGCCTGTTCGCCACCGCCAACACGGTGGGCCTGGGCGACACCACCGGCCTCTACCACGGCACGCAGCAGATCAACCAGGCGCAGATGGACCGCTGGAACATCGTCGCGACGCTCAACTACCTGGAGCACGACGCCGAGGCCGACATCGTCCTGAAGAAGCGCCCGGAGTACGACACGCCCGAGGGCCGCGAGAAAATCTCGGCCATGGTGGCCGTGGCGGACATGACCCGCGCGGGCTTCATCAACGGCGATATCTCCACGGTCATGAGCCCGCGCACGGTGCTGACCTGGGCGGAAAACGCCGAGATCTTCGGCGACGTGCCCTTCGCCTTCCGCCTGACGTTCCTCAACAAGTGCGACGAGACGGAACGCCCGGTGATCGCCGAGTACTACCAGCGCTGCTTCGGCGAGGACCTGCCCGAAAGCCCGGTGCGCGCGGTCGCCGTCTGACGGCCGCCCACCGACCGGGCCCCGGCCGGCGCCGCCCGATGACCAGGGCGGACGCCGGCCGCGCCTTCCTCGACCGAGCGACCTTTCCGACACGCGGCGCGTGGAGACAGCATGGACCGCAAAGCCCCGTCGACGACTTCCTCCGCCCGGCATGCGGGCGGCTCCAACCTGCCCGGCGGCCGCACGGCCAGCGGGGATGGCGGCCCCACCGAAACGGTGAAGCGGGCCACCACCGCCTGCGTGCGCGCGCTGTCGGGCGAGCGCGACCTGCAGGTGACCTACACCCCGCTCACCTACGCCCAGAATGCCGCCCAGGCGGTGGGCAACACGGTGCGCCTGCCCCTGCCGGCGGCCAAGCTGACGCCGGACATGATCACCCGGCTGCGCGGCACCTCCGACAGCCTGGCCATGCGCCTGCGCCACCACGACGACGTCGTGCACCGCCGCCGCCTGCCGCAAAGCCGAGACGCCCGCGAGGTTTATGACGCGCTGGAGCAGGCCCGCGTGGAGGCGCTGGGGGCGCGGAAGCTGAAGGGCATCTCGCGCAACCTGTCGGGCACGATCGAGCAGCGCCTGTCGGGCGAGGGGTACTCCCAGGTCAACGAACAAAGCCGCATGCCCCTCCACGAGGTGCTGCGGCTGTACGCCCACGAGCGTTTCGGAGCGGTGGAGGCGGGGCCGACCATGCAGCACATGGTCGACATCTGCCGTCCCTACCTGGAGGACAAGCTGGGCAGCCACCTGCCGGCGCTGCTGGACACGCTGGACGACCAGGCCGCCTTCGCCGACGAACTCCGCCGCCTCATCGAGGACCTGGAGCTGGAGGACGACGACCGCGAGGAACTGGAGCGCCAGGAGCGGGACGAGGAGGAAACCGCCGCCGGCGGCGACCAGGACCAGCCCGAGGAAGGCGAGTCCGAAAAGCAGCAGGGCGGCGAGCAGCAGTCCGGCGACGAGGGCATGGACGCGGGCTCCGAGGCCGGCGCCGACGACCAGCACGCCGAGGGCGAGAGCGAGGAAAGCGACGCCGTCATGGGCCAGATGGGCGAGGGCGCGGAAGAACCCGCCGGGCCCCAGGCCGAGCCCGCCCAGCCCCGCCCGGGCCACAACGAACACCCCGAGGTCCACCGCTACCACCCCTTCACCACCCGTTTCGACCAGGTGGTGGAGGCGGGCGAGTTGTGCGACCCCGACGAACTGACCCGCCTGCGCGGGCAGTTGGACCAGCAGTTGTCCCACCTTCAGGGCGTGGTGGCGCGGCTTGCCAACCGGCTTCAGCGCAAGCTCATGGCCAAGCAGACCCGTGCCTGGGAATTCGACCTGGAGGAAGGCCTGCTCGACGCCAGCCGGCTCGCGCGCATCGTCGCCAACCCCATGCACAGCCTGTCCTTCAAGATGGAAAAGGACATGGAGTTCCGCGACACGGTGGTGACGCTGCTCATCGACAACTCCGGCTCCATGCGCGGGCGTCCCATCGGCGTGGCGGCCATGAGCGCCGACATCCTGGCCCGCACGCTGGAGCGCTGCGGCGTCAAGGTGGAAATCCTCGGCTTCACGACGTCGGCCTGGAAGGGCGGCAAGTCACGCGAGCAGTGGGTGGCGGCCGGCAAGCCGCCCAACCCGGGCCGCCTGAACGATCTGCGCCACATCGTCTACAAGAACGCCGATGCGCCGTGGCGGCGGTCGCGCCGCAACCTGGGGCTCATGCTGCGCGAGGGCATCCTCAAGGAGAACATCGACGGCGAGGCCCTCATGTGGGCGCACAACCGCCTGATGGCGCGGCCCGAGCAGCGCAAGATCCTGATGGTGATCTCGGACGGCGCGCCGGTGGACGACTCGACGCTCTCGGTCAACCCCGGCAACACGTTGGAGCGCCACCTGCGCGAGGTCATCCACGCCATCGAGACCGGTTCACCGGTGGACCTGGTGGCGATCGGCATCGGCCACGACGTGACGCGCTACTACCGCCGCGCCGTGACCATCATGGACGCCGAGGAATTGGGCGGCACGGTGATGCGCCAGCTCACCGACCTGTTCGACGAACCGCCCCGCGCCGGCGGCCGGGGTTGGGAACGGGCGGTGATTTGAGGGGCGATTGAGCGCTTTGCGCTCGGGGCTGCCGCCCCGATCCCCGCTCGGAGGGCCCCGGGCCCTCCGAACCTCCCGTTTCTTATGTGCAGTCCTCTATGGTCGCTTTTATTCGCCAATTTTCAAGAAACTGAAGAGTTTGAAAGGCTGCGCCTCTCAATCGGGGGATCGGGGGTGGAAGCCCCCGAAGCTTGACCTTCCCGTTCAGTGCTTGTATTTCCCAGTGGGATTAAACTGGCGCCCCTTGCTCGGGTGTTGGCCAAGCTGAGGGGGGGGCGACATGCCAAGTTCCCAGGCCACATCCAGGGCCTGCGCCCGGCGCCGGCTGGCCGGGCGTGGGCTCGCCGCGCTGGCGGCCCTGGGCGGCAGCATGGGCGGGCTGTTCATCCGCCATGTGGAGGACGCCGGGGTTTGGCAAATCCTGTTCTATCGGTCGGTGGCCTTTTCGATCCTGGTCGCGCTGTTCCTCCTGACCGCGCGGTGGCTAGGCAAGAGCGGCGGCCGCGCCATGCCGACGCCGACGGTCATCGTCGCCGCGATGTCCCTCGCGCTCGCCTTCATTCTCTACGTTTTCTCGGTCCAGGCGACGACGGTCGGCAACGTGGTGCTGATCCTCAGCGCCGCGCCCTTCGTCATCGCGCTGCTGTCCGTGGTCGTGCTGAAGGCGCGGGTGCCGGTCTCGACCTGGGCGTTCATCGCGGTCGGCGTCTCGGGCGTTCTGGTCATCGTCGTCGACGACATGATGGTACGGTTTGACGAAGGGATCGTCTACGCGACCCTGACCATGCTCACCTACTCGCTGTTCATCGTCCTGCTGAAGGCCGACGGTCGCGTCGACATGATGATGGCGACCTTCCTTGCCGGTGTGTTCGCCGCCGTCATCTCCTTCGCCCTGGCCGATGGCCTCGTGATGACGGGGAACGACCTGCGCTTCGCCGTGTCGCTTGGGATCGTGCAGATCGGCGTGCAGTACATCTTCATCACCATCGCCAGCCGCATGATCCGGGCGGAGGAAATCGCCCTGGTTCTGCTGCTGGAGGTGATCCTTGCGCCGCTGTGGGTGTTCCTGGCCTTCGGGGAAACCCTGTCGGCGGCCACCCTGCTGGCCGCGCCGCTGATCCTGCTCGCGGTGGCCGGGCAGGCGGTCACGGCGCTGTGGCGGGAGCGTCGGGCCCGGTAGCTAGGCGCGCCCCGTCCGGTTCTCGCGGTACACGATGAACAGGCCGCTGGCGATGATCACCGCCGCGCCCCACCACACATGCTCGGCCGGCAGTTCGCGCCAGATGAGCCAGCCGGTGAAGGTGGCCACCGGCAGGTTCAGGTAGTCGAAGGGCGACAGCACCGCCACCGGCGCCAGTTGGAAGGCGCGGGTGAGGAAATAGACCGCCACGCCGCCGCTCATGCCCATCATCGCCATGATGCCCAGGTCCGCCCACGTCGGCGTCACCCAGAACCACGGCAGCGCGCAGGCCATGATCGCCGTGGTCGTCAGCATGGCGTAGAAGGACAGGCCGGTGGCGCTGTCCGTACGGGTCAGCAGGCGCCCCCAGACCATCAGAAGCGAATAGAGCACCATGCCGCCCAACGCCAGGGCAGCGCCGGCGGACAGGGTCATGCCGTTGGGGCGGGCGGCGATCAGCACGCCGACGAACCCCACCAGGATCGCCGTCCAGCGCCGCCAGCCGACGCGCTCGCCCAGCAGGGGCACGCCCAGCGCGGCCATGAGAATCGGGGCACCGAAGGCGATGGTGGTGGCCTCGGCCAGCGGCAGCAGGCTGAACGAGCCGAAAATGCACAGCATGGCGGCCGGGGCCAGAAGGGAGCGCAAAAGCACGGGGACCGGTCGGTTCAGCCGCAGCGCCCCGCCGCCCGTGCCGAGGATGATGGGCAGGAACGGGACCAGTCCGAACAGGGCGCGGAAGAACGTCACCTGCGGCACCGGATAGGATTCCGACAGCCATTTGATGCTGGCGTCCATCACCCCGAAGAACAGCGTCGCCAGCACGATGGAGACGATGCCGGCCCCGACCGAATCGCCCGCCCCGGCGCCCGGCGCGGGGGACGCGGCGGCCTCGGCGGCCGGTGCGCCGGCGGTGGCGGCGGCCTCTGCGGCGGCGGTGTCGGAGCGGTCGGGTGCGGTCATGATGAAACGATTTTCGCTTTTACTGTTTCATTCCAAGGCGCTGCGCGTGGCGGTGTGCAAGCGTGGAGCCTATCGCCTCGCGGTGCCGCCGGCAGCGGCCATTGCGGCTCTGCGAAGGGGACCGCGTCCTTGGTCGACCGTCGAACGTCGCGTGGGCGAAAGACCCTGGTCGCGGTCCGTATACGTCAGGCCTCGCCCGAAGGCGTAGCGGACACCCCACCGGACCAGTCGACAATCGACATTACCTTTGGGAAACTAGGGCTGTGTGAGGCCGGTCACTGCCGGACGCCCTCCGCGGTGTCACGGTGCGGTGCCTTGGCCGGTAAAATGAACATCCTGTGTCACACCTTGCTCCGTGGCGAAATCGTCTTATCTGAAGGAACACATTCGCTTTCCGAACGCTTCTCTTGGCAAGACGTCGTTCCATCCGACCCAGGCTTCGGGTTGGTTCTCGGAAGGGGCGGGGCAACAAAGAGACGGCCCGACGAAGGCTCTGTCATGAAACCTTGAGTATCCACCTGCGAACGAAAAAAACCTGAGAAACGTCCATAAACAAAATGCAGGAAGGGAGTGTGCGCGATGACCAACGGGTCCGTGTTGAAGACGTTGAAAGTCCGCCGTGATGGGTTCCGGGACTCGTTCAACCGCGGTGACGCCCTGCAGAACTGGGCTGAACGCTTCGCGGCCAACGAGGAGCCGACCCTGGACGAACTGATGGGTGACCCGATCATGGACGCCCTGCTGGCCCGTGACGGACTCCAACGCGACATGGTTCACCAGCACATCGCCGCCGTGCGGGAACGCCTGGCGTAACCCGCGCGACCATCGCAACCGCCCTCCCCCAGGGGCGAGAGGCAAAAGGGCCGGACCCGGCAAGGGTCCGGCCCTTTTCGGTCTTGGGCGCAGTCCGGGTAAGTGTTTGCGCGGCGCAGGAGAAATTTCTTCGTCCGCCCTCACTGAAAAATTGCGCGCCGGACTCGGAAAGTGATATGGGCAATAGTCCGCCGTGACAAGGTGATCGCCACTTCCTTCCGACAGGGGTGGCGCGAGGCGGCCGCAGGGGGCGGCCGCGCTTCATTTCTTTGAGGGGGAATATGAGCGAAGGCAGCACCGGGGCCGTGCAAGAGGCCACCACCGCGCAGCAGAACTCGCTGCGGACCGTCACCATGGTGATTTACGCCCTGTACGGCGTCGCCATCATCTTCGGTATCACGAGCATCGTCGGCGTCATCATGGCGCACATCAAGAGCGGCGACGCGCGCGACACCATCTATGCGTCTCACATGAGCTGGCTGATCCGCACGTTCTGGATCAGCTTCGCCGGCGGCCTCATCGGCTCGATGCTGACCCTGGTGGGCATCGGCTTCCTGGTGCTGCTCGCCGTGGCGATCTGGTACATCTACCGCATCGTCGTGGGCTTCCTGAAGCTCAACGACGGGAAGGCCATCGAGAACCCGTCGCGGCTGTTCTGACCATGACGGCCGTGGTCGAGGCGCCGGCGGCACCCGCCGGCGCACCGTTCCCCGAGCAGGACCGCCAGTGGCTGTACAAGGTCTATGGTGCGGCGATCCTGTCGGCCGTGCTGGCGGTGTTCCATGCCAGCGTGCTGGCGATGGCCATTGCCGCGGCCCTGGTGGTCCTGCTCGGCCGTCGCCGCGCCGCCGCCGCAGGCCGGGGCAGCGCCGCAGACAGCCACCGCCGGTGGCTGCGCCGCACGATGCTGGTCCCGCTTCTCCTTTACGGCGGCCTGTTGTCGCTCATGGTGGTCGAGGCGGTCCGCATCGCGTCGTCGGGTGGCGACCATCTGCTGCAGGCCGTGGCGGCGCACCTTATCCTGCACAGCGTGGTGACCCTCGGAAGCGGCCTGTGGCTGATCGTGCGGCTGCTGATCGGCGGCTTGCGCTTCGTGGACGGCCGCCCCGCCTGAGCGAGCGTCAGCCGGTCGCGGACGCCCGCCTCCTGCCCGCTGATGAATGGAATCATCGGTGCTGCGGTGTGCGCTTGTGCGCGCCCGTTGGGCTTCATACGCCTTGATGATTGAAATCATCAAGGGTGCGTTCACGCGCCACGCAGCCGCGCGCGCCACGCCATGAGGCGCGGCGGCTGGTGTCCGCCTGGCGTTCGTCGGAACGCCGGCCTTGCCGGACGACGAATGCCGGATTTCGGACGTCGCCCGGAATCAGCCCTTGGGCCAGCGGCGGTGGACCCATAGCCACTGGTCGGGATGCTCGCGCACCCACCCTTCCACCACCTGCGTGATCTGCGCCGTCAGGGCCGCCACATCCGCCCGATGGTCACCCGTCGGCGCGAACTCCATCGGCGGGCCGACGTCGACGCGGAACCGGGCGCCGCCCAGCCGGACCGTGCGCGTGGGGATCACCGGCAGCTTCAGCCGCAGGGCGAACTCCGCGACGGCCGGCGTCGTCATGGCATCGCGGCCGAAGAAGGGGACGGGAATGCCCTCGTTCTGCTTCTGGTCGGCCATGATGGCGACATGGCCGCCGCGCTTGAGGAGCCCCAGAGCCCGTGCCGCGCCCTTGCGGCCCTTGGGCAGAAGCTCCCCCTGCATGCCGCTGCGGCCGCGCCGATAGAGGGTGGCCTCGATCAGCGGGTTGTTGGCGGCGCGGTAGAAGCGGTGCAGCGGCAGGTCGGCGGCGGTGGCGGCGTAGGATGACACCTCCCAGTTGCCGACGTGGGCCGAGAAGAACAGCCCACCGATGCCGTCGTCGCGCATGGCCTCCAGCGTGTCCAGGCCGTTGACGGTCATGCGCGCGCGCAGGAAGCCGGCCTTGTGGACATGCGGGTACTCGCCGGCGATGCGGCCCAGGTTCTCCCACATGCCGCGCAGGATGGCCTCGCGCTCGGCCCTGGTCTTCTCGGGGAAGGCGCGGGCCAGATTGTCGCGGCCAACGCGGGAGACCGGAATCAACGGTCCGACCATGCGCAACAGCCGCCCCATCAGGCCCGAGGCCAGGTCTGCCGGCAACAGTCCCAGCGCACCGTAGAGCGCGCGTGCGGTCACCGCCTCGGCGCGCTGGCCGAGTGTCGGTGCCGGCTCGGCAGGGGCGGCGGACTTACGGGAGGCGGTGTCTGCTTCGGTCTCGGTCACGGGGCGGTCTCTTGTCCGCCGGGCAGGGCGGCGGGATTGGCCTGGAAGGCGCCCTCGGCGACGGGCAGACCCTTGGCGGTCAGCAGGGCGCGGAGCGCCGGCGGGTCCTCCCATCGCACGGTGACGGGCACCACGTCCACCTGCTGGCGCTGATCAGGCGGCAGCCGCACCGCGTCCTTGGCGGTGGTGACGGGGATGGCGCCCAGTTGGAAAGCCTCGTCCAGAATGGGCTGGATGTCGTCGTGGCGGTAGGGGAAGTGGTCGGCGAAGGGATGCGCCGCCACCACCCGCGCGCCCAGGGCGACGAGGGTGGCGAAAAACTTGTCCGGCCGCCCGATGCCGGCGAAGGCGACAACCAGCTGCCCGCGCAGGCGCAGGGCGGCCCGCCCCGGCTCCAGCCGCGCCCGCAGCACCGGCAGGTCCGGCGGCAGGCGCCGGGCGACGCGGGCGGTGTCGTCGCCCATGAGGACGACCCCGTCCGCCCGCGCCAGGCCCTCGGCCAGGGGCTCGCGCAGCGGCCCGGCGGGCAGGACGCGCCGGTTGCCGAAACCGTAGCCGCCGTCCACGACCACGAGCGACAGATCCTTGGCGAGCGTCGGGTTCTGGTGTCCGTCGTCCATGATGAGGCAGCGGGCGCCGGCCTCCTCGGCCGCGGCGGCGCCCTCGGGGCGGCGGCGGGCGACCCAGGTGGGGGCGCGATCGGCCAGCAGAAGGGCCTCGTCGCCCACGTCCTCGGGCGTGTGACGGTCGAGGTCCACGGCCAGCGGCCCGGTCTCGGACCCGCCGTAGCCGCGCGTCAGGAAGTGTGCGCCCGTCAGGGCATCGGCCAGCGACAGGCAGACGGGCGTCTTGCCCGCCCCGCCGGCGACGATGTTGCCGACGCAGGCAACGGGAATGCCCGCGCGGTGGGGCGTGGTGCGGGCGCGGCGCAGGCGGCCGGCAGCGGCATAGAGCAGCCCGGCGGGCTCCAGCAGGCGGACGATGCCGTTCTGCGTGCGCCAGAACTCAGGGGCGCGCATGGCCGCCCCGCTCGGCCGCGTCGAGAAGGGGTGCGAGGCGATCGAGGATGCGCTCCAGCACCACCGTCTCCTGGGTGGCGAACTCGTGCCCGCGGGTGCCGAGCGTCGCGCGCGCCGCACCGTCGGACAGCAGGCGGTCGAGCATGAGGCGCAACTCGCCTTCGCTGCCCACCTGCTTGGCGGCGCCGCCCTGCACCATGCGCCGGGTCATCTCGGCGAAATTGTCCATGTTGGGGCCAAGCACCACCGCGCAGCTCAGGCGGGCGGCCTCCAGCGGGTTCTGGCCGCCCTGGCCGGCCAGGCTCTTGCCGATGAAGACCACCGGCGCCAGGCGGTAGAACAGGCCCAGTTCGCCCATGGTGTCGGCGATGTAGACCTCCACCGAGGCATCGGGCATCTCCCCGCGCGAGCGCTGGGCGATGGCCAGGCCCTCGGCCTCCAGTTCGGCGCGCACCTCGTCGCCCCGGTGGGCGTGGCGCGGGACGATGATGGTCAGCAGTCCCGGATGCTTGTCGGCCAGGGAATGATGCATCTGTCCCGCGATCAGTTCCTCGCCGGCGTGGGTGCTGGCCGCCAGCCATACCGGACGGTTGCCGATGGTGTCATGCAGGCGGGTCAGGGCCTCCTCGTCCGCCGGCAGGGCTTGCGCGGCGAACTTCAGGTTGCCCAGGCAGTCGCAGTTGGGCGCGCCCAGGTCCCGCAGGCGGCGGGTGTCGTCCTCGGTCTGCCCCAGGCACAGGGTGAAGGTGCCCAAGAGCTGGCGGATGACGCCCTGGAAGCGCTGCCAGTTGCGAAACGACTTGTCCGAGACCCGGCCGTTGACCAGCACCATGGGCACGGCCCGGCGGCGCAGTTCCATGATCATGTTGGGCCAGAACTCGCTCTCGGCCCACAGCACCAGGTCGGGCTTCCAATGGTTGAGAAAGCGGCGCACGAAAGGCAGGCGGTCCACCGGGAAGTACTGGTGCAGCGCGCCGTCGGGCAGGCGCTCGGTCATCAGCTTGGCCGAGGTGACGGTGCCTGTGGTGACCAGAACGGTCAGGCCCGGGCGGCTCTCGCGCAGGGTGTGGACGAGCGGCAGCAGCGACAGGCTCTCGCCCACCGACGCGGCATGAATCCAGACCAGGCCGCCGGCCGGGCGCGGCTGAGAGGCGCGGCCGCGCCGCTCGGGGAAGCGGACCTGATCCTCCTTGCCGCGCGCCATGCGGCGGCTGAGGTAGACGTCGATGAGCGGCCCGCCCAGGGTGGTGACGCCGCGGTAGAGGCGGATCAGCATGGCGCCACCGCCTCGGGTTCGGTGGTGGTGCGGCCGACCAGGCGGTCGGCCTCGGCGGTCAGCGTGTTCATGCGTTCTTCCAGGGCGGTGCGGAACTCCTCGATTTCCGCCTCGCCGGCTTCCCGCGGAACGGTCATCGGCTGGCCCCAGACGAAAACCCCGCTGGAGAACGGCAGCGGCACCATGAAGCGGTCCCAGGTGCCCAGCAGCCGGCGGCTGCGGGCGGCGTAGGCCAACGGCACCACGGGCGCGCCCGACATGCGGGCAATGTGGATGACGCCGTCGGTGGCGCGCTGGCGCGGGCCGCGCGGGCCATCGGGCGTGATGCCCACGTTCTCGCCGTTTTTCAAGGCCTTGAGCATGATCCGCAGGGCGCCAGAGCCGCCGCGCGTCGACGATCCGGCCGCCGTGCGGATGCCGAAGTGGCCGACGGTGCGCGCGATCAGAAGACCGTCGCGGTGCTGGGAGATCAGCATGTGGATGGGCTGGGACTCCGGCCACGCGCGCGGCATCATCAGCAGGCGCCCGTGCCAGAACGACAGGATGAACGGCCGGCCGTCGTTCCAGATGGCGTCGGGAATGGCCTGTCCGACCACCTCCCACCGGCCGGTGCGGTGGACGAGGCGGATGTATTGTGCGGCGAGCCAGCACAGCAGGCCGCGCACGCGCTCGTTCTTCGAGATGCGTTTCATAATGTCCCCGAATCCTCCGCCGCGCCGGGACGGCTTGTCTTCGTCGGGGAGGACTGTATGGCGACTGCTCAAGGCCGGAAGGTGTACCATTGTTGGGGAACCCCGGACCATACCACGAAGGGGCCGCGGGTCAACGACTCCCGCCCGTAATATTGCCGGTGTGCATCATCGTCCGGCGACGGGCGGTCATCTGCCCCGAACATAAGGTGGCGCAGGGCGTCGCGCCACCGGTCCGGCAGAAATGTCCTATTCGGCGGCGGCCTTGCCCTGCGGCGCCGGCTCGCGCTCCTGCGACAGGCTGGGGAAATGGGTGTCGGTATCGAAGGGCGCCAGGTTGTCGAGGAACTGGTCGACGCTCTTGTCCCAGTTGTTGGCCAGGCCGAACGCGCGGCAGCGGTCGCGCGGGATGTCCAGGGCCGCCAAAGCGGCGGCGCGCAGGTCATCGTGCAGCACGCCGACGGGTGCGTCGCCGATGACGTCGCGCGGGCCGGCCACCGGATAGGCGGCCACCGGCGTGCCGCAGGCCAGGGCTTCCAGCACCACCAGACCGAAGGTGTCGGTCAGCGAGGGGAAGACGAAGACGTCGGCGGCAGCGTAGTGACGCGCCAGATCCTCGCCGAACTTGGGCCCGGTGAACGTGACGCCGGGATACTTGCGCTTCAATTCGTCCATCTGCGGCCCGCCGCCGACCACCACCTTGCGGCCCGGCAGGTCGAGGTCGAGGAAGGCGCCAATGTTCTTTTCCACCGCCACGCGCCCGACGTAGAGGAACACCGGCCGGTCGTCCCCGCCGAACAGGGTGCGGGCGTCGGCGGAGGGCTTGAACAGGTCGGTGTCGACGCCGCGGCCCCAGCGCGCGACGTTGGTTACGCCCCAGTGCTTCAACTCGTCCTCGATGCCCTGGGTGGCCACCATCACGCAGCGCGAGGGCCCGTGGAACCAGCGCACCGCCTTGTAGCCCACCGACAGCGGCAGGCGCGTTCGGGCCTGGATGTATTCCGGGAACTTTGTGTGGAAGGCGGTGGTGAAGGGGATGTCGCGCTTGACGCAATAGCGCCGCGCCGCCAGGCCCAGCGGTCCTTCCGTCGCGATGTGGATGACGCAGGGGCGCGCCGCCTCGATCATGTGCGCGACCTTGGACCCGGGCATGAGCGCCAGCGGGATTTCCGGATAGGTCGGACAGGGGATGGTGCGGAAGTCGTTGGGCGTGATGGTATGCACGTCATGCCCGCGCTGCTCCAGCTTGTCCTTCAGCGTGAGAAGCGTGCGAACGACACCATTGACCTGAGGCGTCCAGGCGTCGGAGACGATGAGGATGCGCATTGCAACCCGCTTTCTGCATGGGCCGGGACCCGCTCCTCCCGGCCCGGCTGGGGCGCGGAGGGCGAGGGCGCGTCGGCGGCTTCGGGAAGGGTGACGGGGCGCGAGGCCGCGGTACGGGCGCGGCCGTAGGCCTCCATGGGGGACAGGCCGCGCAGGTCGGCCCAGTGCAGGATCTCCATGCGGCCGTCGAAGTGCTCCACCAGGGCCGAGCAGCTTTCCACCCAGTCGCCGTCGTTGCAGTAGAGCACGCCGTCGATGTCGCGGATTTCGGGATGGTGGATGTGGCCGCAGATGATGCCGTCGGCGCCGCGCTGGCGGGCGACCTCGGCCATGGCCTGCTCGAAGTCCGCGATGTAGGCGACCGCGTTCTTCACCTTGTGCTTCAGGTAGCGCGACAGCGACCAATAGGGCTTGCCGGCGCGCGTGCGGATCACGTTGTACCAGTGGTTCAGCGCCAGGGCCGTGGTGTAGGCCCAGTCGCCCAGGTGGGCCAGCCACTTGGCGTGCGCGATGACGCCGTCGAACTGGTCGCCGTGCATGATAAGGTAGGTGCGGCCGTCGGCGCCGACGTGGGTGGCCTCGAACATCACCTTGATGGCGCCGAACTCGTGGTCGATGTAGTTCCGCGCGAATTCATCGTGGTTGCCGGGAATGAACACCACGTTCGAGCCCTTGCGGGCCTTGCGCAGCAGCTTCTGCAGCACGTCGTTGTGGGCCTGCGGCCAGTACCATGTCTTGCGCAGCCGCCAGCCGTCGACGATGTCGCCAACCAGGTACAGGTTGTCGCTTTCCACGTGCTTGAGGAAGTCCAGCAGAAACTCCGCCTTGCATCCACGGGTCCCCAGGTGGATGTCTGAGATGAAGACCGACCGGAATCGGTGGTTGTGGCTCACCGCGTTCATCGGCGCTCAGGCTCCCCATGTCCGGAGCGTTGCTGACGCAGGCAGGTGTAGAGCCAAAGGCGCTTTAAGTGAATGCTTGCATTGCGGCTGAAAAAAAGATTAACCGCGCTGTAGTTCTTGGTTCACGATGTTGTAATTGTTCTGAAATATTGTAGTTAAGACTTGCGTTGCCCCTGGAGGGTGCGGTTAATCGTGCCGCGAACGGCCCCGATTCGGGCGTGTCCTGCAGTGGAGAGGCATGGTGTTCGATTCCCCGCGCGGCGCCCAGGCGTCCGGCAGCCCGACCGAGCGTGACGACGCCGCGGCCCGCCCCGGCCCCGTCGGCGCGTGTAGCGGACGGCGGCTTATGGTGGTCTTCAACCCGACGGCTGGCGGCAACCGCCGGCGGCGGCTGATGAAAACGCTGAGGCACCTTGACGCGCACGGCTGCGCCGTCGCCCTGCGCGAAACGGCCAAGCCGGGGGATGCCGAAGTGTTTGCCATGGAGGCGAGCGCCAAGGACTGCGACGTGGTGGTGATCGCCGGCGGTGACGGCACCATCAACGAAGCCATCAACGGCATCAGCCGTGGCACCGGCGAGGTGGCGCTCGGCATCATTCCGCTGGGCACCGCCAACGTGCTGGCGCACGAGATCGGCCTGTCGATCCGCCCGGCGAAGGTGGCCGCGGCGCTGGCGCAGGGGCCGATCCGCCGCATCCATCTGGGGGAGGCCGACGGGCGCAAGTTCATGCTCATGGCCGGGGCGGGCTTCGACGCCGAGGTGGTGGAGCACGTGAACCTCAAGCTCAAGCGCGTGATCGGCAAGGGCGCCTACATTCTGGAAATGCTGCGCCAGGCGCGGGCCTATGGTTTTCCCACCCTGCACGTCACGGCCGAGGACACCGGCGAGACCCGCCAGGCGGCCACGGCGGTGGCGCTCAACGGCCGGCATTACGGCGGGCCCTACAAGGTGGTGGGCGACGGCGGCCTGTCAGCCGCCAGCCTGGACATGGTCCTGTTGAAGAGGAAGGGCATGTTTAACGTCATACGGTATGCGACCGGACTGGCCACCGGCCGGCTGGCGCGATTCTCCGACGTGGAGGTGCTGCGCGGCTCATCCTTCAGCATCGACGGCGGCAACGACGAGCCGGTGCAGGGCGACGGCGACATCATCGCCCGCCTGCCCACGCGAATGCGCGTGGCGGAAGAGACCATAGAGGTGGTCTTCCCGCAGGCGTAGCGGCCTCCGGTCGCACGGAAACCCACGCCTTTCGCCGTCCGTTGTAGGGGCAAACCAAGCAAACACGCGAGGTACTCCAATGGACGCCAAGAAGACGTGGATCCTGGTCGCCGACGGAACGCACGCGCGCCTGTTCAGCCATGACGGCCCGGGCAAGCCGCTGCGCGCGGTCGACCATCGCGATTTCGAGGGTGAGGCCGTCAAGGGCCGCGAGGCCTATCGCGACAAGCCCGGCCGCGCCTCGGACGTCAGCCAGGCCGCTCCGGGCCGGCACGTCTACGAGCCCAAGACCAACCCCATGGACGAGGAGCGCCACGACCTCATGCGCGAGGTCATGGACGACCTGAACCGTCACGCTCAGCGCAACGACTTCGACGAGCTGATCGTCTGCGCCCCGCCGCAGACCATGCACGAAGTCCGCGACCAGATGCCCAAGCCGGTGCAGCAGAAGATCGTCGCCGAGGAAACCAAGGACTATACCGGCGACAACGAGGCGGAGCTGGAAAAGCACCTGTCCCACCTTCTGCCCATCGACCCCAACGCCCGCCGCTACGCCGACCCCGACCGCCCCGGCCCGCCGCGCTGAGGCGGACGTCGGCGCCAAGACCGAAAGCCCGGCCCCGGCAACGGCGGCCGGGCTTTGCGTTGTGGGGGGATTGCCACTACAATTAGGAGGTCTGGATGGAGGACCGCCAAATGTCACCCAAGCGCGAAGCCCGCGTGATGATCTCCGAGGATATTCTCCTCGAGGCCGAGAAGCTGGGAGTCGACCTGTCCGAGGCGGTCGAGGAAACGTTGGTTGCCGCGTTGCGGGAGAAGCGGGCGGCGCAATGGCGGGCAGAAAATCGCGAAAGCATTGACAGCTACAACGCCCATATTGAGCGCAATGGCTGCTTTGGCGACGAGTTCCGGACGTTTTGAGGCATGCCGCAGTTCGACGTCCATCGGAACCGCAGTCCACGCTCCCGCAAAACCCATCCGTATCTGTTGAACATCCAAGTCGACCATCTCGCCGAGAATGCGACGCGCGTGGTCATCCCGTTGGTGCCTCTGGGCGCTCTTGTCCCGGCGCGCCGCCTAAATCCAGTCTTCCGCATCGAGTCCGGTGACTACATTCTTTCGACGCTGGAGATTGTGAATATTCGCGCTGCCGACCTTGGCGATGTTGTTGCATCGCTCGAAAGCCAGCGCGGCGAAATCATCGCGGCGCTGGACTTTCTCATCAGCGGAATCTGAGGCCGCCCCTACGCCCCCGCCACCGTCATGCCGTCGATCCGCACCGTCGGCGCGTCCATGCCGAAGCGCATTTCCAGGTCACTCGCGGCCGTCATGTTCATGAACATGTCCTTCAGGTTGCCGGCCACCGTCATTTCGTTGATGGGGAAGGCCAGCTTGCCGTCCTCGATCCAGAAGCCCGCCAGGCCCCGGCTGTAGTCGCCGGTCACGCCGTTGATGCCGTGCCCGAACAGGTCGGTGACGTACACACCCTCTTTCACGCCGGCCAGCATGTCCTCGGCCGACATCTCGCCCGCCTCGATCCACACGTTGGTGGCCGACGGAGACGGCGGAGACCCCGTGCCCCGGCTCGCGTGGCCCGTCGGCGCCAGGCCGAGCTGGCGGGCTGAGCGCAGGTCCAGCAACCAGGTCGTCAGCGTGCCGCCGTCGACGATGTTGCGGCGCTGGTTGGGCAGGCCTTCCGCGTCGCAGGGCTTGGACCGCAGGCCGCGCGGGCGGTGCGGGTCCTCCACGATGGTGATGCCCGGCGCCATGACCGGCTGGTTCATCTTGTCCTTCAGGAACGACGTGCCGCGTGCGATGGACGAGCCGTTGATGGCCCCCAGCAGGTGGCCGATCAGGCCGCGGGCGACGCGCGGGTCGTAGATGACCGGCACGCGGGCGGACTTCACCCGCCGCGCGCCCAGGCGCCGGGCGGCGCGCTCGGCCGCCTTGCGGCCGATCTCGGCGGGGCTCTTCAGGGCGTCGACGTAGTTGGTGGTGTCGTATTCGTAGTCGCGCTCCATCCCCTGCTCGCCGCCCCCGGCCAGCACCACGCACGAGAGCGACGTGTTGGAGACGCGCCAGGAAAAGTTCATGCCGTTGGTGCCGACCACGGCCACCGACGATGAACTCCATCCCGCCTGCGCGCCCTCGCTGTTGGTGACGGCGGGGTTCTGGCGGGCTGTGTCCTCGGCTTCCTTGACCATCTCGATCATCTGATCTGCGGTCAGTTCCGTCGGGTCGAAGCCGTCCAGCTTGGGCAGGTCGGTGGCCAGCTGGTCGGGATCGGCGAGGCCCGCGAAGTCGTCCTCGGGCACCGTCTTCGCCATGGCGACGGCGCGCTCCACCAGTTCGTCCAGGGCGCGCGGCGACTGGTCGGCCGAGGAGACGATGGCCTGGCGCTTGCCGATGAACACCCGCAGGCCCAGGTCGGCGCCCTCGCTGCGCTCCAGGCTTTCCAGCTCGCCCAGCCGCCAGCCGACGGAGACCGACCGGCCGTCGACCATGACGGCGTCGGCGGCGTCGGCGCCGGCCTTGCGGGCGCGGCTCACCACGTCGTCCAGGACGGTCAGCGCGGCGGAATCGACAAGGCTCTGGGTCATGGATGCTCCTTCGGCTCGGCTGCTATTTCCAGATGGGCTTGCCCGAACCGGGCAGGCCGTAACTGTCCCACTTGCGGGTGACCGTGTCGATCACCTCGTCGGTCATGCGGATCTTCTCGCCCCACTCCCGGTGCGTCTCGGGCGGCCACTTGTTGGTGGCGTCCATGCCAAGCTTGCCGCCGAGCCCGCTTTCCGGCGAGGCGAAGTCCAGGTAGTCGATGGGCGTGCCCTCGACAACCGTGATGTCGCGCGCCGGGTCCATGCGGGTGGAGATGGCCCACATGACGTCCTTCCAGTCGCGACAGTCGATGTCGTCGTCCACCACGATGACGAACTTGGTGTACATGAACTGCCGAAGGAAGGACCACACGCCCATCATCACGCGCTTGGCGTGGCCGGGGTAGGCTTTCTTCATGCTGACGACGGCGATACGGTAGGAACAGCCCTCGGGCGGCAGCCAGAAGTCGACGATTTCCGGGAACTGCTGGACCAGCAGGGGAATGAACACCTCGTTCAACGCCTCGCCCAGCACGCTGGGTTCGTCGGGCGGGCGGCCGGTGAAGGTGGACAAATAGATGGGCTTGCGCCGCATGGTGATGGCCGACACCCGGAACACCGGGAAGGGCTCGACCGAATTGTAATAGCCGGTGTGATCGCCGTAAGGCCCCTCGTCGCCAAACTCATCGAGCATGACGTGGCCTTCCAGCACGATCTCGGCCGTGGCGGGAACCTTGAGCGGCACCGTCTTGCAGTCCACCAGGTCCACCTTCTTGCAGCGCAAGAGGCCGGCGAACTGGTATTCCGAGAGCGTGTCCGGCACCGGCGTGACGGCTGCGAGAATCGTGCCCGGATCGGCGCCGATGACGGCGGCGGCGGGCAGGGGCTCCTTCTTTTCCTTGCCCCAGCGGGCGTAGTGCTGCGCCCCGCCGCGATGCTTGAGCCAGCGCATGAGCGTCGTGTTCCGGCCCGTCACCTGCATGCGGTAGATGCCCAGGTTGAACACGTCCTCCTTTTTGCCGGAGGGCCCCTGGGTCACCACCAGCGGCCAGGTGATGAGCGGGGCGGGCTCGCCGGGCCAGCAGCCCTGGACCGGGATGCGCGACAGGTCCACGTCATCGCCCGTCAGCACCACTTCCTGGCAGGGGGCGGAGCCGACGGTGCGGGGCTTCATGGCCATGACCGTCTTCAACAGCGGCATCAACTCCAGCGCCTCGCGCCATCCGCCGGGGGGCTCGGGCTGCTTGAGGAAGGCCAGTGTCTCGCCCACCTCGCGCAGTTCCTCGGGCTTGCGCTCCATGCCGCTGGCGACGCGGTCCACGGTGCCGAACAGGTTGACCAGCACCGGCATTTCGGCCGGGCTGCCGTCGGGGTTGCGCACGTCCTCGAACAGCACGGCAGGGCCGCCCTCGGCCAGGAGGCGGGTCTGGATCTCGGTCATTTCCAGGTATGTGGAAACGGGCGTGCGAACGCGGACCAGGCGGCCGTCGCGCTCCAGCCGGTCCATGAAGTCGCGCAGGGACGAGTACGGCATGGGCTCTTTCTTGTGCATTCAACGGGTTGGACAACAGGACCGGAAGAGGCTTCCGGCGTCAAGCGCAAGTCTTTCCGCAAGCGCGCTGCAAGAGGCCTATCTACCTCTTATGTCTATTGGTAGAGTGAGGCCTGGGAATGGTCGCGCGTCATGCGTGGCAGGATCGGGACGGGAGACAGCCGGACGACGCCAGACGGTCCGGCGCCTTTCCGGAGGGCATTTAACCATGGGTATGCAGCACAACCAGGGCCTGAACCTGGGCGCCATGAGCGGCACCTCGGCCGAGGACGCGCGCCGGGGCAAGCGCCTGGAACGGCTGATCGAACTGGGTATCGCACTCTCGGCCGAGCGGGATCACGACCGGCTGATGGAGCGCATCCTGCTGGAAGCGAAGGACCTGACCAACGCGGACGGCGGGACGCTGTACCTGCGTACGGAAGATGACACGCTGCGGTTCACGATCCTGCGCAACGACACGTTGAACACCGCCATGGGCGGCACCACCGGCAAGGCCATTCCCTTCCCGCCGCTGCCCATGACGCTGCCCGACGGCGCGCCCAACCACAACAACGTCGCCACCCACGCCGCCCTGACCGGGACATCCATCAACATCGTCGATGCCTACGAGGCCGAAGGATTCGACTTTTCCGGCACCAAGACGTTCGACGCGGGCACGGGCTACCGCTCCAAGTCGTTCCTGACCATCCCGCTGAAGAATTTCGGCGGCGCGGTCATCGGCGTGCTGCAGCTCATCAACGCGCGCGATGACGACGGCACCGTCATCCCCTTCACCGACGAGGTGCAGCCGCTGGTGGAAGCCCTGGCCAGCCAAGCGGCAGTGGCCATCGACAACCAGCAGCTCATGGCCGCGCAGCGGGACCTGCTGGACAGCTTCATCAAGGTGATCGCCGACGCCATCGACTCCAAGTCGCCCTACACCGGCGGCCACTGCCGGCGCGTCCCCATGATCGCCGAGCTTCTGGCCGAGGCCGCGTGCAGGGAAACCGAAGGTCCCTTTGCCGAGTTCGACCTGGACGACGATCAGCGCCAGGAACTGCACCTGGGCGCCTGGTTGCACGACTGCGGCAAGGTCACCACGCCGGAATACGTGGTCGACAAGGCGACCAAGCTGGAAACCATCTACGACCGCATCCACGAGGTCCGCACCCGCTTCGAGGTCCTGCGCCGCGACGCCGAGATCGCCCTGTGGAAGGGAATCGCGGAAGGCGGAGACGAGGCGGCGCTGCGGGCGGACTTCGAGAAGACCGTGGCGGCGCTGGAGGACGACTGGGCCTTCATCGCCGAAACCAACATCGGCGGCGAGTTCACCACCGACGAGCGCAAGGCCCGCGTCAAGGAGATCGGCGCGCGGACCTGGACCCGGCATTTCGACCGTACGCTGGGCCTGTCGTGGGAGGAAGGCAAACGCCTGGAGGACACCCCGCCGCCGCCCCCGCCGGCGACCGAACGCCTGCTGGAAGACCGGCCGGACCACAAGGTCGGCATCTACGACAAGGGCGAAATCTACAACCTGTGTGTCGGCCGCGGCACGCTGACCGACGAGGAACGCAAGGTCATCAACGACCACATCGTCGTCACCCAGCAGATGCTGGCGCGCCTGCCCTTCCCCAAGCACCTGAAGCGGGTGCCGCAGATCGCGGGCAATCATCACGAAAAGATGGACGGCACGGGCTATCCCGCCGGCCTGGCGGGCGAGGACATGGACGTGACCGAGCGGATCATGTGCATCGCCGACATCTTCGAGGCGCTGACGGCCGCCGACCGACCCTACAAGACGCCCAAGACGCTGTCGGAATGCGTGAAGATTCTCAATTTCATGCGCAAGGACAACCACATCGACGGCGACCTGTTCGAGCTGTTCCTGCGCTCGGGCGCCTACAAGGAATACGCCGAGGTCTGCCTGCTGCCCGAGCAGATCGACGAGGTCGACCTGAGCCAGTACCTGACGCGCATGGACGCGGCGGAGTAGGGAGGGGCGTCGGCGTCCGAACGAAGCCCCCGCCTCGGGCGTGGATAAGGGGCGGGTGTTTCACCTGCTCCCGGACAACCGCCAGAGGACCTTCCGCATGACGCGCGATGTCGCCTATCCCGCTTCCGTCAGCCGCGAGCCCGCCGCGCCGGGCACGCCCGTGACGGTGCGCCTGCCCCAGTTTCCCGAGCTTGAGGCCGTCGGCCCGACGGAGGGCGAGGCGCTGTCGGAAGCGCAGGTGCGGCTTCAGGGCATGATCAACGACATGGCCGCCCGCGGCGAACAGATCCCCATGCCCACGCAGGCCAGCGGCCCCGGCCAAGTCAGCGTCACGGTGCACGTGCCCGAGCCGCCAGAGTAGCCGGAAGGGTGCAAGAGTTGCGCTTTGTCGCCTGCCGCCACGGCCACCGCCACCACCACGACGTGACCACTGACCGGGAGCGCGAGGGCGCGTCGCCCTCGCATCCTTTCATCGCGCCGCAGGCGCGAAGCCGCCGTTAGCCGCTGCCGTCCGTCGCCTCGCGCGCCGCCACCTCGCCGCCCAGGCGGCGCAGCAGGCCCTCGGCGCGGCCCAGGTTCTTTTCCGCCACGCGCGCCAGCATCCCGGCGCCGTGGCCGCGGTAGACCTCGACGGCGTCGGTGAAACACGCCACGGCCTGGTCCAGCGGCTTGGGGTCGCGGGTGTGCTTCGCCAGCAGGAACAGGGCCGTGCCCAGGCTGTTGCGGCTGGCCGCCCACAGGATGGGCGTCGTCGACGGGTCGCGCACGGTCAGCGCGTTGCGGCTGGTGCCGACGGCCCGTTCCAGCACCTCCTGGTTCTTGTGCTGGTCGCCGTAGACCTGCAGCACCTGGCTGACGTTGTGCATGACGTCGGCCCAGTGCCACGGAAAGTTGCCCCGCGTGAACACCGTCAGCGCGTGCTGGAAGGCTCCGACGGCCTCGCGCAGCGCGTCGACGTTGCCTTCCGTCATGTCCAGGCGGAACAGCACCGTGCCCAGGCGGTTGTGCAGGCCCGCCCATTCCACCGGCGCCACCGAGCGTTCCGTGCCGTAGATGGCGTTGCGGAAACCCTCTGCCGCGGCGTGCAGGTATTCGGCGTTGCCGGTGCGCTCGCCGACGGCCTGGTAGACCAGCGCCAGCTGGCGTTGCAGGCAGTACCAGACCTCGGCGTCTTCCTGCGGCGTCCATTCGATGGCGGCGCGCAGCACGTCGGCGCCGTATTCCTGCAGGCCGGTGCCGGGCGACAGGGTGCCCGCGGCGGCGCAGGCGATGCCGTAGCAGGCGAAGATCTGCGCCGTCTCGATCTGGTAGAGGCCGTCCACCGGCGTATCGATGAACACCCGCGCGGCCTCAAGCCAGCCCGGCAGGCGGGCGGCGAGCGTCTGCGCCTGGGCCTCGCCGCGCGGTTCGATGGCGGCCATGACCACCGACTGCACCAGCGCCGCCCAGCTTTCGTCGAAGTAGCAGGGCACCGGCAGCCACAGCAGCGGATGCGGCCGCCCGGCACGTTCCTCCTCGCTGAGCGAGGCGGCGGTCATGTGGATGCGGTCCATGCGGCCTTCGCCGTCCACCGCGCCCCACAGGACCAGGTCGGCGCGCTCCTCGGCCAGCCAGCGCTGGGCGCTGGCGTTGGCGCGCCGCGCCTGTTCCCCGGGCATGAGCAGAAGGTCCGCCTCGGCCGGAAGAGGGGTGCCGTGGGCGCGGACGGAGAAGCCCTCCAGTTGCTCCAGCCAGGCGATCAGGTGGGGGCGCTGGGTGTCCTCGGGGTCGTTGGCGAAGGGGGCAACCAGCACCTCGAAGGGGCGCACCGCACCATCGCGCTTCTCGCCGCTGGAGGAGCGCCAGCGGCCGAACAGGCGGGCGAGCAGGGTGGGGCGGCGCGGCTCGGCCAGGACCGACAGTTCGGGCAGGCCGTAGGCGTCGACGGGCACGGGCAGGTTGGTCGTCTCGCCGCTCCGGCGCCGGCGCCCGGACCCGGCGCTGCCGCCCTCGTCACCGCCCCAGTAGGAGATGGCGGCACGGTCGTCGGTCTCGCGCAGGCGCTGGGCCAGCTTGGACATGACCTTCATGGCCGTCGCCGGATCGTCCTCGATGCGGCGCAGGAACTCGCGGCGGGGAATCACCTTCACCGCCACGTCGCCGGAGGCATAGGCAGTGGCCGTGCGCGGCGAATTGTCCAGCAGCCCCAGCTCGCCGAACAGTTCGTCGCGGGTGGCCGTCCCCATCAGCACGGGCCCGGCCCGGCTGTCGTGGTACAGGTCGACGCGCCCCGACTGCACGATGTAGGCGCTGTCGGAGCGGTCGCCTTCGGCGTAGATGATCTCGCCGTCCTTGAACTTCCGCGTCTTCACGGCCGGTCAGCCCCCGTACCGGTGGCGGGGGCGTCGGCGCGCGCGGCGGCGGCGGACGGCAGCGGCGGGTTCGCGTTTCAGCCCTCGGACCCTCCCGGCGGGCGGTCGTACTGGATGGCGCCCTGGTAGACGCGGGCGGTGCGGTCGCCGCGGGTCACGGCGATGAAGCGGTGGCCGTTCTCGTCCTCGTCCATGGCGATCTGGATGGCGCCCGACTCCAGGTCCTGCGCGACCTGCTTGTCCTCCATCTCCAAAGCCTTGGCGATGCTGCCGACCAGGGCGTTGATCTCGTCATACATTTCGCGGTTGTCGCTCACGGCGTCGAAATCCTCGGGCGTTGCGCGGATGGTGCCTTTTCGGCACGCACCATAGCACCGCGCGCGCGACGACGCGAACCCCCGAGGCATCCCGGACAGTCGGCTCAAGCATGATGGAGGGGAAAGAGGCGCTCGGGGCGGCGGTGACCGGATGGTCGACGGAGGGGGATGATGCTCCGGTCACTGCCGCCCCTTAAGGGGGAAGGGGACCCCTTGGCGCTTTAACGCCCGAAACCGGGGTTTCGGGTCTCAAGACTTTTCTGGCTGTCCGCACCGGCTGAAGGGGAGGCCGGCGGGAGCCGGGGCGCTCCGCCTATACCGGAGTGCCTTAGTCAAGAAATAGTCGGAAGAATTCCAACATGCAACCCAAAAAACGTGCGGTGCAGGGGGAGGGGGCGTTATGCTCGCGTCGGATGTTGCCGCAGTGACCCCTGGGAGATGCCGAATGCCGAGACACTTCAAGCCCTTGGCCGCGCTTTTCGCGCTGACGCTGGCCGCCTGCGCGACCCCGGAAACGCCGCCCCCCGCGGCGGTCCAGGCGCCGCCGCCGGAGCCCGTGGCCCAGCCCGAGATCGCGACCGGCTGGACCGCCAAGGACCCGGTCCGGGCGACGGAGTTCATGATCGCGGCGGCGAATCCGCATGCCGCCAAGGCCGGCTTCGACATGCTCAAGCGCGGCGGCGCGGCCATCGACGCGGCCATCGCCGCCCAGGCCGTGCTGACGCTGGTGGAGCCGCAGTCCAGCGGCATCGGCGGCGGCGCCTTCCTGCTGTATTTCGACGACGAGACCCGCCGCCTGACCAGCTGGGACGGCCGCGAAACAGCCCCCGCCGCCGCCACGCCCGAACGGTTCCTCGACGACGCCGGCAATCCCCGCGGTTTCTACGACGCGGTGGTGGGCGGCGTGTCCGTCGGCGTCCCGGGCGTCCTGCGCATGATGGAGGCGGTGCACGCGCGCGAGGGCCGGCTTGCCTGGGCAGACCTGTTCGAGCCCGCAATCGCGCTGGCCGAGGGCGGGTTCGCCGTCAGTCCGCGCCTGCACCAGATGCTTGCCGCCGAGGAGCACCTGCCGAAGATGCCCGCCGCCAGCGCCTACTTCTACGGCGAGGACGGCGAGGCCCCGCCGGTGGGCACGGTGCTGCGCAATCCCGAACTGGCGGCCACGCTGCGCGCCATCGCCGAGGGCGGGGCGGATGCGTTCTATGAAGGGCCGCTCGCCCGCGCCATCGTGGCGGCGGTGAACGGGGCGGAGCGCAATCCCGGCGATCTGGCGCTGTCCGACCTGGCCGGCTACGAGGCCAAGGAGCGTCCGCCGGTGTGCATCAGCTACCGCGCCCAGCTGGTGTGCGGCATGGGTCCGCCGTCGTCGGGCGGCATCGCAGTCGGTCAGATCCTCGGCATGCTGGACACCGTCTCGCCGGTGCTGGTGAAGGACCCCTTGAGCGTCCGCACCGCACACTTCCTGACGCAGGCGGAGCGGCTGGCCTTCGCCGACCGCAACCGCTACGTCGCCGACAGCGACTTCGTGGACGTGCCCGTCTCGGGCCTGCTGGACAAGGGTTACCTGCGCAAGCGGGCCCAGATGATCCGCCCCGACAGCCTGATCCCCAACCCCAGGCCGGGCACGCCCAACGGCCTGTCGCAGCAGGCGGCGGCGCTGGGCGACGGCGATGCGCTGGAACTGCCGTCCACCAGTCAGGTCAGCGTGGTGGACAAGTACGGCGACGCCCTGTCCATGACCACCTCCATCGAGAACGCCTTCGGCTCGCGGGTTTTCGTGAAGGGCTTCCTGCTGAACAACCAGCTCACCGACTTCTCCTTCTCGCCCAGGGACGAGGAGGGCCGCCCTGTCGCCAACCGGGTGGAGCCGGGCAAGCGGCCGCGCAGCTCCATGGCGCCGACCATCGTGCTGGGACAGACGGCGCGGCCGGTGCTGGTGACGGGCTCGCCGGGCGGGCCGCGCATCATCGGCTACACCGCGCAGTCGGTGATGGCCGCCGTCGACTGGGACATGGACCCGCAGGAGGCGGCCAGCCTGCCCCACGTGCAAAGCCGCGGCGGCCCGACCGAGCTTGAGGCCGGCACGCCGGCGGAAGTGCTGGCCGGCGGCCTGCGGGAGCGGGGTCATACCATCCGGGTCACCGACATGACCAGCGGCCTGCACATCATCGCCATGCCAGAGGACGGCCCGATCCTGGGCGGTGCCGACCCGCGCCGCGAAGGCGTGGCGCTGGGCGAGTGAGGAGGCGCGCCATGGACCCGATGACGCCCATCGCGGCGCTGCTGGCCGACCTGGCCGACGGGCGCACCACCTCCCGCGCGCTGACCGAGGCCTGCCTGGCACGGGCGAAGGCGCCGGACGGGGAAGGCGCGCGCGTCTTCACCCTGATTGACGATCGGGCAGCACTGGCCGCCGCCGACGCCGCCGACGCGCTGCGGGCGGCGGGCATCGACGGCGGACCGCTGCTGGGCCTGCCGGTCTCGGTGAAGGACCTGTTCGACGTGAAGGGCCAGGTGACGGCCGCCGGCTCGGTGGTGCGTGCCGACGACCCGCCGGCGACCGCCGATGCGCCGGCGGTGCGCCGCCTGCGGGCGGCCGGGGCGGTGGTGGTCGGGCGCACCAACATGACCGAGTTCGCCTTTTCGGGCGTCGGGTTGAACCCGCACCACGGCACGCCGCGCAACCCCTGGGACCGGGCGACGGGCCGCATTCCCGGCGGCTCCTCGGCCGGCGCGGCGGTCTCGGTGACCGACGGCATGGCGGCGGCGGCTTTGGGCACCGACACCGGCGGTTCGGTGCGCATCCCGGCCGGGCTGTGCGGGCTGGCCGGCTTCAAGCCGACGCAGGCCCGCGTGCCGCGCGACGGCGCCTTTCCGCTGTCCTACGCCATGGACTCGGTGGGGCCGCTGGCGCCGACGGTGGCGTGCTGCGCGCTGCTGGATGCGGTGCTGGCGGGCGCCGAGCCGGTGGTGCCCGAGCCCATGCCAATCAAGGACCTGCGCGTGGCGGTGCCCCAGGGGCTGGTGCTCGACGACATGGACGAATCGGTGGCGGAGCGGTTCGAGACGGCGCTGCACACCCTGTCCGCCGCCGGCGTGCACGTGGACGGCCTGGGCGTCGCCGACCTGCTGGACACCACCTATGTCGCCCGTCAGGCGCTGGAGGTGACGGTGGAGGCCTGGTCCATCCACCGCCACCGCGCGGCCACGGACGCGGCGCGCTTCGACCAGCGGGTCCTGGCCCGCATGAAGGCGGCCGACGGCCTGAGCGCGGCCGACGTCATCGACCTGCAGCTTTGGCGCAAGGACTTCCAGCGGCGGTGGAACGTCCTTGCGGCGGACTATGATGCGCTGCTGTGGCCCACCCTGCCGACGCTGGCGCCCACCATCGCCCAGGTGGATGCCGACGAGGAAAGCTACAACCACTGGAACCGCCTCATGCTGCGCAACACGCGGTTGGTCAACGTGCTGGACGGCTGCGCGGCGACGATCCCCATTCACCGCCCCCGCGAGGCCGCCGTCGGCCTTCAGGTGGTCGGGCCGACGGGAGCCGACACGCGCACGCTGCGCGTGGCCCTGGCGCTGGAGGCGGCGCTTTCGGAGATGCGCGATGTTCCATGAAGTCGGCCAGCCGCACGGGCTGCCCTACAACCCGTTCAAGAGCTGCGTCATCCCCCGCCCCATCGGCTGGATCACCAGCGTCGACACGCAAGGGCGGGTGAACCTGGCGCCGTTCAGCTTCTTCAACGCCCTGGCGAGCGAACCGCCGCTGGTGATGATCTCCATCAACGGGCGCCACGGCGGCGGCGGGCCCAGCAAGGACACCCTCGCCAACTGCCGTGAGACCGGCGAGTTCGTGGTGAACATGGCGACCTATGCCCTGCGCGACGCCGTCAGCGCCACCTCCGGCCCGCTGCCCACGGGCGAGAGCGAACTGGACGCCGCCGGCCTGACGGCGGAGCCGAGCCAACTGGTCGCTCCGCCGCGCGTGGCCGAGAGCCCCATCCACCTGGAATGCCGGGTGCACCAGATCATCGACCTGCCGTCGGACAACCCGGACAGCCGCAACACCATGGTGATCGGCCGGGTGGTCGGCGTGCATATCCGCGATGATGCCCTGACGGAAGACGGCCGCGTCGACGTGGAAAAGATCCAGCCCATCGCCCGGCTGGGCTATCAGGACTACGCCACCGTCGACCGCATCTGGCAGCTCACCCGCCCCAAGGGCGGCGGTGACAGGACTGCCGAGGGACGGTAGCGGGAGCCTCGCGCCACCCTATTCGAACTCCTCCGCCGCGCAGGCGAGCGCCCGTTCGCGGTGGAGGCGGCGGGCTTCTTCCACTGCCATGCCGTCGTCCAGCAGGTCGCGGCGGAGGCGGGCGTAGTGGAGAACGATGCAGTCAAGCAGGTCGCGGTAGAACGACTCCCCGCATCCCAGGTCGTCGAACCGTATGGGGGCCTCGGCGAAGACGCGGGAGGCCAGGGCCGGCTCGCGGTCGGGGATGAAGCTTTGGATGGCGTGCTCGGCCAGTCCGGCGGCCAGGGCGGTGCAGATGCCGGGGTCGTCCTCGTTCATCACGAAGATGTCGCCGAAGGTGGCGCCGGCGGACGTGGTGTCGGCCACGTCGTATTGCGCCGCCGCCGGCAGGGCGGCGAGCAGCAAGAGAAGGGCGAGGGCGGCGAGGCAGCGGCGCAGGCTCATGAAGGATGAACGCGCCGCGGCTGCTCCGGGATCAATCCTCCAGCCGGGATCAATCCTCCAGATAGCGCCCGCGCAGATGGGTGAGGAAGGCCTTGGCGCTCAGCGGTTCGCCGGTCGCCTTCACCAGAAGCTCGCGCGTCGACAGGCTGGAGCCGTGGCGGTGGACGTTCTGCCGCAGCCAGCCCAGCAGCGGTCGGAAATCGCCGACGGCCAGGCATTCGGGGATGCGCGGCTCGGTCTCGCAGGCCGACAGGAACAGCTGCGCCGCCGTCATGGCGCCCAGGGTGTAGGTGGGGAAGTAGCCGAAGGCGCCGTCGTACCAGTGGATGTCCTGCAACACGCCGCGGCGGTCGTCGGGCACGGTGAGGCCGAGCAGGCGCTGCATGCCTTCGTTCCAGGCCTCGGGCAGGTCGTCGATCTCCAGCCGGCCGGCGATCAGGTCGCGCTCCAGGCGGTAGCGGAGGATGACGTGGGCGGGATAGGTGACCTCGTCGGCGTCGACCCGAATGAAGCCCGGCTCCACCAGCGTGTTCAGGCGGTACAGGTTCTCCGCCTCCCACGCCTGGCCGGCGCCGCCGAAGGCCTCGCGCAGGACCGGGGCGGCGTAGATGGCGAAGGGGCGCGAGCGGCAGGCCAGCATTTCCGTCAGAAGCGACTGGCTTTCGTGGACGCTCATGCCGCGCGCCTTGCCGACGGGCTGCTTGCGCCATTCCGCCGGCAGGCCCTGTTCATAGAGCGCGTGGCCGGTCTCGTGCAGGACGCCCATGAAGGCCTGGGCGAAATCGTCTTCCTCGTACCGGGTGGTCAGGCGCAGGTCGTCGGACGAGCCGCCGCAGAAGGGGTGGGCGGAGACGTCCAGCCGTCCGTGGGTGAAGTCGAAGCCCAGCGTCTTCATGAAGCGTGCGGCGACGGCCTTCTGCGTCTCGATGGGAAAGGGACCCTTGGGGCGCACCGGTGGCGGTCGCCGGCCCTGCGCCTCCAGCACTTCGCCCAGCAGGTTGGGCAGCACCGATTCCAGGTCGGCGAACAGCATGTCGATGGAATCGGCGCGGCCGCCCGGCTCGTACTGGTCCAGCAGTGCGTCATAGGGCGTGACGCCCAGCGCTTCGGCCTTGGCCTGGGCCATCTCGCGCGTCAGGTCCAGGACGATCTTCAGCTTGGGCGCCACGGCGGCGAAGTCGCTGGCCGGGCGGGCGGTGCGCCAGGTCATCTCGCAGGACGAGCAGGCCCGCGACAGGGCCTCCACCAGATGGGCGGGCACCGCGCTGGCGTGGGCGTGCAGGCGGGCGATCTCGCGCAGGTTGGCCTTCTGCCAGGCGTCCAGGTCGTCGACGCGGGCCTCGGCGGCGGCGATCCATTCCGCCACCCGCGGATCGACGGTCATCTCGTGCTCGATGGCCGACAGGGTCGCGAGCTGGTCGGCGCGGCTGTCCGCCCCGCCGTCGGGCATCATGGTCGCGGCGTCCCAGTGCAGGAAGCCGGCGGCATCGCCCAGCGCGCCCAGGCGGGCGAAACGGGTTTCAAGCTGATGGTAGGGGGTGGGATCGGCGGCCATGAACGTCCTCTGGACTTGGGGGCTGAGGGATCATGCCCCAATTGACCTGTGGCCTCAAACATCCGCGGGCAAAGGCCGGTGTCGACCCGCCGCCGGGTCAGAACCCCATCAGTTCGTCGATCTCGTTCTGGTGCAGGGCGACGTCGTTGCCGTGGATGATGGCGCTGGCGACGTCGATCAGGCGCTGCAGCGCCCGGCTGGCGGCGACGGCGCGGGCGCGCAGAAGGTCGGGGTCCTCCAGGCCGTCGGCCATGCGGTCCAGCGACAGGGCCACCAGTTCGTTCATCTGGCCGATGGTCTGCTCGAAGGGCTGGCGGAAGCGCTCCGGCACGTAGTCGTAGGCCTCGATCGCGAGCTGCTTGTCCGAGAACGAGGAATCGCGGAAATGGTCCTGATAGCCCTTGGGCTCCCAGGCGCGGCATTCCTCGATCATGTCGGGCATGTCCGGAACCATTTCCAGGAGCATGATGATCTCGTTGAAATGGTTCAGGTAATCGGTCGCCAGCAAAGTCTGGCTGTTGATGTTGGCGTCCGCGACGCGGGCGCGAAACGCCTCGTAGGCGGCGCCGTCGGCGTCGCCCGCGGGTTCCTGCCGTGTTGCCGCCGCTGCTGCGGAGTGGTCGGCCATGATGCTCCGATTCCTGGAACGGCGGCGCGCTGCCGCCGGTCTTAATCCCCCGGTATGAGGGGGCGAGTATCCCTCAACTCCCCCCACCGGATCAACGCTCGCGACGGACGTGCGCCGGGACGCGCCGTGGTGGTGTCCGGCAACGGAGGGGCATCCGCCGGCGGACGGTTATTTCACACCTTCGCAGTCGGTTAAAGCGGTGGATCAGGCCCCGGCCGCTTTTCGCGCTCGGCCGGCCAGGGCGGCGACCGGGCGGCCGGCCTCGGTCCGCAGGCGCGTTGGCTCCAGCGCCTCCACCGCCAGGCCGGCCTCTCGGAAGGTGCGGGAGAGATAGCCGGCACGGTGGGCGTAGCGGCCGTGCGGGTTCAGGCGCCAGTCCGGTGCGTCCGGGGTGTCCTCCAGGCTTTCCGCCGTAAAGGCGAGGCAGCCGCCCGCCGCCAGGGCCCGCGCCGCGGCACGGGCCAGGGGGGCAAGGTCGCCGATGTAGATGAGCACGTCGGCGGCGGCGATCAGGTCCCAGGCGCCGGGCGGGGCCGCTTCCAGGAAGGCGACCGCCTCGGCCTCGTGGCCGGCGTCGTAGAGCGGCCGGGCGCGGGCGAGCATCTCGGGCGACAGGTCCACGCCCTCCAGCCGGGCCGCGCGGGGACGCAGGGCCGAAGCGCAGAGCCCCGTGCCGCAGCCCAGGTCGAGGACCCGGCGGCCGTCCGGCTCGCCGGCCGCCAGCTCGGCGATGACCGCCGGGCCGCGATAGTCCAGCGCCGCCAGCTTGTCGTCGAAGGTTGCCGCGAAGGCGTCGAAGGTGGCCTTCACGAAGCCGCTCTCGGCCCGCACCGCGCCGTCCGTCTCCGCCCGGCCCATGAGAGGGGGCGCCATGTGGCGCGCGATGGGCGCATCGGGCGTGTTCGACAGCCAGTCCCGGGCCTTGCGCGCGGCCGCGGCCGGGTTCCTGGCGCGCAGGGCGTACAGCGCCTGGCCCATCAGCGTGTGGGCCTCGTCCAGCGCCGGCGCGTGGGCCAGCGCGACCGCGCAGGCCTCCGCGGCCTCGGAGGGGCGGTCGAGGGCGAGCGCGGCGGCGGCCCGGCCGGCGTGCGCCTCGGCATAGTGCGGGGCGCGCTCGACCGCCGACGTGAAGGCCTCTCGCGCCTCGGCCGGGCGGTCGGCGTCCTTGAGCGCGTTGCCGAGCGTGTAGTGCGCCTGGGGCAGGGCCGGATCCGCGGCGACGGCGGCGCGGGCCTCGTCCACGGCCGCCGCCGGCCGGCCCTGCCGCCACAGGGCGTCGGCGAGGTTGGCGCGGGCGGCGGCGTGGCCGGGCTTGAGCCGCAGGGCCGCGCGCAACTCCGCCTCGGCGGCGGCCAGTTGTCCCGATTCGCGCAAGGCCAGGCCCAGGTTGTTGCGCAGCCCGGCATGGTCCGGGGCGCGGGCGACCGCCTCTCCATAGGCTTCGGCGGCGGCGGCGGGCTCACCCCTGGCGCGCAGGCAGGCGCCCAGGTTCGCCCGCGGCACGGGGTCGGACGGCGCCAGGCGGACGGCCTGGCGATAGGCGTCAGCGGCGTCGTCCAGGCGGCCGGCATCCTTCAGCGCAAGGCCGAGGCTGCGGTGATGGTCGGCGACCTCCGGCGCCCGCCGGACGGCCTGGCGCAGGTGCTTGACCGCGGCTTCCGGCCGACCGCGCTGGTGCACGGCGAGGCCCAGCAGGTATTGCAGGCGGGGGTCCTTGGGCCGGCGGCGGGCGAGGCGGCGATAGGCCTTCTCAGCCTCGTCGAGGCGGCCGCCCCGGTGCAGGGCGATGGCGTGGGACAACGGCCCGTCGGCCGCAGCGTCGAACGGGGACATGGCGGTCTCCTTTTCGGTCGCGCGGGCGGGGGCCTCAGGCTCAAGTGTGCCAAGCCCGTAACCGCTCTGCAAGAAAAGCCGGTTATCCCCTTGCGCATCACCCCCGATCTCCTGATATAACCGCGTCGGAAGGCTGGCGGCGGACGGACTCCTCGCCAACCCGGTCAGGCCCGGAAGGGAGCAGCCGTAACGAGTTTTCGGTCCGGGTCGCCGTCCAGTCTTCCACCTTCTTCAAGGTTGCGGTTTCCGGCCGGCGGCGATGACAGACACTCCTCTGCCTGACAGCAAGACCGCCGCCCCGGCGGCCTATCGCGTGCTCGCGCGGAAGTACCGCCCCACCGACTTCACCACGCTCATCGGCCAGGATGCCCTGGTCCGCACCCTGTCCAACGCCATCGAATCGGGGCGGCTGGCGCAGGCCTATGTGCTGACCGGCGTGCGCGGCGTGGGCAAGACGACGACGGCGCGCATCATCGCGCGCGCCCTCAACTGCATCGGCGAGGACGGCACCGGCGGCCCCACGGTCGCGCCGTGCGGCGTGTGCGAGCACTGCCGCGCCATTTCCGAGGACCGTCACGTCGACGTGCTGGAGATGGACGCCGCCTCGCGCACGGGCGTCAACGACATCCGCGAAATCCTGGAAGGCGTGCGGTATCGGCCGACAAGCGCGCGCTATAAGATCTACATCGTCGACGAGGTGCACATGCTCTCGACGGCGGCCTTCAACGCGCTTCTGAAGACGCTGGAGGAACCGCCGGAGCATGTGAAGTTCATCTTCGCCACCACGGAAATCCGCAAGGTGCCCGTGACGGTGCTGTCGCGCTGCCAGCGGTTCGACCTGCGCCGGGTGGAGGCATCCACGCTCGCCAACCACTTCGCCGCCATCGCCGAGCGCGAGGGCGCGGACATCGAGCCCGCCGCCCTGTCCATGGTCGCCCGCGCCGCCGACGGATCAGTGCGCGACGGCCTGTCGCTGCTCGACCAGGCCATCGCCCACGGCGGCGGCACGGTGACGGAGCAGCAGGTGCGTGACATGCTGGGCCTCGCCGACCGGGCGGTGGTCTTCGACCTGTTCGAGGCGGCCATGGGTGGCGACGTCTCGCAGGCCCTGTCCATCATCGGCGAGCAGTATACCGCCGGCGCCGAGCCGACGGTCATCCTCCAGGACATGCTGGAGCTGACCCACTGGCTCACCCGCCTGAAGGTCGCGCCCGACGGGGCCGACGACCCCATGGTCAGCGAATCGGAACGGGTGCGCGGCCGCGACATGGCGGGTCGCCTGCACATGGCCGTGCTCACCCGCACATGGCAGATGATCCTGAAGGGGCTGACCGAGGCCCGCAGCGCGCCGAGCCCGCTCCAGGCCGTGGAGATGGCGCTCATCCGCCTGACCTACGCCGCCAACCTGCCGAGCCCCGCCGAGGCGGTGGAGAAGCTGCGCCAGCAGGGCGCGGCGCCTCAGCCGCAGGGCCAGGGTCAGCCGCCGCGCCCGCCGCAAGGTCCGGCGCCCTCGGGCGGTGGCGGTGGCGGCGGACAGCCGGCCGGCGCGCCGCCGGGGCGTCCGCAGACCGTTCATGCCCCGCAGGCGCCGTCTGGTGCGCCGACCGCAAGCCTCGCGGCCGCCCGGCAGCCGGAGCTGGATTACGACCCCTATGCCGGCGCGCAGTACGAGCCGGTCTACGAGCCCGACTTTGACCCGGCGCCCGCTCCCGCCGCGCCGCCCGAGCAGGCGGAGGCGCCCCGCGGCCCGGCGTTCGCCCCGGTGCCGCGCGACTTCCCCGGCGTGGTCAAGCTGTTCAAGGACAACCGGGAAAGCGTCATCGCCGGGTATCTGGAAGCCAGCGTGCATCTGGTGCGCTACGAGCCCGACGCGGCGCCGCCGCGGCTGGAGTTCCGCACCCAGGCGGGCGTGCCGGTGGATTTCGCCCAGCGGGTCGGCAAGAAGTTGCGCGACTACACCGACGCCCGCTGGATGGTCACCGTCAACACCACCGAGCAGGGCGAGCCCACGCTCAAGGACCAGACCCGCGCGACCGTCGCGGCGCATCCGCTGATCGAGGCGGCGCTGCGCGGCCTGCCGGGCACCAAGATCGACCTCATCCGCCCCGCCAAGCGGGCGGTCGAGGAGGCGCCGGCGCCCGCGCCGGACGCCGAGGACGCCTCAACCGACAACCCTGGAGACGACGACGCATGAAGAACCTCGGCCAGTTGATGAAGCAGGCCCAGCAGATGCAGTCCAAGATGACGGAGATGCAGGAAAAGCTGGGCGAGCTGGAAGTGGCGGGGACGTCCGGCGGCGGCATGGTCACGGTCACCCTGAACGGCAAGGGCGAGATGCGCGGCGTGAAGATCGACAAGTCGCTGATCGATCCCGAGGACGTGGAGGTCCTGGAGGACCTGATCGTCGCCGCCCACAACGACGCCAAGGGCAAGGCCGAAGAGGCCATGCAGGAAGAGATGCAGAAGGTCACCGGCGGCATGCAGCTGCCGCCGGGCATGAAGCTGCCGTTCTGAGGCGGCACCGGCCTTCGCATGATCCTGCTGCCGCCTGACACGGGCACCTGACCCATGGTCGGACCCGAGATCGACCGCCTGATGCAGCTGCTCGGGCGCCTGCCGGGGCTTGGCCCCCGGTCGGCGCGCCGTGCGGCCCTGGCGCTCATCAAGAAGCGCGAGGGCCTGCTCCTGCCGCTGGCCGAGGCCCTGACGGCGGTGGCCGAATCGGTGCGCACCTGCGCCGTCTGCGGCAACTACGACACCCAGGACCCTTGCGCGGTGTGCCGCGATGAGCGCCGCGACAAGAGCCTCATCTGCGTGGTGCAGGACGTCTCCGACCTGTGGGCGCTGGAGCGCACGTCGGCCTTCCGCGGCCGCTATCAGGTTCTGGGCGGGCTGCTGTCGGCGCTGGAGGGCGTGGCGCCCGAGGATCTCGCCATCGACAAGCTGGTGGCGCGGGTGCGGGACGACGCGGTGACCGAGGTCATTCTCGCCCTGCCGGCCACGGTCGATGGCCAGACGACGGCCCACTACATTGCCGATGCGCTGGAAGCCGAGGGCGTGACCGTCTCCGGCCTCGCCCAGGGCGTGCCGGTGGGCGGTGAATTGGATTACCTGGACGACGGAACCCTTCTGGCGGCGCTCAACGCGCGGCGACCCGTGTGAGTGGATCGATGCCTCTTTCCCGGAACAGGAAAGAGGAGGGGCGGTGCGGAACCGCCTCGGGGAATTCGGCCCCGCATCCTCTCGCGCCGCGGACGTTTGGGGGTTTGGGCAGATACGGCGTCCGTGGCGCGAGCCCCCTCCCCTTCGCCTTTCACGCTACGCCCTTCGATCGCGCTGGCGAGCATTTTATGCGATCATGATGCGTCAGTGCGCCACCGGGCGCCGTCCGGGTATGGCGCGTGTATCCTCCCGCCGGACATCCCGCGCCGAAGCCGGTACGAAAGACGGGGAGAAGGACCATGCCCGACGCGGACGAGGATTGGCTGAACCGCCGCTACTACGGCGGCGACCTGCCGGCGGAGGCGGAGCGGGCCCTGCATGTGGCGGCGGCCAACTGGGGCGATCCGGCGGCCGTCGATGCCGCCCTGGCGGAGGCCGAGGTCCTGGCGCCCGGGCACCGGGCGGTGCTGATCGGCCGCTACAAGGCGCATTTCTACCGGCACGAGTTGGCGGCCGCGGCGCCCGTCGCGCTGGCCTGTGTGCGCGATTCGGCGCGCGCCCTGAACCTTCCCGCGGACTGGCGGGCTGTGGCGCCGGACCCGGCGCGTTTCGAGTCGCTGGCGGCGGAGCCGCGATTTTTCCTCTTTGCCCTCAAGGCCTACGGCTACGTCTGCGTGCGCGCCGGTAATGCGGCGGAGGGAACGGCGGCCCTCGCCAAGGTGGTGGACCTGGACCCGCAGGACGCCACGGGCACCCGCCGCCTGCTGGCACTTGTGGAGGCGGGCGGCCTGCCCGACGACGAGGACGACGCGGACGGGTGAGCGGGCCGTCTCGCCCCGTCTACCCCCAAGGTCGCAGCGCCACCTGCGCCTTTTTTCTCATATTTCCTGCAATTTATGATTTATCCGGTTGGCACTCATTCCCCCCTTGTCTATGCTAAGGGCAGCGTAAAGAGCGCCTGAAGGCGCCGACAGGGACGCAGGGAGGACAGGATCATGCCGGAGGCCATCCGGGCACCCGACACGCCTGCGCGCGTGCCGGCCCGTGCGGCAGCGTCGGAGGGGGAGAACAAGGCGGCCGCCAGCGAGGAAGCCGGGCGCAGCCTTGAGCGCTATAAGCTTGCCCTGCGGTCGACCAACGACGGCATCTACGACTGGGACATTCCCAACAACTGCATCTTCTTTTCCGAGCGGGCGTCGGAGATATTCGGCCTCGTGAACGAGGAGATGACGCCCGACGGCTGGGCCCGTCGCATCCACGACGACGATTACCCCGCCTACCGCGACGCCCACGTCCGCCACCTGCGCGGCGAAACCGAGCGCTTCGTCTGCGAGTACCGCTTCTGCACCGGCGACGACGGCTGGCGCTGGGTGCGCCAGCACGGCATCGCGCTGCGCGACGGGGAGGGGCGGGCCGTCCGCCTGACCGGTTCGGTCGGCGACTGCACCGAGGTGAAGGAAGCCGAGGCCCGCGTGGAGCAGGAGCGCGCCGTCCTGTCGGCGACGCTGGAGCATATGGAGCAGGGCATCTTCATGGCCGACGCGCACGGTCGGCTGATGGCCTTCAACCACCGCTACCAGCGCATGTTCGACCTGCCGGATTCGGTCTGTCACGGCGGCGCGCGGGTGGAGGACATTTTGCGCCACCTGCACGACCGCGGCGACACCGACGCCCCGTGGAGCGAGGTGAAGGAACGGTTCCTGGGCGACTCGGCGCGCGTCGACGGCCGCACCCACGAGGTGCGCCGCCCCGACGGCACGATCCTTGAGGCCCGCACCACCACGCTGCCCGACGGCGGCTTCATCCGCACCTTCACCGACGTCTCGGAACGCCGCCGCCAGGAGCAGGCGATCACCGAGATCCTGGAGGCGATTCCGCTGCCGATCATCGTGTCCTCGACGATCGACAGCACCATCTATTACGTCAACAGCCACAGCCAGGACACCTACAACCTGTGCGTCGGCTGCGAGGGCGGCGGCAACGCTCTGTCCCTCTACGTCGACCCCGAGGACCGCCGCCGGCTGGTGGACAAGGTGCGGAAATACAAGGTTGTCGACGGCTTCGAGGTGGAGTGGCGGCCCATCGGAACCGACCGGCGCATGTGGGTGCTGTTGTCGGCCCACGCCTTCACCTACCAGGGCCACGACGCGATGCTGGTGACGGCCGCCGACATCACCGAGCGCAAGCGCATGGCCGCCGAGCTTCATCGCGCGAAGGAGGACGCCGAGCGCGCGCTGGCCGATCTCCAGGCCACCCAGGCGAGCCTGATCGAGGCCGAGAAGATGGCATCCCTGGGCGGCCTGGTGGCGGGTGTCGCGCACGAGATCAACACGCCCGTCGGCATCGCCGTGACCACGGCCACATTCCTGCAGGAAAAGACCGAGGCGCTGAAGGCCATCTTCGAGACCGGCAAGGTCAAGCGCTCGGATTTCGAGAGCTACCTGGGCAGCGCCATGCAGTCCACCGACCTGATGCTGACGTCGACCCAGCGCGCGGCCAACCTGATCCAGAGCTTCAAGCAGGTCGCCGTCGACCAGACCAGCGACGAGCGCCGTCGCTTCGACCTCAAGACATACGTCGACGAGGTGCTGCTGTCGCTGGGGCCCAAGCTCAAGCGCACCAATCACACGGTGATCGCCGCCGTACCTGCCGACATCGAGGTGGACAGCTGGCCCGGGCCGTTGTCGCAGGTTGTCACCAACCTGGTCATGAACTCCATCATCCACGCCTGGGGCGACGACGCCGACGCCGCCGGCACCATCCGGGTCGAGGGCGGGCTGGTCGACGACGGTACGCGGGTGGAACTGCGCTACAGCGACGACGGCCGGGGCATTCCGCCCGACCACCTGTCGCGCATCTTCGAGCCCTTCTTCACCACCCGCCGGGGCAGCGGCGGCTCGGGGCTTGGGCTGAACATCGTGTTCAACATCGTGCGCCAGACGCTCAAGGGCACTGTCGACGTCGACAGCGTGCCGGGCCGGGGCACCACCTTCACCGTCCGCTTCCCGCGCGTTCCGGAGGCGGACGCGGCATGACGACCTCCTCCAGCGACAAGACCGCCATCCGGCCAGGAGACGAGCCCATGACCGACGATCTTCTGTTCGAGGACGACGACGATTTCCTGGTGGACGACACGGTCCCGGAACCGGCGGCGCCCGCGAAGGCCGGCGGCGAGCCCGGCGCGGGCGGGGCGCCGACACCCGTCCTGCCGGCGGCGGAGAACTGGGTGGTGCTGGTGGTCGACGACGAGCCGGAGGTCCATGCCGTGACCTCGATGGTCTTGTCCGACATCCGCTTCAAGGGGCGCAGCATCACCATGCTGTCGGCCCATTCCGCCGCCGAGGCGCGCGAGATCGTCGCGGCGCGCCAGGACATCGCGGTGGTGCTGCTGGACGTGGTGATGGAGACCGACGACGCCGGGCTCAGGCTGGTGCGCGACATTCGCGAAACCATGGGCAACCAGGCGGTGCGCATCATCCTGCGGACCGGCCAGCCCGGCCAGGCGCCCGAGCGCGACGTGATTCTTGCCTACGACATCAACGACTACAAGGCCAAGACCGAACTGACGTCGCAGAAGCTGTTCACCACGCTGGTGGCGGCGCTGCGGTCCTACGAGGACATCCTGGCGCTTGAGGTCAGCCGGCTGGGCCTGCGGAAGATCATCGACGCCTCGGCCAGCCTGTTCCGCCTGCGCAGCATGAGCCTGTTTGCGAGCGGTGTGCTGACGCAGCTTTCGGCGGTGCTGGGAACCCCGGTCAGCGGCATCGTCTGCGCCCAGCGCGGGCGTCCCGGCGCTCGCGGCGACGACGCGCAACGCATCTTCATCCTGGCCGGCGCCGGCACCTTCGAGGGAGTGGACGAGGCGACGCTGGAGGACTTCGCCGATGCCTCGGTGGTGGAGGCGGTCAACGCGGCCATGACGGCGCGGGAACACCGATACGGCCACGACCACATGGTGCTCTACATCCGCACCCCGAACGCGCGGGAGGCGGTGGCCTACCTGCGCACCGGCCGCACGCTGACGCCCCTGGACCAGCAACTGGTGGAGGTGTTCATAGGCAAGGTGTCGGTGGGTTTCGACAACATCCACCTGTACGAACAGCTCAAGCGCGCCCATCAGGCGACCGTGGTGGCGCTCGCCGATCTGGCCGAGCACAAGGACACCGACACCGGCGAGCACGTCCTGCGGGTCGAGCGCATGACCGAGGCCGTCGCCCGCGCCCTGCGCGATGCGGGCCACTACACCGACCAGATCGACGACCTGTTCCTGGAGCAGGTGGGCATGGCCTCCATCCTGCACGACGTCGGCAAGGTGTCCGTGCCCGACGCCATCCTCCAGAAGCCGGCCAAGCTGGATCCCGACGAATGGTCCGTGATGCAGACCCACGCCGCCAACGGCGGGATGATCCTGGAGCGCGCGGCCAAGCTGGTGGAAGGGTCGAGCTACCTGTCCATGGGCGCGGAAATCGCCGCCGGCCACCACGAGCGCTGGGACGGTGGCGGCTATCCCGCCAGACTTGCCGGCGAGGCCATTCCCCTGGCGGCGCGAATCGTCGCGGTGGTCGACGTCTTCGATGCCCTGACCAGCGAGCGCCCCTACAAGAAGCCGTGGCCGCGGGAACAGGCGCTGGACTACCTGCGGGAGCAGTCGGGCAAGCAGTTCGATCCCAACGTTGTGGACGCGTTTCTCGCGGTACTGGCGGCCGGCGACGCTGCCGGCTGAGATACGGCGCCAAAAACTTTTGCGTAAAATTGCGGCATTCCTACGCCTTTGATCGTAGGGTCTAATCAGCCCGAAAGCCCCGGATTGCGCGGCTTTCGGGCCCTTTTTCGACGTGGTGCGTCTCAAAAATGATGGCGTTTTTGCAGCGCAACATCGTCGGAAAAGTGGTTGTGCCGGCCGCAACCGATTCCGTACCGTCGCGTTCAAAATCATATCGCGCGTGCACAAACGGCATACGTCCGCCGCACCCGACGCGACCTGAGACGTTATAGAAGACTGCGCCACGCCACGGCCGGCGGTCGATCGAGAGGAAAGAGACGCAAGGCCCGACACCATGACCTATACCGCGATGACGTTCTTCATTCTGGCGGTGCTTACCGGGCTCTTCGGCTTCACCTCCTTCGAGGATGGCGGGGAGCCCGGCGCAGCCGCCCTGGCGCGGCTGCTGGCCGTCATCTTCGCCGCCAGCTTTGCCATCGCCGGCGCCGCGGTGATGTACCGCCGCCTCCGCCCCGACGGCACGCAGGGCACGCGCGCCGGGCGGGCAGCCGCCCACGGCCGCGCCCCGGGGCACGGAACCTTCGGTGGCGCGTTCGCCGGCGGGCAGGGATCGGCATCCGAGCGGGGCTCGTGGGACGGGTCGCGCCGCTCGGCAACGCCGCGACGCGCGCCGGGAACCGCTTCGCGCCGCGAGTCGTAGCCTCAAGGAACGGACCGCGACGACAGCAACGGAACAAGGGCAGGATGCCATGGCCGAGAGCGACGACGAACGCCCCATCGATCTGGAGGCGGCCATGCTGGACCCTACCACCGTCTTCGACGACCCGACCGAGGTGGCCGCACACGCGCACCTGACCGTCCAGCAGAAACGCGCCATCCTGGAACGCTGGAAACGCAGTGCGGAGGCGCGCTCGGCATCCAACGAGGTGACGCGCGAAGAGGCAGAGCGGGCACGCGGCCACCTGTCGCGCGTGGAACTGGCCGAGGGCCTTATCGACCGGCCGAACCCGCTGGATTGACGCGGCGGGCCGCCCATCCGACCCGTTTTCGCGCGGCGCCTTCGAGGCGCCGTTTTTTATGTCCTCTTTATGCAGCGACTCGCCGCGCTGACGCGTTTGTCTGCCTTCCCCGTTTCCTGGGTGGCGTACCCAAGGCCCGCACATGACGCCGTTTTCCGCCTGTGGCCCCGCGATTTCCAGGGGCGTGGGAAGGCCGGGCGGGCACCAACGTTCTTTTTATGCTGGGACGGACATCCTCACATGGAGGCTTTACGGGGTCCCGATCCATCCTTTGACCATGACGTCGACGGCAACAGCCGGCCCGCCCGGTTCCCGAGGTCCGCGACGCGAAGACTTGAATGTCGAAGGGAGTTCGAGATGAGCATGGCCGCAAACCAGCAGATCGAGACCCTGATTCCCGACCTGAAGCGTTATGCGCGCTCGCTGACCCGCACCGAGGACGATGCCAACGATCTCGTGCAGGATTGCGTTGAGCGGGCCATCCGCAAGTGGCACCTCTACAAGCCGGGCACCAACCTCCGCAGCTGGCTGTTCACCATGATGCGCAACGTCTTCATCAGCCAGAAGCGCCGCGAGGCCGTCTCGATGCGGTATATGCAGCAGGCCGTGCACGACGAGAACACCGCCGCCCGTCCCAGTCAGGTCCACAGCGTCTTCCTGAAGGAAACGGTGGCCGCCATGGACGGCCTGTCGGAGCAGGAACGCGCCGCCGTCCACATGCTGGGCATGGAAGAGCGCTCCCACCACGAGGCGGCCGAGGAAACGCACCTGCCCGTGGGCACCATGAAGTCCCGCCTGTCGCGCGGCCGCGCCAACCTGCGCACCTCGATGCAGATGGGCGAAGGCGACCTGAGCTGACGCGAGTGCCTTTATCCCCAGCAGCGGCGGCGCCCCGCGCGCCCCATGCAGAAACCCGCCGGCCCTCTGGGCGCGGCGGGTTTTTTCTGGGCGGATCGGTTGACGGGTGGGCGGCGGCGTCAGCCGTCCAGGCGCTCGTCGTAGAAGCAGAGGTGACCCTTGATGTCGGCCATCCATTCCGGCGGGTCCTCGTAGGACCAGGCAACATCCTCGCGCCGGTCCTCGGGGGTCACGACGGCGTAGTAGGTGGCGTCGCCCTTGAAGGGGCAGAAAGTTCGGGTCTCGGTCGGCTCCATCAGGTCCATGCGCACATCCTCGCGCGGGATGTAGTCGCGCGGCGGGTAGCCCTGCTCCTTCAGGCGCTTGGCAGCCGTGGAATCGGCCACGATGGTTTCTCCCAGGCGCACCTCGACCGGGTTGGGCGCCGGGACGATGGAGATGGGGTGGTCCGATCCGGGCGGGCGTGTCCGGGTCATGGCGAACGTCTCCTCGGGCTTATTGCGTCAGGGTTGATAGAAACGGATGAGACGGTCGGCCGGATCGCGATCGACGCACGCGGCAACGGCCCTTTTCACCCGGGGCTTCAGGGCGTATAGCCGGCGCATGTCTGCCGCCCTGACCAAGCTTGTCGCCGCCGTCTGCCTCGCCGAGGTCTGCACCATGGTGGGCGTCTTCACCTTTCCGGCCCTGCTGCCCGGATTCATGGAGGCATGGGACCTGAGCAACACGCAGGCCGGCTGGATTTCGGGCGTCTACTTCGCCGCCTACGCGCTGGCCGCTCCCGTGCTGGTAAGCCTGACCGACCGCATGGACGCGCGCCGGGTCTATGCCGTCGGCGCGGCGGTGAACGTGGTGGCCTGCGCCGGTTTCGCGCTGCTGGCGGACGGCTTCTGGGCGGCGCTGCTGTTCCGGGCGCTGGGCGGGGCGGCACTGGCGGGCACCTACATGCCGGGCCTGCGCGTGCTGGTCGACCGCGTTTCGCCGCAGGTGCGGCCGCGCGTGGTGCCGCTGTATACCGCCTGCTTCAGCCTGGGTACGGCGGGGTCCTACGCGGCCTCGGCGGCGGTGGCGGATTGGGCGGGCTGGCGTGCCGCCTTCGGATTGGCGGCCGGCGCGGCGGCCCTGGCGGTGGTGCTGATCCTGGCGCTGAAACCACGCGCGCCCGAAGCCACTCCGACGCCCACCCGCCTGCTGGACTTCCGCCCCGTCCTGCGCAACCGGCCGGCCATGGGCTATGTGCTGGGATAAGCCGTGCACATGTGGGAGTTGTTCGCCTTCCGGTCGTGGGTGGTGGCCTTCCTGGCCTTCGCCGCCGCCCTTCCCGGCGCTGCGGCCCATGCCGAGGGGTGGCTGGCGCCCAGCGCGGTGGCAACGCTGGGCGCGCTGGTCGCCTTCGGCTGTTCGCTGGCGGGGGCGGAGGTGGCGACGCGCCTGGGGCGCGGGCGCCTGGTGATGGCCTACATGGCTGTTTCCGCCGCCACGGCGTTCGCCGTCGGGCCGGCGGCGGGTGCCTCCTATCCGGTGATGGCGATGGTGATGCTGCTGTACGCCGGTTTCATCCAGCTTGATTCGGCGGCCCTGACAACGGGCGCGGTGGAACACGCCGAGGATGGCCGACGCGGCGCTACGCTGGCGGTGCATTCGCTGGTGGGCTTCCTGGCGGCGTTCGTGGGGCCGTTGGTCATGGGGATCGTGCTGGACGCCGCCGGCGGCGCCGAGCCGGGCCGGACGGCCTGGGGATGGGCGTTCGCCTCGGTGGGCGTGGTCGGCCTGCTGGGGCCGCTCGCCATGGCATGGGGCCTGCGCGGGCGCCTGTCGCAGTGACCCGACGCGCATGATGGCGGCGTCATCGTCACCATAGAGACGCTTGCGCCGTGCCGGGCTCCGTGCGAGCGTCCTTGCGACCGTTCAGGAAAAGGATGCCGTTCGGTGACCGCCCCTTATGCGCCCCATGATCCCGTGCCCGATCTCGACCCACCGCCGGGCCGTACGCCTCTGGGGCGTCTCGTGCGCCTGGGGCTGGGCTGGATCCTGGTGGTCGTGGGGGCGGTGACGGCCCCGACGCCGGTGCCTGTCGGCTTGCCGATGGTGGCGGTGGGGCTGTATCTGTTGGCGCGCGAATCGAAAACCGTGCGCCGCGTGATCCGCGAGCGCCGGCGTGCCCTGCCGGGCTTCTCCCGCCGCCTGAACGGCCTCAAGCACCGGATGCCGCGCGGCGTCCGGCGCATGATCGAGGCCACCGATCCCCTGCCGCAGGGCGAGGGCGGGGAATAGCGGCACTTCAGCCGCCGCCGCTGCCCCGTCCGCGATAGCGGGCGGTGGCCGTCTCCAGTGCGTTTTCCACCCGGGCGAAGGCGGATTCCGCCTCGTCGCGGGCGCTGACCCAGTCGTCTTCCTCGATGAACTGGCAGCGCGCCAGGCTGCGCGACAGTTCGTCGTGGCGGGCCTGGAGGTCCTTCAGGGCGTCGCTCGGAGGATGGCCGGGCGTGTTCACCCGCTCGGCCTCCTCCGCGCGCTCCACTTCTTCGATGCGGTGCCGGAGGGCCGTGACCCGCGCCTCAAGGTTGGCGCAATAGGTTTCGCGGTCCATCTCCGGCGATGCCATGTTCCGCGCCATCCTTAGTCGCTCGCATCCTCGGCGGTATCTTCGAGCGCCTGGCCGGCGGCCTGGGTATCCTCGCCGATGCCTTCCATGGTGTTGCAGCCGGCCAGAATGATGGTGCCGCCCGCCAGCAGCAGGGTCAGCAGGAAGGCCTTCATGATGCCGCTGCGTTCGGCGGTGGTGACTTCACCAGGGTTCTCGCGTCGCATGAGCTGCTCCCGTTTCCGGTGTCCGATCTCCGCCGCGGGGGACGTGCGGCGGGCTTACCGGCAAAACGGGCTCGGGGAAGGGGCGGTTGCCGCGTTCAACCCTTTCGGGCGCGCGGGTGCGCCGAGTCGTAGACGCTCTTAAGCCGGGCGGCGTCCACTTCGGTATAGCGCTGGGTGGTCGACAGGTTGGCGTGGCCCAGCAGTTCCTGGATGGTGCGCAGATCGCCGCCCCGTCCCAGCAGGTGGGTCGCGAAGGAGTGCCGCAGCGCATGGGGCGTCGCCGTCTCGGGCAGTCCGAGCAGGTGACGCACCTTCTCCATGGTCCGCTGCGCCATGCGCGGACTCAACGGGCCGCCGCACGCTCCCACGAACAGGGGGCTGTCGGGCGGGGCGGGATGGGGGCGCAGGGCCAGGTAGGCGTCGACGGCCTGCCGCACGGCCGGCAGGACGGGCACCAGGCGCTCCTTCCGCCCCTTGCCGAGCACGCGCATGGTTTCCGCCGTCGGACGGTCGGCGACGGTCAGGCCCAGCGCCTCGCCGATGCGCAGGCCGCAGCCGTAAAGAAGGGTGATGAGGGCCGTGTCGCGGGCGGCGATCCACGGCGTGTCCGTAAGCTCGCCCACCGTGGGCAGCACCTCCATCGCCTCCGCCTCAGCCAGCGGCTTCGGGATGCTGCGCGGCGGGCGCGGGTTGCGCACCAGGTCGATGGCCGGGTTGTGCATCAGCCCCATGCGGTCGCAGGCGCGGTAGAAGCCGCGCAGGGTGCTCATGGCCCGGCCGAGCGAGGTGCGGGCGATGCCTTCGGCGGTGCGGTGGGCCAGATAGCTGCGGAAGTCCGCCGCCGTCAGCTTGCCCAGGTCGGCGAGCGTCGGCTCGGCACCCAGGTAATCCGTCAGGAACCGCAGGAAGAAGAACAGGTCGCGCTGGTAGTTGGTCAGCGTATGGATGCTGGCGCCGCGTTCGGCCGTCAGCCAGCGGCGCCAGCGCACGATGGCGTCGCGCAACGCCGGATCGGGCGGCAGGCCGGGCGGCAGGGCATCCGCCGCCGCCCGGTCCTCGTCCGCCGTCTGCGGAATCACGCCGGTTCGCTGGTGTCCGCCGTCGCCCATCGCCGCACCATGTGTTCCACCACCCGCGCCAGGAAGCCCAGAAGCTCGGTCCCCTGCTGCGGATGGAAGGTGCCCTCGGTCCGGGTGCCCAGCGCCAGAACGCCCTCGGGCAGGCCCTCGCCGGGCTGCAGCCGAACCAGAGCGTCCGACGTCACCAGCCGCGCGGCGGCGCCGTAGAGCGGCTGTTCGCCCTCGACGGTTTCGCGCAGGCGGGCGGGAGCATTCTCGCCCAGCATCGCGTCCAGTTCCCCGGCGCCCAGTTCCTGGACGTAAAGCGCCGCCGGCTTGGGCAGGCCGGGTTCGAAGGCGATAGTGACCACGTCCACCTGCAGCACCACCGGCAACTCGTCGGTGATGATGCGCGCCAGGCTGTCCATGCCCTCGGCGGCCAGGACCGCGAGGGCGGCCTGGTGCGTGCGCTCCTGCGTGGACATGTTGGACCGCGTGGTGGTGATGAGGGCCTTCGCCGAGGCCTTCAGGTCCTCCACCTCTTTGCGCAGGCGCTTGACCACGGCCGACTGCAGGTCGACCACGTTGCTTTCCGGCGACAGGTCGGGCAGCAGTTCCGCCAGCAACGGCATGTTGTTGGTCAGGAACTCCGGGTGCTCCCGCAGGTACGCCTTGACCTGTCGCGGGGTCGGGGGGGGTGTGTCGTCGGAGGCGTTGCCCTGCTCGGCCACGTCTCAGTCCTCCAGGATCTTCAGGCCCGACTTCTCCCAGTCGGCGGTGAAGGCGGCCAAGCCCTTGTCGGTGAGCGGGTGGTTGTAGAGCTGGCGCAGCACCTTCGGCGGCATGGTCGCCACGTGGGCGCCCAGCTTGGCCGATTCCGTCACATGGATGGGATGGCGGACGCTGGCGACCAGCACTTCCGTGCCGATGTCCAGATAGTTGGCGTAGATGCTCACGATCTCGGCGATCAGGCCCAGGCCGTCCTGCCCGATGTCGTCCAGGCGGCCGACGAAGGGCGACACGAAGGCCGCACCCGCCTTGGCCGCCAGGATCGCCTGCGCCGGGCTGAAGCACAGCGTCACGTTGACCATAGTGCCGTCGTCGGCCAGCTTGCGGCAGGTCTTCAGCCCGTCGGGCGTCAGCGGCACCTTGATGCAGACGTTGTCGGCGATCTTCCGCAGGTGGTCGGCCTCGCGCATCATCGTGGCGTGGTCGGGGGCGGTGACCTCGGCGCTGACGGGGCCGGGGACGACGTCGCAGATTTCCTTCACCAGGTCGGTGAACTTCATGCCCGCCTTGGCGGCCAGCGACGGGTTGGTGGTCACGCCGTCGACGAGGCCCGTCTCGGCCAGGTCGCGAATGTCGGCAAGGTCGGCCGTGTCGATGAAGAACTTCATGGAAAGAGTGTCGCCGTTTCTGATGGGGAGGATCAGGTGTTCGGGAAAGCGCTTCCCGTTCAGGGACTTGTCGTGGCGGTCCCCGTCCGGGTCGGCTAGAGTGTAGCGGATGGAACCCCGCCCCGCCACAGTCGCGCCCATGTCCGCAACCTCTGCATCCAGTGCGTGCGACGCCGCCGCGCCGCTCTACCCGCCCGGCGCGCGGGTGGGTGTGCTGCTGCCCCTGCCGCTGGGCGGTCTTTATGATTACCGCGTGCCCCGCTCAGGCCCGGCCGTGGCCGAGGGCCAGCCGGTGGAGGTGCCGCTGGGCAAACGGCGCGAGATCGGCGTGGTCTGGGGCGCGGGCGAGGGCGCCGTGGCCGAAGCGAAGGTGCGCGACATCCTGCGCGTCCTGCCGGCCACGCCGCTGCCCCAGGTGACGCGCCGCTTCGTGGACTGGGTGGCAGCCTACACCCTCAGCCCGCCCGGCGCGGTTCTCAAGATGGCGATCAGCGTGCCCCAGGCGCTGGAGGAGCCGCGGCCGCTGACCGTCTACGGCCTGCCCGACCCGGACCATCCGCCCGATCTGGCGGCGCTCGGCGTCAAGGAGACGCGCGCCCGGCGGGCCGTGCTGAATGTCGCCGCCGACCTGCCGCCCCTGCCGGCGGGCGACCTGGCGCGGGAGGCCGGCGTGTCCGACGGCGTGGTGAAGGGGCTGGCGCAGGCCGGCGTGCTGGTGCCGAGCCTGGTGCATCCGCAGCTCGACCCGCCGCGCCCCGACCCGGACCACCCGGGCCCCACCCTTTCGGCTGGTCAGGAAGAAATCGCCGAAGACCTGCGCTCACGGGTGCGCGGCCACGCCTTCTCCGTCGCCCTGCTGGAGGGGGTGACGGGCTCGGGCAAGACGGAGGTCTATTTCGAGGCCGTGGCCGAGGCCCTGCGGCGCGGGCGGCAGGTGCTGGTGCTGGTGCCCGAGATCAGCCTGACCAGCCAATGGCTGTCGCGCTTCCGCCGCCGCTTCGGCGTGCCGCCGCTGGAGTGGCATTCCGAACTGACCCAGGCCCGGCGGCGCGACGTGTGGCGCGCCGTCGCCAACGGCCGCGCGGCGGTGGTGGTGGGCGCGCGCTCGGCCCTGTTCCTGCCGTTCCGCGATCTGGGGCTGGTGGTGGTGGACGAGGAGCACGAGCAGGCCTTCAAGCAGGAGGACGGCGTGTCCTACCACGCCCGCGACATGGCGGTGGTGCGCGGGCAGCTGGGGTCGGTCCCGGTGGTGCTGGCGAGCGCCACGCCGTCGCTGGAAACGGTGCTCAACGCCGAATCGGGCCGCTACGACAAGCTCCACCTGCCAGAGCGCCACGGCGGGTCGCTCCTGCCCGACGTGGATGTGGTGGACATGCGCCGCATGCCGCCCGAGAAAGGCGACTGGGGCCGCTCCTGGCTGGCGCCGCCGGTGGTCGACGCGGTGAGCGAGACGCTGGAGCGGGGCGAGCAGGTGCTTCTGTTCCTCAACCGCCGCGGTTATGCGCCGCTGACACTCTGCCGAACCTGCGGCTTCCGCATCCAGTGCCCCAACTGCACCGCGTGGCTGGTGGAGCACCGGCTGGTCCGGCGGCTGGTCTGTCACCACTGCGGCCATTCCGAGCCGACGCCCCGCCAGTGCCCGCAGTGCGGTGACGAGGACAGCCTGGCCGCCTGCGGACCCGGCGTGGAGCGCCTGGCGGAAGAGGTCGTCGGCCGCTGGCCGGAGGCGCGGTCGGTGGTGGTCGCCTCCGACACGCTGGGCGGTCCGCTGGCGGCGGCGGCGCTGATGGAGCGAATCGCCGCCCACGAGGTCGACCTTCTTATAGGGACGCAGGTGCTGGCCAAGGGCCTGCACTTTCCCGAACTGACGCTGGTGGCCGTCGTCGACAGCGATCTTGGCCTGTCGGGTGGGGACCTGCGGGCGGCGGAGCGCACCTACCAGCTGCTCACCCAGGTGGCTGGCCGGGCAGGGCGCGCGGCCAAGCAGGGGCGGGTGATGCTTCAGACCTATCAGCCGGAGCATCCGGTGATCCAGGCCATGGTCACCGGCGAGACGGCGCAGTTCCTGGAGGCCGAGGCCGAGGGGCGGCGCGCCACGTCCATGCCGCCCTACGGCCGGCTGGCGGCGCTCATCGTCTCGGGCGAGGACGAGGGGGCGGTGGATGCCGCCTGCGCGCAGCTTTCCCGCGCCGCCCCCCGGGAGGCGAACGTGGAGGTGCTGGGCCCGGCCCCGGCGCCGCTGGCCATGCTGCGCGGCCGGCACCGGCGGCGGTTCCTTCTGAAGGCGCCGCGGGGCGTGCGCGTGCAGCCTGTGGTGGCGGCGTGGCTGGGCCGCGTGAAGGTGCCCCATTCGGTCCGCGTGCAGGTGGATGTGGACCCTTACAGTTTTCTTTGATCCTGCGGCTTTCCTTGAAGGGATCATCGTGGCACAATCCGCCGCGCCGGAGGGGGAGACCCTGCCCAAACGGGTTGTCCCGAGTGCTTGCACTGCCATGGCGGTTATGCTACCTAGCTCACGCGCTTGCGGGGGACTAGCTTGGCGCTGCCGCGCATATGCGAGCTAATTCAAGTCGTTAAGCGATTCTTCCGGTGTCCGAAACGCACTAAAACGGGGCTAGTCGCACGTGGCATCCAAATCAGCATCATCCGGCCTGGCCGACCGCTACGCGTCCGCGCTGTTCGAGCTGGCGGAGGAAAAGGGCGTTCTGGACCAGGTGGCCGATGACCTGCGCGGCCTGAAGACCATGGTCGCCGAGAGCGCCGACTTCCGCCGGTTCATCGACAGCCCGGTGCTGTCGCGGACCGAGCAGGCGAAGGGCGTCGCCGCCCTGGCCGACAAGGCCGGGATGCAGGGCGTCACCCGCAACTTCCTCGGCCTGGTGGCGACCAACCGCCGCCTGTTCGCTCTTCCGGCCGTTATCGACGCATTCCTCGAGCGCCTCGCCGCCAAGCGTGGCGAGATCAGCGCCGAGGTCGTCTCCGCCAAACCGCTGTCCGACGCGCAAACCGAGGCCCTGGCCGCTTCCCTGAAGCAGGCCGTGGGCAAGGACGTGGCCCTCGAGACCCGGGTCGACCCGGGCCTGATCGGTGGCCTGGTCGTCCGCGTCGGCTCGCGCATGATCGACAATTCTCTCCGTACGAAGCTGCAACGACTTCAGCTCGCCATGAAAGGGGTTGGGTGATGGAAATCCGCGCCGCGGAAATCTCCGCTATCCTTAAGGAACAGATCGCCAATTTCGGCACCGAGGCCGACGTCGCGGAAATCGGCCGGGTCCTGTCCGTCGGTGACGGCATCGCCCGCATCCACGGCCTGGACAACGTGCAGGCCGGCGAAATGGTCGAGTTCCCGGGCGGCGTTAAGGGCATGGCCCTGAACCTCGAATCCGACAACGTCGGCGTGGTGATCTTCGGCTCCGACGTGGGCATCAAGGAAGGTGACACCGTCAAGCGCACCGGCACCATCGTGGACGTGCCGGTCGGGCCGGAGCTGTGCGGCCGCGTGGTCGACGGCCTGGGTATCGCCATCGACGGCAAGGGCGACCTGTCCGACTCTGCCCGTCGCCGCGCCGAGATGAAGGCCCCGGGCATCATCCCGCGCAAGTCGGTGCACGAACCCGTGCAGACCGGCATCAAGTCGATCGACGCCCTGATCCCGGTCGGCCGCGGCCAGCGCGAGCTGATCATCGGTGACCGTCAGACCGGCAAGACCGCGATCATTCTGGACACCATCATCAACCAGAAGAAGATCAACGACGCCGCGAAGTCCGAAAAGGACAAGATGTACTGCATCTACGTGGCCGTCGGTCAGAAGCGTTCGACGGTGGCCCAGGTCGTGAAGACCCTGGCCGACCACGGCGCGCTGGACTACACCATCATCGTCGCCGCCACCGCGTCGGACCCGGCGCCGATGCAGTTCCTGGCGCCGTACACCGGCTGCGCCATGGGCGAGTACTTCCGCGACAACGGCATGCACGCCACCATCTTCTACGACGACCTGTCCAAGCAGGCCGTGGCGTACCGCCAGATGTCGCTGCTGCTGCGCCGTCCGCCGGGCCGCGAGGCGTTCCCCGGCGACGTGTTCTACCTCCACAGCCGCCTGCTGGAGCGCGCCGCGAAGCTCAACGACGAGAACGGTGCCGGCTCGCTGACCGCCCTGCCGGTCATCGAAACCCAGGCCGGTGACGTCTCCGCCTACATTCCGACCAACGTGATTTCCATCACCGACGGTCAGATCTTCCTGGAGACCGGCCTGTTCTTCAAGGGCATCCGCCCGGCCGTGAACGTCGGCCTGTCGGTGTCCCGCGTGGGCTCCTCGGCCCAGGTGAAGGCCATGAAGCAGGTCGCCGGCTCCATCAAGCTGGAACTGGCCCAGTACCGCGAGATGGCCGCCTTCGCGCAGTTCGCCTCCGACCTCGACCCGGCGACGCAGAAGCTGCTGAACCGTGGTGAGCGCCTGACCGAGCTGCTGAAGCAGCCGCAGTTCTCGCCGCTGGCGGTGGAGGAGCAGGTCGTGTCCATCTTCGCGGGCACCAACGGCTACCTCGACAAGCTGCCGGTCACCGCCGTGAACCGCTTCGAGAAGGAACTGCTCCACGAAATCCACGCCAAGGCGCCGGAGATCCTGGAGACGATCCGCACCGAGCAGAAGCTGACCGACGAGGTCAAGGACAAGCTGAAGAGCTTCCTTGACAACTTCGCGAAGTCCTTCGCGGCGTAATCGACGGCATCCGCAACGGCTGAAGGAAGGGTCTGTACCCAATGGCAAGCTTGAAGGACCTTCGCGGGCGCATCGCCTCGGTGAAGTCGACGCAGAAGATCACCTCCGCCATGAAGATGGTGGCGGCATCGAAGCTGCGTCGCGCCCAGGACGCCGCTGAGGCCGCCCGTCCCTACGCCGAGCGGATGGACCGCATGCTGGGCGGGCTGGCCGGCTCCATGGCCGGCCTGCCCGGTGCGCCCAAGCTCCTGTCCGGCACGGGCAAGGACGAGGTGCACCTGCTGGTCGTGATGACGGCCGATCGCGGTCTGTGCGGCGGTTTCAACGGGTCCATCGTGCGCGCCACCCGCAACCGGGTGGCCGAGCTTCAGGCCGAGGGCAAGCAGGTCAAGCTGCTGACCATCGGCCGCAAGGGCCGCGACGCGCTGAAGCGCGACCACAAGGACAAGCTCATCGACGGCTACGAGGGCGTGGGCAAGAAGGGCCTGTCGTTCTCGGAAGCCGACGAGATCGCCGCGCGCATCCTGGCGATGTACGAGAACGGCGAGTTCGACGTCTGCACGGTGGTCTACAACAAGTTCAAGTCGGCCATCAGCCAGGTGGTCACCCTCCAGCAGCTCGTGCCCTTCCCGGTGCCCGAGGCCGCCAACGCCAACGAGGCGCCGGCCGGTCCGAAGGCCTCCTACGAGTACGAGCCGTCGGAAGAGGGCATCCTCGCCGAGCTGCTGCCGCGCAACGTTGCGATGCAGATCTTCTCGTCGCTGCTGGAAAGCTCCGCTTCCGAGCAGGGCGCCCGCATGGCGGCGATGGACAACGCCACCCGCAACGCCGGCGACATGATCAACAAGCTGACGCTGACCTACAACCGCACCCGTCAGGCGATGATCACGAAGGAACTGATCGAGATCATCTCCGGCGCCGAGGCCCTGTAGGGCGCGGCCGGCAAACGCTGACTGATACGAAATTCAAATCCACTTAAGCGTGGTTCGTAAGGAGCTTAAACCCATGGCGCAGAACAACGTCGGTACGATCACCCAGATTCTGGGCGCCGTCGTGGACGTCAAGTTCGAGGGGGAACTGCCGGCCATCATGTCGGCGCTCGAGGTTGATAACAATGGCCAGCGGCTGGTGCTGGAGGTGGCCCAGCACCTCGGTGAGGCGACGGTTCGCACCATCGCCATGGAAAGCACCGACGGTCTGACCCGCGGCGCGCAGGCGACTGCCACCGGTCAGCCGATCGCCGTGCCGGTCGGCCCGGAGACCCTGGGCCGCATCATGAACGTCATCGGCGAGCCGGTGGACGAGCGTGGTCCGGTGAACACCAAGACCCGCTGGCCGATCCACCGCGAGGCGCCGAAGTTCGCCGACCAGTCCACCGAGACCGAGATCCTGGTCACGGGCATCAAGGTCATCGACCTGCTGGCCCCCTACACCAAGGGCGGCAAGGTCGGCCTGTTCGGCGGTGCCGGCGTGGGCAAGACCGTGCTCATCATGGAGCTGATCAACAACGTCGCGAAGGGCCACGGCGGTTACTCCGTGTTCGCCGGCGTCGGTGAGCGGACCCGCGAGGGCAACGACCTCTACCACGAGATGATCGAGTCGGGCGTTATCGACCTCGAAGGCGGCAACTCCAAGGCCGCCCTGGTCTACGGCCAGATGAACGAGCCGCCGGGCGCCCGTGCCCGCGTCGCCCTGTCCGGCCTGACCCAGGCGGAATACTTCCGCGACGAGGAAGGCCAGGACGTGCTGTTCTTCGTCGACAACATCTTCCGCTTCACCCAGGCGGGTTCGGAAGTGTCGGCGCTGCTGGGCCGCATTCCCTCGGCCGTGGGCTACCAGCCCACCCTGTCGACCGACATGGGCGCCCTGCAGGAGCGCATCACCTCGACCAACAAGGGCTCGATCACGTCCGTGCAGGCCATCTACGTGCCCGCCGACGACCTGACCGACCCGGCGCCCGCGACCTCGTTCGCCCACCTGGACGCCACGACCGTGCTCAACCGCTCCATCGCCGAGCTGGGCATCTACCCGGCCGTGGACCCGCTGGACTCCACGTCCCGCGCGCTGGACCCCAAGGTCGTCGGCCAGGAGCACTACGAGACGGCCCGTGAGGTGCAGCGTGTCCTGCAGGCCTACAAGTCGCTGCAGGACATCATCGCCATCCTGGGCATGGACGAACTGTCGGAAGAGGACAAGCTGACGGTCGCCCGCGCCCGTAAGCTGCAGCGCTTCCTGTCGCAGCCGTTCCACGTGGCCGAGGTGTTCACCGGCTCGCCGGGCGTGTTCGTGAACCTGGAAGACACCATCAAGGGCTTCAAGGGCATCATCAACGGCGACTACGACCACATGCCCGAGCAGTCCTTCTACATGCTGGGCACCATCGACGAGGCCATCGAAAAGGCCAAGAAGATGGCGGCCGAGGCCGCGTAAGCGGACGCTTGACGCAACGCAACGGCCGGGGCGCGATCCTGTTTCCGCACGATCGCGCCCCGTCTTTCGGGAAGTACAGGGCCCACGCGCCGCTTGCGGCACACACGGGCCGTCGGAGGAACCATGGCGGAAACGCTTGAATTCGAACTGGTCTCGCCGGAGAAGCTGCTGGTCTCCGAGCCGGTCGAGATGGTGATCGTGCCCGGGTCCGAGGGCAACTTCGGCGCCATGCCGCGCCATGCTCCCATGCTGTCCACCGTGCGCCCCGGCGTGTTGGACATCTACAAGGACGGCAAGGTCGCCAACCAGATCTTCGTCGCCGGCGGTTTCGCCGAAGTGACCGAAGAACGCTGCACGGTGCTGGCCGAGGAAGCCGTCGTGCTGTCGGACCTGACGCGCGACGACGTTGAAAAGCGCCTGCAGGCCGCCCGCGACGCCGAGCAGGAAGCCGACACCGACGTCGAGAAGGCGCAGGCCGCCAAGAACGTCGCCGTCGCCGAAGCCATGCGCGACGCCATCGCCTGATCGGCGGTCGGCGGCCCGACCGGCAGGACGTCCGGGCCGGGGCTGGAACACTGGAAAGAGGGGCTGGCGCTGCTGCCGGCCCCTCTTTCCGTTCAGGTCGCCGCGACCGTGCATCGCAAGGCGGCGGCGGCCCGGCAGAGCAGCCATGCGAGTGCTTCCCTTAGCGGCAAGGGCATGGAATTATTACCGATTGTGCGACGCGACACGACGCTTCCGCGTTGTTGAAACCATGGCCGGCACGCCCATCATCAGGATGGACGGCACCACGTTGCAACCGAGGAACCGACATGAAGCACTGGACGCTTGAGGACATTCCCTGGGACCGCTATGACCCGGCCAAGGTCGATCCGGAAATCCTCAAGGTGATCAAGGCTGCGGCCATGGTGGAGCGCAACGCGGCGGACTACACCGCCTATCTGCGCAACGTGTTTCACGACGACAGCTACTTCGCGGACATGGCCACCCATTGGGAGGCCGAGGAGATCCAGCACGGCGATGCCCTGGGCCGCTGGGCCGAGATGGCCGATCCCGGATTCGACTATCGCGACGCCTTCCGCCGGTTCCGCGAGGGCTACCAGATCCCCATCGACGTCGACGCCTCCACCCGCGGCTCGCGGACTGGCGAGTTGATCGCGCGCTGCATCGTGGAAACCGGCACCAGTTCCTTCTACAGCGCCCTGCGCGATGCGGCGGAGGAGCCGGTTCTGAAGGAAATCTGCCACCGCATCGCCGGCGACGAGTTCCGCCACTACAAGATGTTCTACACCCACATGAAAAAGTACCTGGACCGCGAGAACATCCCGACATGGCGGCGGATCATGGTGGCGGTGTCGCGCATCAAGGAAAGCGAGGACGACGAACTGTCCTATGCCTACTACTGCGCCAACTTCGATGACAGCCACCCCTACGACCGCAAGACGGCCAACCTGGCCTATGCGGCGCGGGCCTTCAGCTGCTATCGCGCCCCGCATGTGGAGCGCGCGTCGAACATGGTGCTCAAGGCGGCCGGCATCCGCCCGCACGGCCGTTTCGGGCGGTTCTTCGGCACCATGATGTGGAAGTACGTCTCCAAGCGCTCGCGCCGGCTGGAAGAGGATCTCAAGGCGGCGGCCTGACGGCGGAGCCATCGGACCGGCACGGCGGCGGCAGGATGGTGTTCCAAAAAAGTGTCACTGGCCCGGATCACGACGGTTGGCTAACACTTTCGGCTCATACGGCACGCCGATCGTTCTCCCCTGACTCCGGGATCTCATCATGGCCGGAGCCGCCGCCCCGCCGCCGCGTTCGCTCGCGGCTCCCGACTCCGCCTCCCACGAAGGCGCGGCAAGGCAGCCGCCGCCGCCCGCGCCCCGCTTCGGCATCCGCGCCAAGCTGTGGGCGGCGTTCCTGGCCATCGCCGGCGCCACGGCCCTGGTCAGCGTGCTGGCGTGGGCGACCTTCAGCAATACCGCCGGCACGCTCGATCGCATCACCGGCGAGCGCATCCCTACCCTGGTGGAGCTGTCGCGCCTGGCGCAGCGGTCCAACGCGCTGATCGCCGGCGCGGCCTCCGTCGTGTTCGCCGGCAGCGAGGCTGAACTGGCCGCAGAGTCGGCGCGTGTGGCCCAGGCGGAGGAAGCCTTCATCACCACCCACCGCCGCCTGCGCGATGCCATGGGCGCCACGCCGGCGGTGCGCGAGGTGGCCGAGGTGTCCGGGCGCATCAGCGCCAGCCTCGCGCTTCTCCGCTCGGCCATGCAGCACCGGTGGGACCTTGCGGCGCGCCAGGCGCGGCAGTTGGAGCAACTGGACGTATTGCACCAGGAATACCGCATGCTGGTGGGCGAACCCGCCGCCGACGCCGATGCCCGCTGGACATTCCTGACCGAAATCAACCGTCTGCTGGTGTTGCTGGGCGGTGTGCGCGACGCGGCCACGACGGCCGAGGTGGAGGATCTGCGCCGAAAGGTTGCTGCAACGCTTGATGCGGTGGATCGCCTGCGCGACCGGCAGACCGGCGCTGCCGTGGCCCCCGGGGCGGCCGAGGCGCTTGCCTCGTTCCTGCAGCGGCTGCGTCGCCTGGCGGAGGGCGAGGGCAACCTGCTCGACCTGCGTGCGCGCGAGCGTCTGGCGCGCGAGGTGGCGGCGGCCCGCCTGGTCGACCTGCAGGCGCATTCGGCGGCGCTTGATTCCGCCATTGGCGTGCTCAGCCGCGCCGCCCAGCGCCGCATCGCCGCCGATCGCGATGCCGCCACCGCCGCGCTCGGCCAAAGCAAGATTACGCTCGCCTTGGTGGCCGGGGCGGCCATGCTGGCGGCGCTGCTCATCGCCTGGCTGTACGTGGGCCGCAGCGTGGTGCGGCGCCTGACGAAGCTCGACCACAGCATGCGCGCCATCGCCGCCGGCGACCTGGACCATCCCATTCCCGTCGGCGGCCGTGACGAGGTCACGGCCATGGGATATGCGCTGACGACCTTCCGCGATGCCATGGCGCGGGTCGCCCACCTGGCCCGGCATGACGGCCTGACGGGGCTGGGCAACACCCTGGCCTTCGAGGACGCCGTCGCCCAGAGGCTGGGGACGACGCAGGGCGGTGCGGTGCTGTACCTGAACCTGGACGGCTTCAAGGACATCAACGACACCTTCGGGCACTCCACCGGCGACCGCGTGCTTGTGGCCGTGGCCGAGCGCCTGCGCCGGCGGGCGCGGCCGGGCGACGTGGTGACGCGCCTGGGCGGCGACGATTTCGCCCTGGTGGTGCCGGCCATGGACGAGGCGCACGAGGACCTGCTGGTGGGCTATGTGGAACAGCTGTCGCAGGGTCTCGGCCAGCCGGTGGACGTCGAGGGGCTGACCATCGAGGTCAAGGGCACCTTCGGCATCAGCTTCCACCCGCGCGACGGGCGCCGCCCGCAGGACCTGCTCCAGCGCGCCGAGATGGCCATGCACGATGCCAAGCGCCGCGGCGCCGGCGGGGGCGTGAGCGTCTATGCGCCCCGCATGTCGGAGCAGCAGCAGGAGCGCAAGGCCATCCGCGGGGAGTTGCGCCGCGCCATCGAGAACCGCCAGTTCTCGCTGGTCTATCAGCCCAAGATCGACATCGCCTCGGGCCGCTGCGTGGGCATGGAGGCGCTGGTGCGGTGGGACCACCCGCAGCGCGGCCGCATCCGCCCCGACCAGTTCATTCCGGTGGCGGAGCGTTCGGGCCTCATCGCGCCGCTGGGCGAGTGGGTGATGCGCGAAGCCTGCCGCCAGAACAGGGCGTGGCTGGATGCCGGCCTGCCGCCGCTCAAGGTGGCGGTCAACGTCTCGGCGGTGCAGTTCCTTTGCCAGGACGTGGTGGAGATGGTGGCGCGCGCCCTGCGCGAGTCCGGCCTGCCGGCGCGCCACCTGGAGGTGGAAATCACCGAGAGCGTCATCATGACCGATGCCGCCAAGGTCATGCGGATGCTCGACGGCCTGCGCGACCTGGGGGTGAGCCTCGCCATCGACGATTTCGGGACGGGCTATTCCTCGCTCAGCTACCTCAAGCGCCTGCGGGTGCACTGCCTGAAGATCGACCAGTCCTTCGTGCGCGAAATGCTGCGCAACGACGAGGACGTGCGCATCACCCGCGCCATCCTCAACATCGCCCGCGACTTCGGGCTGGAAGTGGTGGCCGAGGGCATCGAAACCGCCGACCACGCGGCCTTTTTCAAGGCGGAAGGCTGCCATCTGGGCCAGGGCTACTTCTGGGGCAAGCCCATGGAACCGGCCGACTTCCACGGCTATGTCAGCCGCGATCTGGCGGCCGCGGTGTCATGATGATGACGCGGCGCGGCCTCCTGGGCGCCCTGGCGGTGCTGTCAGGCCTGGGCGGCGCGGCGCGCGCGGCGGCGGGGGCTGTGACCGTCTCGGTGGTTTACGACCTCGGCGGCAAGATGGACAAGAGCTTCAACCAGTCCGGCTTCCAGGGCGTGCTGGCGGCCCGGCGCCGGCTTGGGGCCACGGTGCACGAGTACGAGGTCGGCGTGCCCGCCGACCGGCCGGAGGTTTTGCGTCGGGCCGCGGCGGCGTCCGGGGACGTCATCGTCATCGGCGCCAGCGCCCGCGAGGCCGTGGCCGATGTCGCCGCCGCGGCCCAGCCGGGCGTGCGCTTCACCATGATTGACGCCGCCATCGTTGCGCCCAACGTGGCGTCGATCCTGTTTGCCGACCATCAGGCCGCTTTTCTGGCCGGCGTGCTGGCCGGGCACGCGAGCGGGACCGGCGTGGCGGGTTTCATCGGCGGGGCGCCGGTGCCGCCGGTGCTGCGCTTCCTGAGCGGATTCCGGCAGGGACTGGCCCACGCGCGGGTGGGGGCGCGGCTGGTCGAGACCATGCTGGCCGCCGATGCCGGCGCGGGCGTGTGGGACGATCCTTTCCGCGCCCTGCTGGCGGCCCGCCGGCAGATCGACCGCGGGGCCGACGTGTTGTTCGCCGTGTGCGGCGGCAGCGGCGTCGGCGTCTATCAGGCCGCCGCCGACGCGCGGGTGCTGGCCGTCGGGGTGGACAGCAATCAGAACCACCTCTTTCCCGGCACCATGCTCACCAGCGCGGTGAAGCGGGTGGACAAGGCGGTGGTCCATGCCGTCAATGCCATCGGCCGGGGGACCTGGATGCCGGAGACGCGCGTCCTCGGCCTGGCGGAGGACGCCGTGGGCGTCGCCATCGACGGGCACAACGGGGCCCTGGTCGGCGACCTGCTTCCGGTGCTGGAGCAGACGCGGCGCGCCATCATCACCGGCCGCATCGACATTGCCGCACCCCTGTTCCCGATCCGCTGACGGCGGAGCGCCTTTCCACAGCCGCGCCCGCATCCCAGGTTAAGGAGACGGAATCACGGACGGAAAGGCGCCCTGCATGCTCATCACCGACGTTGCCACCGGCGAAGGACTGGTTCCCGCCGGACAATGGTATGTCGCCACGGATCAGGTCATGGGCGGTGTGTCCGAGGGCGGGGCCGTCGTCGAGCATGTGGAGGGCCGCGCGGCCCTGCGCCTGACCGGCGAGGTGTCGTCGGCCAACAACGGCGGCTTCCTGCTGCTGGGATGCCGCTTCGGACGCGAGGTGGATGCGTCCGGTTTCAGCGGGCTCGAAGTGGACGTGCGGGGCCTTGGCGGCGGCTATGTACTGTCGCTCCGCACAGCCGATCTGTCGCGCCCCTGGCAGAGCTACCGCGCTCCGCTCCAGGCCGGCGACGGTGCCTGGCACCGGCTGCCCGTACCGTTCTCCGCCTTCACGCCCAACAAGACCGACGCGCGGCTCGACCCGGCCCGCCTGATGCGCCTGGCCATCGTGGCGACGGAGAAGGACGCGCCGGCCGACGTGGCCCTATCCCGCATCGCCTTCATCGACTGACCGCGCCAGCCCCGTAGCCAGCGCCCGCACCAGGTCGCGCGCCTTCCCCCGGTCCGCGGGCGGCAGGGCGGCCTCGGCGCGCGCGTTGACTGCGTCGGCGGCGGCCAGGGCCGGGTCGCGCAGGGCCCGGCCGTGATCCGTCAGGCGGACGATCATGCGGCGGCGGTCGGCGGGATCGCGCTCGCGCACCACCAGCCCGTCGCGTGCCATGCGGTCGAGCGTGCGCACGAGCGTCGTTTCGTCCAGCGGCAGGTCGCGGGCGATCTCGCGCTGGCTGCGGCCGTCCTGCGCCCACAGCGCCAGCAGCACCGGGAAGGCGCCAATGGTCAGCCCCAGTGGCTCCAGCCGCTGCCCCAGCGCTTGCGCGAACAGGCGGGCGGCCCGGTTGATAAGAAACCCGGGGCTGTCGTCCACCCGGAAGGGGCCGGTAGCGGAGTCGCGGTTGATGATCCAGGAGTCGTCGGTGGTCATGGTGCCGACAGCATGGCCGCAACTCCTTGGCATGGCAAGGGTCACCCGCGCTTACGCACAAATCAATGGTACAGCAGGTATTGCTATGGCAGGCTTTTCCCGTCATCGCATACGGGAGAGTTTTGCCATGCGCACCCTTGCCAGAACCGTCCATATGATTGGCCTTGCCGCCTTCGTCGGCACCGTCCTGTCGCACGTGCTCGTGTCCGTCGTCGCCGATCCGTCGGATCCGGTCCGCTACCACGCCCTGATGGTGCTGAAGGACACCGGCACCCAGTTCGTGCTGATCCCCGGCCTCGTCCTCATGGGGTTGAGCGGCATCGTCATGGTTCGGCGCATGCCGCGGCCCTGGCCGGCGTGGCTGACGGTGAAGCTGGGACTGGTCGCTGCGGCTGCCGCCAATGGGCTGCTCGTCCTGCTGCCGGCCGGTGCACGCATCGCCGAAGCGGCGTCGGCCGGTGCACAGGCTCCCGACGCCCTGGCACGGGAAGCCATCGCCGGCCCGGTCAACGTCGCCCTGATCCTGGCGATCGTGGTCCTTTCCATCGCGCGGCCGTCGCGCCGCCGGACGGAGGCCTTGTCATGACCGCTTTCGATCTGGCCCGATTCGGGCATCTGGTCGGCGTGATGGTAATGTTCGCCGGGCTTGCGGGCGTCTTCGTCTGCGACCTGCGCGGCCGCCGCGCCGCCACCATGGACGCCGCCCGCGACTCCGCCGCCCTGGTGGCGCTGTTCTACGATGGACTGGTGGTGCCGGGCGCGGTGCTGCTGGGCGCGGCCGGAACCTGGATGATCTGGGACGTCTACGGCTGGGACGGGCTGTACGGCCAGCCGTGGCTGCTGGCCATGGTCACCCTGTTCGCGCTGGAATTCGTGGAGGGCAACACCATCACCCGGCTCGCCTTCCTGAAGCTCAACCGCCTGACCCGGGAGGCGGGGCCCGAGCCGGGCGCGGCCCTGCGCCAAGCGCGGGAGTCGCGGCTGAACGTCTTCACGCACTTCCTGGACATGCCGATTCTGCTGGTGATCATCGGCTTGGGCGTGTTCCGGCCTATGGAGTGGGCGCCGATTCTGATCGCCGTCGCCGGCGCGGCCGGGATGGCGGCGGTCCTGACCGTGGCCGTTCCCCGGCTTGTGCCCTGGCGGACGGGGGCGCCCGGGCCTCAGGTCAGGTCCAGGGCGTAGTCCTTGAGCACGTCCATGGGAATGACCGCCAGCGTTTCCTCGTGCGTGGACTTCAGCACCACGCGCGGGGCGACGCCGGCCTCGTGCGCCTCGCGCCAGCGGCCGGCGCACAGGCACCAGCGGTCGCCGGGCTTGAGCCCGGGAAAGCCGAATTCTGGCCGCGGGGTGGACAGGTCGTTGCCCGCCTTCTTGGAAAACGCCAGGAATTCAGCCGTCATTTCGGCGCAAATCAGGTGCAGGCCCAGGTCCTGGGGCCCCGTCTCACAGCAGCCCGTGCGGTAGAAGCCGGTGCGCGGGTTTTCGCTGCACGGCGTCAGCGCATCGCCGAAAACGTTGGTCTGCTCCGAGCGGTCCGACATGGGATCTCCTTTCCTCTGCGACGCCCTGGAGATGGCGGCGGGACAAGGCGCCGTCAAGCGCCCAACGGCCTGTCGCGTCAACGGTTCGCCCGGTCCGAACGTTCTTCCGGTGCAACCGTCTTCCCGCGATAGCCGATCGATCGCACATGACTCCCAGCCGCCTGCGCTACGAAACCTACCGCGATCTCTACCAGTCCGAACGTGCCCGCCGTGACGAGATTCGCGGCGGCGTCGGAACGCCCGTGGCGGCGCTGGCATTTTCCGTCTACTCGCTGGCGGCCGTGGCGGCCAACTTCGATGCCGGCACCTGGTCCTCGGCGACGGGCATCGCCATCCTGGTGCTGGCCGGGCTGGCGGTGCTGACGCTGGTCGCCGGGGCGGTGATGATCGTGCGGGTCGAGATGGATTTCGTCTACCTGGACCCGCCCGACCTGCGCGAGCTGGTGGCCGCGGAAAAGCGCCTGCGCGCCCACGACAGCCAGGATGACCAGCGCGTCACCGACGACCGCGTCGTCGCCCAGCTGCACGACCTGCTGGCGGCGGCCTACGACATCGCCTACCGCCGCTACTTCGCCGGCAACGAGCAGGCGGCGCGCGACCGAACGCGGGGCCTGCGCCTGCTGATCGTGGCCCTGGCGACCCTGTCCCTGGCGCTGGCCGTCCTGCCCTTCCACAATGGCGGAGGGACCCCGTGATGATCGACTTTCTGTCGCGCCTCTACCGCCGCACTCGCGGCCATCGCAAGACCGAGGACCTGCCCAAGTGGATCCGCAAGCGCATGTACCGCGAGCTTCTGGCCGTGCGCGACCAGGAGCACGAGATGGCGGAGCTTCTGGACCTGCCGGTACCGCCGCGCCTGTCGGTGGTGGACGAGGAACGCATCGCCATGCTGCGGCCGCGCGACCGCGACCTGCTGGGCCTGGACGAGATGATGCGCCGGGCCCGAGAGGAAAAGCGCGAGGAGGAAACCCAGCAGCGCGAGGAACGCAGCCGCCGCCGCCATGAGGCGCGCGAAGGGGAGGGCTGACGAAGGAGCCGGATTTCCGGCCCTACCCCCACCCCTTACTCCTGGACAGCTTGTGCGGCGGTGCTGCGCCCGGTCCCATGACGGCAGCTTCTGGACCGGAGTCGCGCCATGCATCACTTGCCCACGCCGCTGCGCATCGCTATCGGTTTCGCGCCCTGGATGGTCTACGGCGCCGGCCTGGCCGCCTCTGCGCCAATGGCCGCCGCCGCCCTGGGGCTGGGCGCGGCCATCCTGCTGGCAATCCCCGACATGCGGCGGCGGCGGGTGAAGGCGCCCGACCTGGTCGCCGCCGTCTACTTCGCCGCGCACCTGGGCGCCAGCGCCGCCGGCTGGCCGGTGTTCGAGGAGAATGGCGCCGCGCTGGTCCTTGCGGTTCTGGCCGTCATGGCCTGGGGCAGCCTGGCGGCGGGAACGCCCTTCACCCTGCAATACGCCCGCGAACGCTGGCCCCGCGTGCTGTGGGACGCGCCGGAGTTCAAGGCCGTCAACGCCGCCGTCACCAGCGTGTGGGGCCTGTGCTTCACGGCGGCGGCGGGACTGGCCTGGCTGGGGACGGCGGTCCTGCTGTGGGCCGGGCCCGTGCTGCTGCTTGTCGGCATCGTCGCCTCGGTGGTGCTGCCGGAGATGCTGCCGCGCCTCAGCATCCGGCAGAGCCTGCGGCGGAAGGACCCGTGGCCCTGGGCGCCGCCGCTTGTCCACCAAAGGGATGGCGCGGAGGGATACGACGTGGCGGTCGTGGGCGCCGGCATCGGCGGGCTGGCCGCCGCCGCCGCGCTGACGGCCCGCGGGGCGCGGGTGGCGGTGTTCGAGAGCCACGACCGGCCCGGCGGCTGCTGTTCAAGCTGGGTCCGCAAGGTCCGCATGCCCGAGGGCAGCCGCGCCGACGTGATCTTCGATGCCGGCGTCCACGACGTGTCGGGCGTTCATTCCGGCGGCACCCTGGACCGCTTCCTGGCGCGGGTGGGCGCGGCGGAGCGCCTGACGTGGGTGCCCATGCACCAGAGCGTGACCTTTCCGTTCGGCACCCTGACCATCGGCCAGGGCGCCGAGGCATTGGCCGAGTCGCTGGCCGCGCTTGTGCCTGCCGATGCCGCCGGGCTGCGGGCGCTGGTGGGCGACCTCGCGTGCATGGATGCGGAAATGGCGCGCAGCCGGTCGGACTGGGGCGCCCCGCACGTTCCGGCAACGGTTGACGAGGCGCTCGCCTATCCGATGGCGCACCCGCACCTGTTCCGCTGGATGGAGCGGCCGTGGCCGGAGTTCGTCGCCGCCTTCGTTTCGACGCCCGAGGGGCGGGCGGCGGCCGACGCCCTGGCGGGCTACCTGACCGACCAGCCGGACCGGCTGACGGTGCTGCAGATGCTGCCGCTGTTCGCCTACGCCTTTCACGGCGGCGCCTATCCGGTGGGCGGTTCGCAGGCGCTGGCCGACGCCCTGGCGGCGGTGGTGGAGGCCGGGGGCGGCATGGTGCGGACGCGCACCCCGGTGGCGCGCATCCTGATGCGGCGCGGCGCGGCCGCTGGCGTGGAGACGGCATCGGGCGAGATGGTATCCGCCGCCGCCGTCGTGATGAACACCGAGGCGCGCCGCCTGCCCGACCTGCTGCCGGACGATGCCCTGCCGCCTGCCTACGCCCGTGCGCTGGCGGCGGCGGAGCCGGGGCCTTCGGCCTTCATGTCGCTGCTGCTGATCGACCATGTGCCGGACGGCCCGACCCTGCGCACGCTGCGGGAGTCGGGCGAAGGCGGCCTGTTCCTGACCATTTCCCCGCCGGAGGCGCAGGTGGCGCCGCCAGGCTGCGCGGCCGTGTCCGTCATCAGGCTGCTGCCGCGCATCGACGCGGTGGGCTGGCATCGCGGCGACGCCGCATATGCCGACGCCAAGCGCGCCATGGGCGATCACACGTTGGCGCTGGCGGAGGCCCTGATTCCCGGCCTTCGCCGCCACATCGTCTACCGCCAGGATGCGACGCCCGCCACCTTCGGCCGCTACCTCTCGACCCACGCCGGCGCGATCTACGGTCCGGCGGTCGATGCCTACCGTCCGGCGGTGCGCACGCCGGTCCCGGGACTGGTGCTGGCGGGCGCGAGCGCTCAGCCGGGATCGGGCGTGGAAGCGGTGGTGATATCCGGCCTGGCGGCGGCGGAGGCGCTGATGCCGGCGGCCGACGCCAGGGCGTCCATGTCCACCGATGCCGCCAGGTGGTCGGCCAGCGCGTCCAGCGCCGCGTCCACCCCCGCCGCATAGTCCAGCCCGCCGTCATTCTCGTCGAGGCCGAGAAGCCGGCGGCGGAAGGTGTCGGCGCCGAACAGGCCGTGCAGGTAGCAGCCGCGCACCCGTCCGTCGGCCGAGACCGCGCCATCCGGTCCGCCGCCGTCAAGCGTCAGCCAGGGGCGGGCGCGGTCGGGGCCATCGGTCACGCCCATGTGCATCTCGTAGCCGGCGACAGGCAGGCCGCTGCGGGCCTCGGTGCCGACGGCCTCCCGCAGGGTCTTGGGGCCGCGCATGACGGTGGCCACGTCCAGCAGGCCCAGGCCCGGCGCCTCGCCGGGCGGACCCTCGATGCCTTCGGGGTCGCGGACCATGCGGCCGAGCATCTGGTAGCCGGCGCAGATGCCCACCACGCGCCCGCCGCGCCGCAGGTGGGCGGTGATGTCGGTGTCCCACCCCTGCGCCCGCAGGAACGCCAGATCGGCCAGCGTCGCCTTTGAGCCGGGAATGATGACGATGTCGGCATTGCCCGGTACGGCCTCGCCGGGCTGGACCCAGGTCAGCGCCACGTCGGGCTCGGCGGCCAGCGGGTCGAAGTCGTCGAAGTTGGCGACGCGCGACAGCCGCAGAACCGCCACCGTCACCCGCGCCCCCGCGCGGCCCGGTCCGCTGCGCTGGTCGAGCGCCATGGCGTCTTCCGCCGGCAGGGCGCGGGCGCCGTCGAACCAGGGCACGACGCCGATGCTCGGCCAGCCGGTGCGGCCCGTCACGATGTCGAGCGCCGGGTCGAACAGCGACGGATCGCCCCGGAACTTGTTGATGAGGTAGCCCTTGATGCGGGTCCGCTCAGGCTCCGGCAGCAAGGCGTGGGTGCCGACCACCTGGGCCAGCACGCCGCCCCGGTCGATGTCGCCCACCAGGACCACCGGCACGTCGGCGGCCTCGGCAAAACCCATGTTGGCGATGTCCGACGCCCGCAGGTTCACTTCCGCGGCGCTGCCCGCGCCTTCCACCAGCACAAGGTCGGCGTCGCGGCCCAGTGCTTGGAAGCTGTCCAGCACCCGGGGCAGCAGGCTTTTCTTCAGGCGGAAATAGTCGCGCGCCGTGGCATTGGCGAGCACCTCGCCCTGCACCACCACCTGCGAACCCACGTCGGTCTGAGGTTTCAGCAGTACGGGGTTCATGTGGCGCGAGGGCGCCACGCCGCAGGCGCGGGCCTGCAAGGCCTGGGCGCGGCCGATCTCGCCGCCGTCGGGGGTGACGGCGGCATTGTTGCTCATGTTCTGCGGCTTGAAGGGGCGGACCGTCAGGCCGCGCCGGGTGAACAGCCGGCACAGGCCCGCCACCAACAGGCTCTTGCCGACGTCCGATCCGGTGCCCAGCAGCATCAGCGCCGGCGTGCGTGTTCCGCCCGTCATGCCGCGGGCCTATTGCCCGGTGGTCGACGGCGGCGCCAGCTGCTCGCCCTGGATGGGGTCCAGCGGTTCGCTCTCGATCGGCGCGATGCGCGTCGGCCCGCTGTTGCCGGAAGGCTGCATCTGGCCCTGGCCCTGGCTGCCCTGCATCCAGCTGTCGTCCTGGCCCTGCGGCTGCGCCTGCATCTGGCCCTGGCCCTGGCCCTGGGCTCCGGCCGGCGATTGCTGCTGGCTGTAGGGGGCGGTGTCGACGTCGCCGATGTTCTCCACCGACAGGGCCTCCCACAGCGGTTCAGCCTCGGGATTGGGATAGCGGCGGTCGAGCACGATGGCCTTGGGCGTGGCACCGCGGCCGTAGAAAGCCTGGTTCCAGTCGTGGCGCGGCTTGATGACCGCCCCTTCCACCGACACGCCGCCATAGGCGCCCTTGGCGTGGGCGAAGGCCAGGATGTCGTTCTGCATGTTGGTGGTCGTGGCGGCCTCCAGGTTGGCGCCCTTGTGCACGAAGGTGACGCCCACGTTGGCGCCCAGCTTGAACTCGTCGTTCATCAGCGCCGTCAGGCCGCGGTCGGTCATGATCATGAAGACCATTTCCACCTGCTGCGCACCGATCTGGAAGCCGAGAGACCCGGCGCCCATGCGGTAGAAGGCGGGCGCCGACCAGTCGCCGGTGCGGTCGCGGCTCATGAGCAGGCCGTTGCCGTAGGCGCCGCCGATGATGAAGCCGCCCTTGAAGAACTGCGGCACGATCAGCACACCCTTGGCGCGCTGGAGATACCGGTTGAAGTTGTTCTCGAAGTTTTCGTCGCCGCGCACGCTGTAGACGGCGGATATGCTTTCGTTCAGGACCGATCGCGCGTCGGCCAGGTCTTCCTGGACGCTGGCGGCGCCGGCCGGCGCCGGTGCGGCGGCACCGGCAAGGACGCTGAAGACGACGGCCAGGCCGAGGGTGAGGGCTCGCAGGATCATGAAGGCGTCTCCGCAGTGGCGACAGGGGCGCGGGCGTCGGGTGTCCGCCCGCCGATAATGCGCTGACGGGGCGTCAGAATTCCACCCCGGCCTGGGCCTTGATGCCGGCGCGGAAGGGGTGCTTGACCAACTTCATCTCGGTGACCAGGTCGGCGCGCTCGATCACCTCGTCCAGCGCGTTGCGGCCGGTCAGGACGGCGTGCTGGTGGATGGGGCGGGCCTCCAGCGCCTCGATCACCTCTTCCGTCGGCAGGTAGCCATAGCGCAGGACGACGTTGATCTCGTCCAGGATCACCATGCCGTAGTCGGGGTCGGCCAGCCATTCCTTGGCGACGTCGAAGGCGCGGCGGGCGGCGGCGATGTCGCGCTCGCGGTCCTGGGTTTCCCAGGTGAAGCCCTCGCCCATGGCCTTGAAGGTCACCTGATCGGGAAAGCGCGCCAGCACGTCGCGCTCGGCGGTGTCCATGGCGCCCTTGATGAACTGCACCACGCCCACCTTCATGCCGTGGCCCACACAGCGCAGGGCCATGCCGAAGGCGGCGGTGGACTTGCCCTTGCCGGCGCCGGTGTGGACGATCATCACGCCGCGCGTTTCCGTCTTTTCAGACAGGATCTTGTCGCGGATGGCCTTCTTCTTGGCCATCTTGGCCTTGTGGCGGGCGTTGAGGTCGTCGTCCTCGGGGCCGGGGGCGGGGGTGTCGGTCATGGCTTGGTCGTCTCCCTGATTTCGTCCAGCACGCGGGGCACGTCGTTGCGCCGCGACCGCCACAGGCCGCGCCGCTGGGCTTCGTCGAACCGGTCGGCCATCTCCGAAAGGGCGGCCGGATTGTGGTCGGCGAGGAACCGGCGGACATCCTCGTCCACCATGTAGGCATCGAATATGGCGTCAAAATGGTGGTCGGACACGCACTTGGCGGTCGCTGCGAAGGCGAACAGGTAGTCCACCGTCGCCGCCATCTCGAAGGCGCCCTTGTAGCCGTGGCGCATGACGCCGGCGATCCACTTGGGGTTGGCCGCCCGCCCCCGGACGATGCGCGCGATCTCCTCCCCCAGCGTGCGGATGCGCGGGCTTTCGGGGCGCGAGTGGTCGGGGTGATAAGTCGCCGGCTGGCGGCCTGAGAGGGTGCGCACGGCGGCCGTCATGCCGCCCTCGAACTGGTAATAGTCGTCGCTGTCCAGCAGGTCGTGCTCGCGGTTGTCCTGGTTCTGGACGACGGCGTCCACCTTCGACAGCCGGTCGCGGAACAGCTCGTGCTCTGCCGCGCCCTCCGTCCCCGCGCCGTAGGCATAGCCGCCCCAGGTGACGTATGCGTCGGCCAGGTCGGCGTCGGTGTCCCAGCCGCCTTCATCAATGTAGGCCTGAAGACCCGCGCCGTAGGCGCCGGGCTTGGACCCGAACACGCGGGAAGCGGCGCGCTTGCGGGCGGCCGTTTCGTCCCCGCCCAGCACGGCGGCGTCGGCGCGGACGCGGCCGGCGAGCGGGTTGACGTCGTCGGGCTCGTCCAGGTCGGCGACCGCGCGGGCGGCACTGTCGAACAGGTCGATGAGCGCTGGGAAGGCATCGCGGAAAAAGCCCGAGATGCGCAAGGTCACGTCCACGCGCGGCCGGTCCAGCACGCTCGCGGGCAATATCTCGAACCCCGTCACGCGGCGGGAGGCACTGTCCCACGTCGGCCGCACGCCCATGAGCGCGAGCCCCTGGGCGATGTCGTCGCCGCCGGTGCGCATGTTGGACGTGCCCCAGGCGGTGATGGCCATGGCGCGCGGCCACTCGCCATTGTCCTGCCAGTGGCGCTCCAGCAGCAGCCCCGCCGACTTCCATCCCAGGTGCCAGGCGGCGGGGGTGGGGACGGTGCGGGTGTCGACGGAGAAGAAATTGCGTCCCGTCGGCAGCACGTCCGGCCGTCCCCGCGTCGGCGCGCCCGACGGTCCCGGCGGCACGAAGCGTCCGGCGAGGCCGGTGAGGAGCCCGGCAAGCTCCGCCTCTCCACTGGTATCGACGGCGGGGGCGAGGGTTTCGCGAACATGGGCCAGCGCGGCGTCGGTGCGCGTCCAGGCGGGGTCGGCGTCGGCGGAGCCCTCCACCAGCGCGCGGGCCAGCAGCTCCAGCCGCTCCACGGTGTCGCCGGTGGTGCGCCAGGTCTGGCTGTCGATGTCGGCCAGCACGGCGGGCCGCGCCCCCTCCCACGGATCGGCGGGCGGACAGTCGAGCGGGTCGAAGCCCTCCGCCAACTCCAGGTCGGCGGCGAGCGCGCGGGTCAGAGCCAGGTCCTCCCGCCCCGCCGGCGGCACGCGGCCGAGGGCCACCAGAAGGTCGGTGCGCTGGTCGCCGGTCGGGCTGCGGCCGAAGATGTGCAGGCCGTCGCGGATTTGCAGTTCCTTCAGCTCGCACAGGTGGGCGTCGAGCTTCGCCAGCGCCGTGTCGGCGTCGTCGTTGGGGGCGATGCCCAGGTCGTCGTCCAGGCCGGTGGAGCGGGCCAGCGACAAGATTTCTTCCCGCAGCACCTTGAGCCGGCGCGGATCGACGCCGGCGGCCTCGAAGTACTCGTCCACCAGGGCTTCCAGGTCTTTCAACGGCCCGTAGCTTTCGGCGCGGGTCAGCGGCGGCGTCAGGTGGTCGATGATGACGGCCTGCGCCCGGCGCTTGGCCTGCGTTCCCTCGCCGGGGTCGTTGACGATGAAGGGGTAGAGGTGCGGCATGGGGCCGAGGGCGGCTTCGGGAAAACAGTCCTCGGACAGCGCCAGGGCCTTGCCGGGCAGCCATTCCAGGTTGCCGTGCTTGCCCATGTGGACGACGGCCTGGGCGCCGAAGCTCTCGCGCAGCCAGATGTAGAAGGCGAGGTAGCCGTGCGGCGGCACCAGGGCGGGGTCGTGGTAGCTTTCCACCGGGTCGATGTTGTAGCCGCGCGCCGGCTGGATGCCGACCGCCACATTCCCCAGCGGCAGAACCGACAGCGCGAAGCCGCCATGGTCGGCGCGGAAGTGCGGATCGTCTTCCGGCGCGCCCCAGCGGTCGGAGACTTGCGCGCGGACGGCCTCGGGCAGCGCCTCGAACCCTGCACGGTAGACGTCCAGCGGCAGGACGACGCGGACCGTGCGGGCGTCGCGGGCGGTGAGGTCGTTGGTCACGCCCTCCTGGAGCGTGCGGATCAGCGCGTCGCCGTCCTCCGGCACGTCGGGAAGGTTGTAGCCGGCCTCCCTCAGCGCCTCCAGCACCGCGACCGTGCCGGCCGGGGTGTCGAGGCCGACGCCGTTGCCCAGCCGCCCGTCGCGGGTGGGATAGTTCGCCAGCACCAGCCCGATGCGGCGCTCCTCCGCCGGCGTCCGCCGCAGCCGCGCCCAGCGGGCGGCAAGCTCGGCGACGAAGCGCACCCGGTCGGCGACGGGCTTGTGGCCGACGACGTCATGCTGCGTGTCCTCGTCGCGGCGGATGAGGCCCTTGAAGCTGATGGCGCGCGACAGCACCCGGCCGTCCACTTCCGGCAGGGCCACGTTCATGGCGATGTCGCGCGACGACAACCCGCGCGCGCCCTCGCGCCAGCCGTCTTCCCCGCTGCCGGCGAAGACCACCTGAAGCACCGGGCAGTCGGCGACGGCAAACGGCGTGTCCTTGGGGTTGCCGGGGGCGGCGACGGCAAAGCCCGTGGCGTTGAGGATGACGCCCGGCGCGGCATCGCCCAGCACGCTCTCCACCACGCCGGCGGCCATGGGGTCCTTCAGGCTGGTCACGAACAGCGGCAGGGCGTTGACGCCCTGGTCGCGCAGGGACATGCACAGCGCATCCACCACATCGGTGTTTCCCGCCTGCACCAGTGCCCGATAGAACACCACCGCCGCCACCGGCGCGTCGGGCATCCATGCGGCCTGCATGTCGTCCAGCGTCGTCCCCAGCGGGTAGAGTCCCGCCGAGGGCAGCGGCGCGGGCTCCTGCCACTCGACGTCGCGCCCCAGAAGGGTCGCGGCGTAGCGCAGGTAGTGCTCCGCGTTGCCGGTGCCGCCGTGGATCAGGTAGCGCCACAGGCGGTCCCGCGCGGAAGCATCAAGCGACGAAGCGCGGGCCAGGTCCTCATCGGGTTTGTCGTCGCCCGGCAGGAAGGCGAGCGCGATGCCCTTGCGGCGGCACACCCGCTCCAGTTCCTCCACCCCATAGGGCCAGTAGCCGCGCCCGCCCAGCAGCCGCACGATCACGAGCCTCGCGCCGGAGATGACGCTGTCGACATAGAGGTCGACGCTCATGTTGTGGCCCAGGTGCAGCAGGCTCGCCAGCCGCAGCGACGGCACCGCCTCCCCCAGCGCCCGGCGGGCGTGGGACAGGCAGGCCAGTTCACTGTCGGCGGCAGACAGCACCACGATGTCGGCGGGCGTCTGCCCCAGGTCGACGGCGTCCGATCCGTCGTCGATGCCTCCGGGCGTCGCGGCGAGAAGATGCATGGATCAGGCGGCGCCGGCGGAACCGGACAGCGGCGCGGCCTGCGCTTCGGCGGCGGTGCGGCCCTCGCGGATTTCGCGGGCGACGGCGGCGCGGTCGATGCCGTGCAGGCCGATCACCACCAGGTGGCTCTTGCGCTCCTCCCCGGCCTTCCAGGGGCGGTCGAACCAGCGGTCCAGGCGCGGGCCCACACCCTGCACCAGCATGCGCGCCGGCTTGCCGGGAATGTCGAGGAAGCCCTTGATGCGCAGGATGTCGTGATCCTCCACGGCAGCCGCCAGACGCGCCTCCAGGGCCTCCAGGTCCTCCACCGCGCCGAACTCCACCACGAAGGTGTCGAAGTCGTCGTGGTCGTGGTCGCCGTCGGCGTCATCGTGGTGACTGGGGCGCGTGTCCAGGTCGTCCTCGGCGCCCGCGTCCAGGCCCAGCAGAACGGCCGGGTCCACCTTGCCGTAGGCGGCGGGGACCAGCTTGACGCCGGGGCGCAGGCGGGCGCGCAGGTCCTGCTCAAGCACGTCCATGCCGGCCTCGTCCAGGAGGTCGGCTTTGTTGAGGATCACCAGGTCGGCGCAGGACAGCTGGTCCTCGAACACCTCTTCCAGCGGGTTGTCGTGGTCCAGCGCCTCGTCGGCCTCCCGCAGCTTCTGAACCGCGTCCGGGTCGTCGGCGAAGCGGCCGGCGGCGACCGCATGGGCGTCGACCAGCGTCACCACGCCGTCGACGGTGACGCGCGAGCGGATTTCCGGCCACTGGAAGGCCTTCACCAGCGGCTTGGGCAGGGCGAGCCCGGAGGTCTCGATGACGATGGCATCCGGCGGGTTGTCGGCCAGCACCAGCTTTTCCATGGTCGGCAGGAACTCGTCGGCCACCGTGCAGCAGATGCAGCCGTTGGCCAGCTCCACGATGTTCTCGTCCTCGCAGCCCGGCACGCCGCAGCCGCTCAGGATTTCGCGGTCCATGCCCAGGTCGCCGAATTCGTTGATGACCAGGGCGATGCGCTTGCCCTGCGCGTTCTCCATCAGGTGGCGGATCAGCGTGGTCTTGCCGGCGCCGAGAAAGCCGGTGATGACGGTCGCGGGGATCTTGCGGGCTGCACTCATGATGAAGGGCTGTTCCTTGTCCGTGACGGGTCGGATGGGATGTTCTTGAGAATGAGAGGCACTCCGGCCGCGACGAAGATAACGCGATCGGCGGCCTCGCTCATCACCTGATTGAGCCGCCCGGCCTGATCGCGGAACGACCGGCCGAGCATGCTGTCCGGCACGATGCCGAGCCCCACCTCGTTGGAGACCAGAACGACGGGCGCCATGGTGTCGTGCAAGGCTTCGCGCAGGCCGTCGATGGCGAATTCGATGTCGCGCGGCGGGTCGGCCAGCATCTGGTTGGTGAGCCAGAGCGTCAGGCAGTCCACCAGAACCGGCTCGCCGGGGTTGACGCGCGGCAACAGGGTGGAGAGTTCCAGCGGTTCCTCGATGGTGTGCCAGAAGCGGCTGCGGCGCTCGCGGTGCATGGCGATGCGGGCAGCCATCTCGTCGTCCCACGCCTGGGCGGTGGCGACGTAGGTCGCCCGCGCGGCGCCGGATGCCCGGATGATCTGCTCGGCCAGCCGGCTCTTGCCCGAGCGGGCGCCGCCGATGATGACAGTGAGCGGCGGCAGGGGGCTGAAGTCGGCGGGAGAGGGCGGCACGACGGAGGGAAGCATCAGGGGCGGGGCCTCCAGTTGACCAGGTGGACCGCCGCGCCCTCGGCCACGAGGTCGACGCGGGTGAGCGACAGCGGCTCCACCCCGAAGCATAGGGCGGGAGCCGGGTCCGCTTCCAGCCCCATCGCCAGCGCGAGCGCCGCCCGGATGGTGCCGGCATGAACCACAGCCACCACGTCGTGTCCGGCGCGGGCCTCCGCAAGCCTTTCGATACAGGCACGCACGCGCGCCACCTGATCGGCGAAGCTCTCTCCGCCCGGCGGACGGGCGGTGGCGGGAGCCTCCCAAAAATCGCCGGTCTCGGAGAACGGCAGGTCGGCCCACGTCCGCCCCTGCCACGCGCCGAAGTCCTGTTCGCGCAAGCCCGGCTCCGTCACGGCCTGCGAGAAGCCTAGCGCGTCAGCCGTGGCGCGGCAGCGGGCGAGGCCGCTGGTGACGGCCGCCGCATCAGGCGGCAGCACATGGCGCAGTGCGGAGACGGCGGCGGCGTCCATGGCGCGGCACGGTCGGTCGAGCACGCCGACGATCTCGCCGGGTGCCGCGTCCACCGGCGCATGCCGGACCCACCAGAAGCGTGTCGCGCCCTCCATGCCTCAGGCTCCGGCCAGGGCGGAGAGGGTGAGAAGGACGGTGGCCTGCGCCACCTGCTCCACCGCACCGAGAACGTCGCCCGTGTGGCCGCCGACCTGCCGGCGCGCAAGACCCGTCGTCAGCAGCACGGCCAGCAGAGCCAGGGCGAAGACGGGCGCCAGCGTCGCCGCCGGCAGCAGCACCGCCGAAGCGGCGCCCGCCAGCGCCAGAGCCACGCCGAGACGCAGGGCGCCGGGCGATCCGGCCGCCGCGCCCAGCCCGTCGGGGCGGGCGGGCGGCAGCAGGACCATGGTCAACGGAATGGCGGCGCGGGACATGCCCATGGCGGCGATCAGCGCCGCGCCGGCCGCCGAGGGTCCGCCGGTCTCCAGCAGCGCCGCCAGGGCGCCGGCCCGGAACGCCACGCTGAACAGCAGCGCCAGCACGCCGTAGGAGCCGACGCGACTGTCGCGCATGATCTCCAGCTTGCGCTCGCGGGTGTGGCCGCCGCCGAAGCCGTCCGCCACGTCGCCCAGCCCGTCTTCGTGCAGGGCGCCGGTCAGCGCGACGGTCACCGCCAGGGCCGCCAGCGCGCCCACCAGCGGCGGCAGCCCGGCCAGCGCCGCGCCCCACAGCGCCAGCGCCCCGGCCAGTCCGACGGCCAGTCCGACCAGCGGAAAGGCCCAGGAAGCCAGCCCGACCGGCGCGCGCGCGGCAGCATCCGTCAGCCGGGGAAGCGGCAGGCGGGTGAGAAAGACGAACGCCAGATGGGCTTCGCCCATGCGGCCGGCGGGGGGCGGGTTTGACGCCATGATCAATGATTTTCGCGGATCGAGGGTGTATGGATCGGGCCGAACATTTCCATTCCCCAGCCGAAGGTGCAAGCAAGATGTCCGTGACCGTGCGCTCCCTGGCCGAGTTCCGCGCCCTGCTCTCCGACCTGCCGGGCCCGGATGCCGAGGCCGCCGCCGCCGCCGCCGCGCGTGAGCCGCAGCTGACCAAGCCGCCGGGATCGCTGGGCCGGCTGGAGGACCTGGCGGCGTGGCTGGCGGCCTGGCAGGGCCGCCATCCGGCGCGACTGGACAGCGTGCGGGCCTGCGTCTTCGCCGGCAATCACGGCGTGGCGGCCCTGGGTGTTTCCGCCTTTCCGGCGTCCGTCACCGCGCAGATGGTGGCGAACTTCAAGGCCGGCGGTGCGGCGGTGAACCAGCTTTGCCGTGCGGTGGGGGCGGAACTGACGGTCACGGCGCTGGACCTGGACCGCCCGACCGCGGACTTCACCAAAGGCCCGGCCATGACCGAGGACGAGGTGGTCGCCGCGCTGAACGCCGGGCTGGAGCAGGTGACGACGGCGCCGCCCGATGCGCTTTGCGTGGGCGAGATGGGCATTGCCAACACCACCAGCGCCGCCGCCATCGCACTCGCGCTGTTCGGCGGCTCGCCCATGGAGTGGACCGGCCCCGGCACCGGCGTGAAGGGCGAGGCGCTGTCGCACAAGGCGCGCGTGGTGGCCGACGGCGTGACCGCCAACACCGCCGATGCGCCGGACGGGCTGGAGGTGCTGCGCCGCCTGGGCGGTCGCGAACTGGCGGCCATTGCCGGCGCGGTGGCCGGGGCGCGGCTTGCGCGGGTGCCGGTGGTGCTGGACGGCTACATCACCACCGCCGCCGCGGCCTGCCTGGAGGCCGCGCGGCCGGGCAGCCTGGACCACTGCGTCGTCGCCCATGCCTCGGCCGAACCCGGCCACGGCCGTCTGGTGGAAAAACTGGGCAAGCGGGCGATCCTGGACCTGGGAATGCGCCTCGGCGAGGGCTCGGGCGCGGTGCTGGCGGCCGGCGTGCTGAAGGCGGCGGCGGCCTGTCATGCCGGCATGGCGACGTTTGCCGAGGCGGGCGTGGCCGACAAACCCGCGGCAGAGGAGGCCTGACCGGAGGGAGTCGGCCGAAAGAGGCACGCGCGCAAGGGGAAAGGGCTCGAAGGGCTATGTCCCCAGGGTTTAGGAACCGGCCGGAGAAGCGGGACGTTGGCTGGAAAAGCGCGCGGAGGCTTCTCGCGCGCCGGTTTCTGTCCTATGAGGAGGCTTGCGACATGCATCCGATCATCCGCGTTGCCGTTCCCGCCGTCGCGACCGTGACGCTGGCCGCCTGCGCCAATCCATACAAGATCGACAGCGCCAAGCAGGTGACCCCGCAGGGTTCGCAGTTCACCCAGAGCCTGGCGAAGAACTACAGCGACTACACGCGGTTCGAGTCGGATGAAATGTACGACTGGCCCGACGCCGATCATTTCGCCGAGAAGACCCTGGCCGCCGCCGACGGCCGCCGCGTGGCGCCCGAGGACCCGCGCGACTGGGACATCGACAACGCGGAATGGCGCACCGACCTGCGGGTGGCCCGCAACGCCCTGGTCGCCGCCTACCGTGATGGCGCCCGCGAGAACAACCCGGTGGTCGCCGCCTCGGCCCAGTCCAACTACGATTGCTGGGTTGAGCAGTCCGAGGAAGGCTGGCAGATGGACCACATCGCCGAGTGCCGCGAGGGCTTCATCAACGCCATGAACCAACTGGGCGAGCAGCCGGCGCCGCAGCCGGCCCAGGCGCAGGCGCCGGTGCTGGTGTTCTTCGACTTCGACGTCGCCCGCGTGCCCGCCGAGGCCGATCCGCTGCTGAACTCGGTCGCCGAGGTGGCGCAGGAGAACCCGAACCTTGAACTTCAGGTCGTCGGCCACGCCGACCGCGCCGGTTCGGTGCCTTACAACAACCGCCTGTCCGAACAGCGCGCCCGCAACGTCGCCCAGGCGCTGAGCGCCCGCGGCGTGCCCATGGACCGCATGAACGTCGACTGGAAGGGCGAGCTTGACCCGCGCGTGCCCACCGGCGACGGCGTCCGCGAGCCCGAAAACCGCCGCGTCGTCATCCGCGGCATGATGACCGGGGACATGATGTCCATGTCCGGTGGTGCCGGTGGCATGAACCAGACCGCCGGCAACTGACCGGCCTTCGTCCGGTTTTCCGGCAAGGCCCGCGGCACACCGGCCGCGGGCCTTTCCTTTTCCGCTGGACCGAAAGGAAGGCTTTCCATGACCGAGAGCGTCCGGCGCCTGGCCGACGTGCCCGACTGGGGCTACCTGCTGGCGGAGTTCGATACCGCCTACCGCTATCGCTCGGCCGGCGGCAGCCGCCTCATCCGGGGTCACATGAAGGCGGTGCGCGAACGCCTGTCGCGGTGCATTGCCGGCGATCCGCCGCTGGACTTTCCCCTGCCCGAACGCAAGCCCGTCTGCGCCCACCTTGGCCGGGCGCTCGACAACGGCGAACGCGACACCATGAGCGGCATGGTCCGCGCCATCGACAAGGTGAAGGACTGGCTGACGTGGCGGCACGGCTATGCCTCCATGCCCCGCCACCTGGAAAAACGCTATGCCTACGCCGACATCCTGGGGCCGCACGGCCCGGTGTACTGCAAGGAACTGACGCTGGGGCTGGTCCTGTTCGCGCCGCGCACCACCTATCCCGCCCATGCCCACAGCGGCATCACGGAAAGCTACATCTGCCTGTCGGGCGCGACGTCGGAGAACGATGCGGGCGTCTACGTCCCTGGGGCGATGATCCTGAACGTGCCCGAGCACGATCACGCCATCACCACCTCGGACCGCGAGCCGGCCCTGCTGGCTTATGCCTGGGTGGGCGCCCCCGAGGACCTTGCGAACCAGGAGATGGTCTTCAGCCGCAAGCGCAAGCCCGCGCCGCTGACCCGCAACCCGGAATAGGGCTCACGTCGACAGCAGCTTGACCTTCTTGTCGAAGATCGACAGCACCTCCAGCAGGCTGGTGCTCTGTCGGATCTTGCGGTCGGAGTCGTAGAGCAGGAAATCCGGCTTGGCGTTGGCCGAGCGCGGGGCCAGCTTCACGAAAGTGAAGGCTGGTCGTTCGTGGGTGTGGCGATGAACCGTGAACCGGGCCATGCCGGGCTCGTGCCCGATGGCATAATCCCGCCATTCGCCCTTGGCGACGTGGCGGCTGTACAGGGCCAGCAGGGCGTTCAGTTCCGTGCGCGTGAAGTACACGGGGCTGCCGCGCCGTCTGCGGTCCGCGAGCCGGATGACCTTTGACATGGGGGTCTGCCGTGCCTCCCTCGGGTCCGCGTGAACGTCATCTATTGTTCACGCTTCACGCCGACGGAGCAAGGATGGAATGCCGGTCCGGCCGGGTGGAAAAGGCGGTGTCCGCCCGGTCTACTGGTCGTTCAGCCCCCGCGTGCGGGGCACCACGATTCCCACAAGCGTATCGTGCGGGTTCGGGCTGGGCTGGGCATAGCAGGTGACGTTGCCGAGCGTGCGGTAGCAGTACTTGGTCTGCGCCGGCAGGGGGGCGACCAGTCCCTCGTCGTCGGGCAGGCACCAGACGTCTCCAAGGCTGAGGCGCACGGTCGAGCAGTCCTGCGGGCCCATGGACGCGACGTGGTCGACCAGTGTCTTGTCGGTGTTGATGAGGCTGGCCGTGCCGGCCCCGGCCAGCAGAACGCCGCCGTCGGAGCAGGCCGACAGCGCGGCGGCGGTGCAGGCGGCGGCCAATACGGGCGCCCAGGGCAGGCGGGTGCGCGACACGTTCGATATCCCCCAGTCATGCGCTCGGGCAGGGTCGATTCCACGCCCGCAGTATGGCGCATGGACGTTAAGGAGTGCTGAAGGCCGCCCGATGGGCGCGGCGATTGCCTTAGCCTTCGCGACACCTTATGTTTGGCGCTCGATTTTTTGAAGGGTCGTTAGGAGCTACGCGTGGCCGACCGTCGCGAAGATGCCGCCCAGGACGCTTTGTTCCGGGAAGTGGATGAAGACCTTCGCCATGAGCAAATGGCGTCGCTGTGGAAAAAGTACGGCGGCGTGGTCATTGCGGCCGCGCTCGCCATCGTGCTGTCGGTCGCCGGCTACCAGGGCTGGCAGGCCTGGCAGACCAATGTGCGCGAGGACGAGGCCGCCCGCTACCAGGCCGCGGTGACCCTGCTGGAGCAGGGCGACACGCAGGCCGCCCTGTCGCGGCTGGAGGACCTGGCCGACGACGCCTCCACCGGCTACGGCGCCGTGGCGGCCCTGCGCGGCGCCGCGCTGGCGGCCGAGCAGGGCGACGCGGCGGCGGCCGTCGAGGCCTACCGCGGCATCGCCGGCAACAGCGCCGTCGACCCGGCCTTCCGGGACCTTGCCACGGTGCTCGCCGTGCTGCACGCCATGGAGGGCGGCGTCGAGAATCCCGACGCGCTGATCGCCGAACTGCAGCCGCTGATGGACGAGGAGGACGCGTTCCGGTTCTCGGCCATGGAACTGACGGCGCTGCTGTCCCTGCGCCAGGGCGACGAGGACCGCGCCCGCGACCTGTACGCCCGCATCGTCGATTCGGCCGCCGCGCCGCAGGCCCTGCGCGGCCGCGCCGGGGCCATGCTCACCAGCCTGGGCGGCGCGCCGACGACCGGCGATGACGCCGGCACGGAGGGCTGATCATGATGCGTCGCGTTTCCTTCTCCGTGCGGGCGCTCGCCGTGGCCGCCGTCACCCTGCCGCTGCTGTCGGCCTGCGGCGGCGAGACGTGGTTCGGCGAATCCGAGGACCCGCCGCTGCCCGGCAAGCGCATCAGCGTTCTGGAAATGCAGACCGGGCTTGAGGCGCAGGCCGACGGCGGCGCGCCGCAGATCGTCCTGCCGCCGCCCGAGCCGGCCCAGGCGTGGCCCCAGGCGGGCGGCCTGGCGCATCACGCCATGCAGCACATGACGCTGGCCGACAACCCGCAGCGCGTCTGGCGGGCCGACATCGGCGAAGGTGCGGGCTCGCGCGACCGCCTGCTCGCCCAGCCCATCGTCGCCGAGGACCGCGTCTACACCATCGACACCGAAGCCCGGGTGACGGCCTTCGACCTGGCCACCGGACGGGAGGTGTGGGAAACCGACCTGCTGCCCGAGGACGAAGACACCAACACCCTGCTGGGCGCGGGCCTCGCCTATGCCAACGGCCGCATCTTCGCCGCCACCGGCCTGGCGCAGGTGGTGGCGCTGGACGCCGGCACCGGGGCGGAAGCCTGGCGCACCACGGTCAGCGCGCCCATGCGCGCCGCGCCGACCGTCGACGGCGGCCGCGTCTTCGTGGTGACCATCGACAACACCGTTCTGGCCCTGGCGGCCTCGGACGGCCGCACCCTTTGGAGCCAGCCGGGCGTCGCCGAAGCGACCGGCCTTCTGGGCGGCGCCGCGCCGGCGGTGGATGCCGGGACGGTGGTCGCGCCCATGCGCTCGGGCGAGCTGATGGCGCTGACGGTGCACACCGGACGGCCGCTGTGGTCGGACAGCATCGTGGCCCCGCGCCCGGTCGACGCCACGGCCAACCTGGCCGACATCAACGCCCGTCCGGTCATCGATTCGGGCCGGGTCTACGTCGTCAGCGCCTCCGGCCTGATGACCGCCATCGACATGCGCACCGGCCAGCGCGTGTGGGATATCCCCCTGGCCGGCATCGAGCAGCCCTGGGCCGCCGGCGGCGTGCTCTACGCCCTGAGCCTGGATGCCGATCTGGCCGCCGTCGACGCCCGCACCGGCCGCGTGCTGTGGGTCACGCCCCTGCCGCGGTGGGAAGACCCCGACGACCGCACCGGCCGCATCCTGTGGTCCGGCCCCGTGCTGGCGTCGGACCGGCTGATCATCGCCGGCAGCCACGGCGAGGCCATGAGCGTCAGCCCCTATACGGGCAAGGTGCTCGGCCGCACCGACCTGCCGGACGGCATCACCCTCGCCCCCATCGTGGCCCAGGACACGCTGATCTTCCTGACCAATGACGCCGACCTGGTGGCGTACCGCTGACCGCGCGAAAAGCGCGTTGAAGGACAATGAGTTTTACCGTCGCCATCATCGGCCGACCCAACGTCGGCAAGAGTACCCTGTTCAATCGCCTGGTCGGCCGGCGCGAGGCCATCGTGCACGACTTTCCGGGGGTGACGCGCGACCGCAAGGAAGGCCGCGCGCAGCTGGCCGGGCTTGAGTTCCGCGTCATCGACACCGCCGGCCTGGAAGAGGCCGATCCGGAAAGCCTGGCCGGCCGCATGTCGGCCATGACGCTGGGCGCGCTGGACCAGGCGGACGTCTGCCTGCTGCTGATCGACGCGCGGGTCGGCCTGACGCCCGCCGACGAACACTTCGCCAACGTCCTGCGCAAGCAGTCGACGCCGGTGCTGGTGGTCGCCAACAAGTGCGAGGGCAAGGCCGGGGAGCCCGGGTTGCTTGAGGCCTATTCCCTGGGCCTGGGCGAGCCCATCGGTGTGTCCGCCGAGCACGGCACCGGCATGGGCGACCTGTTCGAGGCCCTGCAGCCCTTCGCCCGCACCGCCGCCCATGACGAGGCCGCGGCGGCGGAAATGGACGAGGACGTGTTCGACGCCGTCGACCTTTCGGACGACGAGACGCTGGCCGCCGACGAGGACCCGGACGCGCCGGCCGTCACCACGGAGGAGGACACCGAAAAGCCGTTGCGGCTGGCCATCGTCGGGCGGCCCAACACGGGCAAGTCGACCCTGGTCAACGCGCTCATCGGCGAGGAACGGCTGCTGACGGGACCGGAAGCGGGGGTGACGCGCGATTCCATCGCCGTCGACTGGACCTTCCGCGACCGCAAGCTGCGCCTCATCGACACGGCCGGCATGAGGCGCAAGGCGCGCATCTCCGACAGCCTGGAGCGGCTGTCGGTGTCGGAAACGCTCAACAACATCCGCATGGCCGAGGTGGTGATCCTGATGCTGGACGCCAACATGGTCATGGACAAGCAGGACCTGACCATCGCCCGCATGGTGGTGGAGGAAGGCCGCGCGCTGGTCATCGGCATCAACAAGTGGGACGCCGCCGAGGACAAGGGCGCGACCATGCAGCGCATGCGCGACCGTCTGCAAACCAGCCTGCCGCAGGTGCGCGGCATTCCCTTCATCACCCTGTCGGCGCTGAAGGGCAACGGGCTGGACCGCCTGATGCAGGCGGTTCTGGACATTCACAAGGTGTGGAACACGCGCATCTCCACGGCAGCCCTGAACCGCTGGCTGGAGTACACGCTGTCGCAGCATCCGCCGCCGCTGGGCAAGACCAAGCGCCGCATCAAGCTGCGCTACATGACCCAGGCCAAGGCGCGGCCCCCGACCTTCGCGGTCTCGTGCTCGCTGCCCGAGGACCTGCCGGAAAGCTACGTGCGGTATCTGGTCAACGGCCTGCGCGACGACTTCGGCATGGACGGTGTGCCGATCCGCATGCACTTCCGCAAGCCGAAGAATCCCTACGCGCGGTAATCCGCGCTGGGGCGTGAACAAAAGGGGCGCTTTCCACGAGGAGAGCGCCCCTTTCCGTTCCTGCGTCCCTTACGGCATGCAGGCGCGCATCGCTTCGGCATTGGTGGCGTAGCGCTGGCGGCAGCCCTCGGCCAGGGCTTCCTCGCGGCCAAGCTGCCCGGCCTTGCATTCGCTGACCGCCTGGGCGTCGCCCTCGAACAGGGTGCGGCAGCCGTCGGCCAGGGCGGCGCGCTGGATCGGCGACAGGTTTTCCGCCGGCGCCGCCTCGCCGCCGAAGCCGCTGAACAGGCGCGAGTCGGTGTCGCGCACGCTGGGCACCACGTAGCCGCCGCGCGCCGAGGCGCCGAAGCCGCTTTCGGTATCGAACCCGGCTCCCGGCGGCGGCCGGCCCTGCGGATCATAGAGCGTGCAGGCCGACAGGGCGCTGAGCATCGCACCGGCCAGGATCAAGGGTCGCAGCAGCATCGGGAACTCCTTCCGTCGTGGTGCCACCGGAGTATCCCGGCCGCGCGTCCTTGGCAACCTCAGCGATCACCCTCCGGCAGGGCCAACGGCTCGTAATCCGGCGAATCCTGATCCAGCACGTCCGGCTCGTCCGGGACGGGGGTCGGCGCCGGAACGCCGAACTCGGTGTCGTAGTTGGCGCCCGGGCGGGCGCCGAAATCGTCCTCAATGGTGTTCTCGCAGGCCGCCATCCCAAGCGCGAGGGCGCAGGCGGCGGCGGGGGCGATCAGGCGTCGCATGGGGCCTCCCTCTTCCGTGCACGGCTCTCCTGTCCGTTCAACGGACGGGAGGCCCCTCGCGCTCAGCCTAGAGGTGCGCCAGGACGTTGTCGGCGCTGGAGACGTTGAACTGCTTCGGTTCCTCGACGAACAGCTCGGTCACCTTGCCGTCCCGGGCGATCAGGGCGAACCGCTGGCCGCGCTCGCCCATGGCATTGGCCTTGGCGTCCTGTGTGAGGCCGAGGGCGCGGGTGAAATCGCCGTTGCCGTCGGCCAGCATGGTGATTTTGCCCGTGGCGTGGTTGGAGTCGGCCCAGGCCGTCATGACGAAGGGGTCGTTGACGGCGAGGCACACGATCTCGTCGACCCCCTTGGCCTTCAGCTCTTCGGCCTTCTCCACGAAGCCCGGCAGGTGGCGGGCCGAGCAGGTGGGCGTGAAGGCGCCCGGCACGCTGAACAGGGCGACGGTGCGGCCCTTGAACAGGTCGCCGGTGTTCACCGGCTCGGGTCCCTCGGGACCGCCGAGCTTCAGGTCCATGGCGGGAAGGCTGTCGCCGACGGAAATGGTCATGTGGGGAAATCCTGTCCGTGAAAAGGAATGGGACCCCTACATGGTCGGCGGCGGCATCGGGTTCAAGCGTCAGCCGCTGGCGGGTGCGCGGGCCTTGTCCAGCGCCTCCATCACCGCGCCTTCGGTCAGCAGCTCGGGCAGGGGGATGCCTTCGGGCACCCCGGGGCCGTAGACCGCGTTGAAGGGGATGCCGTAGCGCCCGAAGCTGTTCAGGTAGCGCGAGATGGTGTCGTCCGGGTTTGTCCAGTCCGCCTGCATGGGCACCACGCCCGCCTGTTTCAGCGCCTCGGCCACCGCCCCGCGCTCGATCACGGCTTCCTTGTTCACAAGGCAGGTGACACACCAGTCGGCGGTAACGTCGACGAACACGATGTTGCCGGCCGCGACCAGATCGGGAATGGCCGCTCGGTCGAAGGGCTGCCAGTCGGTGGCGGCGGCCTTGCCCGGCGCGGCCATCTCCACCGGCGCGTAATAGGGTGCGGCGAAGGCGGCGGCGGCCAGCCCCGCCACCAGCGACGAGGCCACCACGCCGCGCGGCCGCTTGAGCAGGGCCTTGGCGCCCAGCACGGCGACGGCGGCGATCATCAGGGCCGCGACCACCAGCGCACCGGCATCGCCGATCTGCGCCGACAGCACCCAGATCAGCCAGGCGGCGGTGGCGGCCAGCGCCACGCCCAGCACCTTCTTCACCGTCAGCATCCAGCGACCGGGCCTGGGCAGCCTGCGGGCGAATCCGGGAGCGGCGGCAAGCGTCAGGTAGGGCGCGGCCATGCCGAGCCCCAGCGCGGCGAAGACGGCGACGATCTCCAGCGGCCCGGCGGCCAGCGCGAAACCGACGGCGGTTCCCAGGAACGGCGCCGTGCAGGGCGTCGCCAGCAGGGTGGCGAAAACGCCGGAGCCGAAGTGCCCGGCCAGGGAGTGCGGTTTGCCGTGGCCGGCGCTCATGTCGGAGACGGCGCCGGGCAGGCGGACCTCGAAAAAGCCGAACAGGTTGGCGGCGAACAGGCTCAGCAGCACGACCATGGCGATGAGGAACAGCGGCTGCTGGAACTGGATGCCCCAGCCCACCGCCACGCCCAGGCCCTTGAGACCGGCGGCCAAGCCCGCGAGCACCAGGAAGGTGGCGACGATGCCCGCCGCCGCCGCCAGGAACGACAGGCGCACCGTGCGCCGCTCCGCCCCGCCCAGCTGGGCGACGCCCATGACCTTCAGGCTGAGAACCGGCAGCACGCAGGGCATGACGTTGAGGATCAGCCCGCCGACCAGCGCGAGGCCGAGCATGGTGGCGAACACCGTCCAGTCGATGCCCTCCGGTGCCACCGGCTGCGGCGTGGCGGGCACCGTCATGCCGCGGTCGCCCTGGACGATGGTCAGGCTGACGGGCTCGGCATCGGGCAGGCCGCCCTCGCGGATGGGTGCGCGCAGGATGGCGGTGGCCCCGCCGTCCTTCAGCGTCACCTCGGGCGGGCCGACCCGCAGATCCTCCGGGCCCTCGACGAAGATGTCCGGGTCGCCGGAGAGCGGCGGATCGGCGGTGACGATGGCGCGCAGCACGGCCTGCTCGCCGCCGGTCTCCACCACTGCCTCGGCCAGCGACAGGCCGTGGCCCGCGCCGTCGCCGGGCACGCGGGCCTCCCAGCTTTCAATGGCGTGGGCGAACTGGCTGGGGCCGCCGGGGCCGCCGGCGACGGCGAGCGTCAGCTCTGCCGAGCCGGGCACGCAGATGTCGGAACAGATGAGATAGTCGAGGGCGGCCCTGGCCGTCACCGGCTTGCCGGGCTCTGCGAGGCGCACCGTGATGGGGTAGATCACCTCGTCCTTGTAGCCGGCGGACTGGATGCCCAGCACGCTGAACCGGTGCGGGGCCGGGTAGCGCATTTCCGTCGCCGCGATGTTTTCCGACCCGCTCCAGTCGATCTCGGGCGGGTAACCGGCGTCGCCGGCGTCGCGCCAGTAGACCTTCCAGTCGTCCTTCAGGTCGAAGTGCAGGCCGAGCGTGATCTCCTCGCGCCCGCCCGTTGCGCCCACCTTGGAAATCAGCCGGATGTCCGCCTCGGGCGTTTCAACCCAGGCGGAGGAACTCAGCTCCGCCCACTGCGCCGTCGCCGGCGCGGCGGTCAGGACCGCCAGCAGGGCGAGCAGCAGGAGCGACAGCAGGCGGACGGGATGGACCAGGACGGCGGACACGGGACGGCGGACCCCTCTTGTTCCGGAAGCGGCAAAACGGACTGGACCAGGATATGGCTTGCCCCCCTGGAAGGACAAGCCGATTCCGATGGGGTGGTGAGGCCCTCGCGCCCTCGTGATAGACTATCAGGGCATGGAAGTGCGGAAACGGCCTCGCCGACCTTGCTCCGCGCGCCCGTTCGGCATAAGTGGTGTGTCATGACCAAGACGCTTTCCGAGTCCGGATATCTTGTCGGCAAATGCCTGGTGGCGATGCCGGCCATGCAGGACACCAACTTCAGCCGCACCGTCGTGTACGTCTGCGCCCACACGTCGGAAGGGGCCATGGGTCTGGTGGTCAACCGCACCATCGACCAGCTTTCCTTCGACGATATCCTGGAGCAGATGGACATCGAGCCGGGCGTGGGCACCCAGTCCATCCGTGTCCACTTCGGCGGTCCGGTGGAGGCGGCGCGCGGATTCGTGCTGCATACGGCCGACTACCGCGACGAGGGTACGCTGCCGGTGGACAGCAACATCTCGCTGACCGCCACGGCGGACGTGCTGAAGGACATCGCCAAGGGCAGCGGCCCGCGCCGCCGCCTGATGGTCCTGGGCTATGCCGGCTGGGGCTCGGGCCAGCTGGACGAGGAACTGAAGGAAAACGCCTGGCTGATCTGCCCGCCGGACGAAAAGCTTCTGTTCGGAGAGGACAACGAGGCCAAGTGGAACACGGCCATGAAGCTCATGGGCATCGACATGAGCCGCCTGAGCGATACGGCGGGGCATGCGTAGCCCGGCCTAAGGCGCTCGGGCCACTGCAACTCGGGCCCTCTTGAAGAAGATTGCGAATCCCTACGGCGCGATCTGCATCAGCAGGACGGGCTAACCGGTACTGCGTGTAAGCCCACAGGCGCCTGCCATTGGAGCCGGCGAACACAGAGGGCAGGTGTCGCATTCAGCTGTCGGTGGCGGCCGCCCTTCCCATAGCTCTGCATGCGGGCGAGGCTCCCTCAAGCCGCCAGCCGGCCGCGCACCTTGTCCAGCGTTTCCATCCGGTCCAGCGGGCCCAGCGAGGCCAGCGTCATGGGCGTTTCCACCAGGCGGCGGGCCAGGCGGGTCATGTCGTCGACCGTCACCGCTTCCACCTTCTCCACCATTTCCTCCATGGAGATGGGGCGGCCGTAGGCCAGCATCTGGCGGGCCAGCTGTTCGCAGCGGTTGGTGGTGCTTTCCATGCCCATCAACAGCCCCGCCTTGATCTGGGCGCGGGCGCGGGCCAGTTCGTCGGCGGTGATGGCGCGGCCCGCTTTCAGCAGTTCGTCGGCCATGACCGGCACCAGTTCCGCGACCTCGTCCTCGCCGGTGCCGGCGTAGATGCCGAACAGGCCGGAGTCGCGGAACGACCACGCAAAGCTGTAGATGGCGTAGACAAGCCCGCGCTTCTCGCGGATTTCCTGGAACAGCCGCGACGACATGCCGCCGCCCATCAACTGGCTGAGCACCTGGATGGCATAGACGTCGGGATCGTCGTACTTCACGCCGTCGAAGCCCAGCACCACGTGCACCTGCTCCAGGTCGCGGTCCTCGCGGAATTCGCCGCCGACGTAGGTGGCGTCCTCTTCCGTGCGGCCGGAGTGGGCGGGCAGGGCGCCGAAGCGCCGTTCCACCATCTCGACGAAGGCGTCGTGCTCGATGTTGCCCGAGGCCGTCAGCACCGTGTGCGGCGCGGTGTAGCGGTCGCGCATGAAGTCGAACAGGGTGTCGCGGGTCATGGACCGCACGATCTCTTCCGTCCCCAGCACGGGCCGCCCCAGCGCCTGCCCCGGATAGGCGGCGGCCTGCCAGTGGTCGAAGATGATGTCGTCGGGCGTGTCCTCGGCCTGGTTGATCTCCTGCACCACCACGGCCTGTTCGCGTGCCAGTTCCTCGGCGTCGAAGGTAGAGTTCTGGAGGATGTCGGCGATGATGTCCGTCGCCAGTTCCGTGTCGTCCTTCAGCACCTTGGCGTAATAGGCCGTGTGCTCGCGGCTGGTGTAGGCGTTCAGCATGCCGCCGACGGCCTCGATCTCCTCGGCGATGCGGATGGCCGAGCGCGTCTCCGTCCCCTTGAAGGCCATGTGCTCCAGAAGGTGGGAGATGCCGTTGATCTCCGCCGGTTCGTGGCGGGTTCCGACGTCCACCCAGGCACCCAGGCTGACGGTCTCCACGGTGTCCACGCGGTCGGTGCAGACGCGAAGGCCGTTGGGCAGGGTGGTGACGGCAATGCTCATTCAGGGTCCTCGTGAAGCTGTCAGGAAACCAGCAGGGTCTTCTTGATATGGGTGCGCACGGCTGCGACGTCATTCTCCACCACGTCGAACCGCTCCGGCCGCTCCAGCAGGTCGGCCAGGCGCTCAGGCAGGCCGGGGCGGATGCCGCTGGCCGCTTCCACCGCGTCGGGGAACTTGGCGGGGTGCGCGGTCGCCAGCGCCACCACCGGCACGCCGGCAGGCAGGCCCTGCGCGTCCGCCGCCGCGAGCGCGATGGCCGAATGCGGGTCCACCAACTCGCCGGTCTGCCGGTAGGTGTCGGCGATGACCTTCGACGTCTGCTCGTCGTCCAGGCGCAGGCCCGAGAACAGGTTGCGGATTTCCGCAAGCGGCTCGTCGTCCAGGGTGAAACTGCCCGACTGGCGGAAGCCGCTCATCAGGTTCTTCACGGCCTGGCCGTCGCGCTCGGTGGCGTCGAACAGCAGGCGCTCGAAGTTGGACGACACCTGGATGTCCATGGATGGGCTGATGGTCGGCACCACGCCTTCCATGGTCATGGACCCGGTCTCGAAGAACCGCGTCAGAATGTCGTTGCGGTTGGACCCCACCACGAACTTCTCAACCGGCAGGCCCATGCGGCGGGCGACGTAGCCGGCAAATACGTTGCCGAAGTTGCCCGTCGGCACGGCGAAGGACACGGCGCGATCCGGCGCGCCCAGGGCCAGCCCGGCCCAGAAATAGTAGACTACCTGGGCCATGATGCGCGCCCAGTTGATGCTGTTGACCGCACTCAGCCCCATCTCGTCGCGGAAGGCGCTATCGGCGAACAGGGCCTTCACCGTATCCTGGCAGTCGTCGAAGGTGCCTTCCAGGGCGACGTTGTGGACGTTGGCCGAGGTCACCGTCGTCATCTGGCGTCGCTGCACCTCGGACACGCGGCCCTTGGGGTGCAGGATGAAGATGTCGATGTTGTCGCGGTCGCGCGTCGCCTCGATGGCCGCCGAGCCCGTGTCGCCCGAGGTGGCGCCGACGATGGTGATGCGCTTGCCGTGCTTCTTCAGCACATGCTCGAAGGCGTTTCCGACGAACTGCAGCGCATAGTCCTTGAAGGCCAGCGTGGGGCCGTGGAACAGCTCCATCATCCAGCGGTCGGGGCCGAGCTGTTTCAGCGGCGCGATCGCCTTGTGCTCGAACGGCGCGTAGGAGCGGGTGGCGAGGTCGGTCAGTTCCTCGTCCGTCAGGCAGCCTTCCACGAAGGGGCGCATGACGGCGACCGCCAGGTCCGGGTAGGACAGGCCGCGAAGGGCGCGGATTTCGTCGGAGGAGAAGTGCGGCCAGGACTCGGGCACGTACAGCCCGCCGTCGCGGGCCAGGCCCGTCAGCAGCACGTCGTCGAAGGAAAGAGCCGGAGCCTCGCCCCGGGTGCTCACGTACTTCACCGTCTTCTCGCTCCCGTCTCCCGCGCCGAAGGTGGTCCGGCGCCCGCTTCACAGAGTGCGGCGCAGGGTACAGCGCGGGGAACCCAACGGCAACACGCAACGCCGGGTCAGGCGCCCGCATGTGGGGCGTCCGCACAGGGTCGTCAAGCGAGCGGTTGACGCAGGTCCCGGTTTCCGTTACGGAAAGTGGACGTGGTGATTTGGGCGACCGGCTTGCGGCCACGTAAAACAAACCGCTAAAAGGTCGAGGCCGCCGAGACGCAGCCCTGACCGCCACGCAAACCGGTCGGGGCTTTTTTGTGTTTCAGGAGGCACCCCCGCCATGGCCGACGACGCCACCCCGCGCTTTCCCGCCATCGATCTGCCCGCCGCGCCTTCGGCCGACGATTGGGCGCCCCGCACGCGCATGGTGCGCGGCGGAATGACGCGCTCGGCCTTCAGTGAGACGTCGGAAGCGCTGTACCTGAACTCCGGCTTCGTCTACGGCTCGGCGGAGGAAGCAGAGGCCAGCTTCAACGGCGAGGCCGACCGGTACGTCTACTCCCGCTTCCGCAACCCCACCATCGAGGTGTTCGAGACCCGCCTGGCCCTGGTGGAGGGGGCGAAATACTGCCGTGCCACATCGTCGGGCATGGCGGCGGTCTTCGCCGCACTGGCCTGCACGGTGCAGGCGGGCGACCGCGTGGTCGCCAGCCGCGCCCTGTTCGGCTCGTGCCGCCACATCATCGCGGAGATCCTGCCCACCTGGGGCGTCGAGGTGGAATTCGTCCATGGCCCCGACCTCGCGGCGTGGGAGGGCGCGCTGTCCAAGCCGACCACGGCGGTGTTCATCGAGACGCCGTCCAACCCGACGCTGGAGATCATCGACCTTCCCCGCGTCTGCGACCTGGCGCACGCCGCCGGCGCCAAGGTGATGGTCGACAACGTCTTCGCCACGCCCATCCTGCAGCGGCCCCTGACGCTGGGCGCCGACGTGGTGATCTACTCCGCAACCAAGCACATCGACGGCCAGGGCCGATGTCTGGGCGGCGCGGTGCTGACTGACGACGAGGAATGGTTTACCGACCGGCTGGCCCTGTTCCTGCGCCACACGGGCCCGTGCCTGAGCCCCTTCAACGCCTGGGTTCTGGCGAAGGGGCTGGAGACGCTGGACCTGCGGGTCGACCGCCACTGCGCCAACGCGCTGGACCTGGCGCGCTTCCTGGAGACGCGGGTGGGCATGGGCGTGGCGCGGGTGTTGTACCCCGGCCTTGCCAGCCATCCGCAGCACGACACCGCCATGCGCCAGATGAAGGCCGGCGGCAGCATCGTCGCCGTGGAGCTGGAGGGCGGCAAGGACGCGGCGTTTGCCTTCCTCAACGCGCTCAGGCTGATCGACATCAGCAACAACCTGGGCGACGCAAAAAGCCTCGCCTGTCATCCCGCCACCACCACCCATGCCTCTCTGCCGGACGAGGAGAAGGCGGCCCAGGGCCTGACGCCGGGCCTGCTGCGCCTGTCGGTGGGGCTGGAGGATGCCGGCGACCTGATCCGCGACGTGGAGCGGGCTCTCGGCTGACAGACGCTCAAGATGCCCGACAATTGACACGGTTTCGTCCTGCCTCCTGCCCAAGTCCTCGGCCATTGTTTTTGTAATGGACCAGGCACGGATGATCAGGAGGAAATCATGATCCGCCTCGCCACGACTTTCGCCGCCGCCGCCGTGACTGCTGTCATCGGCCTTTCGGCGCCCGCGTCGGCCGCCTCGCCCCAGGAGACGCTGCCCCAGGAGTGGCTGGGCGAACTGGCCGACGCCCGCGACCTGCTGGAGTCGCTGAAGCAGAACGGCACGCCCGCCCGCGCTCTCCGCCCCGCCGAGGAGGCGCTGGAGTGCTGGGCGGCGGCGGGCGCGGACGCAATCACCTGCCGCGACGAATTCTTTGCCCGCGTCGTGGACTCCAGCTATGCCGATCCGGCCGACGTGCAGGTGGCCCGCAACGCCATGGGCGCCGACATGTGGATGCGCTGAGGCTGCAGCGACGGGCGCTTGTCACGCGACAGCCGCGTCCCGCCGGTCCTGCGCCGTGTCCGCCGTCAGTTTTGGCAGGGCGACACGGAACACCGAGCCTTCGCCGGGCGTGCTGGTGACCCAGATGCGGCCGCCGTGGCGTTCGGCGATCTTCTTGCAGATGGACAGCCCGACGCCCGTCCCGTCGTACTCGTCGCGGCCGTGCAGGCGCTGGAAGATCTTGAAGACCTTTTCGAAGTAGCGGCGCTCGATGCCGATACCGTTGTCGGCGACCGCGATGACCCATTCGCCGTCGTCCTCGGCGAAGGTGACGTGCACTTCGGGCGGCCGGTCGGGGTGCCGGTATTTGATCGCGTTGCCGATCATGTTCTGGAACAGGCGCGTGACTTCGGGCTCGTCGCCCAGGATCACCGGCGGGTCGTCGGGCAGCGACACGGTCGCCGCGTTCTCGGCGATGGCGCTTGCCAGCCCGTGCACCGCCGACGTCAGCGGGCGCTCCAGCGGCAGTGGCGCCAGCGGACGCCCCATGCGGCCGACGCGGGAATACTGCAACAGGTCCTGGATGAGCCCGGACATGCGGTGCGCGCCGTCGACCGCATAGCGGATGTAGTCGCGCGCGTCGCCGTCCAGCTTGTCTCCGTGGCGCCGCTGAAGGAGTTGCAGGTAGCTCGCCACCGTGCGCAGCGGTTCCTGCAGGTCGTGGGAGGCGACGTAGGCGAATTCCTCCAGTTCCACGTTGGAGCGCTCCAGCGCCCGGGTCTTTTCCTGGATCACCTCCCGCGCCGCCCGGCGGGACGTGATGTCGCGCGCCACCACGACGCTGCCGCGCGGCCGGACGGGCGCCAGGTCGCGGCTGGCCACGTCCAGCTGCGGGCTGAGGGTCACTTCGACCCAGACCGTTCCACCGCCGGGCAGCAGGAAGCGCTTTTCGTACTGTGCCGACAGCGCCTCGCCCCGGCGCACGGTCCACGCCTGCTCGGCGCTGCTTTCCAGGTCGTCCGGGTGGCTCAGCTCCAGCAGGTCGCGGCCGATGAGGTCGCCGCGGTCGCGGTGAAGGATGCGGGCGAATTCCTCGTTGATCTCGGCCACCTTGCCGTGGTCGTCCACCAGGGCGATGCCGGCGCCGGCGTTGCTGAAGATGGAGCGGAAGCGGCGCTCGTTCTCGATCACCTTGCGCTGGTTCTCTGACAGCGCGCGCACGGCCCGGCGCAGCGACAGGCCCGTCACCACCAGCACAATGGTCAGCGTCACCAGCAGGAGGAAGTAGCGGGTGGTATCCTCGCGCCACCGGGCCAGCGCCTCGGCCTTGGGAACGGCGATGCCGACGGCGAGCGGCAGGGTGCCGACGCGGTCGAAGGCGACGATGTGGTCGCTGCCGTCGCTGGCGTCCGACCCGTCGAGCGCGGCGGAGCCGGGACCCTGGGCGCCCGTCAGCGCCTGGGCGATGGTCTCGGGCATGCGCGCGTCCGGGGGCAAGACATCGGACGTCTGCGCAAGCACCGCACCGTCGGCCGCGTGCAGACCGACTACCGCGCCGTCCCACAGCCGCCCCGCATGCATTTCGCGCTGCAGGACGGCGCGGTCGAGCGTCATCAGCACCACGCCCATGAACCGCCCGTCCGGGCCGGTGATGCGTCGGCTGGCCGTGAGCGGCTCGTCCGCCCCAGGCCGCAGCGACAGGCGCAGGATGTCGTCGGTTTCCGCGGCGTGCGCGGCGAAGGCTGTCCACTCGGCGAGCGCCATGTCCACCGGTTCCGGCCGGTCGTGGCGGTGCAGGACGTCGCCCTGGGCGTCCAGCACGATCGCATCCCGCACCGCGGGCACGCCGCTGAGGCCCGTGCGCAGCAGGGCCGTGGCGCGGAAACGCTCGAAGGTGTAGCGCGACCAGTTGTCGCCGAATTCCTGCGAGAGTTCGCGCAGGGCGGCGTCGATGTTTCCCAGGGTGGCGGCGGCGTTGAACGCCAGCGTTTCGGCGACGCCGCGAGCCATGTCGCGGGCGCGATCTTCCTCTGTTGCGCGGGAATGCCAGGCGAAGCCGGCGCCCATCAGCCAGATCAACAGCGTCAGCGCCAGCCCGATGACCAGAAAGGAGCCGGGCTGGCGGCCGGTGCGGCGGAAGTAGCGTGCGGTCCGCGACATCGTACCGGCTCCCGCGTCTAGCGTGGCAACGCCTGCAGGGCGCTCCAGCGGCGCGCCTGCTCGACGTATTCGCTGAGAGATGCCAGCGCGTCGGCTGCAAGTGGATCACGGGAGGCGGCTTCTGCCACCACCTCGCGGGATACGGCACGGAGGCGGGCCAGGACGGGGTCGGGAAAACGGCGCACCTCTATGCCCCGCGCGACGGCGGCGTCCACAGCCTCTGTTTGTCGCGCAACGCCTTCAGCCAGCCCGAGCAGGACATTCTCGCGGCAGGTCTTGCGCAGGGCGGCCCGCTCGCCTTCCTTCAGGCTGTCCCAGACGTCGCGATTGACCAGCAGGATGTTCAGGCTCGCCGGCTGATGCCAGCCGGGAAAATAATAGTACTTCGTGAAATGATGGAAGCCGAAGCTCTGGTCGACCAGGGGGGCTGCGAATTCCACCGCGTCGAGGCGGCCTTCCTCCAGCGCGTTGTAGATCTGGGCCACAGGTTCCTGCGAGGATTCGCTGCCCAGGCGCTCCAGAACCTCTGCGCCGAGGCCTGCGATCCTGATGCGCAGGCCCTTGAAGTCCTCCACCGACCGGATCTCGGTCTTGAACCACCCGCCGGCGGCGGAGGGGAGCATGTCGCACGGCAGGACGACGATGCCCAGGCGTGCGTAACCCCTTTCAAGCAGGGAAAGGCCGCCGCCGGCATATAGCCAGCCCGACAACTCGCGGGGCGTGGGGCCGAACGGCATGGAGCCGACAAGCCCGCCAAGGGGAACGCGATCGGCGTGATAGCCCATCCAGTCGAAGCCGACGGGAACGGCGCCCTCGCGCACGGCTTCCAGCAGGTGCTGCGGTTCGACGATGCCACCGGCCCCCACAAAGCGGAGGGTCAGGCTGCCGCCAGTAAGCGACTCGACGCCCTCGGAGATGCGCCTTTCACTTTCCGAGAAGGCGGCCATCCCCGACGGGAAGGCGCTCTGTACCACCAGGTCGCGGGCGTCGGCGCGCGGCGGAAAAAGCACCGCCAGGGCCAGGATCACCAGCCCCGCCGCCGCCCGTCGCGGCACCGCCGTCTTCCAACGGCGGCGGCGGCGCGTGCGGATGACGGTCCTTTGGCCCACGGCGATCCTCCCCACTCGGCATAATACCAGCCCTTACCCCTTCGGCACCCTGAACTGTAATACGTCCGCGCCCTTGGGGCCATCCGCCTGTGCGGAAATGTCAGCGCGTGCCGAACCAGGCGCCCCAGCCATCCAGCCGCACGACGCCGTCCGCGTCCGGGGCCGTGGCGGTCCAGCCGTGGCCTTCCGCGGCCGTGGAGCCGGCAGGCACGGCGACCGTCGCCGGCTCCGCGCCAAGGTTGAACGCGCAGACGAGTCGGGCGCCGTCGTGCTCCCTCTCGAAGGCGAGCACCGGGTCCCCGGCGGGCAGCATGGTCAGCGCGCCGAAGCGCAGCGGGTCCTGCGTGCGGCGCCAGTCGATGAACCGCCGCCAGTGGGCCAGGACGGACTCGGGATCGGCTTCCTGCCGGGCGACGCAGCGCTCCAGGTGCTCCGGCGGCAGCGGCAGCCAGAGGTCCGCCTCGCCCGAGTCGCTGAAGCCGCCGGCGGGGGGCTCGGCGGTCCAGGGCATGGGCGTGCGGCTGCCGTCGCGGCCCTTGAAGTGCGGATAGTAGGTGATGCCGTATGGGTCGCGCAGGCGGTCCTGCGGCACCTCGGCCTCCGTCAGGCCCAGTTCCTCGCCCTGGTAGACGCAGACCGCTCCGCGCAAGGAAAGCAGCAGGGCGTTGAACAGCTTGGCAGACGCCGGCGACCCGTCGCCCCAGCGGCTGACCACGCGCTCGACGTCATGGTTGGAGAACGCCCAGCACAGCCAGCCGGAATTGATGTGCGTCTCCACGTGCTCGATGGCGTCTCGAATCGCCGTCGCCGTGCCGGGCCCCTTCATCAGGCCGAGCGTGTAGGCCATGTGGATGCGTGGATCGTGGGTTTGCGCGGTGTAGTACTCGGCGCGCTCCAGTGGGGTCATCTTCGCGGGCTCGCTGCCGACTTCCGCGATGGCGAAGGTGTCGGGGTAGTCGTCCATCACCCGACGCAGGCGCATGAGCACGTCCACCGTTTCGGGGTGGGCGAGGTCGTTCTCGTGCAGCTGCATGTTGTAGGGGCGCAGCGCGATGCGGCGCGTCGGGTGCGGCGGGTTGTCGGGCATGGCCGGGTCGCTGACCATGAAATCGACGGCGTCCAGGCGGAAGCCGTCCACGCCCCGGTCCAGCCACCACGCGGCGATCTCCTCCAGCGCGTTGACCACCGGCTCGTGCCGCAGGTTCAGCTTGGGCTGGGTGCTGAGGAAATGGTGCAGGTAGTACTGCCGCCGCCGCGGCTCCCACCCCCAGGCACCGCCGCCGAAGACCGACAGCCAGTTGTTGGGCGGGCTGCCGTCGGGCTTGGGATCGGCCCAGATGTACCAGTCGGCGTGGGCGCCCTCGCGCGAGACGCGGCTGTCCTTGAACCACGGGTGCTCGTCGCTGGTATGCGCCAGCACGAAGTCGATGAGGACCTTCAGCCCAAGCCGGTGCGCCTCCGCCACCAGCCGGTCGGCATCGGCCAGCGTGCCGAACATGGGTTCCACGGCGCGGTAGTCGCTGACGTCGTAGCCGAAATCGTGCATGGGGGAGGCGAAGAAGGGCGATATCCAGACCGCGTCGACGCCGAGCGAGGCGATGTAGGGCAGCTTCTCGATGATGCCCGGCAGGTCGCCGATGCCGTCCCCCGACCCGTCGCGGAACGAACGCGGGTAGACCTGGTAGACCACGGCTCCGCGCCAGTGATCCTCGGGGGTGGCGGCACCGGTCATGTCGGAAGGTCCGTCTGTGGTGGAAGGGAGAGGCGGGATCAGCCGCGCGCCGGCGCGAGGCCCATGTCCCAGAAGCCGATTTCCAGGCGTGTGGCGGTTTCGAAGGTCTGGCGCAGGGTGTTCCAGCGCCCGCTGGCGATGGGTTCCGCCCCGATGCGGCGTTCGGCGACCTTTTCGATCAGCCCGCGCGCGCCGGCCGCGACCTCCTGGTATTCGGCGTCGGAGTACATCTCGATCCAGGCGCGGTAGGGGTTGCCCTCGATCCTGGTGTCGGGGTGCTTGACCATCCAGGCGCCGATCTCCGCATAGCCGATGACGCAGGGGGCGAGCGCCACCAGCAGGTCCAGCAGGTCGCCCGAGTGGCCGCGATCCAGCACGTAACGGGTGTAGGCGATGTTGGCGGGGTCTTCAGCCACCTCGGCCATCTGGTCTTCCGTCAGGCCCCATTCGGCGCAGTACTTCACGTGCAGCGCCATTTCATGGTTGAGCAGCGCGTCGGTGACGGTGACCGCGTGGCGCATCTCGTCCAGGTGCTCTGCCTTGGCGACGGCCAGCGCCCAGGCGCGGCTGAAGTGGATGAGGAACAGGTAGTCCTGCGTCAGGTAGTGCCTGAAGCAGTCCTCCGGCAGCGAGCCGTTGGCCAGCTGCCGGCAGAAGGCGTGGTGGATGTAGGCCTCCCACGCATCGGCGCAGGACGCCTTGAGGTGCGGGTAGATGTCCGCGCTCATGCCTGTTCCCCCTCAAAAATGAAGAACCAGAGCCCATTTCGACTGGAAATGGGCGAACGGGGTCCCGGAGCCGTAGGCGTGTGCGAAGCACACAGTGGGGCCGCGCGCCGGTCAGCCGCGTGAGCCCCAGTGGCGCCTGAAGTCTTATTTAGTGCCAAACAGGCGGTCGCCGGCGTCGCCGAGGCCGGGAACGATGTAGGCGTGGTCGTCCAGGCGCTCGTCCAGCGAGGCGACGTAGACCTGCACATTCGGGTGCTTCTCGTTGAAGGTGCGCATGCCTTCGGGTGCTGCCACCAGGGCCTCGAACAGGATCTGGTCGTCTGTGACGCCGTGGCGGTTCAGTACGTCGACCGCGTGCACCGCCGAGTGGCCCGTCGCCAGCATGGGGTCGACCAGGATGAAGGTGCGGCCGCCGGCTTCCGGCAGCTTGACCAGGTATTCGCTGGGCGTGTGGGTGACGGGATCGCGCACCAGGCCGATGTGGCCGACGCGCGCACCGGGCATCAGCTCCATCAATCCGTCTGCCATGCCGTTGCCGGCCCGCAGGATCGGCACGATGGCGACTTTCTTGCCCTGGATGACGGGCGCGTCCATGGCCACCATGGGCGTGTCGATGCGCCGGGTCTCCAGCGGCAGGTTGCGGGTGATCTCGTAGCCCATGAGCAGCGAGATTTCGCGCAGCAGGGTGCGGAAGGTGCGCGTCGAGGTCGTCTTGTCCCGCATGTGCGTCAGCTTGTGCTGGATCAGCGGGTGGTCGAGAACGTGCAGGTTGGGAAACTCGGGGTGCGTGGTCATTGTCGCGCCGTCCGTGATCGGGTGTCTCTGGTGGAGGTACGCGCATCCGGCGCGTCCGGGTTGGCCGCCTTATAGCACCGCACCGCCGCCGATCCCACCCCCCGGACGCGACAACGCCCGCCGGGTGGGCGGGCGCGCGCGGGTTGGTGGTGGCAGGGCGGGGATCGGGATGGTCAGTGCTCGCGGTGCTGAAGGCGGCGGTCGCGGCCGCCGGGATGTTTCTCGCAGCAGTCCCGCAACTGGGCCAGAAGCTCCAGTGCCGCCTGCTTGCGGCCGTCGCGCAGGGCGGCGGAGACTTCGTCGAGCATCATCTGCCGCAGGGCCGGGTTGCCCCATTCCTTCTGGAGGAAGGCGTAACCCTTCTCTACCGCGACGATGTCGGGCAGGTGCTCGTGATGGGCGATGACCATCAGTTCCTCGGGGGTCAGGTCGCTCAAGGCGATGCAGTCCTGAAGGGTCAGCATGACGGAACCTCCCTTGGACGGTGGACGACATGAAACCGATCGTCCTTCATGCCCCGATGATACCACCGGCCGGCCCTCTCCTTTAGGGGGAAACGACGCTGCGCCGCATCAATTCTGCACGGTTTTTCCGGGAATTTTAGTGATGAGGGTCGAGAGCCGCTTGCAGCGCGTGTTTGACGACCTTGCGCATGAGCGTCGGCAGGGCTTCCCCGCCCATGTCGGCCACGTCCACCCATCGTCCCGCATCCTCCGGCCCCGGATGCGACAGGGCCGCCGTCAGCACGGCAAGCTCCAGATGAAAATGGGTGAAGGTGTGGCGCACCAGCCCCGGCAGCGGCCGCCAGCCTTCCACGGTGACGGGGGCGTGGGGCAGGGCGGCGTCGGGCGTCCAGGTCGCGTCCTCCTGCCAGGGGGTGGAGGGGACCTCCGTCATGCCGCCCAGCAGCCCCGAATCGGGCCGCTTGCGCAACAGCGCCCGGCCGGTGCCGTCGATCACCCAGAAGGCGACGCCCCGGCGCACCGGCTTGGCGGTCTTGCGGCGTTTCTTCGGCAACTGATCCTGGATGCCCTCGCTCTGCGCCGCGCAAGGCTCCTGCCACGGACAGCCGAGGCACGACGGCGAGCGCGGCGTGCAGACCGTCGCCCCCAGGTCCATGACGGCCTGGGCATAGTCGCCGGCCCGCTTTCGCGGCGTCAGCGTCGCAGCGAGCCGTTTCAGGTCCGCCTTGCTGTCGGGCAGGGGTTCGGTGACGGCGAAGAGACGCGCCATCACCCGCTCCACGTTGCCGTCCACCACCGTCGCCGGCTGCCCGAAGGCGATGGCGGCGACGGCGGCGGCAGTGTAGGCGCCGATGCCGGGCAGCGCGCGCAAGCCGTCTTCCGTATCCGGGAAGACGCCGCCATGCTCGTCGGCCACCACCTTGGCGCACTTGTGCAGGTTGCGGGCGCGGGCGTAGTAGCCGAGGCCCGCCCATTCCGTCAGCACGTCGTCCTGCGGCGCGGCGGCCAGGTCGCTCACTGTCGGCCAGCGGCTCAGGAACCGTTCGTAATAGGGAATGACGGCGGCAACGGTGGTCTGTTGCAGCATCACCTCCGACAGCCAGACGGCGTAGGGGTCCGGCGCCGGCCCGCCCGGCGGCGTGCGCCAGGGCAGGCGGCGGGCGTGGCGGTCGTACCAGGAGAGCAGGGCGTCGGCGGAGGCTCTGGACGGCGGCATGGATCGGGTCTAAGTCTCGCAGGAATGAGAAGCGGCGTACGGTGCCATGGACGACAGCGGGAAGAAAGAGCCGGCGAAGCGCAAACCCAAGGCCGGCGGCTGGGGCATCCGGCCCTCGGACGACCGGCGCAACGGCGCCGTCAGCCTCGACCAGGTGGGCATGAAGCTCATGCGCCCCCTGCTGGGCAAGCGCGGGTTGGGCGAGGGGGACATCGCCTTTCACTGGGAAAGCATCGTCGGCGGCTCCATGCTGGCGCGCGAGTCGGCACCGGAACGCATCGTCTTCCCGAAAGGCAGCCGGACGGGCGGGGTGCTGCACCTGCGGGTGCCCAACGGCGCACTGGCGGCGCAACTGGTTCACCTGAAGCCGCAGATCATGCAGCGCATCAACGGGTACTACGGCTATCCGGCCATCGCGGATGTGCGCATCCACCAGCGGCCCCTGCCGCCCCGCCCCAAGCGCCCCGGCGACCCGCCCCCGCTGGCCGAGGAAGATCGCAGGGCGTTGGACGTAAAACTGAAGGACATCGACAACCCGAAACTCAAGACGGCCCTCTCCGGCCTGGGGGAGGCGATGACGCGGCGGGGGAAGGCGGGGAAGAGGTAGAACCACCAAGACACCAAGGCACCAAGGCTTTCCGGCTGCGCCGGAATATGTATGCGAGGGAGTTACGGGCTCCCTCGCGCTCCCCCGTTTACGTGTTCATCATAACTTGAAGCCGGGTGCCGTCGGCTGCCGGAAAGTGGATGGCGCGCCTTCGCGCGCTTTCTTGGTGTCTTGGTGGTTCATAAAGAATCCCGCCGCTTGCCGCCCCACCGTCGCCTCGCCTAAGATGCGCCACAGTGGCGCGGCAGGCTGTCCGTCGGTGGTAGGTCCGCCGGCATCGGCCGGCGTCGTTTCCCACCGCCGCAGTCCAAGCCGCACAGAGGAGACCTCCGTGAACCGCATCGCGTTCCTGTTCGCCGCCTTCATCCTGGTACTGGCCGGTCCGGCCGCCGCCCAGTCCGACCTTGCCACCAAGGAGTACCAGGAGCGCGTCATGGGCGATCCCGACGCGCCGGTGACCATTCTTGAATATTCCTCGCTGACCTGCGGCCACTGCGCCAACTTCCACGCCGACGTGCTGCCCGAGGTGAAGGAGAAGTACATCGAGACCGGCAAGGCGAAGCTGGTCTTCCGCGACTTCCCCCTCGACCCGCTGGCCGCCGCTGCCGCGCTGGTCGCGCGCTGCGTACCCGAGCAGAACTACTTCCCCTTTCTGGAGACCCTGTTCGCCGGCCAGGAGAACTGGACCCGCAGCCAGGAGCCGCTGAAGGCCATCCAGGGCTATGCCCGCCTTGCCGGTCTGTCGGCCGAGGGGCTTGAGGCCTGCCTGAACAACGAGGGCCTGTTCAACACCATCCAGCAGGTCAAGCAGGAAGGACAGCAGGAATACGGCATCTCCGGCACGCCGACGCTGATCGTGAACGGCGAGGTCCTGCCCGCCTACACCGCCCTGCCCGACGCCCTGGCCGAGGCGGTGGAATGATACCGGGCGACACATGAAAAACGTAAACTTGTCGCCCGGCAAGGCCGACCGGCCGTCGCGCCTCGTGGCGCGTGAGGCTGCGTGCCGCTTGAGCGCAGCGTCGATGATTTCAATCATCGACGCGCATAAGTGACTCCCGCCGCCGCGTACCAGGGTAGCCCGCGTTGATCCGTTTCTCCCGCCTGCGCCTGACCGGCTTCAAAAGCTTCGTCGATCCGACGGAGCTTTTGATCGAGCCGGGCATGACCGGCATCGTCGGTCCCAACGGCTGCGGCAAGTCCAACCTTGTCGAGGCGCTGCGCTGGGTCATGGGGGAAACGTCCGCCAAGCAGATGCGCGGCGGGGAGATGGACGACGTCATCTTCGGCGGCACGTCGCACCGCCCGGCGCGCAACATCGCGGAAGTGACCGTCGGCCTGGACAACCGCGACCGCTCGGCGCCGGCCCTGTTCAACACCGCCGACGAGTTGGAGATCGTCCGCCGCATTGAGCGCGGCAAGGGCTCGGCCTACAAGGTCAACGGCAAGGAGGCCCGCGCCAAGGACGTCCAGCTGCTGTTCGCCGACGCCGCCACCGGCGCGCGGTCGACAGCCATGGTCAGCCAGGGCCGCGTCGGCGCGCTCATCAACGCCAAGCCCGCCCAGCGGCGCGGCCTGCTGGAGGAAGCCGCCGGCATCTCCGGCCTGCACACCCGCCGGCACGAGGCGGAATTGCGGCTGAAGGGTGCGGAGGCCAACCTGCAACGGCTGGAGGACGTTCTCCAGGCGCTGAACGGCCAGCTGGGCAACCTGCGCAAGCAGGCCCGCCAGGCCGCCCGCTACCGCGCCCTGTCGGAACAGATCCGTCAGGTGGAGGCGCTGGTCCTGCACCTGCGCTGGACGCGCGCCATCGACGGGCTGGAGGTCGCCAAGGCCGCCTTCCGCGACGCCGAGGCGCAGGTTGCCGACCTTACCCGCGCCGCCGCCGCCCATTCCCGCGAGCAGATGGAGGCATCCGAGGCCATGCCGGCCCTGCGCGAGGCCGAGGCCGAGGCCGCCGCCCGTCTGCAGCGGTTGGTGCTCGCGCGGGAACAGCTGGACGCCGAGGAAAAGCGCCTCGCCGCCGGTCGGCAGGAGGCGGAGCGGCGCCTCGCCCAGATTTCCGACGACATCCAGCGTGAAACCGCCCGCGCCCAGGACGCCGAAGAGGCGGTCGCGCGCCTGACCGAGGAGCGGGACGCACTGGTCGACGCCTCCGCCGACGAGGCCATTGAGCAGGAGGAGGTGCGCGAGGCGCTGGCCGTGGTCACCGACGAGGTCAACGACCGCGAGGCCGAACTGACGCGCCTGACGGAACAGGCCGCCTCCGACGAGGCCCAGCGCAAGGCCCTGCTCCGCCGGGTGGAGGAGTCCGAACTGCGGGCCGACCGGGCCGAGCGCCGTCTCAAGGAGGCCGAGGACAGCCGCGCCTCCGCCGCCGCCGCCGGGGTCCCGGTGGAAGATTTGGAGCTGGCCGAGGAACGGCTGATGGCGGCGGAAGACGCGGTGGAAACGGCCCGCCTCTCCCGCGCCGAGGCCGACGAGGCACGCGATGCCCGCCAGACCGACTACGAGGCCGCCCGCGACGCGCTCCAGACAGAAAGCGCGGCCCGTGCCCGTCACACGGCCGAGATCGACGCGCTGGCCGACCTGCTGGCGGCGGAGCGCGAGGCCGACGACCTGGAAGGCCTGGGTGCGCCGGTGCTCGATGCCCTGACGGTGGCGCCGGGCTATGAGCAGGCCCTCGGCGCCGCGCTGGGTGATGATCTTTCGGCCCCGGAAGGCGACGACGGCCCGCGCCGCTGGCAATCCTTGCCGCGCTTGGCCGAGCCCGCGCCGCTGCCGGCGGGGGTGGAGCCGCTGGACCGCCACGTTTCCGGCGCGCCGGCCCTGGCGCGGCGGCTGACGGCGACGGGGGTGGTGAAGGATCGCGAGACGGGGGCGGCGCTCGCCCACACGCTCGCGCCGGGCCAGCGGCTGGTCACGGCCGAGGGCGACCTGTGGCGGTGGGACGGATTCGCGTCGGAGGCCGGTGCGCCGTCCGCCGCCGCCACGCGCCTGCGTCAGCGCAACCGGCTCAACGAACTGCGCGAGGCGCTGGAGGAGCACGACGCCCGCGTGGAGGCGGCGGAAAGCCGGGTGGAGGATGCGCGGCTCGCCGTCGATCACGCCCAGGAAGCGGCCCGCACGGCGCGCGATCGCGAACGCTCCGCCGAACACGCGCTGACCGAGGCGCGCAACCGGCAGGTGGAGCTGTCTCGCCGCAACGCCGCGACCGAAAGTCGCCTGTCGGCGCTGGACCAGACCATCGAACAGCTTTCCGGCGACCTCGCCGAGGCCCGCGCCCAGGCCGAGGAAGCCCGCGAGGCGCGCGAACGCCTGGGCGATGGCGGCGCCGACCGGGGCCGCATCGACGCCCTGCGCACCCGGGTGGCCGAACTGCGCGGCCGGCTGGCCGAGGCCCGCTCGCGCCACGACCGGGTGTTCCGCGAGGCCGAGACCCGCGCCGCCCGCCTGAAGACGGTGGAGGACGACCTGGCCTCATGGGCGCGGCGCAAGGAAAGCGCGGCAGGGCAGTTCGCCGAGCTTGAGGCCCGCCGCGAGGCTGTGATGGAGGAGCTTCAGGGGCTCGCCGAACGGCCGGTCGAGATTTCCGAGCAGCGCGAGACGCTGGCCGAGCAGATCGATCGCGCCGACACGCAGCGCCGCATGGCCGCCGACGCGCTGGCGGAAGGCGACAGCCGTCTGCGCGAGGCCGACCGAGTGCTGCGCGATGCCGAACACGCGCTGGCCAAGGCCCGCGAGGACCGCGTGCGGGCGGAAAGCGCCGTGGAGAACGGCCGCTCCCAATGTCAGCAGATCGCGGCGGCGGTGTCGGAGCGACTCGACTGCAAGCCCGAGGACACGCGCGCGCTGGCCGGGCTGGACGATCCCGAGGCGCCGGCCGCACCCGACCTCAAGGCGGCCGAGGACCGGCTGCAACGGCTGTCGCGCGAGCGCGAGATGATGGGGCCGGTCAACCTGCGCGCCGAGCAGGAGGTGACGGAACTGGAGGAGCAGGTCCAGACCCTGACGGCGGAGCGCGACGATCTGGTGGCCGCAATCGCCCGCCTGCGCCAGGGTATCAATGAACTGAATCGCGAGGGCCGTCAGCGCCTGCTGGCCGCCTTCGAGAAGGTGGACCGCAATTTCCGCCAGTTGTTCGTGCGGCTGTTCGGCGGCGGGCGGGCGCACCTGGCGCTCACCGAATCCGACGACCCGTTGCAGGCGGGGCTCGAGATCATGGCGTCGCCGCCGGGCAAGCGGCTGCAGATCCTCTCGCTGCTGTCGGGCGGTGAGCAGGCCATGACGGCGCTTGCGCTGCTGTTCGCCGTCTTTCTGGTCAACCCCGCGCCCATCTGCGTGCTCGACGAGGTTGACGCGCCGCTGGACGATGCCAACGTCGACCGCTTCTGCCACATGCTCGACGAATTGACGCGCATGTCCGAAGCCTCCACGCGCTTCCTCGTGGTCACCCACCACCGCATGACCATGGCGCGCATGGACCGCCTGTTCGGCGTCACCATGGCCGAGCGCGGCGTCTCGACGCTGGTGTCGGTGGACCTGAACGAGGCCGCGCGCATCCGCGACGCCGGCTGAAGCCAGCCGCCTCTTGCCTGCACCCGCCCTGACGGGTAGTATACCCGCGCCGTGCCTGGGTGGTCCCTAACCCTCTGTTATGGAACGGTTTTCAGCCTTCCCGGCCTGTAGATGGGCAGGGTTTTACGGCTTGACAGGGGGGCGGGCAAACCTTATGGTGCGCGCGATTTTGAGGGGGCTCGCACGCTTTTTCGCGCGGTGCTCGGCATGTCGGGACCGGTCAGCGCACCGCTCCGAAGGTTGAGGACCGCACCGCGAAATGAATGATGGCAAAAAGCCCACCTTGGATGATATCGATGCCCGCATCCGGGCGGCCCGAGAGGGCGCGGATCGGAAGCGGAGGGACGAAGACGGCCCGGGACCACGCAACGTCTCGGGGATCGGAATTGCCTTCCGCATCAGCATCGAGTTCACGGCCGCGGTCCTGGTCGGAGTCGCCATCGGCTACTTCCTGGACGACTGGCTGGGGACGGCGCCCTGGTTGATGGTGCTGTTCCTCCTCCTGGGGTTCGCCTCGGGGGCGATGAACGTCTACCGCACGGTCCAGGGGCTCGACCAGAGCGTCGGCCTGGGCAAGGCGGTGGAACGCAAGAAGGAGGCGGAGCGCCGCTCCGACGACACGGGGTCCTGACGGGCTGTTTTTTTATGCCCGCGTGACCCCAGGGTTGGCCGGCCCGCAAGGGCCATAAAGAAGAGGAACGACCGTGGCTAGTCCGGTTGAGCAATTCGATATCAAGCCGCTCGTCGAGATTCAGGTCGGTGGCGTCGACATCTCCTTCACCAACTCGGCCCTGTTCATGGCCATCGCGGTCGGTCTTTCCGCGCTGTTCTTCTGGTACGGCACGCGCAAGCGCGCGCTGGTGCCCGGCCGGTGGCAGTCGGTGAACGAGGTGTTCTACGAATTCATCGCGAACATGATCCGCGATAACGTGGGGAAGGAAGGGATGAAGTACTTCCCCTTCATCTTCACGCTGTTCATGTTCGTGTTCCTGGGCAACATGCTGGGGCTTCTGCCCTACAGCTTCACCTTCACCAGCCACATTGCGGTGACGGCGGCGCTTGCCCTGTTCATCTTCATTGCGGTCACGATCATTGGCTTCGCCCGCCACGGCACGCACTTCCTGCGGATGTTCTTCCCGCACGGTGCGCCCATCGCCACGGCCCCGATCCTGATCCCGATCGAACTGATTTCCTACCTGTCGCGTCCCTTCAGCCTGTCCGTCCGTCTGTTCGCCAACATGACGGTGGGCCACATCATGCTGAAGGTGCTCGCCGGTTTCGTCGTCGCGCTTGGCGTCTTCGGGTTCATCCCGCTGGCCGTCGTGTTCGGCGTCACCCTGCTGGAGATCGGCATCGCCGCCCTGCAGGCCTACGTGTTCACCATCCTGACCTGCATCTACCTCAACGACGCCATCAACATGCACTGATGGATCGGGTGGTCCGGGCCGATCGCACACGCGCTTCGGGCCGCCTGGTAGCCTTGCCTGCGGGTCACGTTCGAGCCTTAACCTGTGCCTTTTTGACTAAGGGAAGAGAGAGATGGAACCTGAAGCTGCGAAGATGATTGGTGCCGGCCTGGCCGCTATCGGCATGATCGGTTCCGGTATCGGTGTGGGTAACATTTGGGCCAACCTGATCGCCACCGTCGGCCGCAACCCGGCCGCCAAGAGCAGCGTCGAGCTGTACGGCTGGATCGGCTTCGCCGTGACCGAGGCTATCGCGCTGTTCGCCCTGGTCGTCGCGCTGATCCTCCTGTTCGCCGCGTAATCCGCAGCGAAGGAATGACGCCGGCAGCCGGCCGGCGGGGATGTGTCTGCATCGCCCGCCGGCCGGCTTCCCGGCCCGTTTCGTGAAAGGGGGCCGTGGCACATCACGGCCGTCGGGCTTTTCATCCCATGGCATCCGCCATGGAACGGTGAGGAGGCCCTTCGGCGTGCGCCAGACAGGCGGCCGTCTTGCCACCAGGAGCCTAAGGTATGCCGCAGTTCGACTTCTTGTCCTTTCCGTCCCAGATCTTCTGGCTGGTGGTCACCTTCGTCGCCCTGTACTTCATCATCTCCCGGTTCGCGATCCCGCGCATCGGCGATGTGATGGAACAGCGCCAGAAGATGATCGACGACGATCTGGAGCGCGCCACGCAACTGAAGGCGGACACCGACGCCGCCATCCAGACCTACGAGAAGGCCCTGGCCGAGGCGCGCGCCAAGGCGCACGAGGTCATGAAGGGCGCGCAGGACGAAATGTCCCGCAAGGCGGAAGAGCGTAACCGCGACGTCGCCGAAAAGCTCGCCCAGCAGATCGCCGAGGGTGAGACCCGCATCTCCAAGGCCCGCGACGAGGCCCTGGCCTCCATTCGCGAGGTTGCGACCGATGCGGCCAAGGCCGTCGCCGACAAGGTGGCCGGCGTGTCGATCGCCGACGACAAGGCCGAGGCCGCCGTCGCTGCCGCCCTGAAGGAGACCCGCTGATGATCAGTGCCGCCATCGCCGCCGAAACCGCCGGTGACGCACATGCCATGGCGTTCTACGAGGACCCGACCTTCTGGGTCGCCGTTGCCTTCATCCTCGTCATCGTCGCCTTCTTCCGTCCGGTCGCCCGCGCCCTGACGGCATCGCTGGACACCCGCGCCGAGCAGATCCGCACCAAACTCGAAGAGGCCCGCAAGCTTCGCGAGGACGCGCAGGCCCTGCTCGCCGAGTACCAGCGCAAACAGCGCGACGCCATGAGCGAGGCCGAGGACATCATCGCCCACGCCCGCACCGAAGCGGACCGCATCCGCGCCGAGTCGGAGCAGGCCCTGGAAGACTCCATCAAGCGTCGTGAAAAGCAGGCCATGGACCGCATTGCCCACGCCGAGGCGGAAGCCATGCGCCAGGTCCGCAACCAGGCCGTCGACGTGGCCGTCGCCGCGGCCGGCAAGCTCCTGCAGGAGAACATGCCGGCAGACAAGGCCGACGCCCTGGTCGATCAGACCATCAAGGACCTGCCGAACAAGCTGCATTGATCGCAGCACCCGCGGCATCCCGACCAGACAAGCCCCGCCCCGGCCCACCGGCGGCGGGGTTTCGTCGTTCTGGCGCTACGCAGCGCTATCCCGCACGCGAGACTGACGCGATGCGGGACGCCGGGCGCCTCGCATCCTCCAGCGGGCGCAAGCCCGCTCAAGCGCCGTGCCCCGGCACCGCTTTCGTGCTTCGCGCGAATGGGATGACGCGAGGCCCGCGGGGCCTCGCGCTCGCGCGTTATGACGCGGTGTGCTGGTGGAGCGATCCCAGTCCGGTTTCTCCCGCGCAGCGCCCCGCCACGCTGCGCACCAACACACCGCGAGCGCGAGGCGCCGGGCGCCTCGCATCCTCCAGCGGGCGCAAGCCCGCTCAAGCGCCGGACCCCGGCGCCGCGTTCGCGCTTCGCGCGTACGGGATGATGCGAGGTCCGCGGGGGCCTCGCGCTCGCGCGTTATGAGGCGGTGTGCTGGTGGAGCGATCCTTGCCCGGAGTCTCCGGCGCAGCGCCCCACCACGCCGCGCACCAACACACCGGGAGCGCGAGGCGCCGGGCGCCTCGCATCCTCCAGCGGGCGCAAGCCCGCTCAAGCGCCGTGCCCCGGCACCGCTTTTGTGCTTCGCGCGAATGGGATGCCGCGAGGCCCGCGGGGCCTCGCGCTCGCGCGTTATGAGGCGGTGTGCTGGTGGAGCGATCCCAGCCCGGTTTCTCCGGCGCAGCGCCCCGCCACGCTGCGCACCAACACACCGCGAGCGCGAGGCGCCGGGCGCCTCGCATCCTCCAGCGGGCGCAAGCCCGCTCAAGCGGCGTGCCCCGGCACCGCTTTCGCGCTTTGCGCGTACGGGATGATGCGAGGCCCGCGGGGCCTGGCCAAACCCCCGGCGCGCGCAAGCCCGCTCCCGTGCCCGGCACTGGGGCGCAAACCTTGCTGGCTGGTTGCGCGTCAGCCTCGGTCGCGGCCTTTGAGGAAGAAGGCGACGGCTTGGGCGCGGTTGCTGACGCCCAGTTTGTCGTAGAGGTTCTTGAGGTGGAATTTCACCGTATTCAGCGAGATGTCGAGTTTTTCGGCGATCTGCTGGTTGGTGAAGCCGCTGGCCAGGCTGGTCAGCAGCTCGCGCTCGCGGCGGGTGAGGCCGGCCAGCGGGTCGTCGGACAGTTTGCTGACGTCGACGAAGGGGAACATCATTCGTCCGTCGGCCACGGCGGCGACCGTTTCCAGCAACTGCGCCGGCGGATCGGACTTGGAGCAGAACCCGGCCGCCCCAAGGCTCATGGCCATGCGCGGAATGTCGGGATTGCCGCTGCCGGTGTAGACGATGATGCGGGGCCGCTCCTGCCGGCGGCTCAGCGCCTCCAGCACGCCCCGGCCGTCAAGGTAGGGCATTTCCCACCCGATGATCCCCACATCGAAGGTCATGCGGTCGCACACGGCCAGGAAGCGTTCGCCGTCCGGGCACATGTGCAGCAGGGTGAACCGTTCGTCGCCGGCAAACAGCTTGATCAGGCTGCTCTGGAGCAACGGGTTCTTTTCCGCGATGACGATCTCGATGGGACGTTTGGCTTTTTTGTCGTTGGCCATGAACCTGGCGCCACTCGGTCGTGATGATGGACTGCCTCCCCCGAACCCCCTCGGCCCGAGGCGCCCATAGGCTACAGCATGTATCCCGGAAGGCAAATGCCGTTATGACCGAAAGTGCGGGTCCATCCCGCCCGCTTGGGCGGGAAACGGGTGTGCAGCCGCTGCCCGCGGCCCGCCGCCGGCCGGTCAGCCGGCCAGTTCGGCGGCCGTGAAGAACTGGTAGTTGGCCTTGCCCTGGCTCTTGGCGGCGTACATGGCGGTATCGGCGTTGCGCAGCAGTTCCTCGGAATCGGCGGCGTCCTCGGGCAGCAGGGCGATGCCGATGGAGGCGGACACGTGCCCGGGCCGGCCGTCCAGGTCGAAGGGGATCTCCAGCGTGTCGATGACGCGCTGCGCGACCACGGCTGCCCCCGTACGGCCTTCGACTCCTTCCATGATGACCGTGAACTCGTCGCCGCCCAGCCGCGCGACCGTGTCCGACTCGCGGACGCAGGCGCGCAGGCGCTGGCCGGCGCCCTTGAGCAACTGGTCGCCGGCCTCGTGCCCCAGCGTGTCGTTGACAGCCTTGAAGCCGTCAAGGTCGATGAACATGAGGCCCAGCGTGTATTTCTGCCGCCGCGCGGCGGCCACTGCGTGCTCCAGCCGATCGAGAAACAGGGCGCGGTTGGGCAGGCCGGTCAGCGCGTCGTAGCTGGCCTGATAGCGGATACGTTCCTCGGCCCGCTTGCGCTCGGTGATGTCGTTGATGACGGCCACGAACTGGCGCACCGGCCCTTCGGCCTCGGGCACGGCGGAGCAGGCGATGCGGGCGGCGTACTGGGTGCCGTCGGCGCGGGTGGACCAGCGCTCCGTCTCCCAGTGTCCGCCGTCGTCCAGAGCGCCGAGCATGGCCGCCACTTCATCGTCGGCGCAGGCGAGGACGGTGCCCAGGTCGGTGCCCGCGACGTCCTCGGCCCGGCGGCGCACGATGGCGCGGAAGGCGGGGTTGGCGGTGGTGATGGAGCCGGCGCGGTCGCAGACGGCGATGCCCTCGGCCGTGGTCTCGAAGACGGTGGCGGCGACGCGCAGCCGGTCTTCAGCCTTCCGGCGTTCGCTGACGTCGCGGAACAACACGACGGCGCCGGTGCCGCCGGCGTCATGGTCCTCGATGGGGGCCGAGGTGTATTCGGCGGCGAACTCCGACCCGTCGCGGCGCATGAGCGTCAGGTCCGTGCGCTCGTGGAAGACGCCCCGGCGCAGCGCCGCGCGGACGGGCAGCGGCCGGCCGGCTCGGCGGCCTTCCGCCGGGCCGTAGCGGAAGACGGCCGTGGCGTCCATGCCGGTCAACTGGGCGACCGGCCAGCCCAGCATCTGCGCGGCGGCGGGGTTCGCCACGGTGATGCGGCCGTTCATGTCCAGCGCCACGATGCCGTCGCCGGCCGACTCGAGGATGGACTCGTTCTGCCGCGACAGGGCGCGCAGTTCCTCGGTGCGCTCGCGGACGCGGGCTTCCAGTTCCTCGTTGTAGCGCTTTTGGGCCGCCTCGGCCTGTTTGCGGGCGGTGATGTCGCGGATGACGCCGGTGTACATGCGCGCCTTGCCCACGCGCATTTCGGCCAGCGACAGCTCTATGGGGAACACCCGGCCGCTGGAATGCAGGCCTTCCAGCTCCCGCGCCTTGCCGAAGGCCCAGCCCTGGCGTCCGGCGTGGTAGTTGCGCATGTGGCTGTCGTGATAGGCGGCGAAGCGCGACGGCATGAGGATCGACAGGTTGCGGCCGAGCACCTCGTCCTTGCGGCGCCCGAACAGGCGCTCGGCGGCGGGATTGAAGGTCTGGATGATGCCGCGTTCATCGGCGGTGACGATGCCGTCGACGACAGTGTCGAGCACGCCCTGAAGCCGCGCCTCGCGCTCGCGAAGGGCTTCGGCGGAGCGCATGCGTTCGGAGATGTCGCGCCCCTCCACCATGAAGGCGTCGCGGCCGAAGGGGATGACGCGGGTTTCCACGTCGTGCACGCGGCCGTCCCGGCCCCGCAGTTTCAGCGGCAGCACGTCGGACTCGCCGGCCAGGGCGTCCAGGCCCAGGTCGACGATGGGGCGGTAGTCGTCGTGGATGAGGTCGATGAACGGCGCGCCCCGCAGGGCATCCGGGTCGTCGCCACCCAGCAGGTCGCGCGCGGCCGCGTTGACCACGACCATGCGGTTGTCCTGGACAACGAACACCAGGTTCAGCGACATCTCCACCATGTTGCGGTAGCGATGCTCGCTTTCCATCAGCGACGCGACGGCACGGGCGCGGTCGGTGACGTCGCGGGCGTGGATCAGCACGGCATCGGAAGGGCCGGGGACCCCATCGGGCGGCGCGACGCGGGTGACGGCCAGCTCGACCTCCACCACGCGGCCGGCGAGCGTGGTCAGCAGCAGTGGCATCTTCCCGCCGTCGTCGGCCAGCAGGCCAAGGCCCAGATCGACGATGTCGCGGTAGTCCTCGTGCACCAGGTCGCGGAACGCCATGCCCGACAGGTCCGGCTGGCCGCCGGTGGTGCCGTCGTTCAGCAGACGTGTGCCGGCGGGGTTGATCCAGGTCAGCCGGCCGTCGCGGCACACGCAAACCAGATCGTCGACCAGTTCCGCGAACTGGCGTCCCCAATACTCCATGACCGCCGTCGACCCCATGCGGTCGCGTGCCCCCTTGATGTTGCCGATGCCGGCGCCGCGCGCCGGCGACCGCGGTCCCATGATCCGCAGGAACCGCCGGGACCATGATGCGCCCTCTCCTTACGGCGCACAACCACTGCGTAAAGGCATTATGACCTATGGACTAACTTGGGGTCGCCCTTTTGCGAGCCTTGCCGGCCGGCGGGCCGTTTGCCGCGCCGATTGCGCAACGAAAGCAGCGGCCGCGCGGCCAGCAACGCGGTCAGGATGGCGGCGTGGATCAGGGGCTGGGTGAGGTCGGCCTTGACCATCATCGCATAGTGCAGCACGGCGAGCGCGCCGGCGGCGTAAACGGTCTTGTGCAGCCGCTGCCAGCGCCTGCCGCCCAGGGCCTTGACCATGCGCTTCGGCGACGTGGCGGCCAGCGCGGCGAGGACAACGAAGGAGGCCATGCCGACCGTGATGTAGTTGCGCTTGACGATGTCCGCCCAGATGCGGCCCCAGGCGAACAACTGGTCCATGCCCACGTAGGCCAGGACGTGCACGACGGCGTAGAAGAAGGCGAACAGGCCCAGCATCCGGCGCAGTTTCGCCAGCCATTGCAGGCCCGTCAGCTCGCGCACCGGCGTCACCGCCAGGGCGACCAGCAGCATGCGGATCGCCCAGTCGCCGGAAAAGCGGATGATGCTCTCGACCGGATTGGCCCCCAGGCTGCCCCACAGTCCCAGGCCAGCCACCCGCAGCAGAAGCTCGGCGAAGGGCACCAGGCACAGCGCGAAGACCGCGGGCTTGAGCGCCGGCGACCGGCCCCAGCGGCCGGGATGGGCGAGAGTGGCGGCGGCGGAGGACATCATCAGAACCACTTGCGCAGGTCCATGCCCGCGTACAGGTCCGCCACGGCCTCTTCGTAGCCGTTGAACATCAGCGTGTCGCGCCGTTCGAACAGCGACAGCAGCGACCCGCCGTCCAGGCGGCGCTCGGTGGCCTGGCTCCAGCGCGGGTGGTCCACGGTGGGATTGACGTTGGCATAGAAGCCGTACTCCGAGCCGTCCCCGTATGCGGCCCAGCTGGTGGTGGGCATCTCTTCGGTGAAGGTGATGCGGACGATGCTCTTGATGGACTTGAAACCGTACTTCCACGGCACCACGAGACGCAGCGGCGCGCCGTTCTGGTTGGGCAGTTCCTCGCCGTAGAGGCCCGTCGCAAGGATGGTGAGCGGGTGCATGGCCTCGTCCATGCGCAGGCCCTCCACATAAGGCCAGTCGAGCACGTTGGCGCGCTGGCCGGGCAGCATCTCCTTGTCCAGGATGGTCTCGAACCGCACGTACTTGGCGTTGCCGGTTGGCTCGAACCGCTTGAGGGCGTCGCCGAGGGGAAAGCCGACCCAGGGCACGACCATCGACCACGCTTCGACGCAGCGCAGGCGGTAGATGCGTTCCTCCAGCGGGTGGGGGGCGATGAAATCCTCGTAGGACAGAGTGCCCGGCTTGGCGCATTCGCCGTCCACCTGCACCGACCACGGATCGGTTTTCAGGTAATGGCCGTATTCGGCCGGGTCTTCCTTGCCGGTGCCCAGTTCATAGAAGTTGTTGTAGGTGGTGACGTCCTCGTAGGGCGTCAGCGCATCGTCGGGGCCCAGCTGGCTCCACGAACTTTCGCTGATGGGCTCCAGCGCCGGGTTGTGGCCCGGGCGCTCCACCAGTGCGCGGGCGTCACGGGCCGCACCCAGCAGGGCGGGCGCGGCGGCCGTGGCGCCGGCGGCGGCCATGAAGGCGCGGCGCGAGAGATAGGTCTCGCGCGGCGTGACCGCATTCTCGGAAAGATCCCACGGACGGCGGCGGCGAATGAGCATGGCAAATCCTCCTTCAACGTGCCGACCATATAGGGACGGCCCGCGCGCCGACGCGAGTCACGGTCCCGTGAGGAGGGGCGAAAGCGCCTCAGCCGGCGGGGAAGGGGATGGCCAGCGGCCGGCCGTCGGGCGGGTTCACCAGGGCCTTCGCGGGGCCGAGGCGTCGCACGAACCAGCCGCGCCGCTCCGCCTCGTCCACCAGGGCGCGCGGCGATATGGCGTTGAAGCCGTCCAGGTGTTCGGCATAGCCCAGCCCGTCCGCCCAGTGGGACAGTTCGACCTTCAGTTGGGCGTCGTCCATGCGCCAGGCCGCGCGCGCCTGCCAAGCCCTCAGGATGTCTTCGATCCCCGCCGAGCCGATGGCCGAGGCCAGGCCCTCGCGCTCCAGGGCGGCGCGCAGCGCCTGCCAGGTGTCATGCTCGTCCACCAGGTCGAGGGCGGCCGTCATTGCGGGGCTGCGGGCATCTTCGGCGGGCATGAAACGTTGATCCCTCATCCGGATTGGGTAAGTCTTTTTTGGTTATCACGGCGCAGGCTGCAACCGCGACCTTCGGCGTGTCATTGATTATGCTTGTCTTTCGGGAAAGACGCCATGAAGGGTACGTGAAGCCATGCGGTAGCCGGATGCCGCGCCGATTCAGCGGGGCGGGCCACCGCGGCGTCCCCCGGAGCCGCTTTCGCAACAGGGCGGAAGGGAACGCAGTCTGGATGACGAGGGGACATGGACGATCCGAGACAACAGATGCTGGACGAGTTGCCGCGCCTGCGCCGCTATGCGCGCATGCTCGTCCGCGACTCGGCGCGCGCCGATGACCTGGTGCAGGAATGCCTCGTCCGGGCGATCGCTGCATTGAAAAGCTTCCAGCCCGGAACAAACATGCGGGCGTGGCTGTTTACGATTTTGCGAAACACGCTCTACAACGAGACCAAGAAAGCGCGACGGTCGGTGGAGCAGACGGAGGAGCCGGTATCGGCGATCTCCGGCGGTCAGGAGGAGGCGCTCGCCATGCGTGACGTGCAGCGCGCCTTCGACCATCTGCCGCCCATCCAGAAAGAGGTCGTGCTGCTGGTGGCCGTGGAAGGCATGGAATACGAGGATGCCGCTGCCGTCCTGGGGGTTCCGGTGGGAACCGTGAAGTCGCGCCTGTCGCGGGCGCGCCAGGACATCAGGGCGTTTCTCGAGTCGCACCGGAAGGCCGGCGGCAAATGACAGTCAAGGATCGGGACTCGATGACGCAATACCGCTCTCCCATGGCGTCGGAAACGCTGGACGCGGCGATCGACGATTACCTCGCGGGGCGCCTCTCCGCCGAGGAACGGTCGCGCCTGGAAGCGTTGATTGACGAAAATCCCGAGGTGCGGCATCGGGTCGAAACCCTGCAGTCGCAGGAAGAGGCCCTGCGTCACCTGGGCGAAGACATCCTCGACGAACCGCTGCCCGACCGCCTGCTGGAGGCCCTCGGGCTTGACCTGGAGGACGAGTCGGACGCAGGGCGCTGACAGCCCCGCCGCACGGACGGCGACATCAGGGCGGGGTGCGGCTGATCGGCCGTGCCCCGTCGTCGCTCGGGGAAATCAAGTCGGCATCTGGACATGGCGTCGTGCCGCACTAGATGCTGCCAGCAGTACACCGTCGACACATGCACCCATCGAGTCGCGGGCAGGATGCCCGGCGACGAAATATGACCAACGTCATAGACGGTCTCTTGCTTGCGAACCACAAGAGGTAGCCGGTTGGTCCTTTCAGGGTATTTTGAAGTGTGGTCGGTCGACAATGCTGCATTGCAACAACCCTAGGATTATTGCCGCGTTGACAATGTTCCCTGCCTTGTGACACTATCATGAGCAGGGGATACGAGGAGCGTCTACCGCGTTACATGCAGCCCGAACGGATACTGCGGGGTATAACTAAGGGCATAGGCGGTGCGGCGGCGCTCAGGGGGAATGGAAGCACTCGGGGAGACATGAACGGATGTTCACCATTCAGGACCTGCGCGCGCGTATCCCGCGCCTGCGTCGTCACGCCTACCTCCTGACAGGCAACATGCACAGCGCCGATGCCGCCGTGGAAGCCTGCCTCGGCGCGCTCCGCCGCGGCGACGACGGTCGACCGACGGCGGCCGATGATATGGACCTCTTCCGGTCGTTCCACATGGGCCTGCTGGTGCCGACCCGCCCCGTTCCCGGACCGGACGCCGCCTGCGAGCGGGACCCGAAGCTGGCGGACGCCCGCGACCGGCTGTTCGGCCTGGCGCCCATGGAACGCCGTGTCGTGGCGCTGGTGACGGTGGAGAATTTCTCGCCCGCCGATGCCGCCAAGATCCTGCGCATGGACGCGCGCCGGCTGGAACAGTTGCTCATCGAAGGCCGTCGCCACCTGTCGACTCCGCGCCGGGCCCTGCGCGCCATGATCATCGAGGATGACCAGTTGATCGGCCTGGACATCGCCGCGAGCCTGGAAGAAATGGGCTACGGCGACTGCATCCATGCCGCCAACAGCATCGAGGCCTTCGAGGCCGCGGCCGGCGGCGAGCCGGACCTGATCATTGCCGACGTCAAGCTGAGCAACGGCGACTCGGGCGTGGAATTGGCGCGGCGCCTGACGGGCCGCAGCAACACTCCGGTTGTCTTCGTGACCGCTTTCCCCGAGATCCCGCTGGCCGATCCCGCGGTATCCAAGGACCGGGTGCTGCCCAAGCCGTTCTCCACCAGCGCCTTCAAGACCATGGTCCGGCGGACCATGACCATGCCGGCGGCCTGATAAGGCGGACCGAGCAGTCCAGAAGTTTGAGTGCGCCATCATTCGGAAAAGGGCCGGACACGTCTGTCCGGCCCTTTTCCCGTTTTCGGCCAACCTTTGTCGAAAAACTGAATTCTCCATGGAACTCTTGCGGCATCGGACTGTTTGAGAGGCGTTGGCTCTGTTTCGACGTGTACGGCATCCCAAGCACGTCACCACTCTCCGACAGGCCAATTCCCTCGACCTTGGCGGCGGTCCGGCGGACCGCCGCATTTTTTTGTGCGCGCCGCACCTGGGGGCGGGCGATGGCCGGTGGTAGGCTGGGCATCCGATCTCCTTCAGCCCGGACCCGCCGTCGCCCGCCATGACCCCGCCCGCCGATCCGCCACGCCTGTCCGTCATCATCCCGACGTTGAACGCCGCCGCCACGCTGCCTGCCACGCTGGTGCCGCTGGCCGAGGCCGGTGCGGCGGTCGAGGTCATCGTCGCTGACGGCGGCTCCACCGACGGCACGCCGGACCTGGCGCCCCGCCCGGTCAGCGCCCCCCGCGGACGGGGATCGCAGCTGGCGGCCGGCGCGGCGGCGGCGCGGGGGGCGTGGCTGCTGTTCCTGCACGCCGACACGCGCCTTGCCCCCGGCTGGTGGGCCGAGGTGCAGGCGCATATGCGGCACCGGCCGCAGATGGCGGCGGCGTTCCGTTTCGCGCTGGAGGACCCTGCCCCCCAGGCGCGGCGGATCGAGCGTCTGGTGGCCTGGCGCTGCCGGCGCATGGGCCTGCCCTACGGCGACCAGGGGCTGCTCATCCCGCGCGGCCTCTACGACGCGGTCGGCGGGTTCCGGCCGCTGCCGCTGATGGAGGACGTGGATCTTGTCCGCCGCCTCGGCCGGAAACGCATCGCGCTTCTGAAAACCGCCGCCGTCACGTCCGCCGTGCGATACCGGCGCGACGGCTGGACGGCGCGCCCGGCCCGCAACCTGACATGCCTGGCGCTGTGGTGGCTCGGCGTGCCGGCGGCGCGGGTGGCCGCGCTCTATCGGGGACGGGGCGCACGGTCATGAGGGCGCGGCAGACGCTGATCGTAATGGCCAAGCGCCCGGTGCTTGGCCGGGTGAAGACGCGGCTGGCGGCCGGCATCGGTCCGGTGGCGGCGACCGCGTTCTACCGCCGCACCCTGGCCCGCACCCTGCGCCTGCTGGGCGATGATCCGCGCTGGCGCACCGTGGTCGCCGTCTCTCCGGACACCTGGCGTCCGCGCGGCTGGGCGGTTCTGCCCCAGGGCGGCGGAGACCTGGGCGCCCGCATGGCGCGCTGCCTGAATGCCGTTCCGTCGGGACCGACGGTGCTGATCGGTGCCGACATTCCCGGTGTGGCGCCCGCCCATATCGCCCGCGCCTTCACGCTGCTCCGCCGGCATCCCTACGTGCTTGGCCCGGCCTCCGACGGCGGGTACTGGCTCATCGGGGCGCGCAAGCCGGTGCCGCGGCTGGCGCCAGTGCGCTGGTCCTCGGCGCACGCGCTGGCCGACACGACCAGGCTGCTGCCGGGCGTCGTACTGGGGGACACGCTGGACGATGTGGACGAACCGGCGGATCTTCGCAAACCCGCGATCTCTGAACGGTGCGGTGCCCCCCGGCGTCCTTTCCGGGAATGATGAACCGACCGGTCCCGGAGAAACGCCGTGCATCCCCTACGCCAGCTTCTGCGCAAGTATGAATGGGTTCACCTGACGCTGGGCTTCATTGGCAACACGTGCTTCGTCGTCGGCTCGGTGCTGTTCCTGTGGGAAAGCACCAAGACCATCGGCACGTGGCTGTTCATCGTGGGCGCGAGCGGCATGTGGATCGGGTCGACCGGCTCGGGCGTCGTCAGCTTCGCCCGCCACCACCACGAGCACCACAAGGACTGGCGCGACATCGACGGCCGGCGGGACCGGTCCCGGGACGGGCGGCACCGCCAGGCCCCTGGCGGCGCCGGATAACGGCGGTCAGAGCACGCCGCGGGTATCCTTCAGGTGCTCCTGCAGGCGCGGCATCAGTTCCACGAAGTTGCAGGGGCGGAAGCGGCTGTCCAGCTGCTGGTGCAGGATTCCGTCCCAGGCGTCCTTGCAGGCGCCGGTGGAGCCGGGCAGCGCGAACAGGTAGGTGCCGCGGGCGACGCCGGCGGTGGCGCGGCTCTGGATCGTCGAGGTGCCGATCTTCTGATAGCTCTGCCAGCGGAACAGTTCGCCGAAGCCGGGGATCGCCTTTTCGTACAGCCTCTCGAAGGCTTCCGGCGTGACGTCGCGACCGGTCACACCCGTGCCGCCGGTGGCGATGACGCAGTCCACGTCCTCGCGGTTGATCCAGCCCGAGACGACGGCGCGGATGGCCTCGATGTCGTCCTTGACGATCTGGCGGTCGGCCAGCGTGTGGCCATCGGCTTCAAGCCGATCGACCAGCGTCTGGCCGGAACGGTCCTCTTCCATGGAGCGGGTGTCGGAGACCGTCAGCACCGCGATGCGGACGGGGACGAAGGGGCGGTCACCGGTGATCTTGGACATACGTTGCCTCTGCCGTCTGAGGGTCTTGTCGGTCGGCCGCAGTATAGAGCGGCCAGTCGCCCGCGACCACCGCATCCAGCGACCGCAGGGGTTGGCCGAGCCGGTGGCGGTAGATCCAGAAGTTGGACAGCACGCGCTCGACGAACACGCGGGTCTGGCGGCTGGGGATGGCCTCGATGAACAGCAGCGGATCGTCCATGTGGCGCTCGCGCGCCTTCCACTTCATCAGGTTGCCCGGCCCGGCGTTGTAGGACACGGCGACGAAGAAGAGGTTGTTGCCCACTTCGGGCTCTTCCATCAGGCGGTCGATGTAGGCCTGGCCCAGCGCCAGGTTCACCGCCGGATCGTGGATGGAGCCCGCTTCGGCCGGAATGCCCGCATGGCGGCGCATGAGTTGCGCGGTGGTCGGCATCAGCTGCATCAGCCCGCGTGCGCCGGCCCAGCTGCGGGCGCCGGGATTGAAGCCGCTTTCCTGGCGGATGAAGGCATGGACCAGCGCCCGGTCCACCACCCAGCCGTCCATGGGCTTCCACGGGCCCAGCGGGTAGCGTGCAGCCATGTCCAGCCGCGGGCCGGTCAGCGTCTCGGGAAAGCGCTGGGAGCGCACGAAGCCGAGCCGCATGGCGAGCGAGGGCAGGGCGGCGACGTCGGCCAGGGCCTCCACCGCATGGGCGAGGTCCGGGTCGGCGCCGGGATAGAGGTGGCGCAGTTCCGCCTCCGCCAGGTCGCGCCGGCCCACCTGCACCAGCGCCATGGCGCGGCGTCCGGCGGGCTCGGCATCCAGCCGGGCGAACTCCTCGGGGTCCAGAAGTCCGTCGCGCCAGCGGAAGGGCAGCGGCAGGCCGAGCGCCCGCCGGGCGAGCAGGCCGTAGAACGTGTGATGCGCCTCGGCCGCCGTCGCCAGCAGCCCCGACACCTTTTCCGGCTGGCGCGTGCGCAGGTAGGCGCGCGCCGCCCAGTAGGCGCCCGCCGCCCGCAGCCAGGGCGAGGCGCTGTCCGAGCCGGCCAGGCGCTCGAACCACTTGGCCGAGGCCGCGAGGTCGCCCTGCCGCCAGGTGGCGAGGCCGGCGGTCCACAGGCCTTCCGGCGCGCGGTCGCCCGAGCCTTCCACGGCCATGGTGGCCCATTTCATGGCGCGGTCGTCCATGCCGTCGATGAAGTAGGCATAGCCGAGCGCGGCGCGCATGCGGTCGTGGTCCAGCTTGGTCAGCAGGCGGATGGCGTCGTCGTCGGTGACCACCAGCTTGGCGTTGAGCGTCGCGCCCCGGCCGATCCACTTGCGAAAGGCGCGCCACAGGCCGATGGCGATCTTGCGGTCGCGGGCGCCCAGGTGGCGGTAATCGTCGCGCGGCAGCCAGGCGTGATGCTCCGCCCCGCCGGCTCCGGTCAGCGGGGTGGACAGGCGCGGGCGCTCCAGCGGTCCGCTGCCGCGCTGACGGGCGAGCGCATGGATGCGGTCGGCGCCGGGGTGGTCGGCGTAGTCGGCCATCCACCCCTGAAGCTGCGGGAACGTGCTGCGCCACGCGGTAGGGTGCATGTAGCGCTGGAACAGCACGTGCCCCATGAGGATGTCGTCGGAGACCTGCTTGATGAGCGCGTCGGCCTTTGCCATCTCGCCGGCGTCCTGCAGGGCGAAGATGCGGCGGTAGAGGGCGACGTCCTCCTCGCCCAGCACCGTCGGTGCCTGCCGGGCCTCCGTTGCGGCGGGCGGGGTCCCGTTCTCCGCCGCCGGCGGATGCGGTGCGGGCACCATGGCCGTTTCTGCCGCCGCCGGCGCGGACAGGGCCGGGGCAATCAGGCTTAGGGCCAGGGCGCCCGCCGTCAGGCGGCGGCGCCGGCGAAGGTGCGGCAAGTCTTCACAAGTCATGGCGGAAGCTTATATCGAAAGAAGTAAAATGCCTCAACCCCGATACTGGATGGGGTCGAGGTTGATCGATGTGATCACTACTGTGCTGCGCCCAACTCACGCAGGCGTTCGCGCAGCAGCAGCAGGTCACGCCAGGCCAGTTTCTTCATCTGCGGGCTGCGCAGCAGGTAGGCCGGGTGGAAGGACGCGATGGCCGGCACGGCCGCCGGCAGGTTGGGAGAGGCGTACTCGAACCACCGGCCGCGCAGGCGGGTGATGCCTTCCGTCCTGTCCAACAGGCTTTGCGCCGACAGGCCGCCGACCATGAGGATGGCCTTGGGCGCGGCCAGCTCCACATGCCGGCGGATGAAGGGCAGGCACATGCCCACTTCCTGCGGCGTCGGCTTGCGGTTGCCGGGCGGGCGCCACGGAATGACGTTGGTGATGTAGAAGGTGCTCCGGTCGAAACCGATGGAGGCCAGCATGCGGTCCAGCAACTGACCGCTGGCGCCGACGAACGGCTTGCCCTGCCGGTCTTCCTCCGCGCCCGGCGCCTCGCCGATGATCATCAGGTCGGCGTCCGGGTTGCCGTCGGCGAAGACCGTGTTGGTGGCCGTGACCTTGAGCGGGCAGCTCTCGAAGCGTTCCACGGCGCCGCGCAGGTCTTCCAGGGTCTGTGCCTCGGCGGCCATGCGGGCGGCGGAGCGGATGTCCTCGCCGGCGCGATCCCCGGGGCCGCGCGCCACCGGCGGCGAAGCCGGACGCTGCGCCGGCGGTGCCTGACGCGCAGGCGCGGCCCGCCCGCCGGGCGCCGGGCTTTCGGGCCGGGCGGCGGGGGCCTGACGGCGCCGCGCCTCCGCCTCGGCCAAAAGCTCGGCCGACAGGTGAAAGCGGTCGACGGGCGCGTCCAGGATGCACTCGTCCACGCCCGCGTCGGCATACCAGCGCAGAATGGCTTCGGGCGAGAGATCCAGGTCCATGGCGTCGGGGCGGGCGGTCTCGGTCATGGCCGTTTGCATACCACGACCGCGCGGGCGAATACAGATGGCGCCGCCGCAATGCGCGCGATCGTTGGATACAGTGGGACGCTGTGTGCTATAAGGCGTTCCACGGGAACGGGAAGCCTCATCCGCGCATGAGCGGGCCGCACGAATTTGGAGTGAAGGATGGAACGGGAATCGATGGAATTCGACGTCGTGGTCGTCGGTGCCGGCCCTGCCGGCCTCTCGGCCGCGATTCGGCTGCGCCAGCTCGCGATGGAGAACGACAAGGAGTGCAGCGTCTGCGTCATCGAGAAGGGGTCCGAGGTCGGCGCCCACATTCTGTCGGGTGCCGTCGTCGAAACCCGCGCGCTGGACGAACTGATCCCCGACTGGAAGGACAAGGGCGCGCCGCTGACCGTCGAGGCCAAGGACGACAGCTTCCTTTTCCTGACCGAGGGCAAGGCGACCAAGCTGCCGACGCCGCCGCAGATGCACAACCACGGCAACTACATCGTGTCGCTGGGCAACGTCTGTCGCTGGCTGGGTGAGCAGGCCGAGGCGCTGGAGGTGGAGGTCTACCCCGGCTTCGCCGCCGCCGAGGTGCTGTATAACGAGGACGGCTCGGTCAAGGGTGTCGCCACCGGCGACATGGGCGTCTCCAAGTCCGGCGAGAAGACCGCCGCCTACGAGCCGGGCGTGGAACTGCACGCCAAGTACACCATCTTCGCCGAGGGCTGCCGCGGCAACCTGACCAAGACGCTGTTCGACAAGTTCGACCTGCGCAAGGACTGCGACCCACAGACCTACGGCATCGGCATCAAGGAGCTGTGGGAGATCGCGCCGGAGAAGTCCAAGCCGGGCAGCGTGGTGCACACCATCGGCTGGCCGCTGGACAGCCATACCTACGGCGGGTCGTTCATCTATCACCTGGACAACAACCAGCTCGCCATCGGCTTCGTGGTCGGCCTGGACTACCAGAACCCGCACCTGTCGCCGTTCGACGAGTTCCAGCGATTCAAGCACCACCCGGCCATCAAGACCCTGCTGGAAGGCGGCCGCCGCGTGTCCTACGGCGCCCGCGCGCTGACCGAGGGCGGCGTGCAGTCCCTGCCCAAGCTGACCTTCCCGGGCGGCGTTCTGGTGGGCGACACGGCCGGCTTTCTGAACGTGCCCAAGATCAAGGGCACCCACACCTGCATGAAGTCCGCCATGCTGGCTGCCGACAGCATCTTCGCCGAACTGGGCAAGGACGAGCCGGCCAAGGAGGTCACCAGCTACACTGACGCGGTGAAGAACAGCTGGGTGTGGGACGAGCTGTACAAGGTGCGCAACGTGCGCCCGTCCTTCCACAAGGGCCTGTGGTACGCGCTGGCCTATTCGGCGCTGGACACCTACCTGTTCCGCGGCAAGGCGCCCTGGACCTTCAAGAACCACGCCGACCACACGGCGCTGAAGAAGGCCAAGGACTGCCCGAAGATCGACTACCCCAAGCCCGACGGCGTCATCAGCTTCGACAAGCTGTCCTCGGTGTTCATCTCCAACACCAACCACGCCGAGGACCAGCCCGTCCACCTGACGCTGAAGGACGACAAGGTCCCCACCGGCACCAACCTGCCCGAGTTCGACGGGCCGGAGCAGCGCTACTGCCCCGCCGGCGTCTACGAGTACGTCGAGGACGAGGACCAGGGCGGCCGGAAGCTGCAGATCAACGCGCAGAACTGCGTGCACTGCAAGACCTGCGACATCAAGGACCCCACCCAGAACATCAATTGGGTGGTGCCGCAGGGTGGTGACGGGCCGAACTATCCCAATATGTAAGGTGATCCGCCGGACCGCCCCCGCCTCTCCGGCGCGGGGCGGTCCGGTTCGCCGACTGCTGATTGAAGGATTTGCATGACCTTCAGCCCTTTGCCGCACCGCCTTCTCCGCTCCACGGCGCTCGCCGTGGTGTTGACGCTTTCCGCCGCCGGCTGCGCGAGCGCCGGGGCGGAAGGGGAGGCTTCCGCGCCGCGCACGGCGGCCACCGAACCCGGCGAGGGCCGCGTGCTCGACCTGCGGGCCTGGGGCCTGGGCAAGGTGCGCGAGGCCGCGCCGCTGACGCCCGGCCCGGCCGCCGCCGGCAAGTACCTGGCCGCGCGCCAGGCCCAGCGCGAGAGCGACACCCGCGCCGCCGCGGACTACTTCGGGCAGGCGCTGAAGGGCGACCCCGACAACCCGACCCTTCTGCGCCGGGCCTTCTTCTACATGATCGCCGAGGGCCGGGTGGAAGACGCCGTCCCGCTGGCCCGCCACACGCTGGAGCTTGAGCCCGACAGCGGCGTGGCGCCCCTGGTCCTGGCGGTTTCCGCCATGGCCGACGGGCGCGCCCGGGCGGCGGAGGAAATCATCGCCCGCACCGATCCGCGCGGCCTGAATTCCTTCATGGCGCCGCTGGTGCGGGCCTGGACGCTGGCCGCGCAGGACCGGCCCGAGGACGCCCTGGCGGCGCTGGAGCCGTTGGCCCAGCAGCCGCAGTTCCTCGACCTGCACGCCCTGCACGCGGCGCTGATCGCCGACGTGGGCGGGCTGGAGGCGGAGGCCGCCACCCACTACGAAACGCTGCTGGACGATGCGCCGGACCTTTCGCTGCGCGCCATGCAGGCCGGGATTTCCTGGCTGCGCCGCAGCGGGCAGGAGGATCGCGCGACCAACCTGATCGACGCCTACAACGCCCAGATGGCGTCCTCGGGCCTGCTGAACGCGGCGGTGGAGGACATGCGCGCCGGAGCCGCGGCGGAGCCCATCGTCGGCACGGCGCGCGAGGGCATGGCGGAAGCCTTCTACGGCGCCGCCTCGACGCTGACCCAGGGCAACGCCCTGGACACCGGGCTGGTGTTCGCCCGCCTGGCGGAGCACCTGGACCCGGACCTCGACCTGTCGGACCTGCTCATCGGCGACGTGCTGACGCGCATGGACCGGCTGGAGGAAGCCAACCAGGCCTATGCCCTGGTGGAACCCGGCGAGATCGGCTGGTACACCGCGCGCCTGCGCATGGCCGACAACCGCGAACGCATGGGCGACCTGGACGGCGCTGAGGCGCTGCTGGAACAGGTGGCGGAAACCCACCCCGACCGCGCCGAGCCGCTGGTGGTGCTGGGCGACATCCTGCGCCGCAACGAACGCTGGGACAAGGCCACCGAGGCCTACGACCGGGCGCTGGAGCGCGCCGGCGAGATCGGGCCGGAGCACTGGGCCTGGCTTTACAGCCGCGGCATCACCCACGAGCGCGCCGGTCGCTGGGAGCAGGCGGAAGACGATTTTCTCAAGGCTCTGGAACTGGAGCCGGGGCAGCCCTTCGTGCTCAACTACCTGGGCTATTCCTGGATCGACCGGGGCGAGAACCTGGAGCGCGGCCGCGAGATGATCGAGGAGGCCGTCGCCCAGCGCCCGCGCGACGGCTACATCGTCGACAGCCTGGGCTGGGTCCACTACCTGCTGGGCAACTACACCGACGCCGTGCGCCACCTGGAGCGCGCGGTGGAGCTGTCGCCCAACGACCCCACCATCAACGATCACCTGGGCGATGCCTACTGGCGCGTCGGCCGGCGCAACGAGGCCCGCTTCCAGTGGCGCCGGGCGCTCGACATGGGGCCGACGGAGCCGGGCCAGGCGGAAGAGCTTGAACGCAAGATCGCCGAGGGCCTGCCGCCGGCCGATCCGGCGTCGGTGCCGGGGCAGTAACACGGCATGTCGCAGACGCTGACGGAGGTCGCGCCGGCCAAGGTGAACCTGACCCTGCATGTTGTGGCCAAGCGCGATGACGGCTACCACCTGCTGGACAGCCTGATGGCCTTCGCCGGCATCGGCGACGTGCTGACGGCCGAACCCGCCGACGCCCTGTCGCTGACGGTCACCGGCCCCTTTTCCGACTCGCTGGCTGCGGCGCTGCCCGCGGGTGCGGACAACATCGTCCTCAAGGCCGGCCGCCGCCTGGCGGACGCGGTCGGCGTGACGGCCGGTGCCGCGCTGACGCTGGACAAGCGCCTGCCGGTCGCGGCGGGCATCGGCGGCGGCTCGGCCGATGCGGCGGCGGCGCTGCGGCTGCTCTCGCGGCTGTGGGCGGTCGACCTGCCACGTCCCGACCTGTTCGCCCTGGCCCTCGACCTGGGCGCCGACGTGCCCGTCTGCCTGCACGGCCGGGCGGCCAACGTTTCGGGCGTGGGCGAGCGTCTGGAGGATGCACCGGCCCTGCCGCCGGCGTGGCTTGTCCTTGCCAATCCGCTTGTGGGGGTGTCGACGCCGGCGGTCTTCAAGGCCCGGCGCGGCCGCTTCAACCTGCCGGCGCCGCTGACCGAGGCTCCGGCGGATGCCCGAACCCTGGCGCGGGCGCTGTCGGTGCGGGCCAACGACCTGACCAAGGCGGCGGTGTCGCTGGCCCCGGAAATCGGCTCGCTGCTGGTGGACCTGGGGGCGCTGGAGGGCTGTCTTCTGGCGCGCATGTCCGGCTCCGGCGCCACCTGCTGGGGTCTGTTCGAGACGGAAGCCGCCGCCCGCGCCGGCGCCGCCCGCCTGTCAGAGGCCCGCCCGGACTGGTGGGCGACGGCGGCGCCGTTGCTCTCAAACGGTCAGGGAATCCGCCCGTAGGGCAGGTCCTCGGGTCCCACCTCGGCCCCCACATGCCGCAGGATCCGGCGCACGTTGCGGCGGTTGGCCTTGAAGCCGACGTCGATCAGGTCGCCGACCAGCGGCACGAGCCCGATGGCGTAGTCCGCCCCGACCTCGGCGGCCATGCGGCCGAGCGTGCGCTTCGGGACTCCGAGCCGCCAGCCTTCGGCCACGATCCAGGCCGACAGCGCCAGCGTTGCCGTGTCGCCGATGCCGGGGATAAAGCCCAGAATGCCGTCCAGGCCGATGCGCAGCCCGAGGCCGGGGACGCGGAACCGGTCGTCCAGCCAGTAGCCGAGCGTCTGCAGCCGCTTGATGCGGCGGTCGCGCTCGGCGGCCGCGACGGTGTCATGCGTGGCGCTGGACCGGAAAGGCTGCGTCTGGGCCATGGGTGGCTGTCCCTGGTTTCGGCTGCGGGCTCCTTCCATCAACACCGGGACAGGCCGCTGCGTTCTACCGCCCGCCTTTCTGCTTGCGCCGGCCGGCCGCGGCCTTCATGAGCCGCCGGAACGTCGGGCAGGCGAAATGGTCCGCCTCGGGGCAGGCGGCGGCGTGGCGCAGGCCGTCGCGCAGGGCCGCGAGGTGGCGGATCGTCCGGTCCAGGGCGTCGGCCTTGGCGGCCAGGGCGCCCCGGTCGATGCGGGGGCGGCCGTCGGAGCCGAACATGGCGGCGAGTTCCTCCAGGGAGAACCCCGCCGCCTGTCCCAGCGAGATCAGCGACAGATGCTCCAGAACGTCAGGGTCGAAGAGGCGCCGCAGGCCGCGCCGCCCGACGGAGGCGATCAGGCCCTTTTCCTCGTAGTACCGCAGCGCCGAGGCGGGGATGCCGGAGAGCCGCGCGACTTCGGCGATATCCAGTTCTTTCACGGTTGACCTCAAGTTCACTTGAACTTGTAGCCTTAAACGAGATCCGCTGAAGAGCAAGAGGAGACCCAGCCGATGGCATGTCGTCCCGCACCGTTCGTACCCTGCACGGCCGCTTCCGCAACCGTTTCCGCGTCCGTCCCGGGGGATCTGTCATGATGGCGCCGTGGAGCACCCTGGTCGACGTCGTACTGATCGGCATCGGCGCCACCCTTGTCGCCGACGTCTGGGCCATTCTCCAGCAGGCGCTGTTTCGCCTGCCCATGCTGAACCTGGCGCTGGTCGGGCGATGGGTGGGTCATTTTCCGCGCGGGCGCATCCGGCATGTGTCCATTGCGGCGGCGGAGCCCGTGCCGGGGGAGGCCGCGCTGGGCTGGTTCACGCATTACGTCGTCGGGATCGCCTTCGCGGCGGTGCTGGTTGCAGGCTGGGGGACGGACTGGGTCCGCGCGCCCACCCTGCCGCCCGCCCTGATCGTCGGCGCCGGCACGGTGGTGTTTCCGTTCTTCATCATGCAGCCGGCCTTCGGCCTGGGCCTGGCGGGAGCGAAGACGCCGAACCCGAGGATGACGCGGGTCCGCAGCCTGCTCGCGCACTTGTCCTTCGGGCTCGGCCTCTATCTGGCGGGACTGGCCGTCAGCCTGCTACCGATCTGACCGCGCCGGCCGTCCGTCGTCCGGCCCGTCAGGCGGCGGGCAGGTGCAGCGTCACCGTGGTTCCCGCCCCCGGCGTGCTGGCGATGTCCAGCGTGCCGCCGTGCATCTCCACGAAGGCCTGGGTCAGCGGCAGGCCGAGGCCCGTGCCCTCGTAGCGGCGCTGCAGGCGGCTGTCGATCTGGTGGAAGGGCTTGAGGGCCTTGGGAATGTCCTCGGCGGCCATGCCGATGCCGGTGTCGGCCACCGTGATCTCCACCCAGTGGCCGCCCACGTCGTCGCGGACCGGGTGCGCACCCAGGCGGACCGAGCCGCCTGAGGGTGTGAACTTGACGGCGTTGCCCAGCAGGTTGAGCAGGATCTGCTTGAGCCGCCGCGGCTCGCCCGTCACCGGCGGCAGGACCGTGTCCACCGTCTGCTCCAGCGTCAGGCCGGCCGTCTCGGCGCGCTGCGAGATGAGGCGTGCCGCGCTTTCGATCACCGCGCGCACGTCCACCGGTTCGGGCGTCAGGGTCATGTGGCCGGCCTCGATGCGCGAGACGTCGAGGATGTCGTTGATGACGTCCAGCAGGTGGCGGCCCGATTCCTCGATGTTGGCGGCGTATTCCTTGTATTGCGGCGGCGAGACCTGGCCGAACAGTTCGTGCGCGATGACCTCGGAAAAGCCGATGATGGCGTTCAGCGGCGTACGCAACTCGTGGCTCATGTTGGCGAGGAACTCGCTCTTGGCGCGGTTGGCAAGCTCTGCCTCGTCCTTGGCCCGGCGCAGGTCGCGCTCGGCCTCGCGCCGCTGGCTGACGTCGCCGATGGAGCCCGCCATGCGGTAGGCGACGCCGTCCTCGCGGCGCATCGCCATGCCGCGATGCCGCACCCAGCGGGTGCGGCCGTCCACCGTGCCCACCAGCCGGTACTCCACGTTGAAGGTGGCCGTGCGGCCCTTTACGTGCTCGGCCAGCGCCTCGTGATAGGCGGCGCGGTCCTCGGGGTGAATCAGCGCCCGCCAGTCGTAGGGGCGGCGCACCAGTTCCGGGTCGACGCCCAGCACCTCGCGCATGTGGGGGCTGAAGAACAGACGGTCGGTCGTCATGTCCCAGTCCCAGATGGCTTCGTTGGAGCCGGCGATGGCGAGCGCATAGCGCTCCTCCGACAGGCGCAGGGCGCGCTCGGCGGCCTTGCGCTCGGAGATGTCGCGCACCACGCCGGTGAACAGGCGCCGCCCGTGGACCTGCAGTTCGGTCACGGCCAGTTCGATGGGGAAGGTCTCGCCGGTCTTGCGGCGGCCTTTCTCCTCGCGGCCGATGCCGATGATGCGCTTCTGCCCCGTGCGCGCGTAGTGGTTCATGTAGCCGTCGTGACGGGCCGCGTTCTCGGCGTCCATCAGCACCGAGACGTTGCGGCCGATCACCTCGTCGGCGGTATAGCCGAAGATGCGCTCGGCGGCGGCGTTGAAGCTTTCGATGCGGCCACGGTCGTCGATGGTGATGATGCCGTCGACGACGGTGTGCATGATGCCTTCCAGCAGGTTCTGGCGGTCGCGCAGTTCGCGGGCGGCGCGGCGCACCTCGGTCACGTCGCGGCCCACCAGCATGGCGCCCTGGCGGTTGCCGTCGTTGAAGGGCATGACGGCGGCCTCGATCTCCGCCCCGGCGCCGTCGGGCGTCATGAGGCGCAGCGGCGTCCAGTCCTCGGCGGTCAGCCCGTCGGCCAGCATGGCCTCGGCGGCGTCGCGGCTGTCGCGGTGCAGGAAGGCGAGCCAGCGGCGGCCGACGATGTCGTCCTCGGGCAGGGCCAGGAGCATGGCGCCGGCGGAGTTGATGAAGCTGATCCGCCCGTCAATGACGACGCAGATCAGGTCCGGCGCCATCTCCACCAGTTGGCGGTAGCGCGATTCCGAATCGGCCAGGGCCTTCTGGGCGCGCTTGCGCAGCGTGATGTCCGACTGGATGCCCACCACGCCGCCGTCGGGCATGCGGGCTTCGCGCACCAGCATGCACCGGCCGTCGGCGTATTCCACCTCACGCGGGAGGCTGGGCGCCCGGTGGTCGGCCAAGCGCGAGGCGACCCAGCCTTCGGGGTCCCTGCGGGCGGACACGATCAGGTCGCGCGCCACCGCCTCGCGCAGGATCGTCTCGAAGGGGATGCCGGGGCGCACGACATCCTCCATCCCTTCCAGCAGGCTCAGGTAATGGCCGTTGCACAGGACCAGCCGGTCCTCGGTGTCGAACATGACGAAGCCTTCCGTCATGCTTTCCACGGCCTGGCCCAGGAGCGCGCGGGCCGAGGCCGTGCGGCGTTCGCTGTCCACCAGCCGCGCCTCGCGCTGGCGCAGGTCGGTGATGTCGCGCAGGGTCAGGGCCCGGAGGGACCGGGCGCTGCGGCTCAGCCGCATTTCGGCGACGCGGCCGTCGGGGAAGGTGATCTCGTGCGCGCCGTCGCCGGCGGCGCCGCTGCTGCTGTCGCCGTCGGGCAGGCCGACAACCCCGCGCGCCTTCAGCGCCCGCAGAAGCTCGGCCAGCGGCGCGCCCTCGTCCAGGTGCGCGGCGGCGGGCGAAAGCATGAGCGCGGCGCGGGCGTTGATGCTCAGCAGGCGGTCTTGCGGATCGAACAGGGCGACGCCCTCGTGCAGGGCCTCCAGCACGTCCGTCAGTGCGGCGACGTGGGCGTCGTCGTGGCTCGTCCTGGTGGCGTCGTCCTTCACGCCGGTCTTTCTCCTCGGGCGGCGGGTCCCACCTTGGTCGCGGGTCGGGGCAGGATGCCTCCACCCGTGACGCCGGAAGTCTGCACGGTCCCTAGTTAACATGGCGACAAAAAAGCGTATACGCATTATACTTCCGGCGGATCGACCATCTTGTCCGGCGCCTGCGTGGTGGTGTATCCACGAGGTGCGGTGCGCCCGGCGTGGGCGGTCCGGTCGAAAGTCACGAACATGCAGACCCCCCGGCACCGCCGGCGGGGGAGGGAGATCGCCGCATGGCGCTGATTACCTGGCAGGACTCCTACAGCGTCGGGGTCGACATGATCGACGCCGATCACCAGTTGCTCGTCAGCCTCATCAACCAGTTGGATGACGCCATGGCGTCGGGCGCGGGCGCCGACACGGTGGGCAGCGTGCTCAACGTGCTCATCGAGTACACCGAGACCCACTTCGGCCGCGAAGAGCTGCTGATGGAAAAGGGCGGCTACCCCGAACTGGAGCCGCACAAGAAGGAGCACGCCAAGCTGACCGGCCAGGTCCGCGCCATCGTCGATCGGTACAACGCCGGCGACATCGGCAGCGTCGACGCCGAGGTGATGGAGTTCCTCAAGAACTGGCTGACCGGCCACATCCTGGGCGTGGACCGCAAGTACACGCCCTATGTCGAGGGTCTGACGCTGACGCCGGAAGAGTTGATGGCGTCCATGAACTTCGGCCTCGAAGACGCCTCGATGGACGAGGAGGACGGCTGGGAGCAGGCGCTGGCGGGCAGCGGGTCCGGCCGCGGCTGAGCGCGTAGGGGGAGACGGCGGCCAGGCCGCCGCGATCAGAGGACGACGGCCGCGCCGCGGCGTCGGCAAGGCGAGTGACACGATGACAAGAAAGCTGTTTTCCGCCGAACTGCGCCGCCTGCGCGATGCGGGTGTCGATCCGGGTCATGCGGCCGCCGGCGGCGGGGGCGGCGTCTCGCGGGACGAACTGGAAGCCCTGCGCGCCGACTTCAAGGCGCTGGACACCTTCATCCGCGAGCGCCTGGGCGACCCGGAGATTGAGCAGCAGAAGGTCGAGGAACAGCTCGCCCGCGAGAGCGAGGAAATGTCGGCGCTGGAAAAGCAGCGCCAGGAAGTGGAGCTCCTGAAGATGGAGATTCACGCGCTGGCGAACTGCATCAACCAGACCAAGCAGGAAATCGCCCAGCTGCGGACCAACGACTCCGAGCAGGACCGCCTGATGGCGGTGGCGAGCGAGCTTGACGAGGTGGTGGGCGCGACCGAAGGCGCGACCGAGTCCATCCTGGACGCGGCGGAGAAGATCGACCAGCTGGCGCAGACCATTCAGGCGCAGGAGCAGGACAGCTACATCCGCCATCAGGCCGACGAAATCACCGAGCGCGTGATGGGCATCTTCGAGGCCTGCAACTTCCAGGACATCACCGGCCAGCGCATCACCAAGGTGGTCAACACGCTCAAGTTCGTGGAGGACCGGGTGGAGCGGATGATCGAAATCTGGGGCCGCGACACCTTCGCCAACATCGTCATCGAGCAGGACACGAGCACCGACGACGAAAAGCGCCTGCTCAACGGCCCGCAACTGGAAAACAGCGGCATCAGCCAGGACGAGATCGACAAGCTGTTCGACTGACGCCGCGCGGCGTCACCGGCAGTCCGGCATTCCGGGGATGCACGGCTTTCGCTTCGGCACCAGTGGTTCCGTCTTGTCCCGAAAGCCCATGCGCTCCCGCAGGGTCGGCGGCCACGGCTTGCCGCCCGGCGGGCTGTCGTCCGGCGGGCGGACGTGTTCCGGCCGGGGAATGTCGGGCGGCGTGATGGTCGGGATGGTGGCGCGCGACCGTGCCGTGCCCGGCCCTTTCATCACATCGAAGATGGGCGGCGCCCGGCGCGCCGTCGCGGAATCGTCGGCAGCCTGCACCGGCGGCGCGATCCCTGTCATGACGAGGGCGCACACGAAGCCCGGCACGGCTGAAAACCTGACGTAACTCCATCCCATCGCCGTGACATGGAGCCGCCCGGGCGCGCGCGCAAGCGGGCGACTGCCCGCGGACCCAGAAGCCCGGCATCCGCGCGCAGGCGCCGGGGAAGGATCAGCCCGGCGCTCAGGCAAGAGACGCTTACTCCACCTGCATGTCCACGTCGGGCGCCAGCGGGTCGCTCTCGGGATCGGTGATCTCGAATTCGGGTACGTCGCCGGTTTCGGGGCGGCCCAGCAGCGTGTCCTCGTCGCGGCCCGACAGAAGGTCCGAGGGGCTTTCGCCGATCTGGGTTTCGTAGGGCGGCGGCGGCGCGAAACCGTCGACGTTGGGCTCAAGGTCCGGCGCGCCGCCGTAATCGCCGACATCGGGGATGTCGTCGGGGTCCTCCACCGTCACCTCGTATTCCGGGGCCTCGCCCACATCGACGTCGATGGTGGTGCTGGTCGGGGCCTCGGGCGTGGTGTCGGTGATGGGGGCGTTGCGCGGCAGCGGCGTGTCCAACTCCACCCCCGGCTCCTCGTTCAGGACGCCGTAGTCGCCGGGATCGGCGGCCAGGGCGGGCGCGGACAGGGCGGTGGCGCCCAGCAGGAGGGCGGCGGCGGTGGCGGTGGCGGTCGTGGTGGTCGGACGGCGGGTCATGATCCATCCTTCCTTTGGCGTGGTTGCGGGGTGGTTCTCCCCCGTCAACCAATGCTCCGCCCGTCCGGTTGCCCGAACGGTAGACGGGTGCCGCTAGTATCCGCTGGTGCGGTCCACCACGTTGTAGGGCGCGCGACCGTCCTCCAGCCGCTTGATGTTGTTGACGATCTGCTGGCACGCCTCGCGCGGCAGGGTCTGCGCGGCGATGTGCGGCGTGATCAGCACCCCCGGGTGGTGGCGGAAGGGATGGTCGGCCGCCAGGGGCTCGGGATCGAAGGCGTCGAGCAGGCAGCCCCGGATGTGGCCGTCGTCCAGCGCCGCCAGCAGGTCGGCCTCCACCACATGGGCCCCGCGTGCGGCGTTGATGAGACAGGCCCCGCGCGGCAGCTTGCCCAGCGTGTCGGCATTCAGGATGCCGCGCGTCGCGTCGGTCAGCGGCAGCAGGTTCACCAGAATGTCGGTGCGCGCCAGGAATGCGTCGAACCGCTCTGCCCCCGCGAAGGCATGGACGTTGCGCAGAACCTTGGGCGAGCGGCTCCATCCGGCGGTGTCGAAGCCGAAGGCCGTGCAGGCGTCCGCCACCTGCGCGCCCAGGGCGCCCAGCCCCAGCACGCCGACCCGGCGTTGGCCCGGCGCGACGAAGGGGCGCGGGTGCCAGCCTCCCGCCGACTGGTCGCGGCGGTAGAGGTCCATGTCGCGGTGGAAGTGCAGCACGCCGTAGAGGCAGTACTCCACCATCTGGTCGCCCATGCCGGCATCGGCGAGGCGCATGAGCGGCACGCCCGCGGGCAGCGTGGTGTCGCGCAGGATGGCGTCGACGCCCGCGCCCAGGTTGAAGATGCCCGCCAGGTTGGGAAACCGCCCGAGCACGCCGGGCTCCGGCTGCCACACCAGGGCATAGCGCACGGCGGCCGGGTCGGGCACGTCGGGCCAGGTCCAGACGTCCAGGTCGGGCAGGGCCTCGGCCAGAACGGCACGGTAGGTATCGAGAACTTCCCCGCTTTCCGCGGCGACGATGACGATGCTCATGCGCCGGCCTCCGTCGTGGTGGCGTTGTCCGGGCTCATCAGGCTTTCCATGAAGGCGCGGATGTCGTCTGGCAGGGGCAGGGCCTTTCCGGCCTTCAGGTCCGACAGCACCACCGTCGCGGTGGCGGTGGCGATGCAGGTGTCGCCGACGAACAGGCCGTTGCCCAGCGTCACCGACTTGGTGCCGATGCGCACCACCCGCGATCCGACCTCACAGGTGCCGGGATAGTGGCCCTGGGCGCGGAAATCGATGTTCAGGTTGACGATCACCCAGTCGATATCGCCGCCGCCGCCCAGCTTCTGGCCGCGGGCCTGGCTCAGCACCTCGACGCGGGCGCTTTCGCAGAAGACGGCGAAGGCGCAGTTGTTCAGGTGGCCCAGGGCGTCCAGGTCGTTGAAACGGATTTTCTCCGTCGTCCAGTGGCGGTAGGCGGAGCGGTCCGTGGGGTCGACTGCATCGGGAGCGGGGGCTGCGGTCATGCGGCGTGTCCGGTGGTGGCGACAAGGGCTCGAAGCGGAGCGGCGAGCCTGCCACGGCCCCCGGCGCGGCGCAACTGTCCGCCCGGCGATCCCGTTGATGCGGATGCACGGTCACCCGGCGCCCGCGCCGCCGCACGGGGCACGGGCCTTGCCCCGGCGGCGGCGGGGCGTCAGACTTGGCCGGCAAGGGCGCCATGCCGGTGCCCCCACAGGACATTTTCAAGAAAGGGATTGCTCGTGAGCATTGAACGCATCGACCCCGGACCGCGCATGAGCCAGGTCGTCATCCATGGTGACACGGTGTATCTGGCCGGGCAGGTGGCGGACGACGCAACCCTTCCCGCCGAGGGCCAGATGGAGCAGGTGCTGGCGAACATCGACCGCCTGCTCAAGAAGGCGGGCACGGACAAGTCCAAGCTGCTGTCGGCCACCGTCTACGTCACCGACATGGCGGGCGACTTCGAGTCCATCAACAAGGTGTGGGACGCCTGGATCGACCGCACCAACCCGCCGGCCCGCGCCGCGGTGCAGGCCCAGCTTGCCAGCAAGAAGTGGCTGGTGGAGGTGGTGGCGGTCGCCGCCCGCTGAGGCATCGCCCCGGCATATCGGATCGACTGGACGGGCGGCGTCTCCATGGTGGAGGCGCCGCCCTTCCTTTGCCCGGAACGCGCGGGGCGGTTGTCGGGAAACCGGGCTTCCTCGCGGGACGTTCGCAAAGCAAATCCATCGATGCAAAGGGGAGGAGCCATATGAAGTTCCGCGCCATGCTGATGGCGAGTGCGCTCGCCATGCCGCTCGCGGCCGCCATGCCGGGCCTTGCCGCCGCGCAGGATCAGGGCCAGGCGGACAACGGCAAGAGCTACGGCGAGAAGGCCGCCGCCAACCAGCCGGACGAGGTTGAGGATATCCGCAACATCAACACCGGCGAAATGGAACACGAAATGGCGGAGCAGGAAAGCATCGCCGGCGGCGATCCCAGCTTCGCCTTTCCCGCCAGCCGGATGATCGGCAAGGACCTGACGTCCGGCTTCGGTGACGAGGTGGGCGAGATCGAGGACATCATCCTTGGTGCCGACAACACCGTGCGCGCCGTCGTGGTGCAACTGGATGATTACGACCGGCAGGTCGCCGTGCCCTTCGACCAGATCCGCCTGCGCACCGGCCGCGGTCCCGAGGACGTGCTGTTCACCAGCCGCATGTCGGCCGATGAACTGGCGGCGCTTGAGGCGTACAGCTTCGGCGACACGTCCGCCGCCATGACCGCCCCGCAGTCCGCCGCCGCCGACGTGCCGTCGGACGTGGAGGTCGAGCAGGCCGGCGACCTGAACCTGACCGCCGAGCAGCAGGGCGGCGACGGTGAAATGACCACCCAGCGCCGCGACCAGGCGGAGGCCTCTGCCATGCAGGTGCCCTCCGATGCGCCCGACGCGCTGGAGCGCATCGACATGCACGTCACCACCCTGGGCGGCCGGATGGCCTCCTGGTACGAGCGCATGTCCAACGAGTGGCAGGAGGCCGACGTCTCCGAGGACGTCCGCACCGAGGTGAACCGCCAGTGGACCACCGTCCGCGAAGCCTGGGGCGACGTCCGCCGCGCCAGTGCCGAGAACTGGGAGTCCGCCCGCCAGAGCTTCGAACGCGAACTGCAGGAACTGAAGACCCAGTACCAGCAGGCCGTGTCGGGCTGACGGAGGACTGTGTCCGCCGTGACGCACCTGTGGCAAAGGTGCGACAGCGGCATCCCATGCTATCGTGCCCGGCGTTGGTGGTGTATCCCCGCGCCGGGCAACTCATGGGACAGGGCCTGGCGCCCGTTGCTGGAGGATCGACATGGGCCATCGCCTGATCCTGATCGCCGCATTGGCGGCCCTGCCGGTGCTTTCTCCGCCCGCCATGGCGGAGGAGCCTCAGGCCGCGCCGCCGCTGGAAAGCGAGGAACAGCAGCAGGTGTCCGAGGCCCTGCGGGCGGTGGAGGACGCTTGGACAGAGCTTGAGTCCGCCACCGCCGAGCGCTGGCAGTCGGCAAAGGAAACCTTCGACCAGGCGGTCATCGACCTGGAACGCACCTGGGACGAGGTGACCACCGACGGCCCGTCGTTGTCCGATGAGGCGCCCGACGGCCGGGAGTGAGCCGTTTTCGGCTCTTTCGGCATCTCAGCATAACCTTGTGCCCGGCCCCCAGCGGGTCGGGCATCTTTTTTGGTCGTCGGCGCGCGCGTTATCCTGTGTGCGCAACCCACAATATATGTTTTTGCTATCCCTTTACGTGTTTGTGGTCTAATCTTCGCGCCGGAGAAGCCGGGGAGGAAGGCCTGTCATGTCGGCAGCCGGGTTGTGCGGGCGCCTTCCGCGCGCCGTCATCCTCGCGGTCGTGCCGGCATGGCTTGCCGGCTGCGCCGTCGTGGAGGTGACCGCGCCAGCGGGAGACGTCGTGGCGACGGAGTGGCATCCGGGCGTGCTGGTGGTGCGCCTGGAACCGGGCGACGGCGCCGATGCCGTGGTGGCCGAGGCCATTGGGGCGGGCGTCCTTGCGCGGCCCGGGGCGCTGAGTGTCGGCGCCTGGCGCGAGACCGTGGCTGCCGTGGCGCCGGGCTGCCGGCTGGTGGTCTGGCCGCGCTCCGGCGCCGAGCTTGAGACGGTTCTGGCGCGCCTGAAGGACGTGCCGGGCCACTGCGTGATCGGGACACCGCCGGGGGGCGGGAAGACGAAGGGGGAAGACCAGCCATGACCACGACCATCATGCGAGCGTTCCGGCGCACGCTGGCGCTCGCGCTGGCGGCCGGGGCGGCCGTGCCGCTGTCGGCCTGCGCGCCCAATCAGGAGCAGCCGCTGATCTTCGTGTCGAGGGACGTCTACGGCGTGTCCCTCGACACGTCGCCCAGCGCCACCGGAACGGTCGGCCTCACGTTGGGCTACAGCGCCGAGGACGTCTCGCTGGTGCCGGTGACGGTCATGAATGCCGCCGGCGACACGATCTATCCGGTTCGGGGGTGTTACACCGCCGCCCAGGGCCCGGGGCTGGTGACGTGCAGCGCGGATTCGTGGGCGGGCGACATGCAGCTTACGGAAGAGGCGGCCGCCAAGGCAACGGGCGGGGAAACGGGCGAAGATGAGGGGGACGCCCGGCAAAATTCGGGCGGGCCAGGCCCGGGCGCGGCGGCGACCGCTCGAGGCGCGACCCATTCGACGCGGCCGGGGTCGCGAAACGGGGCGCCGCGCGACGTGACTCTCGCCCCCGCCAACCGGATGGCGATGAGCTTCTCGCCCGGGGATTTCCAGACAGCCTTGCCGGTTCGTGACGTTCTGGTTCCTGTGCAAGGTGATGCCGATACGGAATCGGACGTGGACGGCGCGGCCCTCGCCACGGCGGACGAAAAGAAGCAGGTCATGCACGACTCGCTGTCGGTCTACAGCTCCTTCGACTCCGACGTGGACGCCGGGGGCGCGCAGACGCTGGGCGTCTCCCTCGGGAAGGTCTTTGCCACCGGTGTCGCGGCCCAGCAGCTTACGGAAGGCCAGAACTACTACCTGCAGTTCAAGGGCCGGGCCGAGTATGCGGCGGCCGTCGCGGCCTGCGTCACCGCCGCCAAGGACGCCGTCGGCGGGACAATCTCCGCCGACGTCGTGAGAAGCTGCGCCGGCCGTCCGGTCGTCGCCGCGAACAAGCGCCCGGGAGAGGGAGCTGCCTCCGACGGCCAGAACGGGAGCTGACGTCTGCCGGCCTCACCCGCGTCCGTGGGGCAGGGTCAGGTCCATGGCCGGCCCCTTGGGGACGATGCCCGTCGGGTTGATCATGGTGTGGCTGGCGTAGTAGTGCCGCTTGATGTGGTCGAAGCTCACCGTCCCGGCCACGCCCGGCACCTGGTACAGCTCGCGCAGGTATCCCAGCATGTTGGGGAAGTCGGCGATGCGGTTGCGGTTGCACTTGAAGTGCCCGACGTAGACCGGGTCGAACCGCACCAGGGTGGTGAACAGCCGCCAGTCGGCCTCGGTCATCGTGTCGCCCACCAGGTAGCGGTGGCGGGACAGGCGCTCCTCCACCCAGTCCAGCGCCGCGAACAGGGCGTCGTAGGCTTCCTCGTACGCTTCCTGCGTGGTGGCGAAGCCGGTCTTGTAGACGCCGTTGTTGATGGCGTCGTAGACGCGGGCGTTGACCGCGTCGATCTCGCCGCGCAAGGCCTCGGGATAGAAGTCCGGGCCGCTGGCGAGGGCGCCGAAATCGGCGTTGAGCATGCGGATCAGCTCGGCGCTTTCGTTGTTGACGATGGTCTCGCCCTCGCGGTCCCACAGCACCGGAACGGTGACGCGGCCGGTGTAGTGCGGGTCGGCCCTGGTGTAGATCTCGCGCAGGTAGGACAGGCCGTAGAGCGGATCGCCGCCCTCGCCGAACTCCCAGCCGTTGTCCAGCATGAGCGGATCGACGACGGAGACGCTGATGGCCTCCTCAAGCCCCTTCAGCGCCCGGAAGATCAGGGTGCGGTGCGCCCAGGGACAGGCCAGCGAGACATAGAGGTGATACCGCCCGGCCTCGGCCGGAAAGCGGTCGGTGCCGATGCGGTCGCGGAATGCGCTTTCCTGGCGCTTGAAGCGGCCGCCGGTGGACTTGGTGTCGTACCACTGGTCGTGCCACTGGCCGTCGATGAGCAGGCCCATGATGGTCTCCTGTGTCGCGGGACGGAGGCGGCGCCGATGCCGCCTCCATCATCCCTCGTCCGTCGTCCGTCGCCCGTCGATTATCCCGCCAGCTTGGCGGCGATCTCGGTCACGTGCTGGCCCTGGAAACGGGCGATGGCCAGTTCGCGCTCCGTCGGCTGGCGGCTGCCGTCGGGGCCCGCCATGGTGCCGGCGCCGTAGGGACCGCCGCCGCGCACCTCGTCGATCTTCGACAGTTCGGTGCAGCTGTAGGGCACGCCGGTGATGACCATGCCGTGGTGGATCAGCGTGTTGTGGAAGCTGGTGATGGTGGTCTCGTTGCCCGCGCCGGTGCCGGTGGAGGTGAAGACGCTGGCGACCTTGCCGATCAGCTTGCCCTCGGCCCACAGGCCGCCGGTCTGGTCCAGGAAGTTGCGCATCTGGGCGGCCATGTTGCCGAAGCGCGTCGGCGTGCCGAAGATGATGGCGTCATAGTCCGCCAGTTCCTGGGGCGTGGCGAAGGGCGCGGCCTGGTCGGTCTTGACGTTGAACTTTTCCTGGATGTCCTCGGGCATCAGTTCGGGCACGCGCTTGATGACCACTTCGGCGCCGGGCACGGCGCGCACGCCTTCGGCGATGGCTTCGGCCATGGTCTCGATGTGGCCCCAGGTGCTGTAGTAGAGGACGAGAACCTTCGCCATGATCTGAACTCCTTCATTCCGTGCGGGCCGGCGTCGCGGCCTCGGTGTTTCCGTGCCTACAAGGATAAGGATTGCGTTTTCGTGGACAATGGGCGCCTCTGGAATAATATCGTTTCCAGAGCGTGAACGATTGGAGGCGGCCATGGTGGGCGATCCGTTGGAGGGCTATGCGACATTCGCAGCCGTGGTGGACTGCGGGGGATTTTCCGCCGCCGCCGAGCGGCTGGGGGTCAGCAAGTCCGCCATCAGCAAGCAGGTCTCGCGGCTGGAGGAGCGCCTGGGCGCGCGGCTGCTCAACCGCACCACCCGCCGGCTGGCGCTGACCGAGGCGGGGCAGGCCTTCCACCAGCACGCCCTGCGCATCCTGGCCGAGGCCGAGGAAGCGGAGCTGGCGGTCAGCCAGTTGCACGCCAGCCCGCGCGGGTTGCTGCGCGTCTCGGCGCCCATGAGCTTCGGCATCAAGCATCTGGGGCCGGTGCTCTGCCCCTTCCTGCAGCGCTACCCCGACCTGACGCTGGAGGCCGCCTACGACGACCGGCTGGTGGACATGGTGGCGGAAGGTTTCGACGTGGCCGTGCGCATCGCACGGCTGGCCGACAGTTCCATGATTGCCCGCAAACTGGCGCCCTGCCGCCGGGTTGTCGTCGCCAGCCCCGACTACGTGGAGCGGCGCGGTATGCCCATGCATCCGGCCGAACTGACCGGTCACGACACCCTGCTCTACACGCTGCAGGCCACCGCCAACATCTGGACCCTGGTGCACGCCGACGGCAGCCGCGCCGACGTCAGCCTGTCCGGGCGCCTGCGGGTGAACAACGGCGACGCCCTGCGTTCGGCGGCGGTGGCGGGGCTGGGGGTCATCATCACGCCCACCTTCATCGTCGGTGACGACCTGGCCGCCGGACGGCTGGTGCGCGTGCTGCCGGACTGGGAGGCCGAGCCCATCCACATCTACGCCGTCTATCCGCCGGGCCGCCACCTCTCGGTCAAGGTGCGCGCCTTCGTCGACTTCCTGGCCGAGGCCTTCGGGCCGAATCCCTATTGGGACTCCTGGGACGGATAGCCCCCAACCGGCCGGTGCGGGTCATCCCTTGGACTCCTGTGGTGGCATAGCGGAAGGTCTTGTGTCACGCTGGGATACGCTAAGATAATTTCAAGGATACGAACGTATGTCGGAGGTCGGGCGCCCCGAGGCCGCGGACAAGGGCTTGCCGGGCGGACGCGGCAGCGGCGCGACGCCGCTGACCGTCGGGCCGGTTCTGGTGTGGCTGTCCATGGCAGCGGTGGCGATCATCATCGCCGGCATCGTCGGCCATGTGCTGGAGGTGCGCGAGACCACCCGCGCCGCCGCCCACACCCAGGCGCGCACCGCCGCGCAGCTTCTGGCCGAGAACACCGGCCGCCTGATGGACTCGGCCGATTTCCTGCTCGATGACGTGGCCGAGCGGGTTCAGGGACGGCCCTGGGCCGACATTGCATCCGACGCCGCCCTGTGGCGCGGCATGGCCGCAGACGCCGAGCGGTTCGAGCACGTCGAGGCCGTGTGGCTGAACAACGCCGACGGCGAATTGCGGCAGGTCAGCCTGCGGTTTCCCTCGCCGGCGTCCAATGCGAGCGACCGCGATTTCTTCCGCCACTTCGCCAATGGCGGGGTCGGGCCGTTCATCAGCGAACCCATCGTCGGGCGGGTCACCAACAAGCCCACCTTCCTGCTGACCCGCCCGCTGACCACGCCGGAGACGGGCACCTTCCGCGGGATCGTGTCGGTGACGCTGGACACGGCCTATTTCTCCAGTTTCCTCGAAACCTTCGACCTGCCGTACAACGCCAGCATCATGCTGGTGCGCGCCGCCGACGGCCGGGTGCTGGTCAGCGAGCCCGAAGCCCGCACCGGCGAGGTGGTGAGCGCGCCGCTGCTGGAGCGGATCGAGCGCGGTGCCTCCGTCGGCGGTTTCCGGGAGGCCGATTCGGTCGGCTGGATGCGCCGCCTGCCGGAATGGCCCGTCTATGCCGTGGTGCGGTTCGACCGCCGCGCCATCGACGCCGAGTGGCGCGAGTCGGTGGTCAACTACGTCGTGATCGGCGGCCTCGCGCTTATCGCGCTCATCGGACTGGCGGCCTACGCCCGGGCGGTGGAACGGGCGGTAAGGGACTGATGGTGCTCGCATTCGATCGGTCATATCCCGTGGTTTCCCTTACCGGGATACCCGCAATCTGATAGGATGAATGGCAGGGAATTGGTCCGGCCGACGGGCGATGTTCAAACCCGCGACCGCCAGGTGAGGAGGCAGCCATGCCCGACGTCCAAGCCATCATCCAAGCCATGCTCGCCGCCACAAGCGCGCCCGGCCACGAAGACAAGCCGCGGGAGCGCCTGCCGGCCATCGCCATTTCGCGCGATTACGGGTCGGGCGGGGACGAGATCGCCCAGCTTCTTTCGCAGCGCCTGCACCTCAAGGTCTATGACCGCGAGATGATCGACAAGGTCGCCCAGCGCATCGGCACCGACCCGCAGACGGTCCGCCAGCTCGACGAAGGCATCGGCCGGGTGCGCGAGATGTGGCTGACGCGCTTGTTCAGTGGGCAGGACCTGTCGCCCGACACCTACAAGCGTCATCTGGTGGACGTGATCCTCAGCCTGGGCCGCGCCGGGGGTGTGCTGCTGGGGCGCGGGGCGCACGTGGTGCTGTCGACCTCCACGGCCCTGCGCGTGCGCATCACCGGCTCGCCGGAAATGTGCACCCGCCGCGTCGCCGCCGCCGAGGGGCTGTCCTATGACGACGCCCTGGACAAGGTGCGCGAGATCAACCACAACCGCGGCAAGTTCGTGTGGGACCTGTTCCACGTCCGCACGTCCGACGCCCACAACTTCGACATCGTGGTCAACACCGACCGCCTGGTGGACTTCAACCAGGCTGCCGCCATGCTGGAAAACGCCTACCACGCCATCGGCGGCATGACGACAGAGGCCGACGCGGCGGCGGGATGACCGGGCGCCGAGTCGGGCGGCATCCGGTCGAAGGGGGCGCTGCGGCGCCCCTTCTGGCGTTTGGGGCGCCGCTCAGCCGACGGCGCAACTGCGTGGATTGACGTAGGCACGGGCGTCGGGGCCGAACCGCCCGACGTGCTCCATCTCCCGCCCGTCGGGCGCCCGCAGCGTGGCGCGCACGCCGCCGCCGTCGAATTCCGGCCCGGCAATGCGGGTGCGGCCCCAGGGGCTGTCCTCCAGCGCGTCGTCCACGTCGATGGAGAACACGACGCGCTCCCCCTGCCGCAGGCCGGAAAGCTCCAGCGTCAGCAGGCGTCCGCCGTCCTCGCCGCCGGCGGCGCCGGTGATCTTCTCGCCGCCCTCCCGCAGAATGAAGGGATAGGCCGCGTTGGCCCCGCCGCCCCCCGCCTCGGTGTCGAAGACCAGCCCGCCGACGGTGCTGCTTAGGTCGATGGTCACCGACATCACCGTGGCGAGGCAGGTGCCGGTGTTCTCCACGTGGAAGAGGTCGGGGCCCATCCCCTCTTCGAAGCGCACCGTCAGGTCGGCGGGCGGCTCGTCCACGCCGAAGCCCTGGGCGGCCGCCGGAACGGACGTCGGCAGGATCAGCGCGAGGGCGGCAGCGACGGCGGACAGCCGGAGCATGGGGGAACCTCCTGCGCGGGACGCGATCCCTCCACATTTGGCGCGCCGGCCCGACGATCAAGGGGCGGCCCTCCGGCGTCGGATCATGATAGGATTTGGCTTTCACCAGCGGGAGCCCCGGGGCCGTTCATGAGCCTGCGCAGATACCTCTACCTTCGGGCGCTGGCGCGGGAACGGCATTTCGGCCGTGCGGCGGCGGCCTGCCACGTCTCGCAGCCCACGCTCTCCAACGCCATCCGCCAGCTTGAGGCGGACCTGGGCGTGCCCATCGTGGAGCGCGGCCAGACCTTCCAGGGCTTCACGCCCGAAGGCCTGACGGTGCTGGACCACGCCCGCCGCATCCTCGCCCTGCAGGAGGCGCTGGAGCAGGACCTGGCGCAGCGCCAGGGCGGACTGATGGCGCCCCTGCGCCTGGGCGCCATTCCCACCGCCCTGCCCGTGGTCGCGCATCTGGTGGAGGCATTCTCCGCCCGCCATCCGGCTGCGCCGGTGCGGGTGCTGTCGCTGTCCTCGCGCGCCATCGAGCGGGGCCTGGCGGCCTTCGAACTGGATGCCGCGATCACCTATCTGGAAAACGAGCCGCTGGCCGATGTGCGCATGGTGCCGCTGTACTCGGAACGCTACCACCTGCTCGGCCGGCGGGCGGTGCTGGGGGAGGCGGTGGTGGGGCGCGGGCAGGCGACCTGGGCCGAGGCGGCGGCGCACCCGCTGTGCCTGCTGACGCCCGACATGCAGAACCGCCGCATCGTTGACGCCGCCTTCCGCATGGCCGACCGATCGGTGGCCCCGGCGCTGGAGACCAACTCGGTCATCAACCTGCTGACCAACGCCCGCCTCGGCCCGTACGCCAGCGTCGTGCCGGGCCCTCTGCTGACCGTGCTGCCGGCCGACGAGTCCGTTGTTGCGCTGCCCCTGGTGGCGCCCGACGTGGCGCAGGTGGTGGGGCTGGTCCATCCCGACCGCGACCCGGCCCCGCCCGTCGCCCGCGCCCTGGCCCGCGCGGTGGCGGAGGCCGGCGTGCCCCGCGCCATCGCCAGAGCATTGGCCGCCTGATAGCTCCAGGCTATCAAGGGATGACGAAAAGCAATTTGCGGCGCCGGCTTCGGCGGGGGCATTCTGGTGGCCACGCGAACACGCCGGGCAACGGCGGCTCAGCCACGGGAGGACACGTCATGGCCGGCACCGCCCCCTGGTCGGAAGACCGGGCCCGCACCATCATCGCGGATCACCGATCCTTGCGCGGCGCTCTGCTGCCCATCCTGCACGCCCTGCAGGAGCATTTCGGCTGTATCGACGACGCGGCGGTGCCGCTTGTGGCCGCCGAGTTGAACCTCTCGCGGGCGGAGGTGCATGGCGTCGTGTCCTTCTATCACGACTTCCGCCGCACCCGTCCCGGTCGCCACGTGGTCAAGGTCTGCCGCGCCGAGGCCTGCCAGTCCATGGGCGCCGAACGCCTGCTGGACCACGCGCGGCGGCGCCTGTCCGCCGCGCCGGGCGAAACCACCGCCGACGGCGCCTTCACGCTGGAGGCCGTGTACTGCCTGGGCAACTGCGCGCTGTCGCCGGCGGTGATGATCGACGACCGCCTGCACGGCCGCGTCACACCCGCCCGCTTCGACGCCCTGACGCGCCAGGAGGAACCGGCATGAGCGGCGCCCTGATCCTGTCCGTGCCGCGCGACTCTGCCGCCCTGTCGGTGGGCGCGGAGGAGGTCGCCGACGCCATCGCCGCCGAGGCCGGGCGGCGCGGCGTCGCGCTCGACATGATGCGCACCGGCTCGCGCGGGATGTTCTGGCTGGAGCCGCTGGTGGAGGTGGTGCGCGACGGCGTCCGCCATGCCTTCGGGCCCGTCACCGCCGCCGACGTGCCGGGGTTGTTCGACGCCGGCTTCGGCGACGCTCATCCCTTGGCCCTGGGGCCGACGGAGGTTATCCCGTACCTGGCGGAGCAGGAGCGCCTGACCTTCGTCCGCTGCGGCATCACCGACCCGCTGTCGGTGGCGGACTACCGCGCCCATGGCGGCTTCGCCGGGCTGGAAAAGGCGCTGGCGCTGGAGCCGGCGGCGATCTGCGACGAGGTGAAGGACAGCGGCCTGCGCGGGCGCGGCGGCGCCGGCTTCCCCACCGGCATCAAGTGGCGCACGGTGCTGGAGGCGCCGGGCGATCTGAAATTCATCTGCTGCAATGCCGACGAAGGCGACAGCGGCACCTTCGCCGACCGCATGATCATGGAAGGCGACCCCTTCCTGCTGATCGAGGGCATGACCATCGCCGCCCTGGCCGTCGGCGCGGCGGAGGGGTTCGTCTACATCCGGTCGGAATACCCGCACGCCGTCGCCACCATGCGCGAGGCCATCCGTCTGGCCGAGGCGGAGGGCTGGCTGGGCGCGGACATGCACGGCAGCGGGCGGTCGTTCCACCTGGAGGTGCGCGTCGGCGCCGGGGCCTACATCTGCGGCGAGGAAACCTCCATGCTGGAAAGCCTGGAGGGCCGGCGCGGCGAGGTCCGGCCCAAGCCGCCCCTGCCGGCGCTGGAGGGGCTGTTCGGCAAGCCCACCGTCGTCAACAACGTGCTCAGCCTGTGCGCCGTCCCGGTGATCCTGGAGCGGGGGGCGGCGTTCTACCGCGACTTCGGCGTCGGCCACTCGCGCGGCACGCAGCCCTTCCAACTGGCCGGCAACATCAAGCGCGGCGGGCTGGTGGAAAAGGCTTTCGGGATTTCGCTGCACGACCTGGTCTACCGCTTCGGCGGCGGCACGGCGTCGGGGCGGCCGGTCAAGGCGGTGCAGGCGGGCGGGCCGCTGGGCGCCTACCTGCCGGAGAGCCTGTTCCACCTGCCCAAGGACTACGAGGCCTTCGCCGCCGAGGAGGCCATGGTGGGCCACGGCGGGCTGGTGGTGTTCGACGACACCGCCGACATGGCCGCGCAGGCGCGCTTCGCCATGGAGTTCTGCGCCATCGAAAGCTGCGGCAAGTGCACGCCCTGCCGCATCGGGTCGACCCGCGGGGTGGAGGTGATCGACCGCATCCGCGCCGGCACCGACGTGGACGGCAACATGGCGCTGCTCGACGACCTGTGCACACTGATGGCCGACGGCAGCCTGTGCGCCATGGGCGGCCTGACCCCCATGCCCGTGCGCAGCGCGCTGAAGCATTTCCCCGAGGACTTTCACCGCCCGCGCCAAGCGGCGCCGGCGGCCGAGTAGAACGGAGCCGCCCCATGGCCTGCGCCCGGCAACCCGACCACGGCACCCCCGCCCGCGACGGCGCTCCCGTCACGCTGACCATCGACGGCGCCCGCGTCACCGTGCCCGCCGGCACCAGTGTCATGCGCGCGGCGTCGGAGGCCGGGATCAGCATTCCCAAGCTGTGCGCCACCGACAGCCTGGAGGCCTTCGGCTCCTGCCGCCTGTGCCTCGTGGAGATCGAGGGCCGCAAGGGCACCCCGGCGTCCTGCACCACACCGGTGGCGGACGGCATGGTGGTGGCGACCCGCACCGATCGTCTGGCGTCGCTGCGCCGCGGCGTGATGGAGCTTTACATTTCCGACCACCCGCTGGACTGCCTGACCTGCGCTGCCAACGGCGACTGCGAACTGCAGGACATGGCCGGCGTCGTGGGCTTGCGCGCCGTGCGCTACGGCATGGACGGCGCCAACCATCTGGCGGCGGAAAAGGATGCCTCCAACCCCTATTTCACCTTCGATCCGTCCAAGTGCATCGTGTGCTCCCGTTGCGTGCGGGCGTGCGAGGAGACCCAGGGCACCTTCGCCCTGACCATCGACGGCCGCGGCTTCGCGAGCACCGTCGCGGCCGGCATGGCCGAGGCCTTCATGGACAGCGAATGCGTCTCGTGCGGCGCCTGCGTCCAGGCCTGCCCGACGGCGACGCTGATGGAAAAGTCGGTGATCGAGAAGGGCCTGCCCGAGCATGTGGTGGAAACCACCTGCGCCTATTGCGGCGTCGGCTGTTCCTTCCGCGCCGAGATGCAGGGGACCGAGGTTGTCCGCATGGTGCCGTCGAAGGACGGCGGCGCCAACGAAGGGCATTCCTGCGTGAAGGGCCGCTTCGCCTGGGGCTACGCCACCCACGCCGACCGCGTGACCACTCCCCTGATCCGCGAGCGCATCACGGATCCCTGGCGCGCGGTGTCGTGGGAGGAGGCCATCGCCTTCACCGCCCGGCGCTTCCGCGACATCCAGGCGCGTCACGGCCGGGGCGCCGTCGGCGGCATCACGTCGTCGCGCTGCACCAATGAAGAGGTCTTCGCCGTCCAGAAGATGATCCGCGCCGGCTTCGGCGTGAACAACGTGGACACCTGCGCCCGTGTCTGCCACTCGCCGACGGGCTACGGGCTCAAGCAGACCTTCGGCACCTCGGCCGGAACGCAGGACTTCAAGAGCGTCGAATCCGCCGACGTGGTCATGGTCATCGGCGCAAACCCGACCGACGGCCACCCCGTCTTCGCCTCGCGCCTGAAGAAGCGCCTGCGCCAGGGCGCGCGGCTGATCGTGGTGGACCCGCGCCGCATCGACCTCGTGCGCGGCCCCCATGTGCAGGCCGACTTCCACCTGCAGCTCAGGCCGGGCGCCAACGTGGCCTTCATCAACGCCATGGCGCATGTGGTGGTGACGGAAGGCCTGGCCGACCGCGCCTTCATGGCCGAGCGCTGCGAGGACATGGACGCCTGGGAGGCCTTCATCGCCGAGCCCCGCCACGCGCCCGAGGCGGTGGAAGAAATCACCGGCATCCCCGGCGCCGACCTGCGCGCCGCCGCCCGGATGTTCGCCACCGGCGGCAACGCGGCCATCTACTACGGCCTGGGCGTCACCGAGCACAGCCAGGGCTCCACCATGGTCATGGGCATGGCGAACCTGGCCATGGCGACCGGCAACATCGGGCGGCCGGGCGTGGGCGTGAACCCCCTGCGCGGGCAGAACAACGTGCAGGGATCGTGCGACATGGGCAGTTTCCCGCACGAGTTCACCGGCTACCGCCACGTTTCCGACGACACGGTGCGGGCGCAGTTCGAGACCCTGTGGCGTGCCGACCTGGACCCCGAACCGGGCTTGCGCATCCCCAACATGTTCGACAGCGCGGTGGCGGGCACGTTCAAGGGTCTGTTCGTCCAGGGGGAGGACGTCGCGCAGTCCGATCCCAACACCCGCCACGTCCATGCCGCCCTGGGCGCGCTGGAATGCCTGGTGGTGCAGGACCTGTTCCTGAACGAGACGGCGGCCTTCGCCCATGTCTTCCTGCCGGGCACGTCGTTCCTGGAAAAGGACGGCACCTTCACCAACGCCGAACGCCGCATCAACCGTGTCCGCCCGGCGCTGGCACCGGTGCCGGGCAAGCACGAATGGCAGGTCGCCTGCGAGCTGGCGACGGCCATGGGCTATCCCATGTCCTATGGCAGCGCCGCCGAGATCATGGACGAGATCGCCGCCCTGACGCCCACCTTTGCCGGCGTCTCCTTCGAGCGGCTGGACCGCCTGGGCAGCGTGCAGTGGCCGTGCAACGACGCGGCGCCCGCGGGGACGCCCGTCATGCACGTCGACGGCTTCGTGCGCGGCAAGGGGCGGTTCATGGTGACCGAGTTCGTGGCGACGGAGGAACGCGCGTCGCGCTTCTTCCCGCTGATCCTGACCACCGGGCGCATCCTGACGCAGTACAACGTGGGCGCCCAGACGCGGCGGACGGAAAACAGCCGATGGCACGCCGAGGACCTGCTGGACATCCACCCCCACGACGCCGAGCAGCGCGGCATCCGCGACGGCGACCGGGTCTCGCTGGCCTCGCGCATGGGGGCGACCACCCTGCGGGCGCGCCTGTCCGACCGCATGCCCCAGGGCGTGGTCTACACGACGTTCCATCACCCGGTGACGGGGGCGAACGTGGTCACTACGGACTATTCCGACTGGGCGACCAACTGTCCGGAATACAAGGTGACGGCCGTGCAGGTGGCCCTGTCCAACCAGCCCGCGACACCGGCGGAGCCGGCCGGCGCGCCGGCGGCGGAGTAGGACGATGGCCGCGCCCGTCTCGCGGGGCTCGGCCACGGCGCGCGGACAGGGCGTGCGGGCCGTGCGCGTGTTCGACACCGTGGACTGGCAGGTGGCCGAGGAGGTTCCCGTCGCCATTGTCGTCAACGGCGTGTCCCACGCCGTCATGATGGCGACCCCCGCCGACCTGGAGGACTTCGCCGTCGGCTTCTGCCTGACCGAGGACATCATCGCCGAGGCCGCGGCGGTGGAGGCCGTCAGCGTGTCCGAACACCCCAAGGGTCTGGTGGCGGCGCTGACCGTGCCGCCGACCGCGGTGCTGCGCGCCGATCCTGTCCTGCGCGGGCTGGCCGGCCGTACCGGCTGCGGCCTGTGCGGCGTGGAGAGCCTGGACGATGCCGTGCGCCCGCCGCGCCCGGTGCGGCGGCTGGACATCGATGCCGAGGCCGTGGGGCGGGCGTTTGCGGCGCTGCCGGACCATCAGCCGCTCAATCGCGCCAACCGCACCATGCACGCCGCGGCCTTCTGCGACGCGGACGGGGCAGTGCGGCTGGCGCGCGAGGACGTCGGCAGGCACAACGCGCTGGACAAGCTGGTGGGCGCCATGGCCGCCGCCGGGCTGGAGGGGGCGGACGGCTTCATGGTCATGACCAGCCGGTGCAGCTTCGAACTGGTGCAGAAGGCCGCCCGCGCCGGAACGCCCCTGCTGGCGACGCTGTCGGCTCCGACGGCGTTGGCGCTCGATCTGGCGCGGCAGGCCGGCATGACGCTGGCGACACGCGGGCCCGGCGAGTCGATCGTGTCCTTCTGAAGACAGAACCTCAGTCCCGCCGCTTGGGCGGGCCATCCAGCGGGCGGTCGGGGCGGCGGTAGTGGGGCAGGGACCAGCCCCGCGCGATTGCCAGGGCGCGCACCGTGAACGCCAGGGCGAAGGCCGCGAGCGCGCGCACCTCCTGCCCCACGCCCAGGCCGTGCAGGATCACCAGCGTGCCGGCGCCCGCGAAGGCGGCGGTGACGTAGATTTCCTTGTGCAGCACCAGCGGGCTCTCGCCGGCCAGGACGTCGCGGATGATGCCGCCGAAGGCCGCCGTCATGATGCCCATGGCGATGGCCACCGAGGGCGGCGCGCCCAGCGTCAGCGCCTTGCTTGCGCCCGTCACCGAAAACAGCGCCATCCCCAGCGCATCCGCCCAGACAAGGCCGGCATAGCGGCTGTGGAACAGGCGGGCGCCCCAGAACATCGCCAACGACACCACCACGGGCGCGATCAGGTAGAGGCTGTCGGAGACCCAGAACACGGGCTGCACGCCCAGCACCAGATCACGGAGCGTGCCGCCGCCGATGCCGGTCACGGTGCCCAGCGCGATGAAGCCGATGGGGTCCATCTCCTTCCGCGCCGCGACCAGGGCGCCGGATATGGCGAAGACGCAGACGCCCAGCACGTCCAGAACGGTGACGATGCCGGCGATGTCGAGCAGGGAAAGGGGCGGCATGGATGCTTTCTTTCGTCCATCGGCGGCCGGGCGAAACTCTTTGGCACAGCCGCGAAGTCGGGTACAACAAGGGCCGGGACTATAAGGGAGGCCGAAGACCCATGCACAGGAAACCCGCCGCGATCGCCGCCGCCGCAGCATTCGCCGCCGCCACCGCCCTATCCTCCACCGCCGCACTGGCGCAGGAGCCGGTGAAGATCGGCATGGTCACCACGTTGTCCACCGGCGCCGGATACCTGGGCGACCACGTGCGCAAGGGCTTCGAACTGGCGCTGGAGCAATCGGGCGCCGCCGACCGGGTGGAGCTTCTGGTGGAGGACGACGGTCTGGACCCGGCGCAGGCGTCCCAGTTGACCCAGCGCATGGTGGAGCGCGACGGCGTGAAGCTGATGACGGGTTCCATCTTCTCCAACGTCGCCATGGCGACCATCCCCAAGCTGGTGCGCAACAACGACGTGGTCTACGTCAGCCCCAACGCGGGCCCCGCGCCGCTGGCGGGCAAGGGCTGCCACCCCAAGTACTTCAACGTCGCCTGGCAGAACGACAACCTGGCCGAGGTCATGGGCCAGTACGCCACCGACCAGGGGTATGAACGGGTCTACCTGCTGGCCCCGCAGTACCAGGCTGGCAAGGACAGCCTCGCGGGCTTCAAGCGCTTCTTCAAGGGCGAGGTGGTGGACGAGGTCTACACCAAGTTGGGCCAGACCGACTACGCCCCGGAAATCGCCGAACTGCGCGATGCCGCGCCCGACGCCGTGTACTTCTTCTATCCCGGCGGCATGGGCATCAACTTCATGAAGCAGTTCGCCCAGGCCGGACTGGCCGACAAGATCCCGGCGCTCGGCCCGGCGTTCAGCTTCGACGACACGCTGCTGGACGCGGTGGGCGACGCCGCCATCGGATTCTACAACGGCAGCCAATGGTCGCCGGACCTGGACAACGAGCCCAACCGCAAGTTTGTCGCCGCCTACATCGCCAAATACGACGAATACCCGACGCTGTACTCCAGCCAGGGTTACGACGCCGGCAACCTGATCGTTTCCGCCCTGACGGAAACGGGCTGGAGCACCGACGACACCGACGCGCTGGCCGCTGCCATCAAGAAGGCGGAGTTCGACAGCGTGCGCGGTGACTTCCGCTTCGGCAACAACAACCACCCGATCCAGGACCTGTACGTGCGCGAGGTCTACAAGGACGAAACCGGCAACATCACCAACCGCATGGTCGCCGAGGTGTTCGAGGACCACCAGGACGCCTATGCGGCTGAGTGCGAGATGTGAATGAGCGCTGACGCGCTTGGGCTGCCGCCCAAACCCGCTCGGGAGCGGAAGCTCCCGAACCCTCACTTCTTTTAATAGAAGACTGAGGGGGCCGGGGAGCTGTGCTCCCCGGTGAGGGGGATCGGGGGACCGAGGTCCCCCGCGTCTGCTTGGAACCTGAACCGTATGCTTCTTTTCCTCGAACAGCTCCTGAACGGCGTGCAGTTGTCGGTGACGCTGCTGCTGATGGCGTCGGGACTGACGCTGATCTTCGGCATCATGAGCCTGCTGAACCTGGCCCACGGGTCGCTGTTCATGACGGGTGCCTTCGTCGCCGCCTGGGTGAGCGGCGAGACCGGCTCGTGGGCTCTCGGCCTGCTGGCGGGTGCGGGTGCGGCGTTCGCCGTCGGGCTGCTGATCGAAACCGTGGTCATGCGCCGGCTGTATGACCGCGACCACCTGGATCAGGTGCTGGCGACCTTCGGCCTGATCCTGTTCTTCAACGAGATGGTGCGCCTGGTGTGGGGTATCCGGCCCATGCGGCTGGACGTGCCTGATGCCCTGTCAGGTTTCGTGGAGGTCGTGCCCGGCGCCCCCTATCCGGTCTACCGGCTGGTGGTGATCGGCGCCGGGCTTGCCGTGATGCTGGCGTTGGGATGGCTGGTGCGCGGCACGCGCATCGGCATGCGCATCCGCGCCGGCTCCGTGGACCGCGAGATGATCGGCGCGCTGGGCGTGGATATCGGCAGGCTCTATTCGCTGGTCTTCGCGCTGGGTGCCCTTCTGGCCGGCCTGGCGGGCGTGCTGGCCGGGCCGTTCCTGGCGGTGCAGTCGGGCATGGGGGAGCCCATCCTGATCCTCGCCTTCGTCGTCGTGGTGATCGGCGGCATCGGGTCGTTGAAGGGGGCGGTCGTCGGCTCGCTGGTGGTCGGGCTGACGGACACGCTGGGGCGCGTCTACCTGCCCGACATCCTGGCCTTCCTGTTCGGCGAGGGTGCGGCCGAGGCGGGCGCGGCGGCGCTGTCGTCCATGCTGATCTTCCTGGTCATGGCCGTGGTGCTGGCGGTCTTCCCCTCGGGCCTCTACGGGCGCAAGGGATGACCATGCGGCCCGACGCCCTCACCCTTCGCCGCCGGCTGATCCGCGACGGCCTGCCCATGCTGCTGCTGGCGGTGGCGCCGCTGGCCGCCATGGCGGTGGATGCCGGGTGGCTGGTGCCGGTGTTCACGCGCATGGCCGTCTTCGCGCTGGCCGCCATGGCGCTGCACTTCATCCTGAGCATCGGCGGCATGGTGAGCCTGGGCCACGCCGCCTTCTTCGCCATCGGCGGCTATGTCGTCGGCATCGGCAGCCAGCACGCCTACGACGAAACGCCGGCGCCCCTCGGCCTGCCCGGCTGGAACGACATGCTGATTTCCCTGCCGGCGGCCTTCGCGGTCGGCGCGCTGATCGCCGTGCCGTTTGGCTGGCTGAGCCTTCGCACGCGCGGGGCCTATTTCATCATGATCACGCTGGCGCTGGCGCAGATGATCTTCTACCTGCTGGTCTCCTTGCGGGCCTACGGCGGGGAGGACGGCATTTCCATGTGGTGGGGCCGCAACACGCTGGCGGGGCTGGAAATGTCCGACCGGCTGGCGCTGCACGCCGTCTGCCTGGTCATCCTGGCGCTGGCTTGGTGGGTGCTGTCGCGCATGACCGCCGCCCCCTTCGGCTGGGTGCTGGACGGCGCCCGCCAGAACGAGGCCCGGATGCGGGCGCTGGGCTACCGGCCGCTGGCCTACCAGATCGGCGCCTTCGCGCTGTCGGGCGGCATCGTTGCGGTGGCGGGCGCCTTGATGGCGAACGTGGACGAGTTCGTCAGCCCCGGCCTGGGCCACTGGACGGTGTCCGGCGAGCTTCTGGTGATCGTCATCCTGGGCGGGCTGGGCAGCCTGTCGGGTGCCGTGTGGGGCGCGCTGGTGCTGCTGGGGCTGGAGGAAGTCCTCATGGAGTTCACCCAGCACTGGGCCGTCATCATGGGGCCGCTGCTGGTGGTGATCGTGCTGTTCGCCCGCGGCGGCGTCGGCGGGTTTCTCGATCGTTTGAACATGGGGAAACGGCATGACGACGCCTGACGCCCCGGTCCTGGAAGCCCGCGACCTGCACAAGAGCTTCGGCGCCCTGGTCGCCACCAACGGCCTGTCGCTGACGGTGCGGACCGGCCAGATTCACGCGCTGATCGGCCCCAATGGCGCGGGCAAGTCCACCGCCATCGCCCAGCTTGCGGGGTCGCTCAGGCCCGACGCCGGTGAGGTGCTGTTCTCCGGCCACTCCGTCACGCGGCTGGACGAGGCGGGCCGGGCGCGTCTGGGGCTCGCACGGTCCTTCCAGATCAGCGCCCTGTTCCCGGAAATGACGGCGTTGGAGAGCGTCATGCTGGCCGTCCAGGCCGGCCGCCGCCACCACGCCCGCTTCTGGAAACCCGCCAGCGCCGACGACTCGCTGCTGGAGCCTGCCCGCCAGGCGCTCTACACGCTGGGCATCGGGCACCTCGCGCGCACGCGGGCATCCGACCTGGCGCACGGGCAGCGGCGGCTTCTGGAGATGGCCATGGCGCTCGCACGCGAGCCCCGCGTGCTGCTGCTGGACGAGCCCATGGCGGGGCTGGGTTTCGTGGAGACGCGCAACCTGTCGGCCGTCATCCACGCGCTGAAGGCCGACATGGGCATCCTGCTGGTGGAGCACGACATGGACGTGGTCTTCCGCCTGGCCGACGTGGTGACGGTGCTGGTGGACGGCGCCGTCATCGCCAGCGGCCCGCCCTCGGTCATCCGCGATGACCCGGACGTGCGCCGGGCGTACCTGAGCGAGGACGACGCATGCTGATCGAGGCACGCGACCTGTCCGCCGGCTACGGCGACGTGCGGGTGCTGGAAGACATCTCCCTCGGCGTGGCGGAAGGGGAGATCGTCGCGCTGCTCGGCCGCAACGGCATGGGCAAGACGACGACGGTGCGCGCCCTGACGGGAATGCTGCCCGCCATGGGGGGATCAGTGCTCATGAACGGCACGGATGTCACGGCCCTGCCGTCCCACAAACGGGCGACGCGGGGTCTGGGGCTGGTGCCGGAGGGTCGGCGCATCTTCCCCAACCTGACGGTGGCGGAAAACCTGCGCGCCACCGAACGCCCCGGCCGCTGGACCTACGCCGGCGTGCTGGAACTGTTCCCCCGCCTGGGCGAGCGCCTGGGGAACCTGGGCAGCCAGCTGTCCGGCGGTGAGCAGCAGATGCTCGCCATCGGCCGGGCGCTATTGACCAACCCGTCCATCCTCATTCTGGACGAAGCGACCGAGGGCCTCGCCCCCGTCATCCGCGCGGAAATCTGGCAGACACTGGCGCGGCTGAAGGACGAGGGCCAGGCCATCCTGCTGGTCGACAGCCGCCTCGGCCCGGTGCTGCGGCTGGCCGACCGCGCGGTGGTGCTGGTCAAGGGCCGCATCGCCTGGGAAGGTGCCACGGCGACTCTGCGCGCGGACGAGGACTTGCAGCGGAAATATCTGGCGGTGTGACGGTGCGGGCGACAGACATCGGGCCGCGGACCGCCGCCTTCGAAAGAGGGTGTCAAGAAAACGGCTGACTGCCAGAAGAGGCGTCGCAAGGGCGGCTGACGGAGTGCGTGGGCCCCAGCTTTCGCAGGGCGACGGATTTCTTGAGATATTGTCCTAGAACAAAAGAATCACCCGTCATTCCTGCGAAAGCAGGAATCCACATACGGTGCGGGCCATCCTGCCGCGCTCCCTCTGGTGAACGTCCACCGATTTCCATACAGCCTCGAAAGCGGGAGGCAACGTCCCGCGGTCCACTTCCAGCGTTACCGCCCCGTGTGCTCGTCCCGGACCCCCGGGCGTGACCCAAGCCCTTGAAGCTGGTATGGTGCGGGCCTTCCCGTCCATCCGTTCCACGCAAGGCCGCCACAGGAGAGCGCCGTGCTCGTCCGCGTCTACCGCAACATTCCCCGCAACTGCCTGACCGTCGCCCACATCGGCGACGACGACAACTGGAAGGTCGCCCACTATTCCAACAGCGTGCTGCTGGCCGATGTGGAAATGGTGGTGATCGAGGCGAAGCGGTTCGACTACCTGCGCTCGGGGCGGGTCAACCTGCACGCCTGGCTGGAGGGGCAGCTTGTGGCGGCGGACACCTTTGCGCTCGATGACGCCGAGGCACCGCGCTCGGACATCGTGGAGAACCGCTTTCCCTGGGTGCCCGAGGCCGATGTGGTGGCCGAGGTGGCGCGCGACTGCACGGCGGTCGGCTACAATCCCGACCGGGCGCGGTTCTTCTACGAGAAGGAAACCATGGACGCCATCGAGTCGGCGCCGCTGACGCTGGCCGAGGCGCCGGCCAAGTGCTACGCCTTCGCTCCCGACGACGTGCCGGCCGACGTGGCGCTGGACCAGCTGCTGAAGGAAGCCGCCTGATCCGGCGGCCTCGCTTTGCAGCTGTGGGGGGTGCAGATGTGCGGGGTCAGACGGTCTGCCTGACCTTCAGTTCCTCGTGGCTGTCCACGAAGTGCTTGAGCACCAGTTTCAGCTTGGCGGCGTGCGCCATGTGGCCGTGCGCCTTGGCGGTGGCGATGTCGTCCAGGATGAAGCGCTGGACGCACAGGCTGCCGTCGGGGCACTGCATGATGTAGTTGCCAAGCTCCGCCGCCACGATCTCGGGGATGTGCTCGTGCTCGGCGATGGCGTCGATTTCCTCGGGGCTCAGTTCGCTCATGGCGATGCAGTCGTCAATGGACAGCATGACGAACGTCTCCTGCTCGTGACCCGCCGCCGCGCCTGGCCTGTGCCGGTATCCCCGGTCTTGTCCTGGGCGGTTGCGCGGCGACCTCCCGTGCGGCGGTCCGCATGACACGCCGCATGTCGGGATAACCGCCGAGGCCCCGATTCGATCCGCGTTGAATCGCCGAAATTCGTTACGGGTTTAGATCGCGCAGCGCGAACAGGGCCTTGGACTTGAACTCCCTGCGGTAGAGCACCAGAGCCACCCCCGTGGTCAGCACCGCGAAGACCGCCGGCCCGATCAGCCACCCCAGCGCCGCCAGCGCGAAGAAGTACGCCCGAAGTCCGCGGTTGAAATGGTGGCCGGAGCGCGCCGACAGCATCGCCGCCACTTCGGCGATGCGCTTGCTGTGCGCGCTCTCGCCGTCCGCCGCCGCCGGCAGCCCGCCGACGGTGATGGAGCAGTAGTTCGCCAGGCGGAAGGCCCAGGCGAACTTGAAGAAGGCGTAGATGAAGATCACCAGCAGCCCGGCGGTCTTGATCTCCAGCGCGGCGGGCTGGGCGGCGTCGGTCAGCGGCAGGCGGGCCAACGCCAGCGCGCTCTGGTCGGCCACACCGATCATGGCAATCAGGCCGCCGATGACGAAGATGGTCGTCGACGAGAAGAAGCCCACGCCCGTCAGCAGGTTGCCCAGGATGTTGGTGTCTATCATGCGCAGGTCCCGCCGGGCGGCCTCGTGCATCCAGGCGCGGCGGCGGGCGTTCATGGCCGCCGTGATGCTGCGGGCGTGCGCCGGCCCGTGGTCGGCATAGGCAGTGTAGGCCGCCCAGACGGCGAAGAACCAGACGAGCGCGGCGCCGTCCCAGACGTCGATCCATTCCAGCATGTGCGGGTAAGGCCCCCTCGGTGATCCATCGGGGGCAAGGGTAACCCGGCCGCATCGGCGGGGCTACCGCCCCCGTCGCTCCGGCAGGGGGGAAGGGTCGGGCGGCGACGGGGGCGGGTGCCAGCGCGGCAGCCGTGCAAGACGGCGGAGGAAGGTGATCAGCGCGCCCCCACCTTCCAGGCTGACCCTCAAAGCGTCGCCGTTTCGGCCCGTTGCGAACAGTGTGCGGAAGGGGCAGCGGCATCGGCAGCCGGCGTACCCCGTCGGACGGTTCCGCCTCCGCCCTCCCGACCAGCCGCCAGGTCCCCGGTCCCGGCGGCCGGCGGGGCTAGAGCGGCATGCGGTCCTGGACGGCCTCGATGCCGGCCTTGGCGCAGGCGGCGTCGTCCTCGCCCGTGGGTGCGCCCGAGACGCCGACACCGGCGATCAGCCCGCCGTGCCATTCCATGGGCTCGCCGCCGCCGAGCATGAGCACCCCGGGAATGTCCCGCGCCCCCGACTGCTGCTCACCGGCCGCGGTGTTGGCGATCAGGTCCACGGTGGGCGTGCGGAAACTGACGGCGGTGTAGGCCTTGCGGATGGCCGTCTCGGGCGTGTGCGGCCCGGCATAGCGGGCGCGGATCAGCGACTGCGGCACGCCCCAGCGGTCGGTGACGGCCACGGCGACCTGATAGCCCTGCTCCAGGCAGTGCTGCATGGCGGCCTCTGTGATGGCGTGCGCCAACTCGGGCGTGAGCGCGTTGTGCTGGACGATGGCGTCCTCCTCGCTCTGCGCCAGGGCGGGCCCCGTGGCGGCCGTGGCGGCGAGGGCGGTGCCGAGGGCGAGGGCGGCAACGGCCATGTGCTTACGCTGTATCATCGGCGTTTCTCCCTGTGTCTCCCTGTCTGCGCCCGTCCGTCATGGAGGGGCGCGCAGAAAGTGTAGCACGGCGAAGAAAGGGGGCCGATGCACCGGCGGCGTCCTCCGAAAGGGGAGGGTGCGTCAGGTCAGCGCCACGACACTGGCGATGATGCCGGCGGCGACGGTCACAATGCCCACGACGCCGCCGCCGATGGCGCCCTGGCGCCAGAGGACAACAGCCATCGCCACGATCAGCGGCGCCAGCGCCAGCATGGCGAATTCCTTGTCGGTCATCCTGAAACGACTCCATGCGAAGGGCGGGCGGCCGATGATCGCCTCGCCCCGCCGCCGCGCGCCTTGATCCCCGACAAGGGGAAAGGCACCCTTCTGGTGCCACCGAAGAGGGAGGACCCATCCGCATGTCGCTGACACAGGACCGCGCCGCCTTGATCCGCACGGAATTGAAGGCCGTCGACGGCGCCCCGCCGCGGCCGAAGGACCCGCTGCCCAAGCATCTGAAGATGGCGCGCTCGCCGTTCCGGTTCTTCCGGGGCTCGGCGCAGCTGTTCTACGCCGACCTGGCATCGGGGCTGCTGCCCGTGCCGGAGGCGCTGCGCGACGTGCCGCTGACGCGCGTGCAGGGCGACTGCCATTTCTCCAACTTCGGCTTCCTGACCGAGGAAGGCTCCCACGGCGATGCCGTCATCTGGTGCCCCAACGACTACGACGACGCCTGCATGGGGCGGACGGCCTGGGACCTGCTGCGATTCGCCGCAAGCCTGGTGCTGGCGGCGGAATACGCGGTCGGCGTCTGCGGCGGCACCTACGAGATGGAGGACGACGACCCGGTGCCGCCGGGCACCGCCCCCGAACCCGAGGCTGCCGCGCGCGCCATCGAGTCGTTCCTCACCGCCTATGCCCGCGCCTGCGCCGACGTTGTGGGCGACCCGGACGCGCGCGACCGCGTCATCGGCGGCTTCAAGAAGAAGCACGCCCTGGGCCCGGCCGAGCGCAAGGCCCGCAAGCGCACCGCCGGCGGCAAGAACTTCGAGACCAAGTCCAGCCTCGCCAAGGCCGCCGAAGTGCGAGACGGCGCCTGGCGCTTCCGCGACATTCCGGGCCGTCACGGCCGTCTGGACGCGGCGGAAAAGGCCGACATCGTCGAGGCGTTTCGCCCCTATGTGGACGACGCGATTCTGGACGTGGTGCGGCGCCTGGGGGCCGGAACGGGATCGGTCGACGTCGACCGCTATTACCTGCTGGTGGGGCCGCCCAGGCTTGACCCAACGCGGCCGCATCTCAACCACGTGGTGGAGGTGAAGCGGCAGAAGCCGGCGGCGCCGCTGCGGCACTTCCCCGACATGAGCCCCACCAACCGGCTGGACCCCGCCCACCTGACCGTCGACTGCCAGCGTGTCATGCAGCGCCGCCCCGACATGGTGCTGGACGAGGCCCGGTGGCGCGGCCACCACTGGCTGATCCGCTCGCGCCACTTCGCCCGTGTCGGCCTCGACCCGGAGGTGCTGATCTGCGAGAAGCCGGCGCGCATGATCGAGGAATACGCCGAAGCCTGCGGCGAGGCTCTGGCCCTGGCGCACGCGCGCGGCGACCGGCGCTCCACCGACCTGGAAGCCGCCATGGCCGAGGCGCTCGCCATCGACCGCACGCGCGAAACCATCAACCGTGCGGCTGTCGACTACGCCGCGCAGGTGGTGGAGGACTGGGCGGCGTTGCGGGGACTGCTGAACGACGGCTGAGGGCCGGGTTGACGGGCGAAGAAGCCAAGGGCTCCCTCGCCCGCCCCCGGACGGGAATGCCTACCGTTCGGGCTTGAGGGCGGCGGCCGGTTCCGCGCAGGTCGGCGCCGCGGCGGCGGGCTGCGCCGGGGCCGTTTCCGGCAGGCGCGGCAGGTGCGGCGGCGGACCGAAAAGCTGCCGCGACAGGTCCACCATCTCGGCGTCGAACAGGCTCAGGTATTCGGTATCGTCGGCATAGGCGCGCCAGCGCTCGGTCACGCGCATGGCGCCTGCACGGCCGTCGTAGGCCAGCCCGTCGAAGGAACTGCCGCCGTTGCAGGCGGCCACCGTCTCGATGCCCGCGTCCGTGAAGGACAGGCCGAGCCGTGCGGCAATCTCCGCCCGGTACGCCCGCTCCGAGGCCCAGCGGTTGTAGAGGATGGGCAGCGGATGCCGGCGGCTGCCCTTGCGCGGGCGGGTGTTCAGCGCCTTCAGCGCGGTGCGGGCATGCTGCTTCCACATGCGGGCGGCGGTGGCCCGGGGCAGGTCTGCACCCATGGCCCGGCGGCTGGCGAACAGGTTGAACGGGTCGCGCAGGATGACGACGTCCAGGCGCCGGCCCGAGGGGCCGACCCAGGCGTCGTGGCGGTCTTCAAAAACCCGGCTGAAGGCGTGGGCGTTGTAGCTGTCCTCGTAGGAGTGCAGCAGCAGGTCCTTGGGACTCAGCCGGCCGCCGGCTTCGGCATCAAGGTCGAAATTCTCCCACGAGGCCCGCCATGGTCGGCCGTCGCTCAAGGGCCGGCAGCTTTCGAAGGGATTGGTCTTGCCCTCGGCGCAGTTGAGAAAACACACGCGGCCGTCGGCCTGCCGCATGATCCAGTCGATGATGGCGTGGTTGCCGCTGCGCGACATGCCGCTTAGTCGGATTTCCGTCCTGTTCACGGTCAGTCCGTCCTCCTGTGGCAGAAGCTGTTGTTTTCACCGGGATATTCGGCCCCCGGTGATAAGGCTGCCTGAAGTAGAACGCCACCGTTTTTTATGGCCATCTTAGGCTCTTCTTCTGTATCTTCCCGCTGCTGTCCAAGTCTTTCGATGGAATCAGGAACTTGATCATGTCCCGCCGCCGTTCGTCTTCCCGTGCTGCCGTCACCCCGGCCGATGCCCTGCGCCTGACGCGCAGCGTGGTGACATCGGGCGAGATGCTGACGGCGGCGGCGGCCACGATCAGCCTGCGCACGTCGGCCTTGGGCCTGGCGGCGCTCGGCCTTGTGCCCCACGATGCGCGGGAGTCGCAGCGCATGGTGGCGGAGAAGGCGGAAGCCGCCGTGGACGCGGCCACGGCCGCCGCCGCCGCCCTGCCGGCGGCGCAGAGCCATGTGGCCGGGGCCATGGCCGCGCACTGGATCGAATGGGGCCGCTGGGCCGCCATGCCCTTCGCCGCCGCCCCGCCGGTTGCCGCTACGGCAGGGCTGTCGACGGCGGCCTGGACGGCGTGGCTGTCGGCCTATGACGCCGCCCTGCGCCCCTACCACAAGCGGACCACCGCCAACGCCCGGCGCCTGTCGCGCAAGGGCGGCAAGAAGGCCTGATCCGCATGGCGTTTCCGGGTAAGGCGAAAAGTAAAAAGGGCGTATGGGCCGTCCGTCCGTGATGCCGTTTATGCACAGTCGGGGCGGCGCCTAGTCAACAAGAAGTCGAGTCCCATGCCGTATTTTTTCGCCGACTTCGCGGTAGCGCAACAGGCGCTGCGCGAACGGCGTTGTGCGGGAAAATTCTGGGAGTTCGAACCATGGCGACTTCATCCAATGTCCGCCGCCACGGCCAAAGCGCCCGCCAGGCTGGTCGCGAGGCCGGGCGCCAGGCGGAAAAGGGCGGCCGCAAGGGCCTCACCATGCTGGCCCGGGCCGGCTACGCGGCGCGCGGCATCGTCTACATCGTCGTCGGCGTGCTGGCGGTGCTGGCGGCCATTCAGGGTCTGGGCGTCTCCACCGGCGGCGCCGAGGGCAGCACCACCGGCACCAAGGGCGCCATCCAGGCGATCCTCGACCTGCCCGCCGGCACGTGGCTGGTGGCGGCCATCGCCGTCGGCCTGCTCGGGTTCACCCTGTGGCGGCTGGTTCAGGGCTTCGGCGACGCCGACAGCCACGGGAGCGATGCCAAGGGTTGGGCCATCCGTCTCGGCATGGTGTTTTCGGGGATCATCCATCTGGGCCTGGCGCTCTATGCCGCCTCGCTGATCTGGACCGGCCTGGCGATGGCGGGCGGCGGGTCGGGCGGTGGCGGCGGTGGCGGCGGTTCCGCCGGCGTCACGGCATGGATCATGCAGCAGCCGTGGGGCTACTGGGTGATCGCGGCCTTCGGCGTCATCGCCATCGGGGTCGCCGGATCGCAGGTCGTCAAGGCGGTGAAGAAGAAATACAAGGACAAGCTTGATCCCCGCGCCGCCAACTCCGGTTGGATCGACAAGGTCGCCCGCTTCGGGCTGGGCGCCAAGGCGCTGGTGCTGGCGATGGTGGGCGTGTTCCTGATCTCGGCCGCCTTCGGCTCGGGCAGCGCCCAGTCCGCGGGACTGCCGCAGGTCCTGGCGACCCTGCAGGCTCAGCCGTACGGCGCGTGGCTGCTGGGCATCACGGCGGCCGGGCTGGTGGCCTTCGGCGTGTTCGGCCTGGTGCAGGCCAAGTACCGCATCATCCCGCAGCCGTGATGGCGCCGAAAACGGAAACGGGGCGGCGGCCCGCCATTGGACCGCCGCCCCGTTTTCGTGTGACCGGCCCCCACAAGGCCCCGGGAGCCGTTCAGGATCTGTCAGCGCGTCGTCCGGCCCTTTCCCTCCCCGGGCCGGCTGCGGCTGAGATCGTCGCCGTCGTCAGGCGCTGTTTTCGAGAAACGTCAGGATCGCCGCCTGCTGCTTCTTGCCGAGGCGGTTGAAGGCCACCAGCAGGCGCAGTTCCTCGGTGCTGATGGCGTTCTCGCCGCTGGACTGCGGCAGGGTGTCGGCGCCTTCCTGGAAGTCTTCGAAGAAGAACGACACCGGCACCTTCAGCACCCGCGCGATCTCCCACAGGCGGGAGGCGGAGATGCGGTTGGTGCCGCGCTCGTACTTCTGGATCTGCTGGAAGGTGACGCCGATCTGCTCGCCCAGCTCCTGCTGGGTGAGGCCGAGAAGCGTGCGGCGCAGGCGAACGCGGCGGCCGACATGGCGGTCGAGCGGGTGACCCTCGCGGACGGCATCCTGTTCGGGCGCCGCTGCAGAGGCCTGATTGGGGAGGGGCATCATGGTTCCTCGCAATGCATAGTTACGTACGACGACTTCATGCTACCTATTGCTTCCATGCCCCCGCAAGCCCTATCTTCACGTTAGAGGAAGTAATTCGAATAAAATTGCGCCGCATAACTGTGTGTGGTGATCTTGCAATTATTTGGAGTGGGCGACCTTGGTCTTAAGCGGCCGCAGTCGCCTGTAATGGGGGCGCCTGCAGGCCTGGCTGCGGTATTATGATACGCTCGGGTTGAGGCGAGGGAAGACTGCCATGTCCATTGCGCAATTCGTGGAGAACTCTCAGCAAGCCGGGTCGCTGGACGACCTGCGCGCCCTTCTGGTGGACGAGACGCGGGCACACGGGTTCGACTACACGGTGTATTGCCAGGTCTCGCGGTACCAGGCCAGCGGCGATCCCGCGAGCCTGGTTCCCGTCAGCACGCTGCCGGAGGTCTGGGTGGCGCACTACCTGCGGAACGGCTACAGCGACATCGATCCCGTCATCCACCGCGCCCGCCATACGGCGCGGCCTTTCCTCTGGCGGGACGTGTGGGACGCCGGCCTGCTGCGCAAGCAGAAGGACCTGCGCGAGGAGTCGTCGATGGTTGGGCTGCGCAGCGGCGTGACGGTTCCCCTGTTCGGGCCGGGCGGCCAGGCGGCGCTGCTGTCGGTCTCAGGTGCCGATGCCGAGGCGGAGCGGCCCGATGTCGCCCGCGCCATCGGCGCCATCGGCATGCAGTTTCAGCTGGTCTACCAGGATCTGGCCCAGGAGGAGCCCGACGACGCGGTGCCGGCGTTCGTGCCCCTCACCCCGCGCGAGCGCGAGGTGCTGCTGTGGGCGGCGCGGGGGAAGAGCAACTGGGACATCAGCCAGATCCTCAACGTCTCGGAAAGCGCGGTGAACTTCCACATCACCAACGCCATGCGCAAGCTCGAGGCCAGTTCTCGCGTCCTGGCGGTACTCAAGGCGATCCGCCACGGCCTCATCATACCGTGAAACGGCGTCAGCCCTTCTCCTCAAGCGCCTCGCGGCGCAGTTCATAGAGCGCCACGGCGGCGGCGTTGCTGACGTTCAGGCTTTCCATGGCGCCGGTCATGGGCAGGCGCACCAGATGGTCGCAGGCCTCCCGCGTCAGGCGCCGCATCCCCGTGCCCTCGCTGCCGAGCACCAGCACGACCTTGCCGCTCAGCCCGGCACCCGCGAGCGTGGCCGGAGCGTCGGCGGCCATGCCGGCAACCCACCAGTTCTCGGCCTTCAGCTTCTCCAGCGCCTGCTTGAGGTTGCCGACGCGCACCAGCGGCACCCGCTCCACCGCACCGGATGCGGACTTGGCGAGCACCGCCGTTTCCTCTGGCGCGTGGCGGTCCTGCGTGAGCACGGCCAGCGCCCCGAAGGCCGCCGCGCTGCGCAGGATGGCGCCGACATTGTGCGGGTCCGTCACCTGGTCCAGTGCAAGGATGACGCCGGCCTCGACGTCGGCGGCCTGGCGCAGCAGATCCTCGATGCCGGGGACGGGCAGGGGTGCGGCCGACAGTGCCAGTCCCTGATGGACGGCACCGGGCGGCAGCATGGCGTCCAGTTCCGACTTCTCCGCCACGCGCACGACGGGCAGGTCGTCGCGCGCGTCCAGCAGGGCGCGCAGGTCCTCCAGCGCCTCCCGCGTGCCCACGACCGTGCGCACCTTGCGGGCCGGATTGGCGAGCGCGGCCTCCACCGGATGGCGGCCATAGAGCCAGCCCTCTCCGCCGGCCGAGGCGCCCGCCGGCGCGGTCCCGCGCGGCGGCTTGCCGCCCGCGCGGCGGTGGGGCTTTCCTTTGGGCTTGTCGCGGTTGGCGGCCATGGGGTGTCCTCGGTGTTTGGGGAAAAGCGGCAGCGTCCGCCCGCGGCGACGGCGCCGCTAACATTTGTGCCCTAAACGCTTTTTTTCTCGTTGACAAGGTGCGCCGTTTCCAATAGTTCAGGGCCTCCGTTGTCGCGGCGATCCCACGGGACGCGGCGGACGATGGAGGGGTGGCCGAGTGGTTAAAGGCACCAGACTGTAAATCTGGCGACGTAGTCTACGCAGGTTCGAATCCTGCCCCCTCCACCACATTCCCTCGCCGCGATCGGCGGTGTCGGCGGGACGACGGGGCTTGCGGGTGTAGCTCAATGGTAGAGCCCCAGCCTTCCAAGCTGGTTGTGCGGGTTCGATTCCCGTCACCCGCTCCAGCTTCTTCGCATTGTCTCTCCGACAATTCCCTACTTTCAGGCGCACCTCCAGGACACGGGTTGGAAGATGGCCAAGGAAAAGTTTGAGCGCTCGAAGCCGCACTGCAACATCGGCAC
>NZ_ANHY01000004.1 GCF_000315795.1 Caenispirillum salinarum AK4
CGGAAGGCCGGGTTTCTATCGAACCACCCGGACCCTGTCAACCGCTTTTCTCAGGCCGTTTCAGAACCCCGCCGAAGCGGAAAACCCTGAACCGTGCCGCACCCTCCGTAGGCTGGTGCGACGGCCGAAACCCCTGAAGCTGTCGGCTGCCCCGGCATCGCTGCCGAGAGGCCGGTTTCTAGGCCCATCCGACCTTCGGGTCAACGGAAAAATGACGCCTTCGTGTCGAATCAGTAACCGCCCGCCGCAATGACAGGGTTTGCGGCGCCCCTGCCTTGCGCTAATGTGTCCGCCGCTCACCGCTTTGGCGCCCGTAGCTCAGCAGGATAGAGCACCGGATTCCTAATCCGGGGGCCACAGGTTCGAATCCTGTCGGGCGCACCAGAACACCGAAAGGCCCCGACGCTGCCACAGCGCCGGGGCCTTTTTGCACGCAAAGTGGGAATCCCCCGCCTACCCCGCGTCGGCTTTCTGCTCCGGCGCCACCGGGCCTTCGGGCGCGCGGACCGCGTCCACGGCCTCGCGCAGGGCTCGGTAGTCGTCGGCACGCCAGGTTTCCAGCACATCCGTGACGGCCTCGGCCGTGAGGCCCGTCGCGGTCAGGACGGAGGCCGCCAACTGCAGGCTCGATTCCAGCGTCTCGGGCACTGTTGCCGTGGCGCCGTAGCGGCGCAGGGTGTGGCTCTGTCCCAGGTCGCGGGCGCGGGCGTGAATGGGAAGGCTGGGATAGTGGTGATGGATCTGCGCCACGGCCCGGGCCGTGGCCGCGGCATCGTCGGTGGTCACCACCACCAGGCGGGCGTCGGAGGCATGGGCGGCGTGCAGCACTTCCGCCCGGCTCGCGTCGCCGAAATAGACGTTCATGCCCGACGAGCGGCCCTGCATCACCCGGTCCAGGTCGCGGTCGAAGGCGATGTAGGCGCGGCCCTGATCTTCCAGCAGGCGGGCAACCGTCTGGCCGACGCGCCCGAAGCCGCAGACGATGACGTGGCCTTCCTTGCCGGCCGGCGGCTTGGGCGGCGTTTCCGCCGGAGCCTCGCCGCGCGCCGCCAGCACGCCGGCGGCGCGGGCCCCCAGCAGCATGACGAGCGGCGTCAGCGCCATGGACAGCGACACCACCAGGATCAGCAGCTGCACCACGTCCTGCCCCATCACGCCCTCGCCCAGTGCGAAGGAGAACAGGACAAAAGCGAATTCGCCGCCCTGGCCCAGCAGCGCCGCCCCCTTGAGCGCATCGGGCAGGGCCAGCCCGCCGATCCGCAACAACGGCAGCAGGATCAGCACCTTCACCGCCATCAAGCCGAACACCAGGGCGATCACCAGCAGGAGCGATTCGGTGAGCAGGCCGAAGTCGACGCTCATGCCGACCGCCATGAAGAACAGGCCCAGCAGCAGCCCGCGGAAGGGCTGGATGTCGGCCTCGACCTGGTGGCGGAACTCGCTCTCGGCCAGCAGCAGGCCGGCGACGAAGGCGCCCAGCGCCATGGACAGGCCGACATGCTCCATGGCCAGCGCCATGCCCAGCACCACCAGCAGGGCCATGGCCGTGAAGACCTCGGCCGAGCGTGTCTTGGCGACGGCGCGGAACAGCGGGCGCAGCAGGAACCGCCCGACCAGGACCGCGCCGGCCAGCACGACGGCGGCCTCGGCCACCGCCTTGCCCACGTCGGCCGACAGGGCCGTGTTGGTCTGGGCCAGCAGCGGGGTCAGGGTCAGCAGCACCGGCACCATGAGGTCCTGCAGCAAGAGCACGGCGAAGGCCGCCCGGCCGTAGGTGCTGGCGACCTCGCCCCGCTCGGCCAGGATCTGCAGGCCCATGGCGGTGGACGACAGGGCCAGGCCGAGGCCGGTGATCAGCGCCACCGGCGGGGTCAATCCCATGAGCCACCCCGCCAGGCCGATCACCGCTCCGGTGATGAACACCTGAGCGCCGCCCAGGCCGAACACCTGCCGGCGCATCAGCCACAGGCGGGCGGGTTTCATCTCGATGCCGATGATGAACAGCAGGAAGACGACGCCGAATTCCGAGAAATGGCGGATTTCCTCCACCTCGGTGATGAAGCCCAGGCCCCAGGGACCAATGGCGGCGCCGGCCGCCAGGTAGCCCAGGATTGAACTCATCCCTAGGCGGGTCGCCAGCGGCACGAACACCACCGCCGCCCCCATGATCACCAGCGTGTCGAGCACGACGCCGCCTTCCGTCACGGTCTCCTCCTCCGGCCGAATCTCAGGTGCGCCCTTAGGAGTACATTGCGCGCGGCCCTGTTCCCAAAGGCTTTTCTCTGCCCATAATGGCAACGGACCGCGAAAGGAAGGGAAAAGACGGAGACATGATGGATCGGCGCCGCTTCCTGACCCGGGCCGCCGCGGCCGCCGCCTGCCCCGTCTGCGCCGCCGCCCTGGCACCGGGCCGGCCGGCCGGGGCCGCGGAGGCCGGCGGCTGGAGCTATGGGGGCGCCACCGGCCCCACGGCCTGGGGCACGCTCGACCCGGCATGGCGAACCTGCACCGCCGGCGAACGGCAGAGCCCCGTCGACCTGTCCGGCGCCACGCCGTCGATGATGGCCACACCCGACATCGACTGGCCGGCCATGCCGCTGGTCATCGCCAACACGGGCAACACCATCGCCGTGGAGGCCACCGCCTACGCCACCATGGGCCTGGGGCTGGAGGGCGCGCGCTACCGCATGACCGGTTTCCACTTCCACCACCCCAGCGAGCACACGGTGGAAGGGCGCGGCTTTCCGCTGGAAATCCATTTCATGCACGAGGACGAGTTGGGCGGCGGGTTCGCCATCGCGGCGGTCTTCGTGCGCTCGGGCGCGCTGAACCCGACCCTTCAGACGATCTTCCAGGCCATGCCGGCGCAGGCCGGGGAGCGCCTCAGCCTGCCGACGCTGATCCCGCCGCGCCGCCTGCTGCCGCCCGACGACGAGCGGGAGAGCTTCCGCTATCAGGGCAGCCTGACCCGTCCGCCCTGCACCGAGGCGGTGCGCTGGCTGGTCTTCACCCACCCCATCGAGGCCGCGCCCGAGCAGATCGAGGCTTTCGCGCGCCTGTTCCCCATGAACGCCCGCCCCGTGCAGCCGCTGGGACGGCGTTATCTTCTGCTGGACTTCTTCTGATGCGCTTCCGCTTTCTGGCGACCGCCGCCCTGGTTTCCCTTGCCGCCACCGCCTGCGCCCAGCGCATGGACACCCCGCCGTCGGACCTGGCGGGGACGTGGCTGGTGGCCGGCGTATACGACAGCGGCACCCGCCTGCCCTCGGCGCAGGAGCGGCAGGCGCTGGAGAACCAGGCCATGCGCGTCTCGCCCGAGCAGATCACCGACCCGCTGGGCCGCAACTGCCCGCGCCCGGTCTACGAGATCAAGGGCACCAGCGCTGCGGACTGGTTCGGCTTCGGCAACGACTGGCTGCGCCGGCGCGGCCCGGACGTGCCGCTGACGGCCGTGACCGTCTACTGCGACGGCGCGGCGTTCGACGGCTACGCCCTGCGCGAGGACGGGGCGCTGGTGGGCCGCTACAAGGATGCCTACGTGGTCATGCGCCGGGAAGACGACCCCCGCGTCGCCGACCGTCTCGCCGCCGTGGCCGAGGCCCGCTACAACCGCGTGCTGACGCCGGGCGCTTCGGCCGCGCCGGCGGAGACGGCGGCGGAAACGGTGGTGATCGGGGGGCCGGCGGCGGACGAGAAGCGGGCCGAGGGTTCGACTGCCGAGCCCCCGGCACCCGCGCCCGAGGAGCAGACCGCCGCCCTCCCGCCCAAGGAGGTCCTCGGCCCCACCCGCGCGGAGCTGCGCGAGATGGCGGGCCAGACGCCCGCCGAGCGCCAGGCCGAACAGACCGGCGGCGGCGGGCCGGTGGTGCATCTGGCATCCCTCCGTTCGCGGCAGGCGGCGGAAGAGGAATGGCAGGCCATCATCACGCGCGTCCCCATGCTGCGCGACTGGACGGTGCGATACCTGCCCGTGGACCTGCCGGAAAAGGGCCGCTACGTGCGCGTCATGGGCCTGCCGCCGGAGGGGATGACGGCCACGGAGGCCTGCGCACGGATCGAGGAGGCGGGGCAGTATTGCCGGGTGATGGGCGGATGACCGTCTGAGCGCTTCGCTCCAGGGGCCGTCAGCCGACGGCGACGCCGGGGTGACGGGTTGCTTTAGCTATTGGCATAAAGAGAAAAATACTCGTCGTTCCCGCGAAAGCGGGAACCCACATCAGACGCCAGACATCCTGCCGCGCACCTTACGAGGGAGCGCCGAGCGACTTCTTTAAGAGCCCATTCCGAAATTCACCGGCTGAGGCTGAGCGAGGGATTTTTTCGCGAGCCCGGCCTGGATCTCTCCACCACCATTCCACCCAGCCGCAACCGCGCCACCTCCGCCGCCGGCGTCAGGAGCCGCACCGCCGCGTCCGTCGCCTCCAGGAACAGCGCCAGCGCCACATCCCGCCCCGCCGCATCGGCCACGCCGCACAGCAGGCGCGGCGGCAGGCGGTTCGGGTCGACGGTTCCGGCGCCGCAGTCCTCCAGCGTCAGCCCCTCGCGCGCCACCTCCAGCACAGAGGCCTGCTCGAAGGACGTGGCGAAGGCGGCGGCGCGGGTTGCGCGGCGGCGGGCCTGGGAACGGCGGCGGACACAGTCGCTGCGGGGCAAGGCCAGGAGCGGCAACGGCGCCAGGGCCTCCCGCAGCGGCGCGAGCGTGTCCTCCGGCTCCAGCGCCAGGGCCAGGTCGGCTCCCACCGCGCGGGCCGTGTCGCGCTGCAGGAAACGGCCAGCACCCCGGATGAAGCCGCAGGTGTTGACGATCAGCGGATGCGCCGGGCGCTCCGCCAGCGCGCGCGCATTGTCCAGAAGCGGCCGGCGGCGGCTCATGGGGTCCACGACGCCCAGAAAGGCGAGCGTCGGCGCATTTTCGCCTTCCGTGCGGGCGAGGTAGGCGGGCGGGCCGACGTCGGGTTGACCGGGGTCGGCGTCCAGCAAGGCGGGCGAGAAACCGCGCGCCGCCGCCGCCCCGTACAGCCAGCGGCAGAAGGTGCTCTTGCCGGCGTCGGGGCCGCCGACGACGAGCAGTCGTGTGGCACCAGCCTCGACAGCCTTCAGGGCCGCGTGCCAGCCGGCGGGGACGTCGATCAATTCCGCGCCTTCTGGAACAGGGCCAGCGACAACTGGCTCATGAGCATCCGCACGGGCTCGGACTCCGGCGTCAGGTCCGCCAGGTCGCCGCCGACGGAGCCGTGCACCTCCGCCTTCACCTTGCCGCGCTGGCAGAAGACCGCCAGGGCGTAGAGGCGCTCGCTGGGCTGGACGGCGGGCTGCTCGCCCTCGCACAGGCGGCGGCCGGGGAAGCTCTTGGGCGGGTTGAAGGCCACCCGCACCGCATAGTCCGGGTGCCCTGCCGCCGCCAGGTCGGTGGTGAAGCGCAAACGGTCGTAGGCGGTGATCGCGCGCGCCATGTGGCCCAGGATCACCTGCTCGGCGGCGGCGTCGGCACCCCAGGGCGCGCCCGCCACGCCGGCGAGAATCGGCCCCCGCGCCGCGGCACCCTTCATCTCGTCCCAGGTGCCGGTCGGGTCCATGTAGCGGGTGGTGACGCGGGGCGCGTCGCCGCAGGCGGCGACGGCGGCCGTCACCGCACCGGCGGCCAGGGTGAACAGCTTTTTCAACATCGCCCGGCAACTCCTTGGCCCGTGCGGAACTTTCGACTTATCCCCGCTTCCCCCGATTCGCAAAGGCTTGCGCGGGACGGCTCCGATCGTCAATATCCGCCGCCCGCACATCAGGTCAACATGAGGCTCCCCCGATGACGACCGACCCGCTTCTGGGCGACGCGACGGATTCGCTGGACTCCGCGGCCCGCGAACTGCGCGCCCGCATCCGCTATGTCTCCGCCCGCGACGAACTGACGGCGCCTGACAGCACCGTGAACACCGCCCGCCTGGACGAGCCGGTGTTCGTGCTGCGCGCCCGCGACATGGTCGCCAGCACCACCGTCGCCTATTGGGAGTTCTGCGCCCGCAACCGGGGCGTGCCCGAGGACAAGCTGGAGCGCGCCGACCGCCAGCGCCGCGCCATGGAGGCCTGGCTCGACAAGCGCCTGCCGCAGCCCCGCTTGTCGGGCGAACTGCCGACGGTCCGCACCGCCCATGTGGAGCGCAACAATCCCAACGGGGTCCTGCGCAGCTGCCATCCGGAAGAGCCGGTGTTCTGCCTCGTGGCCTCCGACGTGGTGGCGCAGGAAGTGGTGGAGTTCTGGGCCTTCAACGCCCTGCGCAACGGCGCCAAGCCGCAGAAGGTGGACGACGCCCTGACCGTCGCCCGCGCGATGGCCGCCTGGACCGGCAAGCGCATCGTCGGCCTGCAGGAGCGCCACCGTCCTGCCGCGCTGTCCGATGACCGGCCCGCCGGCGGCGACGTGACGTCGGTGCTGTCGACGCACCGGCCCAAGCACGCCAAGGTCACGCGCATCCGCTGCCTGGCCTGCGGCCACACCGAAAAGATGGGCGAACCGCCATATTCGGAAGAGCTGCTGTCCGCCATCGCCGAAACGTGCGAGGGCCCCTGCCCCTCCTGCGGCGCCGAGCCGGCGCAGGACGCGGCGACGGGCCAGTCGCGCCGCGTGCTGACCACCGAAATGGTGGATGGCTGATCCGGCCGGGATGTGACTTCGTATCGCTCAGCGTCTCCAGATATTGACGCGGGGCGCGGAATGAATACCATATCTAGATCACCTCGACGGCCGGCCTTCTGGGACCGGCCGACCTCGGGGCCTTGGGGAACAGATCATCAGGCCTGACCGGCGCGGGTATCGCGCCCGGCAGTCTCACGGCGCCGCCGCCCCCGACCGGGCGGGGCGCCAACAGGCTTCCTTGCGCCTGATCTTAGTGGAGGACAGTGGTCGTGCTAGACGTTGTGCAGGTTTCGGAAGGCCCCCGGGTCCAGGTCGATCACCGCCGTGACGACCGGCTGACCGACTTCGGCAAGGCGGTGCTTGAAGACCGCTACCTGCTGCCCGGTGAAAGCTTCCAGGATCTGTTCGCGCGCGTCGCGTCGGCCTATGGCGACGACGACGCCCACGCCCAGCGTCTGTACGACTACATGTCCAAGCTGTGGTTCATGCCTGCGACGCCGGTGCTGTCCAACGGCGGCACGACGCGCGGCCTGCCCATTTCGTGCTTCCTGAACGAGGCGGACGACAGCCTGGACGGCATCGTCGGCCTGTGGACGGAAAACGTCTGGCTGGCCGCCCGCGGCGGCGGCATCGGCAGCTATTGGGGCAATCTGCGCTCCATCGGCGAGGCCGTGGGCTCGGTCGGCAAGACCTCGGGCGTGGTGCCGTTCATCCGCGTCATGGACAGCCTGACGCTGGCGATCTCGCAAGGGTCCCTGCGGCGCGGCTCGGCGGCCGTGTACCTGCCGTGCGACCACCCCGAGATCGAGGAATTCGTGGAAATCCGCCGCCCCACCGGCGGCGATCCCAACCGCAAGGCGCCCAACCTGCACCACGGCGTGCTGCTGTCGGACGCTTTCATGCGCGCGGTGGAAAGCGATTCCGACTGGCCGCTCATCAGCCCCAAGGACGGCCACGTGGTGCGCACCATCAAGGCGCGCGCGCTGTGGATTCGCATGCTGCTGGCCCGCATCGAGACGGGCGAGCCGTACATGATCTTCAGCGACACCGTCGCCCGCCAGCAGCCGGAGCACCACAAGCTGGCCGGCCTGCGCGTGAAGACCTCCAACCTGTGCGCCGAGATCACCCTGCCCACGGGCCGCGACCACATGGGCATGGACCGCACCGCCGTCTGCTGCCTGTCGTCCCTGAACCTGGAAACCTGGGACGAGTGGAAGGACGAGCCGCGCTTCATCGAGGACGTCATGCGATTCCTGGACAACGTCATCCAGGACTTCATCGACCGCGCGCCCGACAGCATGATGAAGGCCCGCTACTCCGCCATGCGCGAGCGTTCGGTGGGCCTGGGCGTCATGGGCTTCCACAGCTTTTTGCAGAAGAACCGCATCCCGTTCGAATCGGTGATGTCGAAGGTGTGGAACCGCACCATCTTCAAGCACATCAAGGCGGGCGTCGATGCCGCCAGCCGCGCGCTGGCCGTCGAGCGCGGCCCCTGCCCCGACGCCGCCGACTACGGCATGATGGAGCGGTTCAGCCACAAGACCGCCATCGCGCCGACGGCGTCCATCTCCATCATCTGCGGCGGCACCTCGCCGGGAATCGAGCCGGTGGCGGCCAACAGCTACACCCACAAGACGCTGTCGGGCTCCTTCAACGTGCGCAGCCCCTACCTCAAGGCCCTGCTGGCCGAGAAGGGCCGCGACGACGAGGACACCTGGACGTCCATTACCGTCAACGAGGGCTCGGTCCAGCACCTGGACTTCCTGTCGGACGACGAGAAATCCATCTTCAAGACGGCGTTCGAGCTGGACCAGCGCTGGGTGGTGGACCTGGCGGCCGACCGCACGCCCTTCATCGACCAGAGCCAGTCGGTGAACATCTTCCTGCCCGCCAACGCCCACAAGCGCGACCTGCACCAGCTGCACTTCCAGGCGTGGAAGAAGGGCGTGAAGAGCCTGTACTACTGCCGGTCGAAGTCCATCCAGCGCGCCGAGGTCGTCGCCGACAAGGCCGTCCCCGACGGGCTGAAGGACCTGGTCGCCTCCGCCGCCCTGCCCTCGGGCGCCAAGCCTGCCAACGGCGGCGGCAAGGACGACGGCCCTGACTATGACGAGTGCCTGGCCTGCCAGTAAGGCCGGGTGCCCGCGCCCTCTCCGTTTCGCACAGTTTCAGACGCCCCGCGCGCCACAGGTGGTTCCATGTCCCTCCTCGACTCCAAGCCCGTCTACAAGCCGTTTGCCTATCCCTGGTGCTACGACGCCTGGCTTCTCCAGCAGCAGATTCACTGGCTGCCGGAGGAAGTGCCGCTGGCCGATGACGTGAAGGACTGGCACCACAAGCTGTCCGACAGCGAGCGTCACCTGATGACGCAGATCTTCCGCTTCTTCACCCAGTCGGACATCGAGGTGAACAACTGCTACATGCGGCACTACACCCGCGTGTTCAAGCCGACGGAAGTGCAGATGATGCTGGCGGCGTTCTCCAACATGGAGACCATCCACATCGCCGCCTATTCGCACCTGCTGGACACCATCGGGATGCCGACGACCGAGTACTCGGCCTTCCTCGACTACAAGCAGATGAAGGACAAGTACGACTACATGCAGGTGTGGGGCGTCGACACCAAGGAAGACATCGCCAAGACCCTGGCCGTCTTCGGCGCCTTCACGGAGGGGCTGCAGCTGTTCGCGTCGTTCGCGATCCTGCTGAACTTCCCGCGCTTCAACAAGATGAAGGGCATGGGGCAGATCGTCACGTGGTCGGTGCGCGACGAGACCCTGCACTGCAACTCCATCATCCGCCTCTACCGCACGTTCCTTCAGGAAAATCCCGACGTGGACCGTGCGAAAATCGAGGCGGAACTGGTCGACGCCTGCAAGACCATCCTCCACCACGAGGACGCCTTCATCGACCTGGCGTTCGAATTGGGACCGGTGGAGGGATTGGCGCCCGAGGACGTGAAGACCTACATCCGCTACATCGCCGACCGCCGCCTGACGCAGTTGGGCATGGAGCCCCTGTTCAACATCGAGCGCAACCCGCTGCCCTGGCTGGACGCCATGCTGAACGCGGTTGAACACACCAACTTTTTCGAGAACAGGGCGACGGAGTATTCAAAGGCTGCGACCCAGGGTACCTGGGAAGAGGCATTTGCATAAAATTGAGTCCGGCGCTGGAACATTGTACCCGGCGGGCTGTTATCCATGCGTACCCCGCGTGATTTCCTCATACCCGAGTGAACATGCAAGCCCCGGCCCCGTGGATACCCCGCCCACGGGGCCGTGGTGTGTCTGCAGTCCGGGACCCGATTTCCACTAGCCCGCATTAACTTTTGGATGCATCATGGAATGGATGCGTCTTTCAGTGGCATTCGCGGGAGGGGAACATGTCAAACAGAATCCGGGACCTGCAAAATCAGGAAAACGCCCTTCGGGATGAGCGGAGAAGGGCCGAAGACCTTGTAAGGCAAGGGAAGGCATCAAACCAGGATGTGGACAGGGTCAGGCGTGAAATCGATCGCGTGCGCCGAGAGATCGACGCTGAGATGAGGAAGAGCAGATAGGACCCAACACGTTTCTTCCATCTTTCAGCAGGGGCGACGGTGCCATGGATCAGCTTCTTCGCGTTGTCCGCGCACCCTTGCGGCGCCTGGCAATCTGGTGGGGATACACGTGCGGCGCGTTCTGGCACAAACGGTTGCCGGATCAGCCTGGACTGGCAAAGCTGCTCGGGCTCGCGACCGTCTTGATCCTGAATCCTCTGACACTTCTTGTTATCGCAGCCGTCCTGGTAGAGGGCTGATAGAAAAACCCCGGCCGCCACTCAGGCAGCCGGGGTTTCTCATGTTGTCGCCGGGATACCGCCGGATCAGTGGCGGAAGTGGCGCATGCCCGTCATCACCATGGCGAGGCCCTTCTCGTCGGCGGCCTTCACCACCTCGTCGTCACGCATGGAGCCGCCCGGCTGGATGACGGCCGTCGCACCCGCCTCGGCGGCGGCGAGCAGGCCGTCGGCGAAGGGGAAGAAGGCGTCCGACGCCACCACCGAGCCGACCGTCGCCGGCTGCTCGGCGCCGGCGGCCTCGGCGGCGTCCTTTGCCTTGGCGGCGGCGATGCGGGCGCTGTCGACGCGGCTCATCTGGCCGGCGCCGATGCCCACCGTCGCGCCGTCCTTCACGTAGATGATGGCGTTGGACTTGACGTGCTTGCAGATGCGGAAGGCGATCAGCATGTCGCGCATCTCGCGGTCGTCCGGCTGGCGTTGCGTCGCGACCTTCAGCGCGCTTTCCGTCACGCGACCCGAATCGCGGCTCTGCACCAGGAAGCCGCCGGACAGGGTCTTCAGGGTCAGCCCCTCTTCCGCCGGGTCGGGCATGCCGCCGGTCAGCAGCAGGCGCAGGTTCTTCTTGGCGGCGAAGACGGCGCGGGCCTCCTCGTCGGCGTCCGGCGCGATGACGACCTCGGTGAAGATCTTGGTGATCTCCTCGGCCGCCGCCTTGTCGATAGGCCGGTTGATGGCGACGATGCCGCCGAAGGCCGAAACCGGGTCACAGGCCAGCGCGCGCTTGTAGGCCTCGACGATGCTGCCGCCGACGGCCACGCCGCAGGGGTTGGCGTGCTTGATGATGGCGACGGCCGGCTCGTCGAACTCGGCGGCCAGCTCGAAGGCGGCGTCGGTGTCGTTCAGGTTGTTGTACGACAACTCCTTGCCCTGCACCTGCTCGGCCGTGGCGACACCCGGACGCGCCTCGCCGGTGGTGTAGAAAGCGGCCTGCTGGTGCGGGTTCTCGCCATAGCGCAGCGTCTGCTTGCGCAGCCCCCCCAGGGCGAAGCGGCGCGGCAGCTCGTCGCCCACCTGGCGGGCGAACCAGCCGGAAATGGCGGCGTCGTAGGCGCCGGTGCGGGCGTAGGCGGTGGCGGCAAGGCGCTTGCGCAGGTCCGGCGTGGTGTCGCCGTCGTTGGCCTCCATGGCCTCCTTCACCGCATCGTAGTCTTCCGGGTCGACGACCACGGTGACGGCGGCGTGGTTCTTGGCGGCGGCGCGGATCATGCCTGGGCCGCCGATGTCGATGTTTTCGATGCAGGTGTCGAAGTCGGCGCCCTTCGCCACCGTCTCCTCGAACGGGTAGAGGTTGACCACCACCAGGTCGATGGGCGCGATGCCGTGCTCGGACATGGCCGATTCGTGATCGGCATTGCCGCGGATGCCCAGGATGCCGCCGTGCACCTTGGGGTGCAGGGTCTTCACGCGCCCGTCCAGCATTTCGGGGAAGCCGGTAAAGTCCGACACGTCGGTCACCGCCACCCCGGCGTCGCGCATGGCCTTGGCCGTGCCGCCGGTGGACAGGATGTCGACGCCGCGCGACTCCAGGAACTTCGCGAAATCGACCAGTCCGGTCTTGTCGGAAACGGAAAGCAGCGCCCTGCGGACGGGAGTGTGCATGGTCATCGGCCCTGTGCCCTGATGTGATGAACGGGGAGGAAATCGTGCGCGCGCTATAGCACAGGGGGCGGCGGGGTCAAAGCCCCGGCGGCGCGCACCTGCCGCATCCGCCGCGCGTGGCCGTTGAGGCCGCCCGCGCGATGGGGTATGGAAGCCCCATGCCGTCCTCCGCTTCCTCCGCACAGCCCGCGCCACGCCGCATCCTGCTCATCAAGCTGGGCGCCTTCGGCGATTTCGTCGTCGCGCTGGCCCACATGAAGGCCGTGCGCGACGCCCATCCGGACGCGCACATCACCCTTCTGACGACCCCCGCCTTCGCCGGCATGGGACGGGCCTGCGGGCTGTTCGACGCCGTGCGCGACGACGGGCGGCCCAAGGGTTTCGCCGGCCAACTGGCGCTCGCCCGCGACCTGCGGCGGCAGCGCTTTGACCGCGTCTACGACCTGCAGCGCAACGACCGCACGAAGCTGATGTTCCACGTCATGCGGCTGGGGCGGCCGGGGCTGGAGTGGAATGGCATCTTCAAGGGCGCGAGCCACTTCCTGCCCGACCCGCGCGAACCCCGGCGCCACGCCGCCGTGCGCTACACCGACCAACTGGCCGCCGCCGGCATCACCGCCGTACCGCCGCAGTCCGACCTGTCGTTCCTGGACGGCGACCTGTCGGGGCTGGGGCTGCCGGACGGCCCGCTCGTGCTGATGGTGCCGGGCGGGGCGCCACAGCGGCCGGCCAAGCGGGCCCCATCGGCGGTGTTCATCGCCGCCGCCCGCCATGCCGCGGCAAGCGGCGCGACGCCGGTGCTGATCGGCACGGACAAGGAGGCCGACGCACTGGACGCCATCACCGGCGCGGTGCCCGAGGCCGTCTCGCTCCAGGGCCGCACCGACTTCGGCCAGCTCGCCGCCCTGGCGCGCCGGGCGCGCGCTGCCATCGGCAACGACACCGGGCCCATGCACCTGATCGCGGTCGCCGGCTGCCCGAGCGTGGTGCTGTTTTCCCGCGAGTCCGACCCGGTGGAGTGCCGCCCCTGGGCGGCTCGGGTGGAGACGCTCCAGCGCGACGACCTGGCCGACCTGCCCGTCGCCGAGGTCACCGCCGCCCTGGACCGCGCGCTGTCCTGACTGCATGGCAGCCGTGCCCGCCGGTGAGTGGCCCTGGCGCGCGGGCACCACAGTCCTCAATGTAGGAGCATCCTTCACCACGACCGGAGCCTCCATGCCCTCGCTGCTCGACCGCGCGCAACGGCCCTTCGCCCTGATGGCGGAGCGCCTGCCGGAGAACATGCGCGGCGTGCTGTGGATGGTCACCGGCTCCATCGCCTTCGGCTTCATGGGCGCGGGCATCAAGTTCGCCGGCGCCAGCGGCCTGCACGCCTTCGAGGTGGCGTTCTTCCGCTGCCTGTTCGGGTTGCTGGCGCTGAGCCCCTTCCTGTTCGGCGGCGGCGTCGTCACGGTGCTGGCAACGAAGCGGCCGGGCATGCACCTGCTGCGCGTGCTGTTCGGCTCGGCGACCATGCTGTGCATCTTCTACGCCATCACGCACATGGAACTGGCCGCCGCCACCGCGCTGGCCTACGCGCGGCCGCTGTTCCTGATCGTGCTGGCGGTGGTCTTCCTGGGCGAGGCCGTGCGCTGGCGGCGCTGGCTGGCGACGGCCTGCGGGTTCGGCGGCGTGCTGATGATCCTGCGGCCCGACGTCGGCGCCATGAACGACGCCGCCTGGGCGGCGCTCATGGCGGCGTTCCTCATGGCCTGCGTCATTACCATCATCAAGCGCATGTCGACGACCGAGCGGCCGCTGACCATGCTGGCGTGGTTCTCCATCGCCTCGTGCATCGTCACCGGTGTTGCCGCCGCGCCCGTGTGGATCACCCCCGACTGGGAGCAGCTCGCCCTGCTGGCAGCGGTCGGCACCATCGGCACCATCGGGCAGTACTGCGTGCTGCGGGCCTACCGGTTGGCGGAGGCGACCATCGTGGTGCCCTTCGACTATTTCCAGATCCCCATCGCCTGGGCGCTGGGCTTTTTCCTGTTCGCCGAGCAGCCGTCGTGGCTGACGCTGGCGGGCGCGGCGGTGATCGCGGGGTCGACGCTCTACATCCTGCTGCGCGAGGCGCGCCTGAAGAAGCAGGACCCGCCGCCGCCCAGCGCCACCGACACCCCGGCCGAATAGGCGCAAGCTGCGGCGCGGCAATGGCCCTGGCCCTCCAGTTGACGCGAACGTAAACCTGCCGCTTCCGGGCCGGGGCGGAATCTGGTATGCAAGACCGCATCCGGAAAACGCAAAATAAGCCAGGAGGAATACACATGGACGTCAAGGGGCAGGCCGCCATCGTCACCGGGGCCGCGTCGGGTCTGGGCCGCGCCACCGCCACAGCGCTGGCCGCCGCCGGTGCCAAGGTCACGCTGCTGGACCGTGACGCCGAGACGCTGGACGCCGTCGCCAAGGAAATCGGCGGCCTCGCCGCGCCGTGCGACGTGACCAGCGCCGACAGCGTCAAGGAGGCCATCGCCAAGGGCCGCGACGCCCACGGTGCGGCCCGCATCTGCGTCAACTGTGCCGGCGTCGTGCACGGTGGCCGCATCGTCGGCCGCGAAGGTCCGATGGACCTGGATGCCTTCTCGCGCGTGGTGCAGATCAACCTGATCGGCACCTTCAACGTCATGAGCCAGGCCGCCGCCGACATGCTCACCCTGGAGGAGCAGGACGAAGGCGAGCGCGGCGTCATCATCAACACGACCTCCATCGCCGCCTTCGAGGGCCAGTTCGGCCAGTCGGCCTATTCGGCGTCCAAGGGCGGCGTCGCCTCGTTGACCCTGCCGGCGGCGCGCGAGTTCGCGCCCAAGGGCGTGCGCGTCATGTGCATCGCGCCGGGCATCTTCGAGACGCCGATGTTCAACGGCCTGCCGCAGGAAACTCTGGACGCCCTGCTGGCCAAGACGCTGTTCCCCAAGCGCCTGGGCAAGCCCGAGGAATACGCCAAGCTGGTGCTGTCCATTTGCGCCAACACCATGCTGAACGGCGAGACCATCCGCCTCGACGGCGCCATCCGCCTGGAGCCGCGCTGAGCCCGAGTCGGACCGCGCAAGTCGAAGGGGCGTCCCGTCGGGGCGCCCCTTTTTCATGCCCGCGTCCGGGCGGCCTACGGTCTACCACCTTCGTGACACCATTGCGCCACACTTCTGTTGCAGCGCGGCAACAGGCGCCGGGGAATGCGCGGCGGGCGGGGACCTCGGGCGCGGCGGCGTCGTTCTCCATCTTGAAAGGCGGCCCGGGCGATCGCACCGTTTAGGCACGGCGAACCGGAGACCGCCCACCGCAGCAATCACAGAATCGACCGTGGCGAAAATGGCACGGCGGGATCGAGACGAAGAGGACCGCGTACCATGAAACGTTCCGTTCAGGTTGTCCTGGGCGCCTCCGCCCTGGCGCTTACCGCCGCCGCGCCGGCGCTGGCCCAAGAGAGCAAGCAAGGGCCCTACGTCGGCCTGGGCGGCATCTACGTCATGCCCCAGGATTCCGACACCGAAGAGGCGCCCGGCACCACCTTCGACGGAGACGTCGAGTGGGATGACGGCTGGGGTGCCCTCGGCAGCCTCGGCTACGCCTGGGGCAACGGCCTGCGCACCGAGTTCGAGTTCTCCTGGCGCGAGAACCAGGCCGACGCCATCGGCGGCACCGACCTGGGCGGCGAGGCGAACGCCATGGCCGGGATGGTGAACGTGCTCTACGACATCGACTTCGGCCTGCCCTTCAAGCCCTACGTCGGTGCCGGTGCCGGTGCGGCCCGCGTGGCCTTCGACGACGTGACGGCCGGCGCCACCACCATCGACGAGGGCGAACTGGGCTTCGCCTGGCAGGGCATCGCGGGCGCGTCCTACAGCCTGGGCGCCAACACCGACCTGACCCTGGACTACCGCTATTTCAGCGTCCCGGAAGTGGAACTGGAAACCGGCGGCAGCACCTACGACACTGAATACAACACCCACAACGTGGTGCTTGGCGTGCGCTTCACCTTCGGCGCGCCCCCGCCGCCGCCGGCCGTCGAGGAGCCCGTCGCCCAGCCGGCGCCCCAGCCCGCGCCGGAACCCGCGCAGCCCAGCGACTATCTGGTCTTCTTCGAGTTCGACAGCGCCAACCTGACGCCGGAGGCGCAGCAGGTGCTGAACCAGGCGGCCGCCACCGCCCAGGACGGCCAGCCGACCATGGTGAACGTCACCGGCCACGCCGACCGCTCGGGTCCCAGCGACTACAACATGCGTCTGTCCATGCGCCGGGCCGAGACGGTCGCCAACTATCTGACCGCCCAGGGCGTGCCCCAGCGCGAGATGGCGATCGAGGCCGAGGGCGAGACCCAGCCGCTGGTGCCCACCGCCGACGGCGTGCGCGAGCCGCAGAACCGCCGCGTCATGATCCGCGTGCAGTAACGCGGTCCACAACCGGCTTCGGTCGGGGGAAGAGGGGAGAAACGGCGCCGGAGCGATCCGGCGCCGTTTCCGCGTTCATGGGTCAGGATGCCTTTTCCGCCGCCTCGGCCGGTTCCTCGTCGTCGCGAAGCCCGCGCACCGCCAGCAGGAAAACGGCGAGCGTCGCCAGCCCCATGAGGCCGATGGAGGTGGTCATGACCCGCGTCGTGCCGTCGTGCAGCAGCCCCACCAGATAGCCCATCAGCGATCCCATGCCCATCTGCAGGAAGCCCAGCAGGGACGATGCCGCCCCCGCCATGCGCGGAAAGGGGCCGATGGCGCCGGCGGTGCCGTTGGGCATGACCAGCGCCGCGCCCAGGAAATAGACGGAGATCGGCGCGATCACCGCCACCACCGTTTCCACCCCCGCCCAGGCGAGTGCCATGGCGGTGGTGCCGGCGGCAGCGACCAGCAGGCTGCCGATGAACAGCATGCGCTCGATCCCCAGGCGTCCCGTCAGCCGTCCGCCCCCGAAGGCGCCGGTGATGTAGCCGATGACCACGGCCATGAAGGCGAATCCGAAATAGCCGGGCTTCACCCCCAGTACGTCGATCACCACGAAGGACGAGCCCGAGATGAAGCTGAACAGCCCGCCGAAGGCCAGCGCCACGCAGGCCGTGTGGCCCATGAAGGCGCGGTTCCTGAGAAGGTGCAGGAAGTTGGCGATAATGCGCGACGGCCGCAGGGCATGGGGATCGCGGTGACGGTTGGTCTCCTGCAGCGCCGCCCACACGGCCGCCAGGATGACCACGCCGAAGCCCGTCAGCACCACGAAGTTCGACTGCCAGCCGAACGCCGCGTGCAGGCCGCCGCCGATCAGGGGCGCGACCGCCGGGGCCAGCGCCATGGCGGCGGCCATGTACGACAGCATCCGCGCGGCCTCCGCCCGATCATAGACGTCGCGCACGATGGCCCGGCCAAGAACGGGCCCTGCGCAGGCGCCCAGCGCCTGAAGGAAGCGCCCGGCGAGCAGGGCCTCGATGGTGGGCGCGACCATGCAGACCACGCTGGCGGCGACGTAGAGCATGACGCCCGCGATCAGCACCGGCAGCCGCCCGAAGCGGTCCGACAGGGGCCCGTAGAACAGCATCCCGAAGGCGAACCCGGCGGTGAACACCGACAGCGTCAGCTGCACCATCGACACGCTGGTGTCGAACGCCCGCGTCATGGCCGGCAGCGACGGCAGGTACATGTCGGTCGAGACCGGGCCGAAGGCGACCAGCGCGGTCAGCAGAACGGCGATGGGGAACGACCGGGGATCGGGCTTGCGGGGCATCGGGAGGGTCCGGTTGTGGCGGGAAGCATGACCGAAAAACGGCGAAGGGCGCCGATTGAGCGCCCTTCGCCGCCTGCGGTCAAGGTCTGCTTGCCGGTGCTTTGACGGGGCCGATCCGCCGCCGCGCCGGCCGCCGGGCCCTCAGCGAGCGTCCGGGTACTGGCTTTTCAGCTTTTCCAGGATCGGCTGCTCGTACTGCATCAGGTTGTCGTAGCCGCCGATCAGGTGACCGTCGATGAGGATCTGAGGCACCGTCGCGACGTCGAACTTCTGCTTCATGGCCGAGAATTCGGCCGGCGCGGAGACGTCGATCTCCTCGTAGGGCAGGTTGTGCTCCTTGAACCAGGCCTTGGCCTTGTCGCAGAACATGCAGGTGCTCTTGGTGTAGATCTGGATCGCCATAGTTCCTCGTGTCCGGTCTTGTCTGGTGTTCGGGGGCGTCTAGCCATCCTGCCGCGCGCAGGGCCGGGCGGCAACCGCCCGTCGGTCATATCTGGTGCCCGCACGCCCTTTGCAAGATGTCTGACGCGGCGTCAGCCCCTGGGCGGCTCGCCCGACAGCAGCTTGTGGGCGCGGTGCCAGTCGTCCAGGGACTGGTTGGGGTATGCATCGAACCGCGCCTCGCCCTGTCGGCTGTCGTCGCGCACCCAGTTGGCCTTGCTGCCCAGCATGATGTGCACCTGCTCCGGCGGGTCCGGCAGCGGCGTGTCGATGGCGCCCGCTTGCGGGTGGACCAGGTGCGGCCATTCCGGCGAGAACACCCACAGCGCGGTGCCGCAGCGGGTGCAGAAACGGCGCTCGCCGCTGCTGACGCTGCCGTCCTCCATGCGCGCATGGTAGCAGCCGAGCGCCCCCTCCTCGGCGTCGACGGTCAGCGTGTCGGCCTTGGCGCCCAGGTTGATGGCATAGCCGCCGCTGCCGGCCGTCTTGCGGCAGATGGAGCAGTGGCAGCGCAGGTAGGGGACCGGCGCGTGCGCCTCGACCGAAAAGCGCACGGCGCCGCAGTGGCAGGAGCCTTCCAGATGCATGGTGCATACCTCCGCTTCAATGGGTGAAACGTCTAGGGCGTCAACGCGTCCACGAAGGCGGTGATGGCATCCAGCACGCGCCTCCGCTGCTCGAAGTGGGGCACGTGACCGCAGTCGGGCACCATGAGCTTTTCCACCGGCCCCGAGACTCCGTTCACGATGGCGTCCACCTGGGCCTCGGTGCCGTACTGGTCGCCCTCGCCCTGGATGATGAGCGCCGGCACGGTCACGCCGGCCAGCACGTCCTTGATGGTCCAGGCGGCATAGGCGTCGGTCAGCCAGGTGTCGTTCCAGCCGTGGAAGGCCGTGTCGGTGTTGGCGCCGTGCCAGCGGGCGAGCTTCTCGCGCAGGTTGGTGGTTTCCCACGCCGTGCGGGCCTCGCGAATGCCCGCCAGGGTGATGTCCTCCACGAAGACGTGGGCCGCCTCGGTCACGATGGCCCGGATCCGCGGGTCTTCGCCCCGCCCGGCGGCGATGAGCGCGATGGAGCCGCCGTCGGAATGGCCGATCAGCACCGCGCGCTCCACCCCCGTCGCGTCCAGCACGGCCGGCAGGACCTCCAGCGCCTCGGGCGTCAGGTAGTCGGTGGACCGCGGCAGGGTGATCCCGGAGGACCCGCCATACCCCGGCCGGCTGTAAACCAGCGCCCCCATGCCCAGCCGCGCCGACAGGTCCGCCGGCACGTCCTTCCACAGGTCGCGGCAGCCCAGGCCCTCGTGCAGGAAGACCAAGGTCGGTGCCTCCTTCGGCGCGGGGCCGTGCCAGCGGTATTCCAGCTGGTGCCCGGCGGCGGTCAGAAATCCTTCGGGTATGGTCGACATGCGGCGAGACAGGTCCTTGTTTCCGTGTGCGACATCCTTCTGTACCGCGCCCCGCCCCGCAGGTAAAGGAGAGCGATGCCGAAAGTGGTAGTAAAACTCAAACGGTGAAAAGAAGTATCAAGGGGAACCGGGTACCCCCTGCGAAGGTTCTAACAACTGCACGCACGGCGATTCATCGGGCTTGGAAACGGCCTGAAGTATTTCCGCATATCTGGTGACGTTTCTTGTTCTGCTACGGAGAGCCTTCCATGCACCAAGCCCAGGCCGAGGCCCGGTACAGCCTGTCGGTGGCGTCGACGACCGCGTCCTGCGCCCACCGCTCGGCGGACCTGGGGTGCCCGGTGGACACCCGCGTGGAGAACCGGCTGCCGGAAATGATGACCCGCGGCCTGCGTGACGAAGCCGTGGAGATGGCGCTGGACGCCGCCCATATCGGCGTCCTGTGCGAACGCACCTGCCCGGCCGTGGAGCCGCTGCTGGAAACGGTCGGCCGCGCCGCCCAGCAGGAAGCCGCCGACCCCGACGGGCTGCTGGGCGATACGGGGGCCGCCGTCGTCCGCTCGCCGACGCTCAAGCGCCTCAACGCCCTTCCCGGTCAGGCCTCCGAACCCGCCCGCCACGCCTTCCTGCTGGTCCGCGCGGCCTACCGCTTGCGGCAGGCCCGCACCGCCGAAACCCTGTGGCAGGCGGTGGACGCCAACCTGGGCTGCTGGATCGCCCTGCGCACCGCCGTCGCCGATGGCCGCGTCGCCCTGCCCGCGAGCCGGCGCCGCCAGGTCGTCCAGTACGCCGACTACGTCGAGCAGATGACCCGCACCACGCGCCCCATGTGCGACCGCACGGTGGAAGCCTTCATCCGGCTGGATCGCAACGTCGCCAAGTGGTTGACCGAGGACGCGACCGACCGCGTCGCCACCGCCCACGGCGCGCACCTCATGGCCGCCGAGTAGCAGTGCCGCCCCGGAAACGACATCGGCCGCCCGTGCCAAGGCAGGGGCGGCCGTTTCGCGTGCGGCCGGCTCGTGCGCGAAGGGGCCCTCCGGCGCGAGAGCCCGGCGCACCGTCATTCGATGTATTCATTGCGGTAGACGCCCCAGAAGGCCGAACGCCTGAGCCAGCCGTCCATGCCGTTCGCCTCGACGCGGCAGAACTCCGTCCCGCGCGGGCACTGGATCAGGCTCGCCTGCACGCCGCCCTCAAGATAGGCCAGCGTTTCCGCCTCCTCGCGCGGTTCGGCGCGCAGTCGGTGGGTGCCGTCCATGGTCATCACCGTTCGGCGGCCCGACAGCATGCTCTGGTGGACCCAGCCCTCGGCGCCCTGCGGGTCGCGGATTTTTCGCCACGTCTGGAATTCCTGCACGATCTCCACCGGCAGGGACCGGCGCAGGTACACCCAGTCGATGGGATAGCGCACGCCGGGGCCGGTGCGCATGTTCACCTGCTCGGCCCGCAGCGACACGAAACGCGGCAGCGGCAGCCCCGTTCCATCGGCTGCAACGGCCGTGGCGGCGGACAGCGCATACGGACTGGCAGGCTGCGGGGCGATGGGCGCGGCAGCCAGGCCAAAGCCCATGGCCAGCGCCAGCAGCGCGGTGGAAGCGACTCCGGTAACAGCGTTCGGCATTGGTGTGTGGCTCGATTTCCCCAGGGCGGCGCATTATACGGACCGACCGCCCCGGCGGGTCAAGCGCGGCGGTGGACGGTTCGAGCCTGCGCGAAAGGAAGTGTCGCAGGACCGTGTTGCAACGCAATGTCTGGACAAGGCCCGCCCGTCTTGCTAAGCCAAACCACGCACAGAGCCTATAAGGTCTCCGGGAGGGATATGCATGGTCGCGAAGAAGCCCCTGGTCGTCGTCACGCGCAAGCTGCCGGACGTGATCGAGACCAGGATGATGGAACTGTTCGACTGCCGCTTGAACCACGACGACCACCCCTTCACCAAGGATGAACTGGTGGCGGCGGTGCGCGAGGCGGACGTCCTGGTGCCCACCATCACCGACCGCATCGACGCCGGCGTGCTGGGCCAGGCCGGCGAGCAGTTGCGCCTGATCGCCAACTTCGGCACGGGCGTCGACCACATCGACCTGAACACGGCCCAGCAGCGGGGCATCACGGTCACCAACACGCCCGACGTGCTGACCGAGGACACCGCCGACATGGCCATGGGCCTGATCCTGGCCGTGCCCCGCCGTCTGGCCGAGGGCGAGCGCCTGATCCGCTCGGGCAAGTGGGCGGGCTGGAGCCCGACCCACATGCTGGGCCACCGCATCTACGGCAAGCGCCTGGGCATCGTCGGCATGGGCCGCATCGGACAGGCCGTGGCGCGCCGCGCCCGCGGTTTCGGCATGACCATCCACTACCACAACCGCCGCCGCCTCCACCCCGAGATCGAGCAGGAGCTGGAAGCGACCTACTGGGAAAGCCTGGACCAGATGCTGGCGCGGATGGACGTCATCTCCATCCACTGCCCGCACACGCCGGCCACCTACCACCTGCTGAGCGCCCGGCGCCTGAAACTGCTGCGCGAGCAGGCCTACATCGTCAACACCGCCCGCGGCGAGGTGCTGGACGAGAACGCCCTCCTGCGCATGCTGCAGCGCGGCGAGCTGGCCGGAGCGGGCCTGGACGTGTTCGAGCAGGAGCCGAGCATCAATCCCAAGTTCCTGACGCTGGACAACGTGGTGCTGCTGCCGCACATGGGCTCGGCCACCATCGAGGGCCGCGTCGACATGGGCGAAAAGGTCCTCATCAACATCAAGACCTACGCCGACGGCCACAAGCCGCCGGACCGCGTGCTGCCGAACCTGGTGTAATACCGGACGACACTCGAAAACATACACTTGTCGTCCGGCAAGGCCGACTGGCCGCCGCGCCTTATGGCGCGTGAACGCAGCCTCGATGATTTCAATCATCGAGGCGTATAAGCCGCCGGAAAAAGAAAACCCCCGCCGGAGCGGTCCGGCGGGGGTTTTTCTTCGTCAGGGCGATGCGCCGGTCGATCCGCTGCTGCGCAATCGCCGGGCGTTGCCTATTCCCCCGCCGAGCGCTCTCGTTTGCCCAGGGCCTCGCGCAGTTCGGCCATTTCCGTGCGCAGGGCGCGGATGTGGTCGAGCATTTCCTCGCGTTCCGCGTGAGCGGTGGCTTCGGCGGCTTCCTGGGTTTCGTGGTAGTCGCTCTGCATGGCGTTGACGACCACCGCGATGAACAGGTTCAACATCGTGAAAGTCGCGATGGCGATGAAGGGCACGAAGAAGGCCCAAGCATAGGGGTAGACCTCCATCACCGGGCGCACGATGCCCATGGACCAGCTTTCCAGCGTCATCACCTGGAACAGGGTGTAGACGCTTTCGGGCAGCGTGCCGAACCAGTCGGGGAAGGAGGCCCCGAACAGCTTGGTCGCCATGACGCCGGCCACGTAGAAGACCAGCGCCAGCAGCGCGATGATCGACCCCAGGCCCGGAATGGCGCTCAAGAGCGCCGTGACCACCCGGCGCATGCGCGGCACCGCCGAGATCACGCGCAGAACCCGCAGCACGCGCAACGCGCGCAGCACCGAGAACGGGCCGGTCTGGGGCACCAGCGCGATGCCGACGACGATGAAGTCGAACACGCCCCACGGGTCGCGGAAGAACCGCCAGCCGTGGGCGGTGATGCGCAGCGTGATCTCGGCCACGAAGATCCACAAGATCACCGTGTCGATGGCGATCAGGGTCGGGCCGATGGCCTCCATGACCGCAGAGGAGGTCTCCAGCCCCAGGATGACGGCGTTGATGACGATCAACACCAGGATGAACCGCTGCACGCGCGGCGCCTCCACGAAGCCCCGCACGCGCTGCCGCCAGGCCGCCGATTCTTCCGCCATTGCCCTGTATTCCACCTTCAGAAAAGCCTTGAGAGGGCTCTAATTCCCCACCAGCAGGGCCAGCAGGATCACCACCAGGGCCCAGGGCAGGATCATCAGAACGTTCATGCGCGTCTTGCGCGCCACCCGCTGGCCGGCAAGGGCCGCGAGCGTTTCCGGGTGCAGGCGCACGCCGCCGGCCTGGATCATGGCGAAGACCTTCTCGCCCTCGTCGAGGATCTTGGGCAGCTTCTCGGCCGTCGAGACCATGCCGTTGACCGCGTCCTTGATGCGCGCCTCCGGTCCCAGGTTGGCGCGCATCCAGTCTTCCACAAGCGGCTGGGCGAGTTCCCACATGTTGATGTCGGGCGCCATGCGCCGGCCGACGCCTTCGGCCACCAGCATGGATTTCTGCAAAAGCAGAAGCTGCGGCTGGGTCTCCATCTCGAAGGTTTCCGTCACCGCGAACAGCTGCCCCAGCAGCCGGGCGATGGAAATGTCCTTCATGGGCCGCCCGAAGATGGGCTCGGCGATGGAACGTGCCGCCTGGGTGAAGGCATCCACCGACTTGTCGGCGGGCACGTATCCCGCCTCGAAATGAATCTCGGCGACGCGGCGGTAGTTGCCGGTCAGGAAGCCCAGCAGCATCTCGCCGAGATAGCGGCGCGTCTGCACGTCCACCCGGCCCATGATGCCGAAGTCCACGGCCACCAGGTTGCCGTCCTCGCGCACGAACAGGTTGCCCGGGTGCATGTCGGCGTGGAAGAAGCCGTCGCGGAAGACCATGTTGAAGAAGGCATCCGCCGACTTGGCCACCACGTCCATGGGATCGATGCCGGCGGCGATCACGGCCTCGCGCTCGTCGGTCGGAATGCCCTTGATGCGCTCCGACGTCATGACGCGCTGGCTGGTGCGCTGCCAGTCGATCTCCGGCACGTTGAAGGTGTCGTCGCCGGCGAAATTCTCGGCCATCTCGGCGGCGGCGGCGGCCTCGAACCGGAGATCCATCTCCATGGTCACCGAGTCCTCGAAGGCCTGCACGCTTTCGACCGGCCGCAGGCGGCGCAGCGACGGCTGGGTGGCCTCGACGATTTCGGCGATCCAGTACAGCAGGTCCAGGTCGCGGGCGATATGGTCTTCCACGCCCGGGCGCAGCACCTTGACGGCGACCTCGCGCCCGTCGGTGGTGGTGGCGAAATGCACCTGCGCGATGGAGGCCGCGGCGACTGGTTCCTCGGAAAACTCCGAGAACAGGTCCTCGATGGTTTCCTCGAACTCGGACTCCATGATCCGCCGCACGTCGGCGAACCCGAACGGCGGCAACTGGTCCTGCAGCTCCGACAGGTCGTGCGCCACCTCTTCGCCCATCAGGTCGGGACGGGTGGACAGCGCCTGGCCCAGCTTGATGAAGCTCGGCCCCAGTTCCGACAGCGCGCGGGCGAGCCGCTGGCCGGGGCGGCCCGGCACGTTCTTGCGGCTGAACATCTTGGTCAGCGCGGCCACCTCGCGCGCCACGCCGATGTTCTCCAGCGGGAACAGGGCGTCGTGGCGGGCCAGCGTGCGGGCGATCTGGAACAGCCGGCGCAGGTTCTTGACGGCGCGGATCATCGGGCGACCTCGTTGCGCATCAGATGCGCCAGCCGGAATGGATGCAGGCGATGCCGCCCGACAGGTTGCGGTACTTGCTCTGGCGCAGGCCCGCCTCTTCCATCATCTCCACCAGCCGGTCCTGCGGCGGGAACTTGCGGATGCTCTCGGCCAGGTACTGGTAGGCCTCGCGGTTGCGGGCGACGATCTGGCCCATGCGCGGCAGCACCTTGAAGGAGTACAGGTCATAGGCGGCATCCAGACCCGGCACCACGACCTTGCTGAACTCCAGGCAGAAGAATCGGCCGCCGGGCTTGAGCACGCGGCGGGCCTCGGCCAGGGCAAGGTCGATGTTGGTGACGTTCCGCAGCCCGAAGGCAATGGTGTAATGGTCGAAGGTGCGGTCGGGGAAGGGCAGCGATTCGGCATTGCCGCAGGCCCAGGTCAGGCCCGACAGCCGGCCCTGGTCGGTGGCGCGGTCGCGGCCTACTTTAAGCATCTCGACGTTGATGTCGCAGACCGTGACGGCGGCTTCCGCCGTGTTGGGCGGCGGCTCGTCCACGTCCTCGCCCATGTCGCGACGCTCCGCCCGGCGGACGGCGCCGATGTGGCGGGCGCGGTCCAGGAAGCGGAAGGCGATGTCGCCCGTGCCGCCCGCGACGTCCAGCAGCGCCTGGCCCGGCTGCGGGTTCACCCAGTCGATCAGCGCATTTTTCCAGATGCGATGGACCCCGCCGCTCATGAGGTCGTTCATCAGGTCGTAGCGCGCGGCGACCGAATCGAAGACGTCGCGCACGAGGCCCTGCTTTTCCTCGGTGCGGACGGTGCGGAACCCGAAGTGGGTGGTGTCGTTCTGCTGGCTCATGGCGGCGGAGGATAGCTCAAGGCGCGGGCGGATGCGATAGGGAAGCGTGCTGCGTCAACGCCCGCGGGAGACGACCGTTTGCGTGACCTGTCGGTGACGCTCCGCGACGCCCCTTGCAAGCGCCGCAGCTTCAGGTAAAACGAAAGACCATGCGCATCCTCTATTACCATTGTCTGAGCCCCTTCGCCCGCAAGGCCCGGGTGGTGCTGAACGAGAAGGGCCTGCACTTCGAGACGGTCGTCGTCCGGGACTGGGAACGGCCGGAGGAATTCCTTGCGCTGAACCCGGCCGGCGAGGTGCCCGTGCTGGTGGACGACGATTACGTCATCTGCGGCGCCACGGCCATCTGCGAATACGTGGACGAAAGCTATCCGGCGCCGCCGCTGCTCAGCCACGATCCCGTCCAGCGGGCCGAGGTGCGGCGGCTGGTGGACTGGTTCGACCACAAGTTCTTCCAGGAAGTCACCGTGCCGACGGCGGGCGAGAAGCTGACCAAGCGCGTGCTGACCCGCGACGCGCCGGACAGCCGCCTCATCCGCGCCGGACGGGTGAACATCCACACCCACCTGCAATACATCGCCTGGCTGTCGGAGCGCCGCCGCTGGCTGGCCGGCGAGTCCCTGTCGCTGGCCGACCTGACCGCCGCCGCACACCTGTCGCTGGTGGATTATGCCGGCGACGTGCCGTGGGAGGAGCACGAACTGGCCAAGGACTGGTACGCCCGGGTCAAGTCGCGCCCCAGCTTCCGCTGCCTTCTGGCCGAGACGGTGCCCGGTGTTCCCGCGCCCCGGCACTACGCCGACCTGGACTTCTGATCGCCGGACCCGGTGAAAAAAGTTCTGGACAGCAGCGCCCAGGTTCGGTAAATCGCGGGCCTCCAACGGGTTGTTCCGGCGTAGCTCAACGGTAGAGCATGCGACTGTTAATCGCAGGGTTGTAGGTTCGAATCCTACCGCCGGAGCCATTTTCCCCGTCTTTGCCTTTCGGCACCCTCCCCCATATTACGACGTTGCGCGACATCACGACGTTGGTACGACCGATGCGCCTTTGATTGTGCGCGGCCGGGTCCGCAGGCTTGAGGCCATCGCCCTTGCCCTGCCGGAGGTCGTGCCGCACCATGCCGTCGTGGTTCCCGTCGTCGCTGCTGTTCCGCGCCGTGCCCGCGCTGATCGCCGTCGCGGTGCTGGTGATGGCCGCGCTGTTCGGCTCCGGCTCGTTGTCCGGCCCGGCCTCGGCCGCCGCCGACACGCTGAAGGGGCTGATGCCCGACACCGCCGCCTCGGACCCGCAGGAAGCCTACACCCTGCGCCTGCACGCCGAGGTCGCCACCGAATCGGCCTGCATGAGCCCGCCGGATGACGTCGCCCCGGCGGCCGTCGACGCCCTGTCGCGGCGGGACCGCGCCGCCTACTGCCGGTGTTTCGCCCGCGTTGTCGCCCGCGATGCGTCGACAGCCGACCAAATGGACCTGATCGACGCCCAGGGCGAGCCCCCCAGCGCCGTCGCCACCGAGGCCCGCCGCGCCTGCCTGCCGGGGCGGCGGTAAAAGGTCCGCCGACGCCGCCTCACCCGCTCATCCCGTCATCCTTGAACGCCGCCATGGCGCGCCGGTCCTTCTTGGTCGGGCGGCCCATGCCGCGCGGGCGGTGGGGCATGAAGTCGTCGGTCTGCTTCACCGGCGGCTCCGGCTCGTCATACAGCGTCTGCGCCTCGGGGGCAGGGCCGCGCCGCTCGCCTGGGGCCTGCACCACCACCGTGCGGCGGTAGGGTCCGGACAGGAAGCTGATGACGTCGCCCGGCTTCACGCTCGTCGCCGGCTTGTGGATGGAGGTGCCGTTCACCGACACCTGCCCGCTGGCGCACCATTTCTGGGCCAGCGAGCGGGTCTTGCAGAAGCGCGCATGCCACAGCCATTTGTCGAGGCGGATGGACGGCGCGGAGCTTTCGGTCATGGGCGGTATCCGCGAATGCGTCAGGCGGTGATGGTCACTAGGTCGCGCAGGACGGCGAAGGGGCTGTCCTCCAGGTCCTTGCGCCCCTGGCCGGGCGGACGCTTGCCCTTGCCCTTGGCCTTGGCGGCGGCCGTGCCGCGCCGCGGGCCCTTGGCGTTGCGCTCGGGCCGTCGGCGGGGAACCTGCTTGAAGGTGATGCCCTCCTCGCCGGCCTCCGCCTCGTACCCCAGCGCCCCCAGAACGGCCGGCGCCTCGTCCACCGTCGCGCCCAGCAGGGTGAGCAGGTCGGGCGGCAGGACCGAGACCTTCTCGCGCGCCAGGCGGCGCAGTTCGGCGGCGAAGCGCTCCAGCATGTCGACGCGCACCGCCTTGTCGCCCAGCACGTGGAAGCCGACAGCCTCGTAGAAGCCACTCGGTGCCTCGGCATCGACCGGCAGGCTGGTCCGCCCCTCCGGCAGGGCGGGCACGACGGCGCCCGACCGCGCCGCCCACAGCCGCGCCCGCAGGCGCTGCGGCGCCGCCTTGAGAAGGGCGGGCAGGAACACCGTTTCCACGCCGAACCGGATGCCGAGCCGGGCCAGGGCCTTGCGATCCTTGTCCGAGAGCGCCTTGACCTGCTTGTCCACCACGCCGCGCGGCAGCGATCCCAGCCCTTCCGCCAACTGGAAGACCAGCCCGCGGGGCGCGCCCGTCAGCGGCGTGTCCAGAGCCTTGCACAGCGGCTTGAGCACACGCGCGACGTGGGCCTTCAGCCACTCGGCGGTGCGGCGCTTCACCTTGTCGCGGGCGTCGCCCTCCAGCATCTCGTCAAACGGCACCTCCACGGACGGCTGCCAGGGCTGCGGCCCCCCGGTGACGCGCGCGACGGGCTCGCCGCGCCAGAGCACGTTGCCCTCGTCGTCAAGCGCGAAGGCGTCGTCGGTGTCGGCCGCGATGGCCTCCACCCGGTCGGCGATCTCGCGGCGCAGGGCCTTGCCGGCGGCATTCATGACCGCACGGTCGGCGGCGCGGCTTTCGCCCTTTTCGGGGATGAAGCGCAGGCCGGTCAGGCGGCCCAGGCTGTGGCCCTCCACCAGCACGCCGCCGTCCTTGGAAACCTCGGGCAGCAGCGGAGCCTCGTCGCGCAGCGCGCGGGCCAGGACCGAGGTGCGCTTGTCCACGAAACGCTTGGTCAGGCGGTCGTGCAGGGCATCGGACAGGCGGTCCTCGATGGCGCGGGTCTGTTCCTGCCACTCCTTGGGTGCATCGATCCAGTCGCCGCGGTGGGCGATGTAGGTCCACACGCGGATGGAGGCGATGCGGTCCACCAGCGCGTGCATGTCGCCGTCCACACGGTCCACCTGCCGGATATGGCCGGCCAGCCAGTCGGTGGGGATGACGCGCTTGGGGCCCGTCAGGTGGCGGTAGATCTGCCCCAGCAGGCGCGAATGGCTCTCCGGCATGACCTTGCGGAAGTCGGGCACGCCGCAGACGTCCCACAGCAGCCGCACACGGGCATGGCCGCGCGCCAGGTCGCGGATTTCGGTGTCGCGCGCCAGGGCCTCCAGCGCCAGATGGTCGTCGGCAGGGCGGCGCGGGCGCACCAGGCCGGCTTCCGGCGGCGGCATCCGCAGCGAGGCCAGAAGAGCGTCGATGGAGGTCAGCCGCAGGTTGGCGTTGCGCCAGTACAGACCGCGCAGGGGCGCGAACTCGTGGTTCTCCACCCGCTCGACGATTTCCGGGTCGATGGTGCCGGCGTCACCCGTGGTGCCGAAGGTGCCGTCGTTCATGCCGCGCCCGGCCCGGCCGGCGATCTGGGCCACTTCAGGAGCCGTCAGGGCGCGCGGGCTGTGGCCGTCGAACTTGCGCAGCGCGGCGAAGGCGACGTGGTCGACGTCCATGTTCAGACCCATGCCGATGGCGTCGGTGGCGACCAGATGGTCCACCTCGCCGGCCTGGAACATGGCCACCTGGGCGTTGCGGGTGCGCGGGCTCAGCGCCCCCAGCACCACGGCGGCACCGCCGCGCTGGCGGCGGACCAGTTCCGCGATGGCGTAGACGTCGGCCGCCGAGAACGCGACGATGGCGGCGCGCCGGGGCAGGCGGGTCAGCTTCTTCGGGCCGGCGTACTTCAACTGGGACAGGCGCGGGCGGGTCTGGAACTCGCAGCCCGGCACCAGCTTGTACATCAGCGGCTTGATGGTCTCCGAGCCCAGGAACATGGTCTCGCGCATCCCCCGCGCCCGCAGCAGGCGGTCGGTGAAGATGTGGCCGCGGTCGGGGTCGGCGCAGAGCTGGATTTCATCAACCGCCAAAAAGTCCACCCGGCGGTCCAGCGGCATGGATTCGACCGTACAGATCCACCACGCCGGGTTGGGCGGAATGATCTTTTCCTCGCCGGTGATGAGGGCGACGCGGTGCGGTCCCTTCGCCTTGACGACCCGGTCATAGTTCTCGCGCGCCAGCAGGCGCAGCGGAAAGCCGATCATGCCCGTGGCGTGACCCATCATCCGCTCCATGGCGAGGTGGGTCTTGCCGGTGTTCGTGGGGCCAAGGACGGCGGTGATCCGGGCCCCGGAGGAATAGCCGCTCATAGCCGCAACATCGGGCGATCGGGCCCCGATTGCAAGCGGGGGACGGCGGCGAGCCGTGTGAAAGGATGGTGACGCACCACCGCCAAAAACACGAACGCGCCCGCCGCCGGGTGGCGGTCGGACGCGTTCGGTGTGCGGCGCTGCCGGCGGGGCCGGCGGCTCCAGCGGCTTACGCGGACTTGTGGGCAGTCCGGTCGTTCTCGCGCTGCTTGCCGATCCAGGTCTTGAGCTGCTGCTCCATGGACTGGAAGGCATCGCGGATGGCGACTCCGATGTCCTCGTGCACGTGCGGGTCCTTCGGGTCGCGCTTCACCACCAGTTCGTCGCCCGGGACGCTCAGGTTGATGGTGATGTGGTACGGCTCGCCCTTGTGGTGCTGGTTGGACGTGTTCTTGTGGTGCTGCTCGATCACCACGCGGCAGGACACCAGGTCCTTGGAAAACTGCTCCAGCTTGGCCACCTTCTCGCGAACACGCTCCTCGACCGCATCGGAATGCTCGAGGCCGTGGAAGGAGATCTGCACGGGAACCTGCATAAACCTCTCCTAGATCAATCTCACGGCCGGCAGGTATAGGCATCAGCCGTGGGTTCTGAAAAAGACGGGGCCGCCCCCTCCGGCGACCGTAAGGCGGAATTCATAACGGTTCCAGGGCGCCCGGGCAACGGGCAGGATGCCTAAAACCATCGATTTTCCGCCTATGGTGGCGCCACGAGTCCGCGACGGCATTGAAAGGGGACGCTGAATGCGCCCTGGCGGTTCCGCGCTATCAAGCCGCCGCGTTGCGCACATCTTCGGCGGGACCAAGACGGTACACCGTCTCCATCCGGTAATCAGCCACCGCCGGAAGGCGGATATGCTGGAACGATGCGCTCTGGGAGAATGTCAACGGGCTTGGGGCATCCGGAGAAGCGCCATCATGATCCCCTCCGTCGTTTGGCTGCGCCATCTCGTGGTGGCCCTTCTTCCGTTTCTGCTTCCCTTTGGATTCGTAATCCTGGTGCCAGTCCTTTTGTCGCAGTTCATGACATGCCAGACCGGCGGCACGAATACCAATCCGCTGTTCTGTCCGGACAATGCGCAGTGGAAAGCCGTGGAGGCCCTCATGCTGGCACGGCTTGAGGCGTTCGCAAGTACTCCGGCGTCGCTGCCGGGCTTCCCCATGACGGCTCCTTGGTCGCCGAATCTTCCGGAGGTTATGGCCAGTGCGGCCGGAGAAGGGGCGGCGCGGATTCGCTGGACCGTCACCTTCATTGTGTTGCTGATCGCCTGCTTAGCGGCCGTTGCCGTCGCAGCCTGGACGATCATCTATTGTTTGCGCGGGCATCGGCGGATCACGATCGGTCAAGCCGCCGCGCTAGCGGTACTCGCCGCACTGGCGCTGAGCGCCTTGAGACAGGAAGTTACGGATTACCAAACCTTCGAGCACGACGATAGCCTGCGCACCTATCTGCAGCGTAACAACATCGTGTCCTTCACCAAGAATCACCTTCTTCCCGAAGGTGCCAAAAGAGCATTCGATGTCGCCGGCCTCGCCCAGGCCTTAACGACCATAGTGCTCGCGGCGACCGCTTCAGTCATCCTGATCCGCCGGGTGCGACCTGCGGTCCTTCCCGAGCACGAGGCCCTCGCCTATGCCAGACGACTCAGGCGTCGCGCCGTCGGCCTTCAGCGCGTGATCGCGGCGGCCGCGGTCGTTCTTGTCGCGGGCCTCACCCAGACCTATGCAATGCTGTCGTGGCCCCTCGCTTTGTTGCCGGGGAGCGGCGAGGACGCGGCAGCCGCCATTGGCGGTGCACTACGGCTGTTCGTCGGCGACGTTGTCTTGCTGTACGGCATCTTCTCGACGCTCGTCCTGACCGCAGCCCTTGGACCGGCCATCCTCGTCCTCCAGAACCGTTCCCACGACCTTGCGCGTAGCCATCTTCCCGATGCGCCGCGCGATGCGCGTGAGAAGTGGCTTTCGGACAACGGTCTTAAGCTCACGATATCGCAAAAGGCCGCGGAAGCGACGGCCATGCTCGCGCCGGCGTTTGTCGGCTGGTTCCTGCCTGCCTTCGGCCCGTTGCTTCTGCCCTCGGGTTGACAAGGGCTCAATCACCCCTTTGCATCCGGTGCTTGCGCGATAGGGTTCTTTTTCCCCATATCTTGCCGCCATTCGCCGCCGCCGTCCGGCGGGCCGGCAATATCGGAGAAACAGAGAGAAACAGAGGGTCGCCACAGATGGCCGAAGAGAAGCTGAGTTTCCAGGCCGAGGTCGCGCGGGTGCTGGATATCGTCGTGCACTCGCTGTACTCGCAGAAAGAGATTTTCCTGCGGGAGCTGATCTCCAACGGGTCGGACGCTTGCGACAAGCTGCGCTGGCAGTCCATCACCGAGCCCGAACTGATCGCCGACGATCCCGAATTCCGCATCACGCTGACGCCGAACAAGGACGCCAAGACGCTGACGGTGGCCGACAACGGCATCGGCATGAACCGCGAGGACCTGATCGAGAACCTGGGCACCATCGCGCGCTCGGGCACCGGCGAGTTCCTGAAGAACCTGACCGGCGACTCGAAGAAGGACATCTCGCTGATCGGCCAGTTCGGCGTCGGCTTCTACTCCGCCTTCATGGTCGCCGACACGGTTGAGGTCATCACCCGCCGCGCCGGCGACGCCCACGGCTGGCGGTGGACGTCCGACGGTACGGGCAGCTTCACGGTCGCCGAGCACGAGAACGCGCCGCGCGGCACCACCGTCACCCTGCACCTGAAGGATGGCGAGGAGGAGTTCCTCGAGGAATTCCGCCTGCGCCACGTGGTCAAGACCTACTCCGACCACATCGCCATCCCGGTGCTGCTCAAGCAGGGCGACGAGGAGCCGCAGACGCTGAACGAAGCCTCGGCGCTGTGGACCCGCCCGCGCAACGAGATCACCGACGAGCAGTACAAGGAATTCTACCACCACGTCGCCCACGCCTTCGACGAGCCGTGGCTGACCCTGCACTACAAGGCCGAGGGCGCCATCGAATACACGGGGCTGCTGTATATCCCCAGCCAGAAGCCCTTCGACCTGTTCCAGCCCGACCGCAAGCAGCACGTGCGGCTTTACGTCAACCGCGTGTTCATCACCGATGACTGCGAGGGGCTGGTGCCGGCGTGGCTGCGCTTCGTGCGCGGCGTGGTGGACAGCCCCGACCTGCCGCTGAACGTCAGCCGGGAGATGCTGCAGCACAACCCCATGCTGCGGAAAATCCAGAACGGCCTGGTCAACAAGCTGCTGGGCGAGTTGAAGAAGAAGGCGGAGAACGAGCCCGAGGCCTACGCCTCCTTCTGGGAGACCTTCGGCGCGGTGCTGAAGGAAGGCATGTACGAGGACCACGAGCGCCGCGACAAGCTGACCGACCTCCTGCGCTTCCACACCACCCACGGCGACGGCCTGCACTCCTTCGCCGATTATGCATCGCGCATGAAGGAAGGGCAGAAGCACGTCTACTACATCACCGGCGACGACCGCGACGCCATTTCCCAGAGCCCGCTGCTGGAAGGCTACCGCGCCAAGGGCGTGGAGGTGCTGCTGCTGACCGACCCGATCGACGAGTTCTGGGTCGCCAACATGCCCACCTACAAGGAGTTTTCGCTGAAGTCCGTCGCCGCCGGCGGGGCCGACCTCAAGGACATCAAGAAGGAGGAGTCCGAGGACGCCAAGGACGAGGACCAGAAGGCCGACGAGGCCCCGAAGGAGGACCTGGACGGCCTCATCACCGTGCTGAAGGCGACGCTGGGCGAGAGGGTGAAGGACGTCCGCCCGTCGGACCGCCTGACGGAAAGCCCCGTTTGTCTGGTGGCCGAGGAAGGCGACATGCCCATGCACCTGGAGCGCCTGCTGCGCGCCCACCAGCAGAAGGACAGCGAGACCCCGCGCGTGCTGGAGATCAATCCCGGACACGCGCTCATCAAGCACATGGCGGCCAAAGCCAAGTCCGGCCCTTCGCCCGAGCTTGAGGACATGGGCTACCTGCTGCTGGATCAGGCCCGCATCGTCGAGGGCGAGGCGCCGACCGATCCGGTCGCCTTCGGCAAGCGGCTCGCCAAGGTGATGCAGTTGGGCGTCGCCCCGGCGGGCGCCTGATCCGCCACCCGCCACGGGCCCGGCGCGCGTCGAACGGTCATTGGAACGACGCGCGCCGGCGCCCTATGCTCATCCCGCAGCGGCAGCGAATAACCAGGAGACCACACGCATCATGAGCCTGATCCTCAACATCCTCTGGCTGGTCCTGGGCGGCGGTCTGGTGACGGCCCTGCTGTGGTTCCTGGGCGCGGTCATCATGGCGATCACCATCGTCGGCCTGCCCTGGGCGCGCGCCTGCGTCACCATCGGCGTCTTCAACCTGTGGCCCTTCGGCCGCGAGGCCATCGACCGGGCCGACGTGACGGGGCGGGACGACATCGGCACGAGCCCGCTGGGCACGGTGGGCAACATCATCTGGTTCGTGCTGGCCGGCGTCTGGCTGGCGATCGGGCATGTGGTGGCGGCCGTCGGCCTGGCGCTGACCATCATCGGCATCCCCTTTGCCCTGCAGCACCTGAAGCTGGCCCACATCAGCCTGTTTCCCATCGGCAAGATGGTGGTTGACCGCGAGGTCGCCGCCGAGGCCCGCCGCCGCAAGGGATCAATGGACCTGGACCGCATCCGCACGCGCTGATCTGCTGGGGCTCCCCGACAGGAAGGAGCCCGCCAGATGCCCACGCGCCAATCCCTGCTCGCCCGACTCGGCCTGCGCCATCCCGTCGTGCTGGCGCCCATGGCGGGGGAGCCTGCAACTCCGGGCCTGGTCGCCGCCGTATCGTCGGCCGGCGGCCTGGGCTCCCTGGGGGCAGCCTACCTGACGCCGGAGAGGATCGGGGAAGCCTGCGCCGCCATCCGCGCCGGCACCAACGGCACCTTCGCCGTCAACCTTTTCGCCCCGCCGCCGGAGCCGCTGCCGGCAGCCGATCCGGCGATGCTTCAGGCCTACCGGGACACGCTATGCAATCTGCATGAACAGGCCGGACTGGCCGATCCGCCGCCCGCCGAGACCCCGGAGCCGCCCTGCTTCTATGATCAGCTGGAGGCCGCGCTGGCGGGCGGGGCACCGGTGATGTCGTTCACCTTCGGCCTGCCCGACGCGTCGGTGATGGAGCGGCTGAAGGCGGCCGGCGTCTTCACCATCGCCACCGCCACGACGGTCGCCGAGGCCCGCGCGGCGGAAGCGGCGGGGTTTGATGCCGTCACCGCGCAAGGGTTCGAGGCCGGCGGCCACCGCGGCGGCTTCACCGGCCCCCGCGCCGAGGGCGACCTTGTGGGGACGCTGGCCCTGGTGCCGCAGGTGGTGGATGCCGTCGACATTCCCGTCATCGCCGCCGGCGGCATCGGCGACGGGCGGGGCGTAGCGGCGGCGCTGGTGCTGGGAGCCGAGGCGGCGGCGCTGGGCACGGCCTTCCTGCGTGCCGCCGAATGCCCCCTCAATGAAGCGTCGAAGGCCGCGCTGGAAAAGGCCGCCGACGACGCCACGACCCTGACCAGCGCCTTTTCCGGCCGTCAGGCGCGCGGCCTGCGCAATGCGGTGACGGAGACGTATGCGGAGGCCGACGCGGCGGGGCGCATCCCGCCCTACCCCGTCCCCAACGGCCTCACCAAACCCCTGCGCACCCATGCGGCCCGCATGGGTAACGCAAGCTGGAACAGCGTGTGGAGCGGCCAGGCGGCATCGCTCGCCCGCGCCGAACCCGCCGCCGCCATCGTCGAGCGCGTGGCGGCGGAGGCGGCGCGGCTGCTGGGGCGTGGTTGACGCTCAGAGCGAATACCGGCTCCAGGCGAATTTGCTCTCGGGCCGGATGGGCGGCGTGTCGTTGATGGCGGGCGTCGGCGACAGGCCAAGCCCCGGCGCCAGCGGCGGATCGCCGACAATGGGCGGGGTGACGGGCAGGGCGCGGGCCTCGCGGGTCCAGCCGGCGACGCCGCCGTCGTGGCCCTTCATGTGGCCGTCGCGCCACCAGCCGATGTGCCGCCCCTTCAGGTCATGCACGTTGCCGCCCCGCGTGATGCGCGCGAGAAAGCGGCCCGTGCGCGAGACGATGTGCCCGCGCGGCGCGACGAAAGCGGTGGCGTAGCCCCGGGAATCGTAGATAGGAGTCATCCTGCACCCTCCCTGGTGGTTTCGATCACGTCGGAAAGAAACGCACGGGAGGCGCCGCCGGGTTCGAGGAAGCCGGCAAACCCTGACCGAGTGCGTCCTCGCCCCGTCAGACCGGCCCTTCCCATCGCCGAGGCCCACGCACGGCGACAGCGCTGACAAAAAAAGGGGCACCCCGAAGGGCGCCCCTTTTCCTGGCTTGAACGGCCACCGCCGCTTAGTAGCGGTAGTGGTCCGGCTTGTACGGGCCGGCAACCGGCACGCCGATGTAGTCGGCCTGCTCCTGGCTCAGCGTCGTCAGCTTGACGCCCAGCTTGGCGAGGTGCAGCTCGGCCACCTTCTCGTCCAGCTTCTTGGGCAGGACGTAGACCTGGTTGTCGTACTTGTCGCTGTGGTTCCACAGCTCGATCTGGGCCATCACCTGGTTGGTGAAGGAGGCCGACATCACGAAGCTGGGGTGGCCGGTGGCGCAGCCCAGGTTCACCAGACGGCCCTCGGCCAGCAGGATCAGGCGCTTGCCGTCGGGGAACTCGACCTCGTCCACCTGCGGCTTGACGTTGTGCCAGGTGTAGTTGCGCAGGGCGCTGACCTGGATCTCGCTGTCGAAGTGGCCGATGTTGCAGACGATGGCGCGGTCCTTCATGGCGCGCATGTGGTCGATGGTGATCACGTCCTTGTTGCCGGTCGTGGTCACGAAGATGTCGCCGACCGAAGCGGCCTCTTCCATGGTGGTGACTTCATAGCCTTCCATGGCGGCCTGCAGGGCGCAGATCGGGTCGATCTCGGTCACCAGCACGCGGGCACCCTGGCTGCGCAGCGATTCGGCCGAGCCCTTGCCCACGTCGCCGTAGCCGCAGACCACGGAAATCTTGCCGGCGATCATGACGTCGGTGGCGCGCTTGACGCCGTCCACCAGCGATTCGCGGCAGCCGTACAGGTTGTCGAACTTGGACTTGGTGACGCTGTCGTTCACGTTGATGGCGGGAACCTTCAGGGTGCCGGCCTTGGCCATCTCGTACAGGCGGTGGACGCCCGTGGTGGTCTCTTCCGACAGGCCCTTCACGTCGTCCAGCAGGCCCGGGAACTTGTCGTGCATGACCTGGGTCAGGTCACCGCCGTCGTCCAGGATCATGTTCGGGCGCCAGCCGTTGGGACCCTCGATGGTCATGTCGATGGCCCACCAGAACTCCTCGTCGTTCATGCCCTTCCAGGCGAACACGGGGATCTCGGCGGCGGCCATGGCGGCGGCGGCCTGGTCCTGGGTGGAGAAGATGTTGCACGACGACCAGCGGACCTCGGCGCCCAGCGCGGTCAGGGTCTCGATCAGCACGGCGGTCTGGATGGTCATGTGCAGGCAGCCGGCGATGCGCGCGCCCTTGAGCGGCTGCGACGGGCCGTACTCCTCGCGCAGGGCCATCAGGCCCGGCATCTCGGTCTCGGCGATGGCGATTTCCTTGCGGCCCCAGTCGGCCAGCGAGATGTCCTTGACCTTGTAGTCGGTGAACGTCATGGAGCCCTCCAAGCTTGAATGCGTGGCAGGGCGGGGCCGCACGGGCGCGCCGGTGTCCCTGCCGGAAAACCTGGGAGGCTGTATATCTTCCCCGCCCGGCGTTGGCAAGAGGGATATAAAGATATCTTTATATGGCTATGCGATTGCCGGACATGCCGACGGCCCGAACGCAAACGGCTCCCGCCCAGGCAGGGCGGGAGCCGTTCACGGTCGCCGGACCTTGAGGCGGGGCGCCCGCCCCTACTCCAGCGTGGCGTTGAAGTCGTCCAGCAGGGCGCCGATGCGGGCCGGGTCCCATTCGGTCATCACCGCCATGGCACGGCGGGCGGCCTCGGCCATGGCGATCTGGCAGACCCGCTGCTTGACCCGCGGAATGTTGGTCGACGACATGGACAACTCGCGGAAGCCAAGCCCCAGCAGCAGCGCCGTCAGGCGCGGATCGCCGGCCATTTCGCCGCAGATGGAGACCGGAATGCCGGCGCGGTTGGCGGCCTCGCCGGCGAACTGTACCAGCCGCAGCACCGCCGGATGCAGCGGATTGTAAAGGTGCGCCACCGAGTCGTCGGTGCGGTCGATGGCCAGCGTGTACTGGGTCAGGTCGTTGGTGCCGATGGCGAAGAAGTCCGCATGATGCGCCAGCGCATCCGCCGCCAGCGCCGCGCCCGGAACCTCGATCATCACGCCCAGCGGCGGCAGCGGATCGGGCAGCGGCACGCGGCGGCTCTGCAGCTTGCGCACCACCCGGTCCATGACGGCACGCGCCTGCGCCAACTCGTCGGGCGTGCCGATCATGGGCAGCAGGATGCGCACCGGCCCATAGGCCGAGGCGCGGAGGATGGCGGCAAGCTGGGTCTCGAAGAGGTCGACGCGCGCCAGGCTCAGGCGGATGGCCCGCAGGCCCAGCGCGGGATTGGGGCCGATGCGCCCGCCCACCAGGGAGCCCAGCTTGTCGCCGCCGGCATCCAGCGTGCGCACGGTGACGGGGCGGCCGTCCATGGCGTCAACCACCTGGCGCAGCAGGGCCGTCTGCTCGTCCTCGCCGGGCATGTCGGCGCGGTTCATGAACAGGAACTCGCTGCGCAGCAGTCCGATGCCCTCCGCCCCGGCGTGCATGGTGGCCTCAAGCTCGGACGGCAGCTCTATGTTGGCGTGCAGGCGCACCCGGATGGTGTCGCGGGTGACCGCCGGCACGTCGCGCAGGCGGTCGAGCGCCCGGCGCTGGCGCAGGAAGTCCGCGCGCCGCTTGCGGTAGTCGGCCAGCGTGTCGGCGTCGGGGTTGAGCACCACCTGGCCCATGGTGCCGTCCACCACGATGGCGTCGCCGTGGCGCACCCGGTGCGTCAGGTCCTGCACGCCGACCACCGCCGGCAGCCCCAGCGAGCGGGCCATGATGGCGGTGTGGCTGTCGGCCCCGCCCACCTCGGTCGTGAAGCCGGACACCGTGTGCGGGTCCAGCAGCGCGGTGTCGGCTGGCGACAGGTCGTGCGTGACGATCACGGAGTCGCGGCCGATGCCCGAGAAGGCCTTGTACGGCGACTTGGTCAGGTTGCGCACCAGCCGCTGGCCGATGTCGCGGATATCGGCGACGCGGCCCGCCAGATAGCGGTCGTCCATGGCCGTGAAGGCGGCGATCAGGTCGCCGATCTCCTTCTTCACGGCGGCTTCCGCGTTCACCCGTTCCTCGGCAATGCGGTTGGACACGCCGCGCACCAGGCGCGAGCCCGACAGCATCTGGTGGTAGGCGTCCAGCAGGTAGCCCAGTTCCTCGCCGGCCGCGCCGGGCAGGCGCTCGGCCCGGCGGCGCAGGGTGTGAAGCTGGCGCTGCGCGGCGTGCACGGCCTCGGCGAAGCGGTGCTGCTCCGACTCGACGCGGCCCTCGGGGATGCGGTATTCGGGCGCGTGAACGGCGCCGGCCTCGTGCAGGTAGACCGTGCCCACAGCCACGCCGGGCGCGACGCCCAGCCCGGTCAGAATATCCATGGGACGCACCGTCCCGCTGTCCGGCGTTTCCGCCGCCATCAGCTCCTCCCGCCGTTCGCCCCCGTTGTCCGTCGACTGCCCCACCCGATGCCGCACCTCCTCGCGCGGCGACCGGTCAGTCTTCATGGAACTTGTCGTCGATCAGTTGGACGATGGCGTCCAGCGCCGGCCCGGCGTCGTCGCCGGCGGCGCGGATCTCGATGGTGGTTCCCGGCGAGGCGGCCAGCATCATCAGCCCCATGATGGAGCGTCCCGACACTTCCTGGCCCCGGTTCACGACGGTGATGTCGGCGGTATAGTTGGCGGCGAGCTTGACGAACTTGGCGGCGGCGCGAGCATGCAGGCCGCGGCTGTTCGTTATCGTTGCCTCGCGCTTCTGCATATCCTGGACGGTCCCCATGACGATCACGACTCCTGCGTCAACAACTTCGACGCGACGTTTATGTATTTGCGCCCGGCCTCCTGGGCGGCGGCAACGGCGTCGGCCAGATCCTTGGACCCGCGCACCGACGCCAGCTTGATCAGCATAGGCAAATTCACCCCGGCAATCACCTCCACCTTGGCCATTGTCCATGATGGAAATGGCCAGGTTGGACGGCGTGCCGCCGAACATGTCCGTCAGAAGAACGACTCCCGCGCCGGTATCGACCTGCGCGACGCGCTCCAGGATGTCGGCGCGGCGCTGCTCCATGTCGTCGTCGGGTCCGATGCACACGGTGCTGATCTGCTCCTGCGGACCGACCACATGCTCCAGCGCCGCCACCAGTTCCTCGGCCAGGCGGCCGTGGGTCACGAGAACCATACCGATCATGGACTTTCCCTCATATCCCGCCCCGGCGGCAGCGCCTGGGGGTCGACGTCGCGATGACGCACGGTGACCGGCACGTCGCGGTCGCGCAACCAGCGCGCCAGCCGTTCCACCGTGAACACCGACCGATGCTTGCCGCCGGTGCAGCCGACGGCGATGGTCAGGTAGCTCTTGCCCTCGGCTTCGTAGCGCGGCAGCAGCGGCGCCACCAGCCGCGTGATGCCGTCGAAGAAGCCGGGCCAGTCCGGGTCCGCCTCCACATAGGCGGCGACACGTGCATCGACGCCGGTGAAGGGCTTCAGGTCCGGAACGTAATGGGGATTGCGCAGGAAGCGGGCGTCGAACACCAGGTCGGCGTCGCGCGGCAGTCCGTCGCGGAAGCCGAAGCTGGTGACGCAGACCGTCATGCCCGGCGAGGCCGCCAGCGCGAACTTCGTCTCCAGGTCCGCCCGCAGTTCGCGCGGGGGCCGCCGGGTCGTGTCCATCACCACGTCGGCGACGTCGCGCAGCGGCTTGAGCATCTGGCGTTCCAGCTGGATGCCGTCCAGCAGTGGCAGGTCGACGGCCAGCGGATGGCGGCGGCGGGTCTCCGTGAAGCGCCGCATCAGCACCTCGGTGTCGCTGTCCAGGAACACCAGGTTGGCGTCGACGTGGTCCTCGTCGCGCAGGGCGGCCATGACGCGCTTGATGGCATCCACGTCGAAGTCGCGGGTGCGCACGTCGATTCCCAGCGCCAGCGGGCGCCGGATGCCGCCGCCGGCGTGCAGCAGGCCGTCCAGCAGGGCGAGCGGCAGGTTGTCGACCGCTTCCCAGCCCATGTCCTCCAGCGCCTTCAGCGCCGTGGTCTTGCCCGCGCCCGACAGGCCGGTGACCACGACGACGCGCCCCGCCGTGGAGGACGGGGCCTGGGGGCCGGTGGTGGCTGGGGTATCCTGCTGCGTTACTTCGGTCATTGTGGGGAAAGACTATCGTCCGAGACGATACGGACCGCAAGCCGAACCTTGGCCGGCGCGCTTGCCTCGAAGGGGTCGAGCACGATGCGGCGCACGGGATGGTCCGGCAGAAGGGCCTCCGCCTGCGGATCGGGCAGGCGCTCCACCGCGCACGCATCGTGCACCAGGTCCACCAGCAGGGCCACGGGCACCGGCGCGGGCGGAGCGGTTGGCGGGCACAGGCGCACGATGCCCACGCCGCGCACCTCCATGAGGCCGGCAATGATTTCCGGCGCCGCGGCGGTCAGCACGCCGTCGCGGAGATAGAGGTCGGTGTAGTCGTCGGAGACCAGGGTGGCGCCGGCGTCGATCAGCCTGAGCGCAAGGTCGGACTTTCCACTTCCCGACGGCCCGCGCAGCAACACCCCGACCCCCTCAACCGCCACGGTGGTGACGTGCATCCTGGTGGTCATGCAGGCAAGGTGCGCCTGCCCGGGCGGGGTGTCAATTCCCGACCGCATTATGGGACCATTACCCGCGCCTGCTTCCCCCGCGGTCTGCGCCCTGGTAGCCTTTCGGCCCTCTTGTTGCCGCCGATCAGGACCCTCCTGCCCCCATGAACCTGGACGTCTTTTCCACCCTGTTCTCGGTCATCGCACCGGTGTTCCTGATCGCGGCCATCGGCTATGGCTGGGGCAAGAGCGGCAAGACCTTCGACACCCCCATGGTGACCATGCTGGTCATCAACATCGGCGTGCCCTGCCTGGTGATCGACGTCCTGCTCAACGCCGACCTGACCGCCGAGGCCCTGACGGAAATGGCGCTCGCGGCCTTCCTGGCGTTGTCGGCGACCGTCGTCGTCTCCGCTGTCGTGCTGAAGGCGTGGGGCTTGTCCTTCCAGGCGTACCTGCCCGCACTCACCTTCGGGAACACCGGCAACATGGGCCTGCCGCTGTGCCTGTTTGCCTTCGGAGACGAGGGGCTGGCGCTCGCCATCGGGTATTTCGTGGTGTTCATCGTGCTGCAGTTCACGCTGGGCATCGGGGTGGCCTCGGGCCGGTTCTCGCCGAAGGAACTGCTGACCAGCCCGGTCATCATATCGGTGGTCATCGCGCTGGGGCTCATGGCCGGCGACGTGACCCTGCCCAAATGGGCCGACAACACCATCGGGCTTCTCGGCGGCATGACCATCCCGCTCATGCTGCTGACGCTGGGCGTCTCTCTCGGGCGCCTGCATGTGCAGACGCTGGGGCGGTCGGCGGTGCTGGCATGCCTGCGGCTCGGGCTCGGGTTCGCCGCCGGCTGGGGCGTGGCGGACCTGATGGACCTGGAGGGCATCGCGCGCGGCGTGGTCATCGTGGAAAGCGCCATGCCGGTGGCCGTCTTCAACTACCTGTTCGCCGTGCGCTACAACGCCGCGCCGGCCGAGGTCGCCGGCATGGTGGTGATCTCCACCGCCCTGTCCTTCGCGACGCTGCCATTCCTGCTGCTGGCCGTGATGTAACGGCGCCTTGCGAAACCGACCACTTGGTCCACATCTAGGGGCGGTGTTTCGCCACTCATCGGACCATCTCAGAAGACCGCCATGCCCCGCACCCGATCCTTCGACCGAGACGATGCCCTGGAGGCCGCGCTGGGCCTGTTCTGGGCCAAGGGGTACGAGGCGACGTCGCTCGCCGACCTGACGCGCGCCATGGGGCTGTCCAAGTCCAGCCTGTACGACACCTTCGGCGACAAGCACGCCCTGTTCCTGGCCGCCTTCGACCGGTATGCCGCCACGCGTATGCGCCCGGCCCTGGGCCTGTTGAAGGACGACGGCCGCCCGGCGCGCATCCGGCTGGAGGCCTTCCTGCGGCGCTTCATCACGCTCAAGGTGCGCGACGGCGACCGGCGCGGCTGCATGATCGGCAACACGGCCGTGGAACTGGCCCCGCACGACGAGACCGCCGCGGCCCGCGTCAGGGGCGCGCTGGCGCATATCGAGGAAGCCCTGTTCACCCTGCTCGCAGAGGCCCGCGACACCGGCGAGATCGATCCGGGGAAGGACCCGCGGGCGCTGGCCCGCTTCCTGACGGCGATGGTCCAGGGCCTGCGGGTCTTGTCCAAGGCCGACGCCGACGCCCGCGCCCTGGACGACGTGGTGCGCCAGGCGCTATCCGTCCTTGACGTTTAGGCGCGGCGCCAGGAGAACACCTCCACCACGCTTCATTTTCGCCACATTGGGCGACCAAAAGTGGCAGACGCGCCGCGCCCGGGCGGCGCACGGCATGATTTCGCGGAGGACTGGCGTTGAGCAAGACCATCGCCCTGGTGGACGACGACCGCAACATCCTGACCTCGGTCTCCATCCTGCTGGAGTCCGAGGGCTTCAAGGTCACCACCTACAACGACGGCGCCGAGGCGCTGGACGGGCTGGAGCGCGCGCCCGCCGACCTGGCCGTGCTGGACATCAAGATGCCCCGCATGGACGGCATGGAACTGCTCCAGCGCCTGCGCAAGGACACCGACATGCCGGTGATCTTCCTCACCTCCAAGGATGACGAGGTGGACGAGCTGCTGGGCCTGCGCATGGGGGCGGACGACTACATCAAGAAGCCGTTCAGCCAGCGCCTGCTGATCGAGCGCATCCGCTCCGTCCTGCGCCGCGCCGACGCCCGGGCCGGCCTGCCGGAGGCCGGCGCCGAGGCCGCGCCCGATGCCATCAAACGCGGGGAACTGGTCATCGACCCGGCCCGCCACATGGTCACCTGGAAGGGCGAGAGCGTGGACCTGACGGTCACCGAGTTCCTCATCCTGCAGGCCCTGGCCCAGCGGCCGGGCCACGTGAAGAGCCGCGACCAGTTGATCGACATCGCCTATGGCGAGAGCATCTACGTGGACGACCGCACCATCGACAGCCACATCAAGCGCCTGCGCAAGAAGTTTCGCGCCGTCGATACGGACTTCTCGCAGATCGAGACGCTGTACGGCGTGGGATACCGCTACAAGGAAGCCTGATCTTAAATGGGCCTCGTCGCCGACCGCGATGACTGGAACCGTGACGCCGCCGAGGACCCTGCCGGCGGCGACGGCGGTGCTTCGCCGCTGACCGGCCGCGCCGCCCGCCGCCGCGCCCGCGCCCAGCGCCGCAGCCAGCGCCGCCGCCGGCCGTGGCTGAGCCCGCTGACGCGGCGCATCCTGGCCGTGAACCTTGTGGCGCCGGCCCTGCTGGCCTTCGGCATGCTTTACCTCGACCAGTACGAGGAAGCCCTGGTTGCCGGTGAACTGACGGCCCTGCGCACCCAGGCGGATCTCATCGCCGCCGCCGTCGGCGAGGGCGCGGTCGAGGTGCGGAGCAGCGGGTCCGAGGCCGTGCCCTTGATCCCCATGACCACTCACCGCATCGCCAACGACCCGGCGCGCCAGATGGTCCGCCGCCTGGCCGACCTGGGCGGCATGCGGGTGCGCCTGTTCGACCACAACGGCCTGCTGGTGGCCGACAGCCGCCTGCTCATGGGCGCCGGGGGCCTGGTGCAGGTCTCCGACCTGCCGCCGGTGGAGGACACCGACACGCTGATGGGGATGCTGCGCAAGGCCTATGACTGGCTGCGCGGCTCGGTCGCCTTCCGCCGCGACGTCCAGCCCTACATCGAGCGCCCGGACCAGACGGCATCAGACTACGACGAGGTGGTGGGCGCCGTGGAAGTGGGCGACTCGGGCACCGCCGTGCGCCGCCGCCGCGACGGCACCCTGGTCCTGTCGGCCGCGACGCCGGTGCAGCACTACAAGCAGGTGGTCGGCGCCGTCATGGTGCAGAAAAGCGCCGCCGACGTCGACCGCAGCGTCTTCGAGGTACGGCTTGCGGTGCTCAAACTGTCGGCCGTGACGCTGGCGGCCACCGTGCTGCTGTCGCTGTACCTGGCCGCCGCCATCGCCCGGCCGCTCACCCGCCTGTCCCAGGCCGCCGAGCGCGTGCGCCACGGCAAGGGGCGGGTTCTGGCGATTCCCGACCTGTCGGCCCGCAAGGACGAGATCGGCGACCTCTCCCAGTCCCTGCGCGAGATGACCGAAGACCTGTGGGCGCGCATGGATGCCATCGAGGCTTTCGCCGCCGACGTGGCCCACGAAATCAAGAATCCGCTGACCTCGCTGCGCTCCGCCGTCGAGACCACCGCGCGCGTCAAGGACCCGGATCAGCAGCGCCGGCTCATGGCCGTCATCCTGGACGACGTGCAGCGCATGAACCGGCTGATTTCCGACATCTCCGACGCCTCCCGCCTGGACGCCGAACTGTCGCGGGCGGAGACCGAGCCGGTGGCGCTGGGCACCATCCTGGACACGCTGGTGGAGCTGCACAATGCATCCGACACCGACGGCGCGCCGCGCTTCGTGCTCGACGCGCCCAAGGGGGATGCGCTGGTGGTGCCGGGTCTGGAGGGACGGCTCGCGCAGGTGTTCCGCAACCTCATGGGCAACGCCGCCGGCTTCAGCCCGCCCGGCGGCACCATCACGGTGCGCGCCCGCCGCGACGACGGCTGGGTGCGGGTGACCGTGGAGGACGAGGGTCCGGGCATCCCGCGCGGGAAGGAACGCGACATCTTCAACCGCTTCTATACCGAACGTCCGGCCGGCGAGAAGTTCGGCACGCACTCGGGCCTGGGGCTGTCGATCTCCAAGCAGATCGTGGAGGCCCACCGGGGCGCGATCCGGGCGGAAAACCGCCGCGACGACATGGGCGCCGTGCTGGGCGCGCGCTTCATCGTCACCCTGCCGGCCGATGCCGACGTCGAGGGCGGCGAAGCGGCAGAATAACGGTCCGGCCTCCATGGGCTTTGTTTGGCGGGCGCTTCCTGCTACAAGACCAGCGTTTTTCCGCCGAAGGGATCGTCATGACCGTCGCGATCATCGATTACGGCTCGGGCAACCTGCGATCGGCCGCCAAGGCGCTGGAGCGCGCGGTGGCCGAGAGCGGCAGCACCCAGAGCGTCCTGGTCACCGCCGACACGAAGGCCGTGCGCGAGGCCGACCGCATCGTCCTGCCCGGCGTCGGCGCCTTCGCCGACTGCCGCAGCGGCCTCGACGCCGTGCCCGGCATGGTCGACGCCCTGCGCGAGACCGTGCTGGAAAAGGGCCGCCCGTTCCTGGGCATCTGTGTCGGCATGCAGCTCATGGCCACCAAGGGCCTGGAACATCGCACCGCCGACGGGCTGGACTGGATTTCCGGCGAGGTGGTGCGCATCCATCCCAGCGATCCCTCGCTGAAGGTCCCGCACATGGGCTGGAATGAACTGGTCTTCGAACCCGGCGCCCATCCCATGCTCGACGGTGTCGCGCCGGGCGACCACGCGTACTTCGTGCACAGCTATCACTTCGTGCCGCGCCTGGCCGCGCACCGGCTGGCGACCGTTCAATACGGCGAGACGCTGACCGCCTGTGTCGGCCGCGACAACCTGTTCGGCACCCAGTTCCACCCGGAGAAAAGCCAGGCCACGGGCCTCAAGCTGCTCTCCAATTTCCTGCGTTGGGCCCCATGATCCTGTTTCCCGCCATCGACCTGAAGGACGGTGCCTGCGTCCGCCTGCTCAAGGGCGAGATGGACAAGGCGACCGTCTTCAACACTTCCCCGGCCGATCAGGCCCGCGCCTTCAAGGACGCGGGCTGCGAGTGGCTGCATGTCGTCGACCTGAACGGCGCGTTTGCCGGCAAGCCGGTCAACGCCGACGCCGTGGAGGCGATCCTCGCCGTCACCGGGGCGGACATGCCCGTACAGCTGGGCGGCGGCATCCGCGACCGCGCCACCATCGACATGTGGCTGGAAAAGGGTGTTCAGCGCGTGATCCTGGGCACCGTCGCCCTGCGCCACCCTGAGCTGGTCAAGGACGCCTGCAAGGCCCACCCCGGCCGCGTCGCCGTCGGCATCGACGCCCGCGACGGCATGGTCGCCGTGGAAGGCTGGGCCGAGACCAGCGAGATGACCGCCATCGACCTCGCCATGAAGTTCGAGGACGCGGGCGTGGCGGCCATCATCTACACCGACATCGACCGCGACGGCGTGCTGTCGGGCCCCAACGTGGACGCCACGGCAGCCCTGGCGGAGAAGATCTCCACGCCGGTGATCGTTTCGGGCGGTGTCTCCTCCCTGGACGACCTGAAGGCGTGCAAGGCGAAGGCCGATACCGGCATCGTCGGCGTCATCTCGGGCCGCGCCGTCTACGACGGCCGCATCGACCTGGGCGAGGCGCTCAAGGTGATGAAGGACTGAACGGGGTTTTTGAACCACCAAGACACCAAGACACCAAGACACCAAGAGATCGCGGCGCAGCCGCACCATCTCGGTAGAGCTGCGAATATGGCCGGGCTTGAAGTGGAATCGCGGGAGCGCGAGGGAGGCTGGGCCTCCCTCGCATATCATTGCGGCGAAGCCGCAAAGCCTTGGTGTCTTGGTGCCTTGGTGGTGAACAACACCGGCGTGTGAAGGTTAAGGACGACCCATGCTCAAGATGCGCATCATTCCCTGCCTGGACGTGAAGGACGGCCGCGTCGTCAAGGGCGTGAATTTCGTCGGTCTGCGCGATGCCGGCGATCCCGTGGAGCAGGCCCGCGTCTACGACGCCGCCGGGGCCGACGAACTTTGCTTCCTGGACATCACCGCCAGCCACGAAAAGCGCGACACGCTTTATGACGTGGTCGCCCGTACCGCCGAACAGTGCTTCATGCCGCTGACCGTCGGCGGCGGCGTGCGCACGGTCGAGGACATCCGCAAGCTGCTGCTGGCCGGGGCCGACAAGGTCTCCATCAACACGGCCGCCGTGCACAATCCCGACTTCGTGCGGGAGGCGGCGGAAAAGTTCGGCAGCCAGTGCATCGTCGTCGCCATCGACGCCAAGTCGGTCGGGCCGGACACGTTCGAGATCTTCACCCACGGCGGCCGCAATCCCACCGGCATCGACGCCGTGGAATGGGCGAAGAAGATGGAAGAGTTGGGCGCCGGCGAAATCCTGCTGACCAGCATGGACCGCGACGGCACCAAGCAGGGCTTCAACCTGCCGCTGACGCGCGCGGTGGCCGATGCGGTGTCCATTCCCGTCATCGCCTCGGGCGGCGTCGGCAATCTGGACCATCTGGTGGACGGCATCACGGAAGGCCACGCCACCGCCGTTCTGGCCGCCTCCATCTTCCACTTCGGCGAATACACGATCGCCGAGGCCAAGGCCCACATGAAGGCCGCGGGCGTGGCCGTGCGCGACTAATACCGGGCGACACTTGAGATCGCACACTTGTCGCCCGGCAAGGCCGACTGGCCGCCGCGCCTTATGGCGCGTGAGCCTGCGTGGCAACTGAACGCAGCCTCGATGATTTCAATCATCGAGGCGTATAAGGACGACAGGGGACAGAGCATGAGCACCGACGCCTCCGCCGCCATCCTGGACGAGTTGTTTGCGGTGATCGAGGGCCGCAAGGCGGCCGATCCCGAAAGCAGCTACACCGCCAAGCTGTTCGCCAAGGGCCGCAAGAAGATCGCCCAGAAGGTCGGCGAGGAAGGCGTGGAATGCGCCATCGCCGCCGTCTCGGAAACGCCGGACGACGTGGTGGCGGAAAGTGCCGACCTGCTCTATCACCTGATGGTGCTGTGGGCGGAACAGGGCATCACGCCCGATCGTATCTATGCCGAGCTGGGCAAGCGCGTCGGCGTCTCCGGCCTGGCCGAGAAGGCCGCGCGCGCGAAGACCGGCAAGCCTTTGTAGTGCGGGCGACAACTGGACGTTTTCGTGCGTCGCCCGGTGTCACGTGATCGGATAGACAGGGAGCATTCGATGGCCTACGACGACAACAACGTGTTCGCCAAGATCCTGCGCGGCGACATTCCCTGCAGGAAGGTCTACGAGGACGACCACGTGCTCGCCTTCGAGGACATCGAGCCCAAGCGCCCCGTCCACGTGCTGGTCATCCCCAAGGGCAAGTACGAGGACGCCACCGACTTCGGCGAGAATGCGTCGGACGCCGAGATCGCGGCCCTGCACCGTGCCATCGCCCGCATCGCGCGCGACAGCAACATCGACGGCACGGGCTACCGCCTCATCGCCAACACCGGATCGAACGGCGGACAGGAAGTGCCGCACCTGCACTTCCACATGCTGGGCGGCGCGCCGGCGGGGCCGATGATCAAGGCGCAGTGAATTTTCTTTCCAGTCATTGACGAATGTCATGGGGCGCCCCGGCGGGCGCCCCTTACGCTGTGGGTTACATTCTTGTTTTCGCATGTAATACCGGGCGACACATGGAGTCTCACACGGGTCGCCCGGCAAGGCCGACTGGCCGTCGCGCCTTATGGCGCGTGAGGCTGCGTGCCGAGTGAACGCAGCGTCGATGATTGCAATCCTCGACGCGAATAAGCTGAGAAAGGATCGACCCATGCGCTTTCTGCCGATTCTCCTGCCCGTGTTCATGCTGGCGCCGATCCTGATCTGGATGGGCCTGGAAATGTTCGTCATCAAGGGCGACGCCGCCCGCTGGCTGTCGGGCAACCTGTGGGAGGTGGGCCTGGGCCTGGCCGTCACCTTCGCCGCCTGCATCGCGGTGGCCAAGTTCGTCGCCGACAGCATCACCAAGACCATGCGGCATCACTAGGGCCGCCGGTACCGCCTTGCCCCGCCCCGTTCGCCAGTCCCTCTCCCCTGAGAGCGAAACGGCGGGGCAGGTCGCGGCCGGTGGTCGACGGGATCAAGGCCTCGGACCTTTCGAACGGTGTCGAGCCGCGGGAGCCGGCCGCGAACAGGCGGAGGGCGGATGGTTCTGGGGGACCGTCCGCCCTCTTGCCGTTTCCGCCCGCCGCGTCGCCGTTCCGCCCGTCCCGTGGCCGGAAACCCGGAGCGGCCCTTTACGCGCCCCCGCCCGACCTGGATGATGAGGCCAATCGGCCAACGTTCACCATCATTCAGGGAGGACCCCGCCCCATGCGCCTGCTGACCGCCGAGGACGTCGCCCGGACCCTCGAACCCCGCGCCCTGGTCGACGCCCTGCGCGACGGCTTCAAGGCCGGGGCCACCGTGCCGCTGCGCCATCATCATCCGCTGCCCGGCGAGGACAACGCCAAGGGCATGCTTCTGCTCATGCCGGCGTGGCGCGAGGGCGCGTACCTGGGCGTGAAGATCGCCACCGTTTTCACAGAGAATCCCAAGCGCGGCCTGTCGTCCGTCATGGGCGTCTACTACCTGTGCGACGGCGACACCGGCACGCCGCTGGCCGTCATGGACGCCACCGAACTCACCCGCCGGCGCACCGCAGCCGCTTCCGCGCTGGGTGCGGACTATCTGGCGCGGCCCGACGCCAGGACCCTGCTGGTGGTCGGCACCGGTGCACTGGCGCCCCACTTCATCGCCGCCCACCGCGCCGTGCGGAACTACGAGCAGGTGCTGGTCTACGGCCGCAACAAGCAGACAGCCGAGGAGCTGCGCAAGGAGGTCCACGGCATCGAACTGGTCGACGACCTGCGCGACGGCGTGGACGCCGCCGACGTCATCTCCTGCGTCACCACGTCCCACGATCCGGTGGTTCCGGGTGCGTGGCTCAAGCCCGGGCAGCACCTGGACATGGCGGGCGGCTTCACCCCCCGCATGCGCGAAACCGACGACGACGGCGTCACCCGCGCGTCGGTCTTCATCGACAGCGACGGCGCCCTGAAGGAGGCCGGCGACATCGTCCAGCCCATGACGGCCGGCGTAATCACGGCCGACGACATCAAGGGCGACCTGTTCCAGCTGACCCGCGGCGAGCGCCCGGGCCGGCAGTCGGCGGACGAGATCACCCTGTTCAAGAGCGTCGGCAATGCCATCGAGGACTTGATCGGCGCCGCGCTCGCCTACGAGAAGAGCGGCGGCTGATCCGAGGCCCGTTAAGGTGCCTGCCAGCACCTTCCCGGCCGATCCCAACGCCGTGCAGGAACAGGGGCGTCAGACGAAAGCGCGGGACGGCCTTGGCGGCCGCCCCGCGCTTCTCTTGGATCAATGCTTCATGTTGCCCATGCCGTGGCCGCCGCCGGCGGACATGGCGCCGACGCCCTTCACGGGGGTCGCCACGGAGGCCGTTTCGCCGTTGTCGAGCGTCAGGGTGATGTTGAACACCTGCCCTTCCTCCAGCGGCGCGTGCAGGCCCATGAGCATGACGTGGTAGCTGCCGGGCTCCAGCCTAGTGGCGCCGTTGGCGGGCACCTCGATCTTCTCCACCTCGCGCATCTTCATGACGTCGCCTTCCTTGATGTGGGTGTGCAGTTCCACCGTCTTGGCGACGTCCGAGGCGGCGGAGACCACGGCGCGGTCCTCGGCGCCGGTGTTCTTCAGCACCATGAAGGCGCCGCCGTTGCGGGCCATGCCGGCCGAGGCGCGGGCCCAGGGCTGGTGAACCTCGACCGCGCCGACGCTAGCGGCGGGCTCCATCTTCTTTTCTTCACTCCCGGCGGCGAGGGCGGCGGTACTGGTCAGGCCGGCGGCGAGCATCAGGCCGGCGGCGGTCAGGGTACGGAGCGTCGTCATGGTAGGGTCTCCCGTCCATGCCGGCGGTGTCGCGCGGCATGGCATCGTGTCGTCGTCTGGAAAGGGAACGCGCTGAAGCGGCCGGAGGGGCCGGCTCAGGCCGCAGGCGGGCCGCGCGGCAGGCGCGACCACGGACGGCGGTCGGCCTGGGGAGACGACGGCGACTCGGCGGACACCAGAAGCGGCAGGGCGGCCGGAAGGGGAACGGCCGCCACCGGCGCATCCAGGCCGCAGAAGCCGAGCGCGGTGCAGACGGGACAGGACTGGCTCGCGCCGGAAGGGGATGCGGCGCGGCCGCGCGCGTCCTGCTGGTCCGGGGTCATGGTGCGCGGCCCGAAGGCCGTGCAGACCAACAGGGTGCGCGGGAAACCGTCGGCCCCGGCCGGAAGGGGAACGGCCTGTCCCAGGGGCACGACGATCTGAAGCAGCAACGCGACGCTCGCCAGCCAGACGGCGAATCCGCCGGGGCCGGAGCGTCCGCGCCCGCGGCGCGCGATATATGAGCGATGCTGCATGGGGCGCAGTGTGGCGCGTTCCCAGGCGTTTGGGAAGACCTTGCTGCGCGCCGGCCTTTACGCGGCGCCGGCGGCGGGCGATCATCGGCCCATGCGCAAGGACATCCCCACCATCATGCCCGGCCGCAGCCACCGCGACGCCGTCCGGCGGCTGCTCAGGGGCGTCCGCAAGGCCGGCCTCGCCACCACCATGGCAGAGGGCGGCGCACCCTACGCCAGCCTCGTCACCGTCGCCACCGACCAGGACGGCAGCCCGCTCCTGCTGCTGTCGGGCCTGGCCGACCACACCCGAAACCTGGCCGCCGAGCCCCGCGCCGCCCTGCTGGTCGACGCGGCCGAAGGTCTCGACAACCCGCAGACGGGGCCGCGCGCCACGGTCATGGGCCGCATCGCCCGCGTTGCCGATCCGGCGGAGGAGGAGCGCGGCCGCCGGCGCTTCCTGGCGCGGCATCCTGCGGCGGCCCTGTACGCCGGCTTCGGCGATTTCGCGCTGTACCGCATGGCGGTGGAGCGGGCGCATTACGTGGGCGGATTCGCGCGCGCCGTGTGGATCGACGACGGGCCGTCGCTGCTCAGCCCGCCGGCCCTGGCCGCGGCCATGAGCGACGCCGAGGTTTCCATCATCACCCACATGAACGATGACCACGCCGACGCCGTTGACCTCTACGCGCGGCGGCTGTGCGGCCGGTCCGGCGAAGAAGGATGGCGCATGGCCGCCATCGACGCCGACGGCTGCGATCTGGTCTCCGCCGAACAGGCCGCGCGCCTGCCGTTCGATCCGTCGCTGACGGACCCGTCCGGGGCGCGGGAGACCCTGGTGGCGCTGGTGAAAAAGGCGCGGGCGGGCGGTGCGGAATAGTCCTTCGGACGTACCACACGCGACGCGCTAAAAACCTTCGCAAAACTGCCATCCTCACGGTTGCCCGCGCCCTTTTGAGCCACTATTGTACGCGCGTTCCGATTCGGAAATTTAGTGTCTCCGAATCGCGCGTTCACGAAACGTCATTAGCGGGAGCCTCGTGGTGCAGCAGTCCGGTCCCTACATCAGTTCGAATGGTCTCGAAACCCTGGGCCTGAAGAACCTGGCCCATGTGCATTGGAACTACACCTCGGCCCAACTGGTCGAGGAGGCCATGAAGCGCGGCGAGGCTCAGCTCGCCAAGGGTGGTGCCCTGGTGGCCGACACCGGCGTCCACACGGGCCGGTCGCCCAACGACAAGTTCATCGCCGAGGACCCGTCGGTGAAGGACACCATCGACTGGGGCACCGTGAACCGCGGCATGTCGACGGAGAACTTCGAGAAGATTCACGCCCGGATGCTCAAGCACCTGGAAGGCAAGGAAGTCTTCGTGCAGGACTGCTTCGCCGGCGCCGACCTGGACCACCGCCTGCCGGTGCGCGTGATCTGCGAGCAGGCCTGGCACAACATGTTCGCGCGCAACATGTTCATCCAGCCCGAGGCCGCCGACCTGAAGGACTTCGCGCCGGGCTTCACCGTCATCCAGTGCCCCAGCTTCGAGGCCGATCCGGCCACCGAGGGCACGCGGTCGGAAACGGTCATCGCCGTGTCCTACGAAAAGAAGCTGGTGCTGATCGGCGGCACCTCCTATGCCGGGGAGATCAAGAAGAGCATCTTCTCGGTCCTGAACTACACCCTGCCGGGCAAGGGCATCCTGCCCATGCACTGCTCGGCCAACATCGGCCCCGAGGGTGACGTGGCGATCTTCTTCGGCCTGTCGGGCACCGGCAAGACCACGCTGTCGGCCGACGCCTCGCGCACGCTGATCGGCGACGACGAGCACGGCTGGGGCCCGAACGGCGTCTTCAACTTCGAGGGCGGCTGCTACGCCAAGGTCATCAAGCTGAGCCCCGAGGCCGAGCCGGAAATCTATGCCACCACCCAGAAGTTCGGCACCATCCTTGAAAACGTGGTGATGGACGAGGGCACGCGCGAACTGGACCTGGACGACGGCTCCAAGACCGAGAACACCCGCGCCTCCTACCCGCTGGAGTTCATTCCCAACGCCAGCGACACCGGCCGGGGCGGCCACCCCAAGAACATCATCATGCTGACCGCCGACGCCTTCGGCGTGCTGCCGCCGATCAGCAAGCTGACGCCGGAACAGGCCATGTATCACTTCCTGTCGGGCTACACCGCCAAGGTCGCCGGCACGGAAAAGGGCGTGAAGGAGCCGCAGGCCACCTTCTCCACCTGCTTCGGCGCCGCCTTCATGCCGCGCCACCCCACCGTCTACGGCAAGCTGCTGGCCGAGCTGATGGAAAAGCACGGCGCCAACTGCTGGCTGGTCAACACGGGCTGGTCGGGCGGCGCCTACGGCGTCGGCCACCGCATGAAGATCAGCCACACCCGCGCCATGGTGAACGCCGCCCTGGACGGCACGCTGGCCAAGGCCGAGTTCACCACCGACCCGAACTTCGGCGTCCAGGTCCCGACCTCGTGCCCCAACGTGCCCGACGAAGTGCTGCAGCCCAAGAGCACCTGGGACGACAAGGCGGCCTACGACGCCGCCGCCGCCGACGTGGCGGCCCGCTTCGAGAAGAACTTCGCCCAGTTCGAGGAGCACGTGGAGCCCAAGGTCAAGGACGCCGCCATCCGCTCGGCCGCCTGATCCTGGCATCCCGCGACTCGCGGTGACGGAAACCGGCGCCTTCCGAGGGAGGCGCCGGTTTTCGTTTCGGGGGAGCGGGGACCGGGCGTCAGGGCGGGGTGGGCTTGCGCACGGTCGACTCATACAGCGCGTGCGCATGACCGATGTAGTGCGAGAACGTCTCGGGCCGCAGGTCTTCCAGCCGGTCGCCAAAGCTCGGGATCGCCCGGTGTATCCAGAGGGCCGGCCTGCAGCCGGCGCCCGAGGCGTCGCGGGCGACCTGATCCAGAAGCACGTCAAGCTGCCCCTGATCCATCCCCGCGCCCAGATGGCGACGGCGGAACGGGTTGCCGCGCTTGTCCTTGAACGCAGGGCCGGCGTCGATGAAATAGCCGTCGTCCAGAACCGTCACCACCAAAGCGACGGCCAGTTCGCCGTTGTCGTTGCGGCCGCAGGGCTGCCGGGGCCAGGCCCCGCCTTGATGACGCGAGTCGCTGATGTATTCCGCGTACAGGTCCTTTGCGAGAAATCGCGGGCCGGCGTCGCTGTCGGAGAATGGCAACTGACTGACGCCGAAGGCGACCACGGTGAACAGGACACCGAGCCAGAAAAATCGCAGGCTGAGCCGCACGCGCTTCTTCTGGCGAGCCCACGCGATTTTCAGATTTTCCTCCGTGTACGGCTGCATTCTGGGGCGCCGAACGACGATCCTTAAAAAGCGCAGTTCCCTTTTGAGTTCGGCCTTGCTCGGAGAGCCGTCGCCATGGCTGTGCGGCTGCGCCTTCCGGCCTTCCAACTCGTCCCGCAGGTCCTGCGCCCTGCTTTCCTGAAGGATCAGGTCCGCCTCGCTCACGCGGCTGGCGATGAGGATGCCGACCAGAAAGAACGAGAGGGCACATAGTGCGGCATCGATATAGGTCGGGCGCCCGCCGGCCAGACTCAGCATCGCCGCGGCGGCCGGTACGGCGCCAGAATTCAGGTAGAGGCAGAGCTTGGCCGTTCCGAGGAACGCACCGTCGAGCGCCTCCTCCGCATGGTCGATGCGGTCGACAAGGCCATCGTCGGCTTCGCCGTCGGACGTCATGTGAACCGATCCATGAACCGGTTCAACCAGTTAGGCGGCCGTCGGGGCGGATCGACCGGATCGCGCGGCGGAACGGGTTCAGATGGGTCAGAATACACTTCGCCTTCATCCGGACCGAGAGCCGCCCGCAGTCTCTCCAGAAGGCCATTGCACGCCTCCCGTGTTTTCGGCAGTCCACCCGTCACCGGTTCATCCTCACCGCAGCCGGGTCCGGTAGATGTAGACGTGGCCTTCCACCAGTTCGTCCATGGCGCGCAGCTGGTTGGCGTCGGTCACCGCGTTGTTGTCGTACCGCACGTAGTAGCGGCACCCGCGCCGTTCACTGTCGTCGTAGATGCGCCGGAAGACGCGCCTGAAGTCGGATCGGCTCATCACGCCACCCAGCATCTGCCGGTCGAGCCCAAGGGCCGCCGCCTGATCGGCGCGGGAAGCAGGCCAGGCGGGCGAGACGATCAGATAGCCGTTGAACGCCTTGACGTTGGCAAGGTACTGCAGGGCGCCGTCCGGGTCGTCGCCCTTCCGCCAGCATGCGGGCGCACCGATGCCCGCGCCGCCGCCGGTGACTTCTTCCAGCTTCGCCACGCGGCTGCGGAGCACCTGGTTCTGCTGCCGCTTGTCGGCCATTTCGGCTTCCAGGTCGTCTGCTTGCTGCTGTGCCTCCTGCAAGCGGGCCGCCAGGGCCTTCGCGAAATCCTCGGTGGCCTTCAGCCGACGCTCCGCCGCCTCCCGCGCCTGCCGCTCCGCTTCGAGTTGGTGCTTGACGTCACTGTACTTCGCGAGAAGCTCCCGCTTGTCGTCGGTCAGCGACGACGCCATCTCTTCCTTCTGGGCCCGCTCCTCGGAAAGCTCCTCCTTGAGCCGTGCGACCTGGGTCTCAAGTTCGGAAAGCGCGACAAGGCGGGAGAACAGGGCGTCCACGTCGGCCGGCACGACCTCGGACTTGCCAAGCCCCTTGCCCAGCGCATTCTCCAGCGCCATAAGACGCTCGCGCTCCTCCATCAGCGCCTCGCGCGACGGTTCGTTGGTGGCGAAAGCGCCCGAGGCGGCGCCGATGATGATCACCAGGAACACCATTGCCACCATGACCTCGGCCAGGGTCAGGGCCACGAAGTCGGGCCGCTGGAGAAGACGGGAGAGGTTGCCGAGGGACGTCGGCTGTCGGTCATCCATTTCGCGCCTCCGCGTACCTGTGGACCTGCTCGCTCTTTTGCGTTGCGTCCTCGAGAATGCTCGCCAAGGCTTCATCGAGAGCGTGCATGCTGTTGGTGAAATCCCTTGCGATGCCCTGCACCGCGGCCGTCAGCTTGGTGAAAACGGCCTGGGCCTCCGTGTCCCAGTGCTGCTGCACGGCCTGGGTGCTCGTCTCGGCAGCCTCCTGGAACGATTTCAGCGCTGCCTCGCGGGCTGCCCGCATCTGCTCCTGCGCCCGCTGCATCTGCGCAAGGTCGGCTTCCAGGACCTTATTGAACCGCTCACGTCCCTGCGCGCTGGCCTCTGCGAAGCCGCTGCTGTGCTCCTCCCAAACGGTGGCGGCCGACTCCATGCGGTCGTTGAGCGTGGTCGACGCGGCCTCGATCCCCGCCACGGCCTGGGACAGCGACTCGACCGCCGCCGCCATGGAGGCGTCGATGCGCTCGAAGGCGTGGGCGCCGGTGCCGATGGCCGCCGCGCCCGCCTCGGAACTGGCGGCGAACTTGTCCATGGCGTTCCGCGCCCGGCCCATGTTGGCGTTGGCACCGCTGAGCGTCTTGGAGAACCCCTGGAACTCCTCGACCGCCGCCTGCATCCTGGCGGCCGTGTCCTGCACCCGCGCCTCAAGCGTCGCGATGTTGTCGGCCAGGCCGGAGAACATCTCGTCTAATTGGACGTGAACGTGCTCCGCCGGCGGGCGGAAGGTGCGAATCTGCTGCTCCAGGTCGCCGATGGCCGTGCTGAGCCGTTCCGTCCCGTTCTGCATGGACGTGCGAATGCTCTCGGCGTTTTCGTTGGTTGTGCCGGCGATCTTCGCGGCCGATTTCTTGTATTCCTCCATCACCTCGTTCAGCGACGCGTCGAGGTTTGCCGAGATGTTCGTCCTGGTCTCATCAAGCGTCTCCTTGAAGCCCTGCTCGATGGTCTTGCCGGACTCCCGGATGCTGGCGGCGGCGGCGCCGCTGGCCTCGTTGATGAGGTCCACCGCCTTGGTCAGGTTGTAGGTCAGGGCCTTGACGTTCTCGTGGATCTGCCAACGGGCTTCCTGCTCCTCCTGGTCGATGCGCGGCACAAGCTGGCTGAGCATGGTGCGCAGGTAGAAGCCGAAGATCGTGGTGGTCAGCGCCACGCCGAAGCGGCCCAGAAGGTGGGCGGCGGCGATTCCCTCCTCCGGCGCCATCAGCATGCCGAGCAGGCTGGCCGACAGCGACGTCAGGGTGAACAGGAACCCCAGGAAATACAGGGCGTCGCCCAGCACGTCGCGGTGCTTGCGCTTGGGGTCCTGCTTCCTGCCCCAGAGAAAGAAGCCGGTCATGCAGCCGAGCGGCCATCCGACCACCACCCACCAGGGCGCCTCGGGCCACCACTGGCCAGCCGCCATCAACCCGCCCGCGCCCAAGAAGAAGGCCCACGAGAACCGTCTCCCCAGGCCTTGCGGCGTGCCGCCCTTCTTGTCTTGCGATTCCGACGCCATACCCACTTCCCCTCAAGTCACTCTTGCTCAGCGCACGCGGTCCACCTGCGTGAGCCGGCCGCCCATTTCGGCGATCCATTGTTCCCAGAACGCGACGTGGTCCCGCCCCTGGAATTGCGTGAAGCCGGGACGCACCAGGTAGATCAACTGGACATCCACATCGTTCAGAAGCGCCGACGGCGCGGCCCGCCCCGCCTGCCGCCGGAAGGCCTCGAAGTCCGCCCCGTTGGGGCCGTACTGCGAGAAGTACGGCATGTTGTGCAGCATGTCGGAGACGATGAGCAGCCGCCGCCGGCTGGACTGGTCCGGCTGGAAGGTCGGCAGCGTGGTGATCACCTGGATCATTTCCATGATCGGCGACGTCCCGGCCTCCCGGCCCTCCACGGCTTCTTCCAGCGCCGTGTCCAGCGGCCGGCGGAAGCCTTGCTCGAACCGCCGCCGGATCAGCGCCGGATTCTGGTACAGCGCGTTCGCCTCCGTCCCGTCGCCGGGGGAGCACTTGGAGAACAGCGGCTCCAGGTCGTAGTCGTCATCGCTGAGCACGAACAGCGACAGCCGCTCGCCGGCGTCCAGGTCGGCCGATGCTGCCTCCAGCCGGCGCCGCACGACGGCCGCCTGGGTCCGGCTGAGCGAGTCCGACCGGTCGACCAGCACCGCCAGATGATCCGTCGGCCCGTCGACCGGGCAGAACGTCTCGGGGTTGTAGGCTTGGGAGCCGCCGACGGCCAGCCGCACGCCGATCAGCGCCAGCAGCACCACGCCGATGCCGGCAATGATGGCGAGGCCCTGGCGGTCCTTCTTGCTCAAGTTCTTTTTCTTACGCGGGGGCATGGATCACCTTCACGCGGCTGCGGCGCCGGCGGCCGGCGCAGGACCGTCGCGCTTGAGAAGCCGCTCCGCCTCCTCCTCGACCTCGCGGAAGAAGGCGCTGGTGTCCTCGAGCTTCCGGCTGTTCAGGCTGCGCAGCGCGTCCAGCGTGTCGCCGATCTTGCCGCGCATGTCCTTGACCGCCACGTTGAACTGCTCAAGGTTGCGCTCCTCGTCCTTGAGGTCGGGCAGCGCCATGCGCAGGTGCTTGCCGAAGCTGTACTTGTCGTTCCAGTACGGCGGATTGTTCGCCGTGCGGATTTCCGAATTCTGCGCGCGATAGGTGAACAGAAGCAGGTTGCAGGCCTCTTCCAGCGCGTTGGCGTGCCGGGTGTAGTCGTTGCAGACGGCGCGCGACCGGTCGATCAGGTCGCTGTATTCGCGCACGTGCGCCTGCCCGGTGGCGACCATGGCGTCGGCCTTCACCCGGTGCTCGTCGATGGCGCCGTTGATGGCGGTGGTGATGGCCTGGCGCCGTTCCAGGTAGTTGGCCTCCGCCTCCTTGTAGGCGCGGTGCAGGCGGCCATAGCCCGGCAACGGATCGTCAGCCTTGAAGGCCTTGATCATGGCGATGATGGCAAAGACGGTGCCCAGCCCGAACAGGATCCAGGCATCCAGATTGTTGATGCCGAACGGCGAGCGGATGAGGTTGGGAATCGCCTGGACGATGGCCGTGAACGGGTCGGACTCCAGAACCGCCCGGTAGTGGGCGACCGCCAGGTTGAACGTGACCAGCAGAACGCCGTACAGGCCCAGCCCCGCCGAGGCCGCGATGCGCAGGTTCTGGTCGACCAGCGGATGCACGTAGGGCAAGACGCGCGAACCGATCAGCAGCGCCGGCACCACGTTCACCAGCGAGATCAGCAGTGCCTGGAACAGGCCGCCGAGCAGGCCGAGATCGCTGCCCTTGGCGAAGAAATAGCTGTTGGCGATGGATTCGGCGAGCACGATCCCGCCCACGATCGCCCAGTGCAGGATGAAGGAATCCGGGTACGACGGCTCCCGCCGGCACTTGTGGCGCGCCTGGAACACGCGCACCTCGCGCAGCATCCGGCGCTCGTGCTCCCGGGCCTTCACCAGGCCCGGGCGATGTTCGTGCTCGGCACGCTCGATGGCGGAATCGGCCTCCTTGGGGATGTCCTCGATCCGCAGGTTCGCCATCTCGCGCTCGATCTGTTCGCGCCGGGTCTTGTGGCGGTCCAGGGCATCGCGGCTTTCCCTCCGGGCCTGGTCGAGCAACTCGCCGATGCGCTGGACGATGTCGCGCTGGGGGACGTCGAAATCCGTGGCGCCGGGGCCCGGCTGGTTCATCTGCCCCTGCTGAATGGCCTTGTTCTCGATGTCGAGGTCCCGCGCGAGGCCGTCGACGTCAATATCGTGCTCTAGCATGTCTGCCCCCGAACGGCGCGGCGAACAGACACATCCATCGCCGCAGACTACTCCCTAATCGCCATTATGCGACGAAAGTTTGCTGCGGTGCAATCTTCCAGTGCGGAAGGTGATTCGTGTGAAACAGCGGTTGAACCGAAGGAACTGCGACCCTTGATTTAGGAAAAGGCGCCGTCTTCTACCTGCGGGTTGGCGTTGACTGACGCGCGCGACACGCCGCCCGACAACGAAAAACCCCGCCAGAACGCATCGCTCCGGCGGGGCTTTCGTATCCGGCGTGGGCGGTGTGCCTTACAGCACGCGCTCGGCCAGCTTCTGCTTGATGTCCGCAATGGCCTTGGCGGGGTTCAGGCCCTTGGGACACGTGTTGGTGCAGTTCATGATGGTGTGGCAGCGGTACAGGCGGAAGGGGTCTTCCAGCTGGTCCAGGCGCTCGCCGGTCGCTTCGTCACGGCTGTCGTTGATCCAGCGCGCGGCCTGCAGCAGGATTGCCGGGCCCAGGTAGCGGTCGCCGTTCCACCAGTAGCTGGGGCAGGAGGTGGTGCAGCAGAAGCACAGGATGCACTCCCACAGGCCGTCCAGCTCGGCGCGCTCTTCCGGCGACTGCGGACGCTCCTTGTTGGCGGACACCGCCGTGTCGGCCTTCATCCAGGGCTCGATGCTGCGGTACTGGGCATAGACCGTGGTCAGGTCGGGCACAAGGTCCTTGACCACCGGCATGTGCGGCAGCGGGTAGACGTTGACCGCGCCGTCGACCTCGTCGATGGGCTTCAGGCACGCCAGGGTGTTGCCGCCGTCGATGTTCATGGAGCACGAGCCGCAGATGCCCTCGCGGCACGAGCGCCGCAGGGTCAGCGTGCTGTCGACCTCGTTCTTGATCTTCAAGAGGGCGTCCAGGACCATGGGGCCGCAGTCGTCCAGGTCGATCTCGAACGTGTCCACGCGCGGGTTTTCGCCCAGGTCCGGATCGTAGCGGTAGATCTTGAAGGCCTTGACGTTCTTCGCACCGGCCGGCGCCTTGAAGGTCTTGCCCTCCTTCACGCGGCTGTTCGGCGGCAGAGTGAATTCAGCCATGTCTTTTTCCTCGCAACAGGCGTCGTCTGCGTTCAATCAGACCGATCAGTACACGCGCTTCTTGGGCTCGATGTACTCGACCTCGTCCGTCAGCGTGTAGGTGTGCACGGGACGGTAATCGAGGGTGACCTTGTAGTCGTGATCGACGTAGGCGAGCGTGTGCTTCATCCAGTTGGCGTCGTCGCGGTCCGGGTAGTCCTCGTGGGCGTGCGCGCCGCGGCTCTCCTGGCGCGCTTCGGCGCCCGAGATAGTGGCGAGCGCCGACGCCATCAAGTTCTCCAGCTCCAGCGCCTCGGTCAGGTCGGTGTTGAACACCAGCGACCGGTCGGTGACCTTGAGGTCCTTGAGCAGGCCGGCGATCTCGGAGACCTTGTCCAGACCTTCCTTGAGGCTCTGCTTGGTGCGGAACACCGCCGCGTCGTTCTGCATGGTGCCCTGCAGCTTCGAGCGGATCTCGTGGGTGGTCAGCGAGCCGTTGGCGTTGCGGATGCGGTCGATGCGCGACAGCGCCAGGTCATCGGCGGACTTGGGAACCGGCTTGTGCTTGGTGCCCGGCTTGACCAGTTCCGCGGCGCGGTGCGCGGCGGCGCGGCCGAAGACCACCAGGTCGAGCAGCGAGTTGGTGCCCAGGCGGTTGGCGCCGTGGACCGACACGCAGGCCGCCTCGCCGACGGCCATCAGGCCGCCGACCACCTGGTCGGGGTTGTCCTTGGTCGGACGCACGACCTCGCCCATGTAGGTGGTCGGAATGCCGCCCATGTTGTAGTGCACGGTCGGCAGCACGGGGATCGGCTCCTTCGTGGCGTCGACGCCGGCGAAGATCTTGGCCGTTTCCGTGATGCCCGGCAGGCGGGCGTGCAGCACGTCGGCGCCCAGGTGTTCCAGGTGCAGGTGGATGTGGTCCTTGTTCGGACCCACACCGCGACCCTCGCGGATTTCCATGGTCATGGCGCGGGAGACGACGTCGCGCGAGGCCAGGTCCTTGGCCGTCGGGGCGTAACGCTCCATGAAGCGCTCACCCTCGGAGTTGGTGAGGTAGCCGCCCTCGCCGCGCGCGCCTTCGGTAATCAGGCAGCCCGAGCCGTAGATGCCGGTCGGGTGGAACTGCACGAACTCGTGGTCCTGGAGCGGCAGGCCGGCGCGGGCGACCATGCCGTTGCCGTCGCCGGTGCAGGTGTGCGCCGAGGTGCAGGAGAAGTAGGCGCGGCCGTAACCGCCGGTCGCCAGCACCGTCTGGTGGGCGCGGAAGCGGTGGATCGTGCCGTTGGCCATGTCCAGCGCGATGACGCCGCGGCAGGAGCCGTCTTCCGGGTCCATCAGCAGGTCGACGGCGAAGAACTCGACGAAGAACTCGGCGTTGTGCTTCAGCGACTGCTGGTAGAGCGTGTGCAGGATGGCGTGGCCGGTGCGGTCGGCGGCCGCACAGGCGCGCTGCACCGGGGCCTCGCCGAAGTTGCGCATGTGGCCGCCGAACGGGCGCTGGTAGATCTTGCCGTCCTCGGTGCGCGAAAACGGCACGCCGAAGTGCTCCAGCTCGTAGACCGCCGGCACGGCCTCGCGGCACATGTATTCGATGGCGTCCTGGTCGCCGAGCCAGTCGGAGCCCTTGACGGTGTCGTACATGTGCCACTGCCACTTGTCCTCGGCCATGTTGCCGAGCGACGCGCCGATGCCGCCCTGGGCGGCGACGGTGTGGGAGCGGGTGGGGAAAACCTTGGTGACGCAGGCCGTCTTCAGGCCGGCGGCGACCATGCCGAAGGTGGCCCGGAGGCCGGCGCCGCCGGCGCCGACGACCACCACGTCGTATTCATGGTCGATGATGTCGTATTCAGCCATTTACCTCAGCCTCCGAAGGCAACTTTGAGGACCGACAGGATGCCGAAGGCGGCCAGCGCGAAGCTCACCAGCTTGACGGCGATCAGCGAGGGCGCGCGGGCGCCGCCGTGGACGTAGTCCTCGATGACGACCTGAAGGCCCAGCGCCATGTGCCAGAAGCTGACGCCGATCGTCAGGATCATCATGGTGGCGTTGCCGGGATTGCTCAGCCAGCGGGTGAAGGTGGCGTAGTCGCCGCCGACGTTGGAGATGATGGCGGTGACGAACCAGAAGCCGAGCACGATGAGGCCGACCGCGCTGACGCGCTGGGCGATCCAGTGACCGACACCTTCCTTGGCGGAACCCAGGCCGCGGACGCGGCCGAGAGGAGAACGCAGGCTCATGAGTATTTTCCCCCTCAGGCCAGACCGATGATCCAGGCGAGCACGGTCAGCACGGCAGTGGCCGCGATGACGGCGTACGACGAGCGGCGCGCTTCTTCCTTGGTCAGGCCGACGCCCACGTCCCACACCAGGTGGCGGATACCGCTGACGGTGTGGAAGAAGAAGGCGACCGAGAAGCCCAGCAGAAGCAGATAGCCGAACCACGAGGTGATGAACCCCATGGCGGCGTCGTAGGTCTCCGGTCCGTAGGCCGCCGCGCCCACCCAGTAGGTCAGCAGCAGCATGCCGATGGAGATTCCCACGCCGGTGATGCGATGCAGGATCGACAGCTTGCCCTCGATGGGCAGCTTGTAGACCTGAAGGTGCGGCGACAACGGCCGAGTGTCAGATTTCATGGCGTCAGCCTCTTCGACGGTCGGCGCCCGATAGCGGACGCGCATAAGTCTGCGGCGCGTTTCCGCGCCTGTTCCCATACGTCGCGGCGCGCGCGGCGCCTCGTCTTGGCGAGGGCACGGCCACCCCTCCCACCCGCGGGGAGGATGCCGCGCCCGACTCCGATCCGCGCGAACCCCGCCGGCGGCAAGCGCCGGGGCGATGCACGCGCCCCCTCGTCACGGCGTTCCGGGAGACGCCAGGAGTCATGCGGCAATGCGGCAGAAGGTTTATCCCCTCGCCCCACCCCTGTCAACGCTCCCGGGTGGGCTGGACCGGGACCACACCCACCCGGGTGGGTAGGCGTCAGGGCTGCCGACGGGGCATGAGAACGGTGTAGTCAAAGTCGAGAACCACCTGCGGATCGTACTTGCCGTCATCCCCCTTGAGCGGGTGGTCCGCGCAAGGGCGATCCTTCGTGGCAATGGTACGGAGACGCAGCGCGCCCAGATCAGGACGCTCGTGGATCTCGTTCTTCTCCACCACCTCGGTCCAGGCGTGGATGGTGTCGCCGGCAAACGTGGGATTGCAATGGGTTCCGCCGTTGATGGCGACGATCTTGAAGGCGTTTTCCAGCCCGTTAAACGACAGTGCGCGGGCCAGGCTGATGATGTGGCCGCCGTAGATCAGGCGCTTGCCGAAGCGGCCCTTGGCCTGCTCGAACTGGTTGAAGTGCACCTTGGCGGTGTTCTGGTAGAGGCGGGTGGCCATCATGTGCTCCGCCTCCTCGATGGTCATGCCGTCGACGTGGTCGATCTTTTCCCCCGGCTCGTAGTCCTCCCACGCAAACGTCGAGCCGGCGCGCTGGAAGTCGTACTTGTCCAGGCGCAGGCCGGTCGGCAGGCGCAGCGACTCGGGCGTCACCGCCTTGGGCAGGTCGGGCAGCACGGCCTCGGGCGCGGGGCTGGCGGGGTCCTTCTTGTTGACCATGACCCAGCGGCAGTATTCCACCACCATCTGGTCGTCCTGGTTGACGGCGCGGGAGCGCACGTAGACGACGCCGGTCTTGCCGTTGGAATTCTCCTTCAGGCCGATGACCTCGCTGGTGGTTCGGATGGTGTCGCCGGCGTAGACCGGCACGCCGAAGCGGCCGTCGGCATAACCCAGGTTGGCGACCGCGTTCAGGCTGATGTCGGGCACGGTCTTGCCAAACGCGATGTGGAAGACCAGCAGGTCGTCGGCCGGCATGTCCTCGAACCCCAGGTCCATGGCGAAGTCGGCGGCCGACTGCACGGCGAATCGCGGGCCGTAGAGCGCGGTGTAGAGCGCGATGTCGCCTTCCGTCACCGTGCGCGGCGTGGCGTGGCGGATTTCCTGCCCGATGGCGAAATCCTCGAAGTAATTGCCGGGGTTTGTCTTGGTCTTGGTCATGACTGTTGTCTCCGCGTGAGACGGCGGTGGAGTGGGGGTGAACCGCCAAGACACCAAGGCACCAAGACAGCGCGGCTTGCCGCACCATCCATGACCGCGCCACCGGGCGCAGCCCGGCTTGATTCAGAAGCGGTGGAGCGTGCTTCGCACGCGGCCGAGGAAGCCGATGCCGTAAGCCCGGCACCGGCCTCTTGGTGTCTTGGTGCCTTGGTGGTTCAAAAAAAGCGTCGCGGTGCGAGGGCCTTACGCCCCCGCCGCCGCGTCCAGTTCGTCGATCTGTTCCGACAGGCTGACGAGGCGCTTGGCGTTTTCCACGTGCAGGTTCTCGATCAGCTTGCCGTCGACGACGACCACGCCCTTGCCTTCCTTCACGGCCTCGGCGTGGGCGTCGATGATGCGGCGCGACCATTCCACCTGTTCGGCGCTCGGCGCGAAGGCCTCGTTGGCCATGCCGATGGTCTTGGGGTGGATGAGCGTCTTGCCGTCGAAGCCGAACTCGCGGCCCTGCACGCAGCTTTCCTTGAAGCCCTCGTCGTCCTGCAGGTCCAGGTACACGCCGTCCAGCAGCGCCAGCCCGTAGGCGCGGGCCGCCAGGGCGCAGAGACCCAGGCTGGTGACGAAGGGCAGGCGCATCTTCGTGTGTTCGGCATGCAGGTCCTTGGCGAGGTCCGAGGTGCCCATGACGAAGCCGCCCATGCGCGGAGTCGCGTTGGCGATCTCCTCGGCGTGCAGGATGCCCAGCGGCGTTTCCATCATGCACCAGATGGCCATGTCGGCCGGCGCGCCGGCCTCGTCCATGATGCGCTCGCACAGGCGCACGGCGTCGGCGCTTTCCACCTTGGGCAGCAGGATGCCGTCGGCTTCCGACGACGCGGCGGCCTTGATGTCGTCATGGCCCCAGGGGGTGTTCAGGCCGTTGACGCGGATCAGCACCTCGCGCTTGCCGTACTGGCCGGCGGCGGCAACCACGTTTCGGCGGGCCTCCTCCTTGGCGTCGGGCGCGGTGGCGTCCTCCAGGTCCAGGATCAGGCCGTCGGCGGCCAGGGTCTTGGCCTTCTCCAGTGCGCGGGTGTTGGACCCCGGCATGTAGAGGACACTGCGGCGCGGGCGGGTCACGGTGGCCATGAAACGCTCTCCCTTCCTGTGTGCGGCGTTGCGCATGGATCGACGGGCGAAAACCGCCCGCGTGCTGCGCCGCACACTATCCCCGCCGCGCACGCCTGACAAGCCGGATGTGAAACATTCGAACCCAGATGAGGCGCTGCGGGTCATTTTCTGAGGAATAGGTGGCCCGCACGCCGGAGGAGGGGGAGAGGCGTGCGGGCCGGGGATAACGACGCGCCGCGGGATCGACCGGGGCAGGCAGGACGGCGCGTCGCCGTGCCCTCTTTATGCAGGGATTGGCGTCTGCCGATCCATCCGATTTACCAAAGATTTTTGATCGCTTTTGCCGATTCATGACGGCGCCCGGGGCCATGGCCCGGAAATGGCCCGTTGCCCGCCTCTCCATGGGGCTTATAGTGCGGAGCCATCGCGTTCCGGACCCGGAGGCCACTCTTGGCGATCCTTTCCATCCAGTCCCACGTCGCCTACGGCCATGTGGGCAACTCGGCGGCCGTGTTCCCCTTGCAGCGCCTGGGCAACGAGGTGTGGCCGGTGCACACCGTGCACTTCTCCAACCACACGGGCTACGAAACCGTGCGCGGCACCGTCCTCGGGGCCGACCTGGTGCGCGACACGGTCCGGGGCATCGGCGAGCGCGGCGTGCTCGGCCGTTGCGACGCCCTGCTGTCCGGCTACCTGGGCGACGCCGGCATCGGCCATGCGGTGGTGGAAGCCGCCGACGCCGTGAAGGCCGCCAATCCCGACGCCATCTACTGCTGCGATCCGGTCATGGGCGACCACGACGCCACGGGCGGGCCGGGCGGGCTTTACGTCAAGCCCGACATCCCCGACCTGATGCGCGACGTGGTCATCCCCCGCTCCGACCTCGCCACGCCCAACCAGTTTGAGCTGGAGCTGCTGACAGGCCGCCCCTGCTCCCTCATGAGCCAGGTGGTCGAGGCCGTCGACGCCCTGCGCGCCCTGGGCCCCCGGGTGGTCATGGTCACGTCGCTGCGGCGCTGCGACGCCGATCCGCAGCGGATCGAGGTGCTGGCACGCGGGCCGGAAGGGGCGTGGATCATCTCCACACCGCGCATCCCGCTGGCGCATCCGCCGACCGGCTCGGGCGATGCCTTCGCCGCCCTGTTCCTGGGCCACTACCTGCGCAGCCGGCGCGTGCCCGAGGCGCTGGAAGCCGCCGTCAACGGCCTGTTCACGGTGTTCGAGGCCACTGAACGGGCCGGCGGGCGCGAGCTTGCCCTGATCGAGGCGCAGGACGCCCTGGCGGCGCCGGCGCGACGGTTCCGTGCGGAGTCGCTGCCGGTGCCGGCATAGGTCCCACGGCACATGGTACGGAACGAACGGGGTTTTCCCAAAGGGGTTATATTTCTACTCCCTTTAGCATAGTCTGACCCCAAAGAAATTGAGGGGAGGCCGATACCATGCCCAATGCTGACGGGGGCGCCTCCGGCGCCGGCGCTGGCGCCGTTTCCTCGCACATGACCGAGGGAGGGTCCGGCTCGCGCGCGGTTGAAGCGAACGCCACCGCCGTGCGGGCGCTGTCCAACCTGTGGCGCGACACCAGCCCGGCCCTGCGGGACCGCGTCGCCGCGTGCGCCCGCGACGACGCCGGGGCCCTTGCCGACGTCTTCTATGACACCCTGCTGAACGATCCGAAGGCCGCCACCTACCTCAGTCACGACCTGGTCCGCACCCGCCTGCGGGCGTCCATGGCCCGGTGGATCGCCGAAGTCTTCAGCGTGCGCGACGAGGACGACATGCGCACGCTGGTGGAGCGCAACTTTCACGTCGGCGCGGTCCACGCCCGGGTCGACATTCCCCTGACGCTCATCACCCTGGGAATGCGCGTCATCAAGCGCGACATGGCCCGCCGGCTGATGCGCAACGAGACGACGCTGCCCCCCGAGCAGACCGGCGACGCCATCCTGTTCCTGGGCGACGTGCTGGACACGCTCGCCGACAACATGCACGAGGCATACCTGAGCGACATGGTGGGCAACGTCCGCCAGCGTCAGAGCCTCAAGATGCACATGAGCGGCGAAAGCCTGGCGCTGGAAGGAGAGCGGCTGAAGGCGTCGCTGTTCGACTGGCTGCGCAGCGTGATGGTCGCCCTGTACGACGACGAGGTGCAGGCTGCCGTCCTGCCGCCGCTGGAAACCAGCGATTTCGGCCTGTGGCTGAACCACAAGGCGGACCTCGCTTTCGGCGGAATGCGGGAGTTGGACGTGCTGCGCGAGATGGTCGCCGCCATCACCCGGAGGATCGCCGAGGCGCGGGCCGGAAACCATCCGACGATCGACCTGATCCGCCAGCTTGACCGCGACGTGACGGAGGTCGCGTTCCTGCTGTCATCGGTCACCACCCACGCCGTGGAGCTGGAAACCGGGCGCGACAGCCTGACCCGCCTGCTGACCCGGCGCTTCCTGCCGTCCATCCTGCAACGCGAGGTCGCCATGAGCATGCGCCACGGCCGCCCCTTCGCGGTCATGCTGGTGGACGGCGACCATTTCAAGGCGATCAACGACACCTACGGTCACGACGGCGGCGACCGGGTGCTGGTGTCCCTGGCGGAAACCCTGAGCGGCTGCGTCAGGGCCGGGGATTTCGCCTTCCGATACGGCGGCGAGGAGTTCCTGCTGGTGCTCGCCGAAATGAACGCATCCACCCTGGCGGCCAAGGCCGAAGCGATCCGCCGGGAGGTGGAGGCCAGACCGATCGACGTCGGCGACGGCGTCAAGATCCGCGTGACGATCTCCGTCGGGGCAGCCCTGCATGACGGCCATCCCGATTACCAGCGCGTCATCAAGGCCGCCGACGACGCGCTGTACGCCGCCAAGGACGGCGGACGCAACGCGGTGCGCGTCGCACCCCCGCCGACCTGAGCCCGACCTCCAGATCCGAAAAGCCACACATGCCAGGACTGGACCTCTCCCGCCTCAGTATCCTTGTCGCCGAGGACAGCGCCTTCGGCCGACAGCTCGTCCGCACGACGCTCAAGGCGCTGAACGTGAGCGACATCCGCGAGGCGCCCGACGGCGCCGAGGCCCTGAAAATGGTCCGCCTGCGCAAGCCCGACATCGTGCTGGCCGACTGGGAGATGCCGCACCTGGACGGGGTGGAGCTGACGCGCCTTCTGCGCACCGCCCCCGACAGCCCGGACCCGTTCCTGCCGGTCATCATGGTCACCGCCCACGCCACCAAGTTCCATGTGGTGACGGCGCGCGACGCGGGCGCCAACGAATACCTCATCAAGCCGTTCTCCGCCGCGAGCCTGTTCAGCCGCATCCGCGCGGTGATCGAGCGGCCGCGCCGCTATGTGCGGCTGAAGAGCTACTTCGGCCCCGACCGGCGCCGCCGCGACGACCCGGCCTACCGCGGCCCGGCGCGGCGCGACGACGAGCAGGCCCCGGCCGCGGGACGCGACGATGCGCTGGAACTGGAGCCGGTGCTGTCGCAGGAACAGGTGGACCGGTTCTACGCCGGCGAAGGCTTCGACGACCCCGCGGAGGCGCGGGACGAGCAGAGCTAACGGTCGCATCCTGGGATATATCTGGTATTGTGCCGCCGGCGGCCATCGGGGGTCGCCGCCAAAGACTGCAAGGCATGGACTACTATTTCTTCAAGGGCGTGGCCGTGGGCTTCGCCATCGCGGCGCCGGTGGGGCCGGTGGGCCTTCTGTGCATCCGCCGCGCGCTGGCCGACGGCCGCGTCGCCGCCTGGATCGCCGGCCTGGGCGCCGCCGTGGCCGACACGCTCTACGGCGCCGTTGCAGGCTTCGGGCTGACGCTGGTGTCGGACTTCCTGTTCGATCACCGCACGATCCTGTCGCTGGTGGGCGGCGTGTTCCTGCTGGTGCTGGGCCTGCGCACCTTCCGCACCAAGCCCACACTGTGGCAGACGCCCGACGTCCACATGGGCCTGTGGCGGGATTTCGCTTCGTCCTTCGTGATCACCCTGACCAATCCCGCGACCATCCTGGCCTTCATGGCGGTGTTCGCCTCCATGGGCGCGGTGCAGGTGGCCGACGATCGGCTGGATGCGGGCCTTCTGATCCTGGGCGTCTTCGTCGGCTCGGCGCTGTGGTGGCTGTGCCTGAGCGCGCTGGCCGGCGCGGTGCGGCACAAGTTCTCGCCCAGCTGGCTGCTCTGGCTGAACCGCGGCTCGGGGGTTATCCTGGGCCTGTTCGGGCTGGTGGTGCTGGGCAGCCTGTTCGTGATGCCGGAGCAGACGCCGGACCTGCCCATGCCGGACATGTTCGGCGCCCTGTTCGGGTCCTGAGCCGCCGCATGACACCGATCCCCTTCACCCCCGCGCGCGTTTCCGTCACGCCATGACCGACAAGCACGACAGCCCCGCCAATGCCGCCACCGCCGCCGGCCACACCAAGGCCGACGGCTGGGACCTGCGCGGCAACATCCGCCGCATGGTTCTGGAACTGGGCCCGGCGCTGCTGCTGTTCGTCGGCACCAGCATCTGGGACATCTACGTCGGCACGGCGCTGCTGATCGCCGGCACGCTGATCTCGACGGCCGTCTCTTGGCGCGGCGAGCGGCGCATTCCCCTGGTGCCGGTGGCGAGCCTGGTGTCGGTGGGCGCCATCGGCGGGCTGACGCTGGTGCTGACCGATCCGCGCTTCGTGAAGATGGAGCCCACCATCAGCAACACGGCCGTGGCGGTGGTCCTTGCCGCCGCGCTCGCCTTCGGCCGCCTGCCGCTGCGCACCGTGTTCGGTGCCGGGACGCGCGCCCGGCCCGAGGCCTGGAAGCACCTGACGCTGGCGCTGGTGACCTTCCTGCTGGTGCTGTCGGGTTTGAACGAGGTGGTGTGGCGCAGCTTCGACACCGACACCTGGGCCGCCTTCAAGGCCTTCGCGATTCCGGCCCTGAACATCGCCTTCCTGGCCGGCGCGTGGACCTGGCTGCGCCGCAACGCCGAGTGACCCCGGCCGACGGCCTCCGCCCGCCCCTGCCTCAGTGCCCGCGCTTGGTGACGGCCTTGCGCAGCCGGCGCACGCCAACCAGCACCAGCGCCACCACCACCGGCAGGCCGGCCAGCACCGCCACCGCAGGGTCGACGGGCAAAAGCCCCACCTCCTTCAGTCCCTTGGCGGCATAGCCCACCAGCCCCAGCAGATAGTAGCTGATGGCCACCACCGACAGTCCCTCGACCGTCTCCTGAAGCCTGAGTTGAAGCTCGGCGCGGCGGTTCATGCTGTGCAGCAGATCGCGGTTGTTCTCGCCCAGTGCGATATCGACGCGGGTGCGCAGCATGTCGCCGGCGCGCGTCAGGCGCTTGGACAGCGTTTCCATGCGCTCGCCGACGTACTCGCAGGTGTTCATGGCCGGCGACAGGCGGCGGGCCAGGAACTCGGCGAAGGTCTGCAGCCCCTCGATGCGCTCCTCGCGCAGGTCGGCCACCGCCCGGCGCACGATGGCATGGTAGGCGCGCGAGGCCGACAGGCGGAAGTTCAGCGCCGCCAGAAGGCGCTCGGTTTCGGCGGCGTATTCCGTCAGGCGGCCCAGCAGGCGGCGGTCGCGGTCGGCGCCGCCGTTGCTCTCGGCCAGTTCCGCCGTCACCTCGGCCAGGCCCTGCTCGATACGCGACAGGCGCGGCCCCGTCTCGCGCGCCTGGGGGAAGGTCAGCAGGGCCATCATGCGGTACGTCTCGATCTCCAGCAGGCGCTGGAGCGTGCGCCCGGACTGGCCCGGCGTCAGGCGGCGGTTGACGATGAGCGCGCGGCCGAACCCGTCGCCGCGCAGCAGGAAATCAGTGTAGACCGCGCCCGCCCCGCCGCCGACGCGGCTGCCGGAAACGCGGCTGCCGAACAGCTCCGCAAGTTCGTCCAAACCGCGCTCGCGGGCGTCCATGACCACGTGCATGGCGACCAGAAGCTGCCCCGGCAGGCGCCGCAGCCAGGCTTCCGGCACGGCGTCCAGGGCCGTTTGCGCGAACGGCGCCGCGGGATCGAAGGCCCCGGGCAGAAGGAACGTCCAGGTGGAAAACTCGGTGTGCCGCTCCCACCGCAGGCGCACCGGGCCCAGGTCGACGGAATGGTAGACCGCCCCCTCCGGCGCGGCCGGCAGGCCGTGATCGGCCAGAAGCCCGGTCAGCAGGTCGCGGTCCTCCTGCGATCCCCGCTCGCCCGAGAGCATGGCGAAGTGCGTCGCCCGCCACGGACCCTCCAGCTGTTCGTGGGGACGGGCATGGACCTCGTTGCTGAGCATGGCGCGCAACGGGTGCTCGGACAGGACGGCGGCGGCGGTATCGGGCATGGGACGGGCTCCTGGCGCGCGAAAACGGCGCCCATCCTGTTTACCGCCTGAAGCCGGTCGCGAACACTCCCCGGTCGGGTGGTGCATCCCGTGACATGCGGCGGTTCCCGCCCCACATGGGGAGGACCCGCTTGCCAGGGCGCGCACGTCCGTGGCAAGACCGACCGACGACCATACCGCGACGCCGCGCTTCAGGAGACGCACCGCCATGGCAGACATCGCCGTCACAGAGGACCTGTTCTTCACCAAGGCCGGGCTCGACCGCGACCGCACCCAGGCGACGGTCGCCGGCGCGCTGGACGGGTGCGACGACGGCGAACTGTACCTGGAGTACCGCCAGTCCGAGAGCATCGCCTATGACGACGGCCGCGTGAAGTCCGCCAGCTTCGACACCGCCCAGGGCTTCGGCCTGCGCGCGGTCTCGGGCGAGGCGACGGGCTTCGCCCATGCCACCACGCTCGACGACGCCGCATTGAACCGCGCCGCCGACACGGTCAAGGCCGTGCGCCGGGGGGCCGGCGGCACCATGGCCGAGCCGCCGGCGGGCACCAACAAGGCGCTCTATACCGACGCGAACCCGCTGCCGATGGTGCCCTTTGAGGAAAAGGTGCGCGTGCTGGCGGAAATCGACGCCTACGCGCGCGCCAAGGACCCGCGCGTCTGCCAGGTGATGGCCTCGCTGACCGGCTCGTGGCAGGCGGTCCACATCATCCGCGCCGACGGCACCATGGCCGCCGACATCCGCCCGCTGGTGCGCATGAACGTCTCTGTCATGGTGGCAAAGGGCGACCGCATGGAGACCGGCAGCCACGGCATGGGCGGGCGCGTCACCTATGACGGACTGGTCGAGGAACACGCCTGGAAGGCCGCCGTCGACGAGGCCATCCGCCAGGCGGTGGTCAACCTGGACAGCATCGACGCGCCGGCCGGTGAAATGCCCGTCGTGCTCGGCCCCGGCTGGCCGGGCGTGCTGCTGCACGAGGCCGTGGGCCACGGCCTGGAGGGCGACTTCAACCGCAAGAAGACCTCGGCCTTTTCCGAAAGCATGGGCAAGCGCGTCGCCGCGCCGGGGGTCACCGTCGTGGACGACGGCACCCTGCCCGACCGCCGCGGGTCGCTGACCATCGACGACGAGGGCACGCCCACCAGCCGCACGGTGCTGATCGAGGACGGGATTCTCACCGGCTACATCTTCGACCGCCTGAACGCCCGCCTCATGGGCGCCCAGCCCACCGGCAACGGGCGGCGGCAGTCCTACGCCCACGCGCCCATGCCGCGCATGACCAATACCTACATGGAAGGCGGCGACGCCAATCCGGAAGACATCATCCGAAGCGTCAAGAAAGGCCTGTATGCCGTCAACTTCGGTGGTGGTCAGGTGGATATCGTGTCGGGCAAGTTCGTGTTCTCGGCCTCCGAGGCGTATATGATCGAGGACGGCAAGCTCGGCGCGCCGGTCAAGGGTGCGACCCTGATCGGCAACGGCCCCGACGTGCTGACGCGGGTGAAGGCCATCGGCAACGACATGGGCCTTGACCCCGGCATCGGCACCTGCGGCAAGGAAGGCCAGGGCGTGCCGTGCGGCGTCGGCCAGCCGACGCTTCTGGTCGAACCGCTGACGGTGGGCGGCACCAGCGTCTGATCCCGCCGGAGCGCCGACGGGGCGGCGTCGGACGCCCCACCCGCAAGAATACGGGAGACGCCGCCGCCGTGCCCTCCGAGCCCGCCGCCTTCGACGCTTCGGTCCAACTCCGCCGGCTGCTCGACAGCACCGCCGACGCCATCCTGCACGTCGACCGGGGCGGCCGGGTCATCTTCGCCAATGCGGCGGCCGAGGACCTGTCGGCGGGTGCCGACACGGCCGTGGGACGGTCGCTCGCCGCGGCGTTTGGCGCCGATTTCGGAGCCGCCCTGCGCCACCTCTGCCGACGGGTTCGCGAAACCGGGACCGCCCAGGCGGCGGACCTGGACCATGGCGCGACGGCGACGTCGTGGTCGGCGCGCGCCTTTCCCTGCGGCGATGGCGCGAGCGTTTTCCTCCGCTCGCTCGGCGACGGCGCGCTGCCCACCGCCGCCGAACGCCGCGCCATGGCGGAGCGGCAGTTGGAAGCCCTGTTCGAGCACGCGCCGGTGGGCTTCGCCTACTTCGACGACGCCGGCGGCTTCGCCCGGATCAACCGTTGGATGGCCGAGATCAACGGCCTGCCGGCCGAGGAACACATCGGCCGGCGCATCGGCGATCTGCTGCCCGACGTGGCGCTGCACGTCATGCCCGTCATCGCGCAGATTTTCGCCACCGGCGTGGCGCCGGCGCCTTTCGAGGTGTACGCCGAGACGCTGAAGCCGCCGGGCTCCAAGCGGCACTTCCGCACCGGGTGGTTTCCCGTCACCGACGACACGGGGCGGGTTGTCCATGCCGGAACGGTCGTCACCGAAATCACCGACCTGCGACGGGCCGAACAGGAAAGCGACCGCCTGGCGGCCGAGCTGGACCGCGAGCGCCGGCTGCTGCGCGCCATCATCGAGCAGATGCCGGCGGGCGTCATCGTCGCCGAGGCCCCCACCGGCAAGGTGATCCTGCACAACAGCGAGGCCGAGCGGCTTCTCGGGCACCCCATCTCGCCAACCTCCGACGTCAGCGCCTACGGGGAGTTCGGCGGCCTGCACGAGGACGGCAGGCCCTATGCGGCGGACGAGTACCCGCTGGCCCGGCCCCTGCTCACCGGCGAGCCGACGCCGTTGATGGAAATGCGCTACCGACGCGGGGACGGCCGGGTGACCACCTTCATGGTCAACGCCGCGCCCGTCTTCGCCCCGGACGGACGGATGATCCTGTCGGCCTGCACCTTTTACGACATCTCCCATCGCGCCGCGATGGAGCGGGAGCTGCGGCGCGCCAAGGACGAGGCGGAACGGGCCGACCGGGCCAAGTCGCGCTTCCTGGCCGCCGCCAGCCACGACCTGCGCCAGCCCATGCAGTCGCTGTTCTTCTTCACCGAAAGCCTGCGCCCGCACCTGAAGGACGCGGAAGGCTCAGACCGCCTGGGACGCCTGACCAACGCCCTGGACGCCCTGAAGGGGCTGCTCGACAGCATGCTCGACGTCTCGCGCCTGGACGCCAACATGGTGGAGCCGCGCCTGGAGCGGTTCCCGCTGAAGGCGGTGCTGGAGGACCTGCGCGCGGCATACGAGGACCGGGCGCTCGAAAAAGGCCTGGCCTTCCGGGTCGCCGACTGCACGGCCTGGACCCGCACGGACCGCACGCTGCTGGGCCGCATCCTGCGCAATCTTGTGGAAAACGCCCTGCGCTACACGCCGGAAGGCGAGATCGCGGTGACCTGCCGCTCCCTGCCGGAACGGAAAGCGGCGCTGATCGAAGTGCGCGACACCGGCATCGGCATTCCGGCCGAACACCTGGAGCGCGTGTGGGACGAGTTCCATCAGGTCGGCAACCCCGAGCGCGACCGCGAACAGGGTCTGGGGCTGGGGCTGGCCATCGTGCGGCGCCTGTCCATGCTGCTGGACCTGCCGGTGGACGTCGACAGCCGCGTCGGCGAAGGCTCGGTGTTTTCCGTCGAGACGCCGCTGGCGGCGCCCGACCACGCCGCCGAGCCGCCCGACGCGCACACCGCTCCGCCGGCCGCCGACGGCCGGCGCCCGGCGGCCGAGACGCTGGTTCTCGTCATCGACGACGACGCCATCGTGCTCATGGGCACGGAAGGGCAGTTGCAGGACTGGGGATACCAGACGCTGGGCGCCGCCTCCGGGGCCGAGGCCGCGCGCCTGCTGCGGACCGACGGCCGCTGTCCCGACCTGATCCTGGCCGACTACCGCCTGCGCGCCGGTGAGACCGGCACAGACGCCGTGGCGCGCGTGCGCGGTCTGTGCGGTCCGGTCCCCACCCTGGTGCTGACCGGCGAGACCAGCCCCGAAACCCAGCGGACGATCACCGGCCTGGGCCTGGGGCTGCTTCACAAGCCGGTCACGCCGACCCAGTTGCGCCGCGCGGTCACCGAAGCCCTGGCGGGCGGCGGCGGCTGAGCGGCGGCACGCCCGCGGGCCGTTACCCCGCCCGCACGCGGTTGAGGAAGCTGCCCACCGCCGATTGAAGCTGCTCGGCGCGGACGTGCAGGTCGTTGGCGCTCTGCAGCACCTGGCTCGCGGCCTGGCCCGTTTCGCCGGCGGCCTGCGTGACGCCGCCGATGGTCGACGTCACCTCGTGGGTGCCGCGGGCGGCCTGCTGGGTGTTGCGGGCGATCTCCTGGGTCGCCGCGCCCTGCTCCTCCACCGCCGAGGCGATGGCGCCGGCGATCTCGTTGATCTGGTCGATGGTGGACGTCACGCTCTTGATGGCGTTGACCGCCGTCTGCGTCGCCACCTGCACCGACTGGATCTGCTGGCTGATCTCCTCGGTGGCGCGGCCGGTCTGGTTGGCCAGGTTCTTCACCTCGTTGGCGACGACCGCGAAGCCCTTGCCCGATTCGCCGGCCCGCGCCGCCTCGATGGTCGCGTTCAGCGCCAGCAGGTTGGTCTGCTCGGCGATGTCGGTGATCATGTTCACCACTTCGCCGATGCGGTTGGTGGCCTCCAGCAGCCCCTCCACCTGATCGTTGGCGGTGCCGGCCTGGCTGACGGCCTCGCGCGCGATGGTGGCCGACTGGTTGACCTGGCGGCTGATTTCCGAAATCGACGCCGACAGCTCCTCGGCGGCCGCGGCCACGGTCTCGACGTTGCTCGACGCTTCCTGGGTGGCACTGGCGACGGTGGTGCACTGACGGTTCGTGTCGTCGGCGGTGGCCGACATGGCCTCGGCCGTCGACTGCATCTGGGATGCCGAAGACGTGATGTCGCCGATGGCGCCGGCCACGTCCTGCTCCAGCTCGTCGGCCAGGCCGAGCATGGCCTCGCGGCGGGCTTCCTCCTCCTTGCGGCGAACTTCCTCCTGCTCCTGCTGCAGGCGCTCGACCTCGCGGGCATTGTCGCGGAAGACGCGCACGGCCGCCGCCATCTCGCCGATCTCGTCCTTCTGGCCCTGGGCCGGCACCTCCACCGACAGGTCGCCGTCGGCCAGCCGCGCCATGGTGGCCGTCATCGCCGTCACCGGCTTGGCGATGCTGCAGCCGATGAGAAAGGCCGCCGCCACACCCAGCAGCAGGCTGACGGCCGTCAGCGCGATCACCAGGTCGCCGGCGCCCTCCAACTGCGCGTTGGTGGCCTTCTGGATGGCCGTCTCCGAGGCCACGGCCGCCTGCTTCATGGCTGCCGCGCTTTCCGTGATGATGGCGCCCTGGGCCTCCAGCGTCTCGTGCGCCGCCTGGATCTCGCCGATCACGCCCGACAGCTCGTTCACGCCATTCAGATAGGCGTCGTAGAGCGCGATGGCGGCATCGGCGTTGGGCATCTGGGCGATGGCCTCGTCGACGGCGAACAGTTCCTCCCAGATCACGGCGAAAACGTCGTCGGTGGGCTCCAGCAGATAGCTGGTCACCGCCATCTGGGCCTGCAGCGTGTGCTGGATGAGCCGCGCCGCGCTGGCAAGCTGCGCCAGCGTGCCGTTCTCCAGAACGTTGCGGGCTTCGGCCACCAGTTCGTCCGCCGTCGGCTCCAGGGTGTCCTGGGCGAGCGACACGCGCCGCTCCGCCAGCTCCATGGCCGGCTCAAGCGCTGCCAGGTAGGCCTCGTAGGCCGCGGCGATGCTTTCCGCCTGGGCGCCGGCGGCGCCCGCCATGTCAAGGCCCTGGACCGCCTCGATGGCCTCTTCCAGGTCGGCGCGGCTGGCCTCAAGGGCTTCGCGCGCCTCGGCGTCGGGGTCGCTCAGGTATTCGTCGACGCGGCGGTCGAAGGCCGAGGCCGTGCGGTCCAGCTCCACGCCCGAGACGGCGCCGTGGGCGGCGCCGGCGAAGCGGTCGAACGAGGTGGACGCCGAGGAGAACACCCAGATGGACGCCGCGGCCACCAGCGCCAGCAGGGCCAGCACCACAAGGAAACCTGCATACAGACGCGTCCTGATGCGCAGTGAAGAGAGCATTGCCGCGGCCTTCCTTCCCCAGTCGTGCTTTTTTGGGCCTAGCCCTTTAGGCGAAACGGATAAACCAATTTATACCAATTGCTATGAGGGTTTCCACAACAGCTACGACGGCAGCCATGCAAAACCGACATGAAAACCCCGCCCGGTGGTGCCGGGCGGGGTCCTCTCCGAAACCGCGCGAAACCGCCCTCAGAAGCCGGGCCGGCTGCGCCTGACGGCCTATACCGTTTCATCGCCGCGCTTCAGCCACGCCTGCATCGAGCCCAGGAAGACGCCGACGTCGGCGTATCCCGCCCGCGCCAGAACCGATGCAGCCACGGTGGCGCGGGCACCACTGCCGCACATCACCGTATAGCGCCGGTCCCTGGGCAGTTCGTCCAGACGCGCCGGCAGTTCGCCCACGTAGATCTGCGTCGCCCCGGGTACGAGCCCCGCCGAGGCCGCCTCGTCGTCGGAACGCACGTCCAGCAGCGTCCAGTCCGCCGGAGGGTCGGCCACCAGGGCCTCCACCTCGGCCACGTCGACCACGGGTGCCGCCTCGAAGGGGCGCGCGGTGGCGGCGTACCTGGTCATGCCGGCGGGGAAAAAGCCGGCGACGCGGTCGTAGCCGATGCGGGCCAGATGCAGCGTCGCCGCCTCGGCCATGGCGGCATCCTCGGCGATCAGGACGATGTCGTCCTCGGGCGCCAGAAGCCAGCCGGCGAAGGCCGGCACCATGCCCACCGCCACGGCCAGCGAGCCGGGCACGTGCGCCCCCAGCCACGCCGCCGCCGGCCGCACGTCCAGCAGGATCGCGCTCTTGCCGGCCTCGCCCATCGCGTCGGCCGTCAGCACCCGCGGCGCGCCGACGGGCGTGCGCCTGTCGAGGCCGACGCTGTTCAGGTGCTCCATGTGCCGGAAGTAGGGCGGGTAATCGTGGTGCTCGTTGACCTTGGCGCGGATGAAGCCGTCGCGGTCGGTGATCTTCAGCATGGGGTTGTTCAGCCGCTCGTAGCCGAGCGTGGAGAACTCGCGGTCCGCCATGCCCGAGCCGCAGACCGAACCCGCCCCGTGCGCCGGATAGAGGATCGCCTGGTCGCCGAGGTCCAGGATCTTGCGAAGCGAGTCGAACAACTGCCCGGCCACGGCCTCCTTCTCGTCGGGATAGAAGTCGGTGCGGCCGACGTCGCCGATGAACAGGGCATCGCCGGTGAAGACGCCGACGGCCTCTTGCCCGAACTGGTCGTCGTAGACAGCGATGGAGAGGCTGTCATGGGTGTGGCCCGGCGTTTCCAGCACCCGCAGGCGCAGGCCTCCGCCGAGGTCCACCTCCGTTCCCTCCGGCGCCGTCTCGGCGTATGGAATGTCGGCGTCGGCGTGCGGGCCGTGCAGAACCCGCGCGCCGGTCATTCCGGCCAGCACCGGGGCGCCGGAGACGTAATCCTCGTTGCGGTGGGTCTCGATGATGTGGGTGATGGTGGCGCCGTTGTCGCGGGCGATGCGGATGTAGTCCTCGCAGTCGCGGCGGGGGTCGATGACAGCCGCCTTGACGCCGCCGCCGACCACGTAGGACAGGTGGGCCAGGCCCTCGGACTTCACCTTTTCAATGAACATGGCGGCGGCTCCCTTGTATCTGCCAACACGCTAATATACGTGCCGCAGAAACGGTCGTCGGGGCCGGCGGGGTTGCCCGTCCGAACGGAGGAGACCGGCGCTAATCGGTCAGCGCCAGCCCCACGACTCCCAGCGTGATGAGCAGGATGCAGGCCACCTTCACCAGCCCCATGCTCTCGCCGAAGACCAGGGCGCCGATGATCGCCGTCGCCACCGTGCCGACGCCCGACCAGATGGCATAGGTGATGCCCACGCCCATGGTCCTCAGGGTCAGGGTCAGCAGGGCGAAGGCCGCCGCGTAGCAGACGAAGATGGCCACCGACGGCACCAGCTTGGTGAAGCCCTCGCTCAGCTTCATGCTGGTGGTGCCGGCAACCTCGAAGGCGATGGCAAGCGTCAGGGTCAGCCAGGACATCAGGCGTCGTGCTCCGGATAGCGGACCGAAAGGAAGTACAGGCCCTGGGGCGGTGCCGTGGGACCGCCGGCGGCGCGGTCGCGGGCGTCGAGCGCCCGTTGCAGGTCGTCGGCCGTCCACTTGCCCTCGCCCACCAGCTTCAGCGCGCCGGCCATGTTGCGCACCTGGTGGTGGAGGAAAGACCGGGCGCGCACGAACAGCCGCACCTCCTCGCCCTCGCGGGTCACGGCCAGTTCGTCCAGCGTCTTCACCGGTGACTGGGCCTGGCACTCCTTGGCGCGGAAGGTGGAGAAATCGTGGTGCCCGACCAGGATCTGCCCGGCGTCGTGCATGGCCCCGGCATCCAGGTCCGCACCCACCCACCAGACACGGCCGGCGTCCAGCGCCGGCGGGCTGCGGCGGTTGAGGATTCGGTAGACATAGGACCGTTCGCGCGCCGAGAACCGCGCGTGGAAGTCCTCGTCCACCTGCTCCACCTGTCGGATGCTGATGGGGTGGCGCCGCAGGTGGGCGTTGAGCGCGTCGCGCACCTTGCCCGGCGGGTCGTGGCGCGGCAGGTCCACGTGGGCCACCTGCCCCAGCGCATGGACGCCGGAATCGGTGCGGCCGGAGCCGTGGACGACGGCGTCGACCTGGCAATAGCCGGCGACGGCCGTCTCCAGGGCTTCCTGGACGGACAAGCCGTTGGCCTGACGCTGCCAGCCGACGAAGGGGCCGCCGTCGTATTCGATGGTGAGCTTGAAACGTGGCATGGCGGTTCTTTTACCCAAGACGCCGCCGCCGCGCCAGCACGCGGGAGGCCGCCTTGCGCGGCGCGCGCATCTTTCCTTGACCGCACTCCTGTTATGGTAGAATGACGAAATGCCGGCCCGGCTGGGCCGCACCGCACCGCACAGCACCTCCGGCAGGGAAGGGACCGCCGCACATGGCCGCGCGCAAGCCGGTGACGCCGATCATCGATTCCGACATGGACAGCCTGTACGTGCTGCCGCTCGAGATCATTCCCATCGAGACCAAGGCGCTGCAGCGATCCCGCATGATCAAGAACCACCACCTGCGCAGCGTGGTGGAGGTGTTCTCGGAGCGCGAGACGGGGTCGGGCCAGATCGAGGTGGAGGCCCTGCCCAAGATGTTCGGCTGGACACCGCCCGAGGACGAGGACGACGAGGACGACGGCGAGCCGCGCAAGCCGCACCCCGACCTGGTGACCCTGCGCCAGCTTTCCCTGCTGCCCACCTACGACGTGTTCTCCTTGCGCATCCTGTTGCGCAAGATGGACATTCCGGTGCGCGAGAACGCCGCCCTGAAGCTGAGTCCCGAGAAGAACCGCGAGCTTGGCGACTACATGACCAAGTTCACGCGGCCGCTGATCATGCAGGTCTACGGCGACTCCGACGTCTCCATCCACGACTTCGACGACATCATCCGCCTGTTCCGGGACCCCGACGTCCGCAAGGCGCGCGAAAAGCTGAAGATCATGGCGCAGAAACTGGACATCGACGTCATGGAGATTCCCAAGTTCCTGGAAGACTACGGCGACATCTTCCTGTCGCTCAGCTACTACCGCCAGTGCCTGGACCGCATCCAGCCGCTGCTGGACAACTTCCTGGACAGCATGGAGGCGCTGCGCAACAACTGGCAGCTGCGCAACGACCAGCAGCTCATGCAGACCTGCCGCATGATGGAAAGCCGCCTGAACGAGCTGTCGGCGGCCGTGACCGGGCGGTTCGAGAACTTCGACCGCTCCACCAACGAGATGTGGGACAACATCTCGGCCATCCGCTTCCAGCGGGTGAAGGAGCTGATACAGAGCTACCACACGGAAATCGGCGGCGTCCTCTGCGCATTGACGGTGAAGCTGAACGCCTGGGTGCGCCAGTTCCCCGGCGAGGTGGACTCGAGCCCCGTGCGCCGGGCGGAGTTCATCATGACCCAGATGCGCCAGGGCTTCGACCGCATCCAGAAGATGTCGAACTCCACCCCCATGCTGTCGCAGCTTTGATCCTTTTGCCGGAAAGGCCCGTGTCGATGATGGTTCTGCGCCGCGCCGCCGCCGTTCTCCTGCTTCTGGCCGCGAGCCTGCTGGGCTCCGCCCCGGTGTGGGAGGCGCGGGCCGCCGGGGCGCCCGAAGCCGGCGCCACTCCGCCGGCGCACGCCTGGACGGACGTGGGGCCGGAGGCTTTCGCCAAACTGGCGGCCGACGGCGTGACGGTGATCGACGTGCGCACGCCCGAGGAATGGCGGGAAACGGGCATCATTCCGGGCGCGAAAACGGTGATGGCCTTCGACGAGGACGGCCCGGTGCGCGGCTTCCCGGAAGCCATGCTGGCCGCCGCCCCGCCGGATGCGCCGGTGGCGATCTACTGCCGCTCGGGCAACCGCTCGGCGGCGGTGGCGAGCTTCGCCGCCAAACGCATGGGCTACCCCCAGGTCTACAACCTGGAACCCGGCATCAAGGGCTGGGTCCGCGAAGGCCGGCCGATGAGGGAGTGGGTGGAGTAGGGGGCGGAAAAAAGGGGCGCGGTTGCCCGCGCCCCTTTCGACCTACTTCTTCTTCCGCTTGTTCGGCACCTTGAATCGGTAGAACCCTCCGTCCTTACGACGGTGCACCTTGCCGTTGCGGTCAGTGAAGCTCTTACTGTAGATAACGATGTAGCTGTCAGTCGTCATGGGATCAAAGTCTCCATTGTAATCTGACTGCTTCGGGGCCTATCATCCAATTTGTCTACGGGAGGCGGCCCTGAAGCTGTCACTCGATCGTGTGGGTCGGCGTGCTACCGCCGTCCCACACGATGACTCTAGGCAAACGTTTCAGACGCATCAATCCGAATTTTTGTGCCTATGGATCTACGACACACAACATGTCGTGGATACTGTGGATAACTGTCCTTAGCGTCGTATGTGCCTGCCCATGCAAGCCGTGCTATTTCAGCACGTTGAACCCGTAGAGTGGGCTTACGAACGTTATCCACAGCTGTGGAGGCATCTTATCCTATTTTATGGCCGTCGGCTCTGAGCAGCATGCTCAACGTCTCGACTTCCCAGTTTGACGGTGCGACTCGGATCAATCTGCCGATCAAAAGCCTTGTGCTCCACCGGCAACACCCGCCGCGCCACGCCGGTCGGCGGTACCGCTCCCGCTTGTGCGCCGGCCCGCCGCCCTGTATCGTGTTTCCGCTTTGTCCACAGGAAGTTGCCGCATGAAGTTCAACCAGCGTCTCGACCGGCTGAGCGAATATCCCTTCGCGCGCCTCGCCGCCCTCATCGCCGACATTCCGGCGCCCGAGGACGGCGGCATGATCCTGTCCATCGGGGAGCCGCAGCACGCCTCCCCCGCCCTGCTGACCGAGACGGCGGCGGCGCAGGCGCACCTGTGGAACAAGTATCCGCCGGTCAACGGCACGCCCGACCATCGCGCCGCCGTGGCCGAATGGGCGACGCGCCGCTACGGCCTGCCCGACGGCATGGTGGAGGCCGACCGCCACGTCCTGCCCGTGGCCGGCACGCGCGAGGCCCTGTTCATGCTGGGCCAGATCGCCATCCCGACGGACGCGACGGCCCGCACGCCGCTGGTCGCCATGCCCAACCCCTTCTACCAGGTCTACCTGGGCGCGGCGGTGATGAACGGGGCGGAGCCGCTGATGCTGACGGCCGGCGCCGACACCGGCTTCCTGCCCGACGTGGCGGGGCTGCCGGGCGACGTGCTGGACCGCCTGGCGATCGTCTATTACTGCTCGCCCGCCAACCCGCAGGGCGCGGTGGCGACGCTGGAGCAGTGGAAGACGCTGGTGCGGCTGGCCCGCGACCACGATTTCCTGCTGGTCGCCGACGAATGCTATTCGGAGATCTGGCGCGACGCCCCGCCGCCGGGCGCGCTGGATGCCTGCCGCGAGCTGGGCGGCGACCTGTCCAACGTGGTGGTGTTCAACTCCCTGTCGAAACGCTCCAGCGTGCCGGGCCTGCGCTCGGGCTTCGTGCTGGGTGACGCCGATGTCATCGCCCGCTTCGCGCGCCTGCGCAGCTATTCCGCCGCCGGAACGGCCCTGCCCCTGCTGGCCGCCGCCGCCGCCCTGTGGCGGGACGAGGCCCATGTGGAGGAAAACCGCGCGCTGTATCAGGCCAAGATGGCCGCCGCCGACCGCATCCTCGGCCCCAAGCTGGGGCTGGACAAGGTCGCGCCCGCCGGCGGATTCTTCCTGTGGCTCGACGTCGGCGACGGCGAGGCCGTCACGCGCCGCCTGTGGGCGGAAGCCGGCATCAAGGTGCTGCCCGGCCGCTACCTGACGGTGGACGAGGCCGACGGCTCCAACGCCGGCGCGCCCTACATCCGCATCGCCCTGGTCCACGACCAGCAGAAGACCGAAGCCGCCCTGACCCGCATCGCCGAGGTGCTGTAAGCGCCGCCGCCAGACGCCCGCCGCCAAGACCGACGGAGACACACCCGATGGCCCGCTCGTCCTCCCGCAAGGCGCCCGCCCGCAGCCCCTTCCTGCCGCCCGAGATGGTGGAGGCGGCGCGGGACGGGGCGGCGCGGGTGCTGGGCCTGGTGCTGGTAGCCCTGGTCGGCGTTGTGGCGACGGCGCTGCTGACCTACACGCCCGGTGACCCGTCGTGGAACCTGGCGCGCGAGGGCGATCCGGCCAACGCGCTGGGGCTGTTCGGCGCCAGCCTCTCGGACGGGCTGTTGCAGGCGCTGGGGCTGGCCGCCGTGCTGCCGTTGCTGGCCGTGCTGAGCTGGGGCGTGCGGCTGATCTCCGGCCAGCCGGTGACGGCGGCGTGGGCCCGCACCGTCGGGCTGATCGCCGCCGCCATCCTGGTGAGCCTGGGGCTGTCCGCCCTGCCGACGCCGCCCGACTGGCCGATCGCGGCAGGGCTCGGCGGCGCGGCCGGCGCACTTCTGCTCAATGCAGCCGGCACCGCCGCGGCGGACCTGGGCGCGGCCGACCTGCGCGGCGTTTTCGCCACGGCCGGGGCGGCGCTGGGCGCTCTGTTGTTCCTGTGGACGGCACACGTGCGGTTCGACGAATGGCGCCGCGCCCTCGCCTCGGTCAAGGCCATCCCCGATGCCGTGCTGGACGCGGGCGGCCGCCTGAAGGCCGCCGCGCTGCGCCGCCGCGACGAACTCACCGCCGACGAAGCCGATGCCGAGACGCCGCCGCGCCGCCGCCGCCGGGTGGAGCCCTCGGTCACCGACCGGCGCGAGCCCATCCTGCGCGATGCCCAGCCGAGCCGCCCCGCCGCGCCCGCCGCCGGCGCATCCAACGCCTCGGACCTGGTGGTCAGCCAGCCGCGCAAGGCACCCAGCAAGCGCGAGATGGAAAGCCGGCAGGGATCGCTCCTGCCGCCGGACCCGCACGAGGGCTGGGTCTTCCCGCCGCTCGACCTGCTGGCCCCGCCCGACCCGGCGGAGGCCAACCCGCTGGACGAGGACGCGCTGGAAGCCAACGCGCGCATGCTGGAAGGCGTGCTGGCCGACTTCGGCGTCAAGGGACAGATCGTGAAGGTGCGGCCCGGCCCGGTGGTGACGCTCTATGAATTGGAGCCCGCACCCGGCACCAAGACCAGCCGCGTCATCGGCCTGGCCGACGACATCGCGCGCAGCATGGCGGCGGTGTCGGTGCGTATCGCCGTCATTCCCGGACGCAGCGTCATCGGCATCGAACTGCCCAACCGCAAGCGCGAGGTGGTGCGCTTCCGCGAGCTGATGGCCGCCGACGAGTTCGAGAAGTCCAGCCAGAACCTGTGCCTCGCGCTCGGCAAGGACATCGGCGGCGCGGCGCAGTACGTGGACCTCGCCCGGATGCCGCACCTGCTGATCGCCGGCACCACTGGCTCGGGCAAGTCGGTGGCGGTGAACACCATGATCTGTTCGCTGCTCTACCGCATGACGCCGGACCAGTGCCGCTTCATCATGATCGATCCCAAGATGCTGGAGCTGTCGGTCTACGACGGCATCCCGCACCTGCTCTCGCCGGTGGTGACCGACCCGCACAAGGCCGTGGTGGCGCTGAAATGGGCGGTGCGCGAGATGGAGAACCGCTACCGCCTCATGAGCCAGCTGGGCGTGCGCAACGTCGCCGGCTACAACGCCAAGGTGGCCGAGGCCGCCAAGTCCGACAAGGGCCTGACGCGCACGGTGCAGACGGGATTCGACCCCGACACGGGCAAGCCGGTGTTCGAGGAGCAGTCCCTGAGCCTCACGCCCCTGCCCTTCATCGTGGTCATCGTCGACGAGATGGCCGACCTGATGCTGGTCGCCGGCAAGGACGTGGAGGCCGCCATCCAGCGCCTGGCGCAGATGGCGCGCGCGGCGGGCATTCACCTGATCATGGCGACGCAGCGGCCGTCGGTGGACGTCATCACCGGCACCATCAAGGCGAACTTCCCGACCCGGATCAGCTTCCAGGTCACCAGCAAGATCGACAGCCGCACCATCCTGGGCGAGCAGGGGGCGGAGCAGCTTCTGGGGCAGGGCGACATGCTCTACATGGCCGCCGGCGGGCGCATCACCCGCGTCCACGGGCCGTTCGCCAGCGACGAAGAGGTCGAGAAGATCGTCGGCCACCTGCGCGACCAGGGCGAGCCGGATTATGTGGACAGCGTGACCGAGGAAAGCGACGACGACACCGCCGCCATGGCCGCCATCCCCGGCTTCGGCGAGGACGCGGCCGGCGGACCCGGCGGCGGCGGCGGGTCCTCGGGCGACGAGTTGTACGACCAGGCCGTGGCCCTGGTGGCGCGCGAGCGCAAGGCGTCCACCAGCTTCGTGCAACGCCACCTGCAGATCGGCTACAACCGCGCCGCCCGCATCATCGAGCGCATGGAGAAGGAAGGCGTGGTGTCCAAGGCCAACCACGTCGGCAAGCGCGAGGTCCTGGCACCCCCGATGGTGGAGATGGACTGAACCGGCGTCAGCGGGCGTGCCGCGACAGATCGGTGATGGTGGGTGCGTCGCCGCACAGCGCACAGCCCGGATCGCGCGGCACGCGCACGGTGCGCACCTCGGCGGCCAGCGCGTCCCAGATCATCAGGCGGCCGCTCAGGCTTTCCCCGACGCCCAGGATTTCCTTCAGCACCTCGGTGGCCTGCAACGACCCCACCACACCCGGCACGGCGCCCAGAACGCCGGCCTGGGCACAGGTGGGGGCGGAGCCGGCGGGCGGGATGTCGCCGTAGATGCAGCGGTAGCACGGCCCGCCGCGATGGGTGGCAAACGTGCTCACCTGCCCGTCGAAGCGCAGGATGGCGCCGGACACCAGGGTCTTTCCCGCCAGATGGCAGGCGTCGTTGACCAGGAACCGCGTCTCGAAGTTGTCGGACCCGTCGGCGACGATGTCGTAGCCGTCGATCAGGTCGAGCGCGTTGTCGGCGGTCAGGCGGGTCTTGTGCGGCACGACGGTCACGTCGGGGTTCAGCGCCCGCAGCCGCGCCGCCGCGCTGTCGACCTTGGGCACGCCGACGCTGCCCGAGTCGTGCATCACCTGGCGTTGCAGGTTTGACAGGTCGACGGTGTCGTCATCGACGATCCCGAGCGTCCCCACCCCCGCCGCCGCCAGGTACAGCCCCATCGGCGAGCCGAGGCCGCCGGCGCCGATCAGCAGCACGCGGGCGTTCAGCAGCGCCTCCTGCCCGGCACCGCCCACTTCGCGCAGGATGATGTGGCGGGCGTAGCGGTTGATCTGCTCGTCGGTGAAGTCCATGGGGGCAGCCTGCTCTCGACGCTGGAAACGGAAAGGCGCCGGCCCGCGACAACGGACCGGCGCCCACCGGAATATCACGGTTCACCCGTGATATGGAGGGGTCACGCCTCTTCGAACAGCGGCGTGGACAGGTAACGCTCGGCGAAGCTGGGCAGGATGATGACGATGGTCTTGCCGGCCATGTCGTCGCGCTGCGCCACTTCCAGCGCCGCCGCAATGGCCGCGCCCGAGCTGATGCCCACCGGCAGGCCTTCCAGCTTGGCGGCCTTGCGGGCGGTTTCAAAGCTGGTTTCGTTGCCGATCTTGATGACCTCGTCGATCAGGTCGCGGCCCAGCACGCCCGGGACAAAGCCCGCGCCGATGCCCTGGATCTTGTGCGGGCCCGGCGCGCCGCCCGAGAGAATGGGGCTGTCCTCGGGCTCCACCGCGATCATCTTGAGGCCGGGCTTGCGCTCCTTCAGCACCTGGCCGACACCCGTCAGCGTGCCGCCGGTGCCCACGCCCGAGATGATCACGTCCACCTGGCCGTCCGTGTCGTTCCAGATTTCCTCGGCCGTGGTTTTGCGGTGGATTTCCGGGTTGGCCGGGTTCTCGAACTGCTGGAGCATGTAGGCGTTGTCCATCTCCTCGACCAGTTCCTTGGCCTTGGCGACGGCGCCCTTCATGCCGTTGGGGGCCGGCGTCAGCACGATCTCGGCGCCCAGGTGCTTGAGCATCTTGCGGCGCTCGATGGACATGCTTTCCGGCATGGTCAGGATCAGGCGGTAGCCCTTGGCGGCGCAGACAAACGCCAGCGCGATTCCGGTGTTGCCCGAGGTGGGCTCGATCAGCACCGTGTCCTTGGTGATCTTGCCGGCGGCCTCGGCGGCTTCGACCATCGCCAGGCCGATGCGGTCCTTGACGCTGGCCAGCGGGTTGAAGAACTCGCACTTGCCCAGCACCGTCGCCTTGGCGCCGGCGTCTTCCGCCAGGCGGCCAAGCTTCACGAGGGGCGTGGCGCCGATGGTCTGGAGGATGTTGTCGTAGACCTTGCCGCGAAACTCGGGCTTGGTCTTTTCGACGGTGCTGGCTTCGGTCATGGCTAAAACCCCGTTTCCTTGTGTAATACGTTCAAGAACCAACGCTCTTGAGTGTATTTATAAGAGGGATTCGCCGACATGCAATCCCCGTCTCGCGCTCCGCCCCGGGAAATTCCGATGGAGCGGCACGGGAATACCGCACCGACGGCCCGGAACGGCCGCCGCCTCAGATGGTGAAGTCCATGGCCTTGTGGGCTTCGCTCTCCAGCCCCGACTGGAAGGCCTTGGTGCACAGGTCGTCGATGGTGATGGACTCCAGCCGTTCCATGACCTCCTCCTGCAACTCGCCCCACAGCGGACGCACCACGTTCACCCCCAGGGGGCTGCCCGGCAGATCCTTGTAGGGGTCTTCCGCCGCCTCCATGGCCTGCACCACGCGCACGATCTCGCCGACCGTCACCCGCCGCCGCTCGCGCGCGAGGCGGTAGCCGCCCTTGGGGCCACGCACACCGACCAGGATTCCCGACCGCACCAGATGTTGCAGGGTCTGTTCCAGATAGCGGCGGGGAATGCCCTGGCGGCGGGTGATCTCGCGGCTCTGAACGGGCTCCCCGGCGGCGTGATAGGCGATGTCCAGGACCGCCTCGATGGCGAACAGCAGTTTCTTGGAAGGGCGGAGCATGTCGTTTTCTCGTCGGTGCGTGGGTCCGGGAAACGGGTCGGGTGCGCGCCAATCAGGCCGGCGCGGCGGCGGTGGCGGTCAGGGCATGGGCGATGCGGTCGGCCAGGCGGGCGGCGGCGTCCGCCTTGTCCAGCGTCGGCCAGTCTTCCATGCCGTCGGCGGTGATGAGGTGCAGCGTGTTGCGGTCGCCGCCGAAGGTGCCGGTGGCCGGCGAGACGTCGTTGGCGAGAATCCAGTCGCAGCCCTTGCGGGCGCGCTTGGCGGCGGCGTGGTCGAGCACGTTCTCCGTCTCGGCGGCGAAGCCCACCACCAGTGCCGGACGCTCGGGGCCGGCGGCCGACAGGGTCGCCAGAATGTCCGGGTTCTCGGTGAAGGACAGGGACGGCGCCGCACCTTCGGCGGTCTTCTTGATCTTCTGGCCGGCCGCCTCCACACGCCAGTCCGCCACGGCGGCGGCGCAGACGGCGACGTCGGCGGGCAGCGCGGCACGGCAGGCCTCCAGCATCTCGCGCGCGCTTTCCACCCTGATGACGCGCACGCCGTCCGGGTCGTCCAGGGCGACGGGGCCGGAGACCAGCGTCACCTCGGCGCCCAGCGCGGTCAATGCGGCGGCGATGGCGTGGCCCTGCTTGCCCGAGGAGCGGTTGGCGATATAGCGCACCGGATCAATGGCCTCGTGCGTCGGGCCGCTGGTCACCAGCGCGCGGCGGCCGGCGAGCGGCCCCGGCGCGGCGGCCCGGGCGAAGAAGCCTTCCACGGCGGTTATGATCTCCGGCACCTCGGCCATGCGTCCCGCGCCGGTCTCGCCGCAGGCGAGGTCGCCGGCGTTGGGGCCGACGGTCAGAATGCCGCGGCTTTTCAACGTGTGCAGATTGGCCTGCGTCGCGGCGTGCGACCACATGAAGGTGTTCATGGCCGGGGCGAGGAGGACCGGCTTGTCGGTCGCCAGAAGGGCCGTCGTCGCCAGGTCGTCGGCCATGCCGGCGGCCATCTTCGCCATCAAATCGGCCGTGGCGGGGGCGACCAACACCAGGTCGGCCTCTCGCGACAGTCGGATGTGCCCCATCTCCGCCTCGTCGGTCAGGCTGAACAGGTCCTGATAGACCTTTTCTTCCGACAATGCTGCGACGGACAGCGGCGTGACGAACTGGGCGCCGCCCTTCGTCAGGATGCAGCGCACGGCGGCGCCGCGGTCGCGCAGGCGGCGGATCAGTTCCAGCGACTTGTAGGCAGCGATGCCGCCGGAAATGATGAGCAGGATGCGGCGCCCGTCGAGCATGTGCGCGGTCCGTCCATTATTTTCACGAAATGCAGGTGTGTTTAACCTAGCGATTACCGCACTGCTCCGCAAGATACTCCGTGCCTGCGCTGTGGAATTTTCATCCCGGTGGAGACGCGCCGTCCGTCAGCCCCGCCCGCCCAGGCCCAGCAGCCGTTTCAGGCGCTGACCCAGGCTCGGCCGGTCACCGGCCAGCGCGGCGATGTCGTGGATGGCCGCGGCGTCGCGGCAGAAGGCGCGGTAGCCGTCGCCGACCGCCAGCGGCACGCCGACCGCCGCCGCGTAGTCCTCCAGCGTGCCGCCGCCCTGGCGGTGGGCCCACAGCGCGAAGGAGATTTCCTGCCCCCACCAGCCGGCTTCCCCGGGCTGCAGGGCCGCCGCCAGGGCCGCGGTCTGGGCGGGGGCCCCGGCGTCAGGATAGGTGGGCCAGATGTCGGCATAGAGCACGTCGGGCCGCGCCCCGGCCAGCACCGTGCGCAGGTGCTCGGGCGTGGCGGCATCCAGGGCGTCGGCCTCGACCAGCGTGATCTTCTCGCGCCCCTTCCAGGCGTCGAGATCCGTCGCCGCGCGCAGGACCGCCTGCACATCGGGCGCGTTGTCGACCACCACCACGCGCTCCACTTCCGGCTTCGCGGCGGCGGCGTGGACGTACATGCCCATGCCCAGACCGAAGACCACCACCGTGCCCCGCGCCCGGTGAACGTGCCAGGCGTGGCTTTCCTGCTCCATCACGCCGGTGGACATCCAGGGCACGCGGTCCCGGTAGAGCACCCAGCGCACCGGCTCCACCACCGCGCGGGTGACATACCCGTGGGCCAGGCTGCCGCGATGGCGCTCCAGCCGCCAGGGGCCGACTCGGGCGGGGCGGTAGTCGGGCAGAGGAAACAGGCCGAAGCCGTACAGCGCCCGCATGTCGCGGGCGGCATCCAGGCTGTAGGGCCGGGGCGTGGCGGCGGCGGATGTGGCGCGGTCGGCAGTCATGGCGCGTGTCAACGTAGCACAGCCGCGCCGCCGGGTAAGCCGCTCAGGGCTGGTGGGGCGCGCGGGCGCTCCAGCCGCTTTCCATGATGATGCGGATGGCCTGGCTGCGATTGGCGGCGCCCAGCTTGCGATAGATCTTGCGGGTGTGGACCTTGATGGTCACCTCCTGCAACCCAAGCTCGCGCGCGATAACCTTGTTGGTGGCGCCGTCGACCATCATGGAGACGATGTGCGTCTCGCGGTCGTCCAGCTTGGCCAGCGGGTTGTCGCCGCCGGCGTCGGACCCTGCGGCCGCGCCGCCCCCGCCCGCCGGGTCCTCGGCGGCGGCGGCGCGCGGCGGTGCGTTGAAGGCGAACGAGGGGAAATAGCGCTCGCCCGACAGCACCAGGCGCAGGGCGTTGACCATGGCGGTGGCGTTGAGCGTCTTGGGGATGTAGCCCGACGCGCCGGCCTCGGCGGCGGCGTGGACGTCATCGGCGTCGATGGAACCGGTCAGGATCACCACCGGCGCATCCGGCGCCGCCTCGCGCATGCGGGCCATGCCCGCCATGCGGTTCATGCCCGGCATGTTCAGATCCAGCAGCACCAGATCCACCGGACCGTCCGCCTGCACGCGCGACACCGCGTCGTCCAGGGTTTCGGCCTCGAGGATGGTCACCTGGTCGCCCAGGGTGCCGATGAATGGAGACAGACCCTGCCGCACCAGGGTGTGGTCATCGGCCAACAGAACTTTCATTACACGCGCGCCCCGCATTCCCCACTTGGCGTAGTCCTGCCACTATAGGCGGCGGGACGCGCCACAAGCAAGAAAAGCCTTTACAGCCCTGCCGTGTGAAAAGTCACAAGGTCGCCGTGAACAAAGTATCCACCAAGTCGGCCACACGTTGCAGGCTGACGGGTTTTCGCAGGACGGCGGCAACCTGATCGTCGGTCTCCAGTCCCCGCGCCTCGCGCGCCCCGATATGACCTGTGACGACCACAACCGGTAGCTCGGGGACATGCTTGCGCAGGCCGGCGATGAGATTGCGGCCGTCGCAGCCGGGCATCCGCATGTCGGTGACCAGCACGTCTGCGGGGTCGTCCATGAAGATGTCGATGGCCGCCAGCCCGTCGTGCGCCACGGACACCCGGTGCCCCCGCGCCCGCAGATAGTCGGCCATGAGGCCGGCGGCCTCGCGCTCGTCGTCGGCGACCAGCACATGGGCGACCAGGGCCGATGCCTCCTCGTCCTCGTCGGCCTCCGGCGCATACGCGGACGCGGGCGCGGGTGCGGTATCGACCATGGCGCCGGCCACGGGCGCGGTGACAGGTGCGGCAGCCTGGCGGGCGGCGGGGCGGAGGGCATCGCAGCCGCAAGGGTCCTCGGCCGATCCGTCGCGGGGCAGGCTTACGGTGAACACCGCGCCGCCGTCCGCGGACGGCGCTTCCAGGCCGATGCGCCCGCCCATGGCGCGGATCAGCCCGTCGCTGATCGACAGGCCCAGGCCGGTGCCGATGCCGGCGGCCTTGCTGGTGACGAAGGGGTCGAACAGCCGCTCGCGCAGGGCCTCTGGCACGCCGACGCCGGTGTCGGCGACGCGGATGACGATGGCCGCGCCCTCGGCCGCGCAGGACACCCGCACCTCCGGCCGCCAGGAAGCGCCGTCCGCGCCCGCCGACAGGCGTTCCAGTACGGCGTCGCGGGCGTTGGTCAGCAGGTTGAGCACCACCTGCTCCAGTTGCACCGGCCGGCCGCGGACGCAGGCGGTTTCCGCCTCGGGCAGGTCCACCGTCACGGTGATCCCGTCGCCCCGCAGGCCGTGGTCGATCATGGCCAGCGCCGCCCGCACGGCCTCGACGGCGTCGAAGCGTTCCTCGGGGCCGGTGTCGCGGCGGGTGAAGACGCGCATGTGGTCGATGATCTCGCCCATGCGCCCGGCCTGGGCGGCGATCAGTTCCAGCCGGTCGCGGTCGGCGGCGGATGCGGCGGCAGTGCCGTCGTGTCCGTGCCCCGGTGCGGCGCCGGGCTTGGCGGGGCCTGCGGCGTCCAAGCCGAGCAGCCCGGCCTCGGCGGCCATGCGGATGATGTTCATGGGCTGGGCCAGTTCATGCGCCATGCCGGCGGCCAGTTCGCCCAGCGTGGCCAGCTTGGCGGACTGGGCGACGCTGGCCTGCTCGGCCTTGCGGGCGGTGACGTCGCGCAGCACCGTGTGCAGGCACAGCCGTCCCTCGAAGGTGACCGGCGAGGTCATCACCTCGCAGATCATGCGGCCGCCGTCGGCGCGCTTCAGCGCCATTTCCACCGGTGGCAGGGGGCGCGGCGCCTTTCCGAATTCCTGCATACGGGCGATGGCGGCGGTGCGGTCGGCGTCGTCGACAATGTCGAAGATGCACCGTCCGACCACCGATTCGCCGTAGCTTTCGCCAAACAGAACCTGCGCCGCCCGGGCGTTGGCCAGCACGATACGGCCCCGGTCGTGCGCCAGGATCAGATCGGGCGCGCTTTCCACCAGCGCGCGGAAGCGTTCCTCGCTCTCCCGCAGGCGGCGGCGGGCGAGGCGCTGATCCGTGACGTCGCGGATCATGATGTGGGTCGCCGGCCGGCCGCCATAGGCGATGGGCCCGACCACCACCTCGGCCACCAGTTCGCCGCCCCCCAGCCGCCGCACGCGCACTTCGGCGACGCCCACCGCGCCGTCGGTGGTGGCGTCGGACAGGCGGCGCCGCACCTCGTCGCGATCCTCGGGATGCACATGGTCGATCAGCGGGACGGCCAGCAGTTCCTCCATGCCGTCGGCCCCGAAAAGGTCGACGGCGCGCGAGTTGGCGTAGAGGACCGTCCCGCGCGCCTCCACCACGATGGCCTCGGGCGCCAGTTCCACAAGATTGCGGAAGCGTTCTTCGCTCTGGCGCTTGACCGACAGCTGGGTCTCGCTGCTGATGAGCGCCGCCTCGTGCCGGCTGAGGCGCTCCCCCAGTGTGTCCAGGGCCCGTTCCAGGTCCGCCAGTTCGGCCGTACCGGCATAGGGCGGACCGATGCGCGACGGCGTGCCGCCCCCCTGCAGGGCGGCGGCCGCGTCCGACAGCCGCGCGACGGGGCGGGCGACCATCGCTCGCGCGGCCAGCCCGGCCAGCAGCAGCCCCGCCAGCAGCGCCAGCGCGATGCCGCCGCCGGAGCGCAGCAGTGCCGCATCGGCATCGGCGGTCACGGCGGTGCGGTCGAAGGCCACGCCCACCGCCAGCCCGCCGTCGGCCGGCGCCTGGGCCAGCAGCATGGGGCGTCCGTCCAGCGTCACCGGCAGGGCGCCGCCCTGGGAACCGGGCGCGACGTCCAGAACGCTGCCGGCCAGGGCGGGGCGGCGGGGGACCGTGGCGACCACATGGCCGGCACCGTCGGTCACCACGACCAGCGCATTCTCGGCGGGCAGCAGGGCCGCAAGGCGCGGACTCAGCCACGCCGGATCGAGCAGCGCCGCCACGGCACCACCATCGGGCGTGACATGAGCCAGCGGCACCAGCGGGCGCCCGTCCGCCGGACCGGCGGCGGCGGCCGTTGCCGGCAGCCCCGGGCCGGTCGCCAACCCTCCCTCGGCACGGGCGCGCTCGGCGGCGATCCGCAGGGGCCGCGCCTGTCCCGCCGCGGCGGTGGAACACAGCGTGGCAAGGTCGGCGGAAAAGCGGGTAACGGCGGCCAGCAGGCCGGGTCGGGCCGCGGGCCCGGCGGCGGCGGGACCACAGGCTTCGGCGGCGGCTCCGGGCGCCGAGGCCAGGGCCGCGAGCGCGCGGCGGCCGTCCTCCACCGCCAGGCGATGCTGGGCGGACAGGGCGCGGGCGAGGTCGAGGCCGTCATCGACGGCGCCGGAAACCACGTCCCCTCGCGCCTCAAGCCCTTGCCACAGCGCGAGTCCCGCCGCCGGTACGGTCGCCAGGACCGCCACCAGGGCCAGCCGGACCACGAGGCGGCGGTGCGGCGGCGCCCGGCGCGCGGGACCCCGCCCCGGCCCCGAGGCCGCCGCGGCCGACTCCCGCCAGGCGCCGGGCGCGGACTCGTGTGACAGCACGGCGGCGACGGTGGCTGTGCCAGCGCCGACGCGGTTCGAGGCCGGTCCCCGGCTCGAGCTGTCCACCTGCGTCATCGTGTGGTTGGTCCCCTTCCCCCCGACGGGCGCGTCCGGCTGGACGTCTCCCTGCCCTCCAGTGTAGAGGCCCGGCGTCCCGGGTGCAGGGGGTGCAACCGGGTCGCGGGCGAGAAGAAAGTATATCGGCGGCCGGTCGCCCCAAGCGCAAGGGTATATGCGCCGCGTCTCACGTTCCGGCGTCCGCGGTCGACGCCCCGACGCGCACGCCGGTGGTTGCGTCCGGGGCCGCCGATGCCAGGACGACGGTGACGGCCGTGCCCTCGCCCTTGGTGCTGCTGATGTGGAAGCGTCCGCCGTGCAGTTCCGCCAGGGCCTTGACCAGCGGCAGGCCGAGGCCGGTGCCACCGGCCTCGACGCGCCGTGCGCCCTCCGACACTTGCCCGAAGGCTTCAAGGGCCTGGTCCAGTTGTTCGGGCGTCATGCCGATGCCGGTGTCGCGGACCGTCAGTGCAACGTGCTCCGGCCCCGCGGCGCGGGCGCGCACCTCGACACGGCCGCCGGCGTCGGTGAAGCGCAGGGCGTTGGACAGCAGGTTGACCAGCATCTGCTTCCCGGCGCGGGGGTCGACCATCACCGGCGGCAATCCCGGCGGGATGTCCGCCGAGACGTGGACGCCGCGGCGATCCGCCAGCCCCGAAACCAGCAGCAGCGCCGATTCGGCCAGCGAGCCGCAGGGCGTGGGCTCGGGGCGGATGTCCATCTTGCCCGCCTCCAGCTTGGACAGGTCCAGGATGTCGTTGATCAGCGTCAGCAGGTGCGTGCCCGCGTCGTGGATGTGTCCGGCGTAGGGGGCATAGAACCGCCCGTCCGGGTCGGGGCCCAGCACGCGGTCGCGGATGGTTTCGGAAAAGCCCAGGATGGCGTTGAGCGGCGTGCGCAGCTCGTGACTCATGGTGGCGAGGAAGGCGCTCTTGGCGGCACTGGCCTGCTCGGCGGCCTCGCGGGCGCGCTCCAGTTCGGCCTGCTGGCGCTTCTCGCCCGAAACGTCGTGCACCACGGCGACGAAGCGCGGGCCGTGGGCATCGTCGTAGCGGCCCAGCGTCACCCGCACGGGCAGCCCCCCGGCGGCGCGGTGGCGTGCCGTGATCTCGCGCCGGTAGCCGCCGCCGTGCCGCCCCGCCGCCACCAGCGCCATGAGCCGGCGGTTGCGCGGGGTGTCCTCCATGAGCGCGGTGACCGGCATGCCGTTCAGGTCGCCCTCGCCGTAGCCCAGCATGCGGGCGCCGGCCGGATTGGCGGCGCGGATGATGCCGTTGCCGTCAATGGTCAGGATGCCGTCCTGGGCCGCATCGATGACCGCCGACAACCGCCCGTTGGCGGTGGTCAGGTCCATCTCGCGCCGTTGCAGGCGGTCGGCCATGGCGTCGAAGGTGGCGGCCAGGTCGCGGATTTCGCCGGCCGCCGTCGGATTGTGCCCGGCACGGCTTGCCAGGTTGCCGTCGGCCATGGCCCCGGCGGCGCGGGTCAGCCGCCGCAGAGGGGCGACGAAGGCGCGGTCGCCGATGACGTTCGCCATCACCAGCGACAGGATTGCCACCACGATCAGCAGGCCGACGTTGCGGCCGAAGGCGGCGTCGGCGGCGGCCAGCACCGCCCGCCGGTCCAGGGCGACGGCCACCCGCACGCCGTCCTGGAAGTCGCGCACGGCCACGACGCGCGGTCGGCCCGTCTCCAGCGTCGCCTCGGCCACGGCGGCGCCGTCACCCCCCACCTCGGCGCCCCGCGGCAGGCGCCGGCCGATCAGGTCCGGCCGGTGGGGCGCGGTGGTGATGATGGCGTTGTCGTGATCGGTCACCAGGATCAGCGAATCGGGCGGCGCCTCCAGCCGGTCGATGCGCGCCTGCAGCCAGGCCAGGTTGATGTTGGCGATCAGGTACAGCGGCAGCCCTTCGGCATCCACGGCGGCCAGCGGCAGGGCGAAGGGCACCAGCGCCCGCTCCCCCTGCGGCGGCACGAAGCCGGGGCCCGAGGAGAAGGCGCCCGTCAGCGTGGCGTTGCCCATGGCGCTGGTCTCAGGCGCCGACAACACCGCGCCGAACGACCCCGCGGCGCAGTCCACGCGCCCGTCGCCGGCCGCCCGCGCCAGGCCCGAGACCAGCGGCGAGCGATCCGCCATGGTCGAGAGAAGCTCGGTGCAGGCCGCGCCGCCCTCGCCCACGATGGCGTCGTCGCGGGCCGTCAGCACCATGAGGGCGTGCACCGATTCAACCAGGGACCGATGCTGTTCCGCCACGGCCGCCGCCAGGCGCGCGGCCTCCAGCCCCGCCTGGTCCAGGGCGTGGCGGCGTCCCTCCAGACCATTGTAGACGCCAAGCACCACCACCGGCACGATGACGGCCAGGGCGAACCAGAACAATGTGGTGCGGGACGTCCGCAGGAAGACGGCAGAGGGCGGGCGCATCGAGCAGGGCCTGAGCGGGCTAATCCTTGAGAGGTATAGTCTGGAACTTTAGTACACCCCGATCAAGAACGGAGGTGACGGATGTCACGCATGGCGGTCATCGGCGGCTTGAATCTGGACGAGGTCGTGTACCTCGACGGGCCTCTTCTGCCGGGCGGCCGCATGCGCGCGCGGGAACGCGAGCACCGGGTCGGCGGCGGCGGCGCCAACACGGCCGTCGCCCTGGCCCTGGCCGGCCACGCCGTGCGGCTGTGGGGCGCGGTGGGCGACGACGACGCCGGCCGCCGCATCCTCGCCGTGCTGGCCGGGCACGGCATCGACGCCTCGGGCGTGGCGCGGCGTGCCGGGCCGACGCCCTGCCCCCTGATCCTGGTCGACGCCGCCGGCGAGCGCACCATCATCAAGGTCGAGCAGCCCTTGAGCATCCGCCTCGACCCACCGGTCGCCGCCGACCTCTCGGGCGTGGCGGGGATGTGGGTGAACGCCTTCACGCCGACGCTCGCCGACCCCATGGCCGCGGCGGTGGCGGCGCGCCGGACGCTGGTCTGCGCCCACCTGCCGCCGCCGCCCATCGACCACTGGCCGGCGCATGTGATGGTGGCCTCGGGCCTCGACCCCCGCGACGCGCTGGCCCGCGCCCAGGCGCTGGCCGGCGACGCCCTGCGCTGGGTGGTGGTGACCGAAGGCGCCCGCGGCGCCGTCGCGCTGCATGTCGGCGGCGACCGCGTGACCGTGCCCGCGGCCCCCGCCCGCGCCGTCGACACCACGGGGGCCGGCGATGCCTTCACCGCAGGGCTGATGCACGGACTGACGGCCCGCCGCCTGCCCATGGACCGTGCGCTCTCGCTGGCCTGCCGCTTCGGGGCGGCGGCGGTGGAGCATGCGGCGTCCCTCCCGCCCGAGCGCCTGCGGAGCCTGGCGGCGGCGCACGTCGGGGCGTGACCGGCGATCGGCCGTTTCCGTCGCGGCGGCCCTGCGTTATATGGAGACGCATCCTGATTGCGACGGAGGATTAAAGGGGATGATCCGCTATTCACTGCGCTGCGCCGACGACGGCCACGTCTTCGAGCAGTGGTTCGACAACTATGCCCATTACGAGGCCCAGGCCGCCGAGGGCGCGCTGGCCTGCCCGTCCTGCGGCTCCTCCAAGGTGTCCAAGATGCTGGCCGCGCCCGCGCTGGGTGCCTCCACCATCACCCATCGCCCGGCCCCGGCACCCGCCTGCGCCTCGGGCGGCTGCGCTGCGCCGGCGGCCGGCACCTGCCCCGCCATGGCGGACTGACCGGGACGACATGGCCGGACCCCTGCCCAAGGCCCGATACGTGCTCAAGGCCGACGCCGCTTTCCGGGCGGTGCTCGGCCTCGTGCTGCTGGCCGGTGCCCCCCTCGTCCTGGAGGCCGCCGCCGTCTTCGCACAAGCCGCCGGCGTCCTGCTGGTGGGCTGGGCGGTGGTGCTGAAGGGCGCCGTGGCGACCGGCGCGCCCGCCGTGCGGCTGGTGGCCGGCGGCAACGCCGTCGCCAGCCTGCTGGGCGTGGTGGTGGTCTTTTCCTGGATGCCGGCAGCGGGCGCGGCCGGCGGTTTCGCCGCCACAGCCCCCGCTGCCGTGGTCGCCCTGGCGCTGTTGGTGTTCGGGGTGTTCAGCGCGCTCTACTGGGGGCGGCTGAAAGGCGTCAAATGACCGGCGAGCCCTGCGCTCGCCCGCACCGCATCCCGTTTCAACAGGAGGTTCCATGCCCGCGCCGCCGGACTTCACCATGCCCACCCGCCACCGGCTGGAGCGCTTCCTGGCCGATGCCGAGGGGCCGTCGCTGCCCTATGTGGACGGGTTCCTGACGGCGGTTGCCATCGGCCCTGACATGCTGCTGCCCAGCCAGTGGTGGCCCTTCCTGTGGGGCGAGGCGGAACCGGACTACCGCGACAAAAAACAGGCGGAAACGGTCCACCTGGACGTCCTGGGCCGCTACAACCAGATCCTCGGCCACCTCGACGCAGACAACGGCGCCTACGCGCCGATCCTGCGCGATGCCGCGGGCGCGTTGCGGGTGGAGGACTGGTCTCAGGGCTTCCGCGCCGGCCTCAGCCTCATGGGCGAGGACTGGATGCCGCTGTTCGACGACGAAACCGGCCGCCTGACCGTCACCGCCCTGATCGGCCTGGCCCCCGGCGAAGACGGCGGCAACCTGCTGAAGATGGACGCCGACCGCGCCGCCGCCCTGCGCGACGAGGCCGAAGAGTTCATCCCCGGCAGCGTCGCCTACATCCACCACTTCTGGCTCAAGCGCCAGGCCGAAACCATCGCCGGCCGCCCCGGCAGCCCGCCGGTGCAACGGGGCGCAAAGGTCGGCCGCAACGACCCCTGCCCGTGCGGATCGGGGAAAAAGTACAAGAAGTGCTGCGGGGCGACCTGAGGATGCGAGGGACGCCCCGGCGGCCGGCAGAGGGCGTGGTTTCCTGCCTTCGCAGGAATGACGGGGTAGACGTTCTTTTCAATCAGACGTTCAAACACCCGTCGTCCCTGCGAATGCAGGGGCACACCGTCAGCCCTCCTTGGGAAGCCGCCGCAGGCGACTGGGCAATCTTTTACACCCAATTAATGCGCGGGGGAGTGTGAGGAGGCCGCGTCGGCTCCCCTCACGAATAGCCCGTCCCCGCTCACGATAAAAGGGAGGCATCCCGGCCGGGCTGCCTCCCTTCTTCGTTCAGGCCGTCGGCCTTACTCGGCGGCGGCGATGTCGCCGGCGGTGACGGGAACGTCCAGCTTGTCGAGCATTTCCTTGGGCACGACCTGCCAGAACTTGCGCTTTTCCATCTCCCAGTTGGCCAGGATGCGCTGGCCGTGCGGGCTGTGGGTTTCGGCGACGTGTTGCTCGATCAGGGCCTTCAGCTCCTGCTCGTAGTGGTCGACCTCGATGCGCTGCCAGATCACGTTGTCAGGGTTGACGCGCAGCTCGAAGCTTTCGTCCTCGTCGTAGACGTAGGCCAGGCCGCCCGTCATGCCGGCGCCGAAGTTGGCGCCGACCGCGCCCAGGATCACCGCCCGGCCGCCGGTCATGTACTCGCAGCCGTTGGAGCCGCAGCCTTCCACCACCACGGTGGCGCCGGAGTTGCGGACCGCGAAGCGCTCACCCGCCTGGCCGGCGGCCAGCAGGGTGCCCGAGGTCGCGCCGTAGAGCACGGTGTTGCCGATGATGGTGTTCTCGTTGCTCTTCAGCGGGCTGGAGACGGCCGGGCGCACAACGATCATGCCGCCCGACAGGCCCTTGCCGACGTAGTCGTTGGCGTCGCCGAAGACTTCCAGCTTCAGGCCCTGCACCGCGAAGGCGCCCAGCGACTGGCCGGCGGCGCCGCGCAGGCGGACCGTGATGTGGCCGGGCTGAAGGTGCTTCATCCCGTACTTCTTCACGATCTTGTGCGACAGCTTGGTGCCGATGGCGCGGTGGGTGTTCCGCACGTTGTAGGTCAGCTGCATCTTCTCGCCGTCGTTCAGCGCAGGCGCGGCGTCGACGATCATCTGGGCGTCCAGGGTCTCGGGCACCTCGTTGCGGCCCTCGATCTGGCTGGTGATGGGCAGGCCGCCGTTGTCCGGCTGCACCAGCAGGGCGTTGAGGTCCAGGTCGTCGAGGTGCGACGCGCCGCGGCTGACCTGGTGCAGCAGGTCGGAGCGGCCGATCACGTCCTCCAGGCTCTTGAAGCCGAGCCCCGCCAGGATCTCGCGCACTTCCTCGCCGATGAAGGTCATCAGGTTGACGACCTTTTCCGGCGTGCCGGTGAACTTGCCGCGCAGGGCTTCGTCCTGGGTGCACACGCCCACCGGACAGGTGTTGGAGTGGCACTGGCGGACCATGATGCAGCCCATCGCCACCAGCGACGACGTGCCGATGCCGAATTCCTCGGCGCCCAGCATGGCGGCGATGACGATGTCGCGGCCGGACTTCAGGCCGCCGTCGGTGCGCAGCTTCACGCGGTGGCGCAGACGGTTGAGCGTCAGGACCTGGTGGACCTCCGACAGGCCCATCTCCCACGGCAGGCCGGCGTACTTGATGGAGGTCTGCGGGCTGGCGCCCGTGCCGCCGGAGTGGCCGGAGACCAGGATCACGTCGGCGTTGGCCTTGGCGACACCGGCGGCGATGGTGCCGATGCCGGTGCGGCTGACCAGCTTCACCGTGACCTGGGCCTGCGGGTTGATCTGCTTGAGGTCGTAGATGAGCTGCGCCAGATCCTCGATCGAGTAGATGTCATGGTGCGGCGGCGGCGAGATCAGCATGACGCCGGGGGTGGAGTGGCGCAGCTTGGCGATCTCCACCGTCACCTTGAAGCCGGGCAGCTGGCCGCCCTCGCCGGGCTTGGCGCCCTGGGCGACCTTGATCTCGATCTCGCGGCACTGGTTCAGGTACTCGGCGGTGACGCCGAAGCGGCCCGAGGCGACCTGCTTGATCGAGGAGTTGGCGTTGTCGCCGTTGGGCGCCGGGCGGTAGCGCGCCGGGTCCTCGCCGCCTTCGCCCGAGTCGGACTTGGCGCCGATGCGGTTCATGGCGATGTTGAGCGTGCCGTGCGCTTCCGGCGACAGGGCGCCCAGCGACATGGCCGGCGTGACGAACCGCTTGCGGATGGCGGTGGTCGACTCGACCTCGTCCAGCGACAGCGGGCTGTGGTCGGAGCGGAAGTCCATCAGGTCGCGCAGGTTGATGGGCGGCATCTTGTAGAGGCCGTCCACATACCGGCGATAGGTCTGATAGCTGTCGGTCGCCACCGCGTGCTGCAGGGTGTGGATCAGGTTACCGTCAAAGGCGTGGCGCTCGCCGCCGCCACGACGGTAGCGGTAGACGCCGCCGATGGGCAGGACGATGGCGCCCGGCGCATAGGCCTTGGCGTGCTGTTCCAGCACCTTCTTCTGGATGCCCTGCAGGCCGATGCCCGAAATGCGCGACGACATGCCGGGGAAGAACTCGGCGACCAGGGTGCGGGACAGGCCGATGGCCTCGAAGTTGTAGCCGCCGCGATAGCTGGAGATGACGGAGATGCCCATCTTGGACATCACCTTCAGCAGGCCGTCGCCAATGGCCTTCTTGTAGGCCAACAGGCAGTCGCCCAGGGGCATGTCGTCGAACAGGCCGCGCGCGTGGCGGTCGGCGATGGCCTCTTCCGTCAGGTAGGCGTTGACGGTGGTCGCGCCCACACCGATCAGCACGGCGAAGTAGTGCACGTCCAGGCACTCCGACGAGCGCACGTTGATGGACGTGAAGGTGCGCAGCTGCTGGCGGACCAGGTGCGTGTGCACGCCGCCGGCGGCCAGGATCATGGGGATCGCCGCATGGGCCGGACCGGCGTGCTCGTCGGTCAGCACCAGGTGGGTGCAGCCGCCGCGCACGGCGTCCTCCGCCTCGCGCTGGATGCGGTGCAGGGCATCACGCAGGGCGTTGTCGCCGCCGTTCACGTCGAAGGTGCAGTCGATGACGTGCGCCGTGTCGCCCATGTGCTTGCGCATGGCGTTGAACTCGGCGGTGGTCAGCACCGGGCTTTCCAGCTGCAGCAGGTCGCACTGGCTGGCGTCCTCCTCCAGGATGTTGCCCAGGTTGCCCAGCCGCGTGTTCAGGCTCATCACGCGGGTTTCGCGCAAGCTGTCGATGGGCGGGTTGGTGACCTGGCTGAAGTTCTGGCGGAAGAAGCAGTGCAGGCCGCGGTAGTTGTCCGACAGCACCGCCAGCGGCGCGTCGTCGCCCATGGAGCCGATGGCTTCCTTGCCGTCCTCGACCATGGGCTGAAGGATCAGCTCCATGTCTTCCATGGTCAGGCCGTGGGCGTACTGGCGGCGGCGCAGTTCGTCGCCCTTCACGCCCATGGTTTCGCCGTGGTCGGCGGCTTCGATCAGGCTGTCCAGGTGGGTGATGCGCTGGACCCACTCGCCGAACGGACGGCGCGCGGCCAGGCGGTCCTTCAGCGTCTTGTCGCTGTAGAACTTGCCTTCCTTCAGGTCGACGCCGACGCACTCGCCCGGGCCCAGGCGGCCCTTCTCGATGATCTCGGACTCGTTGAAGCGCACCATGCCCGTTTCCGAGCCCACGATCAGCAGGCCGTCGGCGGTGATGGAATAGCGCATGGGGCGCAGGCCGTTGCGGTCCACGCCGGCGACGATCCAGCGGCCGTCGGTGGCGGCGATGGCGGCAGGGCCGTCCCAGGGCTCCATGATGCAGTTGTAATAGCTGAACATGGCGCGGTGCTCGTCGGGCATCAGCTTGTTCTGGCCGATGCTCTCGGGGATGAGCACGCTCTTGACCTCGGGCGCGGTGCGGCCGGCGCGGCACATCAGCTCGAACACGTTGTCCAGCGAGGCGGAGTCCGACCCGCCGGCCTCGACCACCGGCTTCAGGTCGTCGATCTGCTCGCCGAAGACGTCGGTGGCCATCCGCGTTTCGTGGGCCTTCATCCAGTTGCAGTTGCCCACGTGCGTGTTGATCTCGCCGTTGTGGGCCAGCATGCGGAAGGGCTGCGCCAGGCGCCACGTCGGGAACGTGTTGGTCGAGTAGCGCTGGTGATAGATGGCGAAGCTGGAGACGAACCGCGGGTCCAGCAGGTCGGGATAGAAGGTGGTCAGCTGCTCGGCCAGGAACATGCCCTTGTAGATGATCGAGCGGCACGACAGCGAGCAGATGTAGAACTCGGTGATGTGCTCGGCCAGCACCTTCTTCTCGATGCGGCGGCGGATGACGTACAGGTCGTTCTCGAACTTGTCGTCGTCCACGCCCTTGGTGTTGGCGATCATGATCTGCTCGATCTCGGGGCGGGTGGCGTTGGCCTTCTCGCCGATGACCGAGATGTCCACCGGCACCTGACGCCAGCCGTAAATCTCGTACCCGAAGGTCAGGATCTCGGACTCGACGATGGTGCGGCAGCGCTCCTGGGCGCTCATGTCGTTCTTGGGCAGGAACACCATGCCGACGGCCAGCTTGCCCTCGGTCAGTTCGTGGCCCGTGCGCTGCACGTGCTCCTTGAAGAAGTCCTGCGGAATCTGGACGTGGATGCCCGCGCCGTCGCCGGTCTTGCCGTCGGCGTCGACGGCGCCGCGGTGGAACAGGACGCGCAGGGCCTCGACGCCGGCCTCCACCACCTCGCGGCGGGGCTGGCCGTCCAGGGCGGCGACCAGGCCGACGCCGCAGTTGGCGTGCTCGAACTCGGGGCCGTAGGCACCGGCGGCGGCCAGCAGATCGGCGTTGCGCTGGAAGCTCGCGACGAACTGTTCGCCGGTCTCGGTGATGATGGGGGTCTTTTTCATGTCGGTCATCTGTCTACGGCTCCCTCAGGAGGCTTGGGCGAGCTTGGAGGGCTCGCCGGCAGTCTGCTCGGCGGCGGCGCGGACGTATTCGTCCATGCGCTCGGCGGCGTCGCGGCCGTCCTTGACGGCCCACACCACCAGCGATGCGCCGCGCATGATGTCGCCCGCGGCGAAGACGCCGGGGATCGAGGTCATGAGCGTCTTGTGGTCGGTCTTCACCGTGCCCCACTTGGTGACGGCCAGTTCCGGCTCCTCGAACAGCACCGGCAGTTCCTCGGGCTCGAAGCCGAGCGCCTCGATCACCAGGTCGGCGTCCAGGTTGAACTGGCTGCCCTCGATGGGCTGCGGGGTCTGACGGCCGGAGCTGTCGGCGACGCCCAGATGCATGCGGACCGCCCGCACGGCGGTGACCCTGTTGTCCTCGTCGCCCAGCAGCGCTTCGGGTGCCGCCATCCACACGAACTCCACGCCTTCCTCGGTGGCGTTCGACACCTCGCGCTGAGAGCCGGGCATGTTGTCGCGGTCGCGGCGGTACAGGCACTTGACCGACTTGGCGCCCTGGCGGATGGCGGTGCGCACGCAGTCCATGGCGGTGTCGCCGCCGCCGATGACGACGACGTTCTTGCCCTTGGCGTCCAGCACCCCGGACTCGAACTCCTCCACCGTGTCGCCCAGGTCGGTCCGGTTGGACGCGGTCAGGTAGTCCAGGGCGCGCTTGACGCCCGTCAGCCCGGCGCCCGGGCAGGACAGCATGCGGGCCTTGTAGACGCCCGTCGCAATCAGGATGGCATCATGCTTGGCGCGCAGGTCGGCAAAGGTGATGTCCTTGCCGACGTCGGTGTTGGGATGGAAGGTGATGCCGGCGTCCTGCAGCAGCTTGACGCGGCGCTCCACCACGTACTTCTCCAGCTTGAAGCCGGGAATGCCGTACATCAGCAGGCCGCCCACGCGGTCGTAGCGGTCGTAGATGTCGACCTTGTAGCCCTTCTCGCGCATCTGCTCGGCGGCGGCGAGGCCGGCCGGGCCGGCGCCGATGATACCGATGGAGAAGCCGTTCTCCTTCTCCGGCGTGCGCGGCTTCACCCATCCCTCGGCCCAGGCGGTGTCGGTGATATGCTTTTCAACGGCGCCGATGGTGACCGAGCGGTGGTCGGACTGCTCCAGCACGCAGGAGCCTTCGCACAGGCGGTCCTGCGGGCAGATGCGGCCGCAGATTTCCGGCATGTTGTTGGTCGCCGAGGACACGGCGTAGGCCTCTTCCAGACGGCCGTTGGCGGTCAGCATCAGCCAGTCGGGGATGTTGTTCCCCAGCGGGCAGTGGATCTGACAGAAGGGAATGCCGCACTGCTCGCAACGGGACGCCTGATCCTCCGCCGCCTTCGGCTCGAACGCGGAATAGATCTCCTCGAAGTCCTCGCGGCGCAGCTCGGCCGGACGCTTGGAGGGATACTCCTGCTCGAGCGTGGTGAAGCGTAGCATCTTGTTGCGCGCCATGGCGCGGCCTCCTCGGGCTGTTTGTCGGGAAGGGTCTTCTCGTGCGCTATTCAATAAGGCGCCCGATGACGGATTCCAAGGGAAAACGCACATTTAGGGAAAATCTGTTTACCAACTTTCGGCTCGCCTCGCCGCGCGCCGGTGGCGGCAGGAGCACCCGCGACGCAGCGATCTGAAAATAGGTCTCATTTTTGTACCATCGCTGTCCTTCCCGCGGAATCCGGCCAATGCTATAAGGGCGCCACACCATCCTCTAGGGGGCGCTGGGTGACTCTTCTACAAATTCTGGTATTGGCGCTGGTGCAGGGAATCACAGAATTCCTGCCCATCAGCTCCTCGGGCCATCTTGTCCTGGTGCCGGCGCTGACGGGCTGGCCCGACCAGGGACTGGACATGGACGTGGCCGTGCACGTGGGCACGCTGCTGGCGGTGATTCTCTACTTCCACAAGGACGTTCTGGCCATGGCCGGCGGACTGGGCCGCATGGCGCGGGGGCGGCGCGACCCCATGGGGCGGCTGGCCCTGCAGGTGGCCGTCGCCACCGTGCCCATCGTGGTCGTCGGCCTGCTGCTCAAGGACCACATCGCCACCTACGGCCGGCTGATCGCCGTCATCGGCTGGACGACGCTGATCTTCGGCATCCTGCTGTGGGTGGTCGACCGCCTGTGCATGACGGTCAAGCGCGCCGAGCACATGAGCTGGGTCGACGTGCTGGTGGTCGGCTTCGCCCAGGTGCTGGCCCTGGTGCCCGGCACCAGCCGGTCGGGCATCACCATGACGGCAGCCCGCCTGATGGGCTACGAGCGCGAGGAAAGCGCCCGCATCTCCATGCTGCTGTCGATTCCCACCATCCTGGGCGCCGGCGTGCTGGCGGGCCTGGACATCGCCGAACGCGGCGACTGGCAACTGACACTGAGCGCCCTGATCGGGGCCGGCCTGGCCTTCGTTTCCGCCCTTGTGGCCATCGCCCTGATGATGGCGTGGCTGCGGCGGGCCAGCTACACCATCTTCGCCGTCTACCGCGTGATCCTCGGCATCGGCCTGCTGGCCTGGGCGTATGGTTTGCTCTGACGGGGGCCGCCCCGAAACCGGAACGGCCGCCCCCGCCCGCGCCCCGTAGGCGCGGCCCTCAGTCCCGCCCCGTCCTCCACCGCCAGGCGCGCAGCGCCAGGGTCGTGATGTAGAGGAAGACCGTCATGGCGATGAAGGTTTCCTGCATCTCCTGGTGATGGCGGGTCGGAATGTCGAAAGGCGGCGGCAGGGTCACGTCGAACCACACCTGGATGCGGTCGAAGATGCGCGGCAGGAACACCAGCAGCGCCGCCGGCGCCAGCGTCGCGCTCGGCATCAGCCAGGACGCGATCGGGTAGCGGTCCAGCCACGCCAGGCCGCCGCGCTTGCGCCACAGCGGCAGGATCACGCCGAACACCAGGATAAGGGCCGCGGCGATGGCGCGCGGTTTCTGGTCCAGCGCCCGTTCGGCCATGTTGTGCAGGTTGGTTTCGTTCTGCTTGTTGACGTCGGCCATCCAGTCCGGCGTGCCCCAGCCGAAGAAGTGCTGCCCCCAGCTCCACTCCTCGCCCGCGACCAGCACCGCCAGGACGGCGAACAGGGCGAGGCCCAGGCGCAGCCACGGCACCTGCTTCACGCCGTCGACCATCGCCAGCCATGCCGCCGGGGGCGCCGACAGCAGGAACAGCGCCGCCGTCAGGTTCTCGCCGAAGCCGAACTCGTTGTCGCCGGCGAACCAGTGGTAGGCGTCCGGCGCCACCAGCCGCAGGATCAGGGTGACGACGGCGAATCCCACCGGCATCCCGAACCACAGGAGCCACGGCAGCGTCGCCCGCCGCGCCCGGAACAGCGGATGCGGGCTGATGAACGGAGTCAGGAGGCGGGCCGCGCCGGCCGGGCGCTCGCGCGTGGGCGTGTCGTCTTGCATGACGACTTTATGGCGAAGGCGCGCTTTCGCGTAAATAGCTTATCGCGCAGCCGGGTGCGATGAGGCCGGCAAAGGAAGGGCGGCGGGCCGATGTCCGGCCGCGCCGCCCCGGGGTCGGATGCGGCTCCGTCACCGGTCCTCAGCGCTCGCCGCGGCTCGGGTTGCGCAGGATGATCTGCTTGTGCATGGAGCGGAAGCGCGTCAGGTAGGTCGGCACGATGGCCTCCACCGTCGTCGGCTCGATGCCCAGGTCCTTGAGGCCCGGAAATTCGCCGCTCACCACGTTGTCCTTGCGCAGCTGGCGCACCTGGTCGCGGGTGAGGATCTTCTTGGGCAGCATCTGCAGGAAGGTCGCCTCCACGTCGGCCACCCACATGGGCAGGGGCACGATGGCGCGGCGGCGGCGGGTTTCATGGGCGACGATCTTCATGATGTCGCGCATGGAGACCACTTCGTCGCCGCCCAGCTCGAAGGTCTGGCCGGTGGGCGCGTCGGCGTCCAGCAGGCGCATGATGGCCTCGGCCACGTCGCCCACGTAGACCGGCTGGAACTTGGGTCCGCCGCCGCCCACCAGGTCCAGCTGGAAGCGGCCCGACGGGTCCTTCTTCAGGGCCGGGGCGTCGTCGGTGAAGAACGGCAGCACCGGCGACAGGCGCGCGATCTTCGCGAACATGTTGAAGAACTGGTCCTCGGGGCCGAACACCACGCTGGGGCGCAGGATGTCGGCGTCGGGGAAATGCTTGCGCACGGCCTCCTCGCCGCGGGCCTTGGTCTGGGCGTAGACCGAGTCGCTGTCCTTCGAGGCGCCCAGGGCGGAGACCTGCACCATGCGCGCGACGCCGGCTTCCTTGGCCAGCCGGGCGATGCGCTCGGGCCCTTCCACGTGCATGCGCTCGAAGGTGGCCTTGCCGCTCTCGGCCAGGATGCCCACCAGGTTGACGACGGCATCGGCGCCTTCGACCGCGCGCTTGACGCTGTCGTCGTCGAGGATGGAGGCCGGCACCAGCGAAATCTGGCCCAGGTCGCCCATGGGCTTGAGGAACGACGCCTTTTCCGTGTCACGCACGGCGACACGCACCCGGTCGCCGTTGCGCGCCAGACGCCTGACCAGGTGGCGGCCGATGAAGCCGGAGCCGCCGAACACCGTCACCAGACGAGGCTTCTTCGTCATCGCATCCATACTCCCCTTGCGCGGGCCTCTGGCGCCCGCCGAGATCAGTTGGGCCGGGGCCGCTGCCCCACCATTCCAGGTGGGCGGACAATCCCACAGCCGCGCGAAATACGCAACCGGACCGGTGTCTTTCCGCCGCCGCCCGCATGACAGGTACGCACGGCGGGCCGCGGCGGCTTTGTGGAAAAGCGGAAACGGACGCGCGCCAACAGCCCGCTCCGGTCAGCGCTCCGCCAACGCGAGCCGCAGGCCCAGCGCGCCGAAGGTGGCGGCGAATCCGCGCCGCAGCCAGCGCATCACGGCAGGGCGGCCGATCACGTGACGGCGCGTCGCCGCCGCGAAGGCGCCGTAGCCGACGAAAACGATGAAGGTCAGCAGCATGAAGACCGCCGCAAGACCCAGCATCGCCAGCGTCGGCGCCGTCGAATCGGCAGGCACGAACTGCGGCAGAAAGGCCAGGAAGAACAGCGACAGCTTCGGGTTCAGCACGTTGATCGCGATGCCGTTGCCGATGATGCGCAGCGGCGGGGCCGCTTCCCGGTTTTCCGACACCAACAGCGCGCCGCCCTCGCGCAGCATGCTCCACGCCATGAACAGCAGGTAGACGACACCGGCGATCTTCACCGCCTGAAAGGCGAGCGCGCTGGCGTGCAGCAGCGCCGCGAGCCCGGCGATGCTGGCGGCGATATGCGGCAGGATGCCCAACGTGCAGCCCACGGCGGCCAGCACGCTCGCCCGCCAGCCGCGCCCCAGCCCGTGGGCCAGGGTGTAGAGCACCCCCGTGCCGGGCACCAGTATGACCACGATGGCGGTAACCAGAAATTCCACGCCCATGCGCCTGCCCTCCCCTTCCTTGGCACCTTGCGTTCGCCGGCAGGACGCCACGGGCCGGCGGCAGGGGTCCAGGACCATTAGGCCCCGCAAGGAAAGACCACCACAAAAATTTTTGCATTTTCGTGTTGACGCCACCGGCCAGCCGGAGTACATACCGGGCCTCCAAGGCGAACGGCGCCGACGACGAGACGCAGACGGGACGGAAAGTCCTTGAGTGTCAAAGGGTTCGGCAAGGTTCACTGGTCACCTGCCCAGGTGGCGGAATTGGTAGACGCGCAGGTTTCAGGTACCTGTGGCCGCAAGGCCGTGGAAGTTCGAGTCTTCTCCTGGGCACCACTTTCCTTTATTCCTTCATCGCAATCGCGATGCCGCGCCGCGGCGTGTTCCTTCTGACGAAAGACGCGCGACAGGCGCCAAGCCCGCCCCGGCCAGCCGCGCCCCTCGCGCGCAAAGGCGAGAGGGCGGTTTTTCATGTCCATCACCCTGCATCACGGCGACATTCCCGCCGACCTGGATTTCGGCGCCTCGGTCGCGGTCGACACCGAGACCATGGGTCTGTCGCTGGTGCGCGACCGGCTGTGCGTCGTGCAGCTTTCGGCCGGCGACGGCACGGCGCACCTGGTCAAGCTGACGCGCGATTACGACTGTCCCAACCTCAAGCGCCTGCTGGCCAATCCCGACGTGCTGAAGATCTTCCACTTCGCGCGCTTCGACGTCGCCATGATCAAGCGTTCGCTGGGAGTGGACTGCGCGCCGCTCTACTGCACCAAGATCGCCTCCAAGCTCTGCCGCACCAACACCGACCGCCACGGGCTGAAGGACCTGTGCCTGAACCTGCTGGGAGTCGAGATCAGCAAGGAGCAGCAGACCTCCGACTGGGGCGCCGAGGTGCTGACCGAGCAGCAGCAGGCCTATGCCGCCCAGGACGTGTTGTACCTGCACCGCCTGAAGGAGGTGCTGGACGCCCTGCTGACCCGCGAGGGCCGCGTCGACCTGGCCGCCGAGTGCTTCCTGTTCCTGCCCACCCGCGGCGCTCTCGACCTGGCGGGGTGGGACGAGGTGGACATCTTCGCCCACTGATTGACGACCGGGTCCGGCCGCCCTTTATATCGGGGCGTCCGCGCCATCCCGGCGTTGACGCTTACGCCCCGCACGCGTAGGGTTTTGCAAGTTTCGGGCCGACTGGGGCGCGAACGGCTTTCAGCCTTTCATCGACAGCAAGACGCCCCGTCCGCCACCGCCGGCCGCATGTCGGCGGGCACAGGTAGAGAGAGTGCCCATCGTGCAGCACACCGCCAAGACCACCGAAGCCTCTTCCACCGCCGCCTCGCCGGACATCGCCTCGGCGCGCCGGGTCCTGGGGCTGGAGGCCGAGGGGCTGACCGCCCTGGCGCAATCGCTGGGCGAGACCTTCCAGAAGGCGGTGGACGTGCTGGACGCCACCGAAGGGCGCATCATCGTCTCGGGCATGGGCAAGAGCGGCCACGTCGGCCGCAAGATCGCGGCGACCCTGGCGTCGACCGGCCGGCCGGCGCAGTTCGTCCATCCCGGCGAGGCGAGCCACGGCGACATGGGCATGATCACCCGCGCCGACGCCGTCATCGCCCTGTCCAACTCGGGCGAGACGCCGGAACTGGCGGACCTGATCGGCTACACGCGGCGCTTCGACATTCCCCTGGTCGCCATGACCAGCCGCGAGACCTCCACCCTGGCGACCCAGGCCGACGCGGCGCTGGTGCTGCCGCGCGTGAACGAGGCCTGCCCGCTGGGCCTGGCCCCGACCACGTCGACCACCATGATGCTGGCGCTGGGCGACGCGCTGTCGGTGTGCCTGCTGGAGCGCAAGGGCTTCACCGCCGCCGACTTCCAGATCTTCCATCCGGGCGGCCAGTTGGGCCGACGCCTGCTGACGGTGCGCGACCTGATGCACACCGGGGCGCGGCTGCCGCTGATCGCGCCCGACGCCCCCATGTCCGAGGCCATCGTCGAGATGTCGGCCAAGTCGTTCGGCTGCGTCGGCGTGCTGGACGGCGACGGCCGGTTGGCGGGCATCGTCACCGACGGCGACCTGCGCCGCCACATGAGCGACGCGCTGCTCGCCCAGCGGGTCGGCGACGTGATGACGCCTGGCCCCAAGACCATCCGGTCCAGCGCCCTTGCGGCCGAGGCGCTGCGCATCCTCAACACCATGGCGGTGACAAGCCTGTTCGTGCTGGAGGACGACAAGCCCGTCGGCCTCATCCACATCCACGATTGCCTGCGGGCGGGGGTGGCCTGATGGCGCCGGCCGGGCACGACGGCCTGCGGGCCGCGCCCGAGGACCGGGCGCCGGCGGGCGCCGGGGGCCAGGGTCCGCGACGGCCGCGCGGCTACAGCGGGTTCGTCCGGCTGATGAAGATCTTTCTGCCGGCGGCGGCGCTGATCCTGATCGCGCTGGTGGTGGCCTGGCCGCAGATCCAGGTGGTGGAGGAAGAGGTGCGGGTGCGCTTCGCCGCGCTCAAGGCCTCGGCCGTCGACCAGATCGAGATGATAAACGCCCGCTACTTCGGCACCAACGAGGAAAACCGCCCCTACGCCGTCACCGCCACCCGCGCGCTGGAGGTTTCCGAGGACGGCGACATCGTGGAGCTTGAGAATCCCAAGGCCGACATGAACATGGAGGGCGGCGCCTGGGTCATGCTCAACGGCGACAAGGGCTATTATTCCAAGAGCGGCGGCACGCTGCGCCTGAAGGGCAACGTCAACCTGTTCCACGACAAGGGCTACGAGTTCCACACCAGCGAGGCGCTGATCCACGTGGAACAGGGCGACGCAGAGGGCGACAAGCCGGTGCAGGGCGCCGGCTCCTTCGGTCACGTCACCGGCGAAGGCTTCGTGCTGACCGACAAGGGCAAGCGCATCCGGGTGACCGGCAAGTCGCGGCTGATCCTGAACCAGGGGGCGAACGAGGCGCTGTGAACAAGGGTGCGATGATGGTGTGCCGCATGATGCTCTCCTTCCCGCTTCGCCGCCTTGCGGCGTCGGCCGCCCTGGCGGTGGCGCTGGGCGCCGGCGCCCTGGCGGCGGCCGGTGCCGCGCCGGCGGTGGCGCAGACCATCGACCTTGCCACCGGCGGCGACCCGAACGAACCGCAACCCATCGAGGTTCTGGCCGACAACGGCATCGAATGGGTGCAGGACGAAAAGCGCTTCATCGCACGCGGCAACGCCGTCGCCATCAAGGGCGACACGCAGGTCTTCGGCGACGTACTCACGGCCGACTACCGCGAGCGCCCCGAGGAAGAGGGCGGCGGCACCGAGATCTACAATCTCACGGCCGAGGGCAACGTCCGCATCGAGAGCCCTCAGGAAACCGCCACCGGCAACCGGGCGCGCTATGACGTGGACAACGCCGTGCTCTACCTGTGGGGCGCGCCGGCCAAGCTGGTCACGCCGACGGACGTGGTCACGGCCGACGATGAGATCCGATACTACGAGATAGAGAAAAAGGCGGTCGCCGAGGGCGACGCCGTCGCCGTGCGGGGCGACCGGCGCATCCGCGCCGACGTGCTGACGGCCTTCTTCGAGGACCCCGAGGCCGAGGGCGCGACAGCCGAAGCAGCGGCGCCGGCGCCGGCGCCCACGGACGGCGGCGACGGCACGGGCGACAGCCTGGCCGGCGACAGCGAATTGGACCGCATCTACGGCGACGGGGCGGTGGTCATCACGACGCCCCAGGAGATCGCCGAGGGCGACAAAGGCAATTACAATGCCAAAACGGGTATCGCCGAGCTGGAAGGTTCGGTTAAAATCACCCGTGAGAAGAACGTGCTGACGGGCAATCGGGCAACCACGAACCTGAACACCGGGATCAGCACCATGCACAGCGGCTCCGCCGGCAAGGCGCGCGGGCTGCTGGTGCCCAACCGGGGCAGCGACCAGGGCGGAAGCTGACGCCGGCGCATCGTGTGGGGTGCGCCGCTGCGGGCCTGCGCGGCACCCGGCGGGCCCATCGGGGATGAGAGGAAAGGCGTGACCATGGCGCTTCGACCCGTTCAGTCGACACCTGACGCGGCCGCCGAGGCCGGGCCGGCGTCGCGGGACCCGGACCTGCGGGTTCTGCCGGGCGCCGCCGGACTGGCGGTGGAGGCCATCGGCAAGTCCTACAAGGGGCGGCCGGTGCTGCGCGACGTGTCGCTGGGCGTCCAGCGCGGCGAGGCGGTGGGCCTGCTGGGCCCCAACGGCGCCGGCAAGACCACCTGCTTTTACTGCGTCACGGGCCTGATCACGCCGGACACCGGCCTGATCGCCCTGGACGGCACCGACGTCACCCGGCTGCCCATGTACCGCCGCGCCCGCCAGGGCATCGGCTACCTGCCGCAGGAGGCCAGCATCTTCCGCGGCATGACGGTGGAGCAGAACCTGCGCGCCGTGCTGGAAGTCGCCACCGACGACGAGGAGGAGCGCGAGCACCGCATGGAGAGCCTGCTGGCGGAGTTCTCGGTCACCCACCTGCGCCGCGCCTCGGCCCTGTCGCTGTCGGGCGGCGAGCGCCGCCGCGTGGAGATCGCCCGAACGCTCGCGACCAACCCGCACTTCGTGCTGCTGGACGAACCGCTGGCGGGCATCGACCCCATCGCGGTGGGCGAAATCCGCGACCTGGTGGCGCACCTGAAAAACCGCGGAATCGGGGTTCTGATCACCGACCACAACGTCCGTGAAACGCTGGACATCATCGACCGCGCCTACATCCTGCATGAAGGCCAGGTGATGATGGAAGGCACGCCCGACGACATCGTGGCGCACGAAGGTGTGCGCCGGGTGTACCTGGGCGACCGGTTCAGTCTCTAGGTCCCGGAACGCCGGCCGCATCATGTCTCTCGCGCCCAGCCTCCACCTTCGGCAGACCCAGTCCCTGGTGATGACGCCGCAACTGCAGCAGGCGATCAAGCTGCTGCAGTTGTCCAACGTGGAGCTGACCACCTACGTGGAGCAGGAGCTGGAGCGCAACCCCCTTCTGGAGCGGGCCGAAGCGCGCGACCGGGCCGCCGATGCCGAGCGCTACGACGACCGCCGCGACGCCGGCGAAGGCCTGCTGGTGGACGCCCGCGAAGGCGGGGCCACGGGCGAGGCGCCGCTGGACGTGGAGGTGGATAATTCCGCCGATTACCAGGAGTACGACGCCGACGCGGGCGGCGGCGCGGACGCGGGCGCGGGCGGCGCCGATCCGGGCCTGAGCGACTGGTCCGCCGTCGGAGCGGGCGGCCGGCGCGACTTCATGGACGACGACGGCGGCTTCGAGAACACGCTCGCCGGCACCACGACTCTGCGCGACCATCTGGTCGATCAGTTGACGGTCGACGTCCCGCCCGGCCCCGAGCGGCTGATCGGCCAGGCGCTCATCGACAGCCTGGACGAGGCGGGATACCTGGCGACCCCGGTGGCGGAGGTGGCCGAGGCCCTGGGCGCGCCGGTGGACCGTGTGGACGCCGTGCTGGCGCGCCTGCAGCGTTTCGACCCGCCCGGCGTGTTCGCCCGCGACCTGGCGGAATGCCTGGCCATCCAGTTGCGCGAGAAGGACCGCCTGGACCCCTGCATGGAGGCCCTGCTGGCACGGCTCGACCTGCTGGCCAAGCGCGACATGACGCAGCTGATGAAGGTGTGCGGCGCCGACCACGAGGACCTGGTGGAGATGATCGCCGACATCCGAAGCTGCGATCCGCGCCCGGCCTCGCGGTTTGCCGATGTGCCGGCCCAGCCGGTCATCCCCGACGTCATCATGCGCGCCGCCCCCGACGGCGGCTGGCTGGTTGAGCTGAACAGCGAGGCCCTGCCCCGCGTGCTGGTCAACCGCCGCTATTTCGCCACCGTGTCGAAGGCCGCGCGCGGCAAGGAGGAAAAGGGCTACCTGGCGGAAAGCTTCCAGACCGCCAACTGGCTGGTCAAGGCGCTGGACCAGCGGGCCAACACCATCCTGAAGGTGGCGACGGAAATCGTGCGCCAGCAGGACGCCTTCTTCGTGCGCGGCGTCGCGGGGCTGCGGCCGCTGATCCTGCGCGACATCGCGACGGCCATCGACATGCACGAAAGCACCGTCAGCCGGGTGACATCCAACAAGTACATCGCCACCCCGCGCGGCATCTTCGAGTTGAAGTACTTCTTCACCCAGGCGATCGGCGGCTCGGATGGCGCCGAGGCCCATTCGGCGGAGGCGGTGCGTCACCGGATTCGTGCGCTGATCGACGCCGAAGATCCCAAAGCCATTCTTTCGGATGACACCATCGTCGATCTTTTGAAGAAGGAAGGGATCGACATCGCCCGCCGAACCGTTGCCAAGTATCGTGAGGCGATGCGGATTCCATCCTCGGTTCAGCGGAGGCGCGAAAAGAAGATGAAATTATCACAGGCCTGACCCTGGCGAATTTGCATACATCTTTCGCCAAAGCCCGCATTGTTCGGCTTGACTTCGGTTCTGCGACGGCCTACCTTCCGCCGCCTTGAGAACAAGGCCGCGCAGACCCGGAACGATACCGACTGTCGCGGCACGCTCACCACCGGGAAACAAGACGTCCGGCGGTGCTAGGAACCACCCGGCCGGGACCCCGCTTGCTCACAAGGTCGCGAGACGGCTTGCAAGGCGGCCCCCGGACCCGATGTCTTACTTTTGAAACAGCACTCTGGACGAGGGACCGGCATGGAGATCTCTGATCTGCTCAGCCCCGAAGCCGTCATTCCCAACCTGAAGGCGACGAGCAAGAAGCAGGCGCTCCAGGAGATCGCGAAGCACGCCGCGCAACTCAACGGCCTGCACGAACGCGCCATCTTCGACTGCCTGCTGGAGCGCGAGCGTCTGGGAACGACCGGCGTGGGCAACGGCATCGCCATCCCGCACGGCAAGCTGTCCCAGCTCGACAAGCTGCACGGCGTGTTCGCGCGCCTGGACCGCCCCATCGACTTCGACAGCATCGACGAGCAGCCCGTCGACCTGTTGTTCCTGCTTCTGGCGCCGGAAACCGCCGGGGCGGACCACCTGAAGGCCCTGGCCCGCATCTCGCGCCTGCTGCGCGACCGTGGTGTCTGCGAGAAGCTGCGCGGCACCGACACGGCCGAGGGGCTTTACGCCCTGCTGACCCAGCACGAGACCACCGCGGCGGCCTGATCCCCGGCCCAGGACGCGCGCCGACGCCGCACCAGACGACGCCCGATCCGGCGGCGGCCTAGCGGTCGCTGCCGGTTTTCCGTGGCGCCGGCGCGGTCTCGGCGCCGGCGGCCTTGGCGGCCGCGCCGTCCTCTGCCTGTTTGGCCTCGCCGTCTTCCTGCTCCAGGTCCTCGGGCGTCGGTTCGCCGGTGGCTTCCGGGTCGCCGGCGGCGGCGGCCTTCTCCTCCTCGGTCAGGCGGCGGCCGGAGCCCGCCTCCCGCGCCGGATCGCTGTCGGGCCCGCCGGGCGCCAGCCCCAGGACGGAGCCCTCGGCGTCCGTCGGCTGGATGCGGCGGCGCGGCAGGTAGCGGCCGTTCTCCAGCCCCTGCAGATAGGCCATCAGGTCCTCGCGCACCTCGGCGTGCAGGTACCACGCCGTCAGCGGATCGCGGGCCGAGACCAGGGCGCGCACCTCCATGGCCTCGTCGCTGACATTGGTGACGTACAGCGCCGGCGGCGAGGACCGGTCCCAGTCCTTCTTGCTCTCCAGAATTTCGCCCAGCTTCTTCCGCAGCTTGTCCACCGGCAGGCGGTAGTCGGCGTAGAGATAGATGGGCATGATCATCTGCGGCGCCGTCTTGGACCAGTTCTCCACCGGCTTGGACAGGAAGTAGGTGTGCGGGATGACCACCCGCCGTTTGTCCCAGGTGCGGATGGTGACGTAGGTGTAGGTGATTTCCTCCACCCATCCCCAGTCGCCTTCGAACACCACGTTGTCGCCGATGCGCACGGGCTCGGTCACCGCGATCTGGATGCCCGACAGAATGTTCGACAGCACCGACTGCGCCGCGATGCCGAGGATGATCGAAAACGCCCCGGCCGAGAACAGGAACGACAGCCCCACCGTGGCGCTGCCCTCGTAGTAGCTCAACCCCATGCCGACGCCGGCGATGATGACGATGAAGACGGCGATGCGCTTGCCGACGCTGATCTGTGTCAGGCGGCGGCGGGCCTCGGGGTCGTCCTCGCTCTCGCTGCGGGACAGGAAGGGCGTGCCGAACTTGTCGGCGAAATGCACCACCAGCCGGATCGCCAGCCATGTCCCGGCCAGGACGACAAGCGCCAGCGTCACCTCGTCGATGACGCGCAGGATCGGCCCGGTCAGGCTGAGCAGCGAGCCGATCAGCCCCTTGAAGACCAGCAGCGACACCAGAAGGATCAGCGGGGTGGAGATGTGGCGCGTCAGTCCCTCGGTCCAGGCGGCGTCCGACGGTCGCCACCAGAACTGGCTGAGCACCGTGCGCACCAGCCAGCCCAGCAGGATGCAGGCCGTGGCGAAGACGATCAGCGCCGCCCACTCCCACACCGGCACGTCGATGAACATGTTGTCGGTCAGCACGCGGGGCATCTGCCGCTGCAGGATACCGGGGCCGTGCTCGGCGTAGAGGCCGGGCACCGCCTCGACGGTGGATGCGGGAAAGACCCACACCGGCTCGGCCCCCGACGGCTTCACCCGCTCCAGCTGCAGGGATACCGGCCGGCTGTCGAGCATCAGCTCCGCCACTTCGATATAGCGGCGGGGTTCGGGCGCGCTGGAGGGGGTGTTCGCGTTGCCGGTACCGGTGCGGGCGCCGTCGCGGCGGTCGGGAATGTCGCGCCACTCGATCCCCACCTTGCGGTCCAGCAGGTAGTGAAGCTGGCGCGCCAGCACCGGCCCGCGGCCCGCCTGCCGGTCCTCGCGCAGGAAACCCAGGTCCAGGGCGTTGGCGGCGCGCACGTAGTCGCGGCCTTCGGCCGCATCCATGAAGTTGGCCAGCGCCGCGCGCGGCGTCGCCAGGGTCAGGGGCGTCTCGGGCTCGGGCAGGCCGGGATTCAGGGTGTCCATCGGGCGCCACAGCTTGCGGGCGGCGCTGGAGCGTTCGTCGCTGTCTTCCTCGGCCGGCGGCGTGCCGTCGCCGCCCCGCGCGCCGTCGGCGGCCGCGGCCGGGCCTGGCACGGCACCGCCGCCCTGGGCCTGGGCGGAGACGGCAAGACAGGCTGCCAGAAGGGCGGCAAGCAGGACGGCGGCGAGGCGGCGGAGTAGGGTCGCGGGCATGCGGCTCTGCGGGGGTCCGGACGGTGGATCGGCTTTTCGATGCCTTTTGAACGCCCGGACGGTGCGCCCCGTTTTGCGCGATGCTTGACACGAAAGCCTTAGGGCGGCTTCGATAGGCAGGGGCGGAAACAAAAATCCCGCCGCCACGGTTCGTTTGGGTCGCAGGGGGAAGCGGCATATGGGCGGAAAGTCAAACACGCGCGTGCTGATGGTCGAGGACACCCTCTCCGTCGCGCGCATGACCGAAGCCTTCCTGTCGCAGGCCGGTTTCGACGTCGATCATGCGGAAAGCGGCGCAGCCGGCCTGGCGGCGCTGGAGCGGTCGCTGCCCGACGCGGTGCTGCTGGACGTGCGCCTGCCGGACATGAGCGGGCTGGACATCCTGGCCCACATCCGCCGCCAGGAACTGCCGGTCGTGGTGGTGGTCGCCACCGCCTACGGCTCCATCGGCATGGCGGTGGAGGCCATGCAGGCCGGGGCCGACGATTTCCTGGTCAAACCCTTCAACGCCGACCGCCTGAAGGTCACGCTGGAAAACGCCCTGGAGCGCCAGACGCTCAAGGCCCAGGTGCAGGAACTGAAGGACGACTTCGGTCGCGCCACCTTCCACGGCTTCATCGGCGCCTCCCTGGCCATGCAGTCGGTTTACCGCATCATTCAGGCGGCCGGCCCGACACAGGCGACCGTGTTCATCACCGGCGAGAGCGGCACCGGCAAGGAACTGGCGGCGGAAGCCCTGCACAAGCAGTCCAAGCGCGCCAACGGTCCGTTCGTCGCCATCAACTGTGGCGCCATCCCGCACGGGCTGATGGAAAGCGAGATCTTCGGCCACGTCAAAGGCGCCTTCACGGGTGCCGTGTCGTCGCGCGACGGCGCCGCCAGGCGGGCCGAGGGCGGCACGCTGTTCCTCGACGAAATCTGCGAAATGGAACCGCAATTGCAGACCAAGCTCTTGCGCTTCCTGCAGACGGGTACCTATATGCGGGTCGGCGGAGAGCAGGTGGAGAAGGCCGACGTCCGTATCGTCTGCGCCACCAACCGGGACCCGCTGAAAGAGGTCGAGGACGGCAACTTCCGCGAGGACCTCTACTACCGCCTCCACGTCATTCCCCTGCACCTGCCGCCCCTGCGCGAGCGCGAGGGCGACGTGGTGGAGATTGCGCGGACCCTGCTGCGCATCGACGCCGCCCGCGAGGGCAAGGGCTTCGAGGGCTTCACCGCCGAGGCCGAGGACCTGCTTCTGCGCTACCCCTGGCCCGGCAACGTGCGCCAGTTGCAGAACGTGATCCTCAACGCCGTCGTCCTCAACGACGGAAAGCTGATGGCGGCTGAAATGCTGCCGCCGCCGGTGAACGCCACCGGCAGCCTGCCCGGACAGGTCATCCGCGCGACGCCGCCGCATGCGGCCGCGCCCGCCCCGGTGGAACCGGCCGAAGCCGCGGACGCCGCGGCGGGCGGCACGGGCCCGGGCATCAAGCCGCTGTGGCAGGTGGAGAAGGAAACCATCGAGACGGCCATTGCCGCCTGCGACGGAAACATCCCGCGGGCGGCCGCGGCACTCGGCATTTCGGCGTCGACCATCTACCGCAAGAAAAGTGCGTGGGATGCCGATTCCGAACCGGGTGAAGACATCGAAGGCCCGGCGGCCCGGACCGCCTCCGCCTGAACATGCGAACCCTGTCCGGTTGGACAGCGTTCGTTCACAAACCCGTCCAAGGGCCTGGAAAGCCTCACCTTTGGGTGTGCCGGGTCACCGCATGGACACTTGTCGGACGCGTTTCCGACGCCTAACTTTAACAGTACCGCGATGGAAAACGGGCGGACGATCCGGGTACATCTCCGGGATCGACTCTGCGCAAGCCCGTCGCGGCCAGTACCGAAAAACAACAACGAAGGATAACGATAATGCACATGATGGAACATCGGAGCGCTGACGTTCGCCACTCCCACGCCGTCGCCCGCGAAGCGGCCGTCGCCGCGCGTGCCAACGCCCGCCCCGAGCCGGGCAAGGGCATGAGCACCGGCACGTCCCTGTCGCCTGAAGACATCCGCCGCATCGTGGCGGACATGGTGGGCTGACGCAGCCCTCTCGCCCCGCCGGCGGCCGTCCTTCCCGGACGCGGCCGCCCGATGCGGGGCGGGCCCCATCTTCGAAACCCGAGTTTTCCGGACCGGCCGCTCCCCAGGAGGCGGCCGTTGTCGTTTCCGGACTCGCAATTCCTGCGATTCCTGCTACATCCCGTCTTCCGCATCAACGCCTGACAGGAAAGGGAGGCGCGATGGAGCGTGTCCTGCCGTGGGGGCCGCCGGCCGCCGCAGACCCCGTGGACCGCCTGGCGCCCGTGCGCGCCGAGCCGCGGGGATGGGTCGCCGTCCCGGGCGTGTTCAGCGCCGAGGACTGCGACCGCATCGTCGCCCTGCGCGACCGCCTGGCCGCCGAGGCGGCGGGCCTCGTCAACGGCGTCAGCACCAGCGCGGTGCGCCGGTCGCACATCGTCTGGCTGGACCACGACGCCCCGGACACCGCCTGGATCGCCGCCCGCCTGACCCGCGCGGTGGCCGACGTCAACCGAGAGGTGTTCGGCTTCGCGCTGACGGGCTTCGACGAGGAAATCCAGCTTACCGAATACCGGTCCGAGGTGGCCGGCTTCTACGACTGGCATTCCGACATCGGCGGCCGCGGCATCCCCCAAAGCCGTAAGCTCAGCCTGACGGTGCAGCTTTCCGACCCCGCCGACTACGACGGCGGTGCGCTGGAACTGAACACGCGCGGCGAGCCGGAAGCCGCCCCGAGCGACCGCGGCACCGCCATCGCCTTTCCCAGTTATGCCCTGCACCGCGTCGCGCCGGTCACGCGCGGCATCCGCCGGTCGCTGGTGGTGTGGACCCACGGGCCCCGTTTCGTCTGATACGAGGCGGCGCGGCGCCCGCCCCTACCACAGCGCCTCCGCCCGCTGCTTCAGCGCCTGGTTCATGGCGCGGAAGGCGCCGGCGGTGGTTTCCGGCAGGGTGCGGGTGAAGGCCGGCACCAGCAGCCCGCGGAAGCATTCGCCCTGCGTGAAGCGGCAGGTGGACGGCGTGCGCGGCGAGATGGTGAACCAGTGTTCGCCGTCGAACAGCCCCGGCAGTGCCATGCGCCCCAGCCAGCGCAGTTCCCGGTCGGGCGTCGCGACCAGCACACGGGGCCGGAAGACGATGGGCGGACGCCCCGGCAGGCAGATCCGCGCCGTCAGCCGCGCACCCGGCTCAAGACGGCCGGACAGGCTCTGGATGAAGGGGTTCCAGGTGGCGTAGGAGTCGGTATCCGCAAGCACGCGCCACACCGTGCCGCTGGGTGCGGCGATGTCGACCGACTGCTCGATGGTCAGCGCCATGGCGCGGGCACCTCCTCAAGGCTCAGACACCGGCCGTCGATGGACGCCACGGGGCGCAGGCCGTTGGCGTTGCTCAACACCGCCCGCCGGGCGCGGGCCAGCATCGCCAGGGTCACCGTCGCCTCGGCCGCCACGCCCGCGTCCAGCAGGGCGGCGCGGCGGGTGCCGGGCAGGGCGCCGTCCGTCACCGGCGGCGTTACCCAGGCACCGTCCACCTCCAGAAATACGTTCGAGATGGTGGTTTCGGCAACGTGACCGGCCGTATTGAGAACGATCGCGTCATCCGCTCCGCTGCCCGATGCCTCGCGGTGGGCGAGAATCATGTCGCCGTAGCCCAGGTGCTTGATGCGCGACAGGGGCGAATGCTCGTTGCGCCGGGTGCCGCGCGCCGTCACCAGACGGACGGGCGCCGGCGCGGCGGCGGGTGCGGCGCGGGTGGTGACCAGCAGGGTGGGGCTGGGCTCCGCCGGCGGAGCGAGGCCGCCGGGCGCCGGGCCGCGCGTCAGTTCCAGCCGCAGAACCGCCGCCGGCGCCTGCGCCAGATCGTTGGCCGTCAGCACCGCCGTCAGGGCTCCGGCCAGCCCGGCATCGTCCAGCGGCACGGGAATGCCGAGCACGGCCGCCCCGCTGCGCAGCCGCGCCAAGTGGCGGTCGCGGCGCAGCACCGTCCCGGCCTCCGCCCGCATCGTCTCGAACAGGCCGTCGCCAAGCGTGAAGCCCCGGTCGCTAGGCGCGATGCAGGCCTCGTCCACCGGCAGGAGCGCCCCGTTCAGCCACACGATCACCGCTTGAGGCCTCCGTCCAGGGCGCGCAGCAGCGCCGCCGCCTTGGTCAGGCTTTCCTCGTACTCGGCCGCCGGGATGCTGTCGGCGACGATGCCTCCGCCCGCCTGGGCGGCCACCCGGCCGCCCGCGCCGATGCACAGGGTGCGGATGACGATGCTGGAGTCCATCGCTCCGTCGGCGCCGATCCAGGCGATGGACCCGCAATAGGGCCCGCGCCGCGCCGGTTCCAGCTCGGCGATGATTTCCATGGCCCGCACCTTGGGCGCGCCGGTGATGGACCCGCCGGGGAAGCAGGCGCGCAGAAGGTCGACCGCCGACCGGCCCGCAGCGAGCCGCCCCTCCACCTCCGACACCAGGTGATGGACGCTGGCGAAGGTCTCCAGCGCCGCCAGCGCCGGCACCTTGACCGAGCCGGTGGCGCAAACGCGGCCGATGTCGTTGCGCAGGAGGTCGACGATCATCAGGTTCTCCGCCCGGTCCTTGACGCTGCGGGTCAGCCCGGCGGCGTTGACGGCGTCCTCCTCCGGCGTGGCGCCGCGCGGGGCGGTGCCCTTGATGGGGCGGGTTTCGACGCGCCCGGCGGCGTCGAGCGACAGGAACCGCTCCGGCGAGGCCGAGGCGATGGCCGCGCCGTCGCCCAGCGCCATCCAGGCGGCGAAAGGCGCCGGAGAGCATGCACGCAGGCGGCGGTAGAGGTCGAAGGCCGGCAGCCCCGCCGGCATCTCCCCCAGGAACCGCTGCGTGATGTTGGCCTGGAAGATGTCGCCCGCGTGGATGTAGGCGATGGCCCGGCCAACGGCATCCTCGTGCTCCGTTCGGCGGCGTTCCGGCCGCCAGGGCACCGGCGTCGCCACTGGGGGCGGCAGGGGCGGCGCGTCAGGCGGCGCGAGCAGGCCGGCGAAAGCGCGGGCGGCGTTCTCACTCTCGGCCGAGACCACCCAGGCGCGGCGCGCGACGGTGTCGAAGGCGGCCATGGTGTCGTAGCGCGCCGCCCACAGGTCGGGCAGGGCCAGGTCGTCGGGCGCCGGGGCGGGCAGGCTTTCGACCGCGCCGCCCAGCTCGTAGCCCAGCAGCGCCACCACGCCCGTCTGGAAGGGTGGCAGGCCGGGCAGGGCGGGGCGGTGTTCCGGCCGCAGGGCGTCCAGGGCGGCGAAGGGGTCGCCCGCACCAAGGCTCAGGCGCTCCAGCGCGCGCGGCCGGGCGCAGACATAGGCATACCGGCCGCGCGGATCACGGGGCGCCGCCGCATCCAGCAGCACCGCACCCGGCTCCGCCGCCAGGGGCGCGATGGCCGCCAGCGGATCGCGGTAGGGTATCTCCAGGGCGAGGATCGTCATGACGCGGGACAGTGCCCCGACCCGCGCCGGCGCGCAAGGCTTCAACACGCCCCGGCGACGCGGCGGCATATACCAAAGAGGATACGCGGTATGCTTTTTGGTTGAATGGTCAACTTTTTCGCACGCGCGTTCTTGCGGGCGGCGGCGTAGGATGCCCTCATGATCCTTGCGGGACGGGTTTCTTCCGCCGCACCCCACACCGCATCCAAGGAGCCCGCCCCCACTCGGCTCCTTGGGAGAACCCGGTCGGCAAGGACTGAAAGCGGACTTCTGGACCCCTCCGGAAGTCCGCTTTTCCTTTTTCCGGGGTGTTGGCGGTCAGCCTTCCCGCGTGTACTCGATGCGGGGCCAGAAGCTGATGCCGCCGCGCGGAGTGAACTGGCCCTCGATCACCATCCATTCCGGGTCCAGCAGGGCCACCAGGTCGTTGTGCATGCGGGTGACGCAGGCCTCGTGGAACTCGCCCACGTTGCGGAACGACATGAGATAGAGCTTCCAGCTCTTGCTTTCGACGCACCAGTCGCGCGGCGAGTACTCCAGCACGATCGTGGCGTAGTCGGGCTGGCCGGTCATGGGACAGAGCGAGGTGAACTCGGGCGCCACCACCTTGATGACCTTGCGGCCCTTCGCACTCTTCATGGGATTGGGAAAGCGCTCCAGCAGGTCCGCGTTGGCGGTGTCGTACTCGAAGCGGGTCTCGCGGCCCAGGCTCTTGAGGCCGGAGGCGTCGGACAGGCGGTCGGTCATGGCTCGGTCCTTGAGCGAATCGGAAGGGAGAGGGCGCGTGTTATAGCCGCGCCGCCGTCAGCGCGCCAGCGACCCCTTGAGGTCCTGCATGGCCTCCAGCAGTGCGCGCCGGGTGCCGGGCTCCAGCGCCGAATGGCCTGCGTCGGGCACGATGACGTAGCGGGGCCGCTTCAGCGTTTGCGCCACGGCGTCGGCGGTGCCGATGGGGCAGACCATGTCGTAGCGGCCCTGGACGATGGTGACGGGGATGTCGCCAAGCCTGTGCATGTTGTCCATGAGCTGGCCGGCATCCATGAAGCCGCGGTTGACCATGTAGTGCGCCTCCAGCCGTGCCAGCGCCAGGGTCGGCTCGGTGATGCGGCCGGCGCGCTCGGCGGAGCGGGGGCTGGCGGCCCCGGCCGGCGGCGGCTGCATGGGCGCGCGCGAGGGAATGAGGCGCGAGCACGCTTCCTCGAACCCGCTCCACGACCGCGCGGCGGGACCGTGGACGGCCGGGTCGGGGTCGGTCAGGCGGGCGTAGTAGCTGCCCAGCAGATCGCCGCGCTCCTCCGCCGGCAGGAACCCGGTGAAGGCGCGGTAGGCCTCGGGAAAGAACTGCGGTCCCATGCCGTGCAGGAACCAGTCGATCTCGGGGTCCGTGCACAGGAAGATGCCGCGCAACACCATGCCCACCACCCGCTGCGGGTGCACCTGGGCATAGGCCAGCGCCAGCGTCGAGCCCCACGAGCCGCCGAAGACGGCCCAGCGGTCGACCTCCAGGTAGGCCCGCAGGGCCTCGATGTCGTCGATCAGGTGCTGTGTCGTGTTGTCGGTAACGTCGGCAAAAGGCGTCGAGCGCCCGGCGCCGCGCTGGTCAAACAGGATGATGCGCCAGAAGGACGGGTCGAAAAACCGCCGGAAGGCCGGCCCGCAGCCGCCGCCCGGGCCGCCGTGCAGGAAGACCACCGGGACGCCGTTCGGATTGCCGCTCTCCTCCCAGTACAGCCTGTGGGGACGCGACACCGCGAGGTGGCCGCAGGCCCGCGCCTCGATCGGCGGAAACAGAACGTCCTCGCCGGCATCGGCGGCGGAGGCGAGGCGGGCACGGTCCTTGTTCATCAATCCTCCTTGCGGGCGCGCACCAGGGCCGGGTCGGTCTGGAGCTGCTCGGGGTGCGTCGCCTCGATCATGGGCCCGTTGCGACTGCGAATCCACCCCCGCGCGAGCACCTCGCGGCCTTCCAGCGCCTCCAGGTCCACGCCGGCGTCCTCGAACAGGCGGCGGGCGCGGGAGTCGATGCTGACCGTGAAGTCGGTGCGCCAATCCGGCCCGAAGTTCAGGTAGGTCGTCCCGCGCACCCGCGCCACATCCCGCACCGTTCCTCGCACCAGAAAAAAACCGTCGGGCACGGGGCCGCGCCGTTGCGCCAGCCGTTCAGCGTCGCGCACGGCGTACCAGTCCAGCGCCCAGATGCCGCGCACCGCGCGCCGCGCCTCGGCCTCCGCCGCCAGCATCTCCTCTGCCAGCAGGCGGTTGTCGGGGAAGGTGTAGACCCGCGCCAGCCCGCGCCGCAGCATGGCCCCCTGCACCCACAGGCCGTCGCGCAGGCGGAACAGGTGGGCGAGCACGCGGCCGTGGCGGTCGCGTTCGGTGGCGCCGGGGCGCACGGCGACGGCCTCGCCGGCGATCATGCCGGCGACTTCCGCGCGGGCCTCGGGTGCCAGCGGCCATTCCTCGAACCCCGGCCGGCCGAGCGGCAGCTTGGGCGCCTGGATGCCGACGAAGCGCACCTCGCGCCCGTCGTCGAGCACCACCGTGTCGCCGTCTATCACCTCGACCACCGCGGCCGTGCCCGCGTCCCTGAGCGCCGGCCCCAGCCGCTCCAGCTCCGACGCGGCGGCGGGTGCGGCCGGGACGGCCAGGGCCGCGAGCAGCAGGGCGATCACCACGGGCGGGCGCCCCGCCTTGATCGCGCCACACATCGCGCCTACCATGCGCATCCCTGCCCAGAGGGGCCGGAGTCCGTGCATCATCAAAGGGATACCCATCGTCATGCGCGCGGTTTTCGTCATGATCAAGTGTGAGCTTGGCAAGGCCTATCAGGTTGCCGAGCGGGCCGTCGAGGAGATCGAGCAGATTTCCGAAATCTATTCCACCTCGGGCTCCTACGACCTGCTCGCCAAGTTCTACGTGGACGACGGCACCGACGTCGGCCGCTTCGTCACCGAGAAGGTGCAGACCCTGCCCAACGTGAAGGATACCTTTACCCTTATCACCTTCAACGCCTTTACGCCCGACAAGAACCCCGGCGGCACGCGCATCGCCTGACCCCCCTGCACCGTTTTCCACGGGAACGGGCCGTCAAGGACAGGGAGGGAGGGTCGACCATGGCATCCCGCCACGATTTGCATGATCATGCCGTGCACCACGGCGCCTGCGGCTGCGGCCTCGGGCTGCCGCGCCTGAGCCGCCGCGCGGTGCTGGCGGGCGGCATGGCGGCGGTGGCCGCCGCCGGTCTGGCCGGCTGCGCCCAGAACCCCGCCACCGGCCGGTCCAGCTTCACGGGCTTTTCCGACATCTCCGACGACGTCGCCGTCGGCCGGCGCGAGCACCCCAAGCTGCTGGAAGCCTTCGGCGGCGCCTACGAGGACCGTCGCCTGCAGGCCTACGTGGACGGCATCCTGCGGCGCATGGTGCCCTATACGGAGTACCCGGACCTTCCGTACGAGATCACCATCGCCAACACGCCGATCGTCAACGCCTTCGCGCTGCCGGGCGGCAAGATCACGCTGACCCGCGGCCTGCTGGCCATGGCATCGAACGAGGCGGAGGTGGCCGGTGTGGTGGCGCACGAGATGGGCCACGTCACCGCCCGCCACTCGGCCGAGCGCCAGGGCGCGGGCATGGTGGCGCAGCTGGGCGCGGTGCTGCTGGGGGCGGTGACGGGAAGCTCCGAGATCGCCAACCTGGCCTCCTTCGGCGCCCAGGCCTACCTGCAGAGCTATTCCCGCGAGCAGGAGCTGGAAGCGGACATGCTGGGCGTGCGGTACATGACGCGGGCCGGCTACGACCCCGACGCCATGACGACGTTCCTGGCCACGCTGGGCGATCAGGCGCGGCTGGACGCCCGCATGATGGGCCGCGATCCGGCGGCGGTGGACCAGTACAACATCATGGCGACCCACCCCCGCAGCGTGGAGCGCGTGCAGCAGGCCATGCAACTGGCCGAGGCCGCGCGCCCGGCCGACCCGGTGGTGGCGCGCGAGGCCTACCTCAACACCATCAGCGGCATGCTGTTCGGCGACGACCCCGAGCAGGGGCTGGTGCTGGGGCAGCGCTTCGTTCATCCCGACTTGCGCTTCGCCTACGAGGTGCCGGACGGCTTCCGCCTGATGAACGCGCCCGACAAGGTGGTCGCCCAGCACCCCGAGGGCGCGGCCATCGTCATGGACATGGGCGCCAGCCGCACCGATGATCCGGCCGACTACCTGCGCGGCTGGATGCGGGGCGCGCGCGTCATGAACCTGGAGCGCATCCGCGTGAACGGCCTGCCCGCCGCCACCGCCGCCCTGCAGGTGCAAAGCCGCCAGGGCCCCATGCGGGCGCAGGCGGTGGTGCTGCCGGCCGCCCAGCGTGGGCGCATGATCCGCTTCCTGTTCCTGGCCCCGCCCAATGCCTTCGGCCGGTTCGACGAGGGCTTCCGCCGCACCACCTACTCCATCCGCCACCTCAGCCCCGCCGAGGCCGCCGAGGTGGAGCCCCTGCGCCTGCTGGTGACCGAGGTGCGGCCGGGCGACACCGTGCGTGGCCTGTCCGCCGGCCTGCCCTACGGCCGCTGGAACGACGAGTGGTTCCGCCTGCTCAACGACATGCAGCTGAACGACGGCCTGCGGCCGGGGGACATGGTGAAGATCGTGGCGCGGTGAGGGGTACGGGACGCCGTGCTCCGTGTTGATGGTGGAGATGAGAAACAGCAAGGCACCAAGGCGCCAAGGCTTTCCGGCTGCGCCGGAATGAAATGCGAGGGAGCCACGGGCTCCCTCGCGCTCCCTCGGTTCCTTTTCATTTCTCTTGCCGAAAAACGGGCAATAGGGGCTGACAGAAGAGTGATGGCGCGCCTGCGCGCGCTGTCTTGGTGTCTTGGTGGTTCCCCCAAACAACCACCAGCCAATGACGCCGCAGCACCTCAGCCAGCACCCCCGCCACCGGAGCAACGAAAAACGCCCCGAAGCCGAAGCCTCGGGGCGTTTCCTTTACCGTCCGACCGGCCCGGGGGCCGGGCGGGTCATCAGCGGCGCTCGCCGAACAGGTGGAGCAGCATGATGAACAGGTTGATGAAGTCCAGGTACAGCGCCAGGGCGCCCATGATGGCCTTCTTCGACGCGGTGCCCTCGTGCTCGCCCTCGATGTACATGTCCTTGATCTTCTGCGTGTCGTAGGCGGTCAGGCCCGCGAAGATCAGGACACCGGCGGCCGAGATGACGAACATCATCATCGGGCTCTGCAGGAAGATGTTGACCACCATGGCGATGATGAGGCCGATCAGGCCGATCATCAGGAACGAACCCATGGCCGTCAGGTCGCGCTTGGTGGTGTAGCCCCACAGGCTGAGGCCCGCGAAGGCGCCGGCGGCAATGAAGAACACCCGCGTGATCGACATGTCCGTGTAGGTCAGGAACAGGCCCGACATCCACACGCCGTTCAGCGCGGCATAGCCCCAGAACACCGCCTGGGCCGTGGCCGGCGACATCTTGCCGATGCGGAACGACATGAAGAACACCATGCCGATGGCCGCGAACATGGACACCCACAGCAGCAGGTTCGCCTGGAAGACGTCCGGCGCGACCTCAGCGTAGAAGATCGGGGCGAGGAGTCCGAAGGACGACTGCGGGTTGGACAGCATGGCGACGATGCCCGTCAGGGCGACGCCCGACGCCATGTAGTTGTAGACCTTCAGCATGTAGCTGCGCAGGCCCTGGTCGATATCGGCCCGCGCCTCGGCACCTGTGCGGGCGCCGTAAGAGCGTTCGGGGTTGAGCGCCATGGTCATTCCTCTAATGGCAGAAAACCGTTATCGGGTAATATGGCAGGGTTACGCGCAGGATCAAGCGCCGCCGATGCGGAATCCGACGGCGGTCCGTGACACCTTCAAGAATGGCCCGCCTTACTTCGGGTTGCGGCCCTGGCGCGCGAGCGGCTCGTTGGGCTTGAGTTCGGCATCCCAGGGGAACAGCAGCCACACGTCCTGCTTCACCGGCACGGCGAAGGTGTGGGCCTCGTCCTGGCCGGCGGGCTTGGCGTAGACGGTCGCCAGGTGCGCCTTGGGCAGCAGGTCCTTGACCACGCGGGCGGTGACGCCGCTGTCGACCAGGTCGTCGACGATCAGCCAGCCTTCGCCGTCGCCCACCATGTCGTCAGGCTTCTTCACGACGCGCGGTTCGCCGCGCACGCGGTCGTCATAGGTGACGACGCCGACCGTGTCGATCAGCCGCACGTCCAGCTCGCGCGCCAGGATGGACGCGGGGATCAGGCCGCCGCGGGTGATGGCGACGATGCCCTTCAGCGGGCCCAGGTCGGCCTCCACCAGCTTGTGCGCCAGCGCGCGGGTGTCGCGGTGGAAAAGTTCCCATGCGATGGGAATGTAGACGTTCGCGGTGTAGTCGCCGTCGGTCATGAGGGTTGGTCCTGCGCGATAGGGAATCCGGGGCGGTCGGAGAAATTTGGGCGCGAGGTTTATACCGAACGCCCACCCTTGGGCAAGGCGAATGGCACCCACGTTGCCCGCGCCCGTGCCCGCGCAAGGGGCCGGATGGCGGATTCGACCGTATAAGGTCTTTACCCGACAAGGTTCTTTCTCAAGAATGGCGCCAGCCTCATGAGACCGGACGACGCATGATACACACCACCTACGCGCGACGGGGCATGGTGACCGCGCCCCACGCCCTGGCGGCCCAGGCGGGCGCCGCCGTGCTGCGCGACGGCGGCAACGCCGTGGAAGCCATGATTGCCGCCGCCGCGACCTGCGCGGTGGTCTACCCCCACATGAACGGCCTGGGCGGGGACGGCTTCTGGCTGATCTCGGAACCCGGGCGCCCCGTCGTCTCCATCGACGGCAGCGGCGCCGCCGGCCGGCATGCCATGCCCGAGACCTACCATGCGCAAGGCCTGACGGCGGTGCCGGGCACCGGCCCGCTGGCGGCGGCCACGGTCGCGGGTACCGTCTCGGGGTGGCAGTCGGCCCTGGACGTCTCCGCCCGCTGGGAAGGCCGCATGAGCCTGGAGCGCCTGGTGGAGGACGCGGTGTGGCACGCGCGCGAGGGCGTGCCGGTCTCCAGCGCCCATCACCGCGCGCTGCTGCGCCGGGCCGACGCGCTGCGAGACCATCCGGGTTTTGCCGCCCATTACCTGAACGCCGACGGCTCCATTCCCGCCGAGGGCAGCCTGCACAGGAACCCCGCCCTGGCGCACACGCTTGAAGGCCTGGCGCGTGACGGGCTGGACGACTTCTACCGCGGCGCCATCGGGCGGGCGCTGACCGCCGACCTGACGGCCGCCGGAACACCGCTGACGGCCGACGACCTGGCGCGCCACCGCAGCATCCGCCGCCGGCCCCTGTCCATGGGGCTGGAGGGCTGCACGGTCTACAACACGCCGCCGCCCACCCAGGGCCTGACGTCGCTCATGATCCTCGGCCTGTTCGAGCGCCTGAACGTGGGACCGGATCAGGCGGAGCGCTTCGCCCATATCCACGGCATCGTCGAGGCCACCAAGCTGGCCTTCCGGGTGCGCAACACGCATGTGGCCGACCCGCACGCCATGCAGGTGCACGCCACCACCTTCCTGGCCGACCACCTGCTGGACCGCCTGGCGGCCGAGATCATGCCGCGCCAGGCCATACCCTGGCCGCTGCCGGCGTCGCCCGGCGATACGGTCTGGATGGGCTGCGTCGACGGCGAGGGCCGGGCGGTCAGCTTCATCCAGAGCCTCTACCACGCCTTCGGCTCGGGCGTGGTGCTGCCGGAGACGGGGCTTCTGTGGCACAACCGGGGCATCGCCTACGATTTCGACCCCGACAGCCCGCGCGTCATGAAGCCGGGCCGCAAGCCCTTCCACACCCTGTCGCCGGCGCTGGCGCGCTTCCGCGACGGCCGGGTGATGGTCTACGGCACCATGGGCGGCGACGGCCAGCCGCAGACGCAGGCGGCCCTCTTCACCCGCTACGCCCGCTTCGGAACGGGGCTGCAGGCGGCCGTTACCGCCCCGCGCTGGGCGCTCGGCCGCTCCTACGAAGGCGAGAGCCATGACCTGAAGGTGGAGAGCCGCATGGACCCCGCCCTCGTCGCAGCACTGGAGGCCGCCGGCCACACGGTTGCGCGGGTCGGCGACTTCGACGACCTGATGGGCCATGCCGGCGCTCTGGTGCTGCGGCCCGACGGCGTCATCGAGGGCGCGGCCGACCCGCGCGGCGACGGCGGCGTCGCGGGCTTCTGACCGAGGGAGGCGCGTCCCCATGACCGACCAGCCCGGTTCCGAAACCCTGCGCATGCGCCTGCGCTTCAAGCGCGGCGCGCAGCTGGTGCTGGGGCCGGGCCGCATGGACCTGCTGGCGCTCATCGACGAGCTGGGGTCCATCTCGGCGGCGGCGCGGCGCATGGGCATGAGCTACCGCCGCGCCTGGCTGCTGGTCGACGAGACCAACCGCCACTTCGCCGCGCCGCTGGTCGAGTCGGCCACCGGCGGCCAGAAGGGCGGCGGAGCCCATCTGACGGATGCGGGGCGCGAGGTTCTGGCCCTCTATCGGGACATGGAGGACCGCGCCTCGGCGGCGGTGGAGCCCGACCTGGAGCGCCTGCGCCGGCTGCTCGCCGCGGACGGGGTCGAGGGACAGGGCAGGGCCTAGGACGCCCCGCGCCGCCGGCGGCGCGGCAGCCGCGCGCCGCTTGCCAGGAACACGCCCAGCGACACGGCGACGATTCCCGCCATGTCGCCCGGCGTCGGCCATTCGCCCAGGACCGGGATGCCCAGCAGCGACACCAGCACCGGCACCAGCGCCCCGAACACCGCCGCGCGGGCCGCCCCCAGCATGGCGACGGCGCGGCTGAAGCAGAACAGCGCCGCCACCGCCGACATCACCCCCTGGTAGAAGGCCTGCATCAAAACCTCCCACACCGGCGCGGTGGGAATGCCCTGGGGCGGCAGGGCCAGGTAGAGCGGCGTGAACAGGACGCCGGAGACGACGCAGACCACCGCCACCGCCTCCAGCGGCGGCAGGGCGGCCCGGCGCATGCAGACCGTGAAGGTGGCCCACATCACCGCGCCGCACAGGAACACCGCATGGCCCGCCGTCTCCTGCGGCCAGCCGGTCAGGATGCCGAGGCCGCCGATGGTCAGGGCGCCGGCAACGATCAGCACCAGCCCCAGTCGGGCGCGGCGGGCGATCACCTCGCCCAGGAACAGGGCGGAAAGAAGCGCCGTGAACAGCGGCAGCGTGCCGGGCACCAGCGCGCCGGCATGGGCCGCCGGGGCCATGGTCAGGCCGAAGCCCAGCACCATGGAGTACGGCGCGCCGGCTCCCATCACCATGCCCGCCAGAAGCGGCCAGGGCACGGCGGCGACGCGGTGCCGCGCCCGCCACAGGACCGGCACCAGGATCAGGCCGGCGACGCCGAATCGCAGGACGGTCAGGTCGGCGGCCGTCAGCGTGGTGGTGACGCCCAGCCGCGTGATCGCCATCCATCCCGCCCAGATCAGGGCCGCACCGATTCCCCACAGGCTGCCCACCAGCACATGCCGCGCCGACGGTTCGGCGGCGGCGGGTGACGAGGCGGCGGGAGCGGCGGCGGGCGACTGTCTCATGCCGCCACAGTGGCGCCTTGGCTCGGGCGCGAACAGGCCCACTTAAGGATGGACGCATCTTCCGCTTTCCCCGAGGCATCCGGCGCGGCACACTGCGCTCCATGACACAGGACACCGAAACGGCGCTGGCCGCCATCCGCACCGCCTTCCCCGAGCTTGCCGCCATCGACGGCGAGGGCCTGCGCGTGTTCCGTGACGCCCTGCGGGTGATGGAGGTGCCGCCGGGCACCGTGCTGTTCTCGGAAGGGTCGGAGTGCCAGGCCTATGTCCTGGTGCTCGACGGGTCGGTGCGGGTGCAGAAGATTTCCGAATCGGGGCGCGAGATCGTCCTCTACCGGGTGGAGCGCGGCCAGACCTGCGTGCTGACGACGGCCTGCCTGATGACGTCGGCCGAGTACGGCGCGGAAGGCGTGGCCGAGACGCCGGTGAAGGCCGCCGTGCTGTCGGCCGCCGCCTTCCAGGCGCTGCTGGACGCCAGCCCGGCCTTCCGCCGCTTCGTCTTCACCGTCTACGCCGGGCGCATCGCCGACCTGCTCATGCTGATCGAGGAAGTGGCCTTCGGGCGGGTCGACATGCGCCTGGCCCAGGCCCTGCGCGCCCACGCCCGCCGCGACGGCCACGCCACCGTGACCACCACGCACCAGGCGCTCGCCACCGAACTGGGCACGGCGCGCGAGGTGGTCAGCCGCCAGCTCAAGGAATTCGAACGGCGCGGCTGGGTCGCCCTGTCGCGCGGCCGCATCGAGATCCGCGACGACGCGGCGCTGAGGGCGCTGGGCACCTGACGGGCGGCCGCGTCACCTTCCGCCCGGCATGAAAAAGCCCCCGGTCCGCAACCCGGGGGCTTTTCCTTTGAGGTCGCCGTTGCCGGCGCCGGGGCGCGCTTAGCGCTCCACGGTCAGGGCGATGCCCATGCCGCCGCCGATGCACAGCGTGGCGAGGCCCTTCTTGGCGTCGCGCTTCTGCATCTCGTGCAGCAGGGTGACGAAGACGCGGGTACCCGAGGCGCCGATGGGGTGGCCCAGCGAGATGGCGCCGCCGTTGACGTTCACCTTGGCGGTATCCCAGCCCATGTCCTTGTTGACCGCCAACGCCTGGGCGGCGAAGGCCTCGTTGGCCTCGATCAGGTCCAGGTCGTCCACCGACCAGCCGGCCAGGTCGAGCGCCTTGCGCGACGACGGGATGGGGCCCGTGCCCATGTAGGCCGGGTCGACGCCCACCGAGGCGAAGGACTTGATGGTCGCCAGCGGCGTCAGGCCGCGCTTGGCGGCTTCCTCGGCGGTCATCAGCACCACGGCGGCCGCACCGTCGTTGATGCCGGACGCGTTGCCGGCGGTCACCGAACCTTCCTTGGAGAACGCCGGACGCAGCTTGCCCAGCGCGTCAATGGTGACGCCGGCCCGCGGGAATTCATCGGTGTCGACCTGCTTCTCTTCCTTCTTCACCTTGACGGTGACGGGGACGATCTCGTCCTTGAAGCGACCGGACTTGATGGCTTCTTCCGCCTTGTTCTGCGAGGCGGTGGCGAACTCGTCCTGCTCCTCGCGGGTGATCTGCCACTTCTGTGCCACGTTCTCGGCGGTGTTGCCCATGTGGTAGCCGTTGAAGGCGCACCACAGGCCGTCCTTGATCATGGTGTCGACCATTTCGGCCGGACCCATCTTGACGCCGTTGCGCATGTGCATGGTGTGCGGCGACAGGCTCATGTTCTCCATGCCGCCGGCGACCACGATGTCGGACAGGCCCGCCTTGATGTTGGCGACGCCGGCCGCGATGGTGCGCAGGCCCGAGCCGCAGACCTGGTTCATCAGGTAGGCCGGGGTGGACTCGTCGATGCCGGCGGCGACGGCGGCCTGACGGGCCGGGTTCTGGCCGAGGCCGGCGGTCAGCACCTGGCCCATGATGACCTCGGACACCTCCTTGGCGTCGACCTGGGCGCGGTTCATCGCCTCCTTGATGGCGATCTCGCCCAGCTTGGCGGCGGGCGTGTTGGCGAACTGGCCGGCGAAGCTGCCGATGGCGGTACGGCAGGCACTGACGACGACGATATCGGTCATGACGATTTCTCCCTGAGTCCAACCCTTGCCGGTTGCCGCGCGCCCTCGGTCGTCCCGGCCGCTGCCTCCGGCCTACCCGGAAAGGCGGCGGCATGATACCGGCACGAACCGGCGCGGGCAAACGCTCTTTCGCGCTGCAACATGAGCATCACATGCGCCCCCACGGCGCGTCACGCCGCGAATCGACGCGCCGAACGGCCCATCCAGCGCGCCAGCGGGCCATAGACCAGCGTTCCGGCGCGCCGCCCGGTCATCATGCCGACGTGGCCCAGCGGCACCTTCATGCCCTGCGCCTTCGGGCAGGCCGCCAGCAGCGCCTCGGCGGATTCGGGCGGCACGATGCGGTCCCGCGACGGCACGACAACCAGAGTCTGGGCCGCAATGCGTCCCGGGTCCACCACCGAATCACCGACCGTCCAGGCGCCGCGGCCGGGACCGTTGTCGGCGTACCAGCCGAACAGGGTCTCGCGCGCCAGCGGCCCGGCCAGGGCCACCCCGTCGTTGAGCCAGTCCTCCAGCGCCACGAAGTCGCGGGCCTTGGCGCTGCGCGGACGCATGCGGTCGAAGGCGCGGAACTTGCGCGGGATGCCGCCGGGGTCCAGCGTGGCGAACAGGCTTTGCAGCAGGTCGACGGGCAGCACGCCATGGACGTCCACCACGTTGCCCATGGCATCGCCCAGGGCGGCCATGACGCGCTGCTGGCGGCGGCTGCCGGCGTGGAAGTCCCAGGGTGCGGCCAGCGTCACCAGGGCGCCCACGGCGTCGGGCCGCGCCTGGGCCAGCGGCAGCGACAGGGTGCCGCCCATGCAGTAGCCGACGACGATGATCTTCTCCGCCCCCGTCTCCGCCCGCACGGCGTCCACCAGCGGCGACAGGCGGTCGTGAACGTACTCCGTGCAGCCGAAGTCGCGCTCGTCGTCTCCCGGCGCGTCCCAGTCCACCAGGAACGGCCGGAAGCCGCGCGCCGCCAGATAGCGCATGAAGCTGCGCCGCTCCGTCAGGTCCAGCACATAGCCGCGGTTGACCAGCGACGGCACCACCAGCACAGCAGCGCCGCGCCCCTCGCCGCGCGGCGAGGGCTCGGCCGTGCCGCGGTAGTCGCGCAGGCCCGTGGTGCCGCGCCGCCAGATGACCGGCGGATCGGCGACGGTGCGGTGATAGGGGTGGGCGCGATAGCGCTGGATGCCGCGCAGGAAGGCTTCGAACCGCCTGCGCGCCTCGGCGTCCACGGCCCCCAGGAACGCCAGCCGCGCGTCGGCACTGTCCAGGGCACGCGCCATCTGTGCGGCGCCCGCCCCGTGCTCGGCGGCGACCGATTCGAGCGTCCGGCGCAGGGCTTCACCCGGGTCAGGGCCCGGAGCCGGCCGGGTCCGACTGCCGGAGCCGGGCGTCGAGGTCGGCCACCCGCCGCTCAAGCGCATCAATCCGGCGTAGGAGGTCAGGAACGTCCACCCCTGGGTCGCCAGATGCAGCGCCAGCGGCCGCGGCCCCTGGCGGCGCGCCGTCGGGTCCGCCATCGGGTCCGGGCGGGCGTCCGCTTCCGGCCCGGGCGCTGCGGGGGGAAGACGCGGGGCCGTGACGGTCGGCATGGCTGCTCTCTCCACCGGCGGGGGCGTCGCGATCAAGGTCGGATGGGGCGTCGGCACCGTCATCGGCGGCGGTCTGCGCGAAGGCCGCCGCGCCCTGGGTCATCAGGGCGAAGGTGCGGGACAGGGCTTCCACCACGGCGGGATCGTTGGCCATGGCGGCCATCTGGTCCTGCCACAGGTCGAGGTAGCGGCGCGCCAGCGCCTCGAGATCGGGAGCATCCGACATGGTCGCTCAAGTCTAGCAGAAAACCCCGGAAGCCTACCATGGAACCGGCTGAGAAATGCGATATCTCTTTGGAAAAGTATGGTAACTTGGGGACCATCGGTACCGATCCCAAGACTCCGGGGAAACGCTTACACATGGCCGAGACCAGCAAAGCGCACGCCGCGCCCATCACGATCAAGAAGTACGCCAACCGCCGTCTCTACAACACCGCGACGTCCAGCTACGTGACGCTGGAACACCTGTGCCAGATGGTGAAGGACAACGAGGACTTCGTGGTCTACGACGCCAAGACCGGCGAGGACATCACCCGGTCCGTCCTGACCCAGATCATCGTGGAGGAAGAGGGCAAGGGCCAGAACCTGCTGCCCATCAGCTTCCTGCGCCAGCTCATTTCGCTCTACGGCGACAGCCTGGCCGACGTGGTGCCGCGCTACCTGGAAATGTCCATGACCTCGTTCTACCGCAACGAGGAACAGATGCGCGACATGATGCAGAAAGCCGTGCAGGGCATGTTTCCTCTCAACCAGATCGAGGAAATGAACAAACAGAACATGGCGATCTTCGAAAGCGCCATGAAGATGTTCAGCCCCTTCAACTACAAGGAAGGCGAGGCGCCCGGCATGGCCGCCGGCCAGCCGCAGGGCGGCACGCCCCCCGGCAACGGCGCGCCCAAGGGTGGCCAGGGCGCCGAAAAGACCGGCGACCCGGTCCGTCGCGGCCAGGAAAACATCGAGGAACTGCGCGCCCGCCTGAACACCATGCAGCACCAGATCGACGAGTTGCTGGGCCGCGGCCCGGGCGCCGGCGGCAAGGGTGCGGCCTCGGGCACCGGCACGAACACCAGCACCGGCACCGGCGGCAAGAAGACCGGCTGACCGCCGGGCGCCGCCGAGGCCGCGTTCTCTCCTCCGCTGTTCGGATGACGCCGACGGGTCCTGCCCGCCGGCCCATTCTCATGCGTTGGAGGCAGGCGCCGGTTGCAGGGCCCGTCCCTTCGCGCCGGCGCCTGCCCCGCCCGAGAGGGTGTCTGCCACTCGCCCGGCCCGGTGCGCCCGTGCTTCACTGACTGTGGGGGATTGACGACGCAGCCGAGCGCGAGGGCCGCCCTTCATGATCCTGCCGCCGCCGCACCGCGCCGCCTTCGGCGCCGGCCCCCGCCCCGGCGAGACCCGCGGCGGCGCCCATGCCGCGCGCGACGACGCCGCCGAGCGTCTGGCCGCCCGCGACGCGGTGACGGAGGTGCTGCGGCTTACCCTGCTGGACGACGCCGCGCGCCAGGACCGCCGCGACGACCTGGCCTTCCGCGCCAGAGCCCGGCGCGCCGGCTTCCTGACCCAGGCGGTGGCGGAAATCACGCCGCCCGAGCCCGCCCCGGCCGACACCCCGCACCCCGGCGCCGCCGACGGCGCCCGCCGCTACCGTGCGGCCGCAAAGGCCACGGCTGTCGACGGGCGGCGGCACCGCTCGGGTCCGCCGACCGACCTGTCCGCATGACCAGGGACACTATCCTGACGTCATAGGCCGAACCTATTACTTAAGCTATAAAATGCGTCCTTTTCCCCAGGTTTTCCGCGGCTTTCGTGATCTTTGGCTCGACTTGAGAAAGATAGGCCTGAGACCTAATAGAGTCTTGCCTGTCCTCCTTCGAAAGGAGTATCCCCAGGGTTGAATATCGTCCCCGATGGGGGACGCAATCGTGGAGAGGCGCGGCCACAAGCGCCCCCGCGGACGCCGAGGGTTAAAAGGGGTAACCGCCTTATGAACAACATGTCCATGCCCCGCGCGGGCAAGCCCATCAACCGCGCGACCGACATCGATCGATTCGTCGGCCAGCGCATTCGCGAACGCCGCATCATGATGGGCCTGTCCCAGCAGCAGATGGCCGACATGATCGGCGTCACCTACCAGCAGGCCCACAAGTACGAGCGCGGCATCAACCGCATCTCGGCCGGCCGCCTGTTCGAGATCGCCCAGGTGCTGAACGTGCCGGTCAGCTTCTTCTTCGACGGCCTGGAGGGCGACGCCGGCGACGACATGGGCCAGCGCCAGCGCATGTGCCTGGAACTGGCGCGCAACTTCAGCCAGATCAGCAACGAGCGCCACCAGGAAGCCCTGAGCCAGCTCGCCCGCGCCCTGGCCAGCCAGTCCTGAGGGGCGCGCATCGACCGAAGGACCGGGCGGCAAGGCGCAATCCGTCTGCGCGGCGCCGCCGGTCCGTCACGCCCCGCGGGGGCCGAACAGGATGATGCCCGCCCCCGCCAGGCAGGCGGCGGCGCCGACGAGGTCCCAGCGATCCGGCACGGCGCCCTCCACCGCCCACAGCCATACCAGCGACGCGACAATGTAGACGCCGCCGTAGGCCGCGTAGGCGCGTCCGGCCATGGAGGCCTCTGCGAAGGTGAGCAGCCAGGCGAACAGCGCCAGGCTCGCCAGTCCGGGCAGAACCCACAGCGGCGACTTGTCGAGCCGGAGCCACGCCCAGAAGGCGAAGCAGCCGGCGATTTCCGCCACCGCCGCGGCGGGATAGACGATCAGCGTCTGCACGGGCCGCCCCTCGCCTGTCTGGCCGGCCGCCGGTTCAGGCGTCCAGCTCTTCCGGCACCGGCACGCCCGCCTGCAGGCAGGTGGCGCGCACCGTGTTGTAGAGCAGCATGGCGATGGTCATGGGGCCGACGCCGCCCGGCACCGGCGTGATGCCGCCGGCCACGGTGCTGGCCGTCGCGAACTCCACGTCGCCCACCAGCTTCGTCTTGCCCTCGCCGGCGTCCATGCGGTTGATGCCCACGTCGATGACCGTGGCGCCCGGCTTGATCCAGTCGCCCTTGATGAAGTTCGGCCGCCCCACGGCGGCGACCAGGATGTCGGCCTGCCGGCATTCGGCGGCCAGGTCGGCGGTGCGCGAGTGGGCCACCGTCACCGTGCAGCTTTCGTTCAGCAGCAGCCCCGCCATGGGCTTGCCGACGATGTTGGACCGGCCGACCACCAGCGCCTTCTTGCCCGACAGGCCGTCGGCGCCCAGATGATGACGGATCAGGTGCAGGCAGCCCAGCGGCGTGCAGGGCACGGTGCCCGCCCCGCCCGTCCACAGGCGCCCGGCATTGATGACGTGGAAGCCGTCCACGTCCTTGTCCGGGTGGATGGCGGCGATGACCGCCGCCTCGTCGATCTGTTTCGGCAGGGGCAGCTGCACCAGAATGCCGTTGACCCGCGGGTCCTCGTTCAGCTGCGCCACCAGCTTCAGCAGATCGCCCTCGGTGGTCTCGGCGGACAGGCGGTGCTCGAAGCCCTGCATGCCGGCCTCGAGCGTCGCCTTGTTCTTGTTGCGCACGTAAACCTGGCTGGCCGGGTCCTCGCCCACCAGCACCACCGCGAGGCCGGGCGTCAGGGCGTGGCGGTCCTTGAGCGCCGTCACGGCCTGGGCCACGCGGCCGCGCACCGTCTGGGCGTAAGCCTTGCCGTCGATCAGGGTCGCCTCGGTCATGGATGGGGGTCTCCGGCGTAATGATGAAGTTTGCTGCGCCCTCCATACTCCGGCGCGCACCGCCCCGCAACCCGCTCGGGCTTCTCGGCGGCCCGCGCGCGGCCTATAGTGCCGGAACGCCTTGACGATTCGACCGGACCCGACCGTGAGCCGCCAGCCGACCACCGCCCGCAAGCCCTCCGTTTCCACCGCCGCACCGGCGCGGGCGCAGCGCGACGGCACCAGCCTGGAAACCGCCATCGGCCTGCAGGTGCGCGAACTCCGCAACCGCCTGGGCATGACGGTGGTGGACCTGGCCCGCCAGGCCGACCTGTCGCCGGGCATGCTGTCGAAGATCGAGAACGGCCAGACCTCGCCGTCGCTCTCGACGCTTCAGAACCTGGCCCGCGCGCTCAACACGCCGGTCACCGCCCTGTTCCGCAAGTTCGAGGAACAGCGCGACGCCACCTTCGTCAAGGCCGGCGACGGGCTCGCCATCGACCGCCGGGGCACCAAGGCGGGGCACGATTACGCCCTGCTCGGCCATTCCATCGGCAAGCAGCTGGCGGTCGAGCCCTACCTGATCACGGTGACCGAGATGAAGGAGGTCAACCCCACGTTCCAGCACGCGGGGTTCGAGTTCCTGTACCTGCTGGAGGGGGCGGTGGACTACCGCCACGGCCAGAAGGTCTATGAGATGGAGCCCGGCGACAGCCTGTTCTTCGACGCCGAGGCCCCCCACGGGCCGGAGGCCCTGCGCCGCCTGCCCATCCGCATGCTGTCCATCATGGTCCACCAGCACGACACCGAATGACGCCGGCGCATCAGGCGCCCGCGCCCCGGCGTTGATGGATCGGACCCCGAACGAAAGCCGCCGCCATGCCGCTCCGTCACATGGTTTCCGTTTCCGCATCCGCCGCCCTGCTGCTTCTGGCCGGCTGCGCCTGGCAGCAGGAGGGGACCGGCGTGGTCACCAGCGACGCCGGCGCCCCGGCGGGACGCGCCACGCTGTTCATGGAGGAGAAGGCCGGCTGGCCGACTCCGCTGGCCACCGTCACCCTGCCCGACGGCGAGACCTTCACCGGCAAGGTCATCCCCGAGCGCACCGAGCCGACCACCGGATTCGCCGTCGGCACGGGCTGGGGCACGCATTCGCGCGTGGGCGTGGGCTCCACCGTCATCCTGTCGGGGCCGGAACGCACCAGCCGCGCCTCGGCCCTGCTTCTGAGCGAGGCCGGCAAGAGCATGACCTGCGACATCCGCACTGTCACGCCGGGCGCGCTGCGCAGCGGCGGCTTCGCCCGGTGCGATATTTCCGACGGCCGCTCCGTGGCCCTGGAGTTCTGATGGACGCCGCCAGCGATCGCCCAGCCGCCGCCTCGCCGCTGCACGACGCCGACCGCCTCGCCGACCTTCTGGCGACGGTGGCCGAGGACTGTCCGCGCGTCGCCCGGGCGCTGGCAGAGGTGGGGCCGCCGGCGCCGCGGGTGCGGCCGGCGGGCTTCGGCAGCCTTCTGCGCATCATCATCGACCAGCAGGTGTCCACCGCCGCCGGCGCAGCCATCTGGGACAAGACCGTGGCGGCCTTCGACGGGGCCGGGCCGACGCCCGAGGCCGTGGTTGCGGCCTCGGAGGAAACCTTGACGGCCTGCGGTCTGTCGCGCCCCAAGCGCCGCTACGTCCGCGCCCTGGCGGAACGCATCGTGGACGGCCGGCTCGATGTGGACGCCCTGGCCGACGCCCCCGACGACGCCGTGCGGGCGGCGCTGTCGCCCGTACCGGGAATCGGGCCGTGGAGCATCGACATCTACCTGCTGTTCTGCCTGGGCCGCACCGACGTCTGGCCGGCCGGCGACCTGGCGCTTCAGGCCGCCTGCCACGCCCTGCACGACCTGCCCGCCCGCCCCGACGCCAAGGCCATGACCCCGCTCGCCGAAGCCTGGCGCCCCTGGCGCGGGGCGGTTGCGCTGCTTCTGTGGCGCTGGTACGGCCGCATGCTCAAGCCCGGCGGCGGCGGCGTGCCCATGGCGGGTGGCGGGTAAAATGGCCGCTTGAGCCTCGCCAACGTTGCGGTGCACATAACTGCCTCTTATTATCTTCCTGGATCCATGGAAATCCTGGGGGGATTATGCGCCGTTTACTTGCCGCCGCTGCCGTTCTGCTCCTGGTCGGGTGCGTGTCCGACGGAAAGCAGGACTTCGGCGAACCCGTTAGTCGGACGATCACGGAGGCTGAAAGCCTTATCCAGTTCCCTTCGACTCCCGACATCGGCCTCCGGTCGATCCGGTCCGAGCAGTATCCGTCGAACTACTACGTCGAGAAATACGCCTTCGACGGCGGCTGGGCCGAGCTGGTCCGCATACAAAAGGTCAACTATTACATGCGGCGGCCGGCAGCAAGCGACCTCACGGGCCATGCGAAGGGCTGGCGGTACCGCGGACGTCCTGTGCCGGCGGCCAGCCTGACCCCTCAACAGTTCGGCAGCATCGTGTATGCGGTCGCTGCCATTCGCGACGAGACATGCGTTTTGTTCCGCCAAGGCGTCGGGCCGCAGTACGGCGGGTTCAAAGCCATCCTCAACGGCATGTACTGCGAAGACAGTGACGGCCTGAACCGCGAAGCCTTCCGCGACCGCACGCTCGATTACCTGCGCCGCATCAAGTGGCGCAACTGACCGCACGGGGCGGGTTCGGCCGCCTGCCCTTGCGCACGGCCAAACCCGCCCCCACTCTACGGTCATGCTGTTTCTGCCCATCGCCGACGACAACCCGACGCGCCGCACGCCCTTCGTCACCTGGACGATCATGGGCCTGTGCGTCGTGGTGTTCCTGTGGCAGCAAAGCCTGGCGCCGGTGGAGCAGCGCGCCGCCCTCTACAGCTTCGGCGTCGTCCCGACCGTGCTGTTCGGCAACAAGACCCTGCCGCCGGAACTGGCGGTGATTCCCGGCTGGCTGACGGTCGTGACCAGCATGTTCATGCACGGCGGTTGGCTGCACCTGGGCGGCAACCTGCTCTACCTGTGGATCTTCGGCAACAACGTCGAGGACAGCATGGGCCACGGACGGTTCATCGCCTTCTACCTCGTGTGCGGCACCGCCGCCGCCCTGGCCCAGAGCCTGCCGGCGCCGTTTTCCGAGATTCCCATGGTCGGCGCGTCCGGCGCCATCGCCGGCGTGCTGGGCGCGTACCTGATCCTGCATCCGCGCGCCAACGTCCGCGTGTTCCTGTGGATCATCATCCTGATCCGCATCATCAACGTGCCGGCCTTCATCGTGCTGGGCGGCTGGTTCCTCATGCAGTTCATCTCGGGCGCCAACGCTCCGGTGGACGCGGGCGGCGTCGCCTTCCTGGCGCACATGGGCGGCTTCGTCGCCGGTGCGGCGCTGATCCCGGTCTTCCGCTCCCGCGGCGTGCCGTTGTGGAGCGGCGCCCGCAGCCGCGCCTTCACGGTCACCCGCCCGCGCGAGCTGCGCGGGGCGGGCAGCGTGCCCAACGTCGACCTGCCGCCCCGCCACCGCGAACCGCCGCCACCGCCGCGCCGGCGCGGCCCCTGGGGGTGAAACAGCGGTGCGTCGGACCCGAACCATCATCAGAAGCAAGGGTGTCGACCGTCTGCGGAGTCGCAGCCGCCGCCATGCGGCATGGCCCGCCTCGCGGGAGAAGCCGGCCGACTACACCTTTTTTGCAGCGCATGTGTTGCCCGTTCGACACACCTGCCGTTGTTCTTGAATCACAGGCTCTTGCCCTGTGGCCTTGAGACGGTGTCTTATCCGCGGCCCGGTGCCCGGTGACGATCATCACCGGCCGGGCGTTCCTGTCCATGGTAGGGCTTGGCCTCTGCGCTATCATCGGGACGAACACCCGCGACGAGGCGGTGCCCGTCGACAGATCGACAACCATGCACTCCGACGGTCGGGCGACGTTCCCGCCGCCGACGCTTGAGGATTTGCGACGATGCAATACGGGGATCTCAGGAACCTCATACAGCGCACCATGGACGACGCCCGCCGGACCGGGCGCGACGCCGTGGGCGCCCACCGGGCCGCCGTGCGCGCCGTCATGGCCGTGCGTCCGGACCTGTCGCCGCTGGAAGCCCTGGACGCCGTGCGCGGCCAGGCTGAAGGCGCCCGCCCGGCCTGAGCGCCGGGCGGGCCGCCGCCCGGCGACCGCCCGCCTCCTCCGCAATGCCCCGGACCATCCCGCCTCGCCCTTCGGTTTCGTCCGCGACCTGGACCACGGATACTGCCCATGACCGCCGACCACTCCCTCTTCGCCGCCGATCTCGTCGTCACCGGAACGGTGACCGGCCGGGGACGGCTTGACGTCGACGGGCGCGTGGAAGGCGACGTCAGCGTGAAATTCCTGAGCGTCAACCGCGACGGCACCCTGACCGGCAACGCCCGCGCCGACGATGCCTTGCTGTCGGGCAGCCTGGTCGGCACCATTCGCGCCAACAAGGTCACGGTCGCGCGCTCCGGACGCCTGTCGGGCCTGGTGGAGTACGAGGTCCTGGGCATCGAGCCCGGCGGCCTCTTCGAGGCCGAATGCCGCCCCACCACCGCCCCGGCCCTGGAAACCGGCCGCCGCGCAGCCACCGCCGGAGCGGAGCCGGCCGCGCCCGGTCGCGCCCGACGACTGGCGCCCGGCCCGGCCTGAGGCCTTTCCGGCTCCCGACCCGTCACCTCCCCCTGCCCCCGGCGCATCATAAGGTGTACACTCCTCGCCTTAAGGACCCGCCGAGCAGGGAGCCCGAGCCGACCGTGACAGCCTCCGCCTCCGTTCCCACCGCCGCAGCCCAGGACCTTGCGGCGGATCACGCGGACGTTCTCCGCGCCATCGACGCCCTGCGGGTGGGCTTGGCGACCTTCGACGCCGAGGAGCGCCTGACCTGGTGCAACCGCCAGTTCCGCTACACCTACATGTCCCTGCAGCTGGCCGACGACCTGATCGGCATGACGCTTGAGGACATCCTGCGGCTGGAGCTGGAAAACGGCGAGATCGCCGGCGAGTTGGCCGCCCGCCAGCCCGACCGGTGGCTGGCGGAAATGCTCGCCTTCCACCGCAAGAGCAGCTACGAGCCGCTGGAACAGCGCCTGGCCGACGGCCGCTGGATACAGGTCAAGATCCGCCGCACCGACGACGGCGGCACCATCGGGCAGTGGAGCGACATCACCGAGTCCAAGCTGGTGCAGCTGCGGCTGGAGGACAGCGTCAACAACACCGCCGACGGCTTCGCCTTCTGGGGCCAGACCGAGCGGCTGGTCATGTTCAACGACCGCTTCGCCAAGCTGATGACCGGCCTGGACGGCCCGCCGGGCGAGGGCATGCCCCTGCGCCACATGCTTCAGCAACTGGCGGATTCCGGCAAGCTGGTGCTGGAGGAGACCGGCGCCGAATGGGTGGACGGCTTCCTGCGCGACCGCCGCAAGCCGGAAAGCGAGCGGGTGCTGGATTACGTTTCGGGCCGCAGCTATCTGGTCAAGGAACGACGCACCCGCGACGGCGGCGTCGTCACCGTGCTGACCGACATCACCGACCTGAAGGAAAAGGAGCGCCAGCTCATTTTCCGCGGCCAGACCCTGGAAGCCACCATCTCGGAACTTGAGATGGTGCAGGCGACGCTGGAGGAGCAGGGCGCCGAACTGGCCGGCACCGCAGAACGCCTGGCCGAGATGCAGGCCCAGAGCCGCGCCATCATCGAGGCCGTGCCCGACCTGCTGCTGACGGTGGACGCCGACGGGGCGCTGCGGGAAATTCTCTCGCCCGACCACGAGGACCTGCCCTTCCTGGCCGACCACGCGCCGGGCAAGCGCCTGCACGCCCTGATGCCCGAGCAGACCGCCGACCAGATCCTGGCCGGCGTGCGGGCGGCCGTGGCCTCGGGCCTGCCGCAGCGGGTGCAGTACGCCGCCGCGGCCGACGACGGCACGCCCCGCTGGTTCGACGCCCGAATCGCCGCCAAGGCCTTCGACGAGGCCCTGGTGTGCGTCCGCAACATCACCGAAATGCGCCGCATCCAGGACAGCCTGGAAGAGGCGACCGCGCTGGCGGAAAAGGCCAACGCCGACAAGACGCGCTTCCTGGCCGCCGCCAGCCACGACCTGCGCCAGCCCATCCAGGCGCTGAACCTGTTCATTCATGCGCTGACGGGCCGGGAGCACGACGCCGGCTCCACCGAGATCATCAACAAGATCGAGCGCTCCGCCACCGCCCTGGGCGACCTTCTCAACGGCCTCCTGAACATCTCCAAGCTGGAGGCCGGCATGGTGGAGCCGGTGGAGACCGTCTTCCCGCTGGGCCGGCTGTTCGACCGGCTGATGCTGGAGTACGGGCCCATCGCCCAGTCCAAAGGGCTGACGCTGCGCACCGTACGCACGGGACTGACCGTGTGCACCGACCTGACGCTGCTGGAGCGCATCGTCGGCAACTTCCTGACCAACGCCATCCGCTACAGCCAGAAGGGCCGCGTGCTGTTCGGCGCCCGCCGCGTCGGCAACGCCGTGCGGATAGAGGTCTGGGACACCGGCATCGGCATCGAGGACGCCAACATTCCGCTGATCTTCCAGGAGTTCCATCAGGTCGAGAACGCCGCCCGCAACCGGCGCGAAGGCCTGGGCCTGGGGCTGGCTATCGTCGACCGCCTGGCGACCCTGCTGGAGCATCCGGTCACGGTCCGCTCGCAGCCGGGCAAGGGCTCGGTGTTCGCGGTCACCGTCCCCCTGGCCGAGCCCGTGGAAGACGACCCGGCCGCCGACGAGGACCTGGAGGACGTGGACCTGCAAGGCGTGGTGATCCTCGCCATCGACGACGAGCCCGACATCCTGGAGGGCATCGAGGCCAGCCTGACCCAGCAAGGCTACCGCGTGCTGACGGGCTGCAACGTGCGCGAGGCGGTCGCCGCCTGCCTGGCGGCCAACGCGGTGCCCGACGTGATCCTCTCCGACTACCGGCTGGAAGAGGGGATGACGGGTATCGACGCCATCCACCGCGTGCGCGACAGCCTGGGCGGGCCCATTCCCGGCATCCTGCTGACCGGCGACACGGCGCCGGAAATCCTCCGCCGCACCCAGGCCAGCGGCTTCCCGCTGCTGCACAAGCCCCTGCCCGTCAACGACCTGCGGGCGGCCATCATCAACGTGCTGAGCGGCGGGTGAGGGGCGGAAAACATTGGCGTTTCCGCGCCATCACATCGACAACACGTCGGGACTTTATTGATAAATCGTCGACGTTGTGCCGACGGGTCCTGCGTCACCCCTGCGCCACCGCGCCCTCGGCGCGCGGGTCGGCGGCGCCTTCGGCCCGGCCGTCGGGATGGCGGACGACGGCGCCGGCTTGGCCCGTCAGGGCGTTCGGCGCAGCGATCATGCGCACTGCATGACCCGCGGCGCGCAGCGCCTCCACCACGCGGGGGTCGGCGCCGTTTTCCAGCTTCACGTCGTCGGCGTCTTCCGGCCCGTCCTTGCCCAGGCGGAAGCGCGGGGCCGCCATCGCCGCGTCCAGGGGCTGGCGGTAGGTCAGGTGGCGGGCCAGGATTTGCGCGACCGCCTGCGGCTGGGCGTCGCCGCCCGCCGCACCGGCCATCATGCGCCGGCCGTCCTTGAGCACCGCCATCACCGGACTGAGCGTGTGCGGCGGCAGGCGGCCGGTTGCAAGGGCGCGCGGGCTGTCGGCATCCAGGGCGAAGGCCGCCGCCCGGTTGTGCAGGATGACGCCCGTCTGCGGCGACACCACCCCGCTGCCGAACTCGGCGTACAGGCTTTGCAGGGTGCAGGCCATGCGCCCTGCATCATCGACGGCGGCCAGGAAGACCGTGTCGCCCGGTGCCGCCTCCACCGGCCAGCCGAGCGCCAGGTTGGGCACGATGTCCGACGCCCGCATGGCAAGGTCGGTCGCGCCCAGGAACGACGCCGCGTCGGCGCTCATGGCGCGGGGATCGGCCAGCACCGCCTCGCGCACCAGCACCGCCTGCTTGGCCGCCTCGATCAGGCCGTGCCAGTGATCGAACCCGTCGGGCTCCGGCGCCTGGAGGCGGTCGAACAGCCCCAGCATCATCAGCGCCGTCAGTCCCTGGGTCGGCGGCGGCGGCGCGTAGACCGACCCGATGCGCGAGCGCAGCGCCAGCGGGCCGACCATGCGTGCTGCATGGGAGGACAGGTCGGCACCGGTGAGCGGGCAGTCCGCCACCGCCAGATCCGACGCCAGGGCGCGTGCCGTCTCGCCGCTGTAGAAGTCCGCCAGCCCCGCGTCGGCGAGCTGCTCCAGCGTTGCGGCGAGCGCCGGCTGCCGCAGGGTGTCGCCGGTGCGCTCAACCGTCTGGGCGAAACCGGGCCAGGACGCAGCGTCCGCCCCCAGCCGGTCGAGCGCCTCCGCCAAGTGGGGCGAGACCGCGACGCCGTCGCGCGCCAGGTCGACGGCCTCGGCAAACAGGCGCGACAGGGGCAGCCGGCCGCTGCCCTCGTGCCGCAGGGCCTGCGCCCAGCCGGCCACCGCCCCCGGCGCGGTCAGCGCAGCGCGGGGTCCGCGCGCCGGCACCTCGGTCAGCCCCTCGGCGCGGAGGATTTCCGCCACCGCGCCCGCCTGTTCGCCGGCGCGGCCGATGCTTTCCACCACAGCCGGGGCCGCGTCGTCGGGATCGGCAAGCAGCCACACGCCGTCGCCGCCCAGCCCCGTCATGTGCGGCCACAAAGCGGCGCAGACGGCAGAGGCGGCGACCAGCGCCTCCACCGCCGTGCCACCCTCGCGCAGGATCGCGGCGCCCGCCTCGGACGCACGGGCGTGGGGGGCGACGACGAGGCCGGGGCTGACGGTCATGGCGGCGGCTCCTAGGCTGTTCATACAACAGGAAAACGCGCAGCTTAAGCAAAGGCGCGCGCGCATGCCATGGTCGGCGCCCGCAGCCTGTGCGATATTTCCGGTACGATGACCACGCTGCTGTTCTGCGGCGACCCCCACGGCGTCTTCGGCCCCATGGTCGAGGCGGCGCTGGGCGCCGCGCCCGACGGGATCGTCTTCCTGGGCGATCTCTGCCCCGACCGCCCGCTGGAGCGGGAGCTGGCCCCTTTGCTGGAGGCGGGCGTTCCCGTGGCGTGGATTCCCGGCAACCACGACGCCGACAGCGAGGGCTGGCTGGACGGCTTGGCCCGCGCCGACGGCCTGATCACCCCCGGCGACATCCACGGCCGGGTGGTGGAGATCGCGGGGGTGCGCGTGGCGGGGCTGGGCAAGGTGTTCCGCGGCCGCATCTGGCACCCGGAGGTGAACGGCGGCCGACCGCGCTTTCGCTCGCGGGCCGAGATGACCGCCGCCCTGCCCCATCACCAGCGCTGGCGCAAGGGCGTGCCGCTGCGCCACCACGGCACCCTGTTTCACGAGGACGTGGAGGCCCTGCGGGGCCTGCGGGCCGACGTTCTGGTTACGCACGAGGCACCGTCGACCCATCCCAACGGCTTCGCCTTCCTGGACGGCGTGGCGACGGATCTGGGCGTGCGGGCGGTGTTCCACGGCCATCACCACGTCCACTACGCGGCCGGATTGCCCGGCGGCATGCGGGTTCACGGCGTCGGAATCCGCGGTATTACGGCCTTGGATGGCGGCATCGTCCTTCAGGGCGGCTTCGCGTGACGCCGGCACCGGCAGCCTCGGCGCCACCGCCTCCGTTGGTCCGGTGAGAAACCGGAGAACCGCAACAGGAGGCCGTCCATGATCAAGCCCGCCGCCACTGCCGCCGCGCTCGCCCTGACCGCCGCCGCCGCGCAGGCGCCGGCGCTTGCGCAGGAAACCCAGCAGCAGCAGGACCAGCAGCAGCGCCAGGACTACCTCGGCACCCTTCAGGCCATGAACGGCAGCAGCCTGAGCGGCATGGTCGCCTTCAAGACGACGGATGAGGGCCGGCTGATCGCGTCGCTGGGCGCCTCGGACATGTCGCCCGGCATGCACATGGCGCACATCCACGGCTTCACCGGCGAACCCCCCAAGGATGCCACCTGCCCCACCGACGACGCCGACGCCAACGACGACGGCCTGATCGACCTGATCGAAACCGAGGCCGTTGCCGGCACGACGCTGGTGCCGCTGACGGCCGACCCGGCGTCGCTGACCATCAAGGGGGCCAAGGGGTACCCGCGCGCCGACCAGGACGGCAGCGTGCTGTATCTGGAAACCGCCGACATCCAGGCCCTGGAACAGGCGCTCCGGAAGGCCCACGGCACGCCGCTGGCGCTGGAAAAGCGCGTGGTTTTCGTCCACGGCCTGCCCGACGGCGTGGACGTCCCCGACAGCGCCCGGTCCCTGCCCGAGGTCCCGGCCAGGCTGACCCTGCCCATCGCCTGCGCCGAGATCGAGGTCAAGCCGATCGAGGACTGACCGGGGCGGCCGCCCCGTGCGGCCTCAGCCGTAGCGGTGCAGGGTGGTGCCGTGCTGCTTCAGCCAGTGGCGCGGGGCGGCGTTGTCGGGCATCAGATCGGTGACCAGGTTCCAGAAGCGGTCGCTGTGGTTGAGTTCGACCATGTGGGCGACCTCGTGGACCACCACGTACTCCAGCACCCGCTCGGGTGCCAGCACCAGCCGCCACGAGAACGACAGCGCCCCCGACGAGGAACAACTGCCCCAGCGCGAGCGCGTGTCGCGCACCGTCACCCGCGCCACGCGCTTGCCGAGCGCCCGCGCGTGGGCATGGGCGCGGGGGGCGATCTCCTCCTTCGCGCGCTTCAGAAGAAAATCGCGCACGCGGCGCGGCACATGCTCGGCCCGGCCCGAGGCCCAGAGCGTGCCGTCCTCGGCCCACACCCCCCGGCGCGCGGCGGGGTCGTGGGCGATGACGTGCGGCGCACCCAGCAGCGGCACCGCATGGCCCGGCTCGAACGGCACGCGCGGCGGCATGTCGGCCAGGCGGGCGCGGATCCAGTCGGTCTTGTCGTGGACGAAGCGCAGGGCGTCGCGCGTGGTCAGCCCCGGCGGCATGACCACCAGCAGCCCGTCGGTCATGGCGTTGACGCGCAGCGACAGGCGGCGCGAATTGGCCGCCGTCTTGATGGTGACCGGCAGCGTCCGGCCGTCAATGACGACGGTCGGCGTGCCCTGCGCCTTCAGAGATCGGGCCATTCGACGATGTGATGCTGCAGGGGGCCGGCGCGGGTTTCGCTGATGACGCGGCCGCGCACCGACACGCCGGCCTCGTGCACCGTCTCGGGATCGCCCGAGACCAGCGGATGCCACCAGGGCAGCGGCTCCCCCTCGGCCACCAGGCGATAGGCGCAGGTGCCGGGCAGCCAGTTCAGGCCGCGCACGTCCTCTGGCGTCAGCTGGACGCAGTCGGGCACGTAGCGGAACCGGGTTGCGTACCTGGAGCACCGGCACGTCCCCACGTCGAGCAGACGGCACGCCACGTTGGTGTGCTCCACCGGGCCGAGCGTGCCGTCCTCGTCATCCTCTTCCTGCAGCTTGTGCAGGCAGCACTTTCCGCATCCGTCGCAGAGCGATTCCCACTCTGCGACGGTCATGTCCTCAAGCCGCTTCGTTTCCCAGAAGGGCCTTGTCGTGCTCGCGGATGAAGGTGCGGACATGGGGCAGGATTTCCTCGCGCCACCGGCGTCCGTTGAAGATGCCGTAGTGGCCGACCTTGGGCTGAAGATGATAGCGCTGTTTGCTTTCCGGCAGGTTGACCAGCAGGTCGTGGACCGCCTTGGTCTGGCCGACGCCGGTGATGTCGTCCTTCTCGCCCTCGACGGACATGAAGGCGATATCGCGCACCGCCGCAAGATCGACCTTTCGGCCGTCGATTTCAAGCTCTCCGCGCGGCAGCTGCCACTCCTTGAACACCTTGCGGATGGTCTGGAGGTAGAACTCCGCCGGAAGATCCATCACCGACATGTACTCGTCGTAGAACTTGCGGTGGCCTTCGGCCGAATCGCCGTCGCCGCGGATCAGGTGGCGGAAGTAGCGCAGGTGCGCATCCACGTGGCGGTCCATGTTCATGGACATGAAGCCCGACAGCTGCAGAAAGCCGGGATAGACCTTGCGCATGCGGCCCTCGTAATGGACCGGCACGGTGTGGATGACGTGGTTGTGGAACCAGTCCATGTCCTTCTCGGTGGCGAACTCGTTCACCGCCGTCGGGTTGGCGCGCGTGTCGATCGGACCGCCCATCAGCGTCACCGAGGCCGGCCGGCACGGGTCGTCGTCCTCGGCCATCAGCGCCGCGGCGGCGGTGACCGGCACCGCCGGCTGGCACACCGCCATCACATGGGTGTTGGGGCCCAGGTGGCGCAGGAAGGCGCGAACGTAGTCCACATAGGTGTCCAGGCAGAACTTGCCCGCCGACAGGGGCACGTCGCGCGCGTTGACCCAGTCGGTAATGTAGACGTCGTGCTCGGGCAGCAGTGCCTCCACCGTGCCGCGCAGCAGGGTGGCGTAGTGGCCCGACAGCGGCGCGACCACCATCACGCGCGGATGGTCGGTGTCCACGCCCATGCGCTTGAAGTGCTTGAGGTGGCAGAACGGCAGTTCCAGCGCGTTCTCCTCCACCACCGGCACGGCCATGTTCTCCACCTCGGTGGTCGGCAGGTCGAACTGCGGCTTGGGATACTTGCGCGTCGCCCGTTCGAAGACGTCGGCGGTGGCCACCAGCGTCTTGGCCACGCGCGTGTAGCTCACGGGCAGCCAGGGGTTGCTGTAGACCTGGTGGACGGCGTGCGCCATCGCCCGCATGGGAGCCATGGCGGCGTGTTGGAACTCGTGCAACTGGTACAACATGCTGGCTATGCCTCTCCGATCCCCGTTTCCTTGATCTGGCTTCGTGGCGGCCGGGTTATTTTTGTGGCCGAATTCCCTCGACGGATAACATCAATGCACAAGGCGTCACGTTTTCGCAATATCCAGAATGCCACGAAGGTCCTGACGGTTGCGGGAAAGTTGCGACGCTCGTCGGCACCGAATGCACTAACGTTTTGATTTTCAGTCTTTCGTGCGACTTCTTCCGACTGTCGACGAACAGTCGATTGGTGCATTGCAGCATGGTCAAAAATCAGGGTGCGTGGCCTTTCCGCAACAGCCCGGGCTTCAGGCCGGGCCTGTTGCGGACGCGATCAGATGCACGAAAGAGCCCATGACGGACCCCCGGCGAAGGCCCTGGGAGCCCTGTTCGGCACCCAGCGCGTCGCGGGTTTCGAACAGCGGCGCGGCGTGCTCCGTGTCCTCGGACAGGACCGTGGCGTAGTGGAATTCGTGTCCCTGGAAGGACGCGCCGGACAACCCCAGCGGCCCGTCGTCGCGGAGCGTTGCGACGCGGTATCCCAGGTGCAGCCGGCGCTTGGCGAAGCTGGTCTCCAGCGGCAGCACCCCGGCCATGCGGTGACGGACGCCGGCGGCATCGGTGAGCGTCTCGCCCAGCACCATGTAGCCGCCGCATTCCCCGAAGATCGTTGCACCGCGCGCCGCCGCCTTCTCCAGCCCCTTCAGGAAGCGCTGGTTGGCCGCCAGCCGGCCGGCGTGCAGTTCCGGGTATCCGCCGGGCAGGTAGATGGCGTCGACCATGCCGTCGGGGGCCTCGTCGGCCAGGGGCGAGAAGGGCGTCACCGTCACCCCGCGCGCATACCAGTCGTCCAGCAGGGCCGGATAGGCGAAGGCGAACGCCGCATCCCGCGCCACCCCGATCCGCGCCCCCAGCGGCGGCATCACATGGCCCGGCGCGGTCGCCTCGGCGGTCGGCGGCGTCAGGGCGGCGGGACGGGCGAGCGCCGCCAGCGCGTCCAGGTCCAGGTGCGCCTCCACCGCGTCGGCGGCGGTGTCCAGGAAAGCGCGCAGGTCGGGATGCTCCAGCGCCTGGACGAGCCCCAGGTGCCGGCTTGGCAGACCCAGGTCCTTGAGCCTGGGCAGGCATCCCAGCACGGGAATGTGCGGCAGGCTCTCGGCCATGGCCTTGCACAGGATGTCGGCATGGCGGCCGGGCCCGACCTTGGTGAAGACCACCGCCGCCACGCTCACGTCCGGCCGGTGGGTGGCGAAGCCGCGCACCACCGCTGCCGCGCTGGCCGCCTGGCCGGAGGCGTCCACCACCAGCACCACCGGCAGCCCGCTCAGTGCCGCCAGCGAAGCGGTGGAGCCGTCGCCGCCCGCGCCGTCGGCCGGCGCGCCGTCGAAGAGGCCCATGACGCCTTCCACCACCAGCAGCCGGCCGCGCCGGGCCTGACGGCCAAGCTGCGTGGCGATGCGCGCGGGGGCCATGGCCCAGGTGTCCAGGTTCAGGCAGGGCGCACCGGACGCGGCGGCATGGAAGGCGGGGTCGATGTAGTCCGGCCCCACCTTGGCCGACACCGGCGCAGTCCCCCGCCGCGCCAGCGCGCGCAGCAGGCCGAGGGTCAGCGTGGTCTTGCCGCCGCCGCTGGAGGGCGCGGCGATGATGAGGCCGGGAATCACGACGCTCTGGTCCTTATGCCCCGGGGGCGCCCACGGCCTCGCGCAGGCCCTCGGCCATGGCGTCGGGCGTGGTGCCGTGGCTGAAGTGGCGCACGAACTCGCCCTCGGGGTTCATCAGGTAGGTGACGGAGGAATGGTCCATGAGGTACGGCCCGTCGTCCTGCGGTTGTTTCTTGTAGTAGGCGCGGTAGGCCTTCACGGCGGCGTCCACCTGCTCCGGCGAGCCGGTCAGGCCCACCATGTCGGGGTGGAAGTGCGCAACGTACTTGCCCACCGCCTCGGGCGTGTCGCGCTCGGGGTCGACGGTAATGAACACCGGAGTGATCTTTTCCACGATCGCGGGGTCCAGGCCGTCCAGCGCGACGCCGACGGTGCCCAGGCTGGTGGGGCAGACGTCGGGGCAGAAGGTGTAGCCGAAGTAGACCAGCATCCACTTGCCCCGGAAATCCTGGTCGGTAACGGTCTCGCCGGCACCGTTCACCAGCTCGAACGGCCCGCCGATGGAGACGGCGGCGGTGGTTTCGCTGGTCGAGGCGCCGGGCACGCCGAACCAGTGCGCAAGGCGCGGGCCCAGGCCGACCGCGACCACGACCACCAGGGCGGCGACGATTCCGAGCACGGTTTTCATGTTCATGGCAGGTCTCTTCGATCGCAAGGGGAGGAGGCCGTCAGGCGACCATGGTCACCGCCAGGTATGTGAGGACGCCGGCGTTGAGCAGCAACAGGGCCGGCGCCACCTTGGCGACGACGCCGCTCCACCGCTGTCCGGCAAGGTGGCCGGCGATGCCGACGCCGAACAGCGCCGGCATGGTGCCCAGCGCAAAGGCGATCATGCCGAACGCGCCCGCCACCGGATCGCCGCTGGAAGCCGCCGCCGCCAGCGCGCCGTAAAGCAGGCCGCAGGGAATGAACCCCAGCATCAGCCCCAGGACATAGCCGCGCCAGCCCGTCGGCGTGGAGAACAGCGGACGGGCCGCGCGCCCCACCTTGGCCGACCACCAGCTTTCCGCCTGGCGCCCGCCGGGCAGGGCCATCTTGAGCTTGGGGATGGCGTAGCCCAGGAACAACAGCGCCGCCACCGCCAGCAGGCCCGCTGACAGCCACCGCAGCCCCTGCATGTCGCCCAGCGATCCGGCGGCCAGCGCCAGCGCCGCGCCGAGCGCCGCATAGGTGGTGGTGCGGCCCAGCTGGTAGGGCAGCAGGGCGGCGCCCGTCAGCCGGTGCCACTCGCGCATCTTGCTGGCGGGAATGGTTTCCAGCCGGCTGGTGACCTGGCTGAGGACGAAGGGCCCGCACATGCCGGTGCAGTGGGTCAGCCCGCCGATCAGCCCGGCCATGACCAGGCTGACGAGGAGGCTGCCGCGCTCAGTGAAGACGACCTCGCAATGGCTGAGGCCGGCGGCGAGCGATGTCATGAGGGCGTTCTGGTCCACGGTTCGGCGGTCCTGCGAAAGCGGCTGAGATGGCCTGTGGTCCGGCGGACGTGGTTTGCACGGGCGCCCGCCGGAAGCGCCACAGCATCACCCCCAGACTATGAAGGGGCCATGATATTCCGCAACCGCCGCCGCACTCAGCCGGCGCGCGCGACCGTCTTTTCCGCGTCCAGCACCGTGCGCACGGCCGTCGACGGCGGCGCGGCGGCGGGCGCAGGCGTCCACCAGTCCAGGTGTTCGCGGAAATCCACCGTCCTGCCCACCACCACGATGGCCGGCGGTGCGATGCCCTCGCGCGTGACCGCCTCGCCCAGGTCCTTGAGCGGCGCCGTGACCACGCGCTGCTCGGGCGTGGCGGCGCTGGCCACCACGGCGGCGCTGTCGGCGGGATCGCGGCCGCCGTCGATCAACCGCTCGATGATGGTCGGCAGGTGCTTGAGCGCCATGTAGAAGACGATGACCGGGCTGCCCTTGGCCAGTTCCGGCCAGCGGATGCCGTCGGGCACCTCGCCGGTCGAGGCATGGCCGGTGACGAAGGTGACGGCGGCGTTGGTGTCGCGGGTGGTGGCGGGGATGCCGGCGTAGGCCAGCCCGCCGACCCCGGCGGTCACACCCGGCACCACGCGGAAGGGAATGCCCGCCTGCGACAGGGCGCGGGCCTCTTCCGCGCCGCGCCCGAAGACGAAGGGGTCGCCGCCCTTCAGCCGCAGCACCTTCTTGCCCTCCAGCGCCAGCGCGATGAGGCTGTTGGTGATGTCGGGCTGTTTCGGGCTGGGCTTGCCGCCGCGCTTGCCGGCGTACACCAGTTCCGCGTCGGGGTTGGCGAGCGCCAGTGCGCCCTGGTCCACCAGCGCGTCATAGACCACAACGTCGGCATGGCCGAGCGCATGGGCGGCGAGCAGGGTCAGCAGGCCCGGATCCCCCGGCCCGGCCCCCACCAGCCAGACCCATCCGGGATCGAACGTCGGCAAGGAGAACGGCAGCGTGTCCATGCGCCGCAAGCTAGCGCAACCGGGGCCGCGATGCCAGTGGATAGCGCGCGCTCAGGGCGACGCCTCGGCCAAGTGGTTATGCAGTGTCTGCAGGGCGGCCTCGAAGCGCGGCACCAGCGCCACGGCCCGATCCGCCTGCTCGGCCAGCCGGTGCGGGTCGAGTTGGCTGCCGTACATGTTGCGCTCGCGATGCCGGAAGGAGCAGAGGCCGCTCAACTCGGCGTGGAGGTCGCGATCCAGCAGCGGCGGCCGCACCTCGGGAAAGGGGCGGGCCACGCGGCGCAGAAGGTCCTGGTGCCAGCTGCCGCTGCGGGGAACGGGCGTCAGGTCCACGCCGGCGGCCACGCCGTCCATGATCTTCTCAAGGCCCGTGTAGACCTTCTCGGTCGCCGAGGCGACGGCATGAAAAGCCATCCACTTGTCCAGCGCATCGGCTCCGGAGCGGTCGCCCTGCAGTGCCCGTAAGCGCGCGGCGGCCTCGGACAGCATGGCGGCCTCCGGCTTCACCAGATCGTCAAGGTCGGCAAAGAGGTCAACGAAGGCTGGCAGCATCCACCATCTCCGACAGGATGCGCGACGTCCAGGGCTCGCGCAGTTCGTCCAGGTAGGCGATCTCCACCGGGATGTCGCCCGCGATCTCCTGCGCCCGGCTTTCGATGGCGTACTTGCGCGCGTGCGGGCACCGCACGGCGAGGTCCAGGTCCGACGCCACGCCGAACCGGCCCGAGACGAGCGAGCCGAACACCCACGTCTCGATCCCCAGCGCCGCGTGCTCCGCCGCGATGGCACGCGCCGCCGCCACGGCCCGCGCCCGGCGGGCCGCCACCTGGCGCTCTCGCACCACATCCATGCGTGTTCTCGCGGCGGCGGTCATGGGATTACTCCTGGAGTGCCTATGATCCCGCGAGGCGGCTGCTGGCGCAATGGCCGTAGATCGCCCACGCGCCGCATCAGAAGATGTCCACCGCATCGGCCCGAGCGGCGGTCGCCACCGCGTCGCGCATGCTCGACCAGGGCACGAGGTCGATGGGCTGTCCCACCAGCTCCGCAACGTCGGCGCGGAGGCTGGCGAGGCCGACGAGGGAGGGCGCCTGCCCCGGCTCGAACGCCACCGCAAGATCAACGTCGCTGTCGGGGCGGGCATCCCCTCGCGCCACCGAGCCGAACACTGCAAGATGCCGGACCCCGCGCGCGCAAGGCCTCGCGATGGGGGCGGAGCCGGGCGATCACGGTGCCCACCGTCAGCGGGCGGGCCGCCGCCTCCTCCCGCGAAACGTAGTTCGATACCACCTCGCGCAGAAGGTCCTGCACGCTGCGGCCGTGCAAGGCGGCGAGCGCCTTGAAGCGATTGCGAAGCTCGGGCGGAACGCGGGCGGAAAGATACTGCTGCGGGCGGTCCATCACAGGGGCTCCGAAAGGACATGCGCACGTGTGCAAAAGTGTACGCGCCGTAAGGAAACGCGTCCACGTCTCCTGACGGCCGCACTACGGCAGCGCGCGGGCCGGCAGGCCCTGCTCCGCCGCCGTCATCACCCGCTGCCAGACCTTGGCGGGAAGGCCGCCGCCGGTGACGCCGGCGGTGGGCGTGCCGTCGTCGTTGCCCATCCACACGCCCGTCACGTAGTGCGCCGTGTAGCCCACGAACCAGGCGTCGCGGCTGTCCTGGCTGGTGCCGGTCTTGCCCGCCTCGGGCCGGCCGGGAAGGTCCGCCGCCGATCCGGTGCCGTCGGAGACGACGGCGCTCATCATGGTGTTCATGGCCGAAACGACCTCCGGCGGTGCCACGCGGCCCGTCCCGCCGCCGGACCGGCGGTAGAGCACGCGGCCGTCGCGGGTGCGGATTTCCACGATGCCGTGGGGCACCACGCCCCAGCCGCCGTTGGCGAAGGGCACGTAGGCGCCCGTCAGGTCCAGCAGCGTCGTCTCCGACGTGCCGAGCGCAATGGACAGGTTGTCGGCGATGGGCGTGGTGACGCCGAAGCGGCGCGCGGTCCGCGTCACCGCGTCCACGCCCACGTCCTGCGCCGCCTTCACCGCCACGGTGTTGACCGACCGCGCCATCGCGTCGGTCAGGGTGATGGCGCCGAGATAGCGGCCGTCGAAGTTGCGCGGGCTCCAGCCGTCCACCGTCACCGGTTCGTCGGCCATGACGGTGGCCGGGCCCATGCCGTCCTCCACGGCCGCGGCGAACACGAAAGGCTTGAAGGCGCTGCCCGGCTGGCGCATGGCTTGCGTCGCGCGGTTGAACTGGCTGGCGGCGTAGGACCGCCCGCCCACCATGGCGCGCACCGCACCGTCGGTGTCAAGCACCACCACCGCGCCCTGGCCCACGGATTGAAGCTTGCCCTCGCGCGCCAGGGCCGCCGAAAGCGCGTCCTCCGCCGCCCGCTGAATGCCGGGATCCAGCGTGGTGACCACCGTCAGGTCCTGCTGCACGCGGCCGATGTAGGCCTCCAGGTCGTCCATCACCCAGTCGGCGAAGTAGCGGCCGGGCCGCGCCCGGTCCAGCCCCGCCACCTGAAGCCCTTCCGCCGCGCGCTCGGCCTGGCCGGCAGTCAAATAGCCGGCCTCCACCAGGTTGCCCAGCACCTCGCGCGCCCGCTTGGCGGCCAGGTCGGGATTGGCGGCCGGATTGTAGCGGCTGGGCGCCTTCATCAGCCCGGCCAGCACGGCGGCCTGCCAGAGGCTCACGCGCCGGGCGGAGACGTCGAAGTAGCGTTGCGCCGCGGCCTCCATCCCATGCACGCCCGCACCCAGGTAGACGCGGTTCATGTAGATGGTCAGGATTTCGTCCTTGGTGAAATTCTGCTCCAGCCACAGGGCGAGCAGTACCTCCTGCACCTTGCGCTTGATGGTGCGCTCGTGCGTGAGAAACAGATTCTTGGCCACCTGCTGGGTGATGGTCGACCCGCCCTGCACCACGTGCCCGGCGCGCAGGTTGGCCACCATGGCCCGCGCCAGGCCGAAGACGTCGAGCCCGAAATGCTCGTAGAACCGCCGGTCCTCCGTCGCCAGGATGGCCTGGGGCAGGTAGGGCGGCACGTCGTCCACCGTGACCACGGCGCCATAGACGTCGCCGAAGCTGGCCAGGCGCGAGCCGTCGGCGGCGACCACGGTGACGCTGGGCTGGCGGGTCATGGCCTCCACGTCGTCGACGCGCGGCAGGTCGTAGGCGAACCACGCCAGCACCCCCAGCGCGATGACGAAGCCCCAGATGCCGGCGACCAGCGTCCAGCGGGCGAGCCGCCAGCCCCAGGTGCGGCGGCGCGATTTCGGCGCGGCCTTCCTTTTCCGGCCGTCGCCCCGCTTGCCGCCGCCGCGTCCACCGGCACCGCCGCCCGGGCGGCCCTTGGCGGGCGTCCCCGTCCCGCCCCGGCGCCCGTCGCCCCGGCTTTCCGAGTCGGGCCTTGCGCCGCCACGCCCCGCGCGGCGTCCGGCCATCAGGAACCGGCCGCCGAGCGCATCGAGAGCCGTGCGAACGGCGCCCTTGACGCGCATTTTGGCGCCCGCACTCAATCGCGGCGACTCGTGTGCTATCCGGGAGTCGTGGGTCGTTAGGCTTAGGGAGGGCTGCAACTTTCCGCTACTCGGCCTTTTGCGATGCGGGAAGAAAATGTAGAGTTCCGCTCCCTGACGCAACCCGGCCGTGACGGGCAGACACCAGAGCCGGGACCGCCAGGACGGAAAAGAGCATTGCCGATGGACGAGGACCACACGCGGGGAGTGGAGCGGGTGAAGGACGCAGAGACGTTCGAATTGACCTTGGGCAGCGGCTTGGCGGAGCGTCTGCGGGCGCTGGCGGCGCGCTCGGGCCATCATGTCGAGGACTGCCTGGTGGAGGCAGTGGGGGAATACGTAGCGACACGCGAAGACTTCCTGGCCGCCATGTCCCATCTGGAAGAGGCCGAGGAACGGGTCTTCCTGCGCGTCGTTGGGGAGTGACGGGCAGGCTGCTTTGCGTTGCGCATCGCAGTCGGCGGCTCGCGGATTGCCTTGCGGATCGCGAACGGCGGAGGCACCGCCGCCTGGATTCAGAACAATTCCAAGCTGTTGAGAGTCGGCACGGCGCTTGCTGCCGGTGAATGACGTCCGTCATCCGCCGGGAAGCCCCTCATGTCCGACCGCATCGAATCCTCTGGCGCCCGCGTCACCCTGGCCGCACCGTTGCCGAAGCGTCCCCCGCTGCGACTGCCTCCGGTCGCCGCTTGGCGTGCGCGCGCCGTGGACGGGATCGTCCGACAGGGCCTGCTGACCGTGCGCCGGGAACTGAACGACAGCGAAGCGGCCGAGAGTCTGGGCGCCGTTTTCTTCTCTCCTGCCCGGCGGAGGCGGCTGCCCGAGCACCAACACCAGACCCTGCGGGACCTGGCCGCCAGCCTGCGCGCCTGCCTCGACCCCGGGGCCGACCCCGTCCACTGGCGGAAGGTGACGGCGCTGATCGACGACCTGCTGGAAATGAAGGTGCGGGGGTGATGCCTACCCCGCCGCCCGCTGCGGCGGCGGGGCTTCGTGGCCGGCGACGTCGGCGCGGGTCAGGGCGACGGATTTCACCAGCGCATGCACCACCTGCCCCGGCCGCAGGCTCATGGTTTCCAGGGCGCGGGTGGTGATGCGGGCCCACACCGTGCAGCCGGCGTCCAGCCGCACGTCCACCTGACCGTCCTGTGGCGGGCCGATGTCGCGGATCACGGCCGGGAAGACGTTCTGGAAGCTGGTGTCGCGCGGGGGGCTCAAGCCGATGCCCACCTCCCCGGCCCGAATGCGCACGCGCACCGCCGCGCCCACCGGCAGGTCCATGCGCCGCACCGACAGGCGCCCGCCCGGAAACGCCAGCAGGGTCATGTGATGGGCGGGGTCGTGCGCCTCCACCGTCGTGGTCAGCACCGCACCGGCCTCGGCGGCGTCGACCGCACCCGACAGGTGCAATGCGCCCACCACGTCCTCCACCGGGCCCGCGGCAACCGCCTTGCCGCCGTCCATGAGCACGAGCGTGTCGGCCAGCCGCAGGATTTCGTCCAGCGAGTGGCTGACGTAGAGCACGGGAATGGCGAAATGCCTGGGCAGGTCGGCGATGAAAGGCAGAACCTCGCCCTTCCGGGTCTCGTCGAGCGCGGCCAGCGGTTCGTCCATGAGCAGAAGGCGCGGGCTGGTCAGCAGCGCCCGGCCGATGGCGACGCGCTGCTTCTCGCCGCCCGACAGCCGAGCCGGCCGGCGGTCGAGCAGATGGCCGATGCCCAGCATGCCCACCACGTCGTCGAAGGCGATCACCCGCCGCGCCGCCGGCACCAGCTTCATGCCGTAGGTCAGGTTGGCGCGCACCGTCATGTGCGGGAACAGGCGGCCGTCCTGGAACACGTAGCCGCAGCGCCGCCGGTCCATGGGCAGGTCGATGCGGGCCGCCGAGTCGAACAGCGCCGCCTCGTTCACCGCGATGCGGCCCTCGTCGGGGCGGCTCAGGCCCGCGACCATGTTGATGACCGACGTCTTGCCCGACCCCGACCGGCCGAACAGCGCCGTCACCCCGGCGGCCGGAGAATTGAAGGCGGCGTCCACCAGGAAGTCCCCCTGCCGCTTGCGCACCGATACGTCGAGCATGACGCCCCCCTACCCCTTCAGTCGTTTCTGCATGCGCCGCGCGAGAAGCTCCGACGCCACCAGGGCGGCCAGGGCCAGCAGGGCGGAGATGACGCACAGCCGGAAGGCCGCGGCGTCGCCGCCGGGCACCTGGGTCAGCGTGTACAGTGCCAGCGGCAGCGTGCGCGTCTCGCCGGGAATGTTCGAGGCAAAGGTGATGGTCGCCCCGAACTCCGACAGCGACCGGGCGAAGGCCAAAATCACCCCGGTCAGCACCCCCGGCCCCACCAGCGGCAGGGTGACGGTGGCGAAGACGCGCAGGGGCGACGCGCCGAGCGTCCGCGCCGCCTGCTCCAGCCCCCGGTCCACGGCCTCCATGGACAGCCGTATGGCGCGCACCATGAGCGGAAAGGCCATGACGGCGGATGCAATGGCGGCGGCCTTCCAGGTGAAGGCGAACTGGATGCCGAACCAGTCATACAGGTACTGGCCCACCACGCCGCGCCGCCCCAGCGTCACCAGCAGCACGTAGCCCGTCACCACCGGGGGCAGCACCAGCGGCATGTGGATCAGGCCGTCGACCAGCACCTTGCCGGGAAAGTCCCGCCGGGCCAGCAGCCAGGCGAAGGCGATGCCGAGCGGCAGGCTTCCCGCCACCGCCCAGAGAGAGACCCGGAGGCTCAGGCTCAGGGCCTCGCGCTCCAGGTCCGTCAGGGTCAGCGCCTCCATCACTGGCCGGGGGCGCCGGTGACGCGGAAGCCGTAGCGGGCGAAGATTTCCGCCGCCGTCTCGCCGCCAAGGAAGGCCAGCAGGTCGCGGGCTGCCGGCGTGTCGGCCACCAGCGCCGCCGGGTAGGTGATCGGTTTGTGGCTGTCCTCGGGGAAGGTGCCGACCACCTTGACGCCGTCGCTGATGGCTGCGTCGGTGGCATAGACGATGCCCAGCGGCACCTCGCCCCGCGCCACCAGCGCCAGCGCGGCGCGCACGTCGTTGGCACGCGCCAGGGCCGGCGCGGCGGTGGCCCACAGGCCGAGGCGCTTCAGCGCATCCTCGGCATACATGCCGGCGGGCACGTGGTCGGGATCGCCGACGGATAGCCGCCCCCCGTCGAGCAGAGCCGCGAGGTCCATGCCGGCGCCGACCGGCACGGTGTCCAGCGGCGAGTCGGCCGGCGCGATCAACACGAGCGCATTGCCCAGAAGGTCGGTCCGCGTTTCGTCCACCAGCAGGCCCGCCTCTTCCAGATAATCCATCCAGCGCGGGTTGGCGGAGACGTACACCTCCGCCGGGGCGCCCTGCTCGATCTGTTTGGCGAGCGTCGACGACGAGGCGAAGGAGGGGGTGACGGCGGTCCCGGTCGCCTCGGTGAACGCCGCGAGCACGTCCTGCATGGCATTGGTGGTCGAGGCGGCGGCGAAAAGGCTGGTCTCGGCGGCAGAAACGGCGGCCGCCACGGCACCGCTGGTCAGGCCCCAGGCGAGGCAGGCGGCGGCAGCCCAGCGGCCGAGGCGCCCGTAACCGGTGAAGCGGTCCATCATGAAGCTCTCCTGTTCCCGTATTCGGATCGTCGGATGGGGACGTCCGCTCCCTCTCCGGGGGCTTTGTTGGCTACCGTTATATCCGTGCGAATATAGCGGCGGCCACCAAAAAAGCATGTTCTTGCCCGGGAAAAGCGATCTTCGGGCTGCTACACTCGCCCGCTACGGTGGGGCCAGCGGAGGAAAGGCCATGCGGTTTCAGACAGTTGGAGCAGTTGCGGCGGCTGTGGCGGTGCTGACGGTCTCGGCCCCGCCTTCGGCGCTGGCGGCCGAGGCCGTGCCGGCGGCGCTGATGCACGACGGTGCGCCGCTGGATCCATTGTGCTTCGAATCGTGGATAGACGCGCCGTCGGTGGACGTGACCACCTGCGGCACCGCCGATTACATCGTTCCGGTGGAGCGCGGGGTGAATGCGGACGCCGGCTGGCACGGCTATACCTACCGCCTGGCCGACCTGCCCGAAGACGCCGCCATGCGCGGCTGGGTGGCCTGGCGCTATCTGGGCGAAACCGATGCCGGCCATGTGGTGGAGACCTATCACCACGGCGGCGGCACCGGCCACTTCACCGGCGTCCAGACCGTGCGGCGCGACGGCGACCGCCTTCACCTGGTGGAGACCCACATGGGCGGCGACCGCTGCAACGGCGGAGTCGCGGCGGCGGCCGTGGCGGGCGGCGCGGTGGCGGGGTCGGTGAACATCACGCCCTACGACCTTCTGGCGCTGGCCCTGGGGGAGCAGGGCGTGCCGTTCGAGGCCTACGACGACATCGCCTCCTGCGCCATCTGCTGCGTCGGCACGGCCACGTTCGTGGGCGACGACCTGGCCTGGGTGACGTTGGACCCGCCCGAGGAGGGATTCGCGGGCACAGGCGAGACGGACACGCCGCAGGCCTGCCTCGATGCGCTGCCGCGCGACAGCCGCCGGTCCCTGAGCCCGCCCGAGCTTGCGCGTCTGGGCCGCGACGTCCTTGAGCGCTGCGCCGGCGGCGGTTGATCCGGCGCGGCGGTGGCGGCGTAAACCGCCCGCCATGAGCCGCCCCGTCCACATCGTCTGGTTCAAGCGCGACCTGCGCGCCGCCGACCACGCCCCGCTCGCCCGCGCCGCGGCGGCGGGAGCGGTCGTGCCGCTCTACGTGATCGAGCCCGATCTGTGGCGCCAGCCCGACGCCTCCGGCCGCCAGTGGGCCTTCCTGCGCGAGAGCCTGACGGACCTGCGCCGGTCGCTGGCTGCCCTGGGTGCACCGCTGGTGGTGCGGGTGGGCGGGGTGACGGAGGTTCTGGAGGACCTGCGCACGTCGCTGGGCATCGCCGGCCTGTGGTCGCACGAGGAGACGGGCAGCGCCTGGACCTATGCCCGCGACCGCGCCGTCGCCGCCTGGGCCCGGTCGCACGGCATCCGGTGGACGGAGTGGCCCCAGACGGGCGTGGTGCGGAGCCTCACGCGCCGCGACGGCTGGGCGAAACGGTGGGACGGGTTCATGGCGCGGCCGCCGACGCCGACGCCCCATGCCCTGACGCCGGTGCCGGGGCTTGATCCCGGCCCGCTGCCGGAGACCGTTCCCGTCGCCGCCGACCCGTGCGACGGCCGCCAGCGCGGCGGGCGGACGGCCGGGCTGGCGCTGCTGGAGGGTTTTCTGGCCGGGCGGGGCGCTGACTACCGGCGCGGCATGGCAAGCCCGCTCACCGCGCCCGACGCCTGTTCGCGCCTGTCACCCCACCTGGCCTTCGGCACCGTGTCCCTGCGCGAGGTCACGCAGGCGGCGTGGCACCAGCGGCGGACGGGCGCCGGCGGCATGGGCGCGGCGGCGCTGGACAGTTTCACCGCCCGGCTGCACTGGCACTGCCACTTCATCCAGAAGCTGGAGGACGCGCCGGCGCACGAGGTCCGCAACGTCCATCGCGGCCACGACGGGCTGCGGGAGGATGCCTTCGACCCGGCACTGTTCCCCGCCTGGGCCGAGGGCCGCACCGGCATTCCCTTCGTGGATGCCTGCATGCGCTTTCTGACGCAGACCGGGTGGATCAACTTCCGCATGCGGGCGATGCTGACGGCGTTCGCGGCATACCAGTTGTGGCTGCACTGGCGGGCGCCCGGCCTGCACCTCGCCCGCCTGTTTACCGACTACGAGCCGGGCATCCACTGGAACCAGGTGCAGATGCAGAGCGGCACCACGGGCATCAACACGCTGCGCGTCTACAATCCGGTGAAGCAGTCGCGCGAGCACGACCCCGACGGCACCTTCATCCGCCGCTGGGTGCCCGAGCTGGCGCGCGTTCCGGCGCCGCTGATCCACACGCCCTGGCAGCTGTCTCCCATCGAACGCGCCGACTGCGGCCTTGCCGCGGCCGGCTATCCGCCGCCCGTGGTCGACCATGAGGCGGCGGCGCGGCGGGCACGCGAGCGGATGCATGCATTGCGCAGGTCAGATGCGTTCCGGGCGGAAGCCGACGCCATCCAGGCCCGCCACGGCAGCCGGAAAAGCGGCATTCCCAGCCGGAGCGGCCGCCGACGGCCCGCGCCGGACGCGCGGCAGATGTCGCTGGACGTTTGATGGCGGCGGCGGCGGCGGCCGGTCGGGCCGGCCACCGCGAGTCCGCTTATTCCAGGCCGTTGCGGCCCATTTCGATGAACTTGTCCCGGCGCCGCGCGCGCAGGACGCCGCCTTCCGTCGGGATCAGTTTCGAAAGGTGGCGCTCCAGCGCGTCGCCCACCGACTCGATGGCGGCCTTGCGCGAGCGATGGGCGCCGCCCAGGGGCTCGGGCACGATCTCGTCGATCACCTTCAGGCGGTGCAGGTCCTGGGCGGTCAGCTTCAGCGCCTCGGCGGCGGCCTGGGCCTGGTCGCCGGAGCGCCACAGGATGCCGGCGCAGCCCTCGGGGCTGATGACCGAATAGATGGAATGCTCCAGCATCAGCACGGAATTGGCCGAGGCCAGCGCGATGGCACCGCCCGAGCCGCCCTCGCCGATGATGCACGACACCAGCGGCACACGGATGTCGAGGCAGGTCTCGATGGCGCGTGCGATGGCTTCGGCCTGCCCGCGTTCCTCGGCCGCGACGCCGGGGTAGGCGCCGGCGGTGTCGACCAGCGTGACGACCGGCAGCCGGAAGCGGTCGGCCATGCGCATCAGGCGGCGGGCCTTGCGGTAGCCGTCGGGCATGGCCATGCCGAAGTTGTGCTTCACGCGCGTTTCGGTGTCGTGGCCCTTTTCCTGGCCGATCACCATGACGCTGCGGCCGCGGAACCGCCCGACGCCGCCGACAATGGCATGATCCTCGGCGAAGGTGCGGTCGCCGGCGAGCGGCTCGAAATCCTCGATCAGCTGGCGCACGTAATCCAGGCAGTGCGGCCGGTCGGGGTGGCGCGCGACCTGGGTCTTCTGCCAAGGGGTCAGCTTGGCGTAGGTGGCCTTGAGCTGCTTTTCCACCTTCGCCTGAAGGCGGGCGACCTCGTCGGCGATGTTGATGCCGTCGTCGTCCGACAGGTGGCGCAGATCGGCGATCTTGCCTTCCAGTTCGGCGATGGGCTTTTCGAAGTCGAGAAAATTCATGGCGTCCTGGTTCGTCGCTTCAAGCGGCCCAAGGGATACCATAGGCGCGCCCCGGGTGAAGCCCCAAAAACGCACGAGGACCCGGCGCGGTGCGGCAACCGCGCCGGAACTCCCCTTCATATGCAGTTCGGCGGCGCCCGGCGCGGAGCAATTTGCAGCCGCAAACCGCGAATAGGGTCGCGACCGCGACCCCGCGCCGGTCAGGCGCGTGAGGCTGCGTGCCGCTTGGAGCCGAAGGCGTGCGCGGAAGCGCGCACACCGCAGCCCGGCGCCGCGGCGCCGGGCGCAAACAAGCCTTACTTGCCGGCGGCCTTGATCTGCTCGGCCATCTTGACCAGCACCTGGGCCTGCTTGATCGAGGCGATGTCGATCAGCTTGCCGTTAAGCGTCACCGCGCCCTGGCCGGACTTCTGCGCCTCTTCCATGGCGTCCAGGATGGCCTGGGCCTGGGCGACGTCCTTGTCGGACGGGCTGTAGATCTCGTTGGCGAGCGCCACCTGGTTGGGGTGGATGGCCCACTTGCCCTCGCAGCCCAGGATGGCCGCGCGGCGCGCCTGGGCCTTGTAGCCCTCGGCATCGGAGAAGTCGCCGAACGGGCCGTCGATGGGGCGCAGGCCGTTGGCGCGGGCGGCGACCACCATGCGGGCGATGGCGTAGTGCCACATGTCGCCCCAGTGGAAATCGCGGTTGCCGGCCTCGTCGGCGTCGGTCAGCACACCGTAGTTCGGATTCGGCCCGCCGATGCCCACCGTGCGCGCGGCGGTGGAGGCCGCGTAGTCGGCCACGCCGAAGTGCAGGCTTTCATTGCGCTTGGACGCGGCGGCGATCTCGTGCACGTTCTGCATGCCGAGCGCCGTCTCGATGATCATCTCGAAGCCGACCTTCTTGGTCCAGCCCTTGGCCTGCTCGATCTGGGTGCACAGCATGTCGACGGCGTAGATGTCGGACGCGGTGCCGGCCTTGGGGATCATGATGAGGTCGATCTTGTCGACCGCGTTTTCCATGATCTGGATCACGTCCTGGTACATGTAATGGGTGTCCAGGCCGTTGATGCGCACCGAGATGGTCTTGCCGCCCCAGTCCAGATCGTTCACGGCTTCGATAATATTCTTGCGCGCCTGGGCCTTCTCGGAGGGGGCGACGGCATCTTCCAGGTCCAGGAACACCATGTCGGCATCGCCCGCGGCGGCCTTCTCCAGGAACCGGGTGTTGGAGCCGGGAACCGCCTGTTCGCTGCGATTCAGGCGCGGCGGCGCCGGTTCGGCCACGGTGAAGCTCATCCGTCTGTCCTCCCAAAATGGTCAGCAATAAAATTTCAAACCGCCATGCGGCGGCGAAACGATCGGCATAGATGGCCCGACCGCGCCCCGGAAGTCAATGCCGTTGTGCGGTGCGAAGTTGCCGTGCGGGAGGGGAGGGAAAAGGAAACCGGGGGATCGACGCGATCCCCCCGGACCCCCTCGGGGAGTGGTGCGGCGGCGCTCCGCGTCAGGGCAACAAGGTGTGGTGCTGGTTCGAATGCACCAAACCGGCGCGACTGCGACGGCGCCGCTCCTGCGGCGTGAGCCAAGGGCGCGGTCAGCGCCCGCCCGGCGCCTGAGGGGCACAGCGGATCGCAGGCGATCCGCGAAAAATCAAATCCTCGTGCTCAGCCAGATGGCGAACTTGGACCCGTTGCGCACCAGGCCGTAGAGCAGATTGTAGCCCGGCGTCTGCTCGGCCTTGTGCTCGTAGCCGATGTCGCGGTGTTCCAGCTCCTCCAGGCGGAAGCGCTCCACCGTCTCGCGCAGTTCGTGCTCGTCGTCGCCCAGCTTCTCGCGCTGTTCGGCGTAGTGCTCGTCGATGGCCTCTTCGACGGCCACCGTGCAGGCCATGGCGGCCTTTTCGCCCATCAGTGCGGTGCCGGCGCCCAGGGCGAAGCCCATGACGTGCCACAGCGGCTGCATGATCGTCGGGCGCACCTGGCGCTTGCCCACCTCGTCGGTGAAATAGCGCAGGTGTTCCTTTTCCTGGTCCAGCATGTGGCGCAGCGTCGGGCCGATCTTGGTGCGGCCCAGCACGGCGATCTGGCCAGAGTAGATGCGCACCGCGCCGTATTCGCCGGCCTGGTTGACGCGGCACAGGCGCTCGAGGAACTGCTCGCGGTCCGGGTCGCCGGGCAGGCGGTTCTCGACGGTGCGCTTCAGATTGGCGCGGGTCTCGTGCGTGGACATGGGCAGGTTCCTCGACAGTCCTTCAGCGGGCATTCCACAATGCGGCCCGACGCGCGGCAAAAAGCGACGCGGCGCCGAGCACCAGGCTCAGAACGACATTGTAGCCGGGCAGCGAGATGCCGAACAGGGACCAGGCGACCTCGTCGCACCGGGCCAGTTGCGACGGGCTTTCCAGCGCCGCGCGCATCTCGGCCAGGCTTTGCGGCGCCCCGCCGGCGGGGGCGGCGCACTGGGCGGTGCCTTCCCACCAGTGCTGCTCCACGCCGACGTGAAAGCCCGCGATACCCATGTTTACGAGAAACACCAGCCCGCAGACCGCCACGATCCCCCGCCGCACGCGCGGCGCCAGCCCCGGCAGCAGGGCGACGGCGGCCAACACGCCCGCCACCGCGAAGGGGACGCGCTGCCACAGGCACAGGATGCAGGGCCGCACGTCCAGCACATGCTCCAGGACCAGCGCAGCCCCCAGGGCGGCGGCGCATACGGCCAGGATGGACAGCGGCACGAGGCGCGGGCTGTGGGCAAGGGTCATCGGCACGGCCATGGCTACAGGAACTTCAACAGGGCAAAGCCGCCGAACAGCAGCACGAAGAACGCGATGGTCAGCTTGCCCAGGTGCTGTTCGATGAAGGTGCGGATGGGCGGCCCGAATTTCCAGAGCAGCGCGGCGACCAGGAAGAACCGCGCCGTGCGGCTGATGGCCGACGCCACGCCGAACACCACCGGGTCCAGTTGCGTCACGCCGCTGGCGATGGTGATGACCTTGTAGGGGAACGGCGTGAAGCCCGCCATGCCGACGATCCACGCACCCCACTCGTTGTACAGGGCCTGGAAGTCGGCGAACTTCTCCATGTAGCCGTAGAAGGCCATGATCGGCTCGCCGATGCTCTCGAACAGGAAGAAGCCGACGGCATAGCCGGCATAGCCGCCGGTGACGCTGGCGATGGCGCAGACGCCGGCAATCTTCCACGCCTTCTCGCGCGCCGCCAGCACCATGGGGATCAGCAGCACGTCCGGCGGGATGGGAAAGATCGAGCTTTCGATGAAGGAGATCAGGGCCAGCGTCCACAGGGCGTGGGGCTGGGCGGCCTGGCGCATGGTCCAGTCGTAGGTCCGTTGCAGCACGCGGGGGAGGCTCCGTTGCGTGGGCGTTGTCCGTCGTGTAGCAGCTTGCCCGGCGCCGGGCAACGCCGAGGACCGTTGCGGCATTGACGCGGGCGGTGTAGAACAGCGGTCTTCGGGCCGGTCCCAATGGGGGCATGGCGGAACTGGTAGACGCGCTCGACTCAAAATCGAGTGGCTTCGGCCTTGGGGGTTCGAGTCCCCCTGCCCCTACCACCGGCTCGTTTTTCCATCGCCCATCAGGCGCCGGACGGGCGCTGGCCGCGCCCTTGGCTCACGCCGCAGGGGTGGCGGTGGCTCACGCCGCAGGGGTGGCGGTTGCTAGGGGCGCATCGGCACCACGGCCAGATCGCCGCCGGTGGTTCCCATCACAAATCCATGACCGGTCGCCACGATGCGGGTGCCCAGGGCGCCCGGCAGGCTGATGCGCGTCGCCTCGCGGATGCGCTCGGGCGTCACCGTCAGCACCCGCAGGCTGGTGCGCGGCTGGTCGGGCAGCAGGATGTCGGGACGGCCGTCGCCGGTCATGTCGGCGATGGCGTGCAGGTCCAGCACAGGCGTACCGATGGCGTGGTTTGACACGCCGGCCATGGACCCCTGGTGGTGCAGGGCACCGTCGCGCCATTCCCACACATGCAGAACGCCGCCGATGTGGGGCGTCTCGACGGCCGCCACCTCCACGAAGCCGTCTCCGTCGAAGTCCGCCGCGCCCACCGGATTGATCCAGCGGTTGGGAACGCCCGGCGGCTCGGTCGCGGCCAGCGGCACCAGCGCGTCATCGCGCAGGCCGTAAACGGCCACCGCCGCGCCCCGCGCCGCATGGGCGCGCACCACGATCACCTCGTCGCGGCCGTCACCGTCAAGGTCGGCGAGGCGCGGATACAGGTCCTCGAACACCTGGGTCTCGGGCAGGACGTGCTCCACAATGCCGCCGCCGTTGGCCGCACGCACCCGCAGGGCGGCGGCCTCAAGCGGATCGCCCAGCACGCCGTGGGCATAGCGCGGCGTCGGCCGGGCCAGCCAGGCCAGCGCGATGTCGCGGTCGCCCTCCACGGCCCGGCCGTGCGGGATGAGGCCCGGCGCGTCCGGGCCTCTTTCCGGCAGCGGCGGCGCCGCCGGCACCAGGCCGAGGCGGCCGCCCTGGGCAGACACGCGGTAGCGGTTGCCCGACCGCGTGAGGATTACGCCGTCGGGGCCGATCGAGTCCACCGCCACCGACTGTGCCCGCGCGGCGCCACCGGGCGGCGCCGGCACCACCAGCCCGGCGAGGAGAAGGAAGAGGATCAGGACGCGCATGGGCGGGTATCCGGGCCTTGCAACTCTGGGACTCGCTCGAGCCATGGTCGGCAAGGCCGGGCTGCCGCGCAAGATGCGGCACCGGACGCGCAGGTCACGATGCCGCGAGGGGTAGGGGCGATGATCGAAAGGCCGAGGCCGGCGTGCCGCCTCAGCAATCGTTGCAGGCGACGATGCGCAGGTCGCCGCGGGGCGGCACCACGATGCGCTGGCGCGGGCGGACCAGGTCCGCGAGCCACGACCGCAGGCCGGCGGCCATGGCGAAGGCGGCGCGCGACCGCTCGGCCCGTCCCCGGGCCATGGCGCGCCGCCGTTCGGCCGGCGTGGGAACGCGACTCGCATACTCGCTGAACAAGGGGTTGGGCTCCATGGAAGGGGTCTCCTGGTCACTGCGTTATCCGTTGGTCCCAACATAGGAAGCCTCGCGCCGTTTGATAATCCCCGCTACCATGGAAATACCTTTTCCAATTCGTTGAAGATGGAGCGCGAGGCCGTGGAGCTGGATGACCTGAACCTGTTCGTGAAGGCGGTGGCGGCGGGAAACCTGTCGGCGGCGGGGCGGGAGCTGGGCCTGTCGCCGGCGGTGGCATCCAAGCGCATCGCCGGGCTGGAGACGCGGGTCGGCGCGCGGCTCCTGCACCGCACCACCCGCGCCGTCACGCCGACCGAGGAGGGCACGGCCTTCCACGCCCACGCCCTGAGGGTGCTGGAGGAAATGGAGGAGGCCATGGCGGCGGTGCGGGCCGACGGGGCACCGCGGGGGCACCTGCGGGTGACGGTGCCGGCCAGCTTCGGGCTGATGCACATTTCGCCCCTGGTGCCGGACTTCCTGCGCGACCACCCCGAGGTCACCATGGAACTGCACATGGCGGACTCGCTGGTGGACATCGTGGACGAGGGGTTCGACTGCGCCATCCGCATCGCGGCGCTGAAGGATTCCACGCTGGTCGCCCGCAAGCTTGCGCCCAACCGCCGCATCGTCTGTGCCGCGCCCGAGTACCTGGCGCGCATGGGCACGCCGACGCGGGTGCAGGATCTGGTCGACCACAACTGTCTGGTCCACAACGACCAGAACCTGTGGGAGTTCGACACGCCCCAGGGCCGCCGGACCGTGCGGGTCTCCGGCTCGCTGAAGACCAACCACGCCGGTGTGCTGCGCGACGCGGTGGCCAAGGGACTGGGCATCGCGCGCAAATCCACCTGGGACATCGGCGAACAGCTGGCTCGCGGCGACCTGGTGCCGCTGTTCCCCGATTGCTGCATCGCCACCGACGTGGCGGTGTGGGCGGTCTATCCCAGCGCGCGGTTCGTCGCGCCCAAGGTGCGGGCGTTCATCGGGTTCCTGGCCGACCGCTTCGGCCCCGAACCCTATTGGGACCAGGGCCTGCCGGCGCGGTTCAAGGTTTGATACCGGGCGACACTCGAAATCGTACACTTGTCGCCCGGCAAGGCCGACGGGCCGCCGCGCCTCATGGCGCGTGAGGCTGCGTGCCGAGTGAACGCAGCGTCGATGATTTCAATCATCGGCGCGTATGAGACCGGGCCACGCTACATCCGCAGGGCCCGGTCCATCATCCCCAGCGGACGGTGGAGGCGGATGTGGGGGCCGAGCGGCGGCAGGTCGAATTCCTGGCCCTCGCGCACGAAGCCGAAGCGGCGGTAGAAGGGCTCCACGGCCGTGCGCGCGTTGCACCACAGCAGTCCGCCGTCCTGCTGCAGCGCGCAGTGCGCGATGACGGCCCGCAGCAGCGCCGCCCCGACGCCCTGGCCGCGCCAGGGGGCTTCCACCGCCATGCCGCGGATGCGCCAGTCGGGCCCGTCGGTGGAGCCGTCCTCGTTCTCCAGAAAGACCGACGCGACGCCGATCAGGTCGCCCTCGGCCCAGGCGCCGGCGTGATAGGTGGTGGCGGCATCGTCGCCTTGGTAGCGGCAGGCTTCCAGCGGCTGCATCGGGCGCAGCACCGCGTGGCGCAGCGGGATGGTCTCGGCCGCCGCGATGGGCGCAAGGCGGAAGCGGGACAGGCGGCCGGTGCTGTCGTGTTCGAGCGTGGGCATGGGCGGACGTCCTTGTTGAACGACCCTTGAAATGTGGGGGCGCCGGTGCCGCGCGTCATCCCCGCCCCACGCCCCGCACCCCCGGCAGCGCCGGCCTTGCGTCCTCAGTCGCGCCAGAAGCGGGGCAGCAGAAGCACCAGCACGGTGTACAGCTCCAGCCGGCCCAGCAGCATGCCGAAGGCCAGCAGCCACTTGGCGGCGTCGGGCAGCGGCGCGAAGTTGCCAGCCGGGCCGATGGTGTCGCCCAAGCCCGGTCCCACGTTGCTGATGGCGGTCACCGCGCCCGAAACCGCCGTCACCAGGTCCAGCCCCATCAGCCCCAGGGCCATGGCCAGAAAGGCGCACGACAGCAGGTAGAGGAAGAAGAACCCCATCACCGCCTCGGCCACGCCCGCCTGGATGGGGCGGTGGTTGAAATAGGGGATGAACACGCCGTGGGGCTGGAGCAGCCGCTTGATCTGCACGCGGGCGGTCTCGTAAAGGATCTGGAAGCGGAAGATCTTGATGGCGCAGGTGGTCGAGCCCGCGCAGCCGCCCACGAACATCAGGCAGAACAGCGCGGCGACGGGGAAGCCCGTCCAGGCATTGAAGTCGGCGGTGGCATAGCCGGTGCCGGTCATGACCGATGTGACGTTGAAGGCGGCATAGCGAAGCGCCGTGCCGAACTCGAACCCGTCGTAGGCCCACAGCCACCACGCCACAAGCAGGATGAAGACCGCCAGGCTTCCGATGTACCAGTGCACCTGGGTATCGCGCACCAGGCGGCCGCCCTGGCCGCGCAGGGCCTGTAGCAGCAGCAGGAAGGGAATGCCGCCGGTAATCATGCCGCAGGTGATGATGACGTCCACCCACACGTTGTCGAAGGCGCCGACCGACGCATCGCGTGTGGAATACCCGCCGGTCGCGATGGTGGTCATGGCGTGAGCGGTGGAATCGAAACCGGACATGCCCGCCAGCCACAGCAGGAAGGCCGTCAGGAAGGTCAGGCCGATGTAGAGGCCCACCAGCGCCCCGGCCAGCTGGGTGGCGCGCGGCAGGATCTTTTCCTGCGCCTCGAAGGCCTCGACGCGGAACATCTGCATGCCGCCGACGCGCAGCATGGGCAGAATGGTCAGGGCCATGATGATGATACCCAGGCCGCCCAGCCACTGCAGCACCGAACGCCACAGCAGCAGCCCCGGCGGCGCCAGGTCCAGGCCGGTCATGACGGTGGCGCCGGTGGTGGTGATGCCCGACATGGCCTCGAAGAAGGCGTCGGTGTAGGACAGCCCCGCCAGCCACAGGGGCAGGGCTGCGAACGCCGGCAGGCACAACCACGCCAGGTTGGTCACCAGAAAGGCCTGGCGCAACGAAAAGGCAAGATTGGCGGCCCGGCTGGTCAGCACCAGCGCACCGCCGATGAACACGCCCAGCCCGCCGGCGATGGCGAACACCTGCCAGTCGGGGTTCCCGACGTACAGGTCCACCACCAGCGGCAGGATCATGCCCCCCGAGAGCACAAGCAGCAGCCAGCCGATGATAAGGGTCACCGGCCGGAAATCGATGTTGGTGATCACCAGGCCTCCCGCCACTCCCGCGCGCGAATACGGTTTCCTTACAGGCAACCACGAGGAGGGTAAAGGGAAACGCGGCGGCGCACAAACACGCGGCCCGGGCGGACGCCCGGGCCGTCATGCCTTGTCCGCCGGGCGGTACGGCTTTCAGAAGTGGCCGCGGTCGCCCGAAATCAGCGCCATGAACTCGCGGCGCGTCGTCGGGTTGTCGCGGAAGGCGCCCAGCATGCGGCTGGTGACCATGGTCACGCCCGGCTTGCGGATACCGCGCGTGGTCATGCACTGGTGGGCGGCTTCCATGACGACGGCGACGCCCTTGGGCTGCAGCACGTCGTTGATGGCGTTGGCGATCTGGGCCGTCAGCTTTTCCTGGATCTGCAGCCGCTTGGCGTAGATCTCGACCACCCGCGCCAGCTTGGAGATGCCCACCACGCGCCGGTCGGGCAGGTAGGCGACGTGCGCCTTGCCGAGAATCGGAACCATGTGGTGCTCGCAGTGGCTTTCGATGCGGATGTCGCGCAGGAGCACCATCTCGTCGTAGCCGTCGGTTTCCTCGAAGGTACGGCGCAGGATGTCCTCGGGGTCCTCGCCGTAGCCCGCGAAGAACTCCTCGTAGGCGCGGGCGACGCGGGCGGGGGTGTCGACCAGCCCCTCGCGCGTCGGATCGTCGCCGGCCCAGCGCAGAAGCGTGCGGATGGCGGCCTCGGCCTCCTCGCGCGAGGGGCGGCCGGCCTCGGCGGCAGATACGGGGGCGGAGTCGGTGGCGCGCGGGGCCGTGGCGGTGGCGCCTTCGCGGAAGTCGCGCAGGGCGGACGGCGTCTTGACGGGCTTGGCTTCGGTCACGGGCACACTCTCCAGTCTCTCGGCTCCGGCCGGCGCCGTCGGTCGGCGCGGGCGGATGGGCCCCATATCGGTCGGGAACCGGCGGTCGGCAAGTTCTTCAACCGTCGATCGGTGGCGATACGGAGGCGGCGGCGGCTCAGTTCACCGCCGCGCGGTCGTGCGGGCTGTCCAGCGAGAAGGCGGGAACGGCGGCCTCGAAGTGGTCGCCGTCCTCGTCCATCATCTCGTAGGCCCCGACCATGATCCCCGAGGGCGTCGTCAGCGGCGTGCCGCTGGTGTACTCGTAGGAGTCGCCGGGGTGGATGACGGGCTGCTCGCCCACCACGCCGGCCCCGCGCACCTCCTGCACATGGCCCTGCGCGTCGGTGATGCGCCAATAGCGGTTGAGAAGCTGGACGGTCTTCTCGCCGCCGTTCCGGATGGTCACCTGGTAGGCCCAGACGAAGCGGTTCTCCGCCGCCGAGGACTGGTCCTCAAGGAAGACCGACCGGACTTCGATGGTGATGTCGTTGGTTGTCTGTCGGTACATCGAAGAAAGCGCCTGTGTCCGCACGCTTGGCAGTGGGGATAGGGGGCGGGACGGACCCCTGTCGCTACAGGCTTTAAGGTAGGGCGGGCGTGTCAAATCTGCAAAAAAAATCCCCGCCGGCGAACCGGCGGGGGAAGGTATTTGAGAGAGAGTGAGAGAGTAGAGAGTCGAGATAGACCTCACAGAAGGGAACGACGTTACCCCCCATGGAGTTCCACGCGATCCTCAAAAAAACGCTGGCGCCGTGGCACCGGTCGCGTCTTCCGTCTCTCAGATGAGGACACGCGGGCCGCGCCGTCAACCCCACGTGCAGTAGTGATGAATCAGGCGATGCCCCGCTGTATCGCCATGGGCCGCAGTATCCCGCGCCCTTGGGCCGCAAGGGCGACGGCGGCTCGCGCGGATGTGATCGGGGGCCGCCGGTGGGTTCGTGCTGCAACACCCGAAGGGCGGCCGTGATTCAGCTGCATCACCGACTCGAGTCGCGCCCGCCGCCCCGGCCAGCGGCCCGTAACGCCTCCGCAAGACGTAGATGCCGTGCCGGGCGATCGCGCTGCGGTGCGTGATCGCGCGGTGACGGACCTGTGAGTGGAGTCGGACGGACGGCGGTGCCGGACGGATCAGCCGCGCGGCAGCACGTCCTTGCGCTTGACCTCGCGCCACCGCCCGCGCGGCAGGTCGCCCAGGTCCAGCGATCCGATGGACACCCGCACCAGCCGCAGCGTCGGGTGCCCGACGGCGGCGGTCATGCGGCGGACCTGGCGGTTGCGGCCTTCGGTCAGCGTGATCTTCAGCCACGTCGTCGGAATGTGGCGGCGCTCGCGGATGGGCGGGTCGCGCGGCGGCAGGTCGGGCGCGGCGTCCAGCGTTTCCACCCGCGCCGGCCGCGTGACGTAGTCGCGCACCCGCACGCCCTCGCGCAGGGCCTGGAGGGCCGCCGCGTCGGGCTCGCCCTCCACCTGCACCAGATAGCTGCGTTCGTGCCCGTGGCGGGGGCTGAGCAGGCGATTGATGAACGTGCCGTCGTTGGACAGAAGCAGCAGGCCCTCGCTGTCCATGTCCAGCCGCCCGGCGGCGTAGACGCCCGGCGGCAGGTCGAACTCCGCCAGCGCCCGGTGGCCGCTTTCCGCCGTGAACTGGCTGAGCACGCCGTAGGGCTTGTGGAAGGCGATGTAGCGCGGCGCCTCCGTCGGCTTGCGGCGGGGCGTCTCGCTGACCGCGGGGGGCTTGCCGGCTTCCTTGGGCGGCTCGGCCGGGCGCGGCGGGCCGGACAGGCCGTGGCGCGCCGGACGGCGGCCCTTCGCGCCCGCCTTGCGGCCCGGCGCCTTGTCCTCGCGCTCCAGCTCCGGCGCAGCGCGCACCACGCGCGGCTTGCGCGGCGCCTTGCCCAGCGCCTCGGGCTTGACGGCCTTGGGGCGATCTGTCGGAGCGGTGGGCCGGGCCGGCTCCGCCTTGCGCGGCGAGGGCGCGGCCTTGGCCTTGGGCGCGGCGGCGTCCGGCGCGGCGGCCTGCGCCTTGCCAGGCTTGTCGGCCTTGGCGCGGCGGAGCGTGTCGCGCTGGCCGCGGCCCTGGCCGGCGGCGGCGCGGTGTCGCTGGATGCTGGGCATGGTCAGGCGCCTCCCTCGGGCACGGGCGGATAACGGTGCGGGCGGCCCCAGGGATCGTCCACCATGGTGGCATCCGTGCGGCCGGGATCGTCGTGCAGGGCATCGGGCCCGACCGGCACCTTGCCGTGCCCGCCGGGAATGTCCAGGACATAGGTCGGCTGGCAGAGCCCCGATACCACGCCCCGCAGGCCCTTCACCAGCCGCCGTCCCTCGGCCAGCGGCAGGCGGAAGTGCCCGGTGCCCTCGGCCAGGTCGGGATGGTGCAGGTAATAGGGCTTGATGCGGTGGCGCACCATGGCGCGGAACAGGTCGGTCAGCGCCTCGGGCGTGTCGTTGACGCCCTTCAAGAGCACCGTCTGCCCCACCAGCGGAATGCCGGCGCCGGACAGGCGCCCGAGCGCGGCGCGCGTTTCGGCGGTGAACTCGGCGACGTGGTTGGCGTGAACCGCCAGCCAGACGACCGAGTCCTCCGCCGCCGACAGCGCGTCCACCAGCGCCGGCGTGACGCGGGCGGGGTCATGCACGGGCAGGCGTGAATGCAGGCGGATGACGCCGACGTGGGGAATGGCGTCCAACCGCGCGACCAGGGCCTTCAGCCGCCGCGGGCTGAGCACCAGCGGGTCGCCGCCGGTCAGGATCACTTCCCAGATATCCGGCCGGTCGGCGACGTAGGCCACGGCGCGGTCCAGGTCTGCGTCGGGCAGCAGGCCGTCGCCCTGGCCGACGACGGCGCGGCGGAAGCAGAAGCGGCAGTAGGCCGCGCAGACCTCCACCGGCATGAGCAGCACCCGGTCCGGGTAGCGGTGGACCAGGCCCGGCACGGGGCTGTGGACATCGTCGCCGATGGGGTCGGCCCGCTCCTCCGGGGTGGTCGCAAGCTCGGCCGCCGAGGGCACGAACTGACGCGCCAGCGCCGCGCGCGCCGCTTCCGTCGGCGCCTCGGCCATGGCTGCCTCAAGGTGCGGCGTCAGGCGCACGGCGAAGCGCTCCGCCACCCGCGCCAGGGCGTCGGTGTCGGTGCGGGCGCCGGTGTCGGCAAGGTCGGCCAGGGCGGGGGAAGCGTCAGTCGCCATCGCGGTCCGGGGCGGAGGGTCGTAGGGCCTGCAACGCAGCGGGGCGACCGTCGCCGGCCGCCCCACCATGTGTCTCGGAGCCGTGAATGTCGGGACAGGCGTCCCGCTTGTCAATGTCGATCCGCCGCGGCGGCGCCGGTCCTCAGACCGGCACGGGCTGGATCTGGTTGGGACGGCTCTTGCGGTCGGAGACCAGCAGCCGCATGGCGGTCTCGAACGCCTGGCGCACGGCGCCGGCCACGGCCAATCCGGGCTCCTGGCGGCCGGTCTTGGCCTCGGCGTGGATGGTGCGCAGGCCGCGCCCGCGGATGTTGACGGTCAGCGCCACCTTGATGGCCGGCGTCCGGCGGCCGCGCCCCAGCTCGCGCGACACAGTCAGTCGGCCGTGGGTGAGGGCCGAGCAGGCATGGCCGAGCTTTTCGGAGCGGTCCTCGATATCGGACAGAAGGGCGGGGGAGGATTGCAGGTCAATGAAACGCACGTCGATGGGAAACATCGTCATCCCCTTATCGTGGTTGACCCCGAGACCTCCATCATGTGGCCGCCGGCCCGCCCGCATCAACCGTTCGATGCGCGCGGGCCCGGCGTTTGGCGCAGGTCCGATGCTCAGGAAACGCGCACGTTGGAAAACTGCCAGGGATCATCCGTGTTCACGTCCTCGGGGAACAGCCGCTCGCGGTCCTGAAGCGGCGTCCAGTCGCCCCAGGCGCCCACCACGTCGCCCAGGTAGGGGCGGCAGAGGTCGAGGATGCGGGCGTAATCCATGTCCTCGGGCTCCACCACGCCGGCGCGCGGGTTCTCCAGCGCCCAGACCATGCCGGCCAGCGCCGCGACCGTCACCTGCAGCGAGGTCGCGTTGTTGTAGGGCGCCAGGTCGCGGGCCTGGTCGATGGACAGGCGCGAGCCGTACCAGTAGACGCCCTTGTCGTTGCCGCACAGCAGCACGCCCAGTTCGTCGATGCCCGAGACGATCTCGTCCATCAACAGGCGCTGGGTGCCCTGCATGCGCCAGTTCTTGCCGGCCAGCTCGTGCACCGACAGCACGGCGTCGTCGCAGGGGTGATAGGCGTAGTGCACCGTCGGGCGGTAGTCGAGGAACCCGGCCCCGTCGCGCAGGGTCAGGTAGTCTGCCAGCGAGATGCTTTCGTTGTGCGTGATGAGGAAGCCGTGGAACGGCCCCTCCAGCGGCGTCCAGGTGCGCACGCGGGTCGAGGCGCCGGGGCGCATGAGGTAGATCGCGGCGTCGCTGCCGAACTCGTGCCGGCGGCCGTCGAGCGGGATGCCGTTCTCGTGGCTGCCCCAGCCCAGTTCGGCGGGCTGGCAGCCTTCGCCGACGAAGCCCTCAATGGACCAGGTGTTGACGAACTCGCCCACCGCCTTGGGCTGGTTGGCGACCTGGGTGTCGCGCTCGGCGATGTGGATGACCTTGATGCCCAGGGCCTTGGCCAGCCGCGCCCAGCCCTCGCGGTCGGCCGGCGCCGTCGCCTCCGCCGCGCCGGTCTCGGCGGCCATGTCCAGCAGCGCCTGCTTGACGAAGTGGTTGACCAGCCCGGGGTTGGCGCCGTGGCAGACCACCGCCGTGGGGGCGCCGTCGTTGTCCGGCTCCCGCCGCAGGTCGAGCGCCGATTCGCGCAGGGCATAGTTGGACCGCTGCGACGGCGTCAGGCTGGTGTCGGTGTAGGCGCCGCCCCAGGGCTCCACCACCGTATCCAGGTACAACGCGCCGACCTCGCGGCACAGGCGCATGAGCGCCACCGACGAGACGTCCACCGACAGGTTCAGCAGGAAGTCGCCCTCGCCCAGCAGCGGCTCCAGCAGGGCGCGGTGGTTGTCCTCGGTCACCGGCTCCAGGCGGAAGGTGACGCCCAGGTCCTCGGCCACCTCCTTGCCGCGCTCCTCGGCGGTGATGATGGTGATGCGGTCCCTGGGCATGTCCACATGGCGCAGGATCAACGGCAGGACGCCCTGGCCGATGGAGCCGAAGCCGACGATGACGAGGCGGCCGGGAAAGGTGACATAGGTGCTGTCGGTCATGCGGGAGGTCCCCCTGGCGTGGTTCGGGCATCCCCTTACGGAATCGCGGGCAGGTGTGCAATCGCGAAAGCAACGCGCCGGCTGCGCGTCCCGGTTTCGCGGGCGGGGTCAGTCCACCACCGCAACATGGTCCAGCTCGCGGAACCGTTCGGCCCAGTCGATGCCGTAGCCGACCACGAACCGGTCGGGAATGGTGAAGCCCGTGAAGTCCGCCGGACAGTCCACCACCCGGCGCTCGGGCTTGTCCAGCAGGACGGCCAGTGCGGTGCGTCCGGCGCCGGCGTCGCGCATCAGGTCCAGGGCGCGGGCGGCGGTGCGGCCCGAATCGAGGACGTCCTCCACCACCAGCACGGTCTCGCCCTCCACCTCCGGCAGCGCACCGGACCGTGTGACGGTGCCCGAGCTTTCCCTGGCTGCGCCGTAGCTGGCGAGCTGCAGGAACTGCACCCGCAGGCGCACCTTCGCGCCGTGGCGGCCCAGCGCCCGCAACAGGTCGGCGGCGAAGACGAAAGCGCCCTTCAGCACCGGGATCATGGTGATGTCCGGCCCCAGCTCGCGCACGATGTCGGCGGCCATGGCGTCGAGCCGGGCGGCGATGTCCTCGGCCGAGATCAGCGTCTGCGGCGTCGCCTGGTCGGGATCGGTGGGGGCCGTGCGCGTCAGGTCGGACGGCTGGCGGGGCATCTCGGTCATGATCGGCCTCGCAGAGGCAGTGGGCGCGGACGGCGGACGGCTCGTCCACTATAGCGATGACGGCCGCCGACACAACGCCGGCGCCCTCGGCGCACGGACCCGATGGGCGGCGGGCGCGTTGTGGTTTGGGTTGACTTGCTCGGCGGTTCCCCGCGTGATCCCCTGAGATAATCTTTCATTCGCTAAAGGACCGGAAATGTCCGCGCCCGGCTCGGCCCTGCATGAAGAGGACCAACACCTGCGAACACTTTTCCAGGCCGCGCCCTTCCTTGTCGCAGCCACGGAAGGACCGGCGCATCGCCTGGCATGGGGCAACGACTGCTTTGCCGAGTTCTTCGGCGCCCATGCCGTCGTCGGCGCGCCGCTGCACGAGGCCGTGCCCGACCTGGTGGCGCAGCACGTGGTGGCGGCGATGGACGGCGTCTACGCGGGTGGACCGTCCCGCGAGTTGCGGGCGGTGCCGCTGACCATCCCCACCGCCGGACCGCCGCGCCGGCGCATGATGGACCTGTCGGTGCATCCCCGCCGCGGGCCGGACGGGGCCGTCGTCGGCCTGCACCTGCACGGCGCTGACGTCACCAGCGGCCGGCGGCAGCGGTCGCAGGCCGCCCGCCGGGCGCAGGAACAGCGGACCGAGCTTGAAGCGCTCTACAACAAGGCGCCCGTGGGGCTGGTGATGTTCGACCGCGACCTGCGCTTCGTGCGTGTGAACGAGCGCCTGGCCGAGATCAACGGCCTGCCGCCGGACGCCCACCCCGGGCGGCTGGTGTGGGATGTGGTGCCCGACCCCAACATCCGCCGCATCGCCGAGCCGTTGCTGCGCGGCGTCCTCGAGACCGGCGAGGGATGCACGGTGGAGCTGGAGGGCGAGACCCTCAGCCAGCCCGGCGTCGTGCGTCAGTGGATCGAGCATTTCTATCCCCTGCTGGACGAGCAGGGCGATGTCGTGGGCGTCGGCGCGGCGGTGGAGGAAGTGACCGAACGCCACCGCGCCGAACGCCGGCGCGCCGAATCCGAGTACCAGCGCGAAATCCTGGTGCAGGAACTGGCCCACCGCGTGAAGAACACGCTGGCGACGGTGCAGAGCATCGTCATGCGCACCCTTTCCGGCCATGTGGAGGCGGCGCCGCTCAAGGTGCTCACGGAGCGCCTGGAGGCCCTCGCCAAGACGCACACCCTGCTGGCCGAGAACTGCTGGGCCGTGGACCTGACGCTGGTGGCGCAGGGAGAGCTGGCGCCCTACGGCGCCAGGGCCCACGCGCGGGGTCCCGAGGTGGCGCTGCACGCGCGCGCGGCGGTGGCGCTGACGCTCACCCTGCACGAACTGGCGACCAATGCCGCCAAGCACGGTGCCCTGTCCGGCGACTCCGGGCGGATCGATCTTTCCTGGGAGGTCGCTGCCGAAAGTGGCAACGATCGCCCTGCCTTGATGGTTGTATGGAAGGAATCCGGAGGACAGCCGGTGGCCGAGCCCAGCCGATCCGGATTCGGAACCCGGCTGATCCGGCGGGTGGTGCCCCATGACCTGGACGGGACCGTCGACCTGCGGTTCGAGCCGACCGGCGCCGTCTGCCGCCTGACCATGCCGATGCACGAGGTGTGTCCGTGACCGACGATCGCCTTTCCGGCCTGCGCGTGCTGCTGGTCGAGGACGAGGCCCTGGTGGCCATGTACGTGGAGGACCTGCTGGAGGACGCGGGCTGCGAGATCGTCGGGCCGGTGCCGCGGCTGGATGCGGCGCTGTCCGTCATCGCGGCCGGGCCCGTGGACCTCGCGATCCTGGACGTCAACCTGAATGGGGAAAAGGTCTGGCCGGCGGCCGATGCCCTGAAGGCCCGCGGCGTGCCCTATGTCTTCCTGACCGGCTATGCCGCCGGCGCCGTGCCCGGCGCTCATGCCGCCGTCACGCGGTTGCCCAAGCCCCTCAAGCCCTCGGACCTGTTCAGCACGCTTCGCACCGTCGCCGGACGGTGATTGCGCGGCGGGGGCGGGGAGCGGCTATAGTGGACGGGTCCGCATCGTGCTTCGACAGTCAAGGAAGACGCCCGCCGCCATGACGTCAGCCGACACCCTTCGCACCGAAGACCGCCCCGGCGTCCGCCTGCCCACCCTGTGGCGCGGCGCCCGCTGCCGCTGCCCGCGCTGCGGCAGGGGCAGGGTCCTGCACAGCTACCTGAAGGTGCGCGAGGCCTGCGCCGTCTGCGGCACCCGCTTCGGGCACCTGCGGGTGGACGACGGCGCCGCATGGCTGGCGCTCAGCCTGGTGGGGCTGCTGGTGTTCCCGGCGCTGATGTACGTGGAGATCGCCCACCAGCCCGACGTGACGCTGACCATCATCGGGGCGGTGCTGGCGGCGCTGGTGCTCACCCTGGTGCTGCTGCCCGTCAGCAAGGGGATCATCCTGGCCGTGCTGTGGGCGCTGGAGCGCAAAGGGAACACGGTGCCCGACCAGTAGGGGACGGGCTTTGCTCCGCCGCGAGCGTGTTCAGGAACGGCCAGGGTTGCCGCCGTGTGTGGGCCCCGGCTTTCAAGGCTGTGCAGACATCGGTGGACGTGCCCGGACAGGAGCGCAGGAGGATGGTCGGCATCGTATGTCGATTCCTGCTTCTAAAACAAGAGCTTAAAACGCCGTCGCACTTGCGATCACAGTGCCCCGCACGCTCCGTCGGCCGTCCGTTGGACACCTCCGGGCGGCAACCGCCGATTTGCTGGCACTCCACTTTCGCCCACGAAAAAGGCCGCGCCGGTTGCCCGACGGCGGCCTTTCTCAGCGCGGGCGGCAGGGAGAGAGAAGAGGAAAAACCCGATCCCCGCCGCGCGCCGTCTTGTATACCGTCTACACTCTCAACGGAAGAGCCGACCGCCGGACTTATGGCGTCCGGTCGGCCGGTTCCCCGAGGCTCTCTCTCCTCTCGGCCCTGGGTCGGGCCGGCTGCCGGTTACGAGCAGCCGGTGGTCGACCCGCAGCTGTCGCACTTCAGGCAGGTGCCGTTGCGCACCAGCGTGAAGTTGCCGCATTCGGGGCAGTTGTCGCCCTCGTAGCCCTTCATGCGGGCTTCCGCCACCCGGCTGGCGCGTCCCGAGGCCGAGCCCACCGCCGCCGAGGTCGCGCCGGCGGCCGAGACGCTGGCAGTCGCCGCCGCAGTGGCGGAGTGGCCGTGGCCGTCGGTGCCGGTGGCCCGGGCGGTGACGGTAAAGCCCGCCTCCTTCTCGCGGTTGGCCGCCCGGTTCAGGACATAGAGGTTCGACCGCACGTAGCCCTTGGAGATGCCGCGCTCAAGCGCCGTTTCGCCCCATTCCTCGATGTCGCCCTCGTCGTGGCCGCCGCCCATGACGTCGTGGCCGATGCTTTCCGGGTCCACGTGAGCCAGTTCGTTGCGGGCCAGGTAGCTGATCGCCAACTCGCGGAACAGATAGTCGATGATGCTGGTCGCCATCTTGATGGTGGCGTTGCCCTCGACCATGCCCGACGGCTCGAAGCGGGTGAAGGTGAAGGCCTCCACGTATTCCTCCAGCGGCACGCCGTACTGCAGGCCGATGGACACCGCGATGGCGAAGTTGTTCATCAACGAGCGGAAGGCGGCGCCCTCCTTGTGCATGTCGATGAAGATCTCGCCCAGCTTGCCGTCCTCGTACTCGCCGGTACGCAGGTAGACCTTGTGCCCGCCGACGACGGCCTTCTGGGTGTAGCCCTTGCGGCGGTCCGGCATGCGGCGGCGCTGCGCGGTGTAGCGCTCGACGATGCGTTCGGCCATCACCTCGGCCTTCTGGGTCGGGGTCGGGGCGGCGGCGAGCGCCTCGGTGATGGTGGGCGCCTCGGCGTCCGCGTCGTCGTCGTTGTCGGCCTCGGGCAGTTCGTCCAGTACGGCGGCGGCCAGCGGCTGGCTGAGCTTCGATCCGTCACGGTAGAGCGCGTTCGCCTTGATGCCCAGCTGCCACGACAGCATGTAGGCCTGCTTGCAGTCCTCGATGGTGGCGGAGTTCGGCATGTTGATGGTCTTGGAGATCGCGCCCGTGATGAAGGGCTGCGCCGAGGCCATCATGCGGATGTGCGCCTCCGCCGTGAGATACCGCTTGCCGATGCGGCCACAGGGGTTGGCGCAGTCGAACACCGGCAGGTGCTCGGGCTTCAGGCCCGGCGCGCCTTCCACGGTCATGGCGCCGCAGACGTAGGTGTTCGCCGCCTCGATCTCGGCCTTGGTGAAGCCCAGCGCCGACAGCATGTCGAAGGTGAAATCGTTGAGCTGCGCGTCGGTGAGGCCCAGCGTCTCCTTGCAGAACGCTTCGCCGAGCGTCCACTTGTTGAAGGCGAACTTGATGTCGAAGGCGCTTTTCAGCGCGCCCTCCAGCTTCTCAAGCTCTTCGGCGCCGAAGCCCTTGGCCTTGAGGCTCTGCGGGTTGATGTGCGGCGCGCCTTTCAGGCCGCCGTGCCCGACGGCGTAGTTGATGATGCCGTCGATGGTGGCGTCGTCGTAGCCGAGCGTGCGCAGGGCGGTGGGCACCAGGCGGTTGATGATCTTGAAGTAGCCGCCGCCCGCCAGCTTCTTGAACTTCACCAGGGCGAAATCGGGCTCGATGCCGGTGGTGTCGCAGTCCATCACCAGGCCGATGGTGCCCGTCGGCGCAATGACGGTGGTCTGGGCGTTGCGGAAGCCGTGCTCGGTGCCCAGCTCCAGCGCCCGGTCCCAGGCCCACTGGGCGGCTTCCACCACGTCCTCGTCGGGGCAGTGGGCGCCGTTCAGCGCGATCGGCTTGATGGACAGGCCCTCGTAGCCGGTGTGTTCGCCATGAGCGGCGCGGCGGTGGTTGCGGATGACCCGCAGCATGGCGTCGCGGTTTTCGTCATAGCCCGGGAAGGCGCCCAGCTCCTGCGCCATCTCGGCCGAGGTGGCGTAGGACACGCCCGTCATCAGGGCGGAGATGGCGCCGCACAGGGCGCGGCCGGCGTCGCTGTCGTAGGAGATGCCGTTGGCCATCAGCAGGCCGCCGATGTTGGCATAGCCCAGGCCCAGCGTGCGGAACTTGTACGACAGCTCGGCGATGCGGTCGGCCGGGAACTGGGCCATCAGCACGCTGATCTCCAGCACCACCGTCCACAGGCGGCAGGCGTGCTCGAAGGCCTTGACGTCGAAGCTGCCGTCCTCGTTGCGGAAGGTCAGCAGGTTCAGCGACGCCAGGTTGCAGGCCGTGTCGTCCAGGAACATGTATTCCGAGCACGGGTTGGAGCCGTTGATGCGACCCGACTCGGGGCAGGTGTGCCACTCGTTGATGGTGGTGTCGAACTGCAGGCCCGGATCGGCGCAGGACCAGGCGGCATAGCCGATCTTGTCCCACAGGTCCTTGGCCTTGACCGTGTCCTTGACCTTGCCGGTGGTGCGGCTGCGCAGGGTCCAGTCCTCGTCGCGGGTGACGGCGTCGAGGAAGTCGTTGGTCACGCGCACGCTGTTGTTGGAGTTCTGGCCCGAGACGGTCAGGTAGGCTTCCGAGTCCCAGTCGCTGTTGTACTCGGGGAAGATGATCTCGTCATGGCCCTGGCGCGCGAACTGGATGACGCGCTGGATGTAGTTCTCCGACACCAGCGCCTTGCGGGCGGCGATGATGGCCTTCTTGAGCGCGCGGTTGACCTTGGGGTCGAAGCGCTCCTCGCCGTCGGCGGCGCCGTCCCACTCCTTGGTCGCCTTCATGATGGCGTTGAGGTGGCGGTTGCACTGCTTGGAGCCGGTGACCAGCGCGGCGACCTTCTGCTCCTCGTGCGTCTTCCAGTCGATGAAGGCCTCGATGTCGGGGTGGTCGACGTCGACGATCACCATCTTGGCCGCGCGCCGCGTGGTGCCGCCCGACTTGATGGCGCCGGCGGCGCGGTCACCGATCTTCAGGAAGCTCATCAGGCCCGACGACTTGCCGCCGCCGGCCAGGCGCTCGCCCTCGCCGCGCAAGCGCGAGAAGTTGGTGCCGGTGCCCGAACCGTACTTGAACAGCCGCGCCTCGCGCACCCACAGGTCCATGATGCCGCCGTCGTTCACCAGGTCGTCCTGGATGGACTGGATGAAGCACGCATGGGGCTGGGGGTGCTCGTACGCCGACTGGGACTTCACCAGCTTGCCGGTCTTGTAGTCCACGTAGGAATGCCCCTGGGCCGGGCCGTCGATGCCGTACGCCCAGTGCAGGCCGGTGTTGAACCACTGCGGGGAGTTCGGCGCGCCCATCTGGGTGCACAGCATGAAGCGCATTTCGTCGAAGAAGGCGCGCGCGTCCTCTTCCGTGTCGAAATAGCCGCCCTTCCAGCCCCAGTAGGTCCAGGTGCCGGCCAGGCGGTCGAACACCTGCTTGGCGCTGGTCTCGCCGACCACGCGCTCGTCCGCCGGCAGCTTTTCCAGGGCGGCGGCGTCGGGGGCCTTGCGCCACAGCCACGAAGGAACGTCGTTTTCCTCGACCGGCGTCAGCGCGGCGGGCACGCCGGCCTTGCGGAAGTACTTCTGGGCCAGCACGTCGCTGGCCACCTGGGACCAGTCGGCGGGGACCTCGATCTCGTCGGCCTTGAAGACAACCGAGCCGTCCGGATTGCGGATCTCGCTGGACGTATGGCGGAAGCCGATGTCGGCGTAGGGCGACTGGCCCTCCTGCGTGAACAGGCGACGGATCTGCATGGCAGGTGTTCCCCTAGATGTTGTGTTGGGCGGGCAGTGCCGCGACGTGACCTCTGACGGCCTCGTTCCCCCTCGGCCGGGCGGCGCGCCGATTGTCCCCTCAGCGTCGCCGACAAGGACTGAGCCTAGGCGAAGGTCATAGAGCGGGCAACTGAATTTTGTGCTTGCAATGCCCGTGTAACACTAGATGTGGGATGACCTGTGGATATATCGGGGGATGGCGCGGGGAGGGCGCGGAACAACCGCCGCCACCGCCCGGTTTCCCTGCGCCTTGCGGGCGGTGGAGGACCGCAGGCGGTGTTATCCACAGCTGTGGAGGAATCCTTGAGAGACGCGAACGGCCACCACATGTAGTCCCGCAGCCCCGCCCCGCCGGCTCCTGGCCGCGACGGTGCTGGACGCGGGCTGCGCTTTACGCCATAGTGCGGCCCGATCCGCCGTCCGGTGCTTCCGGTCGGCCGGCCCCGTTTTGTTCAAGAGGCTCCCGCGCCCGAATCCCGCGCGGGCTGAAAGCGTACCCACCGGAGCGACCGTCACATGATCACCGGGACCCTGTTCACCACGTGGCTCAAGGGCGAGTTCGTCGGCAAGGACCAGTACGGCAACCGCTACTTCCAGGAGCGCAAGCAGCCGAAGCCCGGCCGGCGCCGCAAGCGGTGGGTGCTGTACAACGGCAAGATCGAGGCGTCCAAGATCCCGCCGGAATGGCATGCCTGGCTGCACTACACCACCGCCGAGCCCATCAAGGTCGACGAGAAGAAGCCCTGGATGAAGGAGCACCTGCCCAACCTGTCCGGCACGGTGAACGCCTATGTCCCCAGCGGCGACGACCGCCGCGGCGGCAAGCGCGACAAGGGCACCGGCGACTACGAGGCGTGGACCCCCGGCTCCTGACGGGGCGGGCGGTCGGCATGCCAGCGACTCGGGCGGCGTCGTCATGAACAGTCGCGCCAAGGAAACCCTCTACGGCACGCTTACGGTCGGCCTCCTGGCGGCCCTCCTGACGTTCAACGTCCTGGAGCGCCATGAGACGGCCGTGGTGCAGAACGGTCTCGTGACGCTGACCGCCACCTTCAACCGGGTGGACGGGCTGGCCGAGGGCGCGCCCGTGCGCATGGCCGGCGTGCCCGTCGGCGTCGTCGACGAGATGCGCCTGACCGACCGCTTCGGGGCCGAGGCCGTGCTGAAAGTGCGCGAGGACGTGCCGCTGCCCGACGATACGGCCGCCATCATCGAGACCGAAGGCCTGTTCGGCTCCAAGTACATCGAACTGCAGCCCGGCGGGTCGCTGGACAACCTTCAGCCCGGCGACACCATCAGCTTCACCCAGGATTCGGTGATTCTGGAGGAGCTGCTGTCCAAGATCATCGCGCGCGCCAAAGCCGCCCGCGGGGCGAGCGCCGACCAGCCGGTGGACGGCGGGACCGGCGCGGACGGAACAGGGGCCGGCGGCGCGGCCGGCGGCAATCCGTTTCCGTCCCTTTCGGACTGACGCGGCGCAGGGGGAGGCAAGGCATGGGACGCAATCCGATCGAGACGATCCTGGGCGCGGTGGTGCTGGTGGTGGCGGGCCTGTTCCTGGCCTTCGCCTATTCCATGGCCGACGTGCAGACCGTCGACGGTTACCCGCTGACCGCGGTGTTCAACAAGACCGGCGACCTGACGGTGGGCGCCGACGTCCGCGTGTCTGGCATCAAGGTCGGCACGGTGACCGAACAGCGGCTGGACACCGATACCTTCCGCGCGCTGGTCGGCATGACCATCACGCCGGACGTGCAGCTGCCCGCCGACTCGACGGCCTCCATCGTCTCCGACGGCCTGCTGGGCGGCCAGTACGTGAAGCTGCAGCCCGGTTCCGCCACGGAAAAGCTGCAATCGGGCGCCACCATCGACAACACCGAGGACTTCCAGGCCCTGGAGGACATGGTGGGCGACATCATCTTCCTCGCCACCCAGGGCGGCACGCAGTAGCCCGCGCCCGCCGCCGCCCGGCCGGTCCTCGGGCCGCTTTCGCCGATTCGTCAATGGATGTGCCTGTTCCCATGCCGCTGACCCGCATGCCGCCGCTGAAGACCGCCCTGTCCGCTCTCGCCGCACTTCTCGCTGCCCCGGTCGCGGTTCCGCAGCCGAGCGCCGCCGCCGACCTGGAGGGCGACATGGCCGTCCTGCAATGGCTGGACAAGGTGACGGCGCGGGTGTCCACCATCGAGGCACCGGTGGGCGAGACGGTGCGAATCGGCACCCTGGAAATCCTGGTGCGCGCCTGCCGCTACCGCCCGCCCGAGGAAACGCCGGAAGAGGCCGCCTTCCTGGACATCACGGAAAGCAAGCCCGGCGCGCCGTCGCAGGAGGTCTTCCGCGGCTGGATGTTCGCCTCCAGCCCCGCGCTGTCGGCCATGGAGCATCCCATCTACGATGTCTGGGTGCTGGACTGCTTCAGCAGGGAAACCACCCGCGCCGACGGGTAGTCGCCGTCGAACCGCGCCTGCCGCTTGAGCGCGTCGTTCAGCAGGCGGTGATAGGCCGCCCGCGGGATCTCGATGGCGCCGAAGCGTTCCAGGTGCTCGGTGATGAACTGGGTGTCCAGCAGGGTGAACCCGCCGCCGATCAGCCGCGCCACCAGATGGCAGAGCGCCACCTTGCTGGCGTCGGTGACGCGCGAGAACATGCTCTCGCCGAAGAACGCCGACCCCAGCCGCAGGCCGTAGAGCCCGCCCACCAGCTCGCCCCCCAGGCGGCATTCCACGCTGTGGGCGTAGCCCATCCCGTGCAGGTCGACGAACAGCTCGGCGATCTTGTCGTTGATCCAGGTTTCCGTGCGCCCCGGCGCCGGCGCGGCGCAGCCCTCCAGAACGCCCTCGAAATCGCGGTCCACCGAAATCTCGAAGGAGCCGCGCCTGAGCGTCTTGATCAGGGACTTTGGAACGTGGAAGGCATCCAGCGGAATAATGCCCCGCTCGTCGGGGTCGACCCAGTACAGGGTGCGGCCCCGGCGGGAGCGCGCCATGGGAAAGACGCCGCTGGCATAGGCGCGCAAGAGGAGGTCCGGCGTGACGGGCAATTCGGTCATGTGCTCTGGCCGGCCCTCCGTTTGTGTGCGCCCGACGCTGCCGCGTCAGCCCGGCGCTGTGTGCTCCGCACACGCCGTCGGCTTCGCGACCCAGGGGGCCTTTCCCGCCCGCGGGCGTTCGGAAAAGGCCCTCGCCCCAACGGCCTACGCCGGCATCACCGTCCTCAGACCTCCCCGGCGACGAACTTTTCGAGCCAGCGGATGTCGTAGGCGCCGTTCTGGAAGTCCTGGACCTCCATCAGCCGCTGGTGCAGCGGGATGGTGGTCTTGACCCCGTCGACGACGTACTCGCCCAGCGCGCGCTTCAGCCGCATCAGGCATTCGGTGCGGTTGTTGCCCTGCACGATGAGCTTCGCGATCATGCTGTCGTAATGGGGCGGGATAGACAAGCCCGCATAAAGCCCACTGTCGACGCGGACACCCAGGCCGCCCGGCGCGTGGTAGCCCTGGATCTTGCCCGGGTTGGGGGCAAAGGTCTCGGGGTCCTCGGCGTTGATGCGGCACTCGATGGCGTGGCCGGTAAAGAAGATGTCGTCCTGGGTGTAGCCCAGCGGCGCGCCGGCGGCGATGCGGATCTGCTCGCGCACCAGGTCGATGCCGGTCACGGCCTCGGTCACCGGGTGTTCCACCTGCAGGCGCGTGTTCATCTCGATGAAGAAGAACTCGCCGTTCTCGTACAGGAACTCGATGGTGCCGGCGTTGCGGTAGCCGAGCCGGGTCATGGCGTCGACGGCCACCTTGCCGATGGCCTTGCGCTGCTCGTCGTTGAGCGCCGGCGAGGGGGCTTCCTCCAGCACCTTCTGGTGCTTGCGCTGGAGCGAGCAGTCGCGCTCGCCCAGGTGCACCACGGTGCCGTGGTTGTCGCCCAGCACCTGGATCTCGATGTGGCGCGGGTTGCCCAGGTACTTTTCCATGTAGACTTCGGGATTGCCGAAGGCACTCTTGGCCTCGGTGCGCGCCGTCGACCAGGCCTCCAGCAGCTCGGACGGGTCGCGGGCCACCTTCATGCCGCGCCCGCCGCCGCCGGCCGAGGCCTTGATGAGGACGGGGTAGCCCGTTTCCTCGGCGACGCGCTTGGCCTCCTCGGCGCTTTCCACCGCCCCGGCGGAGCCAGGCACGCAGGGCAGGCCGCTGTCCAGCGCCGCCTTCTTGGCCGTGACCTTGTCGCCCATCATGCGGATGTGGGCCGGCGAGGGGCCGATCCAGGTGAAGCCGTGGTCTTCCACCATTTCGGCGAAGTCGGCGTTCTCCGACAGGAAGCCGTAGCCGGGGTGGATGGCATCCGCCCCGGTGATGGTGGCGGCCGACAGCACGGCGGCCCGGTTCAGGTAGCTTTGCGACGCGGGCGCCGGGCCGATGCACACGCTCTCGTCGGCCAGCCGGACGTGCATGGCGTCGGCGTCGGCGGTGGAGTGCACGGCGACCGTCTTGATGCCCATCTCGCGGCAGGCGCGGTGGATGCGAAGCGCGATCTCGCCGCGGTTGGCGATAAGGACCTTGTCGAACATGCGCTTTAGCCGATCACTCGATGATGCACAGGGGCTCGCCGAATTCCACCGCCTGGGCGTCGTCGGCGAGGATCTTCGTCACGGTGCCGCCCTTGGGCGCGCGCACCGGGTTGAAGGTCTTCATGGCCTCGATCAGGAACAGGGTCTGACCTTCGGAAACCTTGGCGCCTTCGGTGATGAAGGGCGCGGCACCCGGCTCCGGCGCGTTGTAGAGCACGCCGACCATGGGGCTGGTCACCGCGCCGGGGTGCTTGGCGGCGTCCTCGGCCGTGGCCGGCGCCGGGGCCGGCATGGCGGCGGCGGCCGGGGCAGGGGCGGGCGCGGCGCCGGCGTGGGCCTGGGGCGCGGCCATGATCGTCTGGCCGGAGATGCCGCCGCGGGCAACGCGGATGCGGACGTTCTCGGTCTCGTACTCGATCTCGGACAGACCGGTCTCGTCCAGCAGGGTCGCGAGGTCGCGGACCGCGGCGCTGTCGATCGTGGGCTTGCTGGTCATCTACTCTTTCTCTTTCCGTGATGCGACGAGGCGGGCCAGGGCGTCCAGGGCGAGCACGTAGCCGTGCGACCCGAACCCGCAGATCATGCCGACGGCGACCTTCGACACGTAAGAATGGTGCCGGAAGGGCTCGCGCTTGTGGATGTTGGACAGGTGAACCTCCACGACGGGCGTCTCGCAGGCGGACAACGCGTCGAGAAGGGCCACGGATGTGTGCGTGTAGGCCGCGGCGTTGAGAATGATGCCGGCGCAGGACCCCGCGGCGCGGGCCTCCTGCACCCAGTCCACCAGGGTCCCCTCGTGGTTGGTCTGGCGGAAGTCCACGTCGAAGCCCAGGCGGGCGGCGTGGTCGGTGCAGAGCGCGCGGATGTCGTCAAGGGTCTCACGGCCGTAGATCTCCGGCTGGCGGGTGCCCAGCAGGTTCAGGTTGGGGCCGTTGAGGATGAGAACGGTGGAGGGGGTCACGCGCGCAGGTGCCGTCTCTGTTGCCGTGGCGAATGCGGGGGCGACGGGCCGGCCGGATGGCGAGCGCCGGTCGAGTCGCCGATCGCCTAGTCGTATAGCAGGGCAAGGGCTCTGGCAACGCCTCAGTTCACGCGCGCGGGCGCGAGTCCGCGCGCCATGCGCCGCGTGCATGACTGACACCCTTCATCACCAACCGTTGCGATGCGTGCGGCGTCGCACCATACTCTCGCGCAAACACTCACGCCTTTTCCGATGCAGGAAGTCCGCCTCATGTCCATGCAGGTCACCATCAACGGCGAGCCGCGCCCGCTGAACGAACCCACCACCGTGGAGGCCCTGCTGCGGTCGCTGGAGATCGACCCCCGCAAGGTGGCCGTGGAACGCAACCGCGAGATCGTGCCGAAATCCAGCTTCGACACCACGCCGGTGGGCGACGGCGACCAGTTGGAGATCGTCCATTTCATCGGCGGCGGCGCCCCGGACACCACGCCCGACGGTGCCGCGCACCTGGATGCCGACGATTTCTTCGAGGTGGCGGGCCGCACGTTCCGCTCGCGCCTGCTGGTCGGGACGGGCAAGTACCAGGACTTCGACGAAACCCGCGACGCCATCGAAGCCTCGGGCGCCGAGATCGTCACGGTCGCCGTGCGCCGGGTGAACGTCACCGACCCCAAGCAGCCCATGCTGGTCGATTACGTGGACCCCAAGGTCTACACCTACCTGCCCAATACGGCCGGCTGCTTCGATGCCGACACCGCCGTGCGCACCCTGCGCCTGGCCCGCGAGGCCGGCGGCTGGAACCTGGTGAAGCTGGAGGTCCTGGGCGACCAGAAGACGCTCTACCCCAACGTCACCGAGACGCTGGCCGCCGCCGAGGCCCTCATCAAGGACGGCTTCGAGGTCATGGTCTACACCAACGACGATCCCATCATGGCCAAGCGCCTGGAGGATGTCGGCTGCTGCGCCATCATGCCGCTGGGCTCGCTGATCGGCTCGGGCCTGGGCATCATGAACCCGGTCAACATCCGCCTCATCAAGGAAAGCGTCAGCGTTCCCGTGCTGGTGGATGCCGGCGTGGGCACCGCGTCGGACGCGGCCGTGGCGATGGAACTGGGCTGCGACGGCGTACTCATGAACACCGCCATCGCCGGGGCCAAGGACCCCATCAAGATGGCCAAGGCCATGAAGCTGGCGATCGAGGCCGGCCGCCTGTCCTACCAGGCCGGCCGCATGCCCAAGAAGATGTACGCCGACCCCTCCAGCCCCCTGGCCGGCCTCATCTGACCGTTCCGCGCCCGTTGACCGCGGCTGCGGACAGGGGCGGGCAGGGCGGCGGACCACCGGCGGGCGGCCCGGCCCGATGAGGCCGCGGCCGCCTTTTGTCCTCAGCCCTTCAGGTACGGCTTGTAGCCCATGTCGTGCTTGAGAATGTGATCCAGCAGCCAGCGCTTCAGGAACTCGGTCACCTCGCCGAAGTTCAGAAGGTCGGGCTCGCGGCGGTACAGGTCGTAGATTTCCCGCGCCACCTTCTCCAGGTCGCGGTGCATTTTCTTGTGGCTGTCGGTCAGCGGATAATCGGTGGCACCGAAAATCTCTTCCTCGCGGCGGAAGTGGCGCTCCACGTAGTCCACCAGTTGCTTCATGCACTGGCCGATCTGCGCGTTGCTGACCTTCGGCGCATTCTTCATGTCGTAAACCTGGTTGGTGATGTTCACCAGCATCTGGTGGTCGTAGTCGATGGCCGTGTGGCCGATCAGGAAGTCGTCCGTCCACTGGATCAACGGCATTGGTCTAAAGCCTCTCGCCCTCGGTCTCGCCCGCCGCACCATGCGGCAGACCTCCCCGTCCGCACGCACCGCGTGTCTGATGACACATTCTTGTCGCTGCGGTCAGCGGACCAATAGGACCGAGCACCCCAGCCGGTCAATCAGGTCAGGGGTCGATAGGCCAAGCGTCATGGGCAATTGGGCCGGAAGAACCAAAAGCGCCTCGGGAAAATCGGCAATCCGGACCAGCCGCGCCAGGGTGAGCGGCGGCAGCGCCTGAACACGCGGCACGGTCCCATGCGCCGCGCATATGTCGCGCGCCGCTGCCGCCAGCGCGTCGGCATCACCGAAGGCCAGCACGGCGACACGCTCCGCCGGGCCGTCCTCGGCCAGGGTGCAGGCGGCGTCCAGGGCCCGGCGGGCGGCGTCGGAGCCGTCGAAGGGGACCAGCAGGGGGGCGTCGGCCTCCAACTCGCCGCGCACCACCAGCACCCGGTCGGCCGAAGGGTCCTGCACCAGGGCGCGCGCGGTGGAGCCGAGGCGGATGCCGTGGGCGCGGTGCCAGCGGGCGCGGCTCTGGCCGGTCCAGCCCACCACCAGCAGGGACGGCGCCGCCTCGTCGGCGACGGCGCGCAACTCGCGCGTCACGCCGCCGCGGCGGCTGCGGAAGACGAGTTCCGCCTCGCCGCCCTCGCCGGCCCGGCGCCGCAGCAGGGCCTTGGCGGCCTCCACGGCGTCGCGGGCGGCGCGCGCCTGGGCGGACAGCGCCGCGGTGATGGTTTCCGGCGCCAGCGCCAGGGGGCGCGACCGTGCGGTCAGGCCGCAAACCGTCACCACGCCGGGGTGGGAGGACAGGCGCGCCACCGCCGCGTCCTCCACATGAACGGCCTCCACCCGCACGCCCCAGCGCCGCGCCACCACGGCCGCCATCCGCAGGCCCGAGACCGACAGCGGCGAGGCGTCCAGCCCCACGACGATGGCGCGGCGGCCCCGCTCGGGCCGCGGGCCGGTGTCCTCTGCCGGGGACGCGCTCATCGACCGCCTCCCGCGCCGTTGCCGTTGCCGCCCCCCGGCCCGCCGCCGGCGCGCATCATCTCCATCGCCCGGCGGCGCCAGGCGGCCAGACGGGCGGCGACACGGCGGTTGATCGAACCGGTCGGCCATCCCGCCCCGCCGTCGATCCCGGATTCCGACGGCGCGCCGGCGGGAATGCCGGTCAGGATCTCGATGCCTTCGTCCACCGTCTCCACGGCATAGATATGGAAGCGACCCTGCCCGCAGGCCTCGCGCACGTCTTCGCGCAGCATCAGGTGCTTGACGTTGGTGGCGGGGATCAGGACGCCCTGGTCGCCGGTCAGGCCGCGCGCGGCGCAGACGTCGAAAAAGCCTTCCACCTTCTCGTTCACGCCGCCGATGGCCTGGACCTGGCCGAACTGATTGACCGAGCCCGTCACCGCCAGCCCCTGCTTGATGGGCGCCTCGGCCAGCGTCGAGAGCAGGGCGTACAGCTCGGCGCAGGACGCGCTGTCGCCGTCGATCAGGCCGTAGGACTGCTCGAACACCAGGCTGGCGTTCAGGCTGAGCGGCCCTGACTGGCCGAAGCGGGCGGCCAGGAAGCCCGACAGGATCATCACGCCCTTGGAATGCAGGGCGCCGCCGGTCTGCACCTCGCGCTCGATGTCCAGCACCTCGCCCCGGCCCATGCGGGCGCGGCAGGTGATGCGCGACGGCCGGCCGAAGGCGAAGGTGCCCAGTTGCAGCACCGCCAGCCCGTTGATCTGACCGGCCTTCTCGCCGTCGGTGTCGACCAGCAGGGTGCCGCGGGCGATCTCCTCCTGGATATGTTCGCGCACGCGGTCGGTGCGGTGGGTCTTGGCGTCGATGGCCTGCTGAACATCGGCGCGCTCCACGACCTCTGCCCCGCGCTTGCCGGCCCAGTAGTCCGCCTCGCGGATCAGGTCGCCGAGCGACCCCATGTGCGTCGTCAGGCGCTCGCTGTCGTCGGCCAGCCGAGCGGCCTGCTCCACCGCCCGGGCGACGGCGGAACGGTGCAACGGCTTCAGGCCGTCGCGCCGGGCCATGGTGCCCAGCAGGCTGGCGAGCTTGCCGACCGTTTCATCGGTGCGGTGCATGCGGAAGTCGAAATCCGCCTGCACCTTGAACAGCTCGCGGAACTCGGGATCGTGGTGGCTGAGCAGGTAGTAGACCATCGGCTCGCCGATCAGAACCACCTTGATGTCCAGCGGGATGGGTTCTGGCTCCAGCGAGGTGGTGGTGAAGATGCCCCAGGCCGATCCCGGCGCCTCGATGCGGGCCTCCTTGTTGCGCAGGGCCCGCTTCAGGTCCTCGTAGGCGAACGGCTGCATGAGCAGCTTGCGCGCGTCGATCACCAGGTATCCGCCGTTGGCGCGGTGCAGGGCGCCGGGGCGGATCAGGGTGAAGTTGGTCACCAGCGCGCCGTACTGCTGCTGATGCTCGATGCGGCCGATCACGTTGGGCTGGGTGGGGTGGTCCTCCACCACCACCGGCGCCCCGTTGCCGTTCTCGTGGCCCACCAGCACGTTGACCTTGTAGTCGTCCAGCCGCAGTTCCTTCCGGCCGCCGATCTGCTGGCGCAGGGCGCTGGGAAGCTGGCGCATCTCCTCGGATTCGGGCAGGAAGTCCTCGACCCGCTCGACAATGGCGCCGCGCACCCGGTCCAGGTGGTCCAGCACCGCCGGGCAGTCCTTCCACTGCTCCTTCAGGTCGTCGATCTGGTGGCCGACGGCGTATTCCGTCACCTCCTCATCCAGTTCGCGGACCTTCTCGCGCTGCTCGCGCTCCCAGCGGGGAAGCTGGCGCATCTGCTGTTCCAGTTCCTCCTGCAGGTGCTCCATGGTTTCCTTGCGCTGCTTGCGCTCGTCCTCGGGCAGTTCGTTGAAGTCCTCAGGGCTGATGACCTCGCCGTCCTTCATGGGCGCCAGCGCCAGCGCCTGCGGCGTGCGCACCAGCGCCACGCCGTTCTCGCGCGCCTTGTTCTGGATCTCGCCGAAGGCCTTTTCCTGGCGCTCCTTGAACTCGTCCTCGATGGCCTGGCGGCGGGTGCGGTACTCGTCGCCCTCGAACGCCGCGGGGATGGCCGCCTGCATGTCCTCCACCAGCCGGTCCATGGCGCGCTGGAAGTCGCGCGCCCGGCCGCCCGGCAGGCGCAGCGCGCGCGGGCAGTTGGGATCGTCGAAATTGTGGACGTAGGCCCAGTCCGACGGGCGCGGCTGCTGGGCGGCCGCGCGCCCGATGAAATGGCGGATCAGACTGGTCTTGCCCGTGCCCTCGGGCCCGGCGGCGAAAATGTTGAAGCCGTCGGCGCGGATGCCGATGCCGAAATCCACCGCCTCCACCGCGCGGTCCTGGCCGACCGTTTCGTCCTGGTCGGGCAGCTCCTCGGTCGTCTCGAAGCCCAGGCGGTCTTCCGGGCAGGGGGTATAGAGCCGGTCGCAGGAGAGCGGTGTCAGGGGCATACGGTGGGCCTTTCGGGAGTGGTTCCAGGGTACGGGGATGCTTGAGGGTGCGCCGCCGGACCAACGCGCGCCGGCGCAGGCCTGTTCTAACTGTTCTCGATGGCCTCCATGTCCTCGTCCGAGAAGCCCAGGTGGTGGCCGATTTCGTGGATCAGCACGTGGCGCACCACATGCCGCAGGTCCTCGCCGGTCTCGCACCAGTAGTCCAGGATGGGCCGGCGGTAGAGGAACACCATGTCCGGCTGGGTGCGCATGTCGAACAGGCTCTGCTTGTCCATGGACACGCCGGAATACAGGCCGAGCAGCTCATACGGGCTTTCCAGGCCCATCTCGGCCTCGATCTCCTCGTCGCAGAAGTCCATGACGCGGATCAGCAGCTGGTCGACCACCTGCGAGAAGGGCGTCTCGCGCAGTTCCTTGAGCACCTCGTTGGCCATCTCCTCCATGTCGCCGATGGTGGGAGCATGGCAGGCGCGGCGGTCGGCGGAGTCGGTCATGGGTTTTCCTGGCTGTCTGTCGGGCTGAGGTTGATGGCGGCGGGCGGCGGGCTCACATCAGGCGGGCCGGCGGAGAAAACGGTCCGCCCCAGTGTGCACCGCCGGCACGCGTCTGCCAATGAACGTCAAGGAGCCGCCCATGGCCGAGAAATTGACCCCGGAAGCCCGCGCCGCCGCCCTGGCGGACCTGCCCGGCTGGAGCCAGGACGACAACCGCGACGCCATCCGGCGCCGGTTCTCCTTCAAGACCTTCAACCAGGCCTTCGGCTTCATGACCCGCTGTGCCCTGGTGGCGGAAAAGATGGACCACCACCCGGAGTGGTCCAACGTCTACAACACCGTCGACGTCACCCTGTCGACCCACGACGCCGGCGGCCTGACCGACCTGGACATCAAGCTGGCCCGGTCCATGAACCGTATCGCCGAGGGCTGACGGTCATTCCCGGTGTCGTCGAAACGAACGGCCCGCGCGCTTTGCCCTGGGCTTCTTCCCCGTCTCGCGCTAGCTTCCACCATGACAGCCGGTCCGTTGGAGAACGGAGCGGCCGAAGAGAGTAGAGACAGCCTCACAGCCCTGGGGGATGACCCATGAGGAGCCCGCGCCGTTCCTTTCGTCCGCGCCGTCTGGCCGCCGCGGTGGCCGTGGCCGCCCTGCTGACCGCCGCCGCCGGCGCCAATCCCGCCGCCGCCTCGTCCTGCGCCGACCGCGACGAGGCCGCGGCGCTGCACGTCCGGTCGCTGCAGACCTGGATGGTGGTCGCCTCGCTGACCTGCGGGTCGGTGGACGCCTACAACGAATTCGTCCTGAAGTTCCGCCCCGCCCTGCAGCGCCACGGCGACGCGCTGATCGGCTATTTCCAGCGCACCTACGGCGGCCAGGGCACGTCCAAGCTCAACCGCTACGTCACGCTGCTGGCCAACCAGGCCTCGGCCCTCAGCCTCAAGGACCGCGGCTCCTACTGCGCCCGTACGGCCGAAATGTACGACGAAATGCAGGACGGCGTGTCGCTGACCCAGCTGGAAAGCTACTCGGCGGAAAACGTCGGCCTGCTGGCCGTGGAGCCGAAAAGCTGCATGTCGGAAAACCTTGTGGTGTCGCTGAAGTAGCCACCGCCCGCCGACCGGCCCGCAGGAAAAAGCCGCCCCGTCGACGGGGGCGGCTTTTTTCATGCATGGCGCATAAGGGTCGGACCGGGCACCGTCAGCCGAACAGCTGAAGAATGGAGCGCGCGTTACCGTTGGCGATGGACAGGCTCTGCTGCGCGAGCTGCTGCTGCACCTGAAGCGCCTGGCTGCGGGCCGAGGCCTCGACCATGTCCGTGTCGACCAGCACACCAATGCCTTCCATCAGGTTCTGCATCAGCGTTTCGTTCATGGACAGCACGCTGTCGAGCCGCGTCGCGGTGTTGGCGTAGTCGGTGGCGGCGTCGACGGTGCGCTGCATGGCGACGTCGATCATCTCCTGCAGGCCCAGTTCCAGCGAGATGCTGTAGTCGCCGGGATTGTCGGCGGCCGCCGCTTCCTCGGCCGTGATGGGCGGCATGAGGGCGCTGACGTCCACATCGCCGTCGTCGAAGCGCAGCACCTGGATGTTGCTCAGCGTGTCCACGCCGTCGGCGCCGGTAATCTTGACCGTGCCGTCACCCTGGTCGGCGATGGTGTACTGGTCGGCATTGCCAGAGAACACGGCCACGTTGATGCCGGCCCCGCCGTCCATGGTGTCGTTGCCGGCGCCGCCGGTGAACACGTTGTCGACGTCGTTGCCCTTGATGGTGTCATTGCCCGAGCCGCCGACGACGTTCTCGATGTAGGTGCCGTAGGCGATACCGAGCGTCTCGTTCTCGGTCACCGTGCCCTCGAAGGTGACGGTGGTGCCGATGTCGCTGTAGGTGCCGGGCGTCAGGTCGATGTCCAGGGCGGCGGTCTTGTTGGACAGGTCGATGGTGTCGGTGCCGCCGCTGTCCCACAGGGTTTCGAAAGCGTCGCCGGTCCAGGAATAGGTGGTGTCGCCGCCGTTGCCGCCGCCCGCACCGTAGATGGCCTGCAGCGCCGCAATGTCGCCCACCATGAAGCTGGTCGGGAAGTAGGTCGCGCCGTAGCCGTCGTTGGTGTCGCCGGCGAAGTCCTTGTAGCTCATCACGCTGTACTTGAGGTGATCGATGTCGGCGCCGTCGTAGTTGTACTCGCCGTCGATGTTTTCCTCGTGGGGATGCTTCAGTCCCAGCGCGTGCCCCAATTCGTGGATGATCGTCAGGTTGGCGTAGGTGCCGGCCGAGGGCGTGGCATAGTTCGTGGTGACATAGCTGGAAATCCACATGTCGCCCGCCTCGGCATAGTCGCCGGGCAGGTAGGCATGGGCCGTATCGGGGTCGGGCGAGGGGTCGTTCCACTGGGCGAACCGCATGTCGCCCGCCAGGGTCGCCGTCTCCGTCACCTCGGTGAAGGTGATCCCCGTGATCCCCGAGGCATAGGCCATGATGTCGCGGATGGCGCCTTCGTAGGCCGTGCTCAGGTCGGCGGCGGAGGCCGACTCGCCGTTGCCGTAGCCGGCCTTGTAGGTGGAGGCGCCGTTGTGCAGCGAGTAGGTCAGCTCCGGCCCGGCGGACCCCGCCGCCCCCCAGCGGGTGCCGTACGCGAGCATCTTCACGAAGTCGCTGGCGCCGTCGAGGACGTTGACGGCGCCCGTGGCCGCGATGGCGCCGTTGATGCCGTCACTGCCGCCCGGGCCGGTGCGGCCGGCGCCCACGCTCAGCGCGTCGTTGCCGAAGGTGGCGCGGCCGTTGTCGGGGTTCTCGTTGGGGTCGGGCGGCGCCGTCACCTGCGGCGCGACGATGTCGGCCTTGGCCTTCACGGCGTCCAGCCCCAGCGTCTGGGCCGTCACCTCGGTGCCGCCCATGGTCAGGGTTTCACCGTCGGCGCCGATGATCACCCGGCGCTCCGTTCCGTTCAGAAGCGTGGCGCCGTTGAAGCTCGTGTCGGCCAGGATGCCCTCGGCCTGATCCATCAGGTCCTTGATGTCGGACGAGATCAGGGCGCGGGCGCGCACGTTGTCCGGCCGCTCCAGCAGTGCCGATTTGGCGCGCGCGCGGTCCAGAAGTTCGGTCACCTGATTGAAGGCGGAGTCGATGGTCGCCAGTTCCGCCTGGGCGCGGCTGATTCCGTCGTTCACCACGCGCAGCGTGCTGACGTCGGACCGCAACGCCGTCGACACCTTCCAGATGGCGGCGTTGTCCCTGGCGTTGGAGACCTTGAGCCCCGTGGCGATCGCCGTCTGGGTGGCGGCGACGTCGCGATCAAGACCCTGGAGAACACGCAGGGCCTGCATGGATGATGTGTTGGTCAACAGCGAAGACACTGTTCTGTCCCCCTTCTCCGTCGGCCGGCGGTTCTCGTCGGCGGTTTCTGACGGATATTTCCCTCAAATTCGATATTAAGGCGTAGCCGGCTCTATCCAAAGCGCAAAGAAATGGCCCCTGCACAGCAACCCGGGGGGATCTCGCCTAAGGGGGCGGATGGGCTGCATTTTTTTCTTGATCCGGCGGGCGGCTTTCCCTATGTTCCGCGCACTTCACGGGGGCGCTCCCGACGCTCGCCCCCGCGAATCGGAGAAAATCCGGGGCTGTAGCTCAGTTGGGAGAGCGCTACAATGGCATTGTAGAGGTCAGGGGTTCGATTCCCCTCAGCTCCACCAGAATTCGGAAACCCGCCGGCTGGCAACAGCGGCGGGTTCCGTTTTGCTCGGTGGCCGATCGACCCCCTTCCCTTCGGGTGGCGCCCCGTCGGGGCGACGGTTCGATTCCCCTCAGCGCCACCACAATTCACAAACCCGCCGGCTGGCAACAGCGGCGGGTTTCGTTTTGCTCGGTCCGAGTGCGGCCGTCTTGCAAAGGCCGGCGACCCTCGGGCGTTGTGTGGATACGTTTCCTTGCAACGAGGGAGGGACTGCCATGACCACCGAGTTCCGCCATACCGACGACGTCATCCCGGCCGATCCCAACGACAAGATCGCCTACCCCGACGACTACCTGCGCGATGTGCTGAAGTCGGTCTTCAAGGTCGCCACGCTGGGCTACCACCCCGACCTGGAGAGCGCCCACTACACCGAGCGCCTGAAGGCCAAGGGCTTCCACGTGGTGCCGGTCAACCCCAAGCTGGCCGGCGAGATGCACGTGGACGAGGTGGTGCCGGCGCGCATCTCCGACATTCCGTCCAAGGTGGACATGCTCCAGGTCTTCGGCGGCCCGGAAGACGCCATGTACGCCGCCGAGGGCGCCATAGAGGCCAAGGACAAGACGGGCCTCAAGGTTCTGTGGCTGGAGCCCGGCACCTGGAACCCCGAAGCCGCCCGCAAGGCCGAAGCCGCCGGCCTGCGCGTTGTCATGGGCCTGGATGCCGCCGAACAGGCGGAAAGGCTGGGGGTGCGGTAGGCACCGCCCCTCTCCCGTCACAGCACATCACCCGCCCCGTTGCCGGAGCGGGTGATGTGTCTTTGCACGCGTTGATCAGCAGCGGCGGCCGCTGTCACACATCCAGGTTCGTCACGTTCAGCGCGTTGTCCTGGATGAACTCGCGCCGCGGCTCCACGATGTCGCCCATCAGGGTGGAGAACACCTCCTGGGCCTCGTCGGCGTGGGCGACCTTGACCTGCAGCAGGCGGCGGACGTTTGGGTCCAGCGTGGTTTCCCACAGCTGGCCGGGGTTCATCTCGCCCAGGCCCTTGTAGCGCTGGAACGACGTGCCCTTGCGGCCTGCTTCCATGAAGGCTTCCATCAGCCCCACCGGGCCGCGGATGTCGCGCTCCAGGCCCTTGATGCTCAGGCGCGCCACCTTGTAGTAGAACTCCTTCAGTTCCTCGGCCATGTCGTTCAGGCGCCGCGCCTCGGCCGAATGGACGGCCTGGGCGTCGATGACGTGGGTTTCCATCACCCCGCGCAGGGTGCGGGTGAAGACGATGGCGCCGTCCTCCTGCACCTGCCCGTGCCAGCCCTTGTCGTGCTCGCCCTCCTGCAGGTCCAGGCGGCGGGCGACGTATTCCGCCGCCTCCGTCCCCTTGGCGGGGTCGGCCAGCGTTTCCGGGTTGAAGGCGCCGGCGATGGCCACCTGCTCCAGCAGGCGCACGGGCACGCGCCGCGTCATGCCGAACAGCAGCGTGCGCACCTGGCGCGCCTTCTCCACCAGCGCACGCAGGTCGTTGCCGGCCACCTGTGCGCCCGAGTTCAGCGTCATCACCGCATCATCGATGGAGATGTTGATGAGGTGATCCTCCAGCGCCTTGTCGTCCTTCAGGTAGATCTCGCTGTTGCCGCGCTTGGCGCGATACAGCGGCGGCTGGGCGATGTAGAGGTGGCCGCGCTCCACGATGTCCGGCATCTGGCGGAAGAAGAAGGTCAGCAGCAGGGTGCGGATGTGGCTGCCGTCCACGTCGGCGTCGGTCATGATGATGATCTTGTGGTAGCGCAGCTTCTCTATGTTGAAGTCGTCGCGCCCGATGCCCGTGCCCAGCGCCGTGATCAGCGTGCCGATTTCCTGGCTGGAGAGCATCTTGTCGAAGCGCGCGCGCTCCACGTTCAGGATCTTGCCGCGCAGGGGCAGGATAGCCTGGAAGCCGCGGTCGCGGCCCTGCTTGGCGGAACCACCGGCCGAGTCACCCTCCACGATGAACAGTTCGGACTGCGCCGGATCGCGGTTCTGGCAGTCGGCCAGCTTGCCGGGGAGGGAGGCGACGTCCAGCGCGCCCTTGCGGCGGGTCAGTTCGCGGGCGCGGCGGGCGGCCTCGCGGGCGGCGGCGGCCTCCACCACCTTGCCGACGATCTTGCGCGCCTCGTTGGGATGTTCCTCGAACCACTGCGCCATGCGCTCGGCCACGATGGCCTCCACCGCCGGCCGGACCTCGGAGGAGACCAGCTTCTCCTTGGTCTGGCTGGAGAACTTGGGGTCGGGCACCTTGACCGACAGCACGCAGGTCAGGCCCTCGCGCATGTCCTCGCCGCTGGGCTGAACCTTTTCCTTCTTCAAAAGGCCAGATTCGTTGGCGTAGGCGTTGATGGTGCGCGTCAGGGCGCCGCGCAGGCCGGCCAGGTGGGTGCCGCCGTCCTTCTGCGGGATGTTGTTGGTGAAGCACAGCACGGACTCGTGGTAGGCGTCCGTCCACTCCAGCGCCACTTCCACCGACACGCCGTCCTTTTCGCCGGCCACCGCGATGGGGGGCTCGTGGAGGGGCTGCTTGGCGCGGTCCAGGTACTTCACGAAGGCCTCGATGCCGCCCTCGTAGTGGAATTCCGTCTGCTTGGGCTCGGCGTGGCGCTTGTCCTTGAGGATCAGGTAGACGCCCGAGTTCAGGAACGCCAGCTCGCGCAGGCGGTGCTCCAGCGTCGAGAAATCGTAGTCGGTGATGGTGAAGATGTCGGAGCTGGCCTTGAAGGTGATCTCCGTGCCCGACAGGGGCTTTTCGCGCCGCTCGTCATAGGGCGCGTCGCCGATCTCTTCCAGGTGGCGGGCGGTCTCGCCGTTCTCGAAGCGGGCGACGTATTCCTTGCCGTCGCGCCAGATGCGCAGCTCCAACCACTCCGACAGGGCGTTCACCACCGAAACGCCCACACCGTGCAGGCCGCCGGAGACCTTGTAGCTGTTCTGGTCGAACTTACCACCGGCGTGCAGCTGGGTCATGATGACCTCGGCCGCCGAGACGCCTTCCTCCTTGTGAAGGTCGACGGGAATGCCGCGGCCGTTGTCGCGCACCGTCACCGAGCCGTCGCCGTTGAGAATCACTTCTGATCGGTCGCACCAGCCGGCCAGGGCCTCGTCGATGGCGTTGTCCACCACCTCGTAGACCATGTGGTGCAGGCCCGAGCCGTCATCGGTGTCGCCGATGTACATGCCGGGGCGCTTGCGCACCGCCTCCAGTCCCTTCAGCACCTTGATGCTGCTGGAGTCATAGACGGGAACGGTCGAAGGCTCGCTCATGATCGGGACTCTCAATCCAGTTAATGCAGGGGCGCGGGCACGGCGGCCCCGTCCCTTACGGTAAAGTGTTGCGCGCGCTCGCCGAATCCGGCGAACAGCGCGTGATCGGTTCCGGTCAGCCAGCTCTGCGCGCCCAGCGCGGCCAGCCTGTCGAACAGGGCGCGGCGGCGGGCGTCGTCCAGATGCGCCGCCACCTCGTCCAGAAGCAGCATCGGGGCCATGCCCCGCAGGTCCGCCTGCACGCTGGCCTGCGCCAGCACCAGGGAAATCAGCACGGCCTTCTGCTCGCCGGTGGAGCAGCGCTCGGCCGCGACGTTCTTGCCCGCGTGGCGCACCTTCAGGTCGGTGCGGTGCGGGCCCTCGGTCGTCACGCCCGCCTCGGCGTCGCGCCGGCGGTTGCCCGCCAGCAGGGCGCGCAGGCGGTCCTCGGCCTCCAGCGCCGGCATGGCATCCAGCCACGACTCAACAACGCCGTCGAGCGCCGCCTCGGCGCGGGGAAACGGCCCTTCCGCCGCGGCCAGCGCCGCGCCCAGGCGCTGCATCAGGTCGCGGCGGGCGGCGGCGACGGCCACCCCGTGGCCGGCCATGGCCTCTTCCAGCCCGTCGAGCCAGGCGCGGTCCATGCGGCCCTCGCGCATGAGGCGGTTGCGGTTGCGCATGGCCGTCTCATAGGCGTTCAGGCGGCCGGCGTGGTCCGGGTCCAGGCCATAGACCATGCGGTCCAGGAACCGGCGGCGGGCGGTGGCGCCCTCCTGGAACAGGCGGTCCATGTCGGGCGTCAGCCACAACGCCGTGACGAATTCGCCCAGTTGCGCCTGGCTGCGCGCCGCCTCGCCGTCGATGTGGACGGTGCGGCGGTCGGATTCGCCGGCCTCGCGCCCCGTGCCGATGGTCACCTCGCCCAGCGGCCCGTGCACCCGCGCCGCCACCGCCCAGGCTCCCAGCGGGCCACCGGCCGCGCCCTCGCGGGTGATCTCCGACAGCTTCGCCCGCCGCAGGCCCCGGCCGGGCGCCAGGAACGACAGCGCCTCCAGCAGGTTGGTCTTGCCGGCACCGTTGGGGCCGGTCAGCACCACCGGGCGCAGGTCCGCCTCCATGCGCATGCGGGCGTAGGAGCGGAAGTCGGTAAGCGTCAGGCGCGTCACGCCGATGCGCTCCCGATCCACCGGCGAAGCGGATGGGCCGCCGCCGGAACCGGGCGCGTCGCCGGGCGCGAGGAAAAGACGCGGATCGTCACGCAAACGCCGAACCGTCAGACCCGCATGGGCATCAGGACGTAGATCGCCGCGCCGTCGCTGACTTCGCGGATCACCGTCGGGCTGGCGGCATCGGCCATGTCGAACCGGGCGGCCTCGCCCTCGATCTGGCCCAGGATGTCCATCAGGTAGCGGGAGTTGAAGCCGATCTCCAGCGGGCCGGCATCGAAGCTGGCCTCCACCTCTTCCACCGCCGAGCCGGCCTCGGGGCTGGAGGCCGACAGCGTCACCACGCCCTTTTCCAGGGCGATCTTGATGGCGCGGCTCTTTTCCGTCGAAATCGCCGAGACGCGATCCACGGCATCGGCGATCAGCTTGCGGTCGACCTCCATCACCTTATCGTTCTCGGTGGGGATGACGCGCTCGTAATCGGGGAAGGTGCCGTCGATCAGCTTGGACGTCAGGGTGGCCTCGTCGAAGCCGAAGCGGACCTTGGTCTCCGACAGGCTGATGGAGACGTCCATGCCGGTCTCGTCTATCAGCTTGCGCAGCTCGCCCACGGTCTTGCGCGGGACGATGACGCCCGGCATGCCGCCCGCCCCTTCGGGCAGCGGCACCTCGAAGCGGGCCAGGCGGTGGCCGTCGGTGGCCACCGCGCGCAGCACGTCGACGCCGTCGGACTTGGTGGCGTGCAGGTAGATCCCGTTCAGGTAGAACCGCGTTTCCTCGGTGGAAATGGCGAACCGGGTGCGGTCGATCAGTGCCCGCAGGTCACCGGCGGAGACCGCGAAGTTGTGGCTGAACTCGCCGCCCACCATGGCCGGGAAATCCTCCACCGGCAGGCACGACAGCGAAAAGCGCGAGCGGCCCGACCGCAGGGCCAGCTGGCTGTCCTCGGCGTTGTAGGTCAGCTCGATCTGGCTGCCGTCGGGCAGCTTGCGGACGATGTCGTGCAGCGTGTGGGCGGGGGCCGTGGTGGCGCCGGCGTCCTGAACCTGGGCCTCGGCCGTTTCCACGATCTCCAGGTCCATGTCGGTCGCGTTCAGCTTCAGGCCGTCGGGCGTCGCGTCCAGCTTGACGTTGGAGAGAATGGGAATGGTGTTGCGCCGCTCCACGACGCTCTGAACATGTCCGAGGGACTTCAGCAGGACGGAGCGCTCGATGGTCAGTTTCATGTCGGAAGCAGGCCTGGAAATGGGTTCAATAAGAATGGGTTCCGCGCGCAATCGACGGCGGGCCGCCGAGTATATCACACGGCCCCATGGGGTGAAGGAAAATCGGCCGGAATCACCCGCTTACCGGGCGGTTTTCCGCCCTTTCCAAGGCATCGGGGTACCGGTTTTTCGTCGCGATGCGGGACGGCGCCGGTGCGCGGGTTCGGCGGCGCCAAAACGCCGGCCGGCATCGTGCCTCAGCGGTCGTTGACGACGCGCGGGCGGAAGGGCGGGCGCGCCTCGCCGTCGCCGCTTCCGGCGGTGGCCGCGCCACCATCGGAGGGGCCGGAACCGGCGCGTTCGCGGGCGCGGAACAGCTCACCCTGAAGCGTTTCCGGGTCGGGGACGCGGCGGCTGTCGGTCTCGCGGAAGTATTCCTGGAACAGGTCCTGCCCCAGAATCTCCAGCGCCTGCGCCTCGGCATCGTCCTTCATGCCCAGGGCCTCCAGCGTGGCGGAGTGGGTCTCCACCGCCACCTCGGCGGTCAGCAGGCGCTCGCGCATGGGGTCGTTGGACAGGCGCTCGCGCTCTTCCTTCAGCAGGAACAGGTAGACGCGGAACAGGCGGAAGGCCTTCTGCCGCGCCTCCGTCAGGGCGCGGGTGGCCTCGTCGGCGCGCAGTTGCTCGTGCAGCACGCGCTGCTGCAGGCTCTCGTTTTCGGAGGCGAGGCGTGCGCGCTCCTCCTCCAGCTTCATGGCGTTGTCGAAGACCGCGTCGAACTGGGCCTTCAGGTCGCGCAACTCGCGCCGCAGCGTGTCGATGGTGTCGCGCAGCTCGCCAGGATTGCCGGTGTTGCGCCGGGCGCGGACGTAGCGGCGGTAGGCCACCACGTAGGGCGAAATGGCCTCGTGCTGCAGCGGCTGCTTGCGGTCCAGTCCCGTCGCCTGCAGGACCGGCGCATAGTCGGCATGGCCGAACAGGGCGCGGATGGTGGTGGGAACGATCTGCATGAGCGGGCCGTCGGGAATGCCCTCGCAGATGCGGACCCAGCGCTTCAGCGTTTCCACGTCGCGCGGATCGCCCAGGCGCTGCCCCTCCTTGGCGGCCTCAACAAGCCGCAGGAGGAAGGCGCGCGACGGGTCGCGCATGGCCTGTCCGGTCCCGGTGCGGGTGTCGCTCATGTCCCTGTCATCCTTGGCGCCGGGGCCCGTCCCCGACACGGTCTTTGGCCGGAAGGATACCTCAAAGGCGTGTCACATATCCACCATGGGAACCCGAAGATGCGACGAACGGAGGTGTTATTCGCCCGCCTCGGCCTGTTTCCGCTGCGCCTCTTCCCGCCGTCGGCGCCGGTGCCACCGCAGCCATGCCAGCAGCACATAAAGGCCGATGGCCGACAGCGTCATGGGCCACAGCACCACCACGAAGGGCACGGTGGACACCGCCGCGCCGATCAGCGACAGCACGATCAGAATGGGCACCACGCCCAGCACGAACCCGAAGGCCGTGCGCAGAAGGAAGTTCACGAAGGACACTTGATGAAGGTCTCGTTGGTTCCGCCCATCAGGTTGTACTTGCGCATCTCGTTACCGGAAACGGTGATGACGGCGTCGGGGTTGTCGCTGGGCTGCTGGAAGCGCTGCAACTGGAACTCGATGCGATAGGCGTTGGGGTGCGTGTAGCGGTACTTGCCGCGGGCGAACCCCCAGTCGGTGCGCGACTTGCGCCAGCGGTAGCCGCCGTTGGAAAAGATCACCATCAGGCTGTCGTCGTCCTCGCACCGGCCCTCAACGGCCCAGGTGCCGCGCAGGGAGTCGGGCACCGGGCTGACCCAGTCGCCCGACTGGTAGTCGGTGGAGGTCGCCCCCTCGGGCAGGCGGTCGCCGTCGTAGAACAGGTTCAGCAGCACCAGCAGGGCGACGATGCCCACGCCGGTGCCCAGCCCGACGCGCACCATGACGTTCTCGTGCCACTTTTCCTCAGCCACGGCCTTTCCCCCATCCTTCCGTCACCGCGTTGGAGCATAACGGAAATTTCGGGGCGGATCAGCCTTCCCGCGTGCGCCACGTCTCGATCAGCCAGCGCGAGATGCTGTCGCGCCGGGGCAGCTTCCAGCCGGGCGCACCGTCGCCCACCTCGCCCATGGCCGCCAGCTCGTCGCGGCGGAACCACGCGGCATGGGCCAGTTCGCGTTCGTCCACCGTGATTGCGGTGGTCTCCGCCGTCGCCCAGAACCCCAGCATCAGGGACGACGGGAAGGGCCACGGCTGGCTGGCCCGATAGGTGACGGCCCCGACGCGGATGCCGGCCTCCTCCATGACCTCGCGGGCCACGGCCTCCTCCAGGGTCTCGCCGGGCTCCACGAACCCCGCCAGGGTGGAGACCATGCCTTCGGGCCACTGCGCCTGGCGGCCCAGCAGGCAGTGCTCGCCGGCGGTCACCAGCATGATGACCGCCGGGTCGGTGCGCGGAAAGCTGGGGGCGGCGCAGTCGGTATTGGTGCACAGGCGGATGTGGCCGCCGCGCCCCACCTCCGTCGGAGCGCCGCAGCGGCCGCAGAACCGGTGGCTCGCGTGCCAGAAGATCATGCCGCGCGCATAGGCGAGCGTGGCGGCCAGGGCCGCGGGCAGCGTGACGCCGAAGGAGCGCAGGTCCAGCCATTGGGCGCTCGCCTCCAGCCCCGCCAGCGGGCCCGGCCCGCGGTCCCTGTCATCGGGATCGGCCGGCGGCCGGGCGGACAGGTCCTCCGTCGCCCAGGTGATGCCGGCCGCGTCGCGGCCCAGGAACACCGGCGCCTCGGCCCCCGCATCCGTCTCCGCCGCCGTGCGCCACAGCGGCATGCGGTCCGGTCCCACCGCATGGCGCCCGCGCCAGACCGGCAGCACCCGCAGGCGTTCGCCCGACAAAAGGGTGCGGATGTCCTCCTCGCGCAGGTGGTCGGCGCGGTCGAGCGGCTGGCCGGTGTAGTGCAGGGCGTGCGGCATGGGGCTCTCCGTCGGACGGCAACGCGGCGGGACGCCCTGCGGTTCTAGCCTCCCCAGGCCGGCGCGTCCACGTCGCAGGTGACGCGCGCCGGGTCGGCTTCGGGCAGGGTGAACAGGACCGCCGTGCCGCGCGTCGTGTGAGGGTCGATCCAGATGCGGCCGCCGTGGCGCTCCACGATGCGTCGGCACACCGCCAGGCCGGCGCCGGTGCCGGGATAGGCGTGGTGGCCGTGCAGGCGGCGGAACAGGGCGAAAACCTGCTCGCGCTGGTCGGGCGGGATGCCGATGCCGTTGTCGGCGAGGCGGAAGCGCCGGTGCCCCGGCGGGTCGTCGGCTCCCGGCGGCACACAGTCGACAGTGATGACCGTGGCACGGTCGCGCGCGGCGAACTTCAGCGCGTTGTCCAGCAGGTTGCGGAACAGCTCCGCCAGTTGGGCGCGGTCGGCGCAGACGGTCGGCAGGGCGCCCACCTCCACCGATGCGTCCACGGCCTCCGCCTGGCCGCGCAGCCCCTGGAGCACCGCCCCCACCAGCGGCGCGCAGTCGACCACGGCCGGAGCCGCCGGGCGGACGCCGGCGCGCGCGTAGCTGCCCAGATCCTCCACCACCGCCCGCATCCGGTGGGCGCCGTCGACGGCGTGGTCGATGTAGTCCGCCTGCGCGGGCGTCGCAGCCTCGCCCAGCGACCGCGCCAAAAGCTGGCAGAAGCTGACGACGGTGCGCGTCGGCTCCTGCAGGTCGTGGCTGGCGACGTGCAGGAACTGCTCCATCTCGCGCCCGCTGGCCTCCAGCGCCGCCACGGTGCGCTGCAGGTCGGCTTCGACGCTGCGGCGGTCGGTGATGTCGGTGATGACGCCGACCAGCCCCGCTGCGGTGTCGCCGGGCGCGCGGGCCGGGGCCAGCGTGATGACCACGTCGCGCTCGTCATCCGCGCCGGCATCCCCGGCAGCCACCCACGGCAGACGGTCGACATGCTGGCGCACGCCTTCCCCGGCCGAGGGCGGAAGGCTGGCGGCCATGAACAGCCGTTGCGCCACGGCCGTGGGGAACAGATCGAACAGGCTCGCCCCCAGGACAGCGCCCACCGGACGTCCCACCATGTCGGCGAAGGCCCGGTTGACGAGGCCGTACTTGCCGTTCGCGCCGCGGTAGAAGATGGGCGTCGGGATGGCGTCCAGCAGGCTCTGCTGGAAGGCCAGCTGGTCCGACAGCGCCTGGTGCGCCAGCACTTCCTCGGTGACGTCGCGGCAGGTGCCGCGCATGCCGCGGTAGGCGCCGGTGGCCGGATCGTACCAGGGCAGGGCGGACAGCCGCCCGTGGCGCAACCGGCCGCCGCGGCGGCGCAGGATGCAGGGCCGGTCGCGGAACGGCCGCTGCTCGGCCAGCCAGCCCATGACCGTCTCCGGGTCCTCGGCGAAATCGGCGAAGCTGCGGCCGGCCAGTTCCTCGGGCAGCACGGCCAGGATGTCCAGGCTGCGCTGCGAGACAACGGTGAAGCGACCGGCGGGATCGGTCTCCCAGATCCAGTCCGACACCAGACGCCCCAGGTCATAGAGGCGCTGGCGCGCTTCCAGGTCTGTCTGGCGTCCCCACATGGTCATCGTGACACGGCCGCGCCCGTCTCGATGTCGCGCAGGGCGCGCAGGTAGTCCTGATCGCGCTGCCACTGGCGCAGGACCTTCTGCGCGGCGGCCGCCTGAATGCGGTCGAAGAAGGCCATGGCGGCCTCGTGGTCCTGCTTGAAGGTGCGGGTGTTCTCGGGCCGCGCCTTGCGCGACAGCAGGAAGATGACCGAGAAATCCTTGCGCGCGAACCCCAGCGCCCGGCAGGTGATGGCGAGGCCCTCGCCGCCCGGCTCGAACAGCATGCGCTTGACCAGCGGTTCGCGCATTTCCGCAAGGCGGCTCATCAGGCTGACGAACAGGCTGACCTCGCCGTCATGCAGCGCCGAGACCAGAAGCTCGGGCGTGATGGCGCTGTGGCGCGCCAGGCGCTCCGCCAGGGCCTCGGCAGGGCGGCGGCTCGCCTCCCGCCGCACCGAATCGTAGCCCTCCCGCGCCGCCGCCTCCAGCAGGTCGTCAACCACGGCGGCATCCAGGCGGAAGGTGTCGACGATGTAGGTGCGCAGCGCCGCCGACACCCACAGGAACATGCGCTTGGCCAGGTCCTCGGGCAGGTCGGCGCGGCGCAGGATGGGCTCGTGGAAGCTGTCGACGCGGCGCGACTGGTCCACAAGGTAGTCCATGGTGGCGCCGCTGATGTCGGCGTCGGGGTTCTGCAGAAGCTCGCGGATGACCTCGTGCTGGCCGGTCTGCACCAGCGCGTCGCACACGGCCTCGCTGACGTGGTAGCGGTTGGCGATGGCGAGCTGATGTTCCTGCGTGCGGTTGCGGATGACCTCGATCAGGTCGGCGTCCTGCAGCACGCGGCTCTGGCGCAGGATGGAATAGGCGACGTCGATCTCGTCGTTGGCCAGGAACACCATCAGGTCGTGGGGCAGGGACTGCTGGCCGGCCAGGGCCGTCGCCACCTGCCGGCGCACGCTGATTTCGATATCGCGCAAAACGCGGCGCAGGATGTCGGCCATGAGCGCCCGCTCGCGATCGGTCAGGGCATCGGCTTCGTCGCGGAACAGGTCGCTGATGGTGGTCGCCAGGCGCGCCCGCGCCTCGGCCGATTTCTCCCGCGCCAGGCGCAGAAGAGCCTGCTCGTCGATGACCCCCTCGTGCGTGGTCACGGTCCCCTCGTCCCTTCCACCTGCGCCGCCGGGGCGATCCGGCCGCCATATCCTCCGAACGCTACCACATCCGGCCGATCATTCGGTGGACGTGCCGATGCAGCTTACCCGAAAGGGAAGAGGGGCACCAGCACCCAGGTACCAGAAAAGCTAACCCAGAGGCCTATCCGTCGACCCGCACGACCACGTCCACGCGCTTGATGGCGGTGCCTTCGGGGGCGGCGGGCACGGCCGAGAGCGTCATCTGGTCGGCGGGGATATCCTCCAGCCGGCCCGAGGACTCGTAGTAGAAGTGGTGGTGTTCGGTGGTGTTGGTGTCGAAGTACGACCGGCCGCTGTCCACCACGATCTCGCGCAACAGGCCCGCGTCGGTGAACTGGTGCAGAGCGTTGTAGACGGTCGCCAGCGACACGCGCACGTCGGCGGTCAGCGCCATGGTGTGAAGCTGTTCCGCCGTCAGGTGGCGGTCGCCGTCGCCGAACAGCAGGCGGGCGAGGGCGACGCGCTGACGGGTGGGACGCAGGCCGGCGGCACGCAGGCGATCCGTCAGGCTCGCGGTGTCACAGGTCGAGGTCATGGCAGCGTATCCAGCTCAATGCAAAGGGCGCAAAAGGTTTCATGGCAATTTAGTGTAATTCTCGTTTGCCTTCCAAGGAAAATGGGGGCGCTGTCGCCATACGGCAACCATGCGCCCCCATTTCTACCCTTGGTGCAAAATCGATGATCGGCGCGCGGTCAGGCGCCGGTCATGATGCGGTCCACCAGTTCCTTCACCGTCGGAATGTTGCCGTCGGCGTAGAAGGGGTCCTCGGCGAAGCGATAGGCGTTATGGCCGGCGAACATCAGTTCGTGCTCCACATCGCCGCCGTGCGCGATGTTCTGCAGGGTCTTCTGGATGCAGAAGCTGCGCGGGTCGGCCGGCTTGCCGGTGGTGAAGTCGCCGTGCTGGGACCAGTTGGAGAAGTTGCAGGCCGACAGGCAGCCCATGCACTCGATCTGGTCCTTCAGGATATGCTTCTGGCTGTCGGGCGTGACGAAGACCAGTGTGCCGTCGGGCGTGCGCATGGCCTCGGTATACCCCGCCGCGATCCACTTTTCCGCCTTTTCGCGGTCCTCGGCGGTCACGAAGACCTCGCGGCCGCGCGCGCCGATGGCCAGCGCCGCCGTCAGGTCGCCGTCGGGCTTGCGCAGGTAGGGGATCTGGCGCTCGGAGCGCCCGATCAGGTCCTCCAGGAACTCGTTCTTCACGGCCGAGGAATAGAACCCGGTCGGGCTGAACCGGTGCAGGAACACGTCGCCCTTCTTGAGCGTCAGCAGGCGCTGCTTCCACTCGTCGGAGATCGGGCTTTCCTGGGTCAGCAGCGGGCGCGTGCCGAACTGGAAGGCTATGGGCCCGATTTCCGGGTTGTCCAGCCAGTCCTCGAACTCCGCCAGGGACCACACGCCGCCGGCCATGAATATGGGAATTTCCGGCACGTTCATGTCGCGCATGACCTTGCGCAGCTCCGCCACGCGCGGGTAGGGCGCCTGCGGTGCGCGCGGGTCTTCCACGTTGGACAGCCCGTTGTGACCGCCGGCCAGCCAGGGGTCCTCGTAGACGACACCGCCCAGGAACTCGGGGTTCTTGTGGTAGCTGCGCTTCCACAGCGCGCGGAAGGCGCGGCCCGAGGACACGATGGGATAGTAGTAGACGCCGTGACGCACCGCGATCTCGGCCACGCGGTAGGGCATGCCCGCACCGCAGGTCACGCCGTGGATCAGGCCCTTCGCCCCTTCCAGAACGCCCTCCAGGATGGGCTCGGCGCCGCCCATCTCCCACAGGACGTTCATGTGGATGCGGCCTTCGCCGTTGCTGATCTCGTGCGCCACCCGGGCCTGGTTGATGCCGCCCTGAATGCCGAACTCGATCAGTTCGTCATGCCGTTCGCGGCGGGTCTTCCCCTTGTAGACCATGGGGATCACGTTGCCGTTCTCGTCATAGGAGTCGGCGTTGACGCCCGAGAAGGTCCCCACGCCGCCGGCCGCGGCCCAGGCGCCGGAACTGGCCCCGTTGGAAACACCAATGCCCTTGCCGCCCTCAACCAGCGGCAGAACTTCCTTGCCCGAGATGACAATCGGCTTGATCGCCTTCACCCGTCCATCCTCTTGTCTTTTCAAATCGCGGTCCGGCGGAACTCCACCGCCGGATGCATACCCGATATGGGGCGGAATGTCCGCGCCATAAACCTCCCGTATCCGACCGTGCCGCCGAATCGGCCGATCGGACCGCCGCCGCCGCCCGTGGGCGTCAGCCGGCCTCGCCGCCCAACGCCGCGCGAATGCGGCCCGGCGCGTCGGTGATGATGGCGTTCACGCCCGTTTCCACAAGCGCGCGCGCCGTCGCCTCGTCGTTCACCGTATAGGCCAGCACACGATACCCCGCCGCATGCACGGCCGCCACCTGATCAGGCTTCAGCGTCGCATGATCGGCGTGGATCGCCACCACGTCCAGGGTTTCCGCCAGCTTTTGCCAGTCGCCGGGCAGCTCCCAGACCAGCAGGCCGCGCGGCACCGCCGGTGCGGTATCGCGGGCAGCGGCCAGCGACTCGTGGGAAAAGCTGGAGAACAGCACCGGCACGTCGCGCGCCTGGGCGGCCACCAGGGCGGCGACCACCTCGGCGGTCTCGCGCTCGCGCCCCTTGCAGGGCTTGATCTCGATGTTGGCGCCCAGCCCCAGTTCGGCCAGCAGGTCGAGCGTCTCTTCCAGCGTCGGCACCGGCTCGCCGCGGAAGGCAGCGTCGAACCAGCCGCCGGCATCCAGCGCGCCGATGGTGTCCAGCGGCGCGCCGGCCACCGGCCCGCCGCCGTCGGTGGTGCGCTCCAGCGTGTCGTCGTGGATGACGACGGGGCGCCCGTCGGCGGTCAGCTTGACGTCGCATTCGATCCAGGCCGCGCCCTCGTCGGCGGCGCGGCGGAAGGCGGCCAGGGTGTTTTCCGGCGCAACGGCCGAGGCGCCGCGGTGGGCGATGACCGAAGGCAGCGCAAACGGAAGGCTTCGCATGGGTCGTTTCCCGAAAAAGAAGCGGCGGCGCCCCGCCGTCCGGCCGGCCCTCGCAACGAGGGGCCGGCCGGAGCGGGATGCACCGCCGACGCGGCCTTATTCGGCCGTCTGCTTCTCGTCGGCCGCCAGGTCGCGGCCGGTTTCCTGGTCAACCTGCTTCATGGACAGCTTGACCTTTCCGCGGTCGTCGAAGCCGATGCACTTCACCTTGACCATGTCGCCGACACTGACCACGTCGCCGACGTTCTTGACGCGGTTCTGCGCCAGCTCGGAGATGTGGACCAGGCCGTCGCGCGAGCCCAGGAAGTTCACGAAGGCGCCGAAGTCCATGATCTTGACCACCTTGCCGGTGTAGATCACGCCGACCTCGGGCTCGGCCACGATGCCCTTGATCCAGGCAACGGCCTTATCGGTCGCTTCCGGATCGGCAGAGGCGATCTTGATGGTGCCGTCGTCGTCGATGTCGATCTTGGTACCGGTCTGCTCGGTGATCTCGCGGATCACCTTGCCGCCGGACCCGATGACGTCGCGGATCTTGGACGGGTTGATGGTGATGGTGGTGATGCGCGGCGCGTTGGCGGCCACACCCTCGCGGGCGCCGGTCAGCGCGTTGGCCATCTCGCCCAGGATGTGCAGGCGGCCGTCGCGCGCCTGGCGCAGGGCGACCTCCATGATCTCCTTGGTGATGGACGTGATCTTGATGTCCATCTGCAGCGAGGTGACACCCGTTTCCGTGCCGGCCACCTTGAAGTCCATGTCGCCCAGGTGATCCTCGTCACCCAGAATGTCGGACAGCACGGCGAAGCCGTCGTCTTCCTTGATCAGGCCCATGGCGATGCCGGCCACCGGGCGCGGCAGCGGCACGCCGCCGTCCATCATGGCGAGCGAGGTGCCGCAGACGGTGGCCATGGAGGACGAGCCGTTGGACTCTGTGATCTCGGAGACCACGCGCATGGTGTAGGGGAAGTCTTCCTTCTTGGGCAGCAGCGGCTTGATGGCGCGCCAGGCCAGCTTGCCGTGGCCGATCTCGCGACGGCCGGGGCTGCCCATGCGGCCCGCTTCACCCACCGAGTACGGGGGGAAGTTGTAGTGCAGCAGGAAGTGTTCGCGGTATTCGCCTTCCAGGGCGTCGATGATCTGCTCGTCCTGGCCGGTGCCCAGCGTGACGGTCACCATGGCCTGGGTCTCGCCGCGCGTGAACAGGGCGGAGCCGTGGGCGCGGGGCAGGAAGCCGACCTCGCTCTCGATGGCGCGCACCGTCTTGGTGTCGCGGCCGTCGATGCGCTTGCCGGTCTCCAGCACCGAACGGCGCATGACTTCCGACTCCAGGCCCTTCAGGACCTTGCCGGCGACGGCGATCTCGGCCTCGTTCTCGCCCAGGCTTTCCACGAAGGCCTGGCGGATGGCCGACAGGGCGTCCTGGCGCTCGGTCTTGTTGACGATCTTGTAGGCCTCGGCGACCTGGCCGCGAATGGCCTCCGCCTTGTCCTTGACGATCGCCACTTCCGGGGCGGCCGGCGCGATCTCGCGCGGCTCGCGGGCGCAGTTGCGGGCCATCTCGATGATGGCGGCGATCACCGGCTGGAACTGCTCGTGGCCGAAGTTGACGGCGCCCAGCATGACGTCTTCCGACAGCTCGTTGGCCTGGCTCTCGACCATCAGCACGCCCTGCGTGGTGCCGGCGACGACCAGGTCCAGGCCGGTCTGCTTCATCTGGTCGGAGGTCGGGTTCAGCACGTATTCGCCGTCGACGTAGCCGACGCGGGCGGCACCGATCGGACCCAGGAAGGGCAGGCCGGAAATGGTGAGCGCGGCCGAGGCGCCGATCATGGCGACGATGTCGGGATCGTTCTCCATGTCGTGCGACAGCACGGTGCAGACGACCTGGGTCTCGCTGCGGTAGCCTTCGGCGAACAGCGGACGGATGGGACGGTCGATCAGGCGCGAGGTCAGCGTCTCCTTCTCGGAGGGACGGCCTTCACGCTTGAAGAAGCCTCCGGGGATCTTGCCCGCGGCGAAGGTCTTCTCCTGGTAGTTCACGGTCAGCGGGAAGAAATCGAAGTTGGACTTGGTCTTCGAGCCGACGGCGGTGGCGAGCACGGTGGTGTCGCCGTAGGTGACCATCACGGCACCGTCGGCCTGGCGCGCGACCTTGCCGGTCTCCAGCACCAGCTTGCGGCCGCCCCAATCGATTTCCTTGCGGAACACGTTGAACATGGACATTGAAACTTCCTCATTAACCGGATCGGCGCCGGATTGCGCACCCCGCGAGCCGCTCTTCGGCCGGCCGGGCTGTCGATCCACGGACATGGTGCGGCACGTCGGGCCCTTGCCCGGTCACCCCCGGCATGTCCGCCGGTAAGGTGACGGCCCGCCCCGGATGCCGGAGCGGGCCGTGCCAGTATCAGGACCTTTAGCGGCGGATGCCGAGACGCCCGATCAGGTTCTCGTAGCGCGCCACTTCCTTGCGCTTGACGTAGTCGAGCATGCGGCGGCGCTGGCCCACCAGGATCAGAAGGCCGCGACGGGAGTGCGTGTCCTTCTTGTGCTCCTTCATGTGCTCGGTCAGGTTCTTGATCCGCTCCGTCAGGATGGCGATCTGAACCTCGGGCGAACCGGTGTCGCCGGGCTTGGAGCCGAATTCCTGAATGAGTTCCTGCTTACGCTCGGGCGTAATCGACATCGTGATACCTCTTATTTCTTCAGGTTGATGACGCGGACGGGGCGGACCTCGCCGCCCTCGATCCGGGCCAGAGCCACCAGGCGATCCCCCTCCATGGCGCGCACGGTCGTTCCCGCGATCACGCCCTGAACGGACGAACGCCGAACCACGGGCAGCACCGGAATGGGCTGTCCGTGGGACAGGCGGTTGGCCTCCACTTCCGTCAGGGCCAGGGCCGGGATGTCGTCCAGCGCGGTCGAGACGGGAAGCAAGGTGTCGGATGACGCGGCACTATGCCCGAGGGCCTCCAGTTTATCCAGTGAAATCGCGCCATCTTCATTGAAGGGTCCGCAGGCCGTGCGGCGCAGTGCCGCGACGTGCCCGACGGTGCCCAGCGCCCGCGCAAGGTCCCGCGCGAGCGACCGCATGTAGGCCCCCTTGCCGCTGACCACGCGGAACACCGCATGGTCGGCATCGGGGCACTCCAGCAGGGTGAATTCCTTGATGAGGATGGGGCGGGGCGACAGTTCCACGTCCTCGTCCTTGCGGGCCATGTCGTAGGCCCGGCGGCCGGCCACCTTGACGGCCGAGAAGCGCGGCGGCACCTGCTGGATTTCGCCGACGAAGGCGGGCAGGGCGGCCTCGATCTGCTCGGGCGTCGGGCGCACGTCGGAGGTGTCGGTCACCTCGCCCTCGCGGTCGTCGGTGGAGCGTTCCTCGCCCCAGCGCACCGTCAGGGCATAGGTCTTGCGCCCGTCCATGACGTAGGAGACGGTCTTGGTCGCCTCGCCGAAGGCGATGGGCAGGATGCCCGAGGCCAGCGGGTCCAGCGTGCCGCCGTGACCCACCTTCTGGGCGTCCAGCAGGCGGCGGACCGTGGCGACCACCGCCGTCGAGGTCATGCCGACGGGCTTGTCGACGGCCAGCCAGCCGTCGATGGGCTGCCCCTTCTTCCTACGCCCCATCACGCCCCTCGGCGTCGTCGGCGTCCGTAGCCGTGTCGGCGTCGGCATCGGCGTCGGCGGAGGGCTCGGTCTCGTCCCATTCCGCCGCGTCGTCGTGACCGTGGGCCAGGTCGCGCTCCACCTCCGGGCTGTGGAGGAGGGCGTTGATGTGGGCCGCCTCGTCGAAGCTTTCGTCAGGCTGGAACGACAGGCGCGGCACGTACTTCATGCGGATCTTCTGCGCCAGTTCATGGCGCAGGAAGGGTGCGGCCCGCTTCAGACCTTTCAGGATGTCCGTCGGGTCGCCGCCGCCCAGCGGCGTGACGAAGGCCGTGCAGTTGCGCAGGTCGGGACTGCAGCGCACTTCGGTGACCGTGATGGGCTGGTTGAGCGCCGGATCGTCGAAGTCGCCGCGCTCCAGCGTCCAGGCCAGCGCGTGGCGGATTTCCTCGCCGACGCGCAGCTGGCGCTGGCTGGGGGCCTTGCCGCGGGTACGGGTCATGGATGGTGTCCTTATGCCGGTGCGTGATGGGGAAACGCGGAAGCCCGGCCGATTGGCCGGGCTTCCGAACCGTCTGGCGGAAAGGCCGCCTTACAGTTCGGCCGCGATTTCCTCCATCTCGAAGCACTCGATGAGGTCGCCTTCCTTGATGTCGTCGTAGTTGGCGAACGACATGCCGCACTCGAAGCCCTCGCGCACCTCGCGGACGTCGTCCTTGAAGCGCTTGAGCTGGCCCAGGTCGCCCTCGTGGATGACGACGTTGTCGCGCAGCAGGCGGACCTTGCAGCCCCGCTTGATGATGCCTTCGGTCACCATGCAGCCGGCGACCTTGCCGACGCGGGTGATGTTGTAGACCTGGCGAATTTCCGCGTAGCCGATGAACTTCTCGCGGAAGGTCGGCTCCAGCAGGCCGGTCAGGGCGCGCTTGATGTCCTCCGCCACGTCGTAAATGATCGAGTAGTAGCGGATTTCCACCCCGTCGCGGCGCGACAGCTCGCGCGCCTGCGGGTTGGCACGGACGTTGAAGCCGATGACCAGCGCCTCGGACGCCTTCGCCAGCGTGATGTCCGACTCGTTGATGCCGCCGACGGCCGAGTGCAGAACGCGCACCTTGACCTCTTCGGTCGCCATCTTCTCCAGCGTGCCGACGATGGCCTCGACCGAGCCCTGCACGTCGGCCTTGATGACCACCGGCAGTTCCTTGGCCTCGCCCGCCTTGATCTTGGCGAACATCTGCTCCATCGTCCCGCGCGCCGACTTGACGGCCAGGGCCTCGCGCTCCTTGCGCTGGCGGTAACCCGCGACCTCACGCGCCTTGGCTTCGTCGTCGACCACCACGAAATCGTCACCGGCCTGCGGCGTGCCCTGGAAGCCCAGGATCTCCACCGGATAGGCGGGACCCGCTTCCTCGATGCGGTTGCCGCGGTCGTCGATCATGGCGCGGACGCGGCCCCATTCGGTGCCGGCCACGAAGATGTCGCCTACCTTCAGCGTGCCGCGGCGGATCAGGACGGTCGCGACGGAACCGCGGCCCTTTTCCATCTTGGCCTCGATGACCGTGCCCTCGGCCTCGCGCTCGGGGTTGGCCTTGAGGTCCTGGATTTCGGCCTGCAGGAGGATGGCCTCCTCCAGCTTCTCCAGGTTCAGGCGCTGCTTGGCGGACACTTCAACGGTCAGCACGTCGCCGCCCATCTCCTCGACCACCAGTTCGTGGTTGAGCAGTTCCTGGCGGACGCGGTTGGGGTCGGCGCCCGGCTTGTCCATCTTGTTGATGGCGACCACCACGGGCACCTCGGCGGCGCGGGCGTGGCGGATGGCTTCCACCGTCTGCGGCATGATGCCGTCGTCGGCGGCCACGACCAGGACGACGATGTCGGTCACCTTGGCACCGCGCGAGCGCATGGCGGTGAACGCCTCGTGGCCCGGGGTGTCGATGAAGGTGATCTTGTCGCCCGACGCCATCTGCACCTGATAGGCACCGATGTGCTGGGTGATGCCGCCGGCCTCGCCGGCCACCACGTCGGTGGCGCGCAGGGCATCCAGCAGCGAGGTCTTGCCGTGGTCGACGTGGCCCATGACGGTCACCACCGGCGGACGGCTGACCATGTCCTCGGGCTTGTCCTCGGAACCGCCCAGGCCTTCCAGCACGTCGGCCTCGGACACGCGCTTGACCTCGTGGCCGAACTCCTCGACCACCAGTTCGGCGGTGTCGGCGTCGATCGGCTGGTTGATGGTCGCCATGACGCCCATCTTCATCAGCGCCTTGATGACGTTCGGCGCGCGCTCGGCCATGCGGTTGGCCAGTTCCTGCACGGTGATCGTCTCGGGGATGACCACTTCGCGGCTCTGCTTTTCCGTGGGCTGGTTGAAGCCCTGGGCCTTGCGCTTTTCCTTCTGCTGGGCGCGGCGCATGGCCGCGACCGACCGGCCGCGCTGCCCGCCCTCGTCATCCGACAGGGCGGCGGAAATGGTCAGCTTGCCGCGACGCTTGCCGCCGTCGCCCTTGGGCGCGGCCGTCTTGCGCGGCGGCGCCTTGGGAGCCCCACCGGGGGCGCCGCCGCCGCGACGGGCGGCGGGACGCTCGTCCTCGTCGGACTCGGCGGCACGCTTGGCCGGCTTGGGCATGATGACGCGGCGCGGCCCGGCGATGGGCTTGCGCTCGGCGTCCGCCTCCGGCGCCGGAGCGGGCTCGGCCGGAGTCTCGGCGGCAGGCGCCTGGGGCGCCTCGGCCTCGGCCTGCGCGGCGGCGGCCTGCTTCTCTTCCTCGGCCTTGCGGGCGGCGGCTTCCTCGGCCTTGCGCTTGGCGTCCTCGGCCTCGCGCTGGCGGCGCTCCTCCTCCTCGGCCTGGCGGCGGGCGGCCTCTTCAGCCTTGCGGCGGACCTCCTCTTCCTCGCGGCGCTTCTGGTCCTGGAGGGCGGATTGCAGGGCCGCGAGGCGGCGCTGCTTTTCGTCGTTGCCCATGTTGCGGCCCGCGCCGCCCTTGGGGGCGCGCGTCTCGGGGCGCGGCGGCTGAACCCGGCCCGACTGCGGCTGCGGCTTCACGCGCGACGGCGTCTTGGGCTCGACCGCGGGCTTGGCGGGCGCCGCGGGAGCCTCCTGCGCTTCCGGCTTGGTGCCCTCGCCCGGTGCCACGTGGCGCTTCTTGCGGCGCTCGACCTGCACGACCTTGCTGCGGCCATGCGAGAAGCTCTGCCGGACCTGGTCGGTCTCGACCTTGTTCCGCAGCTCGAGCTTCCCCTTGCCACCAAGGGAGAGAGGGGCCTTCCGTTCGTTCTCGTTCGCCATATGCTTCAATCAGTCTCCGGTTCCCCAGTCCCGGCCGAATCGCCGGGACATCGTGGCGCGGCCCGCCGGGGCCGCGCTTGCGTCTCGGGCCACCCGGCGCGTCACGCGCGCCGCTTGGCCTTGGGCAGATCGGGCGACGGCCGGCGATACTCCGCCAGACGTTCGGCCTGATCCAGAAGGCGGCGGGCGAGCGTCGCCCCCTGCCCCTTGGGCCCCTTCGTCACCACCGCGTGCACCGACATGTCCCGACCCAGCGCGGCGCCCAGTTCGGCACCCCTGAACAGGTCGATCAACGGCACATCGGGAGCGAGAGCCCGAACCTTGTTTCGCCCGTCCTCGGCAGCATCGCAAGCCGCCAAAAGGACGACGGCACCCTGCCGCTCGTCCCGCAGCAGGGCGCGCACTTTCTCGAACCCGGCGGTCACCGCCCCGGCCCGTCGGGCAAGCCCGATCAGGTCCAGGCAACGACGGCGCATCAGGGCCTCCACCCGGTCGGGCAGATCGGGCGGCACCGTGACCTTGCGCCGCGCGGCGCGGGCGAAGGATTTCCTCGCCACGGCCGTTTCTATCATATCGCGGCGCGGGCTCAACCACAAACCCCGACCGGGGAGCGACTTTTCCAGGTCGGGCACCACCGTGCCGTCGGGCGCCACCACGAAGCGCAGCAGCGTCTCCTTGGGTACCTCGGCGCCGGTGACGATGCACTTGCGCTCGGGTCCCGTCGGCTCCTCGGCCTCGGCCCCGACCTCGTCGGCCGGGTCCGGGGCGTCGGGAATATGGGTCTCGCCCGTCGTCGTCATGGTGCGCTTTCAGCGCTCCTTCAAGCCTGGCCGGCCTCGCCCTCTTCACCGGCTTCGACCTCGGCGGCGTCCGCCTCGGCGGCGGCGTCTTCCTCGGCGAACCAGTGGGCGCGGGCGGCCATGATGATGTTGTTGGCCGTGTGGTCGGACATGTTGTCCTTGCCCACGATGTCCTGCAGTTCGTCGGCGGCCAGGTCACCCAGGTCGTCCAGCGACTTCACGTCGTTCTCGCCCAGCGCCACCAGCATGGTGGGCGCCAGGTCCTCGATCAGCGTCAGTTCGTCGGAGACGCCCAGCTCGATGCGGCGGGCCTCGGCGGCGGCGTTCTGCTCTTCCAGGAAGGAGGCGGCGCGGTTCTGCAGTTCGCCGGCCACGTCGTCGTCGAAGCCCTCGATGGTCGCCAGTTCCTCGATGGGGGAATAGGCGATCTCCTCGAGGGACTGGAACCCTTCGGTGACCAACAGATGGGCAATAACGTCGTCCACGTCCAGGGCCTCGATGAACAAAGCCGACAGTTTCGCGAACTCTTCCTGGCGGCGCTCGCTTTCCTCGGCCTCGGTCATGATGTCGATGTCCCAGCGCGACAGCTGGCTGGCCAGCCGCACGTTCTGGCCGCGGCGGCCGATGGCGAGGCTGAGCTGGTCGTCGGGCACCACCACTTCCATGCGGTTGGTTTCCTCGTCCAGCACCACCTTGCTGACCTCGGCGGGCGCCAGCGCGTTGACCACGAAGGTCGCCGGGTCGTCGGACCACTGGATGATGTCGATCTTCTCGCCCTGCAGCTCGGCCACCACGGCCTGCACGCGCGAGCCGCGCATGCCGACGCAGGCACCCACCGGATCGATGGAGCTGTCCTTGGACAGCACGGCGATCTTGGCGCGCGAACCCGGGTCGCGGGCGACCGACTTGATCTCGATGATGCCGTCGTAGATTTCCGGCACTTCCTGGGCGAACAGGGCGGCCATGAAGCCCGGATCAGTGCGCGAGCAGAAGATCTGCGGGCCGCGCGGCTCCTGCCGCACGTCCTTGATGTAGCAGCGCACGCGGTCGCCGTTCTTGAAGTGCTCGCGCGGGATCAGGTCGTCGCGGCGCATCAGCGCCTCGGCCCGGCCCAGGTCGACGATGACGTTGCCGAACTCCACGCGCTTGACCAGGCCGTTGACGATCTCGCCGATGCGGTCCTTGTACTCGTTGTACTGGCGCTCGCGCTCGGCGTCGCGGACCTTCTGGACGATGACCTGCTTGGCCGTCTGGGCGGCGATGCGGCCGAAGTCGATGGGCGGCAGCGGGTCGACCAGGAACTCGCCGACCGTGATTTCCTTGTTCTTGCGCTTGGCGCGGTCGAGCGGGATCTGGATGTTCTCGTCCTCGACGTCGTCGCGGCTTTCCACCACTTCCATGAAGCGGGCCAGGCGGATTTCGCCGCTGTTGCGGTCGATGGAGGCGCGGATGTCGTTCTCGTGGCCGTACTTGGAGCGGCCGGCCTTCTGAATGGCCTGCTCCATGGCGAGGAACACCTCCTCGCGCTCGATGCCCTTGTCGCGGGCCACCGTGTCGGCGACCTGCAGCAGTTCGGGACGGGCCATGCCTACGCTACGTTCCATCGTCTTCGCCTAGCCTTCCTTGTTGTCGTCTTCGGCGGCCGCCGCGTCGTTGTCGCGGTTGACGGCCGCCTGCTGCGCCTCGGCCCAGGCCCAGAGCGCATCGTTGAGAATGAGTTTCGCCTTGGTCACGCTGGAAAACGGGATGCCGATGATCACGTCCTCGGCGCCCTTGCCCTCGCCCTCGACCTGCAGGACGACCTCGTCGCGGTCGGCGTCGAAGCCGCGCAGCAGGCCCTGGAAACGCTTGCGCCCCTCCACCAGGCCCGGCGCCTCGACCTTGGCGTCGAAATCCTTCCACCGCTCGAAGTCCTTGCGGCGGGTCAGCGGCCGGTCGATGCCCGGGCTGGACACCTCCAGCACGTAGGCCGGGCCGATGGGGTCCTCCACGTCCAGGATCGCCGAGATGGCGCGGCTGATGGCCTCGCAATCCTCGACGGTGATGGGGGCCGCGTCGGCGCGGTCGGCCATGATTTGAAGGGTCTGCCTGTCGGAGCCCTGAAGCTGCACGCGCACCAGTTCATAGCCCATGTCGGTCAACGTGGGCTCGATGAGGGCTGCGATGCGGGCCTGCAAGTCCATGGGTGCTGTCGGGTCCAATGCGTTCGGCGATGCCGTGTGGCTGAAACAAAAAAGAGCGGGCCTTTGGGGCCCACTCTCGAAGACCCCGGGGGGTCACTGAGAATGTCGGATGATGCGCCCCAATATAGCGGAATTGGCGCGCCGTGCAAGGGGCGTCGCGGGGCTTGCGCGAATCCCCTATGCTCCGCCCGCCGCACCGCCGCCAGGGACACGCCGCCATGACCGCATCCGCGCCAGCCGCCACCGCGCCCAAGCGGTCCGCCACCGTGGCGTGGTGCCTGTACGACTGGGCGAATTCGGCCTACCCGACGGTGATCGCCACCTTCGTGTTCGCCGCCTATTTCACGCGCGGCGTCGCCCCCGACGAGATCGCCGGCACCACCGCCTGGGGCAACGCCATGGGCGTCTCGGGCCTGCTGATCGCCATTATGGCCCCCATTCTGGGCGCCGTCGCCGACCAGACGGGGCGGCGCAAGCCGTGGCTTGGAGCCCTGACCGTGCTGTGCGTCACCGGCGCCGGGCTTCTGTGGTTCGTGGAGCCGGATGCGTCGTGGATGATCTATGCCCTGGTGCTGGTCGCGCTGTCCAACACCGCGTTCGAGCTGGGCACGGCCTTCTACAACGCCATGCTGCCCGAGGTGGCCGCGCCCGACCGCCTGGGACGCATCTCCGGCTGGGCCTGGGGCCTGGGCTATGCCGGCGGGCTGTCGTGCCTGGTGCTGGCGCTGGTGGTGTTCGTGCAGGCCGACCCGCCGCCCTTCGGCCTGGACCCCGACGCCGCCGAGCCGGTGCGCGCCACCGCCCTGCTGGTGGCGGTGTGGTACGCCGCCTTCGCCTGGCCGCTGTTCGTCTTCGTCCCCGACCGCCCGCGCGGCGTGACCACCTACGGCCAGGCGGCGCGCGGCGCGCTGCGGGAGTTGTGGCGCACCCTCAAGGCCTTGAGGGGGTACGGCCCGGTCGCGCGCTTCCTGGTGGCGCGGATGATCTATATCGACGGCCTCAACACCCTGTTCGCCTTCGGCGGCATCTACGCCGCCGGCACCTTCGGCATGAGCTTTTCCGACATCATCGTCTTCGGCATCGCCATGAACGTCTCCGCCGGCCTGGGGGCGGCGCTGTTCGGCTGGACCGACGACAAGATGGGGCCCAAGCGCACCATCACCATCGGCCTGATCGGCATGATCGTCTTCGGCGGCTCCATCCTGGTGGTCGAGGACGTGGCCCTGTTCTGGCCGCTGGCGCTGGCCATGGGGCTGTTCTTCGGGCCGGTGCAGGCGTCGAGCCGCAGCTACATGGCGCGCCTCGCCCCGGCCGAGACCCGCAACGAACTGTTCGGCCTCTACGCCGTCTCGGGCAAGATCACGGCCTTTGCCGGGCCGCTGGCGGTGGGGTGGGTGACGGCGCTGGCGGACAGCCAGCGGTGGGGCATGGCGACCATCCTGGTGTTCCTGGTGGTCGGCCTGGTCCTGCTGCGCACCGTGCCCGCCGCCGCCGAGGCCGACACGGCGGCGGGACGGCTTTGAATGGGATCGGCGGCGCGCGCCAAGCCGCCCCCGCCCCGAGGGCGAAAGGATGCGCCGTTTCCCCGAACCGCCGTTTGCCGCAACATTTATTCCGCTACCGGGGAGATTTCTTCACGGCCATTACAACATCGTGAAATAAAACTCATCTGTACCCAGTAATTGTACCTTCGTCGTATACTTTATTCCCGTTGTCATACCACCTCCGGCTTAGCACAGTCCGCGACGGATATTGGGCGCTGAAGGATCGGAGGCCAGGATGAAGCGGTTTTTGGGCATTGGGGGCAAGATTCTGATTGCCAGCTCCCTTGTCATCATCGGTGCCGTGGGCGCCTTTGCCATCTATTTCGACATGCGGCAGCAGGACGAAATCAGCACGGCCCTTCAGGCGAAGGTCGACGAAAGCGGCGCGCTGGCCACCCGCAGCCTGGAGAACTGGATCGCGGGGCGGGTCGGACTGATCGAGAACCTGGGCGACAACGTCGCGGCCGATCCGTCGCCGGATGCGGTCCGCACGCTGATCGCGCGGGACGCCATGCACGAGCGGTTCATGTTCAGCTACTTCGGCAGCACCGAGGGGCAGATGATCATGTACCCGCCCGACGAACTGCCGGCGGATTATGATCCCCGCGCGCGTCCCTGGTACCAGGATGCCCAGCGCACCGGCCAGAGCACCATCACCGAACCCTACCGCGATGCGTCGACGGGCGACCTCATCGTCACGGTCACGACGCCGGTTTCGGCCGACGGCCGCAACCTCGGCGTGGTCGGCGGCGACATTTCCCTGAGCGCCATGATCGGTTTGGTGCGCAGCATCGACCTGGGCGGCATCGGCCACGGGTTCATGGTCAGCGGCGACGATACCGTGCTCATCCATCCCGACGACGCGCTGACCCTGAAGCCGCTGGACGACGCCTTCCCCGGCGCCGGCCTGTCCGTCAACGCCGGCGACGGCAGCGCGCTGCAGCCGGCCGGCGACCGTCTGGTGGCGTTCATGCCCATTCCCGGGCTGCCGGGCGTGGACTGGTACCTGGGCCTGTCCATCGACCGCGAGGCCGCGTACGCCCCGCTGAGCGCCTTCCGCACCACCATGATCATCACGACGCTTCTGCTGCTGGGCGGCATGATCGCGCTGGTCGGCTACACGGTCCGCCGGCTGGTGCTGCGGCCCGTGAACGCCATGACCCAGGTCATGGGCGAACTGGCCGAGGGCAACATCGAGGTGCCGGTGCCCTACGGCGAGCGCTCCGACGAGATCGGCCGCATGGCCAGTTCGGTCAAGCACTTCAAGGAGCAGTTGGCGCGCGTTCGCGAAATGGAGATGGAGAAGGTGCGCGGGGCCGTCCGGGCCGAGCAGCACCGCAAGGCCGCCCTCGGCAAGCTGGTCAGCAGCCTGGAGATCACGGTGGGCGAGGTGGCGCGCAAGCTGACCGGCGCGGCCGGCGAGATGCAGCAGTCGGCATCGGGCATGGCCGCCCTGGCCCAGCAGACCAGCAGCCAGGCCACCACCGTCAGCGCCGCCGCCGAGGAAGCCTCGGTGAACGTGCAGACCGTCGCCTCGGCGGCCGACCAGCTGTCGGCCTCCAGCGCCGACATCGAACGCCAGGTCAGCGTCTCCCGCGAGATCGCCGCCCAGGCCACCGAGGAAGCCAAGAGCACCTCCGCCGCCATTCAGGCGCTGTCGGACGACGTCAACAAGATCGGCGACGTGGTCAACCTCATCACCGACATCGCCAGCCAGACAAACCTGCTGGCGCTGAACGCCACCATCGAGGCGGCGCGGGCCGGCGAGGCGGGCAAGGGGTTCGCCGTGGTCGCCAACGAGGTCAAGAGCCTCGCCACCCAGACGGCCCGGGCGACGGAGCAGATCGCCAAGAACATCGAATCGGTGCAGGGCGGCACGCAGCGGGCCGTTCAGGCCATCGACTCCATCAACCGGGTCATCGAGCGCATGGCCGAGATTTCCGCCGCCGTCTCCGCCGCCGTCGAGGAGCAGAACGCGGCCACCGCCGAGATCGCCCGCAGCGTCGACCAGGCCTCGGAGGGCACCAGGGAGGTCTCGCGCAACATCGTCGAGGTGGAACAAGCGGCCTCCACCACCGGCGACTCGGCGGGGCGCATCGCCGAATCGTCGGAGGAGCTGTCCACCCAGGCCGGCCGCCTGACGGCGGAAGTGGCCGGCTTCGTGGCCCAGGTGCGGGCCAACAAGGAGGACATCAAGCTAATCGACTGGACCGACGACCTGAAGACGGGCATCGCCGACATCGACGCGCACCACAAGTCCATCATCGCGGAACTCAACAGCCTGGCCGGCGAAATGCTGCACGGCGACGGCAGCGCCGCGGCCCAAGCCATGCTGCGCAAGATGAAGGACGAGATGGCCCAGCACTTCCGGGACGAGGAAGCGGAAATGAAGACGCGCGGCTATGCCGACCTGGAGCAGCACCGCGCCCAGCACCAGAAGCTTCTCGACCGCATGGCGACCTTCGACCGCACCATGGGCGAAGACACGCCGGAGGCCGTCAACGACTTCTTCGGCTACACCGCGGACTGGCTGACCCATCACATCGCCAAGATGGACAAGCCCCTGGTGGCCTTCCTGAACGGCCGGGGTCAAAGCCAGGGCCAAAGCCGGGGCCGCCGGGCCGCCTGACGCGGCGGAGCCCGACCCGCGACGAAAACCCGCCGACCCCAGGGTCGGCGGGTTTTTCATGTCGCGGCTGCGGCACGCCGGCGGCGTCTGCGATCATCAGCCCAGCGTCACCGCCGTGCCGTTGGCGGACACCATGAGCATGCTGCCCTTCTGGCCCACCACCTCGTAATCCAGGTCCACGCCCACGATGGCGTCGGCACCCAGCCGCCGGGCTTCCTCGGCCATGTCGGCGAGCGCCTCGTTCTTGGCGTCGCGGATGGCCTTTTCGTAGCCGCCCGAGCGTCCGCCGACGATGTCGCGGATGCCGGCAAACAGGTCGCGGAAGATGTTCGCGCCCATGATGGCCTCGCCGGAGACGACCCCCAGGTAAGCCGTCACGCGCTTGCCGTCGATGCCGTCGGTGGTGGTGATGATCATGCTGAGTTCCCCCGTTGCAAACCGTCGGGGAAGAATCATGACGCGAAGCGGGGCGCCCCACAAGGGACGCCCCGGTTTCACGTGAAACATGAAGGTGGCGGGAAGGGCACGGACCCCCGTGCCTTTACGCCCCCTTCATGGTGCCGAACTGGCGGGCGGCTACCGTCAGCATGGCGAGGTCGATGGTGTCGGTTGCCCGCAGCTCGCCGATCAACTGATCGGCCCGCTCCACCGCCGGGGCGATGGTCTCGGCCCAGGCGGCGACGGCCTCGCCGGCATCGGGACGGGGCCCCACGGCCGACAGCATCACGTCGGCCAGTTCGCGCTGGTCGCGGTACAACTCCTCGATGATCGCCGCCACCGCCAGCTTCTGCCAATGGCTGCCGACGGCCAGCGGCTCGGCCACCGACCGCAGCCAACCCAGGCCGAAGCGCGAGCCGATGGCGAAGTAGTGCCGGCCGGCGTCGCAGACGTCCATCTCGTGGCGCTGGGCGATGCGGGTGACGTCCGGTGCGCTCGCCAGCAGGATCAGGTTGGCGACCCGGTGCGCCAGGTCCTGCGGGACACCCTGCTCGGTGAAGTGGGCGACGCGGCGCATCACTTCGTCGTAGGCGTCGTGGGTGGCGACGGTCTCGATGCCGTCGGCCAGGGCCTCGATGCCCGGCGTCAGGTCTTCGATCACAGCCCCCATGTCCAGCGGCGCCGGGCACTGGCGCAGGACCCAGAGCGTGCCGCGCTCGATCAGCCGGTTGGCCTCCAGCAGCATGTCGGTCTGCACGGTCGCCGGCACCTGGGCATCCAGGGATTCGATGGCGGCCCACAGGTCGCGCATGCGGAAGGCGTCGCGGGTGATGATGTAGGCCCGCGCGATGTCGGCCGGCTTCACGCCCGTCTTTTCCGTCACCTGGGTGACGAAGGTGCCGCCGACACGGTTGATCATGCTGTTGGTGGCATGCGTCGCGATGATCTCGCGGCGCAGACGGTGGCGGCCGATGGCGTCGCGGTAGCGGTCCTGAAGCTGGGTCGGGAAGTACCGCACCAGGTCTTCCATCAGCAGCGGGTCGTCGGGCAGGTCCGACTCCAGGATCTCGTCGAACAGCCAGAGCTTGGAGTACGGCATGAGCACGGCGATTTCCGGCCGCGTCAGGCCCCGCTTGGCGGCGAAGCGCTCGGCGATGACCTCGTCGTCGGGCAGGAACTCGATGCCGCGGTCCAGCCGCCCGGCGCGCTCCAGCATCTTCATCAGGCGCTGCTGGTGGTCCAGGATGTCCACGCCCTTGGCCTCGGCGATGCTGATGGCGGCCGTCTGCAGGTAGTTGTCGCGCAGCACCAGCGCGGCCACTTCCTCGGTCATCTCCTCCAGCAGCACGTTGCGCTGCTTGAGCGTCAGGTCGCCGTCGGCCACCACGCCGTTGAGCAGGATCTTGATGTTGACCTCGTGGTCGGAACAGTCGACGCCGGCGGAATTGTCGATGGCGTCGGTGTTCAGCCGCACCCCGGCCTGCACGGCGGCCTCCACGCGGCCGCGCTGGGTGGCGCCCAGGTTCGCGCCTTCGCCGACCACCTTGGCCCGCAGCTCGCGGCCGTTGACGCGCACCGAGTCGTTGGTGCGGTCGCCGGCGTCGGCGTTGCTTTCGGTGGAGGCCTTGATGTAGGTGCCGATGCCGCCGAACCACAGCAGGTCCACCTCGGCCTTCAGCAGTTCCCGCATCAGTTCGTTGGGGGTGACGGTGTCCTTGGCAAAGCCGAAGCGCGCCTTGATCTCGGGCGTCAGCGTCAGGGTCTTTGACCGGCGCTCGTAGATCATGGCGCCGGGGGACAGGGCGTCCTTGTCATAGTCCGCCCAGGACGACCGCGGCGTTTCGAACAGCGTCCTGCGCGCCTCGAAGCTCTTTTCCGGGTCCGGGTCCGGGTCGATGAAGATGTGCAGGTGGTTGAAGGCGCCCACCAGCTTGATGTGGCGCGACAGCAGCATGCCGTTGCCGAACACGTCGCCCGACATGTCGCCGACGCCGACCACGGTGAAGTCCTGGGTCTGGGTGTCGTGGCCCATTTCGCGGAAGTGGCGCTTCACGGCCTCCCACCCGCCGCGGGCGGTGATGCCCATGGCCTTGTGGTCGTAGCCCTGCGACCCGCCGGAGGCAAACGCATCGTCCAGCCAGAAGCCGTACTCCTGGGAGATGCCGTTGGCGATGTCCGAGAACGTCGCCGTGCCCTTGTCGGCGGCCACCACCAGGTAGGGGTCGTCGTCATCGCGGCGCACCACCTCCGGCGGCGGCAGCACGGCGTCGCCGCGCAGGTTGTCGGTGACGTCCAGCAGGCCGCGCATGAAGGTCTTGTAGCATTCGATGCCCTCGGCCTGGATGGCCTCGCGCGTCTGTTCCGCCGGCGGCTGCTTGACCACGAAGCCGCCCTTGGACCCCACCGGGACGATGACGGCGTTCTTGACCATCTGCGCCTTCATCAGGCCCAGGATTTCGGTGCGGAAGTCCTCGCGCCGGTCCGACCAGCGGATGCCGCCGCGCGCGACCTTGCCGCCGCGCAGGTGGATGGCCTCCACGCGCGGGCTGTAGACCCAGACCTCCATCCAGGGGCGGGGCAGGGGCAGGTCTTCCACCTCGCCGGAGCGCAGCTTGAAGGAGATATAGCTCTTGGGCCGGCCGGTCTGCGGGTCCGGCTGATAGTAGTTGGTGCGCTGGGTCGCCGAGATGAGGTTCAGGTAACGCCGCAGAATGCGGTCCTCGTCAGGGTTGGCCACGTCGTCCAGCATGTGCCGGATCTCGGTGGTCATGGCCTCCAGCGACGGGTCCCGGCCCTCGCGCGCCGGCTCGAAGCGGGCGTGGAACAGGTCCACCAGGGCGCGCGTGATGCCGCTGTGCAGGCTCAGCGCGCGGGCGATGTAGGACTGGCTGAAGGTGAACGCCGCCTGCCGCAGGTACTTGGCATAGGCGCGCAGCATGACCACCTCGCGCCAGCTCAGGCCCGCCGAAACCACCAGGCGGTTGAAGGCGTCGTTCTCGGCCTCGCTGTTCCAGATGCGGCCGAAGGCCTCCTGCAGGTGGTCGCGCACCGCACCCACGTCGATGGGCGTGCCGTCGGCCGTTTCCATTTCGAAATCATGCACCCAGACCATGCGGCGCGCGCCCGTCGACGGACCGTTGGCGGACACGCCGTTGGCTTCGCCGGGGGCCACCGGCTCGCCCTCGCGGATGCGGATTTCGAACGGCACCTCGCCGATGACCCGGAACCCCATGTTTTCCAGCATGGGCAGGATGTCCGACAGGCTGACGGCGGCATCGGCATGATAGATCTTGAAGCGCACCTGGGTCTCGGGCACCTCCACCGGGCGGTAGAGGTTCATGCCCAGCGACCGGTCCTCGGACACCATGGCCTCGATGCGGTCGATGTCGGCCACCGCCGCCTGCACGGTGAAGCGCTCGCGGTAGAAGCTGGGGAAGGCGTGGCCGTAGCGGCGGAACAGGCGCGCGCCGGTCTCCTCGCCCTTGGCCTGGAACAGGGCGCTTTCCAGGTGGTCCGACCACTGCCGCGCGGCATCGGCCAGCCGGGCCTCCACCTCGCGCAGGTCATAGGGGGGAATGTTGTAGGGCGTGGTGCGGATGATGAAGTGCAGCCGCGCCAGCGGGCTGTCCACGACCTGCGTGTAATAGGCCGTCATCACGCCGCCGAAGGCCTTTTCCAGGATATCCTGGGCGGCCAGGCGCAGCGCCGTGTCGTAGCGGTCGCGCGGGACGAAGACCAGGCACGAGACGAAGCGCTCGAACTCGTCCATGCGGGCGAACAGGGCGACGCGCTGGCGCTCCTGCAGATGCAGGATTCCCAGCGCCGTTTCCAGCAACTGCTCGTCGGACGACTGGAACAGTTCATCCCGGGGCAGGTTCTCCAGGATGTTCATCAGCTTCTTGCCGTCGTGGCTGCGCGGCCGGAAGTTGGCGTTGCGGATGATGCGGTCGATCTTGCGCCGCAGCACCGGGACGAACATGGGGCTGTTGGTGTAGACGTTGGACGTGAACAGCCCGACGAACAGATCCAGTCCCACCACGGCGCCCGAGTCGTCGAACCGCCGGATGCCGATGACGTCCATGTGCACCGAGCGATGCACCCGCGCCCGCTTGTTGGCCTTGGCGATGATCAGGTGCGCCGGCCGGGTCAGGAAGGCATGGACGTCGGGCGGCAGGTCCGCCCCGTCGCGCAGCTCGTCGAACACCAGCATGGCGTCGTCGGCAAGGATGCCGAGCTGCGAGTCGCGGTCCACATGTACCGTCGGCGCCGCGCCGCCCGAGAAGTCATGCCGGCGGAAGCCCAGGAAGGTGTAGTGGTTCTCCAGCAGCCACTTCAGGAAATCCGCCACCTCGCCGCTCTCCTCGCCGACGGAGGCGTCGGGGCGGGCGCGGAGCGTCTCCATTTCCTCGGTCATGCGGCCGACCATGGGTTCCCAGTCGGCGACGGCGGCGCGCACCTGCGACAGGACATCCTCAAGCTGCTGGGCGATGGCGTCCAGCACGGCGGCCTCGCCCTGCTCGGTGACCTCGATCAGCATCACCGACTCCGACCGGCAATCGGGGTCGTCGGAGCCCTCCAGCAGTTCCAGCAGGCGCCCGTTCTCGTCGCGCTTGACGTGGATGATGGGGTGGATGACCAGATGCACCACCAGGTCCAGCCGGTTCAGCTCGGCCGTCACCGAATCCACCAGGAACGGCATGTCGTCGTTGACGATTTCCACGATCGTGTGGTCCGACGACCATGCGTTTTCCTCGAAGCTGGGATTATAGACCCGCACCTTGGGCTTGCCCGGCGTGCGCGTCTTGGCGAACTGCCACAGCCCCATGGCGGCGCCGTAGAGCGCCTCGGCGTCCTTGTCCAGGATGTCGTCGGGCGGCACGTGGCGGAACAGGTGGCGAACGAAGCGCCCGGCGGGCTCCGCCTGCCGTGGGTCGAGCCGATCGCTTATCAGGCCGACGACGCGGTCGACCAACTCCGCCTTGAGCGACACCGCCCGCTGCGACATGGGACTTCCTCCGATGCTGTGTTCTGCTTCTGGGACGCGCGTTTCTTGTACGGGATGCCCTATGCCGGGCTTGGGTTCCTGCTCCAGCTTCGCGCCGATGAAATTTTCTTTCAACGGTTTAGACGCATGATCCGGCGCTGAAACATCCGACTCCCACACATGGCGACGCGGCGGAGGGCACGCCCGTTGCGGCGGACGGTGAAGACCTTGACCGGCCTAAGGGCTTCAGGGACACTGAATGCTCGTAATACGCGCCCGTCAGCCGGGCGTCGGCACGCGGAGGCGCGGCGGGGGCGGCGCGCAAGCAGGGGAGTTTCAGCCATGACCCAGGCGGCCAGCACCACCACCAGCGGCGCGGAGATGGAAGCCGGCGGCGCAGGCCCGTCCGAGGCCTTCGACGCCCCGGAACTGGCCCGCCTGCCGCCGGAGTTCGTCCGCACCCTGTCGGCGGAGCAGCGCGCGTTGCTGCGCGAGGCCCTGCCCGGCCGCGCATGGCGGCGTCACCCGGTGGACCTGCGGTTCTCTGTGCCGTGGTTCGGCCGGGGGCTGTTCATGACGCTGATCGCGGGTACGGAAAAGCGCTCGGAGGACCGCCGAATGGCGGACCGGGCGCGCTACCCCCTGCACCGCGTCGGCAACCTGCTGTTCCTGGGCGGGCTGGCGGCGCTGCTTTATGCGCTGGTGGTCACGGGCGCGGTGCTGGCGGACGGGATTCCGCTGGGGGGATAATCTTGTTGCGAGTTATGATTCCCCTTGGCAAACAGGCGTAGCGTACCTACATTTATCTCATGGCGCCCGATCGGGGCGTTTCAGTGACGTGTTTACACTGTCAAGGCCCGTGGCCAATTCGGTGCAAAGTGCGAGTTCCATGAGTTGGGCTCCTATTGCCAGGTTGGACGCCGGTCGGCTGCACGGTCGCCAGCACATGCGGGCGATCTGTACTAGACAGTACACGACTACGTCGAAGACGAACGCACACCGCAGAACGGCGGGGGCGAAAATGCTAAGGGCAAGTGCGTTTGCCCAATGTTTCGTCCCCACTCGCGCAGAGCAATGACCTCAAAGTTCGAGCTCAAATCAGAACACTTAAAGAATTACCCGCACTTCGACGCTCCGCTTTCGAAGCGGGAAATAATGCGTCTGGTAACGGACAAGAGGCGGGTCGCGCAGAATACGTTCTACCCGCTTTTTCTATACAATGAGGAATGGCAGCCCTACCGCTCTGTTAACGGCCCGAAGCCGGATAAGAAGAGCCGGCCGATCCGCTACGGTGCTCGACGAGACGCCTACATATTCACATACTACCGACACCTTCTGTCCGGCCCTTATGAACGAAGGCTGAAGACGCTAGGTATTGAAGGATGTCCGATTGCTTACCGGAAAATTCCGAAGCCGGGCTCAAATTCTGGGAAATGCAATATCGACTTTGCGAAAGATGCATTCGAGGCCATCGACCATCTAAAAGATTGTGTCGCGATCGCTCTGGATATCGAAGGATACTTCGAAAATCTCGACCATAGTATGATCAAATCGGGATGGCGCGATCTTTTAGGTGCTCCGGAGCTCCCAGAGGATCATTACGCTGTGTTTAGGAATATTACTAAGTATCATTACGTTGACCAGCGAGAGGTTTATAGGAGGCTTGGTTTCATCAAGTCGATCAAGGTCGGCGCCTCTAAGATCGACCAGTTCACTGTTCCTTACCGAAAAATGCCAAAGCAGCTCTGCAAACCGGAAGAGTTCAGGGCCAAAATTTGCGGTTACGACCCTGCTTACTCAAATCTTGTTGAGAGCAATAAGAGCGGGCGGGGGATTCCGCAGGGCGCCCCGATCTCGGACTTGATTGCTAACTTCTACCTCCTGGATTTCGACGTGTCAGCCAATGACTTTGTCAAAAGCCGAGGCGGATTTTATATGCGTTACTCAGACGACATCCTACTCATTCTCCCCGGTGCGGCGAGGGAAGCGGACGATGCCGTCAATTTTGTAAAGGACGAGATCAAGCGCTATGGCTCGGAGCTCCGAATAAAGGATAAAAAGACTTGCGTCGTCCAGTTTCGGCGCGACGGGCCTTCGTTGAGGCATGAGCATATCTATGGTCCTCAAGGTCGAAACGGCCTTGAGTACCTTGGTTTTCGGTATGATGGAAAGCGCGTTTATATCCGCGATAGCACGATTTCACGGTTGTACCGAAAGGTTTCGATTGCCGCCAAGCGAGAGGCGGCCCGCCACGTGCGAGATAACAAAAGCCTTGGGCTCAAGGAGTTGAAAGATAGCTTTAATTATTCATTGCTTAGTCAGAGGTTTGCGCGTGTTCAGAAAGAACATCTTTCCAGTGACTATCGCTCGTGGACCTTTTACACGTACCTGAAGAGGGCCTCCGCGACCTTCGGCAGAAAGGGCAATCGCATCCTCGGTCAAGCACGCCGCTTCGACGCCTTAATGCGCTTGCGAGTAAATGCAGCTATAGATAAAGCTTATTACAAGCGATAGCCTGTTGATTTCGGGCATTGTCCAAGCCAAAGAAAAACCGGCCGGAGCTTCACGCTCGACGGCCGGTTTTTCGTCTGTTGGAGCGGGCGATGGGATTCGAACCCACGACCCCAACCTTGGCAAGGTTGTGCTCTACCCCTGAGCTACGCCCGCGTCGGGTATGACCTCCGCTGCCGGCCCGAGAGCCGTCCCCGGAGGGAACCAAAAAACCGGCCGGAGCGGGGCTCGTCAGCCGGTTGTCTTACTGGAGCGGGCGATGGGATTCGAACCCACGACCCCAACCTTGGCAAGGTTGTGCTCTACCCCTGAGCTACGCCCGCATCGAGTAAGAAGCCCGCAAACGCCTGAACCAATTGCACTTTCGTGACGGCCCGTCGTTGCGGCGTGGAGGGGAATATATACATCGCCGCGCCCGATGCAAGACATTTTTCGACACTTTTCTCACGCGCCCGAACCCGCGCCCCGAAGGCCCCTCTTCCCCCTTGGCGGCGTGGGCGTTTGGCCCTTGCCACGCCCGCGCCCCCGCGCCATGTAAAGAGGCACATTTCCGCCCCGGCGGCGCGTCCGCGCATCCGCCGGGCCCGTTATTTCAGACCGGGTGACACATGAATACGGACACTCGTCGCCCGGCAAGGCCGACTGGCCGCCGCGCCTTATGGCGCGTGAGGCTGCGTGCCGCTTGAACGCAGCGTTGATGATGTCAATCATCGACGCGTATTAGATCAACAGACCATCATCCAGGATACGGACGAAGCGACCATGGCAATCATTCTCGACGGAGCCGGCAATCCGGCCGGCGGCGGCAACCAGGGGCAGGGCGGCGGCGCCGGCGGCGATGCCGTCAAGGACACCTCCGCCGCCACCTTCATGGCCGACGTCATCGAGCAGTCGCAGACGGTGCCCGTCATCGTCGACTTCTGGGCCGAGTGGTGCGGCCCCTGCAAGTCGCTTGGCCCCATGCTGGAAAAGCTGGTGCGCCAGTCCGGCGGCAAGGTGAAGATGGTCAAGGTCGACGTCGACAAGGACCAGGAGCTGGCCGCCCAGTTCCGCATCCAGTCCATCCCCACCGTCTACGCCTTCAAGGACGGCCGCCCGGTGGATGCCTTCCAGGGCGCGCTGCCGGAAAGCCAGTTGAAGCAGTTCATCGACAAGCTGGCCGGCGGCGGCGCCAACGTCATTGACCAGGCGCTGGAGCAGGCCAAGGAACTGCTCGACCAGGGCCAGGCCGACCAGGCCGCCGGCGTCTATGAGCAGATCCTCGGCCAGGACCCGCAGAACGCGCCGGCCATCGCGGGCATCATCCGCTGCTATGTCGCCATGGACGAGCCCGACGCGGCGAAGGAACTGCTGAGCCAGCTTCCCGCCGACATCCTGGCCCACGCCGACGTCCAGGCCGCCAAGACCGCCCTGGAACTGGCCGACACCCCGCCGGCCGACAGCGAGGAAGTGGTCGCCCTGCAAAAGAAGGTGGAGGCCGACCCGGCCGACCTGCAGGCCCGGTTCGACCTCGCCAACGCCTATTACGCCGCCAACAAGCGGGAAGAGGCGGTCGACCAGCTGCTGGAAATCTTCAAGCGCGACCGCACCTGGAACGAGGACGCCGCGCGCGCCCAGCTGGTGAAGTTCTTCGAAGCCTTCGGTCCCACCGATCCGGCCACCATCAAGGGCCGTAGGAAGTTGTCGTCGATGATGTTCGCCTGACCTGATAGTGTTCGGTCAGGGGACGGAAAGCGCAGGGGAGTGACGTCGTGACCATGCCAGGGCCGTTCCATCCGCGTCTGGAGGACCTACCCGACGTCATCCCCATCTTTCCGCTGGCCGAGGTGCTGCTTCTGCCCGGCGGGCGGCTGCCGCTGAACATCTTCGAGCCGCGCTACCTGAACATGACGCTCGATGCGCTTGGCTCCAGCCGCATGATCGGCATGGTCCTGCCGCTGGACAACGGGCCGCTCGGCCTGGGGCAGGACCGGCCCAAGGTGTTCTCGGTGGGCTGCGCCGGCCGCATCTCCGCCTTTTCCGAAACCGACGACGGCCGCCTGCTCATTACCCTGACGGGCGTGTGCCGCTTCGGCGTGGGGCCGGAACTGGACCTCAGGCGCGGCTACCGTCGCGTCCAGGCGGAGTGGAAGGACTTCGCCCACGACCTGGACCTGCCCGAGGGCATCCGGCTCGACCGCGACCGCCTGATGACGGCGTTGAAAAGCTTCGCCGCCCGCCACCGCATGCAGTTCGATCCGCAGATCGTCTCGGCGCTGGGGCCGCTGAACCTGGTCACCAGCCTGGCCATGCTCTGCCCCCTGTCGGCGGTGGAGCGCCAGGCGCTGATGGAGGCCGACACGCCGCAGGAACGGGCCGACACGCTCGTGACGTTGCTGGAAATGGGCGCCTTCGACAGCGGCGGGATGCCGCCCGGCGGCCCCATGTGATACACCCCGGCATCATTCGCCGTCGATCGAAGGATTTCGACCCATGCCACAGCCCTCCGCCGCCGCCATCGACCCCAAGCTGCTCGACATCCTGGTCTGCCCGCTGACCAAGGGTCCGCTGAAATACGACCGCGAGCACAACGAACTGATCAGCGAGAAGGGCGGACTGGCCTATCCCATCCGCGACGGCATCCCCATCATGCTCATCGACGAGGCCCGCCCGCTGGACGAAGGGCCCGCCGCATGACAGGCGCCGGCGACCGCATCTATCCCGAGGAAATCGGCGTCGACCGGGGCGCGCGGACCCTGCACATCACCTTCGAGACCGGCGAGAGCTTCGTGCTGGGCGCCGAGCTTCTGCGCGTCTACAGCCCCTCGGCCGAGGTGCAGGGGCACAGTCCGGCGGAAAAGAAGACCGTCGCCGGCAAAAGCGGCGTGGGCATCACCGACGTGGAGCCGGTGGGCAACTACGCCATCCGCATCCTCTTCGACGACGGTCACCACACCGGCATCTACACCTGGACCTACCTGCACGAACTCGGCCACCGGCAGGACCAGCTGATGAAGGACTACGCCGCCGACCTGGCCGCCAAGGGCCTGAGCAGATAGGCGTGGGCCCGGCCGGCGCGGCCGATCGAAAGGCGCACGCCTAGCCCCCACGGGACCCGAGCGGCGGGGGATGATGGATCGTTCTTGGAGAAGACCGGCCCGTCACCACCCGCATGGAGGACTCCCCCGTCATGGCATCGTCCCGTTCCTGGCCCATGTCGGCCGTCGCCGTCGCCGTGGTTCTCGCCATCGTGGCCATCGCCGGATGGTGGGTCGCCGCCGCCCGCGACGGCACAATCGACGACCTGCGCGCCACCCTGGAAACCGAGCGCGAGGCGGCCGGCGACCTCGCCACCATCCAGGAACAGATCTCGGAAACCGAAACCGTCCTCTTCGCCCTGCGCGCCGACCAGGAAGCCGCCGAGGCCCAGGCGCAGGAAGCCGAACAACTGGCCGTCGAGGCCCAGACCCAGGCCGAGGAAGCCCAGGCCCGCCTGCAGGAGGCCCAGGCCCGCGCCGAGGAAGCCCAGGCCCAGGCCCAGACCGCCGAACAGCAGCAGCAGGCCGCGCAGGAGGAACTGGCGCAGCTGGAAGGCTCGGTGCAGGAAGCCCGCGCCGCCGAGGGCCGCGCCAACGAACTTCAGGACCGCATCACCGAACTGCAGGTGGACGTCACCGCCGCCGAGGATCGCCTCGCCGCGCTGCGCGACGAAGCCGCCCAGGTGGAAAGTCAGGCCGACCAGCGCCAGGCCGAGGTGCAGGCCCTTCAGACCCAGGAAGAAGAACTGACGCTGGCCGTGGAGGAAGCCCGTGGCGAGCTTGACGCCCTCCAGACCCGCGCCACCGACACCGCGGCCGAGGTCTCGGGCGCCGAGGCCCGCCTGACCCAACTGCGCGAGGAAATCACCGAGGCCCAGCAGCAGACCGCGGAGGCGGAAAACGCGCTGGAAGAAGTGCGCGCCCGAATGGAACAGGCCCAGGCCGAAGCCCGGCAGGCGGAATCCCGCGTTTCCGGCCTTGAACAGCGCGCGACCGAACTCAGCAAGACCCTCGCCGACGCCGAGGAAACGCTGTCGGAACGCCAGGAAACGCTGGGTACCCTCCAGGCCCGCATCGCCAGCCGCGAGGCCGAACTGGAACAGGCCGAACAGCGCCTCGCCCAGGTCACCCAGTCGGTGCAGTCGGCACAGGCCCGCGTGCAGGGGCTGGAAACGCAGCGCGCCGAACTCCTCGCCTCCATCGACGAAGCCCGCCAGCAGCTTTCGGAAGCCACCCAGCGCATGGAACAGGACATCCAGCCGCAAATGCAGACACAGCCGCCAGGCCAGGCGGATCAGGCGGACCAGGCGGACCAGGCGGCCGAGTGATCGGCGTCAGGTGAAGGACGCGCGGGGAAGACGCGGCCTCCCCCTCGCGCTCCCCTGCGGTTTTCAGGAAGACGGACACACCTGCGAGGCCTCACGTCTGCGGAGTCGCAGAGACGCCGACGACGCGCGTGGACCTTGGAGTCTCAAACGCGCCGTCATTCCTGCGATAGCAGGACTCCACAGCACGCGCGCAAAAAGCCGCCGCACCGCCCCCTCGGACCGAGAGCGCGAGAGGCCGCGCCTCTCGCACCCCTCATCGCGCGCCAGCGCGACGCGGTGCACGAAGAAGGATGCGAGGGGAAGGCGCGGCCTCCCCCTCGCGCTCCCCCGCGATTTCAGGAAGACCGACACCCCTGCCTGCGAGGCTATCCCTCTGCGGCGTCGCAGGGACGCCGGACGACGCGCGCGGGCGACGGGCTTTAATTAAGCTATTGATTTGGAGCATAAAACTTGCCGCCATTCCTGCGAAAGCAGGACTCCACCGCACGCGCGAAAAAGCCGCCGCACCGCCCCCTCGGACCGAGAGCGCGAGAGGCCGCGCCTCTCGCACCCCTCATCGCGCGCCAGCGCGAAGCCGGCGGCGGCGGCGGCGGCGTCAGAACTGCCGCAGCAGGCGGCGCAGGTAGTCGAGTTCGTCGGCGGGGCGGTCACGTTCGCTGGCGCGGCGGCGGAGTTCTTCCAGCAGTTCGCGGGCCCGTTTCTCCTCGGGCTCGGTAGGCACCTCCACCGTGTCCGGGTCCATGCCCTGCTGGCGGCCGAGGGGATCGCGGCCGGGCATCTGGCCGCGGCCCATGGGCATCGGCATGGGCATCATCATGCCCTGGCCCATGCCCATGGCCTGCATCATCTGCTGCATGGACTGGCCCATACCGTCGCGCAGGGCTTCAAGCGCCTCGCCCTGGGCCTGCGAGGCGGGGCCGGGCTGCTGACCGCGCAGGGCGTCCTCGGCCCGGCGCATGGCTAGCTCGGCGTCGCCAAGGTTCTCGGGCACCTGGCCGGTCATTTCGCCCAGGCGGCGCATCAGGTCGCCAAGGCGCTTGCGCAGGGCCTCCTGCTCGGCGGCGGTGAGCGCCTCCTGCTCGCCTTGCTGACCCTGCTGACCCTGCTGGCCCTGCTGCTGTTGCCCTTGCTGTTGCTGTCCCGGCATCGGCGGCTGCTGGAAGGGCGACAGCGGGCTCTGCGGGAACTGCTGGCTCTGGCGGAAGGTTTCCTCCAGCAGGCGTTCCTGTTCTCGCGCCAAGTCCTGCAACTCGCGCATCATCTCCTGCGCCTGCTGCATCTGCTGCATCTGTTCCGGCGACATGGGGCGCATGTTGCGCATGGCCTCCATCATGCGGGACAGTTCGTCGAGCATGGCCTTGGCGGCATCGCGGGCGCCCAGCTCGTTCATCTCCCGCATGCGGTCGAGCATCTCCTGCATGGCCTGCGGGTCGAGGGTCTGCATGGTGTCCGGCATGGGCCCGTCGAACGGCGGCATCTGCGGCATGTCGCGCATCATCTCGGCCATCATTTCCGAGAACCGCTGGAGCGCCTGCTGAAGCTCCTGCATCAGGCGCTCCACCTCGGCGTCCGGGGCATCGTTTTCCAGGGCCTCGCGCAGGGCGTCCTCGGCGCGTTCCAGGTCGCGGCCGGCAAGCGTCAGGCCGCCGTCCTCAAGCCGGATCGCCAGGTCCCACAGCAGGTCGAGCACGCCGTCGCGCTCCGCCGTGTCCTCGCCGGAATGGTAGAGGCGGTCGGCAGCGATGCGCAGGCCCAGGAACACCACGGAATCGTGGCTGAAGCGCGCCGGCTCGCGGCTGATCTGGTCCAGCACCTTGGCGGCGTCGCGGGCCTGGTCGGGGTCGCGGGCGACCTCTTTCCGGACGGCGGCGATGGCGCGGGCGACCGGGTGCTGGAACTGGCGCTCCGGCAGGAGCGTGTCGATGGGATCGGAGTACGCGGTCTGGCCGGCGGCGTCGGTGGCCTTCAGGCGGACGGTCACGGGCAATCCGGCCCAGGGGTGCGGCGTCAGGTCGATGGCGGCGCGGCCCGGCTGCTCAACCAGCTCGGCATCCGCCGGACCGGGAGCGGGCGCGGCCAGATCCACCTCGAGGGTTTCGGCGTCGGGCCGGTCGGGGCGGGTGATCTGCACCAGGAAAGTTTCGATGCCGTAATCGTCTCCGGCGGCGTAGGGCAGGCGCAGGCGCCAGCGCGAGGTTTCCTCGGGCGGGCCGGTGAAGCGCACCGTCGGCGGCATGTCCGGCACCACGGTCATGGGCCAGGACTCCACCATGTCGCCGTCGTCCAGAATGGCGAGCCGCTGGCCGGCCGTCAGTTCGGCCTCGAGCCGGTGGCTGCCGTCGCCGATGGCCTCGAAGGGGATGGTCGCGCCGCCGGTGCCGTCGACGCGCAGGGCCGGGTCGTCCGCTCCATGCACCAGGGCCACCACCGCCGAGCCTTCCGGCACCCGCAGGGGTCCGGCGGCCTGGGGCGCGGCGACGCCACCGGCGGCCTCGGCGTCCGACTCGGTTCCGGCGGCAAGCGTGAGGGGCGCACGGCCGGTGTAGGCCGGCGGCGTGATCCAGATGTCGGCCGTCAGCGGCGCCGTCGACGGGGCGGGCAGCGTGGGGTTCAGCGCGCGCTCCAGCCGCTGGCCCAGGTCGCCCCAACCGATGGCGACGCCCACCACCACCAGAAGAACACCCACGGCGCGCACGCCGACCGGATCGCGGCTTGCCATGCGGGGACTGGGGAAGGGCACCGACAGGCGTTTCGCCGCCGCCAGCATGCGGGCGCGGTGGGCCTCCCACAGACCGGCCGCCAGGGTATCGCCGTGCGGCCTCGACGGCTGGTCCTCCAGCGCCGTCAGGGGGCGGTGGTAGGGCTGGCGGTGGTCGCCTGGGGCGCCGCGCGTCTCAAGCGCCGTCCGCGCCTCGTGCCGGCTGGGCCAGGGAAAGGCGCGCAGGCCCAGCACCAGGGCGGCGAGCGTTCCCGCCGCCAGCGCCACCAGCAGGCCCAGGTGCAGCCAGCCCGGCAGGCGCGGCAGAATGTCGAGGAAGGCAAGCCCGAAGAACACCGCCGCCAGCGTCAGCGCCGGCCACAACCGTTCCCACAGCCGCTCCGCCAGCAGGGAGGCGCGGGTCAGCAGGATGCGGCCAGGCATGGACGGCCGCGGGGGAGGGGGTTCGGGCGTCGTCACTCCCCTAATGTAAACCCGGTGTCGGGGAATCAACAGCGGGCCGCCTTCTTTTTCACAGGCGGCCCGCCGTTTTGGTTCCGGCTGATGTGCGGAAGCGGTGGAGGGTTACTCCGCCGCGGCCGTCGCAGCGGCCTTGGACGGCACCATCAGGGTCGCCTCGCCGTCGATGACGGTCTTGCCGGCCACCGTGCAGACGGTCTTGAAGGTGCAGAACTTCTTTTCGTCGGCCTTGGCCGTGCACTCGACCACCGCGGTCACCGTGTCGCCGGGGCGCACAGGCGCCTTGAACTTCAGGCTCTGGCCCACGTAGATGCAGCCCGGGCCGGGCAGCTTGGTGCCGAAGACCGTGGAGATCAGCGCCGCCGACAGCATGCCGTGGGCGATGCGGCCCTTGAACATGGTGCCCTCGGCATATTCCTGGTTCAGGTGGACCGGGTTGGTATCGCCCGAGACGCCCGAGAACATCAGGATGTCGGCCTCGGTGATGGTCTTGGCGAAGACCGCCTTCTGACCGACCTCGATGTCTTCATAGTAGTTCAGGATCACGTCGTCGGACATGCCACCCTCCTCGCAAGTAAATCGGCGTGGTGATTGTGCGGCGCATCATACTCCTGCCGCAACGCACCCACAAGGCCGGGGGTGGCATCGGTCGACGAAAGGATGATGACCGTTTACTGGCAGGTGCGTGACAACTTGATGCTGTTGTCGTCCATCTCGGGCACCTGGTCGAACACCTGGGGCAGGTCGAACACGTCCTTGCCCGCCTCGCGCTCCACCACGTCCTGGATGCGCTTGGCGACGTAGCCGGGCCGCTGGTGTTCCGACCGGGTCATACGGTCGTGGAAGAAGTCCACCACCAGGGCGTCGACGACGTCCGGCACGGCGTAGCAGGCATCGACCTTGCGCTCGGGGTTGGGCTCCAGGCGCACCAGCAGGCCGCCATGGTAGGTGCGCCGGTTGGCAACGTCCTCGATGGGTATCCACAGCGGGTCGAGCAGGATGTACTGGCCGGCCAGTTCCGCCACGTCGCCCCGATCCATGCCGCCCGAACTGCCGCCGCCCTCCGCCGCCGCCACGGGTCCGGCCGCACCCAGCGCCAGCACCGCCGCGACGGTCGCGGCGGCGGCGGGAACAGGGTGCAGCAGGCGGCGGAGGAACGGCGTCATGGCATCAGGCCTCGTCCTGGGCGGCCTTGAACTGGTCGAAGGCCTCCAGCGCCTGGCCGGCGTAGACGAAGGACGGGCCACCGCCCATGTAGACCGACATGCCCATGGTCTCGAGGATTTCCTCGCGCGTCGCGCCGTACTTGGCGGCGGCCTTGGCATGGAAGGCGATGCAGCCGTCGCAGCGGACCGCGACGCCGATGGCCAGCGCGATCAGTTCCTTGGTCTTGGGGTCCAGCGCGCCGTCGGCCGTGGCGGCGCGGGCGAGGGCGGAGAAGCCCTTCATGGTGTCGGGAATGCCCTTGCGGACCTCCCCCATGGCACCCGACAGATCCTCGGCCAGCTTGGCCCAATCCTTGTACATCAGAAACTCCTCATAAAGGCATCCATCAGGCGCGCAAGGATGCCCAAGGCGCGAAGCCGGCGCAAGAGAAAGCCCGGTTGCGGCTGTGGATAACCCTAGCGGCGGGCCCTGAAGAAGTCTCGCAGGAGCGCCGCGGCCTCTGATTCGCGCAAGCCGCCGTAGACCTCGGGCCGGTGGTGGCAGGTGGGCTGGTCGAAAATGCGCGGCCCGTGCTCCGCGCCACCGCCCTTGGGATCGTAGGCAGCGAAATACACCCGCCGAATGCGCGCGAAGGAAATGGCCGTCGCGCACATGGGGCAGGGCTCCAGCGTGACGTACAGGTCGCAGTCCGGCAGCCGGGCATCGCCCCGCCCCGCGCAGGCGGCGCGGATTGCCAACAGTTCCGCGTGGGCGGTGGGATCGCGATCCTCTTCCGTCCGGTTGCCGGCGCGGGCGAGGATGCGGCCCGTGGCGGGCTCCACGACCACCGCCCCGATGGGCACCTCCCCGCGCGCCCCGGCCGCCGCCGCCTCGGCGAAGGCGGCATCCATGAAATCGGCGGGAGAGGGCGGCTTTCCGGTCATGGACGGAGAGTGCGGCGGGGCGGTGGGGGCGTCAAGCGGGAGCGGTGGCGGGGCCTACCTGAAGTTGTTAGAATACCCTGTATCCTATGGGAGCCATGCGCCGTGTTCATCGCGAACATCACCATTCTAATCGTCAATTTAGTTCTGGCGGCGACCATTATCGGGCTGTCCATCCACCGCGGCCTTGCCGAGCCTACGGGCTTGGACTGGAACGATTTCGCCGCCATATTGTTGACATCGGTCGCCGTAGTCCTGGCCGGAGTGACGGTTTTCATCGCCGCCGCCGCGATCTGGGGATACAACGCGATCAAGACAGCGGCCGAGAATAAGGCGCGCGAAGTCGCGGAAAAGGTTGCGATTGCGGAAACGCGGGAAGCAATGTCTGACCAGTTCGGCGCGCTTGACGAAGACGAGGAAGCGAAATTCTGGCAGGATGCCGACGATGACCAACCGGGCTGACATGACTACCGGCCAGATCATTAGCCGCCACCAAGGGGCCGCGCCGGTCGACCTTGAAGGGATGGCACGCGACCTTGGCATCGCCGTGCATTATGATCGTGAGCTGCCGGACACGATCTCCGGCAAAATACAGCGGATCGGTCCTGGCGGAAGTGGTTCAAACTTCGCCATTCACATCAACGCCAAGCATCATCCGAACCGCCAACGTTTCACCTTGGCGCATGAGCTCGCCCACTTCCATATGCATCGCGACCGCATACGGGAAGGTGTGGTCGACAACGAAATGTACCGCAGCGAAACCCTGTCCAACCATCTTGAGCGCCAAGCCAACCAATACGCGGCGGCCATCCTGTTGCCGGCCCCCCTCGTCAAGGCGGAGTATCAAAACACTGGCGGGGACGTCGACGAGATGGCAAGGATCTTTCGGGTGTCGCCTCAAGCGATGCAGATCCGGCTGGATGAGCTCAAGCGATTTGCCAGGACCCGGGCCGCCCGCGGCCTCTCAAGCCTTCGCCACCGCCACCGCGCCTGACGCCACCCATTGCGCCCCCTTCGCGCCCGGCGTAAATACGGGGCCATGACAAGACGACCCGTGATCGGCATCCCCCTCGACAGCGAGGACGGCGGCGGCTATTCGGCACTGCCCTGGTATGCCCTGCGCAAGAACTACTGCGAAGCCGTCGCCCGCGCCGGCGGCACGCCCATCCTGCTGCCCCACGATCCGTCGCAGGCCGAGACATACCTGGACATGATCGACGGCCTGCTGGTCGCCGGCGGGGCCTTCGACGTCGACCCCGCCCTGTTCGGCGCCGGGGAGAAACACGGCACCGTGGTCCTCAAGGAAGGCCGCACCGATTTCGAACTCGCGGTCACCAAGGGCGCCCATGCGCGCAAGATGCCGATCCTGGGCATCTGCGGCGGCCAGCAGTTGCTTGCCGTCGTGCTGGGCGGCACCCTCATCCAGCATATTCCCGACGAGGTCGACGACCCGCTGGCCCACGAGCAGCCCAACCCGCGCACGGAACCCGGCCACATGGTCGTGGTGACCGAAGACACGCTGCTCCACCGCGTCACGGGCACGCTCCAGTTCCCCGTCAACTCCGCCCACCATCAGGCGGTCAAGGCCGTGCCCGAGACGCTGACCGTCAACGCCATCGCGCCGGACGGCGTGGTGGAGGGCATCGAGGACCCGGCGCACCCCTTCTGCCTGGGCGTGCAGTGGCACCCCGAGTACAGCATCAGCCCGGCCGACGACGCCATCCTCGCCGCTTTCGTGAAGGCCGCTTCCGCATGACCGACGACCGCCCCGACGACACCCCCGCTCCCGGCCCCGACGCGGCGCCCGAGGCGGAAAAGGGCGAGCGCATCGCCAAGTATCTGGCGCGCGCTGGCCTCTGCTCGCGCCGCGATGCCGAACGGCTGATCGGCGAGGGTCGCGTGCGGGTCAACGGCAAGAAGCTCGACACGCCCGCCGTGCTGGTCACCGGCGACGAACAGATCGTCGTCGACGGCAAGCCGGTGCTGGCGCCCGAGCCGCCGCGCCTGTGGCGTTACCACAAGCCCGCCGGCGTGGTGACCACCCACAAGGACCCGGAGGGCCGGCCGACCGTCTTCGACAAGGTGGCCGACCGCCTGCCGCGCGTCATCTCCGTCGGGCGGCTGGACATCAACTCGGAAGGCCTGCTGCTGCTCACCAACGACGGCGAACTGGCCCGAAAGCTGGAGCACCCCTCGCAGGGCTGGGTGCGGCGCTACCGCGTGCGCGTCCACGGCATCGTCAAGCCCGAGACCCTGGCGACGCTGGAACGCGGCGTCACGGTCGAGGGCGTGAAATACGGCTCCATCCATGCCGTACTCGACCGCCAGACGGGCACCAACGCCTGGGTCACGGTCTCGCTGAAGGAAGGCAAGAACCGCGAGGTGCGCCGCGTGATGGAGCACCTGGGGTACACGGTCACGCGCCTCATCCGCATTTCCTACGGGCCCTTCCACCTGGGGATGCTGGAGCGCGGCGCGGTGGAGGAAGTGCCGACCCGCGTGCTGAAGGACCAGCTCGGCCGCGGCCCCGGCGAGCAGAAGGAAGGCCGGCCCAAGAAGAACTCCGCCGACACCACGGGCCGCGCGGTCGCCAAGCCGCGCAAGGTGCGCCCCGGCGCACGCAAGAAGGCGGCGGCGGCGCGCGGGAAGGGACGCGAGGGCTGATGCGCATCGTCGCCGGCATCCATCGCGGCCGCCGCCTGTCGGCACCGGAGGGGCGCGACGTCCGCCCCACCGCCGACCGCACGCGCGAGGCCGTGTTCTCCAAGCTCGGTCACGGCTGGGACCCCGATGACTTTCAGCTTCAGGGCGCCCGCGTGCTGGACGCCTTCGCCGGCACCGGCGCGCTGGGGCTGGAGGCCCTGTCGCGCGGGGCGGCCCATGTGACGTTCCTGGAACAGGCGCCGGCCTCGCTGGCGGTGCTGAAGCAGAACGTGGAGACGTTGAAGGCCGGCCGCGACGTCACCATCACCCGTGCCGACGCCACCCGGCCGCCCGCCGCGACGGCGCCGTGTTCGCTGGTGCTCATGGACCCGCCCTACGACAGCGGCCTGGAAACGCCGGCCCTGATTGCCCTTGCGCAGCAGGGGTGGATCGCCCCGCGGGCCGTCTGCGTGGTGGAAGTGCCCAGCACCCGCGACCCGGAGCCGCCGGAGGGGTTCGTGCCGGAGGACGTGCGCGTCTACGGCAAGGCGAAGGTGGCGTACCTCCGCTACGCGCCCTGACGGCCGGGACCCGTTCCGCTCACCCAGTTGTTACAGCCCAGGCATCGCGCCGCCGCGTATAGCGGAGGCATGACCACTCTTCTGCCTGCCGGAGCCTCTTGCCCATGCGCCGAGTCCTGACCGCCCTGACCCTCGCCGCCGCCGTTCTCGTGGCCGTCCCCGCCGCCCCGCCGGTGCTGGCGCAGGACCAGCAGGATGCCGCGATGCCCGGCATCGGCCCGGTGGGCATCGTCACCCGCGTCGCCCGCGAGGCACGGGCGGAACGGGCGCAGCAGGCGATGGCGCTGAAACCCAGCGATCCCGTCGCCAACGAGGACCGCCTGACCACCGGCCCCGGCGGTCGGCTTCAGGTGGCCCTGCTGGACGAGGGCACGCTGCTTCTGGGCGAGAACGCCGAACTGGTGGTCGATGATCTGGTGCTGGGCGAGGACGAGACGGCGCTGGAGATGTATGTCGACGGCGCCTTCCGGCTGATTTCGGGCGCCCTGCGCCATGCCGAGGGCACCCGGATCGTCACCCCCGTCGCCACCATCGGCATCCGCGGCACCGACGTCTGGGGCGGCGTGATCGACGGCGCGTTTTCGGTCTTCCTGGTGGAAGGCGAGGTCTCCGTCACCACCGACGCCGGCACCGTCATCCTGGACACGCCGGGCACCGGCACCACCGTGCCCGCCGCCGACGCGCCCCCGACGGAGCCGGTGGAGTGGGCGGATGCCAAGGTTCGGCGCGCCGTCGCGACCGTTACCTTCCCGTAACGGCGTCGACTCTTGCACCCGGCAGCGGGAGCATGAATAAAGGGGCCACCCGTAACGCAGAGGTGGCCCCATGAACCCGCTCATCCGCATCGCCGACAAACTCGTGCGCCTGAAGGGCTATCAGGTCCGCAAGGACAACGGCCTGGGCTTGGGCGGCATGCGCGTGCTGCACCGGGCGCTGGCCGAGGCTCCCGCCGGCGCGGCGGTGGAGGGGCTGGAGGCCCGGCCCGCGGGCGGGGCGGCGGTCGCGGGCGGCGATACCCTGAACGTCTGCCTGCGCACCTGCCTGCGCGAGAACCGCAACGTCAATCCCAAGCCGCGCCTCACCGGATCGAGCCTTGAGGAACTGACCCTGCGCTGCGCCCGCTCGCTGGTGCGGTCGCTGAACGACGCGGCGGCGTACGGCGGCGGAACCGTCACCCTGCGTGTGCTCGACGACCGCTCCGACCCCGCGCCGCTGCGGCGCCTGAAGCAGGTGCTGGAGCCCGCCGAGGTGCCGGTGGAGGTGGTCACCACCACCACACCGGGGCAGGGACCGAGCCTGCTCCAGCAGTTCGACTGGGCACGCGGCCTGGACGGGCTGGTCTACTTCGTCGAGGACGACTGGCTGCACGAGGACACCGGCGTGCGCGCCATGTGGGACTTCTACCGCGACACCGCCGCGCGCATCGGCGGGCCGCTGGTCATCGCGCCGCAGGAACACGGCTCGCTCTACACGGACCACCCGCCGTCCTACCTGGTGCTGGGACGGGACCGGCGGTGGCGCACCATCCACAACGCCACCCACACGCTGTTCACCCACGCCCACGTGGTCCGCGACCACTGGGACTGCTTCGAGAACACGCGCTTCATCGCCACCAAGAAGCGCAAGCTGGGCAGCGAGCGCGCCACCACCAACCGCCTGTTCGAGATCATGCCGGCGTTCAGCCCCATGAGCCCGGCCGCCGTTCACCTGCAGTACGACGAGATCCTGCCGCCGTTCTTCGACTGGAAACCGTTGTGGGATCGCAACGATGTCGGCGACGTGCTGGAAGGCACCGCCACGGCCTGAGCCGCTGTCCGGCCGCAAGCGGCCCTTGCCCCGCCGGCCGGGATCGCGCAGAACGCCCCCTTTCTTCGCTTAATCGATGAAGATCCTCGGAAGAAAGGACGTCATGGTCATGGACCTGAACACCATTCTGGGCGAGATATCCGGGTTCGTCTGGGGCCCGGTGATGCTGGTGCTGCTGCTGGGCACCGGCCTGTACCTGACCATCGGCCTCAAGCTGCTGCCCCAGCGCAAGCTGCCCTACGGCATCCGCATGACGCTGGCCGGCCGCAAGGCCGACCCGGAGCACGCCGGCGACATCACGCCCTTCCAGGCGCTGACCACGGCGCTGTCGGCCACGGTCGGCACCGGCAACATCGCGGGCGTCGCCACCGCCATCGCCCTGGGCGGGCCGGGCGCCGTGTTCTGGATGTGGATCACCGCGCTCGTCGGCATGGCCACCAAGTATGCCGAGGCCGTCCTGGCCGTCACCTACCGCGAGACCGACGCGCGCGGCGAATACATCGGCGGCCCCATGTACTACATCCGCAACGGCATGGGCCGGAAGTGGGCGTGGCTGGCCTGGCTGTTCGCCCTGTTCGCCACCGTCGCCGCCTTCGGCATCGGCAACACGGTGCAGGCCAATTCCGTGGCCGACGCCCTGAACGAAACCTTCGCCGTCCCCCACGCCTGGACCGGCGTGACGCTGGCCGTTCTGGCCTTCCTGGTCATCATCGGCGGCATCCGCCGTATTGGTACGGTAGCGGAACGTCTGGTGCCTCTCATGGCGATCTTCTATGTCGGCGCGGCCGCCGTGGTGATCGCCCTGAACATCACCGAGGTTCCGGCGACCCTTGCCATGATCGTTTCCGACGCCTTCACCGGCACCGCCGCCACCGGCGGGTTCGCCGGCGCGGCGGTCTGGGCGGCGCTGCGCTTCGGCGTGGCGCGCGGCATCTTCTCCAACGAGGCGGGTCTGGGTTCGGCTCCCATCGCCCATGCCGCCGCCCGCACCAACGAACCCGTGCGCCAGGGCACGGTGGCCATGCTGGGCACCTTCATCGACACCATCATCGTCTGCACCATGACGGCGCTGGTGATCCTGACCAGCGGCGAGTGGCTGACCGGCGAGACCGGTGCGGCCCTGTCGGCGGCCTCCTTCGGCCGGGGCTTCGAGGGCGGCGAGCTGATCGTCACCTTCGGCCTGGTGATCTTCGCCTTCACCACCGTGCTCGGCTGGGCCTACTACGGCGAGCGCACGGCCGTCTACCTGATGGGCGTCAAGGCCGTGCTGCCCTATCGCCTGCTGTGGGTGGTGGCGCTCTACGTCGGCGCGACGGCGCAGCTGGACCTGGTGTGGACCATTGCTGACATCATGAACGCGCTGATGGCCGTGCCCAACCTGATCGCGCTGGTCGCCCTGTCGGGCGTCGTGTTCGCCGCGAGCAAGGCCTACTTCGGCGGGAAAAAGTAGCGGCGCCCGCCTTTTCATCGCGCATCGAAAGGCGTACACTCTTCGGCGTCTTTCGGTGCGCCCGTCTTGGGCGCCGTGGATTGCATGGACGCCCGCGTCATGAGTTCACCTCCCGTACAGCCCGGCCTGCCGCCCTCCGCCATGCCCGTGCCGCCCTCATGGGCGCGGCCGGCGGCGGAGAAGACGGCGCCGGCCCAGGAGACGCAACGCGACGCCGAGCGTCAGCCGCAGGCGCGCGACACCCTGTCCCGCAGCCGCGAAACCGGTGACACCGTCTCTCTTTCGCGCGAGGCGCAGCGGCTGGTCGACTCCGGCCGGACGCGCGCTGCCGGGGCCGGGGACGAAACCGACACCGGCACCGGCACCGGCACCGAAACCGCATCCACCGGACGGCCGGGTGAATTGTCGGCCGAGGAACAGCGCACCCTCCGCGACCTGAAGGCCCGCGACTCCGAGGTGCGCCGCCACGAACAGGCGCACCAGACCGTCGGCGGCCATTTGGCCGGCGCGGCCTCCTACGACACCGTGAAGGGCCCGGACGGGCAGTCCTACGCCATCGGCGGCGAGGTGCCCATCGACGCCTCGCCCGAGGACGATCCTGAAGCCACCATCGACAAGATGGAACGGGTCAAGGCTGCCGCCCTGGCGCCCGCCGAGCCATCGGGCCAGGACCGGGCGGTGGCCGCGCGCGCCGATGCCCAGAAAGCCATGGCCGCCGCCCAGCTGCGCGAGCAGGAACGGGCCGAAGCCGAAGCTGCCCGGGCCGAATCGACAAAGGCGACGGAGGCGGCCGGAAGTCCGCCGCAGCCGACGGCGCCGGGCGCTGCCGCCGCACCCGCACCCACCGCGCTGGCGTCCGACGTTTTCGGTCCGGCGGCCCGCGCCTACGGCACCACGCAAGCCTATGGCGCGGCGAAACCCGACCGGCTCGACCTGGTGGCATGAGCGCTCCGGTGATCGGCTGCCGCCGGCGGCCAACTGTTTCACGTGAAACACGGAATCGACGTTTCGGGGTCCGGCCGGATGCCCCGAAGCGGGCGAGGCGTGGGCTGACGCTGGGGAAGGACCCCGGCCTCCGCCAGGCTGACGGAATTTTTCCGCCCGCGGCTGGACGACCGGTTAAGCGCGACCGCACCCGCGGTCAAGCGGACAGCGTCACCGACACCGGCACATGGTCGGAGGGCTTGTTCCAATCCCGTCCGTCCACATGGATGTCATGATCGACCAGCCGATCCTTCAGCGCCGGCGTGACCCAGATGTGGTCCAGCCGCCGGCCCCGGTTGCCCTTGCGCCAGTCGGGGCTGCGGTAGCTCCACCAGGTGAAGGCCGGTTCATCGTGGGGGACGAAGTGGCGGGTGGAGTCGGTCCAGTCGAGCGTCTGCCGCAGGAAGCCCAGCCGCGCGGTCTCTGCCGGCGTGTGGGTGACCACCTTCAGAAGCTTTTTGTGGTCCCACACGTCCGCCGCCAGGGGGGCGACGTTGAAGTCACCGGCCAGCACGATGGGGTCGCGCGGGCCGTAGGTGCCGGCGAACCAGTCTATGATCTTGTCCAGGAACCGCAGTTTCTGGTCGAATTTGGGATTCTTCTCCGGGTCCGGCACGTCGCCGCCGGCGGGAATATAGAGGCTGTGGACCTCCATCCCGTCCACTTCCGCGATCAGGTGGCGGCACTGCGGCGTGTCGCACCAGCTGTGGGTGCGGACGTTGGACAGCGGCCGCTTCGACAGGATGGCGACGCCGTTGTAACCCTTCTGACCGTGGTGGGCGACGTGGGTCCAGCCCAGGCGCTTAAGGTCCTCGTGCGGGACCAGATCGTCCGGGCACTTTGTTTCCTGCAGGCACAGGACGTCCGGCGCCAGTTCGTCGGTCAGCTTTTCCACCAGGCCCAAGCGCAGCCGCAGGGAATTGACGTTCCAGGTCACGATTTTCATCAGACCAGCGTCACCGTCAGCGCACCGATGCCGTCCACCGACGCATCCATCCGCGCACCCCGGGCCACCGCGCCGACGCCCTCGGGCGTGCCGGTGAAGATCAGGTCGCCGGGCTTGAGGATCACCAGCGTCGACAGGTAGGCGATCATGGCCGGGACGGACCAGATCATGTCCGCCAGATCACCGTTCTGCCGTACCTGGCCGTCGACGGACAGGGAAACGGCGCCGCTGGCGGGATGGCCGCAGCGGTCGGCGGGGCGGATGGCGGAAATGGGGGCCGAGGCGTCGAAGCCCTTGGCCATGTCCCAGGGCTTGCCGGCCTTCTTGGCGGCGGCTTGCAGGTCGCGGCGGGTCAGGTCGATGCCCACGGCATAGCCGAACACGGCATCCAGCGCCGCCTCTTGGGCGATGTCGGCCCCGCCGTCACGCAGGGCGACGACCATCTCCACCTCGTGGTGCAGATCGGCCGTGGCGGGAGGGTAGGGAACGTCGCCGCCACCCGGAACCAGAGCGTCGGCCGGCTTCATGAAGAAGAACGGCGGTTCGGCGTCAGGGTTGGCGCCCATCTCACGCGCGTGGGCCGCATAATTGCGGCCGACGCAGAAGACGCGGCGGACGGGGAAGGTGTCGTCGGTGCCCTCGACGGGCACGGCGGGAATCCGGGGCGCGGGAACCACAAAGGCCACGATGGCAACTCCTGCTTCAGGGCGTTGATTTCGCGCGGAGTATAGCAGGAGGCAGGGCCCATAAGGGAAGCGCCCGATCCGGGGGGGAGCGGACCGGGCGCCAGGCTCGTTGAGCCGAGGGGCGAGATCCGGCGAAAGGGGGGGACCAGCCGGATCCCACATCCCGAAGGCGAGGGGGGTGCCTCCGGGACAGGCTGAATATGGGTCGCTTTTTTCCCCGCCGCAATCCCGAAGGCGCATGATCTCTATATCTTTTTGCATAGCTTCCACGAAACGATGTTGCGCGAAAGCAGAGATCGTCACGAGCCCTTTCTCTATGCTTCGCCGCCCCCTTCGCGAAGGGCCGGGGTGTGGGTGACGCCGATCAGCGTCCCCTCGGGCGCCAGCAGGCGGGAGACGCGCTGGCCCCACGGTTCCTTGCGGTTTTCCACCAGCAGCGCGCAGCCCCGCTCCTTCAGCAGGGCCGTCGCCCGCTCCAGGTCCGCGACATCGAACTCGACCCAGCATTGCGGAACCGGAACGTCCTCGGGCCAAGCCTCGGTGCCGAAGCACGATTGCGCCGCCTGGGCCAGCGGCCAGACGGCGAAATGTTTCGCGCCCTCCAGGCCGTGGGCCACCAGGTAATCCGGGTTGCCCTCCATGGGTGTCAGCGGCAGGCCCAGGGTGTCGCGCCAGAAGGCGCAGCCGCGGGCGGGCGTGCGGGCGATGGGGCCGAAGCCGGCGACGAACAGCACGCCGAGATCCGTCGTTCCCACCATCAGTTCCGCCCCATGGGATTGGTGGGATCGACCGGCCGGGAATATTCGAACAGGTCCTGCGGCAGGGCCATGCCGGTCCGCGTGTTGTAGAGCGACACCGCCGTCTGGGTGTTCTGGGCGTCCACCACGCGCCACTGGCGCAGCTCGAACGGGTTTTCCGTGAACACCAGCGTCAGCGTGCCGGAGCCCCGGTCCTCGGTCTGGACCACGTCGATCTCCGCCACGCCGTCCTTGCGGCGCACGTCGGTGACGGTGATGTCGGGGTCGCCGAAGCTGACGTTCTGGCGCAGCAGCACGCCCACGGGCGTCTGGCTCAGGCCCAGGTAGCTGACCTGGTCCAGTTCCTTGTCCACGTAGATCAGGTGCCGGCCGTTGGCGACCATGAGGATGGGCGCCGTGTCGTACTCCAGCCGCATCTTGCCGGGCCGGTCCATGTAGACCTCGCCCTCGACGCTGTTGCCGGTCGACGCCAGCTGGAGGAACCGGGCCTGCAGCGTGTCGATGCTGTTGAGCGCCTGTTCGGCCTTGCCCAGCACCTCGCGCTCCTGCGGGCCCAGGTTGGCGTCGACCACCGCCGCCGCCGGGGTGCTCCAGCCGGCCATGCCCAGGCCCGACAGGCCGGCCAGCAGCACCGCCGCCGCCACGTTCCGAGAAACACGCTTCATCGCTTCCAATCCATCCCTTTTCTGACCGGTGGCACCAGTGTGGGCGCCGACCGTGGCGATCGTGGGGCGCGGGAATGGCCGGCACAAGGCGCGCCGGCGCCGCGCCGGTGGTCCTTCAACGCGCCTGACGCCGGCCGCGATGCCCCGCGACGGGCGCCGGCGGGCGGTCGACCAGGGCCAGCATCTCGGCCAGCGTCGCGTCATCCAGGTCGCGGATGCGTTCCGCCAAGCGGTTCGCCAGTTCGGTCGCCGCCGGGCTGAGGCCGCCCGTGTCGATGGAAACCTTGGGGCGCGAGACCTCGGCCAGGCGCTTCAGGTCCTCCGCCTCGTCCCAGATGAGCCCGAGCGACCCGCAGATGAGCATCACCAGCCCCGATCCCGGCCGCCCGCGGTGGCCGTGCTCCAGGGCCGACAGGTAGGCCGGCGTGACGCCGACGTCGGCCGCCATGTCCTTCAGGGCGATGCCGCGCGCCTCGCGCAGTTCTCGCAACCGGGCGCCGAAAGGGGTCATCCGCCGCGCTTCCGCTTGAGCAGGACGTAGAGGGCGCCCTCGCCGCCGTCACGGGGCTGGGCGTGGGAAAACGACAGGATGCGCGAGCGCAGGCCCGGCTCGTTCAGCCACATGGGCACCATGCGCCGCAGAACGCCGCCGCCTTCGCCCCCGCGCGAGCCCTTGCCGGTCACCACGATGACGCAGCGGCTGCCCTTGTCGTAGGCGCGCGCCAGAAAGCCGCACAGCGCCCGGTGCGCCGTTTCCTGCGTCATGCCGTGCAGGTCGATGCGGCCGTCGATGTTCATGCGCCCGCGGGTGAAGCGGCTGGCGGTGCGCCGGTCGATACCGGCCGTCTGGCCGTGCGAGAGCTGTTGCAGGCGCTTCTTGGCCTCCGCCGCCGGCGTCTGGGCGCCATGCACCGCCGCCATGCCGCCGGAGGAGGCACGGTAGCCGCTCTTGCTGGGGCGGGGGATGGGCGGCACGGGAGGCGCCTCGGCCTCGGGGTCCGGTGCGGGCTCGGACTCAGTGTCGGGCGCGGCCGGGCGGGCACGGGCGGGCGCCAGCGGCTCGGCGGTCTGGACCACCGCCTGCCACAGCGCCGCCTCGTCGGGCGTCAGGGACCGTTTCCGACCGCGCCGCGCCATCACCCTTCGCCGCTATCCGTCCCGCGCCTGTGGTCGTCGATGAGCACGATGTGCAACCGCCGGGGCCCGTGCGCGCCCAGTTGCAGCGTCTGCTCGATGTCGCCGGTGCGCGACGGCCCGGTGACCATGTTCACCGTGCGCGGCACCGCGCCCTGCGCCCGCAGCTTGGCCCAGGCCTCTTCATAGCCGCCGACGACCTGGCTGGCGCGCACCACGATGATGTGGTTGTCGGGCAGGAAGTTGAGGCTGGTGGGATGCTCCGGCCCCGACAGCAGGACCAGCGTGCCGGTCTCCGCCACGCCGGCGAAGCAGGGGGTCACGGCGGCCTGGTCGGCCGGGTGGGCGACACCGCGGGTGACCTCCAGCGTGCCGTGGCCCTCCAGCCCGTCGAGCGTCGCGTCGGGGGCGGCGACCACCTTGGGCGCCAGGTTGTGGCCCTTCAGCCAGTCGGCCACCGCGGTGGGCACGGCTTCCATGCCCGGCACGCGCGTGACGGTGGCGGCGGCGAACTCCGCCATCTCCACGAAGCGCTCCACCAGGGCGGCATGCTCGCCGGTGGCGCGGGCGGGGACGACGCCCGGCTTGGGCTCGTTGATGCGGCGGTCCAGTTCGGCGCGCGCCTCGTCGGGCAACTCCCCCCGGTTCAGCGAGCGGCGGATGCGGGTCAGCACATGGGTGCGGGCGTCGGACGACATGTAAACTCCAGGGTCAGGCCATGGACAGGCCGGGCGAAGCGGCCCCGGCCTTTTCAGCGAAATAGCGGGAGGCGAAGGCGCGCCAGTCGCCTTCCGGCGCGACGCAGCCCACGCGGCGGTCGGCGGCCAGCTGCAGGACGATGCCGCCGTGGGCCCACAGGCGAACCCAGGCGCCGGCGTCGCGCATCATCAGGGCGACGGCCTTGCGGTGGACCGTCTGCGCCGTCCACGGGCGGATCGCCAGCGCGTAGATGGCAACGGCGAAGACCAGTGCGACGGTGCCCGACAGCAACCCGCCGAACAGCAGCACCAGCAGCGCCAGCGTCAGCAGGGTCAGCAGCGGCACGGTGTTGAGCCAGGGACTGAACACCGGGCTGTCGGTGCGGTTCAGGCGCATGAAATCGGTGTGGACGATCAACCGGCCCTCGTCATAGGCCTCCTGCAGGCGCTCGTGCAGGACCACGTCGCGCTTGTTGATCTTATATTTCGGCGCCGGAATGACCATCGGTCAGGCCGCCTTGCCACCGGCCTTCTGCTGGCGCTTGTAGCGCTGCATAAAGGTCTCGCCCTCGGGCGCGGGCATGTCGCGGGCGTCCGTCCAGGGCTTCGCCATGGGAAGCGATTTGATGCGCCCGCGCTTGCCGCCCCAGATCGACAGCGTGCGCGCCGCCGCCGCCGTGTACCAGCGCCACAGCTTGGGCCGGGTGGCGATCCAGGCGTAGAAGCGGAAGGCCTGGCGCACGCGGGCCGGCGGCAGGTGGCGCTCGAACTCCTTCTCCCGCCAGTGCCGCAGCATGCGGGGCAGGGGGATGCGCATGGGGCAGACTTCCTCGCACTTGCCGCAGAGCGTGGAGGCATTGGGCAGGGGCGCAGAATTCTCGATGCCGATCAGCGCCGGCGTCAGCACGCTGCCCATGGGACCGGGATAGACCCAGCCATAGGCATGGCCGCCGACGGCGCCGTAGACGGGGCAGTGGTTCATGCAGGCCGCACAGCGGATGCAGCGCAGCATCTCCTGGAACTCGGTGCCCAGCATCCCCGAGCGGCCGTTGTCGATGAGCACCACATGGAACTCCTCCGGCCCGTCGCGGTCGTCGGCGCGGCGCGGTCCGGTGGAAAAGGTGGTGTAGCTGCTCATCTCCTGCCCGGTGGCCGACCGCGCGAGCAGCCGCAGGATGGTGCAGGCATCGTCCAGCGTCGGCACCACCTTCTCGATGCTCGCCAGCACGACGTGCGTCTTGGGCAGCAGCTGCGTCAGGTCGCCGTTGCCCTCGTTGGTGACGATGACGGTCGACCCCGTCTCGGCGATCAGCATGTTGGCGCCGGTGATGCCGACGTCGGCCTCGATGAACTGGCCGCGCAGCACGTCGCGCGCCTCGTCCAGCAGCTGGCGCGGCTCCGACAGCGGACGGTCTGCGGCGTACTGCTTGTGGGTCTCGCGGAAGATGTCGGCCACCGCTTCCTTGGAGACGTGGATGGCCGGGGCGATGATGTGGCTTGGCGGCTCGTGGCGCAGCTGGATGATGTATTCGCCAAGGTCCGTCTCGATCGGCGCGATCCCCTTTTCCTCCAGGAAATGGTTGAGCGCGATCTCCTCGGCGATCATGGACTTGCCCTTGGTGACCGTCCTGGCCCCCTTGTCGCGGCAGATCTTCAGCACCGTCTGACGGGCTTCCTCGGCGTCGCGGCACCAGTGGACGTGGCCGCCCTGCTCCTTCACCCGCGCCTCGAAGACCGTCAGGTAGTGGTCCAGGTTCTCCAGCACGTGGTTCTTAAGGTCGCGCCCGGCGTCGCGCAGTTCCTCGAACTCCGGCAACTTGGCGACGGCCGCCGCCCGCTTTTCGCGGAAGCCGACCTTCATGGTGCCCAGCGCCTTCTTGAGCTTTTCGTCCTCGATGGCGCGGTGGGCATTTTCCTTGAATTGAAGGCTGGTGGCGTTCATGGACGCGTGCTCCCGAGTCTCTATCCTGATGCGCAAATGCGTCGTCGCGCCCGCGGGGCGCTCGGGATTTGCGGCTAGCGCTCTTCGCCGATGGCGGGCGTGTCGGTCATGCCGGCCAGGACCTCGGTCACGTGCCGGTATTTGGTCCGCTGTCCGCGCCGCTTGGCCTTGCCCGCCATGTTGAGCAGGCAGCCCACCTCGCCGGCGAGCATCGTTCCGGCTCCGGTCTTTTCAATGTCGGTGGTCTTGTCGGTGACCATGCGGTCGGACACCTCGCCGTACTTCACGCAGAAGGTGCCGCCGAAGCCACAGCATTCCTCCGGCCGGTCCATCTCGGTCAGTTCCACGCCCTTGACCTTGGACAGCAGGTGGCGCGGCTGGCCCTTGACCTTCATCTGCCGCAGGCCCGAGCAACTGTCGTGATAGGTGACCGTGTCGTCGTAAGAGGCCTCGATACCGTCCCAGCCCATGACGTCGGTCAGGAAGCTGGTGATCTCGAAGGTCTTGGCCGCCAGGGCCTCGGCGCGGGCCTTCCACGCGGGCTCGCCGTCGAATACGTCGGGATAATAGCGGATCATGCCGCCGCACGAGCCCGAGGGCGCGACCACATAGTCGAAATCCTCGAACGCGGCGATCAACTGCTTCGCCACCGCCTGCGTGCCGGCGCGGTCGCCGGAGTTCCACGAGGGCTGGCCGCAGCAGGTCTGCGCCTCGGGCACCTCGACTCGGCAGCCGGCCTTTTCCAGCAGACTGAGGGACGCAAAGCCCACGGTCGGGCGATAGACGTCCACCAGGCAGGTGACGAACAGTCCCACGCGGGGGTTGGCGGGGGGCGAATTGGGGGTCTCGGGCATGGGCACGGTCGGCGGCTCTGTCCGTTTCGGGTCAGCTGTCAATATAGGGCTTGCATCTGGATGCGCCAAAGAATGCGCCGGTCGGGCCCCGGACACAAGCAAACACCGTTTCATCCGGCTTGAAGCATCATATGACTCTACGCGTCGCGCCTTTTGGCGGACCGCCGGCCGCCGCTTCCTCTTGCCAGGGGGCGCGTGGCGACGCATCCTCGGCGCCACCATGCCGACACTCCCGCTCGCCTTCGATCCCGGAGGGGCTTTCGACCCCTTCCTGCTGCTGGTCACCGCCCTGGTGCTCGACGCCTACCTTGGCGAGATGCGCCTGCTGTTCAAGGTGATCCCCCATCCCGTGGTCGCCATCGGCAACGTGATCGGCTGGTTCGACCGCCGCCTGAACCGGGCCGAGCGCGGCGACACCAACCGCCGCGTGCGCGGCATCCTTGTGGTCGTCTTCATGACCGGCGCGGCGCTTGGCATCGGCGCCATGATCCAGGCGGCGGCGGCCTGGATGCCCTATGGCTGGGCGCTGGAGCTGTTCGTGCTGGTCACCCTCGTCGCCCAGCGCAGCCTGTACGACCATGTGGCCGCCGTCGCCAAGGGGCTGGAGCAGGGCGGGCTCGCCGGCGGGCGCAAGGCCGTCGCCATGATCGTCGGCCGCGACCCCAAGACGCTGGACGAACACGGCGTCGCCCGCGCCGCCATCGAATCCTGCGCCGAGAACTTCTCCGACGGCATCGTCGCCCCGGTGTTCTGGTACGTCCTCCTGGGCCTGCCGGGAATGCTGGCCTACAAGACCATCAACACCATGGACAGCATGATCGGCCACAAGACCGACCGCTACCGCGCCTTCGGCTGGGCGGCGGCGCGGCTGGACGACGTGCTGAACCTGATCCCCGCCCGGCTGGCCGGGCTGATCCTGGCGGCCGGCACCGTCGCGGCGGCGGGCAAGCCGGGGAAGGCGGTCAGGACCATGCTGCGCGACGCCCGCAAGCACCGCAGCCCCAACGCCGGGTGGCCCGAGGCCGCCATGGCCGGCGGCCTGGATCTGGCGCTCGCCGGGCCCCGCCGCTATCCGGGCGAGGTGGTGGACGCGCCCTGGATCGGGTCGGGCCGGGCGCGGGCCGACGCCACCGACATCCGCCGCGCCCTGCGCACCCTGGTGGCCGGCTGCGTGCTGCAGGCGGGCATCGTGCTGCTTCTGTGGTTCGGCATGGGGCAGTGAAAGACGGGCGTTTCGGGCTTGGCGGTCCTGTCGTTAAGCGGCTAGAGTGCGCGCCTCAAGGAGGACGCCGATGCCGCAGAACACCGCCGCCCCCGTCGCGAATGTGGTGCGCCAGGCGCAGCAGCAGCACATGCGGGGCAACATCCGCCAGGCGGAGCAGCTCTACCGACAGGTCCTCGCCAGCGACCCGCGAAACCCCGAGGCCATCGCCGGCCTGGGCCTCGTGGCGGCGCAGGCGGGCAACCTTCCGGCTGCGCGCGAGCTTCTGAAGAAGGCGCTGTCCCTCCAGCCGGAAAACCCGGACAACCTGGTCAACCTCGCCAAGGTGGACATCGGCCTCAACCAGCCGGCCGAGGCCGAACGGGCGCTGCTCGACGCGCTGAAGCGCCGCAAGCGCGACGCGGCGGCATGGAACATGCTGGGCTGGTGCCAGCAGCGCCAGGGCCGCCTGACAGAGGCGGTGGACAGCTTCCGGCAAGCCGTGCGGATCAAGGGCGACCTGCCCGAGGCGCTGAACAATCTGGGCACGGCGCTCATGCTGCTGGGCGACAACGCCGAGGCCGCCAAGATCCTCGCCCGCTGCGTCAGCCTGGCGCCCAAGGCGGCCCAGGCGCACATGAACCTGGGCAGCGTCTACGCGGCGCTCGACAAGGAAGCCGACGCCATCAAGCACGGCAAGCGCGCCACCGAGCTGGCGCCCCAGGCCGCCGAGGCGTGGTTCAACCTGGGCCGCAGCTATCACACCTTCGACCATGCCGACCAGGCCATCGCGGCCTACGGCAAGGCGGTGGAACTGGCCCCGCAGGCGGCGCAGTTCATGAACAACCTGGCGCAGGTGCTTGAGTCCGCCCTGCGCTCCGACGAGGCCCTGGCCTGGGCCGAGAAGGCCGCCGCCATGGCGCCCGACGTCTCCGAGTGGAGCGAGAACCTGGTGCGCGGCTACCTGGTGCGCGGCCGGCTCGACGATGCCAAGGCCACCGCCGAGGCGTTCCTCGCGCGCCATCCCGACACGCTGGGCATGCGGCTGCTGCTGGGCGACCTCGCCATCCGCGAGGGCCGGTTCGAGGACGCCAAGGCCGCCTTCAGCGCCCTGCTGGAGGAAGACGGCAGCCGCGCGCGCGCCCTGCGGGGCCTCGCCCGCGCCGACAAGGTCAAGGCCGGCGACCCGCTGCTCGACCGCATGGCCGACGTGGCGGCGCGCGAGGACATCCCGGTCGAGGACCGCGTGGAGTTGTACTTCGCGCTCGGCAAGGCCAACGACGACGTCGGCGACGTGGACACCGCCTTCCACTTCTATGCGCAGGGCAACGCGCTGAAAAACCGCGGGTGCCGCTACGATCCGGCGAAGATGGAAGACCACATCGACGGCCTGATCGAAACCTTTACCGCCGACTTCCTGGCGGAGCGGGCCGATTGGGGCGATCCGTCGGAGCGGCCGACCTTCATCGTCGGCCTGCCGCGGTCGGGCACGACACTGGTGGAACAGATCCTGTCCAGCCATCCGCAGGTGGCCGGCGGCGACGAACTGCCCGACTTCAACCAGATCGAGCGCCTGCTCAAGCGCCGCGTCGGCTATCCGCGCGGCATGGCGACCGCCCCGCGCGCGGCCGTGACGGACTTCGCACCCGGCTATCTGGCGCATCTTGAACGGATTGATCCGGACGCCGTGCGGGTGACCGACAAGCTGCCCGGCAACGCCCTGCGGCTGGGCCTCATCGCGCTGATGTTCCCGCAGGCGCGGGTGGTGCATTGCCGCCGCGACCCGGTGGACACCAGCCTGTCCATCTACTTCCAGAATTTCGGCGGCGCGCACGAGTACGGCTACGACCTCGCCTCCATCGGCCATTTCCACCGCCAGGTGGACCGCCTGATGGCACATTGGAAGTCGGTGGTGCCCACGCCCGTGCTGGACGTCGACTACGAAGCCGTCGTCGCCGACCACGAAGGCCAGGGGCGCCGCATGATCCAGCACCTGGGCCTGGACTGGGACGATGCCATGGCCGCCTTTTACGCCAACAAGCGCGTGGTCAACACCGCCAGCGTCTGGCAGGTGCGCCAGCCCATCTACAAGGGCTCGGTGGAACGCTGGCGCAAGTACGAGGCCCACATCGGCCCGCTGCTCGACGCCCTGGGCATGACCCGCTGACAGGCGACGGCCTCTATTCCGGTATCGTAATGGTGCTGTCCGGCCCGCACGCCGCCAGCAGGTCCAGCAGGTCGGGCAGGGCGAGGGCGACGCATCCCTCCGTGCCCGTGTAGCCGGGCCGCGCCACATGCATGAAGATGGCGCTGCCGCGCCCCGCCACGGGCGGATCGTCGTTGTGGCCGAGGATGACGATCACGTCGTACACGGCCTCGTCCCGCCACAGCCGTTCGTGCGAGGCGCCGTACGGCAGCGCGATGGGACGGTTGTAGGCGGGATCGGCCGGATCATCGCACCAGCCGTCGTTCGGGGCCAGCGCGCGGACCGGCAGACCCGTTTCCGGCGCCTCCGCCAGGCGGTCGGGGCGGTAGAGCACGCGACGAATCGGGAAGGTCCCGACGGGCGTGCCGCCGTCGCCCTCGCGCTTCTCGCGCACGATGCCCCCCTTGCCCAGCGCACAGCGCCAGGACCGGCCGTCATCGGCGCGGAGGGTGGAGGTTTCGGGGTCGACGGTCAGATGCATCGGCATGACACCGTTATAGAAGCGCCGGGGCCGCACGCAAACCGTCATCGCACGTCAGTGCGCAGGCGCCTCAGATGTTCGCCTGTGCCCGTGCCGCCGCCGTGTTCAGCCGCCCGGTCTGTTCGTAGCGGTCGAGCGCGCGGGTCATGGCCTGGTCGAACCAGCCCGGCATCTGCTGCGGCGCCGGGCCCGTGGCCGGTGCCGGTGCCGGTGCCGGTGCCGGTGCCGGTGCCGCGCCGCCCGTCATCAGGCCGGCGGTGGCGGGCATGGCAGCCGAGGCGGCCGGCTGGGGCGGCATGGAAGACACACGGCCGCCCGCCGCCAGCGCCTGGATCATGGGATGGGATGCCGCGTCGGGCCCCAGGCCCTGCGCCTCAAGCGCCCGGCGCACCGGATCGGGCGCCTGGGCCGAGGGCCGCTCCCTGGAGCGATCGGCGGTCTCCGGCCCCTTCAAGGTCGCCGCCGTCGCCGGCATGACACCGGTCGGCGGCGCCATCCTGGGCGCCTGGGCCGTTTCCACCCGCTGGCGCAGCGCCGAGAAGGCCGACGCCGGCTCGGGTGCCGGCATCGGCGCGGCGGGAGTCGCGGTCCGGGCCGGCGCGGCCCCGCCCAGCATGAACGGCACGGCCGAGGCAGGCATCACCATGCCGTCCACCCCCTGGGCCGCTTGCGCCCCTTGAGCCTGGGCGGCCGCCGCGGTCTGCTGCATCTGCTCCACCGGCTGGGCATAGCGGGCGATCATCTGCGCCGGCGACTCGCGGCCTTCCGGCGCCGCCCCGATGGCCTGCCTGGCCGTCTCCGTCCCCGCCTCCACGGGCGGGCGTTCCCCGCTGTCGCTGCCGAAAAGGAAGGACAGCATGGTCTCGCCTTCACCGATCCCCATGAGGCCTTCCGCCGTCGCCGTGACCGCCGCCATGCCCGCGCCCAGGATGCCGCCGCCGAACAGCGCCCCGCCGGCCAGCCGGGCGATCGGCTTGATCGTATCGCCGGTGATCTCGCGGTAGATGGTGGACACGACGGGGATGTGCTGGAGCGGGTTGATGATGTCCAGAAAATCCCAGAACGACGCCTCATCCTCCGCCGCCGGCTTGGCCTGATCGCCGCGGGCCGGCGCCTCGGACGGACGGGTGCCGCCGGGACGGATGTTGTCGATGATCAGTGGGGCGTCGTTGACGGTACTCATGGGCACACGGGTCCTGCTTGGGTCCCCGTCGCCCTTGCAAGGATGAGTCCAAACGGAAAACGCCCAATATCAAAGACTTGAGCCGCCGCCCCCCGCCACCCGGCAGCTTTTGCCGGGCATCGGATTCCGCCCGGCCGCTAGAACAGGTGCCCGCTGCGGGTCTGCTTGGCCTGCAGATAGCGCAGATTGTGGGGATTGGAGGGGAAGACGTGCGGCACGCGCTCCGTCACCTCGACGCCGTGGCGGGCCAGTTGTTCCACCTTCAGCGGGTTGTTGGTCATCAGCCGCACCCGGCCGAACCCCAGCTTGCGCAGCATTTCCGCCGCCGGGGCATAGATGCGCTCGTCATCATCGAAGCCGAGCTGACGGTTGGCGTCGATGGTGTCGTATCCCTGGTCCTGCAGGGTATAGGCGCGCAGCTTGTTGACCAGCCCGATGCCGCGCCCTTCCTGCGCCAGGTAGAGCAGCACGCCGGCGCCGTCCTTGGCGATCGCCTCGATGGCGCCGCGCAACTGGTCGCCGCAGTCGCACCGCAAGGACCCGAGAAGATCGCCGGTGAAGCATTCCGAATGCAGCCGCGCCAGCACCGGCGCGTCGGGCTTCGGCTCGCCGATGAGGATCGCCAGATGCTCTGTCCCGCCGTCGGCCGGGCGGAAAGCCAGGATGCGGGCGTTCTCCGCCCCTTCCAGCGGCACCTGGGCCTCGCCCACCATCATGAGCGTGCGGGCGGCGGTTTCCTCGTACCCCAGCACGTCGGCGGCGGCGACGCGCGGGATGTCGCGGGCGAGCGCCCAGTCCACCGGGTCGGCCGCGGCCTCCGTCGGCAGGGGTGCGATGACCGCCGCCGGCAGCAGCCGGGCGATCTTCATGAGTTGCACCGCCGCACCGGCCGGTGTGTCGAGCGCCCGCGACTCGGCGGAAAACCCGTTCTTGGGCCGGGTCTCGCCGGGCTCGGCCAGGGCCCGCAGGGTGGCGGCATCCAGCGGATGGTCGGCCCCGATGACCGCCACCTCCGTCTCCTCGGCCGCCAGGTCCAGAAGCCGTGCGCGCCGCGCCGTCACCGCCAGGCGGAGATCGTCGGCGGCCAGCCCGGTCATCGTTTCCAGCGTCCCGGGCGTCACCGCCTCGGCCGCCATGACCAGCAGCGGCGCCGTCCCGTCCATGACCACCACCATGCCGCCGCGGCGCACCTCGGCCGTGGCCCGGTCCACCGCCGTCAGCGGGGCCGTCAGTGTGGGGGTGTCGGCGGTTTCGCGGGCGTCGTGTCTGGAGCTGGCGTCTGTCATGGAAGCACGGTGCGTTGAGGGGTCGGCAACAATAGCCTCTCGAGCCGAGGCGAGAAAGACCGCATTACGAGACGTGATCGGAGCCATTGCACATCCGTGTCGAAATATCGCCGCTGCGATGTTAGAACCTAGCGAAGATCGCCACGACGGGAAGACCGATGACAGCCGGACGACGTCTCCTCCTCATCGACGACGACGACCTCCTTCGCCGCTCGCTGGTCGAACAGCTTCTGGCGCAGGGCGATTTCGGGACGGTCGACGAGGCCCCGACGGCGGCAGAGGCCAAACGGATGGCCGTTACCGATGAAACGCCCTACGACATGATTCTGCTCGACGTCGGCCTGCCCGACGACGACGGCCGGACGGTGTGCCGTGATCTCCGTACGGCGGGCGTGCGCGCGCCGATCATCATGCTGACCGCCGCCGACAGCGACGACGACACCATCACGGGCCTGGAAGCGGGCGCCAACGACTACGTCACCAAGCCCTTCCGCCTGGCCGTGCTGCTGGCCCGCATCCGCGCCCACCTGCGCAGCCACGAGGCCAGCGACGACGCGGTGTTCCGCATCGGCCCGTATACCTTCCATCCCGCCACCAAGATGCTCCAGGACGAGGCCAGGAACCGCAAGATCCGCCTGACGGAGAAGGAAACGGCCATCCTCAAGTACCTCTACCGCGCGGGGAAGCCGGTGCCGCGCGACACCCTGCTGGGCGAGGTCTGGGGCTACAACGCGGGCGTGACCACCCACACCCTGGAAACCCACGTCTACCGCCTGCGCCAGAAAATCGAGCCCGAGCCGGGGCAGGCGACACTGCTGGTCACCTCCGACGGCGGCTACCGCCTGAACGCGGCGCGGGCGGCGGAGGAGTAGGCGGCTGGCGTTGGTGAGGGTGAACCACCAAGGCACCAAGGCTTTCCGGCTCCGCCGGAATATGGATGCGATGGAGCCACGGGCTCCCTCGCGCTCCCTCGATTATTTTTCCTGGTAGCGGTAAGAACGTAGCAGTACCGGCCAACAGAATGAGGATGGCGCGCCTTCGCGCGCTGTCTTGGTGCCTTGGTGTCTTCGTGGCTATCCCCGCACCACGCCACCGGAGCAGCGCAATCGGCTACTCCGCCGCCTCCGTGGCCGCGGCCTCAAGCGTCGCCCAGAGGGGCTCCTTCAGGCGGTCCTTCACGAAAGCCGCGTGGGCCTCCAGCTCCTCGGGCGTCGGGGCGTGGGGGCGGGGGGCGCGGTAGGGGCGGTCGATCGCCACCGTCGCGCCGCCGTCGCCGCCGGCATCCGCCGCCAGGGCCAGGCCCGGCTCGCGGCCGCCGACCAGCTCCAGGTAGACCTCGGCCAGAAGCTCGGAGTCCAGAAGCGCGCCGTGATAGGTGCGCGAGCTGTTGTCGATGTTGAAGCGCCGGCACAGTGCATCCAGGCTGACCGGCGAGCCGGGGTACTTCCGCCGCGCCAGGGCGACCGTGTCCACCGCCTGCTCCATGGGCAGGGGCTTCAGGCCGCACAGCTGAAGCTCCGCGTTCAGGAACTTCATGTCGAACTTGGCATTGTGGATGATGAGCGGCGCGTCGCCCACGAAGTCCAGGAACTCCTGCGCGATCTCATGGAAGCAGCCGTGTTGCGACAGGAACTCGATGCTCAGCCCGTGGACGCGGAAGGCCTCTTCCGGCATGTCGCGTTCGGGGTTGCAGTACTTGTGGAAGGTCACGCCCGTGGCGACGTGGTTGACCAGCTCCACGCAGCCGATTTCCACCAGCCGGTGGCCTTCCGAGGGCTCGAAGCCGGTCGTTTCGGTATCGAGAACAATCTCACGCATGGCCGATGCTCTTCCGTCTGGATCGTCGCGGTCCCGGGCTGCGGGTGGGCAGGCGGCCGGCGCGAAGGGCGCGCACTATCTCCGCCAGGCGGCGGCGGGTCAAGGCCTTGCCCAGGCCCGTCGGCACCACGTAGTCGGCGCGCCGGCGCTTCTGCCCGTCCGGCATCTGGCGGGCGAGGATAGCCTGGAACTTCGCTTCGGTCATCCCCGGGCGCTTCAACACCCGCAGGCGCTGCAGGAACAGGGGTGCCGACAGCACCGCGACCGCGTCGCACCGCGCTTCGCCGCCGGTCTCGAACAACAGCGGCACATCCAGCGCCACCAGGGGCACGCGGGCGAGGCGCTGGCGTTCCATGAACAGATGCTCGGCGCGGCGCACCAGCGGATGGACGATGCCCTCCAGCCGCTTGAAGGCGTCCTCGTCGCCCATGACGCGCCTGGACAATTCCTGACGGTCCACGCCGCCCGCCGGGGTGACGACGCCGGGAAAGGCCTCCTCCAGCGGCGCCACCGCGGCCCCGCCGGGCGCGAACAGCCGGTGCACGGATGCGTCGGCATCATGCACCGGCACGCCCATGTCTTTCAGCATGGCATGGGCGGTGGACTTGCCCATGGCGATGGAGCCGGTCAGCCCCAGGACGATCATGCGCCCGGCTCTCCCAGGACGAAGCGGCGCAGGTCGTCCGTCACCTCGGGAAAGACGCCGAACCACGCCTCGAAGCCCGGCCGCCCCTGGTGGAGCAGCATTCCCAACCCGTCCACCACCGGGTTGCCACGCGCCTCGGCCCGGGTCAAAAGGTCGGTGACAAGCGGGGCGTAGACGATGTCGGTAACCAGCGCGCCGCGCGGCAGGGGGTCGAGCGGCATCTCCAGCGGCGGTGCCCCCTCCATGCCGAGCGTGGTGGTGTTGACCAGCAGCCCGGCGCCGTCCAGCGCCTCGGCGCGGGCGTCCCAGTCCACCACGGTCATCGCACCGCCCAGCGAGGCCGCCAGTTCCTCGGCGCGGGCGCGGGTGCGGTTGGTGAGGCGGACCTCCGGGCAGCCGGCGTCCTGCAGCGCGGCCACCACAGCCCGCGCAGCGCCACCGGCGCCCAGCACTACGGCCGGTCCTGCGTCGGCCTGCCAGCCCCGGCAGCCGGCGCGCAGGTTTTCCAGGAAGCCGAAGCCGTCGGTGTTGTCGCCGTACAGCGTGCCGTCGTCGCGGCAGACCAGCGTGTTCACCGCGCCGATGCGTTCGGCCAGGTCGGAAACATCGTCGCAGGCCCGCAGCGCGGCTTCCTTATGGGGGACGGTGACGTTGGCGCCGGCGAAGCCCAGCATGGGCAGGGCGCGCACGGCGGTCGCGAAGTCCTCGGGGCGGACGGGCAGGGGAATGTAGGCGCCGTCGATGCCGTGCTCCTCCAGCCACCAGCCGTGCAGGCGCGGGCTTCGGGAATGCGTCACCGGCCATCCCATGACGCCGGCGACGCGGGTCTTGCCGGACATCATCATGGTGTCAGAACCCCATGATTGCGCAGCACGTCCAGAAGCGGCAGCAGCGGCATCCCCAGGATGGTGAAGTAGTCGCCCCGCACGTGGGTGAACAGCTGCGCCCCCAGCCCCTCGATCTGGTATCCGCCGACGGAGTGAGTCGCGTCCTCGCCCACCTTCTCCAGGTACTCGGACAGGAAATCCTCGGAGAACGGCCGCATGGTCAGCTTGGCGCTGTCGATGTGGTGCCAGATGCGCTTGCCGCCCTGAACGACCACGGCGCAGGAGACCAGCTCGTGCGTCCGTCCGCGCAGGCCGTGAAGCTGGGCACGGGCGGCTTCGATATCGTGCGGCTTGTCGTACCACAGCCCCTCGCACGCGAGCATCTGGTCGGCGCCGACCACCAGGGCCTCGGGATGCTTGCGGCTGACGCGGGTGGCCTTCAACTCGGCGAGGGCCTCGGCCACGTCGCCGGGCTTGGCGCCTTCGTTCTTCATGCCGGCCTTGACGCCGTCCTCGTCGACGCGCGGCACCTCGACGGTGAACGGCACGCCGGCATCGGCCAGCATCTTCTGCCGCGTGCGGCTGCCGGAAGCCAGGATCAACTGGGTCATGGAGGCTCCTTCGCGGGGGGTCCCTGGTTCGGTTGTAGCGCCCCGAGAAGGGATTTTGAACCACCAAGACACCAAGACACCAAGGCTTTCCGACTGCGCCGGAATTTGGTGCGAGGGAGGCCAGGCCTCCCTCGCGCTCCCGCGATTCCTTTTCATCATCATGGCGAAGACCGGGCGACAACGGCTGCCGGAATGATGATGGCGCGCCTTCGCGCGCTGTCTTGGTGCCTTGGTGTCTTGGTGGTTCTACAACAACCGCCTCACTCCGCCCGGTTCCGGTGCAGCTGCATGATGGCCGCCGCCGCTTCCTCAATGCTGCGGCGGGTGACGTCGATGACCGGCCAGCCGTGGCGGGTGAACAGGCGCCGGGCGGTCAGGACCTCTTCGCGCACGCGCTCCACGTCGGCGTAATCGGTGTTGGCCTCGTCGTTCATCACCTTCAGCCGCGTCTTGCGGATGTCGGCCAGGCTGCGCGGGTCGCGGGTCAGGCCCACCATGAGCGGGCGCTTGAGGCGCAGCACCTCGTCGGGGATGCCGATGCCCGGCACCAGCGGCACGTTGGCCGCCTTCAGGCCGCGGTTGGCCAGGTACATGCAGGTGGGCGTCTTGGAGGTGCGCGAGACGCCCATGATGATGATGTCCGCTTCCCCCAACCGGTCCATGCCCTGGCCGTCGTCGTGTTCCATGGAATAGTGGATGGCGTCGATACGGCGGAAGTAGTCGGCATCGGGCACATGCTGGCGGCCCGGCTCGCGGCCCACTTCCACCTGAAGATAGCCGCCCAGCGCCTGCATGACGGGATCGAGCACGGGGATGAAGGGCACCTCCGCCTCGCGGCAGCCCTGTTCCAGCAGGGCGCGGATTTCCGGGTCGACGACGGTGCACAGCACCACGCCCGGGGCGGCCTGCACGCCTTCCAGCGCCCGCAGGGCCTGGCCGCGGGTGCGCACCAGCCACCACAGGTGCTGCTCGGCGTGCACCTCGGACAACTGCACCAGGCAGGCGCGGGCGATGGCGCTGACGGTCTCGCCGCTGGAGTCCGAGATCAGGTGAAGATGGAAGCTGCGCACGATGGATCCTCTTTCCTTCCGCAAAAACGCGACTCGGTGCCTGTGGATAACGCCCGCGAGTCGGGGATAAGTGGCTGCCGCGCCCCCGGGGCGAAAATTTCACACACCTTGCCCCTGCGACCGCCCCCGATGCCGCGCTCATGGGGATTGTGCGGCGCGGCTTGCGGGGGAGTCGTGGACAAGGCACTCTGGTGGCCGAGTTATCCACGTTATCCCCAGGGTTCTCCACCGTGTGTGCGACTCGGCGGAGTCCAGGGCGAGTCTGGCGGGACGTCCCCGTCCGATCCACAGTTTCACGTGAAACACCCACAGGCCGTCCGAGTCGCTGTGGACAAACCTGGGGACGGACTCTAATCCACAGGATTCACAGGACCAACAAGCCACTACAACATTTCACCCCAACACCCCTCTCTGTTATGAGGGACCGTGGAAAACAGCCCGGAACCGCCATGCCTGAGACCTCCGAGAAGCGCTTCCTCCGTGTCCTGAACGGAGAAACGCTCAGCCCGCCCCCCATCTGGCTCATGCGCCAGGCCGGCCGCTACCTGCCCGAATACCGGGAGGTGCGGGCCAAGGCCGGCGACTTCCTGACGCTCTGCTACACGCCCGACTACGCCGTCGAGGTGACGCACCAGCCGCTGCGCCGCTACGGCTTCGACGCCGCCATCCTGTTCTCGGACATCCTGGTGATCCCGCACGCGCTGGGGCAGCCGCTCCGGTTCGTGAAGGGCGAGGGGCCCAAGCTTGATCCGGTGCGGTCGGTGGAGGAGCTGGGCAGCCTGGACCCATCGCGCGTCCTTCCCACCCTCGCGCCCGTGTTCGAGACCGTGCGGAGGCTTGGCAAGGAGATACCGCCGGCGACCGCGCTCATCGGGTTCTGCGGCGCGCCCTGGACGGTGGCCACCTACATGGTGGAAGGCGGCGGGTCCAAGGACTACGCCAACACCAAGAAATGGGCCTACAGCGACCCCGAGGGCTTCGACCGCCTGATCGGGATGCTGGTCGACGCCACCACGGCCTACCTGATCGAACAGGTGGACGCCGGCGCCGAGGCCCTGCAGATCTTCGACAGCTGGGCCGGCGTGCTGGCCGACGACGCCTTCGAGCGCTGGTCCATCCGCCCCATCGCTGACATCACCCGCCGGGTGAAGGAGGCGCGGCCGGGCACCAAGGTCATCGGCTTCCCGCGCGGCGCCGGCCCCATGTATCCCGCCTTCATCGAGAAGACGGGCGTGGACGCCGTCAGCCTGGACACCACCGTGCCGCTGGACTACGCCCGCGACCACATCCAGCCGCGCTGCCCGGTGCAGGGCAACCTGGACCCCATCCTGCTCATCGCCGGCGGCCAGGCCATGCTGGACCGCATCGACCGCACGCTGGACGTGCTGGGCAAGGGGCCGTTCATCTTCAACCTGGGCCACGGCATCACGCCGGAGACGCCGCCGGAGAACGTGGCGATGATGGTCGAACACATCCGAAAGGCCGGTTCCTGACGTAGAAGCCTCCGTCCACCCGTTTCGCGTTCCCAGCCGCAATCGGATTGCCGATGAAGAAGCTTGCCGTCGTTCTTTTCAACCTGGGCGGTCCCGACAGCCCGGAGGCCATCCGGCCGTTCCTGTTCAACCTGTTCAACGACCCGGCCATCATCGGCGCGCCGAAGCCCGTTCGCTGGGCGCTGGCGCAGGTCATAAGCCGCCGCCGGGCGCCGGTGGCGCGGGAAATCTACGCCAACCTGGACGGCCGCTCGCCCCTGCTGCCCCACACGCAGGACCAGGCGACGGCCCTTCAGGCGGCGTTGAAGGGCGCGGCCGACGAGGTGGGCGTCTTCATCGCCATGCGCTACTGGCATCCGTTGACGGCCGAGACGGTCAAACGGGTGAAAGATTTCGGGGCCGAAAAGGTCGTCCTGCTGCCGCTCTACCCGCAGTATTCCTCCACCACGTCGGGCTCCTCCATCGGGGAATGGACGCGGGAGGCCGCCCGGCAGGGGCTGACGGCCGATACGGTATCGGTCTGCTGCTACCCCACCGACCCCGGCTTCGTGCGCGCCCAGGCGGCCCTGCTGGCCGAGACGCTGGATGCGCTGGAGGCCGAGCGGGGCGATCTTCCGCCGCCGCGGGTGCTGTTCTCCGCCCACGGCCTGCCCAAGAAGGTCATCGAGGCCGGCGACCCCTACCAATGGCAGGTGGAGCAGACGTCGGCCGCCGTCGCCGCGCACCTGAACCGCCCGGACCTCGACTGGAAGGTCACCTACCAGAGCCGCGTCGGCCCGCTGGAATGGATCGGCCCGGCCACCGACGACGAAATCCAGGCGGCGGGGGCGGAGAAGCGGCCGCTGGTGGTGGTGCCCATCGCCTTCGTGTCGGAACACTCGGAAACGCTGGTGGAACTGGACATCGAGTATGGCGAACTGGCGGAGCAGAGCGGCGTGCCGCTCTACCGCCGCGTCTCTACCGTGCTGTCGGCGCCGCCGTTCATCGAGGGGCTGGCCGGGCTGGTCCGCCAGGCGGCGGCCTCCGGCGACACCCCCGTCAGCGAGAAGGGCGGCCGGCTGTGCCCGGGGACCTGCGGCCGCTGCCCCAACCGCACGTCCGCCCATGCTCACGGCGAGGCCGCCGTCGCGCCGGCGCAGGCCGCCCTTTAAACCACCCGGACCGAGCCGAGGGGAGACATCAACCGTGCTGGACTACGGCAGCGAAATCTACAACTGGGTCAAGGTGTTGCACATCATTTCGGTCATCACCTGGATGGCCGGCCTGTTCTACCTGCCCAGGCTTTACGTCTATCACGCCATGGAGGGGGCGGGGACGCCCACGTCGGAAACCTTCAAGGTCATGGAGCGCCGGCTGCTGAAGGGGATCATGAACCCTTCCATCATCGTGGTGTTCATCACCGGCCTGCTGCTGATGTTCCCCACCTGGGCGACGGCGGGGTGGATGCACACCAAGCTGCTGCTGGTGCTGCTGATGGCCGGGATGCACGGCGCCTACGCCAAGTGGCGCAAGGACTTCCTGAATGACACCAACAGCCGCGGCCACAAGTTCTATCGCTGGATGAACGAGGTTCCGACGGTTCTGCTGCTGGCCATCATCCCGCTGGTGATCTTCAAGTGGTTCTGACCTTTGGTGGTCCTTGATGCGGACGGGCGGTGCCTTTCGGGGCTGCCCGTCTTGTTTTTTCTGCTTTCCTGCCCATCTTCCGCTGGCGCGGTGGAACGAACGGAGCCGTTGATTGTTCCGGCTGTAAGATTCGTTTGACTTGCAAACCCGTTTGCGTATGGTGACCTGAAACGCGGGCCCGTCCTGGGCCCGCCACAAACGCACCCACCCCACATTCGCGACAATCCGGCCACGGGCCCGGCGCCGTATCAGCCTTCATCCAGGGCTGACCCCGCTCCATACCGACATATCGCCTGTCGACCGGATCGCCTCGCGCATTCTCCCCCGCCGTTGCCGCCTAGCCGGTCCCCATTCCCGTTTGATATCGCCTGGAAAGATCATGCACCTTCAGGAGCTGAAGCAGAAATCCCCCGCCGAACTGCTGGCGTTCGCCGAGGAACTTGAGGTCGAGAACGCCTCGTCCCTGCGCAAGCAGGACATGATGTTCGCCATTCTCAAGCAGCTCGCCGAGAACGACACGCCCATCTACGGTGATGGTGTGCTGGAGATTTTGCAGGACGGATTCGGGTTCCTCCGGGCGCCGGAAGCCAACTACCTGCCGGGGCCGGACGACATCTACGTCAGCCCCAGCCAGGTGCGGCGCTTCGGCCTGCGCACCGGCGACACGGTGGAAGGCCAGATCCGCGCGCCCAAGGACGGCGAGCGCTACTTCGCGCTTCTCAAGGTCAACCAGATCAACTTCGAGGCGCCGGAGGCGGTGCGGCACCGCATCAACTTCGACAACCTTACGCCGCTCTACCCCGACCAGAAGCTGAACCTGGAAATCGACGATCCGACGAAGAAGGATCGCACCGCGCGCGTCATCGACCTGGTGGCGCCGCTGGGCAAGGGGCAGCGCGCCCTGCTGGTCGCCCCGCCGCGCACCGGCAAGACCGTGATGCTGCAGAACCTGGCGTCCTCCATCGCCGCCAATCACCCCGAGGTCTACCTGATCGTGCTGCTCATCGACGAGCGGCCGGAGGAAGTGACCGACATGGCGCGCAGCGTCAACGGCGAAGTGGTCTCCTCCACCTTCGACGAACCCGCCCAGCGCCACGTCCAGGTGACCGAGATGGTGCTGGAAAAGGCCAAGCGCCTGGTGGAGCACAAGCGCGACGTCGTTATCCTGCTGGACTCCATCACCCGCCTCGCGCGCGCCTACAACACCGTCGTGCCGTCGTCGGGCAAGGTGCTGACGGGTGGTGTGGACGCCAACGCCCTGCAGCGGCCCAAGCGTTTCTTCGGTGCGGCCCGCAACATCGAGGAAGGTGGCTCGCTCACCATTATCGGCACCGCGCTGATCGAGACCGGCAGCCGCATGGACGAGGTGATCTTCGAGGAGTTCAAGGGCACCGGCAACTCCGAGATCGTCATGGACCGCAAGCTGTCCGACAAGCGCATCTTCCCGGCCATCAACATCACGGCCTCGGGCACCCGCAAGGAAGAACTGCTGGTCGAGAAGTCCACGCTGTCGAAGATGTGGGTCCTGCGGCGCATCCTGTCGCCCATGGGCACCCAGGACGCCATGGAGTTCCTGCTCTCCAAGATCAAGGAGACCAAGAACAACGCCGACTTCTTCGAGAGCATGAATACCTGATTCCCCCCGCCAAGGGCCGCCGCGCGAGACACCGCCGGCGGCCCTTTCCCTTTCCGGGCCGGCGAGCCGGCTCGTTCCGCCCGGGCAACTGTCCTTTGTTTCTGGCGAGTCGCATCCCGTGAAGATCCTTCGCACCCTGTTCGGAAACCTGCGCCACGGCACCATGCACCGGGTGCCCTTCTTCTGGCATATCGCCGGGCTCTGGGCCGTCGGCGGCGCGGCGGTCATGGCGGTCGTCGTCGGCATGGGCATCAACCAGCCGACCGACGGCATGACGCCGGAACAGGCCGGGCAGGCGGTGCGCGATGCCCTGGGGCCGGTGGTGCATACGGTTCTGGTGGTCCTGGCGGCTGTGCTGGTCTTCGCCCAGGTCAACATTATGGCCAAGCGCCTGCGCGACACGGGATTGCCGGGATGGCTGACGCTGGTGGCCGTGGTGGCGGTGACCGGCCTGGTCTCCGGCTTCATCAGCCCGGCGGCGGGCGGCTTGGTGAACATCGTCTTCTGGCTGGCGCTGCTGTTCACGCCGCCGGTGGTGTTTGCGCGGCGGAAAAGCGGCTGAGGGTGCGCGAGCGAGGCCACCAAGGCACCAAGGACACCAAGAGGGTGTGCTGATTGTGGCGGCGGTGCATCATTGGCTGACGGTAGTTTTTGAACCACCAAGACACAAAGACACCAAGAAGATGTGCGGGCGGTAAGGCCGTCGCGCCAACGGACCGACCCGCTTTCCGGCGGCGCCGGAATGATATGTGAGGGAGGCACGGCCTCCCTCACGCTCCCTCGATTGTTATTCATCAACACATCGGGCAGACCGGGAAAGGCTGGCTGACTAAGGAATGATGGCGCGCCTTCGCGCGCTGCCTTGGTGCCTTGGTGTCTTGGTGGTTCCCTTAAACAACCGCCGGCCACCGGAGCCATAACGTGTTTCACGTGAAACACAAAAAAGGCCGCCGCTTCATGCCGAAGCGGCGGCCTTATCCGTCAACGGCTCGGATTTACGGCATCAGCACCGTGGAGCCGACGATCTTGCGGGCCTCCAGGTCCTTGTGCGCCTGGACGGCGTCTGTCAGCGGGTAGACGGTGGCCTTCTCGATGGTGACGGCACCGGTGCCGATAACCTCGAACACCTCGGTCGCCGACTCGATCAGTTCCGGCCGGGTGCCGCAATAGCCCATGAGCGTCGGGCGGGTCAGGAATAGCGAGCCTTTGGCGGACAGAATGGCCGGCGAGAAGCTCTCCACCGATCCCGAGGCGTTGCCGAAGCTGACCATCATGCCGCGGCCCTTCAGGCAGTCCAGCGAGCCCTCCCAGGTGGTCTTGCCGACGCCGTCATAGACGACAGGCACGCCGACGCCGTTGGTGATCTCCTTGACGCGCGCGACGAAATCCTCGGTGGAGTAGTTGATGACGTGGTCGGCCCCGAGCTTTTTCGCCACCTCGGCCTTCTCGTCGGAGCCGACGGTGGTGATGACTTCCGCGCCGATGTGCTTCAGCCACTGGATGGCGATCTGCCCCAGCCCGCCGGCGCCGGCGTGGAAGAGGACCTGCTCGCCGGGCTGGACCTTGTAGAGGCGGCGGAGGAGGTATTGCGCCGTCAGGGCGCGCAGCATGTGGCCACCGATCTGGTCATCCGCCAGGTTCTCCGGCACGCGCACCAGCTTTTCCGCCGGGATCAGCCGCTCGTCGGCATAACCGCCGATGGGGCCCGTGGCGTAGAAGACCCGGTCGCCTTCCTCGAATTCCGTCACACCGTCGCCGCGGGCCTCCACCACGCCCAGGCCTTCCAGGCCGATGCCCGAGGGCAGGTCCACCGGATAAAGGCCAGTGCGGTGGTAGGTGTCGATGAAGTTTACGCCGCAGTGACTCTGGCGCAGAAGAACCTGGCCGGGGCCGGGGGCGCCGACGTCAACCGTCTCCACCTTCATCACCTCGGGGCCGCCGGTTTCGTGCATGCGGATCTGTGTCGCCACGGTTTCCTCCAAAAAATGTCGTCAGTTGAAAATGCGGGGCCTGGTCAGGCCGCCGGTTGGGGCAGGGCGGCCCCCTCCAGCAGCAGCAGGCGCTTCTTGGTGTCAACGCCCTCTGACCCCGTATAGCCGCCTAGCGCCCCGTTGCCGCCGACGATCCGGTGACAGGGGATCAGGATAGGCAGGGGGTTCTTGCCGCAGGCGCCGCCCACGGCACGGGCCGATGTACCCAGGTCGGCGGCCACATCGCCATAGGTGCGGGTGTGACCATAGGGGATGGACCTCATGGCCTGCCACACCCGGCGCTGGAAGGCGGTGCCGCCGGCCGGGTTGAGCGGCAGGCTGAAGGCCATGAGGTCGCCGGAGAAATAGGCCTCCAGCTGCCGCCGCGCTTCGGCCAGCAGCGCGGTTTCCTCCTGGTCGGGCACCCAGCCCCATTCCACGGCGACGATGGCACCGTCGGCCTCGAACAGGGTGATGTCCCCGACCGGGGAATGCAGCGAGATCTGGCTCATGGGGTCTCCGCGCGAGGAAAGGGCCTGGACGGGGCGCCGGGAGCTTGACCTTAGCGCGCCGCAAGCTGCGCCCGCAAATCCTCGGCATCGGTGACCGGGGCGGAACACACCGTGCCGCGGCAGACATAGGCGGCGGCCTGGCCGTCCACCGGCGTCTTGCCGTGGGCCGGGTGGCTCTGGGGCAGGGCGGCGGGATCGGTCGCCCGTTGCAGGATAAGCCCCGGAGCCGGCGCGTCCAGGGCCGCTTCCGCCAGTGCCCCGGCAGCCGATCCGGTGCCGGCGATGACCACCTGCACGGCGTCTTCCAGCACTTCGAATCCGTGCAGCAGCGTCGCCCCGTGGGGATAGCTGTTGAGCGCCAGCGCCCGGAAGTGCTCGATCAGGTCGATGGCGCGGCGGCGGTAGCGCTCCTCGCCCGTCAGGTGCCAGAGCGTCGCCAGCACCACGGCCATGGTGCCGTTGCCCGACGGCGTGGCGTTGTCCTGGGCGGACTTGGTGCGCAGGATCAGGTCCGTGGCGTCGGCGGCCGTCAGGAAGTAGCCGCCGGCGGCGTCGTCCCAATATTCGGCATCCAGCACCGCCACCCAGCGGCTTGCGTGGTCGATGAAATCCGCCACACCGGTGACCTGATGCAGCGTCAGGGCAGCGCGGGCCATGTTGGCGTAGTCGTCGAGCATGGCGACGTCCTGCAGCCGGCCCTTGCGGAAGCTGTGGCCCAGGCGGTCGCCGGGGCGGCTCATGGTGTCGCGGATACCGTCGTAGGCGGACCGCGCGAGGTCCACCCACTCGGGCCGGCCGAAGGCGGCGCCGGCGCGGGCCAGGGCATGGATCATCAGGCCGTTCCAGTCAGCGAGCACCTTGTCGTCGCGGCCCGGCATCACCCGTTTGTCCCGCTCCCGCAACAACAGCATGCGGGCCCGGTAGAGCTTTGTTTCCAAGGCCGGTTCGTCGCCCACGTCGGAAAAGTTCCGGTTCAGCACCGTTTTGCCTTCCCAGTTGCCGCCGGGGCGCACGTCGTAGGCGCGCTTGAACAGGGCGGCGTCGGCGTCCGTGCCGAGCACGCGGTCGATTTCGTCTTTGGTCCAGACGTAGAAGCGGCCCTCCTCGCCTTCCGTGTCCGCGTCCAGGCTGGAGGCGAAGGCGCCGTTCTCGGCAATCATCTCGCGCTCCAGCCAATCGACCGTTTCCTCGACCCGCGCCTGGAGGAGGGGGCTGCGCGTCTCCTGCCAGACGCTGGTCATCAGGTCGATGAGCTGGGCGTTGTCGTAGAGCATCTTCTCGAAGTGGGGCACCAGCCATTGCGCGTCGGTGGAGTAGCGGGCAAAGCCGCCGCCCAGGTGGTCGTAGATGCCGCCCTGGCACAGGCGGTCGAGCGTCAGTAGCACGGCGTCGTGCAGTTCCTGCCGCCCCGTGCGGTGCCACGACCGCCACAAGGCGTCGAAGGCGAAGACCACCGGGAACTTCGGCGCCCCGCGCAGACCGCCCCATTCCGGGTCGACGTGGCCGGCAAGGCTTTCCGCCAGCTGGTCGACGACGGGTAGGGCGAGGGCGGCCGGCGGTTCGCTGCTTTGGGGCAGGTTCAGGCCCTTGCGCAGCGCGTCCACCAGGGCGCCCGTATTGTTGGACACCTTCTCCGGGGACTGGTGATAGGCGTCCGCCACCTGGCGCAGCACGTCCTTGAAGCCGGGCCGGCCGAAGGCGCTGTCCTTCGGAAAGTAGGTGCCGCCCCAGAAGGGCTCGCCGTCCGGCGTCAGGAACATGGTCAGCGGCCAGCCGCCCCTCTGGCCCATGAGCTGCAGCGCACTCATATAGATGGCATCGACGTCGGGGCGTTCCTCGCGGTCGACCTTGATGTTGATGAACAGGTCGTTCATCACCGCGGCCGTCTCGGCGTCCTCGAAGCTTTCGTGGGCCATGACGTGGCACCAGTGGCAGGCGGCATAGCCGACGGACAGCAGCACCGGCTTGCCCGCCGCCTTCGCCTCGTCCAGCGCGGCCTGGCTCCACGGCCGCCAGTGCACCGGGTTGTCGGCGTGCTGCAGGAGGTAGGGGCTGGTTTCCTGGCCGAGCTGGTTGCCGGACATCATGCGGTCTCCCTCTGGGTCGGGCCTGAGACGTTTGGCGCGGAGCAGACATTGCGCACCCGGTGCGCGTGGCTTACTTTGTGTTGCCATGCCTCTGTTGCAACCGGACGCGGGGAAGGGGGACCCTCATGAAGATCAGCATCGACATAGACTGCACGCCGGAAGAGGCGCGCACCTTCCTCGGCCTGCCCGACGTGAAGCCCATGCAGGACGCCATGATGCAGGAAATCCAGAACCGCATGATGAGCAGCCTGAGCGCCATGGAGCCCGAGGCCCTGTTCAAGACCTGGCTGCCCGTCGGCGTCCAGGGCTGGGAGCAGATGCAGAAGGCCTTCTGGAGCCAGATGAGCCGGGCCGCGCAAGGCGGCTCGTCCTCCAAGAGCAAGGAGTAGCGTTTCCGTGACCGCCGCCGCCGCCGATCCCGCGCCGTACTACCGCGCTCACGTCTTCGCCTGCACCAACGCGCGGCCCGAGGGGCACCCGCGGGGCTCCTGCGCGCGGCGCGGCTCGGAAAAGCTGCGCAACTACATGAAGGCGCGCGCCAAGGAACTGAAGATCGAGGGCGTGCGCATCAACAACGCCGGCTGCCTCGACCGCTGCGAGCTGGGCCCGGTGATGGTGGTCTACCCGGAGGGCATCTGGTACGCGGTCCGCACCTTCGCGGACGTGGACGAGATCCTGCAAACCCACCTGATCGACGGCGGCCGGGTGGAGCGCCTGATGCTGCGCCCCGAGGAGACAGAGCGCGAGCAGATCGCGGGGCGCGTCGGCGAGGCGGCGGAGTAAGGTGCAGGGCTCCGGTGGCTTGGTGCGGTTATAGCCACGAAGACGCGAAGGACACCAAGAGGGTGTGCTGACTTCGGTATCGTGGCGTCAGCGGTGGGCGGTGCTTTTTGAACCACCAAGTCACCAAGACACCAAGACAGCGCGCGAAGGCGCGCCATCATTCCTTCTGGTGATGCTTGACCCGGTTTCGGGATTGTTATGATTAGGACGCGAGGGAGCGCGAGGGAGGCCGTGCCTCCCTCGCATTCATATTCCGGCGCAGCCGGAAAGCCTTGGTGTGTTGGAGTTTTAACGGCGCCGGCCACGAAGCCGCAGCACCCCCGTCAGCACACCCGCTTGGTGTCCTTCGTGTCTTGGTGACCGCGCTGCACAGAAGCCGACCGCTGATCCGCGTTCACCCGCTCCCTTGGTGTCTTGGTGTCTTGGTGGTTTAATCCCTGGCAGCACAACGCCAGGATAGTTCCATGACACCCACCATCTTCGCCCCCGCCACGGCTCCGGGCCGAGCCGGCGTCGCCATCGTCCGCATCTCCGGGCCGCTGGCCGATGCCGCCCTTTCGGCCCTGACGGCAGGCGCGCCTCTGCCTCAGCCGCGAAGGGCCGCGCGGGTCAGGGTGTCGGGCGAGGGCGGCGAGCAGGTGGACGACGGCCTGGCGCTGCGCTTTCCCGCCCCTGCCAGCTTCACCGGGGAGGACGTGGTGGAGCTTCACCTCCACGGCAGCCGTGCGGTGATGGAGGCCGTCATGGCGCTGCTGTCGGCGCAGGAAGGCCTGCGCGTGGCCGAACCCGGGGAGTTCACCCGGCGGGCCTTCGAGAACGGCAAGATGGACCTGACACAGGCCGAGGCGCTGGCGGACCTCATCGACGCCGAAACGGCGGCCCAGCGGCGGCAGGCCCTGCGGCAGATGGACGGCGCTCTGGCGCGGCTCTATGACGCCTGGCGCGACCGGCTGGTGCGGGCGCTGGCGCACCTGGAAGCCTTCATCGATTTTCCCGACGAGGAGTTGCCCCCGGCGGCCGAGCGCGCCATCTGGGGGAGCGTCGAGGGCCTGACCGCCGAGATGCGGTCGCACCTGGACGACGGCCACCGGGGTGAGCGCCTGCGCGACGGCCTGCACATCGCCATTATCGGCCCGCCCAACGCCGGCAAGTCGAGCCTGCTGAACGCCCTTGCCCAGCGCGAGGCGGCCATCGTCTCCGACATCGCCGGGACGACGCGCGATGTGGTGGACGTTCACCTGGACCTGGGTGGCTACCCGGTGGTGCTGGCGGACACGGCGGGCTTGCGCGAGGCGGCGGAGACCATCGAGTCCGAGGGCATCCGCCGTGCGCGGGCTCGGGCGGAGCAGGCAGACCTGCGGCTGGCGGTGTTCGACGGGGCGGAGTGGCCGGCGGTGGATGACCACACGCTGTCGCTGGTTGACGACTCGGCGCTGGTGGTGGTCAACAAGGCGGACCTGGGTGCGGTGCCCGAGGCGCCGGCGGTGAACGGGCAGCCGGCGCTGCCGTTGTCGGTGAAGACCGGGCGCGGGCTGGATACCCTGCTGGAGCGGCTGACCGCGCTGGTGGCCGATCGGCTTTCGGGCGGTTCGGCGGCGCCGGCGTTGACGCGGGCCCGCCATCGGGCGGCGCTGGCGGAGTGCGTGGACGCTCTGGCCCGCGCTCAGGCTGCCGACCTGGCGGAACTGGCGGCCGAAGACCTGCGGCTGGCGGTCCGGGCGCTGGGCCGCATCACCGGTCGGGTCGAGGTGGATGAGCTTCTCGACGTGATCTTTCGCGATTTCTGTATCGGCAAATGATGATGACCAAGGGCTTTGACGTGATCGTGGTCGGTGGCGGCCACGCGGGAACCGAGGCGGCGGCGGCGGCCGCCCGCATGGGCGCGGCGACGCTGCTGCTGACCCACAAGGTGGAAACCGTCGGCGAGATGTCGTGCAACCCCGCCATCGGGGGGCTCGCCAAGGGCCACCTGGTGCGCGAGGTCGATGCGCTTGACGGCATCATGGCCAAGGCCATCGACCGGGGCGGCCTGCAGTTCCGCATGCTCAACCGCAGCAAGGGGCCGGCGGTGCGGGGGCCGCGCGCCCAGGCCGACCGCAAGCTCTATCGGCAGGCGGTGCAGGACCTGCTGGCCGAGACGCCCAACCTGACCATCCGCGCCGCCGCCGTGGAGGACCTGGACCTGGACGACCACGGGCGTGTGCGCGGAGTGGTGACGGGGGAGGGCGAGACCATCCCCTGCGGTGCCGCCGTCATCACCACGGGCACCTTTCTGCGCGGGGTGATCCATCTGGGCGAACAGACCTGGCCGGCGGGGCGCGTCGATGAGGCGCCGGCGCTTGGTCTGTCGAAAACCCTGGAACGGGCGGCGCTCGCGCTCGGCCGCCTGAAGACGGGCACGCCGCCGCGGCTGGACGGGACGACCATCGACTGGGCGAGCCTCGACAGCCAGCCGGGCGATGACCCGCCGGTGCCGTTCTCGTACATGACGCGCGCGATCACGCAGACGCAGATCCATTGCGGCATCACCTACACGAGCCCGGCGGTGCACGCGATCATCCGCGACAACCTGCACCGGGCGCCCATGTACTCGGGCCAGATCGAGAGCATCGGCCCGCGCTACTGCCCCTCCATCGAGGACAAGGTGGTGCGGTTCGAGGACCGCGACCGCCACCAGATTTTCCTGGAGCCCGAGGGCTACGACGATCCCACCGTCTACCCCAACGGCATCTCCACCAGCCTGCCGGAGGACGTGCAGGAGCAGGTGGTGCGCCTGATCCCCGGGCTGGAAAAAACGCGCATCATCCGCCCCGGCTACGCCATCGAGTACGATTTCGTCGACCCGCGCGAGCTGCGGCCGAGCCTGGAGGTCCGCAAGGTGCCGGGCCTGTTCCTGGCCGGGCAGATCAACGGCACGACGGGCTATGAAGAGGCGGCGGGGCAGGGGCTGCTGGCCGGCCTCAACGCCGCGCGGCTGGTCAGCGGGTCGGAGGCCTGGACGCCGGATCGCGCCGACGGCTATCTGGGCGTGATGGTGGACGACCTGGTGACGCTGGGCACGCAGGAGCCCTACCGCATGTTCACCAGCCGCGCCGAATACCGGCTGCTGCTGCGTGCCGACAATGCCGACCTGCGCCTGACGCAGCCGGGCATTGATTTGGGCGTCGTCGGTCCGGAACGGGCGCGGGCCTTCGCGGAGAAGGTGGCGCTGCTGGAGGAGGGCCGCGCGCTGATGACCGCGTGCGCCATGACGCCGAAGGAGTTGAACGCACGCGGACTGAAGGTCAACCAGGACGGCGCCCGCCGCTCGGCCATGACGCTGCTGGGCTATCCCGAAGTTGACATGGCGCGGCTCCGCGATCTGTGGCCGGAGCTGAACGCGCTTCGGGCCGACGTGGCGGAACAGCTTGAGATCGAGGGCCGCTATGCCGGCTACCTCGGCCGCCAGGAAGCCGACATTCGGGCCTTCCGCAAGGACGAGGCCCTGCGGCTGCCGGACGGACTGGACTATGCGCAGGTCGGCGGGCTGTCCAACGAGGTGCGCCAAAAGCTTGCCGCCGCCAAGCCGTCCACCCTGGGGGCGGCGGCGCGGCTGCCGGGAGTGACACCAGCGGCGGTGACGGCATTGCTGGGCTACGTCAAGCGGCGCCGAACCGACGCAGAGGTAGCGCCCGCCGAGTAAGCCGGGCTATAAGAAGGGCTCCCGATGTTTCACGTGAAACACAGGAGCCCTTTTTTACAGCCATGCCTCAGCCTCCCATGACCCCGGCGGAGTTTCAGGCCACCACCGGTGTTTCACGTGAAACACTGGACCGTCTGAGCCTCTACGCCGAACTGCTCGTCAAGTGGCAGAAAAAAATCAACCTCGTCGGCCCGGCGACGATTCCAGACCTGTGGCGCCGCCACATGCTGGATTCGGCGCAGCTTTGGCCGCGTCTTCCGGCAGGCCTGCCCCGGCTCATCGACATCGGATCGGGCGCGGGATTTCCGGCGCTGGTGCTCGCCATCATGGGCGTGCCGGACGTGCACGTAATTGAGTCCGATCAGCGGAAATGCACCTTCATGCGCGAAGTGGCCCGCCAGACGGGCGCACCGGTGACGGTCCACACTCAGCGAATCGAGCAGGTGACGGACCTCCAGGCGCCGGTCGTGACCGCGCGCGCCCTTGCCGCACTGCCGAAATTAATAGACTTGGCAGCGCCTCTTTTGGCTGAAAATGGCGAGATGCTGCTTCTGAAGGGTCAAAATATAGACGAAGAATTGACCCAGGCCCGCAAAATCTGGATATTCGAAGACACACGTTCCCCGAGCCAGTCCGACCCGTCCGGTGTCGTTTTGCGCCTGCGAGAGGTTCGCCCCAATGAATAGCCTGTCTCCGTCCCGCCGCCCGCGCATCGTCGCGATCGCCAACCAGAAGGGCGGTGTCGGCAAGACGACCACCGCCATCAATCTGGCCACCGCCCTGGCTGCCGCCCGCAAGAAGGTGCTGATTATCGACCTGGACCCTCAGGGCAATGCCTCCACGGGTCTCGGCATCGGCCGCGGCAATCGCAAGATTTCCAGCTACCACGTCCTGATGGGCGAGGCTGCGCTGGATCAGGCCGTCATCAAAACCAGCGTGCCGGGCCTGGACCTGGTGCCGTCCGCCGCCGACCTGGCGGGCGCCGAACTGGAACTGGTCGACGTCTCCCGCCGCGAGGGGCGGCTGCGCGATGCCGTCTCCCACCGCCTGGCGGAGATGGACTACGACTACATCTATGTGGACTGTCCGCCGGCTCTCGGCCTGCTGACCCTGAATGCGCTGGTGGCCGCCGACAGCGTGATCGTGCCCCTGCAGTGCGAGTTCTTCGCGTTGGAGGGTGTGAGCCACCTGATGAAGACCATCGAGCGGGTGAAGAAGGCCTTCAATCCCGACCTGGACATCCAGGGCATCGTGCTGACCATGTTCGACCGCCGCAACAATCTGTCCGATGCGGTCGCCAGCGATGTGCGGGACTACTTCAAGGGCAAGGTCTACGACACCGTGATCCCGCGCAATGTGCGGGTGTCCGAGGCACCGTCGCATGGCAAGCCGGTGCTGCTCTATGATCTCAAGTCCACCGGCGCACAGGCCTATGTGCATCTGGCGGGCGAAGTGTTGAAGCGCGAGAAGCAGGAGGTCCGGGCATGAGCGCTGCACGCCGCGGACTCGGCCGGGGCCTGTCCGCCCTGTTCGGGGATGAGGAAGACACCACCACCGCCGGGGCCGAGGCCTCGGGCGCAACGCCGTCCGGCCCCGCCGCCGCCGGGGAGCAGGAACAGAGCGACCGCCTGACGGCCGAACGCCTGGTGCCGGTCGGGCGTCTGCGGTCCGGGCGCTTCCAGCCGCGCAAGGACTTCGACCAGCAGGCTATCGACGATCTGGCGGAAAGCATCCGGGAGAAGGGCATCATACAGCCCATCCTGGTGCGCACGCACCCTGACGACGCGGACCTGTTCGAGATCATCGCCGGCGAACGCCGGTGGCGCGCCGCCCAGCAGGCGCAGTTGCACGAGGTGCCGATCCTCGTCAAGGCGTTCACCGACCGTGAAGCCCTGGAAGTGGCGCTGGTCGAAAACCTTCAGCGCCAGGACCTGAGCCCGCTGGAGGAGTCCGAGGGCTACCAGCGCCTGATGGATGAGTTCCAGCACACCCAGGACGATCTGGCGAAGGCCGTCGGCAAGAGCCGCAGCCACGTCGCCAACATGATGCGCCTGCTGGCGCTTCCCGACCCGGTGAAGGGCATGCTGCGCGAGGGCCGCCTGACGGCCGGTCATGCCCGCGCCCTGCTCAATTCGGAAAACCCGGAGGTCCTGGCGGAGCGGGTGGTATCCCGTGGCCTGAACGTGCGCCAGACCGAAAAGCTGGCGATGACCGAGGGCAAGAAGCAGCCCCGTAAAAAGAGCGCCGCCAAGTCCGCCGAGAAGGATGCGGACACCCTTGCGCTGGAGCGGGACCTGTCGCAGCTTCTGGGCCTGAAAGTGTCCATCACCTTTGCCGGCCGCGGCGGCACGCTCGCCATCGAGTACGATACGCTGGAGCAACTGGACGACATTCTTCACCACCTGTCCGACGGCGCCCACCGCGCTCCCGGTTCCGAGGACGAGGAGCCGCTGACCGAGGGCGAGGACCTGGAGGCGGCCGTGGCCGCCGACCTGGAAAGCCAGGTGGGGGAAGAGGACCTGAAGTCCACGGTATGGGAGCAGGGGCTTGATGCACTCGGCCCGGCCGACGTGCCCGAAGGGGCGGGGACTGAGGATGCCGGCGGGTCCGACGACGCCGATCGGGACCCGGGGGCGGGCCTGGACGAGGACACTGCCGCCGGTCACGCCCTGACGGTGGAGGAGGCCGAGGCCGCGCTCGCCGACAGTCTGGACGAGGACAGCATCGACTGGTCCGACGATGCCGTTGGCGACGAGGACGAAGGCGACGCCGCCTTTGATCCCAACGCCATGAAGGATGTCCTTCGCGAGGAAGGGCTCGACGCGCTCTACGACGAAGAGGCCGACGCGACCGGCGAGGGCGAGGGCGAGGGCGAGGCCGAAGGCGACGGTGAGGGCGGCCCGGCCGAGGCATCGGACGCCGCGCCCGACAAGGACGCGCTGCGGGAGGAGGGCCTGGATGCCCTGTACGGCTCGGAAGAGACCGCGTCCGAGGATGACGCGACCGACGAAACCGACCGCGCCTGACGGCCTGCGGCCGTTGCGCCTGATGCACCGATACGTCGCCGCCGCCGGACTTCTTCTGGCGGCGGCGATGCCGGTTGCGGCCCAGGAACCGGCGGTGGGCGACCCCGATCCCCGCGCCCAGGCGCTGGTGGAGGATCTGCGCCGCGCGGTGCTGCAGGCCGAGCGCAGCGGCGCGGCGACGGCGGCATTCATCGAGGAACTGCGCGCCCTCATCGCCCGCTACGACGCGCCCTATGCCCAGCTTGTGGTGCGCGACACCTTCCAGGATGGCGCCTATCGATCGGACCCGCGATGGGTCGTCGTGTCGGGACAGTGGCAGGCCGTCGCCGGCAGCGTCGTCAGCCCGCCCACCGGTCCGGCCCTGGCGCCGCCGGACCGCCCCCCGGATGACGCCGAGCGGCTGCAGGAGCAACTCGGGGCCGTGACCCGGCTGGTCGAGCGCCTGCGCGGCCGCGCGACCTCTGCCGATGGTGAGAAAGACGCGCCGCCTCCGACCATTCCGGCGCCTGTGCCCCAGGCCGGCGCCGAGAGCGCGCCTTCGGCCATGTTGGCGCTGCCGGTGCATGTGCCGCCGGTATTCCGCCTGACGGCGCGGGTGACGCTGGAGGACGATCCCGAACGGCATGACGCCGGCCTGTCGGTGCGCGACGGCGAGGGCGAAACCGGCTACCGCGTTCGGCTGGGGTCCTTCGCCTCGCGCTCGCGGGTGGAACTGGAACGCCTCACCGACCGCGGCCCCCGCACGCTCGGCAGCGAGGTTCTGGACGACTCGCTGGCGGGCGGGCCGGTTCACAGCATCGCCCTGGAGCGCGACCAGGACGGGCGCCTGACCGTGCGGGTGAACGACGTGGCGGTGGTCAGCGTGGAAGAACGGCAGGAGTCCGCGCGGCTTGAGCACGTCATGCTCGAGCGCATGGCCGGCCGGTTGATCGTGTCGCAGGTGGAGGTCTGGACCGCCGTGCGGTGAGCGGCGCCGATCCGTCAGCGAAAAAAGGCCCGGCACCAGGGTGCCGGGCCGCAGTCGACCGGAGGTTGGGTTGGGAGCGGTGATCACTCCGCCGGATGCGCAAGCCCCGACGGGTGATGCGCGGACGACCCCGTGGGCACACCCGTGTAGTCGGTGCCCAGGTCGTCGCGCCACGGACGCCAGCGTTCCAGGAAAACCAGACCGCCGGCGATGACGGCCGCGAGGATGAGGGCCAACGCCCAGTAGGGCAGGCCGGTCATTTCCGCGATGGTAAGCTTGCCGGGCCCGCCCGAGAGCGCCGGACCCAGCACCGGTTCGGCGTAGCCATAAGCCATGGCGCCGAAGATGGCGCCGGCCAGGATGAACCAGCTGTCCTTGTATCCGGCGCCGATCTGGGCCAGCACCGTACCGGGGCAGGCGCCCGCAATGGCGATGCCGGCGCCGAAGATCAGGCCGCCGATCAGGTTGTTGAGGTATTCCGTGCCCTTGGGGTGCAGGGGCGCGAGGCCGCTGCCGTTGAGCACGGCCAGCACCACCAGGCCGGTGGCGATGGCGGTGAGGAACATCTTGAGCATGATCCAGCTGCGCAGCTGGAACTGTCCGATCATCACGCCGGGTTCGAAGACGCGCCCCTTTTCCAGCGCGATGCCGAAGACCAGGCCCATGGCGAGGCCCAGGATGACGAGCCAGAGAACGGTCATGGCGGAGCCTCCTTAGACCTTGCGGTACATCATGGCGACGGCGATGCCGCCGACGAACATGGCGACGATGGTCAGGATCGAGCCGACCGCCAGTTGTCCGACGCCGGAAATGCCGTGGCCGCTGGTGCAGCCGCCGGCCATGCGGGCGCCGAACAGCATGACGAAACCGCCGGCGAAGGCCATGGCCGCGCGCCCGCCGAATCCCGAGACGGGCAGGGCGGCCCGCCACAGCGGCGACATGCGCGGCCGGCGGGTCTTCGCCAGACGGGTGGAGATCAGGGCGCCCAGCGCGATGCCGACGACCAGCGCGCTCTGCCACGCGTACTTGGTCGACGTCATGTACTTGGCGAAATAATCCATGTCCCGCACCGCCGGGTCGAACACCGACGCCACGTAGCCAGCCACGGATACGAAGCTCGACGAGGCGCCCAGCGCCGTGTCGGCCAGCAGAAAGGCGGGAATTTGGAGCAGGCCGATCACCACGCCGGCGGCGTAGGGGGACCAGGCCTTGTCGGTCAGCGACAGCATCGCATCCTCCCGAGAACGTCTTTTGTATCCGCAAAGTCTAATATTAGAGCGGACGGATATGCAAGGCGTTCAGAGGGAGGACCGGATGTCCCGGGTCCCGGGTGCCGCGGTGTCAGCCGTCGGCCTTGGCGGGCTTGGCCTTGGCGCCCTCGGCGCCGCCCGCGTCGCCGGCGCGCATCTGCACAAGGCGCTCGACCCGGTGCAGGTTCTTTTTCGCGACCTGGGCGTTGCGGACGATCTTGTGTTCCTCGAACACGGCGACGGCCTCGCGGTAGGCGGCGGCGGCGGCGTTCAGGTCGGCCGGGCTGTTGGTGCGCTTGGATTTGGCGAACAGCGCCGCGCCGATGTTGTTTTGCAGGTTGGCCCAGAAGACCGGCGCCTTGGCCCGGCCATAGACCTTCGCCACACCCTGGAACACACCGACGGCCTGGTCGAGGAATTCGCCGGTGTGGGTGAATTCGCCCAGGGTGGTCAGCAGGCGCCCGACGCTGACCTGCATTTCCGCCCATTTTGCCGGATGGCTGGCCTTGGTCCAGACCGAGCACGCCAATTGGTAGGCCTGGACGGCCTCGCGCAGATGGGCGGTGCGGTTGTCGATCTGTCCGCGCCGCTGATAGATCCAGCCAAGAAGCGCCTGGATGGCGGCATATTCCTCGGGCATGGTCTCGCGGGTGATGATCGCCGACGCGGCCTGCGCCATGGTGGCGGCTTCCTCCATGCCGGCGCTGTCGCGGCCCTCGGCGGCAATGGCGGCAAGGGCGGCCGAGAGGTGGCAACGGATGCCGGCGACCATGGATTCGCCCAGTACCTCCGTCCCGTGGCCGAGGGCGCCGCGGTAGCGCTGTACGGCCTGCTCCACATCCGCCATGCTGTTGCGCAAGGTCGGGTGCAGGGCCAGGTTGCCGAGCCATGCCTGGCCGGCAGGCATGCAGCTTTGCGGCAGGCCGTTGCGGGCCAGCACACGCATCCCGGCGGTGACGGCGGCGCGGAAACTGTCGGCGCGCGCCTTGCGGATGTCGTCGTCGGCGGGGCGGGCGGCGGCCAGCACCAGCATTTCCAGAACGTCCGCCTGTTCGTCGGTCAGGTCGGCGGGCAGGTCCAGGTGTTCGGTCGGCAGCGGCGCGCCGGACCCGAATTCCATGGGGGCGGGCAGGGTGACGAAGCGGATGCGCAGGACGCCGCGCCCGATCTCGCTCCACAGCAGGACCTCGGCGCCGGCCTTGTCCAGGGCGTTGCGGCCGGCCTGGGCGGCGGAGGCGATGCGCGCGGGAAGCTCGGTGCCCGAGGCGACCGCGCGGGGGTGCAGGTCGACGGTCAGGCTGGTGCGTCCGGCCAGGGCCTGATGCAGGTGTTGCTGCAGGCTGCCGGTGTCGTCGCCGGTCACGGGCGCGATCAGAACGCGCACCGGTCCCGCGGCGACGGGCCGCTTCGGCGCGGCCGGCTGCGCGGACGTGCGTCCACCACCCACCAGGCGGCGGAAATTGTCGAACAAGGCCATATGTCCCCCGTGACCGGAATGGCGCGCCGATCCGATCAGGTGACCGGCACGCATACCCCCTACGATGGAACTATGCCACAAAGTTGAGTTGGTTCAAGTGATTGCCATCATAGGACAAGCGCACCATCCGTGCGTGCCGGTCAGTCCGTCAGGCCGACGAGGGACGAGGGCGAGGGGCGAGGGCGGACGGCGGTGGCGTCCGGCGGAGGTGTCACTCGCACCACGATTCGCGGCGCCCGCCCTCATAGGGGCGGGCAAGGCCGGCATCGGTGAGGACGCGGGCGAGGTCGCGCCCGCTGGCGTCGGCGACGCGGGCGAGTACCCGGCCGCCGAACTTGTCCTGCTCGATGCCGGTCAGCATGACCACGCCGCCCACGGTTTCCACCGCGTCTTCCAGGGCCGCGCGGGCGGCCTGGGCGCGCTGCTTCTCCTCGTCGCAGCGCCCGCGCATTTCGGGAGCGTCGATGCCTGCCAGCCGCACGATGGTCTCGACGTCCTGCGACAGCCAGATGCGCGCCTTCACGCGCAGCGAATCTCCGTCGATGACGTCGACCACCCGGGCCTCTACAGGCCCGGGCAGGGCATCGGCCCAGGCGGCGGTGACGGGAACGGCGGCCACCGCGGCGGACAGGATAAGGCGGAGAAGGGTCTTGCGACTCACCATGGCTCCCGGCTCCCAATTACTCTCTTTAAGAGAGAATACCGCGAGAACAATCTTAAAGGGAGTCAAAAGTGTATCTGCGTCTATAGAACATTACAAGAACAAAAAGCGCCGCAACACCGTTGCGCAATGAAAATGAAACCCGTACGCCGGTCGGTCAGAAGTCTGAGACGCGGCCCTTGCGCTCCCAGTCCCCATAGCGGGTGGGCTCGGGCCCCCGCGGACCACCGACCTCGTCCTCCTGCGACGGCGGCATGTCGCGCAGGTTGACCTTGCGCACCCCGGACGTGCCGGCCTCGCGCTCCGCGGCGGCCGTCTCGGTCTGGTCGGCAGGGGCGGCACCGGCTTCCTCGGCGGCGGCGGGATCGATCTTTTGGTCCTTCTCGGACATGGCGAAATCCTTGGTACTGGCGGGTTGCTGCACTGCGGCATGCCTCTTGATCGACGGCGCGCCGCACACTATTCATGAATACGGATATAGCGATGGGAGAGTCCCATGAACACCCTTCGCGTCGGTCTTCTGCTCGCCGCCATGACCGCCCTGTTCCTGGTGGTCGGCTGGCTGATCGGCGGCACCGCGGGCATGGTCGTCGCCCTGGTGGTCGCGACAGGCATGAACGCCTTCGCCTACTGGAATTCCGACCGCATGATCCTGCGCATGTACAAGGCGCGGGAAGTCGACGCCCACACGGCGCCGCAGCTTTACGGCATCGTGGAGCGACTGGCCCACCGGGCGGACCTGCCCATGCCGCGCGTCTACGTGATCGAGAGCGCCCAGCCCAATGCCTTCGCCACCGGCCGCAACCCGCGGAATGCGGCCGTCGCGGCCACGACGGGGCTTCTGCGCCTGCTGAACGCCGAGGAACTGGCCGGGGTCATGGCGCACGAGCTGGCGCACGTGAAGCACCGCGACATCCTGACGGGCACCATCACGGCGACGCTGGCCGGCGCCATCGGCATGCTGGCCAACTTCGCCCTGTTCTTCGGCGCCACGTCCAACGACGAGGAGGGCAGCCCCCTCGGGTTCGTGGGGCTGCTGCTCATGTCCATCCTGGCGCCGCTGGCGGCCATGATCGTGCAGATGGGCGTCAGCCGCTCGAACGAGTACGCCGCCGATGCCGCCGGCGCCGAGATCTGCGGTCAGCCCCTGTGGCTGGCGAGCGCGCTGGAAAAGCTGGAAACCGGCACGCGGGCCATCGACAACGTCCGGGCCGAGAACAACCCCGGCACGGCGCACCTGTTCATCGTCAACCCGCTGCACGCCCACGCCGTGGACAGCCTGTTCTCCACCCACCCCAAAACCGCCAACCGCATCGCCCGCCTGCGCCAGATGGCCGGGACCGACGGCCTGGGAACGCTCGCCGCCACCGGCCCCTGGGGTTGACGCGCATCCATTTCTTTTTCGCAACGAACCGGTGCCCCGGCTGTCCTCGGGTTGTCCTTGTGGCGCCGGGCCGATCGGCGTAAAGAGCCTGCATGACCGACCGCCGCCGACCCTCCGACCCCGCGTCCGCCCACTCCCGCAAGGGGGCCGTCAGGGCACCGCGCCCGCCGCGCGATCCTGTACTGGCCGCGCGCCATGCCGCCGTGCGCCTGCTGCAGGCGGTGCTTGACGACGGCCGGGCGCTGGATGAGCCCTTCGAGACGGAAACCCGCCTGCTCGAACCCCGCGACCGCGCCTTCGTGCGCCTGCTGGTGACCACGACTCTGCGGCGCCTGGGGCAGATCGACGGCGTGCTGAAGGCCTTCCTGCAGCGCCCGATCGCCCGCCGGCACGGTGCGGTGAAGCACGTCCTGCGGCTGGCGGCGGCGCAGATCCTGGTGCTGGAGACGCCGGCGCATGCCGCCGTCGACACCTCGGTGGAGCTGACGAAGTTCCTGAACGCCCCCGGCCTGACGGGGCTGGTGAACGCGGTCACCCGGCGTCTCGCGCGGGACGGGGCTGCGGTCCTGGCGGACCAGGACGTGCGCCTGAACACGCCCCGCTGGCTGTGGCAGACGTGGCTGGAGGCCTACGGTGAGGCCGCCGCCCGGCGCATCGCCGAGGCCCACCTCCACGAACCGCCGCTCGACATCACCGTCAAGGCCGACGCGCCGGGCTGGGCGGAGCGGCTGGAGGCGGAGGTGCTGCCGACCGGCTCGCTGCGCCGGCGCGGCCCCGGCATGGTCGCAAGCCTGCCCGGCTACGACGAGGGCGCCTGGTGGGTGCAGGATGCCGCCGCCACACTGCCGGCGCGCCTGCTGGGCGACGTGGCGGGAAAGACGGTGGTCGACCTGTGCGCCGCACCGGGCGGCAAGACCGCCCAACTGGCCGCCGCCGGCGCGCATGTGATCGCCGTCGACCGCTCCGGCGCCCGGCTGGCGCGCCTGCACGACAACATGGCACGGCTCGGGCTCGCCGACCGGGTGACGGTGGTGGAGGCCGACGCGACGACCTGGCGGCCGGACACGCCCGTGGACGCCGTGCTGCTGGACGCGCCCTGTACCGCCACCGGAACGATCCGCCGCCACCCCGAAGCCCTGCGCCTCAAGAAGGCCGCCGATGCCGAGGCGTTGACGGCGCTGCAGGATGCGCTGCTGGCGGCGTCGGCCGAGATGGTGACGCCCGGCGGCACGGTGGTCTACTGCGTCTGCTCGCTTCAGCCCGAGGAAGGGGCGGCGCGCCTGGCGGGGGCGGCGGGGCTGGCGGTCGATCCGGTCCGGCCGGAGGAGATCGGCGGCCTGGCGGAGTGCGTCACGGCCGAGGGATACCTGCGGACTCTGCCGTTTCACCTGGGCGAGGCCGGCGGCATGGACGGGTTTTTCGCCGCCCGCCTGATCCGGACCTGACCCCCGGGCCGCTCCTTCGAGGTAAGATCATCCCCGACCATCGTAGCGGGCGTTGCCGCAAGGGTTGATGCGCGGATGCGGACGTGCGCCGTGGCTGCCCCCTATGGGGCATTGCCGCCGAAGTCATACTCTAATACCGTCAAATCCTTGTTCCGCGATACCGCCGCAACAGGGAGGCCGGGCAAATGTTCGCAGACGGATTCTTGAAGTCTCTTCTTGACGATTATGGCGGAAAGGTCGAATTCGACATGCCGCCGTCCGATCAGGCCGGAGACGAAACCGATGACGACGGCTGGAGCGTCTCGTTCGACGTGCGCGGGGCGGAAAACCACGGCGCCGGCAGCACCGGTTTCACGCTGACGGCCTCGCTGGAAACGCCGGGCGCCGACGCCTCGGTTTCCGTCACCGGAACCATCGACGACGTCGACGCCTGGTGGGCGTGAGGCTCCGTCCTCAGTCCACGGCCAGGCCCAGGACGTCGAACATGGAATACTTGCCGGGGGCGCGGCCGTCGCACCACAGGGCGGCGCGCACCGCGCCCTTGGCGAAGACGGTCCGGTCGCTGGCCTTGTGGGTCAGTTCCACCCGCTCGCCGTCGGCGGCGAAGACCACCGTGTGATCGCCCACCACGTCGCCGCCGCGCAGGGTGGCGAAGCCGATGTCTCCGGCCTGGCGCGGCCCGGTGTGGCCCTCGCGCGCCCAGACGGCGGCCTCGTCCAGCGCCACGCCGCGCCCGGCCGCCGCCGCACGGCCCAGGCCGAGCGCCGTGCCCGAGGGCGCATCGACCTTGTGACGATGGTGCATCTCGACGATTTCGATGTCGTAATCAATCCCCAGCGTGGCGGCGACCTTCCGGGTCAGGGCGAACAGCAGGTTGACGCCGACGCTCATGTTGGGGGCGAGCACGATGGGGGTCTTCTCGCCCAGACGCCCGATTTCGGCCTCCTGCTCCGCCGACAGGCCGGTGGTGCCGATGATGAGCGCGGTGCCGGCCTCGGCGGCGAGTTCGGCATGGCGCATGGTGGGCTCGGGCCGGGTGAAGTCGATCACCGCGTCGGCGGCCTGGAACAGGGCCTTCGGGTCGGCCGAGACGGTGACGCCGGCGTCCTCGGCGCCGACCAGCGCACCCAGGTCGCGGCCGATGGCGGGGCTGCCCTCGGGCTCGGTGCCGCCGGCAAGCTCCGCGCCATCGGTCTTCAGCACCTCGCGCACCAGCATCTGCCCCATGCGGCCGGCGCAGCCGACGATCCCGATCTTCATGGCCTGTCTCCGTATCCGTAGTCGTGTTGCCCGTGGTGTCAGCGTTATAGCAACAGCGGCGCGTGCTTGACACCCGCCGCGATGCCGCGCACTGTTCGGGGCATGAGCACGCACGCGATCCATACCGCCCTCTGCACGGGCCGTTGGTGGCGCCCCGACTGACGGGGCGGCCGACCACTCGCGCGCAAGCACGACACGCCGCCTCGGGGACGAGGCGGCTGTTTCTTTTTCCGAAGCATCACGCGGGCCCTGCCTGGGCCGTCTCTCCCCGGATCGAGAGTTTCGACCACCGAGAGAGAGAGACACCGACCCATGACAGAGCCCTCGCCCACCCCCTACCGCACCGCCGGCGGCCTGGCCGTGCGCCGCGCCGTGACGCCGCTGCCTTACGCCGGGGCCACCGAACCACTCGCCGCAGCCCTGGACCGCCGGCCGGGAGTCCTCTTGGCGTCGTCCTACGAGTTTCCCGGCCGCTACAGCCGTTTCGATCTGGGATTCCGCGATCCGCCGCTGGTGCTGACGGCGCGGGGACGGGCGATCGGCGTGCGCGCCCTGAACGATCGGGGCCGCGTGCTGCTGCCGGCGGTGGCTGCCGCCTTCGACGGCCAGGCCCATCTCGGGCACGTGACGGCCGATGGCGACCGCGTCACGGCCACCGCCGCCGCGCCGCCGGAGCGTTTCGCCGAGGAGGACCGCAGCCGCCAGCGCTCGGCCTTCTCCGCCGTCCGGGCGCTGACCGAGCTGTTCGGCAGCCCCGAGGACCCGCTGCTCGGCCTCTACGGCGCCTTCGGCTATGACATCGCGCTGGCCTTCGAGCGCATCCCCCACCGCCTGCCGCGCCCGGCCGATCACCGCGACATGGTGCTCTACCTGCCCGATTCGGTGACCTGGGTGGACCATGCGGCGCGGCGGGCGATCCGCGTCGACTACGATGTCACCGCCCCCGACGGCACGGCGACCGACGGCCTGCCGCGCGCGGTGGCCGACGATCCCTTCGTCGCCGCGCCCGACCGGCCCGTGAAGGACGACATGGCCGACGGCGCTTACGCCCGGATCGTTTCGCAGGCGATACCGCGGTTCGCGCGCGGAGAGATGTTCGAATGCGTCCCCGGCCGCGTCTTCCGCCGGCCGGCCGCCACGGCGCCGTCGGTGCTGTTCCACCGGCTCAAGCGGCGCAATCCGGCGCCCTACGGGTTCCTCATGAACCTGGGCGGCGGTGAGCATCTGGTGGGGGCAAGCCCCGAGATGTACGTCCGCGTCACCGGCGGACGGGTGGAAACCTGCCCCATATCGGGCACCATCAGGCGCGGCGCCGATGCGCTGGAGGACGCCGAGAACGTCCGCAAGCTGCTCAACTCCGCCAAGGACGAGGCGGAGCTGACCATGTGCACCGACGTCGACCGCAACGACAAGGCCCGCGTCTGCGACCCCGCCAGCATCCGGGTCATCGGGCGGCGGCAGGTGGAGATGTACTCGCGCCTGATCCACACCGTCGACCATGTGGAGGGCCGCCTGCGGGCCGGCTATGACGCCCTGGACGCCTTCCTGACCCACTGCTGGGCGGTCACCGTCACCGGCGCGCCCAAGCGGGCGGCCATGGCCCATATCGAGGCCGTGGAGCAGAGCCCGCGCGCCTGGTACGGCGGGGCGGTCGGCATGGTCGGCTTCAACGGCGACATGAACACCGGCCTGACGCTGCGCACCATCCGGCTGAAGGACGGCGTGGCGGAGGTGCGCGCCGGCGCGACGCTGCTGTTCGACAGCGATCCGGCGGCGGAAGAGGCGGAAACGGTGCTCAAGGCGAGTGCGCTTCTCGACGTGCTGGACCGCGACGATGCCGCCGCCGCGTCCGCGTCCGCGTCTGCGCCCGCGCCGGCGTCCGCGCCACTGCTGCCGGGGGCGGGACTGCGCGTGCTGCTGGTCGACCACGAGGACAGCTTCGTCCACACCCTGGCGGGCTACCTGCGGGCGGCGGGGGCGGAGGCCGTCACGCACCGCGCCGGGTTCGATCCGGCGCTGCTCGACGACCTCGCGCCCGACCTGGTGGTGCTTTCGCCCGGTCCGGGGCGGCCGGCGGATTTCGATCTGTCGGGGACCCTGTCGGCGGTGCTGGCGCGCGGGCTGCCGGTGTTCGGCGTCTGCCTGGGCCTGCAGGGCATCGTGGAGCATTTTGGCGGCACCCTCGGGCAACTGCCGACGCCGGTGCACGGGAAGCCCTCGACCGTGCAGCTGAAGGCCGGCGATCCGCTGTTCGCGGGGCTGCCGGAGACGGTGACCGTGGGACGCTACCACTCCCTGTACGCCGCGGCGCTGCCCGAAACGCTGGAGGCGACGGCGCGCAGCGAGGACGGCATCGTCATGGCGGTGCGGCACCGCACCCTGCCGGTCTGCGCCGTGCAGTTCCACCCCGAAAGCCTGCTGACCAGCCGCGGCGACGCCGGCGCGGCCATGGTCGCCAACCTGTTCCGCGCGCTGGAAAAGGGGCGTCGGCAAGCCGCCTAGGGCTCAGGCGAGGCCGGTGCCGGCCCATCCGGCCACACCGGCCAGCCGCCGCACGCGGTGCGGGCTCATGCCGCCCAGCGCCATCACCGGCCGGGGCGCCGTGCGCGCCCACAGGCTCGCGCGCCAGGGGCCGAGGGTGGCGGCCCCGGGATGGCTGGCCGTCGGAAACACCGGCGACAGCAGCGCCGCGTCGGCCTTCAGGCGGCCGGCGATGGCGAGCGCGCTGCGATCGTGTGCGGCGATGGTGAGCAGGCCCCCCGTCCGCCGGCGCCACAGCAGGGCAGGGGAGAGGATGCCGTGGCGGGCCAGGCCCTCGGGCAGGTGCAGGCCGTCGGCCCCCAGCCGCGCGGCAAGGCGCCAGTCGCCGGCCACCAGAAAGCTGATCCCGCGCCGGCGGCAGACGGCGGCGAGGTGCACGCCCAGGCTTTCGCGGTCCGGCGCCTCGTAATGGCGGAAGACGATGGCCGCGCCGCGCGGCAGCGTCGCGGCCACGGCCGCCGGATCGGGCATGCGGCGCGTGTCGGTGACGGTCAGGGTGGGGACGCGGCGCGTCTTTGCGCCGGCGCGGCGGCTTGCTAAGGTGCGGGTCTTCATGCCCCCGATCCTAGCCACGGACCCGATCCCGCGCCATGACCGCTGACGATTTCGATTCCGCCGCCGCCCTTTCCGAGGTCAAGGAGGCCATCGCCACGGCCGAACGCGACGCCGCCCGGCGCGAAGGCTCGGTGACGCTGGTGGCCGTTTCCAAGGTGCACGGGGCGGATCGCATCGTGCCGGTGCTTCAGGCCGGACACCGCGTCTTCGGCGAGAACCGCGTGCAGGAGGCGCAGGGCAAGTGGCCGGCGCTGAAGGAGCGGTTCGCGGGTGTGGAACTGCACCTGATCGGTCCGTTGCAATCCAACAAGGCGGGCGACGCCGTCGCCCTGTTCGACGTGATCGAGACGGTCGACCGGGAAAAGATCGCCAGGGCGCTCGCCGCCGAGATGGACAGGCAGGGCCGCCGCGTGCCCGTGCTGGTGCAGGTCAACACGGGGAAGGAGCCGCAGAAGGCCGGCATCGACCCCGAGGACGCCGACGCCTTCATCGCCCGCTGCCGCGACGACTACGGGCTGGAGGTGCGCGGCGTCATGTGCATTCCGCCTGTGGACGAGGAACCCGCCCTGCATTTCGCCCTGCTGCGCGAGATCGCCCGCCGCAACGGCCTGCCGGTCCTGTCCATGGGCATGAGCGACGACTACCCCACGGCCATCGCCCTGGGCGCGACCCATGTGCGCGTCGGCACGGCGGTATTCGGGCACCGCCCGGTGAAAGGGTAGGCGCGGGGCGGGCAGGGGAGGCCGCCGCGGCCGCCCGGTCAGGGCGCCGGCGGATGATCGTCGGCCAGGCATTTGTCGTGGTCGGACAGGATCTCGATCACGCGGCACCGGTCGACCGTTCCGCACTCGCAATGCTCCGTCATGCGCTCCAGTTCGGCTTCCAGAAGCTTGAGCCGCTGGATGCGGTGGCGCACCGACTCCAGGTTCCGGCGCGCGATGCGATCGGCCTCCGCGCAGGAGGCCGTCGGCGTTTCCGTCAGCCCCAGCAGATCCCGGATGTCGTCGAGCGGGAACCCCAGGTCGCGGGCATGGCGGATGAAGGTCAGGCGCTCGGCGTGGTGACGGGTGTAGACCCGCTGGTTGCCGGCCGTGCGCGCCGGCGGCGGCATGAGGCCCACCTGCTCGTAATAGCGGATGGTCGGAACCTTGCAGCCGCTGGCCTGCGCCAGCCGGCCGATGGAGAACGTGGGGTCGGCCATGAGTCGCATTTTCCGCTTGAAGCTATAGCGACTAGAGAATTTAGGGTGCCGGCAATGAAGGTCAAACCCGTGAAACGCTGAGGAGCCGACCATGGCCGGTCAATGCTGCGGCGCCAACGCCCGATTCGACGGCACGTCGCGCGCCTACCGCCGCGTGTTGTGGGCCGTCATCGCCATCAACGCCACCATGTTCGTCGTCGAGATGGCGGCGGGCCTGGCGGCGCGGTCCCAGGCGCTGCAGGCCGACGCGCTGGATTTCCTGGGCGATTCGGCAACCTACGGCATCAGCCTCGCCGTCATCGGCATGGCGGCGACGGTGCGGGCCAAGGCGGCGCTGGTGAAGGGCATCAGCCTGTCGATCATGGGGCTGTGGGTGCTGGGCAGCACCCTTTACCGTGTCACCGTGCTGGGCACGCCCGAGGCGCCGGTGATGGGCGCCATCGGTTTCCTGGCGCTGCTGGCCAACCTGGGCAGCGTGCTTCTGCTCATGCGCTGGCGCAACGGCGACGCCAATGTGCGGTCGGTGTGGCTGTGCAGCCGCAACGACGCCATCGGCAACGTGGCGGTGATGCTGGCCGCCAGCGGCGTCTGGGCCACCGGAACCGGCTGGCCGGACGTGATCGTCGCGGCGATCATGGCGGGGCTGTTCCTGTGGTCGGCGGTCCAGATCATCGGCCAGGCCCGCCGGGAACTGGCCGATGCCGCCACGGCGTCGGCGTCGGCGCCGGCGGAGTAGAACGCCGGGTCAGCGCCGCCGACCGGCCGCCCGCGCCACCTGCATCAGCGCGCGGGCGCACATTTCCTCGGCCGGCAGGCCGGTGGACTTGCAGTCGATTTCCGCCTCCAGCAGCAGGTCCAGGGCCTGGCCGATCAGCGGCACAGTCCAGCGCCGCATCTGGCCCTGGAAGCGGTTGGCGACCTTGAAGAACACCGGCGGGCGCAGCGACTTCATGGCCGCCTCGGGGCTTTTGCCGGCCTCCACGGCGCCGACGGCCAGGTGCAGGCGCTGGAAATGACGCTGCACCATGCGCAGGATCTGCACCGGGTTGGTGCCTTCGCGGAACAGGCGGTCGAGCATGCGCTGCGTGCCGGCGACGTCGCCATCGGCGACGGCGTTGCTCAGGTCGTCCAGGCCGAGCGATGCCGAATCGCCGACACAGGCCGCGGCGTCCTCCAGCGTCACCTCGCCGCCGGCCGCACCCTTGTAGAGCACCAGCTTCTCCAGCTCGGCGCGGGTCAGTTGCCGGTCGCCGCCCAGGTGCGAGAGCAGGAAGGCCATGGCGTCCGCCGAGGTCCGCAGGCCCGCCGCCCCCAGGGTGTCGCGCACCACCGTCTCCAGCCCCGCGCCCTCGTCGGCGTAGCACGGCAGGGCCGCGGCGATGTCGGCGCCCTCGCACAGTTTGCGCAGCGACGACGACTTGGCCAGGTCGCCGGCCTGGAGGATGACCAGCGAATCGCCCTTGGGGTCCTCGATGAACGGCTTCACGCGGGCCGTGACGGCGTCGGCGGCGTCGCGCAGGCGCACGACGCGCCGTCCGCCCGTCAATGCCATGGCGGCGGCCTCGTCGGCCAGACGCGACGGATCTTCCTTGAGCGTCGCGGCGGTCAGGTCGGCGACGCGGAAGGGGTCGGACGGGTCGTCGACAACGGCGCGCGTCAGCTTGTCCACGCGCTCGCGCACAAGGCCGGTGTCGGGGCCGTAGACCAGCACCACCCGGACCTTGGGATCGGGCCGGGCGACGAAGGCCTCGATGCGCCCGCCGGTGAGCTTCACGCCTCCTCCTGCTCCACGAAGAACGCGGACAGGCGGTTGACGATCTGCTGGGCGACGTCTTCGGCGGCCCGGCGCTCGGCATCCTCGCGCGAGACGATGGCGGCGTACTGGTCGTCCAGGATGTTGTAGCTGGCGATGGACCGCGCGGTCTTCTGCAGCACCCGCTCGTCGCCGCGTGTCAGCTCGTAGTCGACGGTATAGAAGATGTTGGCGCGGGTTGCGGTGGCGTCCTTGCGGATGCCGACCTCGGTGCTTGTCAGATCGGCCGAGAAGGTGAGGGTGTAGACCTTGGGCACGTTCCGCCCCGCCGCCGCCACCTGGCGCTCGATCTCGGTGCGCATGATCTGGCCGACGCGGTCGCCCGCCCGGCCGACGCGGATCGCGGCCAACTGGCGCGAGACCGTGCCGTTGCGGGCGCCGCCCCCGTACATGGGCTGGTAGCCGCAGGCTGCGGTGGCGAGCGCCAGGCCCGCCGCCCCGGCGCCGCGCAGCAGGGCGCGGCGCGTGGTCAGGCCGCGGCCGCTCATTTCGCCGCCACCACGTTGACGATCTTGCCGGGCACGACGATCACCTTGCGCGGCGGCTTGCCGCCCAGCTGCGCCTGCACGTTGGGCAGGTCCAGCGCCAGCTTTTCCGCCTCGTCCTTGGGGCAGTCCTTGGGCACCTCGATGGTGCCGCGCAGCTTGCCGTTGACCTGCACGGCCAGCGTGACGGTGGCGTCCACCAGCATGGACGGGTCGGCCTTGGGCCACGGCGTTTCCGCCAGGATGGTGTCGTGGCCCAGGCGCTGCCAGATCTCCTCGGCGATGTGCGGCGTCATGGGGTTGAGCAGCCGCACCACCGTTTCCAGACCGAACCTGACGGCGGCGGGGTCGGCCTTGCCGTCCTTGACGGCATCGGCGACGGCGTTGGTCAGTTCGCGCACGCGGGCGACGACGGTGTTGAAGCGCAAGGCCTCCAGGTCGGCCGTGACGCCGTCGATGGTCTTGTGGGCGGCCTTGACAAGCGCCAGCGACTCGTCCGCCGCGCCCTCGGGCGACGGGCCGCCGGGCACGGCGGGGCCCAGGTCCATCCCGGAGCCCACGGCGAGGCGCCACAGGCGGTTGAGGTAGCGCCAGGCGCCCTCGATGCCGGCGTCGGACCAGTCCAGATCGCGGTCCGGCGGGCTGTCGGACAGCATGAACAGGCGCGCGGCGTCGGCCCCGTAGGTGTCGATGATGTGGGTGGGGTCGACGGTGTTGCGCTTGGACTTGGACATCTTCTCCGATCGGCCCACCGTGATGGGCGCGCCGTCGGAGACGCGCTTGGCGGTGCCGTCGGGCAGCTTGTCCACGTCCCCCGGCTCGACCCACTTGCCGTTCGGGTCCTTGTAGGTTTCGTGGTTGATCATGCCCTGGGTGAACAGGCCGGCGAAGGGCTCGGCGGCCGACAGGTAGCCGCAGTCCCGCAGCGCGCGGGTGAAGAAGCGCGAGTACAGCAGGTGAAGCACCGCGTGCTCGATACCGCCGATGTACTGGTCGACGGGCAGCCAGTGGTCGGCGCGCGCCTTGGAGAAGCCCACCGAGTCGTTGGTCGGGTCGGCGAATCGGGCGAAGTACCACGACGACTCGAAGAAGGTGTCGAAGGTGTCCGTCTCGCGCCGGGCCGCCTTGCCGCAGGTGGGGCAGTCGACGTGCTTCCAGGTGGGGTGATGGTCCAGCGGGTTGCCCGGCGTGTCGAAGGACACGTCCTCGGGCAGTTCCACGGGCAGCTGGTCCTCGGGCACGGGAACGGCGCCGCAGCTGTCGCAGTGGATGATGGGGATGGGGCAGCCCCAGTAGCGCTGGCGGGAGACACCCCAGTCGCGCAGGCGGAACTGGATGGTGCCGGTGCCCTTGTCCAGCGTCTCCAGCTTTTCGATGGCGGCCCGCTTGGCGGTTTCCGTGTCCATGCCGTCCAGGAAGCCCGAGTTCACGGCGACGCCGGGATCGGTGTAGGCTTCGGTCGCGTGCACCGCCATCTCGCGCGAGAAGGTGTCCACGTCGGCGTCCGTCGGCGCCACGACGGCCTTGACCGGCAGCTTGTATTTGCGGGCGAAGTCCATGTCGCGCTGGTCGTGGCCGGGGCAGGCGAAGATGGCGCCGGTGCCGTACTGCATCAGCACGAAGTTCGCCACCCACACCGGCAACTCCCACGAGGGGTCCAGGGGGTGGCGGACCGTCAGGCCGGTCTCGTAGCCCTTCTTCTCGGCGGTCTCGATGGCCTCTTCCGAGGTGCCGATGCGGTCGCACTCGGCGATGAAGTCCTTGAGCTTCGGGTCACGCTCGGCCAGCGCCGCCGCCAGCGGGTGGTGCGGCGACAGGGCGACAAAGCTGGCGCCGAACAGCGTGTCCGGGCGGGTGGTGAAGACCTCCACGTGCGGCAGGTCGTAGGCCAGCTTGCCGGCCGGCTGCGCCACGATGTCGAAGTTGACGCGCGCGCCCTCCGACTTGCCGATCCAGTTGTGCTGCATGGTCCGGACCTTCTCCGGCCAGCGCGGCAGGTCGTCCAGCGCGGCCAGCAGGTCGTCGGCGTAGTGGGTGATCTTGAGGAACCACTGGTTCAGCTCGCGGCGCTCCACGGGCGCGCCGGAGCGCCAGCCCTTGCCGTCGATCACTTGCTCGTTGGCGAGCACGGTGTTCTCCACCGGGTCCCAGTTGACCCAGCTTTTCTTGCGGTAGGCGAGGCCGGCCTTCAGGAAATCCAGGAACATCTTCTGCTCGTGCCGGTAGTACTCCGGCTCGCAGGTGGAGATTTCCCGGCTCCAGTCGATGGACAGGCCCATGGGCTTGAACTGGTCGCGCATGGCCGTGATGTTCTCGCGCGTCCACTTCCCCGGATGCACGCCGCGCTCGATGGCGGCGTTTTCCGCCGGCAGGCCGAAGGCGTCCCAGCCCATGGGATGCAGCACCGCATGGCCCTGGGCGCGCTTGGCGCGGGCCACCACGTCGCCCAGCGTGTAGTTGCGCACGTGCCCCATGTGGATGCGCCCTGAGGGGTAGGGGAACATCTCCAGCACGTAGTACTTGGGCCTGTACTGGTCCTCGGTGGCGGTGAAGCAGCCGCGGTCGTCCCAGACCTTCTGCCACTTTTCCTCGGTTTCCTTGACGGTGTAGCGGTCGTCGGGACGCGACATCGTGGGCAACTTCCTGCTTGGGTCTGTGTGGAACGTGTCGGGCGAAGAAGGCCGGCGCGGGCGGCGCCGGTCAGCCTTCGTTGGAGGCCATGCGCAGTTCGCGGGCACGCATCAGCACGGCGTCCTCAAGCTCGGTGGAGACGCCCGGCGCGACCGGCGCGTCCACCCAGCCGCCGTTCTGCGGGTCGCGGACCTGGCGGAAGACGGTGACCTTCAGGCCGTCGGCGCGCAGCTCGCGGCCCAGGATGTAGGCGTTGGCCTTGAAGCGCTCTCCGGGCGTGGCGGGGTCGGCGTACCAGTCGGTGATGATGACGCCGCCGAAGGGATCGGCGGAAACCAGCGGCATGAACGACACGGTGTCCAGCGTCGCACGCCACAGCCAGGCGTTGACGCCGATGCCGGTGCCGCCGCCGTTGGAGTCCGTGTCGTCGCCGAACAGGTTCAGCCCGCCCTGGCCGAAGACCGTCTCGCGTTCCTCAAAGGACTCACGCATGGTCTGCATCTCGTAGGTCCCGCCGGGATTTTTCCGGCGTTCCTTGTCCGTCGGGAACACCGCCTGGGTCTGGCTGCAGGCGGCGAGCGCCACCACGGCGGCCAGCGACACCAGGACGCTGCGGACGGCGGGGGTGCGGCGGCGGGCGCTGAACGTGGTCTTCATGAACTCTCTCTCATCATGCGACATGCGGTCCGCGACGGCGGCCGGTCCCGTTTGCGGGTCCGGCGACCGTGTCGGCCACCTTTATATACCGCGCGCGAGGCAAGGGCGCGAGAGCCGACTGGCCGAAGGGGTTGTTGCAGCGCTGCCACAGTGTGCAGAAAAGAACACGTTTCTCCGGATCGGCGAATTGACCTTTCTCATACCTCGTGGCTAATTGTCCACCGTAGCCGCTGGGGAGAAGCCTCCATGGGGGTCCCCCGGCGGGATATCAGTTTCGGCTTTGCAAACACGATTTGCGAGAGAAGAGGAAGACATCATGAAGAAGGTCCTGCTTGGCACCTCCGCGCTGATCGCCGCGGCTGCCGTTTCCGCTCCGGCCATGGCCCAGGAGCAGATCCAGCTCGGCATCGGCGGTAAGATGGAGCAGTACTTCGGCGTCACGTCGATGGACGACAACGACTACACCGGCGTCCCGGCGACCGTCGAGAGCACCTCGACCGGCATCAACACCGACACCGAGGTGTACTTCACCGGCGCCACCACCCTGGACAACGGCCTGACCGTCGGTGCCGTGATCCAGCTCGAGGCCGGTGTCGGCGCCGCCGGTGCTGACGAGCAGTACGCCTACATCGAAGGCGCCTTCGGTCAGATCGTCGCCGGTCAGCGCAACGGCGTGAACGGCATCCTGGCCCACGACGCCCCGCAGTTCGGCATTGCCGAGACCGACGTCATGGGCTTCGTGACCTGGAACGGCGTCGCCAACAACCACTTCAACCCGGCCGGCTACACGCAGAACTACTTCCGCGGCGCCACCTCGGGCACCTTCACCGACACCACCATCTCCAGCGATGACGCGTCGGTGTCCTACATCACCCCGACCCTGGCTGGCTTCTCCGCCGGTCTGACCTGGACCCCGAACCCGGGCGGTGCGCTGCAGGCTGACCAGAACGCTGGTTCCAGCAACCAGTGGGAAGCTGCCATCGCCTACAACGGTGAGTTCTCGGGTGTCGGCATCGGCGCCGACGTCGCCTACATCACCGACGACGGCCAGAACGTCCCCGGCGGCACCGACGCCGACGACCAGACCATGTGGCGCGCCGGCCTGGTGCTGTCCTACGCCGGCTTCCAGCTGGGCGGCAGCTACATGAACGTCGACGACGTGAACCGCACCGCCAGCACCCCGACCGTCGCGTTCGAGGACGAGCACACCGCCTGGAACGTCGGCGCTGGCTACGAGACCGGCCCGTACGGCGTGTCCGTGACCTACAGCCGTGCCATCCTGGACTTCGACTCGGCCGCCGCTGGCGTCGCCCAGATCGACGAGGACAGCTACGAGCAGGTCATGCTGAACGGCACCTACGACCTGGGCCCCGGCATCACCGCCGCCGGTTCGGTGTTCTGGGCCGAGGGTGAGCGCGACTTCAACGCCGTCGCCAACACCGCCGGCACGGCCGACGTGTCGCGCGATGGCACCGGCGGCATCGTCGCCCTGCAGCTGTCCTTCTAATCGAAGGCTGCTTCAGAACAGTCAAGGGAAGGGAGCGGCATTCGCCGCTCCCTTTTCCTTTTCCGGCATGACGAAGGCGGGTGCTCCCCTGGCGGAGGCGCCCGCCTTCGTCATGCGTCATGTATGCCGTGGCTGGTTTTATCCCAGCGCGCCACGCTGCCCACAGCAGAACGCTGTCGCGCTCGGGGCGGCAGCCCCAAGCCCCGCTTCATGGGCGCGCCACGCGCCCACACCCGCGATCTGATGGCGGCTCAGCGAAGTCGCAAACGCCTTCGCCAGCGGCCGTCCCGTTCATCATTGAAAAACTGGATGGTTTGGAAGGCCGGGCCTTCCAAGCGGGCGCGGGCGGCAGCCCGCTTGCCGACGGCAAAATAAAAGAAGGCCGGTGCCCTTCCGGGTACCGGCCTTTCCCGTCGCGATGAACGACGCTGCGGTCAGAGGATGAACTTGCTCAGGTCGCCCTTCTCCGCCAGGCCGCCGACGCGCTCGTGCACCAGCTCGGGTGTGATGGGCACGGTTTCCCCGGTGCGGTCGGAGGCCGTGAAGCTGATCTCTTCCAGCAGGCGCTCCATCACCGTGTGCAGGCGGCGGGCGCCGATGTTTTCCACCGACTTGTTGATGTCGGCGGCGAGGCCGGCGATGGCGTCGATGGCGTCGTCCTGGAAGTCGAGCGTCAGGCCTTCGGTCTCCATCAGCGCCTTGTACTGCTTGATGAGGCTGGCCTCGGGCTCGGTCAGGATGCGCTTGAAGTCGTCCTTGGTCAGCGCCTTCAGTTCCACGCGGATGGGCAGGCGGCCCTGCAGCTCGGGCAGCAGGTCCGACGGCTTGGCCAGGTGGAAGGCGCCCGAGGCGATGAACAGGATGTGGTCGGTCTTCACCGTGCCGTGCTTGGTGGCGACGGTGGTGCCCTCGATCAGCGGCAGCAGGTCGCGCTGCACGCCTTCACGGGAGACGTCGCCGCCGCGGGCATCGGACCGCGCGGTGATCTTGTCGATCTCGTCCAGGAAGACGATGCCGTTGTTCTGCACCGATTCGATGGCCTCGCGCGTGACCTCTTCCTCGTCCAGCAGCTTGTCGCTTTCCTCGCGCACCAGCACGTCATAGCTGTCGCGCACCATCATCTTGCGCGGCTTCTGGCGGCCGCCGAAGGCCTTGCCGAACAGGTCGTTGAGGTTGAGCATCCCCATCTGGGCGCCCGGCATGCCTGGAATGTCCATGGTGGGAAGCTGGCCGGCGCCGGTGTCCTGCACCATGACCTCGATCTCGCGGTCGTTCAGCTCGCCCTCGCGCAGCATCTTGCGGAACTTCTGCCGCGTCTCCTTGCTGGCGTTCTGGCCGACCAGGGCGTCGATGACCCGTTCCTCGGCGTTCAGCTCGGCCTTGGCGAGGACCGACTTGCGCAGGCGGTCACGGGTGTCGTTGATGGCGATTTCCACCAGGTCGCGGACGATGCTTTCCACGTCGCGGCCGACATAGCCCACTTCCGTGAACTTGGTCGCCTCCACCTTCAGGAAGGGAGCCTGCGCCAGCTTCGCCAGCCGGCGGGCGATCTCCGTCTTGCCGACGCCCGTCGGGCCGATCATCAGGATGTTCTTGGGCAGCACTTCCTCGCGCAGGCCCTCGGGCAGCTGCTGGCGGCGCCAGCGGTTGCGCAGCGCGATGGCGACGGCGCGCTTGGCCTCGCCCTGGCCGACGATGAAGCGGTCCAGCTCCGAGACGATTTCGCGGGGGGAGAAACTGGTCATAGCGCTTCCACCGTGAGGTTGTCGTTGGTGTAGATGCAGATGTCGCCGGCGATCTTCATGGCCTTGCGGGCGATGTCCTCGGCCTCCATGCCGTCCACGTCCACCAGCGCGCGGGCGGCGGACAGGGCGAAGGCGCCGCCCGAGCCGATGCCGATCAGGCCGTCCTCGGGCTCCAGCACGTCGCCGTTGCCGGTCAGCACCAGCGAGACGTCGGCGTCGGCAACCGCCATCATGGCTTCCAGCCGGCGCAGGTAGCGGTCGGTCCGCCAGTCCTTGGCAAGCTCCACGCAGGCGCGGGTGAGCTGGCCCGGATGCTGCTCCAGCTTGGCCTCCAGGCGTTCGAACAAGGTGAAGGCATCGGCCGTGGCGCCGGCGAACCCGGCGATGACGCTGCCGTCGGCCAGGCGGCGGACTTTGCGCGCGTTGGCCTTCATGACCGTGTTGCCGAAGGAAACCTGCCCGTCGCCGGCAATGACGACGCGGCCGTTCTTGCGCACGGACAGAATGGTGGTGCCGTGCCAGGTGATGTCGGAAGAATCTTGGCTCATGGAACCCGCTGCGGTTGGTGGGTCCGAACGGCCGCCCGGGCGGGGGCCGTGGCTTGGAATGAGCCGGAAGATGGGAAGATGCGGGCTCGGGGTCAACCCTGCCGAGGAGCGCAACAACCATGAAGTTCAAAATGAACGCTCGCCCTTTTCGGTTGCCAAAGCCGGAAAGCAAAGGTATTGCTATGGGTTAAGAGATACGTATTCCGTGTATCAGGCGGCGCCGTCGTGGCTCCGCTGATCCTGGTGGGGAGCAACGGTGGCGAGAGCATCCAGCAGCGGCGGCATGAGCCCGGCGAACCTGCGCGAGATGATCACGATGGTCGTCAAGGCGGCGCGAGAGGCCGGGCAGACCGAATGCGTGACGCATCTTCTGCAGGCGCGCGATGCCGTGACGCCGGACTCCGCGACCGGTTCAAAGACGCCACGCCGCTGACCGGCGGCACCTGTCCGCGCGGCGTCCGGCACGGGACCCCATGCCCAGAGGATGATGATCACCCCCGATCCCGGCCGATCTGCCTGTCACCCGCCCTGATCTTGAGGTCGGGTGGTGCGGCCAAACCGGATCAATCGCGGCGGCCGACGGCCTTCAGCATCTTCAGAACGGCTTCCCGCTGCTCGTCGCTGGGCAGGCGCCAGTAGGCGTGAACCAGTTCCAGCGTCTCGTTCTTTTTCATGGGGTCCTGCTCGAACGGAGCCTGCGGCATTTCCGCCAGGCCGGCCATGGCGGGCAGGTTCTGGGTGGGGCGCTTGCCGGTGACCTCGTCGTCGATGTCCTCGAAAAAGTACTGAATCGGCACGCCCATGACGCGCGCGATGTCGTACAGCCGCGAGGCCGAGACCCGGTTGGAGCCGCGTTCGTACTTCTGGATCTGCTGGAACGTCACGCCGACGGCAGCGGCGAGCTGTTCCTGGCTGAGGCCCAGAAGCGTCCGGCGAAGCCGCAGGCGGCTGCCCACGTGCACGTCGACCGGATCGGGCCCATATTCCTTGGCCGTAATGGGTTGCCGGCGTTTCTCAAAAGGTTTTTGGTTCTGCGTCACAGCGATACACCGTTGTAAATCATGAGGTCCGATCTATGCTAACCGGAGCGCAGTCAAGATATCGCGCTCCGGTTTGCGGCTCCAGTTGTTTCACAACCGCACCAACGCTCAAGACGTGCAGTTTTCACTTCTGAACTGCCGTCTAAGGCATTCAAAGTCATGAAGGATACCCTCGCGACATGCGTAAAGCGTCCGTCGATCGTGTCACCAAGGAAACCGAAATCAGTGTCAGCCTGAACCTGGACGGAACCGGGCAGTACGACGTGTCCACCGGAATCGGCTTCCTCAACCACATGCTTGAGCAATTCTCGCGCCACAGTCTCATCGACCTGACCGTGCGTGCGAAGGGCGACATCCACATCGACTTCCACCACACGGTGGAAGACACGGGGCTGGCCATCGGCATGGCGTTGACCAAGGCGCTGGGCGATCGCAAGGGAATCCGCCGCTACGGCAGCCAGGTGATCGTCATGGACGAAACCTCCACCGAAGTCTCCCTGGACCTGTCGAACCGCCCCTACCTGGTGTGGAAGGTGGCGTTCACGCGCGACAAACTGGGCGACTTCGACACGGAACTGTTCAAGGAATGGTATGCAGCGCTGGCCCAGACGGGGGGCATCACGTTGCATGTTGCGAACCGTTATGGCGAAAACAACCACCACATCATTGAAACTTGCTACAAGGCCCTGGCCCGCGCCCTGCGCCAGGCGGTCGAGATCGACCCCCGGGCCGTGGACGCGGTGCCCTCCACCAAGGGTGTGCTGGGCGGCTCGCTGTAGGGCACCCGCCGCCTCGCGAAGTGCGAGTATGGCGGCAACGGAAAACGCCGCGCCAGGGGAATGGCGCGGCGTTTTTGCTTTGTCACGTCGGTCGCCCGGCGGTCACAGGGCGGAGACGGTGGGGCTTGGTGCCGGTTTTCCAGGCTGTCAGGACAGCGGCTGGTCGCCACCAACGGCGCCGCAAGGGCGACTGGCGGAGTGCGCGGCCTGCCGCGCTCCCGTCGACGGATCATAGGCCGATTTCGTGACAACCTCTTTCGCAGGAATATCGGGTATTCCTGTTCGCCGACCCGCGACACGCCCGATGGCCAAAAAAACCGGAGAGCGCGAGAGGCTGCGCCTCTCGATCGGGGTTCCGGGGGCGGAAGCCCCCGGACACCGTGTCCTCCAGTCTCCGCCTTACGCCGCCGAGGCGGGCTGGCTCACCGGCACCAGCGCGCGCGCCGGACCCTGCCAGGTGACCGAGGCGAAGGTGCCGCAGGCCGGGCAGGTCGGCGCCCACTGCGGCGGCACATGGCTGCAGCTCTCGCACTGCCAGTGCGGCGGCACTGCGGAGCGGTCGCCGCTGGCGGCGTTGTCGGCGGCGCGCTTCAGCCAGTCCAGGGCGGCCTTCGTGTCGTTCATCTCGCCCTCTTCCACGCGCGCCATCAGGCGGGCGAAGCGGGGCCCGACGGGCTCCTCCGTCAGCGGCTTGAGCTTGGCGCGGGCCTGGCCCCACAGTTCGGCGTCCAGGGCGGCCTCGGCCGACAGCAGGCGGCTTTCCCGTGCCTCGGGATTGACCTGGGCCAGGGCGTCGGCCCGCTTGGACCGCTTGAGGGCCCCCTCCTCCTCGAACAGCGCCAGGTAGGCCGCGCCCAGGTCGGGGTGCGGGCTGCGCTTCCAGGTGGTCTCGATGACGTGGGCGGCCTTGCGCTCCTTGTTGTCCTGCTTGTAGGCGCGGGCCAGCAGCAGGGCGGCGGGCACGAAGCCCGGATCGCTGTCGTGCGCCTGCTTGGCCAGCTTCACGCCTTCCCACAGGGCGCCGTTGGCCAGTGCCCCTTCAGCGCGGGCGATCAGCAGGGTGGCGCGCAGGGTGTTCAGGCGCTCGCCGGTGAAGATGCCCGCCTTGGCGCCGGCGTCCAGCGTGCCCTGGGCGGCTTCGTACTCGCCGTTGCCGGCCTGCAGGTTGAACAGGGTTTCGCCGGCCCAGGCGGGACGGCCCTTGGCGAAGGCGCGCTCGGCGTATTCGCGCGCCCGCACGCGATCGCCCGACGCCAGCGCCTGATCCATCAGGCCGCGCAGGGCGGGCAATTCGGTGTCGGAGTCGTCGAGCAGCGCCTCGAAGCGCTTGCGCGCGTCGTCGCCGTCGCCGGACAGCAGGGCCGCCTGGGCGGCCAGAAGGCGCGTCGCCTGCGGCGCGTCGAGCAGCTTTTCCGCATCGCCGGCATAGGACCGCGCCCGGCGGGCATCGCCCGCCGCGACGGCGGCATAGCCGCTGCCCAGGGCCGACAGGCCGCGCTTGCGGCGCTTGTCGCGCACGCTTTCGCGCACCACGCCGGGAATGGCACCGATGCCGCGCAGAATGCGCAGGACGGCCCAGATGATCGCCACCACCACAAGGATGGCCAGCAGCAGGATGGGCACCGAGGTGTCCACCCGCCAGCCCTGCCAGACCAGAGTCACGTCGCCGGGGCGTTCCGCCATCCAGACGGCGCCGGCAACGATAAGGGCGACGAGAACGATATAGCCGAGAACCCGTAGCATCGGATCAGCCCCCCGTTCCGGTTGCACCGCTGGCGCCCGTGGCCGCGCCCTGCCCCGCCGCGCCGCCGGCATCGGGGCCGGTGTTCGCGCCGGTGTCGGACGGATCGGTGCCGCGCTCGGTGGCGGCGAAGCGCGCCAGCGCCTCGGACGTCAGGTCGGAGACGACATCCTCGGCGGCCAGGCGGGCCCGGGCGGCGTCGATCCAGCCTTGCGCGGCGGCGGCGGCCTCGCCTTCCAGCTTGGACAGCTCGTTCAGGGCGGCCTGAAGATTGCCGGCATTCAGCGCGCTGTCGGCGCGGGCGACCACGGCGGGCGCGCTGTCGCCCACGGCCTCGCCGTCGGTGCGGCGCACGGTGACCAGGCCCATGACCCGCTGGACGGTCTTCTGCACCCAGGCCGGCGCGTCGTCGGGGGCGGCGGCGGCGCGGATGATGTCGGCGCTCAGGCGGTCGAACCGTTCGCCCAGCATCTCGCGCGTCGGGATGCCGGTCTCGGCATGGGCGGTCAGCACGCCGTCGTCGGGCAGCGAGACCTTGGGCATCTCGTCGGCGATGGCGCGCACGGTCCGCAGTTCGGCCTCGTACGGATTGCCCTGGTCGACGGCCTGGCGCAGCTGCGCGGCGGTCAGCACGAAGGCCAGCGCCGTGTCCTGGCGCGAGGCCATCTGCTGCGCCATGCCCTGCACGCGATCGAGCCGTTCCTGCATGGCGAGCACGGTGGAGGCGTCGGCGGTGCCGCGGCGGATCTCCTCAAGCTCCTGGCGCAGGGCCTGGACCTCCTGCCCGGCGGCCTCGCCGGCGGCGGCGACCTGCTCCAGCGCCTGCGGGTCCAGGTTGGACAGCACCTGAAGCTGGCTTTCCATGTCGGCCAGGCGCTGCGTCACGTCGGGCGGCAGTTCGGCCGCGGCCGCGGGGCGGTCGGCGACCTCGGACACGCGGCTCTGCAGGTTGCCGATCTGGCTGGAAAGGTCCGACAGGCGGGCCTGCAGGTCGGTGACCTGGCCGCGCAGGGCCTCGTTCTCGGCCTGCACCTCGGTCAGGCGCTGGTCGGCCTGCGGGTAGGCCGGCAGGAAGCCCTGGTAGGCGGCCGGAATGCTGTCGCGCCAATAGGGCATGGAGCCGTAGGCCACGCCCAGCGCAACGATCACCACGCCGACGCCGATGGCCGTGTTGCGCACGGGGTGGCCCTGTTTCTTCGCCGGCTGCCCGCCGCCCGAGCCCGATCCGCCGGGGCCGCCGGTGGTGCGGCCCGGGCCGCCCGGCCCCGAGGACGAGGGGGAGGACGCCGCCGTCGACGTCGACGTGCTGGTGGAGCCGCCACCCGCCGTCGCCGTCGAGGACTTGGTGCCCGCCGTGGCCGGCGGCACGCTGCCCACGCCGCCGGCGGCGGTGGCGTCCTTGTCGGACCCGGGCTTGCCCTTCTCCTGGGCCTTGCCGTTGTCCTTGTCGGCGTCCTTGCCGCCGCCCTTGGCCGTGCCGGAGCCGCCCTTGCCTTTTCCGGAGCCGCCCGGTCCGTTGCCGCTGGCGGGCGAGCCGGCGTCCGCCTTGCCCTTGCCGGTGTCGGAGGCCCCGCCCTTTCCGGCGGGCTTGCCCGTGTCCTTGTCCTCGGTCTCCTTGGCGTCCTTCTCCGGACGGTCGGTCATGACGATGTCTCCCTCGGCATCAGCGAACACGCCGGCGGCCCGGTCGGCGTCGAACAGCGCCAGGAGCGAATCCTGGTTGGGTTCGGCGGCCGTCCGGACGCGGGCGAAGGGGATTGGGCGCAGATCGTCTGCCACGGCCTGCGACAGGCAGTACGCCACGATGTCCGCGCAAGCGTCCGCCACTTTCGCCTTGCGTGCAAGGTCCACGAAGATTTTCGCGGTACGCGGCGAATAGAACAACGCGGCGTGGACACCCTTGGTGGCAAGAAGGTCGGCGGTTTCACGCGACAGCGCAACGGCTTGACGGGTTTCGTACAGGCGCTGGCGGCGGACGGTGAAGCCCGCGTCCTCCAGCAGCCCGGCCAGATCGCCGGCCACGTGCGTGCCGGCGGCGTGGACCAGCACGCCGTCTTCGGGCCGGGCCTTGGCGCGCACCAGCCCGGCCAGCGCGGTCACGTCGCCGTCGGCGCTGCGCACCTGGGAAAAGCCGCGCTCCCGCGCCGTGGCGGCAGAGGCGTCGCCGACGCAATAGGCCGGCAGGGCAAAGGCTTCCGGGTGGTCGCGCCCCAGGGTCTCGGCCAGCGAGCGGGCGCCGTTGGCCGAGGTGATGAGGAAGCCCTGGGCGCCGGTGGTGTCGACCTTGGCGGCGGGAATGGTGGAGATGCTGAACAGCGGCTCGATCACCGGCTCGACTACCCGGTCGCGCATCAGGTCGGCGGTCGTCCGGGCGTCGGCGAGGGGGCGGGTGATCAGGACACGCATCAGCGGCTTTTCCACCTCATTCCGTGGACATGATGAAGTATTCGGGGCCGCAATGGGCCTTCAGCTCCTTGCCCGCGTCATCGGCCAACGCATGCGCCTCCGACACGGGTCCCTCGCGGAAGGTTTCCAGCAGCCCCGTGCCGTCGGGACGCACCACCAGGCCGTCGAAGCGAATGGTATCGGGGCCGGTGAAGCGGCACCATCCGCCGATGGGCGTGCGGCAGGACCCGTCCAGCCTGCGCAGGAAGGCGCGTTCGGCCGTCACGCAGGTGTACGTCTCCTGGTGGTTCAGGGCCTCCACCAGGGCGATGGACTCGGAGTCCCCGGCGCGGCAGGTGATGCCGATGGCGCCCTGCCCCACGGCGGGCAGCATTTCCGTCGGCTCCAGGGCGGCGGTGGCCTTTTCGGCCATCCCTAAGCGGTTGAGGCCGGCCATGGCGAGCATGGTCGCGTCCACCTGGCCCTCGTGCAGCTTGCGCAGGCGGCTCTGGACGTTGCCGCGGAAGTTCACCACCTGGATGTCCGGCCGGCGCGCCTTGATCTGGGCGCCCCGGCGCAGGGACGCGGTGCCGACGACGGCGCCTTCCTTCAGTTCGGCGATGGACTTGGCGGTCAGGCACATGAAGGCGTCGCGCACGTCCTCGCGCGGCAGCAGGGCCGGCAGGACGATGCCGTCGAGGATGTTGGTCTCGACGTCCTTCATGCTGTGCACGGCGATCTCGATGTCGCCGCGCAGCATGGCGTCGTCCAGCTCCTTGGTGAACAGAGCCTTGCCGCCGATCTCCGACAGCGGGCGGTCGAGGATCTTGTCGCCCGTCGTCTTGACGTCGATGATCTCCAGCCGGCCGGGCTCGGCCAGGTCGGGGTGGGCGGCGATGAGGCGGTCGCGCACCTCGTGGGCCTGCGCCATGGCGAGCGGAGAGCCGCGGGTGCCGATGCGAATCGTGCGATGCGTGGTCATGACCAGGATTTGTAAGGGCTGACCCCGATGGTGAAAAGGGATAAATAGGCGGCCATGATCGTACTCGGACTTGAAACAAGCTGCGATGAGACGGCCGCCGCCCTTGTCGACGGCGACCGCAACATCCTGGCCGAGGTGGTGCTCTCGCAGTTCGAGGAGCACCGCCCCTACGGCGGCGTCGTGCCGGAAATCGCCGCGCGCGGGCACCTGGACCACATCGACCGCCTGACGGCGGAGGTGATGAAACGCGCGCGCCTGCCCTTCGACGCCATCGACGGCGTGGCGGCCACCACGGGGCCGGGACTGATCGGCGGCGTGATCGTCGGCGTGATGACCGCCAAGGCCATCGCCGCCGTGCACCGCAAGCCCTTCCTGGCGGTCAACCACCTGGAGGGCCACGCCCTGACTGCGCGGCTGACCGACGACGTGGCCTTCCCCTACCTGCTGCTGCTGGTTTCGGGCGGGCACTGCCAGATTCTGGCGGTGGAGGGCGTGGGCCGGTACCGGCGGCTCGGCACCACCATCGACGACGCGGCCGGGGAAGCCTTCGACAAGGTGGCGAAGATGCTGGGGCTCGGCTATCCCGGCGGACCGGCGGTGCAGGCGGCGGCAGAGGCCGGTGATCCGGCGCGCTTCCCCTTCCCGCGCCCCATGAAGGGACGGCCGGGCTGCGATTTTTCCTTCTCCGGCCTGAAGACGTCGGTGCGCCAGATGGTGGAAAAGCTGCCGCCGGGGCCGTTGGCCGAACAGGACAAGGCGGACCTGGCGGCCGGCTTCCAGGCGGCGGTGGTGGAGTCCATCGCCGACCGGGTGAAGCGCGCCCTGCGGGAGTTCAGGGGCTCGGCCTTCGTGGTGGCGGGCGGCGTCGCGGCCAACAGCGCGTTGCGCGCCCGTCTGACCGCGCTGTCCGCCGAGGCCGGCCTGCCCTTCATCGCGCCGCCGCTGCGCCTGTGCACGGACAACGCGGCGATGATCGCCTGGGCGGGGCTGGAACACTTGCGCCTGGGCCGCACCGACCCGCTGGACACCCGACCCCGCCCGCGCTGGCCGCTCGACCCCGACGCGCCCAAAAGCCGGGGCGCCGGGGCGGTGAAGGCCTGACCTAATCGCGCGCCGCGCCCACTCGCGCGCCGCGCTACGCCACGTCCTTCAGCTTGCCGATGAAGGTGCCGACGCTGTCGGACATGGTGCCGGCGTGGTCGGACAGCGTATGGGCGGCGGCGTCGACCTCGCCCACCGCGGTCTCGGCGCCGGCCGCGGCGGTGTCGACGCGGTCCACCACCGTGTGGACCTCGCGGGCGTGCTGGGTGGCCTGCAGGGCGTTGCGGACGATCTCGTCGGTGGCGGCGCACTGTTCCACCACGGCGCCCGCGATGGCGGTGGAGATTTCCGTCAGGTCGGAGATGATGCCGCCGACCTCCTGCATGGCGTCGGCGGACTCGGTCACGGCCGACCGCACGCTGCCGATCAGCCCGCTGATCTCGCCGGTGGCCTGGCTGGTCTGGTTGGCGAGTACCTTGACCTCGTTGGCGACCACGGCGAAGCCCTTGCCGGCGTCGCCGGCGCGGGCGGCCTCGATGGTGGCGTTGAGCGCCAGCAGGTTGGTCTGGCTGGCGATGGTCTCGATCAGGCTGATGATCTGGCCGATGTCGTTGGCGGCCGTCTGCAGACGGTCGACCACGGCACGGGCGTCGCCCAGCTTGCGGTCGGCGGCCTGGCTGCGGCCGGAGATGTCCTGAACCTGGCGCTCGATCTCGCGGATGGAGGCCGACAGTTCCTCGGCGGCGGCGGAGACCGCCTCCACGTTCTCGCTGGCCTTTTCGGCGGCAGAGCGGGCGTTGGCGGCCTCGCCGCGGACGGTCTGCGTGGCGTCGGTCATGGTCTTTGCCGAGGCTCCCAGCTGGGTGGCGGCGGCGGACAGGCCGCCGACAATGCCGCCCACCGTGCCCTGGAAGTCGCTGCTGTGGCCTTCCACGGCGCGGTTGGTACGGGTCCTTTCGATCTCGAAATAGACTTCCAGGCTCATGGTCAGGTCGAGGAACAGCGCCGCGTGCACGGCCTTCATGGCGCGCACGGCAAGCCTGGGCTTGCGCTTGTAGAAGGTGATGACGTGTTCCGTCAGCGCATCAAGGAAGAAGCTGTAGCCAGCCAGGTAGAGGCGCGGGGGAATGCCGTACTTGGCGTGGGCGCCGCCGATGCGCCGGCAGTTGGCCTCGTACTCCGCGGTCCAGCGGCCGGCAAACAGGAGGTCGATCCAGTGGCGGCGCTGGGCGGCCTTCACGTGGTCCAGCGTCTTGTGATTGCGGAAGGGTTCCGCCATGCCCGGCGTGGCGAGGATGAAGGCGTAGAAGGCGTCGATCACCTCGTCCACATGGGCCGTCAGCACCGGGCGGGCGAGTGCGAGGTCGGCAAGGGTTTCGTCGGTGATGCGCAAGGCGGACAGGGTCTGCGGTTCCATGACTTTTCTCCCCGGGTGGCGTCCTCTTCATGGGACTGTAGGCACCGGGCCTTTCCTGGAGTGGCCGGCGCCAGCCTATTGAGGACCAACGGAAAGCGCCGGGTAAACGCGAATAGTCAGGGGTGATACACGCCTCGGCTGCTTACATGAATTCATTCTAAGGTACATATACCTTTTCGCGGCGCAGCATGACCTTGCCGGGCTTGTGGATTCCCGCGGTTTTTGGCGGAACAGAAGGCAAAGACATGACACGAGCAAACGTTTGCGTCCGTTTTCATTCCCAGGCCAAATGGTATACTTTATAACTACCGGGTTCCAAAGGTGAGGTTGCCACCGGATCACAGCCGGTCGGCGGCCGGATCGTGCGCCTTGTGGCGCGCCCGCGCGGCGTCGGGGCTGCGCACGGCATAGCAGTAGGCGCAGCCGTGCGGACAGGTGTCATAGCCTCCGATATCGCGGCTGGCGGCGCAGGCGCAGGTCTTGCGGTGCGGCCGGGCGAGCGCCCTGAGCGGCCGCCCCGCCACGTCGGACAGGCGGGCGGCGTCGACGCAGGCGGCCTCCCCCACTCCGGCGGCGGAGGGCGCCAGGTCCCGCAGGTGCGGCTGGCCGCACAGCGACAAGGCCAGGCCGTGGCCTCGCGCCCGGGCGGCAAGCCCCTCCAGCACCGCACGCTTTTCCGCGTCGTCGGGGTCGTGCCATGTGAAGCCGTGGGCGGCGGCGGCGCGGTCCATGTTGCGGGCGGTCTTGCGATAGACCTGGGCGATGCTGACCACGCATTCATCCGTCGCGCCCGCCAGAGCCCCCGCCAGCCGGTCGAACGTCTCGGCATGCCACGCGGGCGGCGTGAGGCTGGTGAACAGCACGGGGTCGTAGCGCCACACCGCCGCCCGCGGCCCGAAGCGCGCGTGCACGGCGTGCAGGGCGTCCACGGCCTTTTCCGGTGCGACCACGGCACGGTCGATGGCGCGGGGATAGCCCAGGATGGTGTGGTGGACCAGGAACGGGAAGCCGCGCGCCGCCACCTCGTCGAGCACCGGCAGGAAGGGGATGACGTTGCGCGTCCAGAACACGAAGCCGTCCACCGCATCCGGCGTCAGCGGAATGGTCGAGACCTGGGCGGCGTTGTAGGGGTTGGGCACGCGCACGACGCCGTCGTCCAGGCGGCGGCGGAACCAGTCGCCGTAGAAGGCCGGGATGTCGGTGCGGTAGCTCGCGGAGATGATCACCGGTCGCGGGCAAGGCCCTTGAGGCTGAGAAGATCGGCGCCGACCGCCTGCTTGATGGCCTCCAGCGCCCGTTCCAGTTCCTCCGCCCGGTCGCGCAGGTCCTTCAGTTCGTCCAGTTCCTGACGGCTGGGCGGATTGCGGCTCTGGGCCATGGCGAGCGCCACGCCGATGTGCTTGGCGCGGTAGTGGCTGATCTGGCGGGCGATGTCCACCAGCTCGCGCGGGTCGATCTCGCCCACGTAGCGGCGGTAGACGGGGCGCGCCTCGTCGGCCAGGACGCTGTCCATGTGGCGCAGGAACTGGGACGCCGTGACGTAACCGCTGTCCAGCAGCGCCTCGAGCGCCGGCGCCACCGGCCGGCGGCCGGCGCGGGTGTCGCGGATGTCCTCGTCGTCCATGCCTGCCCTTTGCCCTTGCGTGAGGGTCCAGTATGGCCGCTTGGGCGGGCTTGCGCAACGGCGCCGCCGGAGGCTTCTACATTCATCGAAAAAGCAAAGGATTCTGCCGAGTCGCGCCGAACTTTCGGCGGCATATTGCCCCATCCTTGTCACAGAATCGGCGGGCTGGGACAGGTAGTCTGGTGCGGCTTTCAATCCATGGCAGGAGGCTTTGGCAATGCGGTCGTTGATTCGCAGGGATCATCACTCCAACACCGGCTCGCAGTCCGGCGCCGAGGAGCCGCGGTCGTCGTCCGCGTCCCCGGCCCAGCCGGCGGGGTCGGGCACCAACCCCTATCCGCCGCGCCCCGGCGGCCCCACGGTCGGCGGAAAGCCGGTCGAAGGATCGGCCCGCCCGTCGTGGCTGCAGCCCGAGGGCGGCGCGGACCCGTCGTCCCCCTCTCCGGCCGAGCCGGCCGCCGGTGAACAGGCCCAGCCGGCGGCGGCCACCCCCGCCGCGCCCCCGGCGGAGGACCGGCGCTCGACGGAAAACACCCTCATCGTCGGACCCAATATAAAGCTGAAGGGCGAGATCGCGGCCTGCGACACGCTGGTCGTGGAAGGCACCATCGAAGCCGAGATGGACAGCCACCACATCGCCATCGCCAAGGGCGGCGTGTTCAGCGGCAAGGTAACGGTGGACACCGCCGAAGTCGCCGGCTCGTTCGACGGCAACCTGACGGTGCGCGACCGCCTGCTGGTGCGCAGCACGGGCCGCATCTCGGGCACCGTGCGCTATGGCGCGCTGGAGGTGGAGAACGGCGGCCGCCTGGCCGGCACGCTGGATCTGCTGGAGGACGGCGACCGCAAGGCGTCCGGCACCGCCGGCCCGTCGTCGGCGGCGGTCTCGCCGCTCAAGACCTCTGAGCCCAAGGCCAAGCCCGACGACAAGGAAAGCACGCCCCCCGCCGCCACCGGGACCTGATCCGGCGGCGCAAGACCGAGGCGAGAGAGGAGAGCGGATGCCGGTGCGGTGTCCGCTCTTTCCTTTTGTGTGGCGGCGCCGCCGATGATTTTTGCAGGGGCGGCCGCTGGCGGGCGCGGATGCCGGCCAAAGAAAAAGCCCGGCCGCCGCGTCGGGGGCCGGGCTTTTCACGTCTGGCGGTGCGCCGGAGGTCGATCAGGCGGTCTGGTTGCCGTCGTCGCCCTCGGTCTTCTCGCCCTGCGCGCCCTCGCCTTCCTGCTGGGCCTTGGCGGCGGCGATGCGCTCGCGGTAGAGCTGCACGAAGTCGATGGGCTGCAGCATCAGCGGCGGGAAGCCGCCGTCGCGCGTCACCTCGGAAATCAGGTTGCGGGCGAACGGGAACATCAGGCGCGGGGCCTCGATCAGCAGCATGGGCTGGACGTGTTCCTTCGGCGCCGTGCACTGGACGACGGCGCCGTAGACCAGTTCCATCACGAAGCCCGGCTTGCCCTCGACGGTGGCCTTGATGTCGAAGTGGGTGGTCACCTCGAAGTGGTTGCCGCCCAGGTGGCGGGCCTGCACGTCGACGCTGATGGGAATCTCCGGCGCCTTCTTCATCTCGCTGAAGATCTGCGGCGCGCCCGGCACCTCGAAGGACAGGTCCTTGATGTACTGCCCGGCGATGGACAGGCCCGGACGCTGTTCCTGCTGCTGCTGGTCGCCGGCCGCGCCGGCGGCGCCATTTTCCTCTGCCATGAAACTCGGTCTCCCTGAGGTCGATGTGTTGCCGAAGGCCTAGCACGCCCGCACCCCACAGGCAACGGGGTAGGCCGGCACCGTCAGGAGCGGGGCGGACCGGGGCGCGGCGGCATGTCCTCGGGCGGCGGCGCGTCGTCGCGGTCGCCGTCGCGGTGGCCCACTTCGCCCTCGGGCCGGCCGGGGGTGACATCGCGGTAGTCGCCGTCTATCTCCGCCCCGCTGCCCGGCGTGCCCGGCCCGTCGGCACCGAAGGCCCCGCCGCCGGACTGGCGGTGGTGGTGGTGGCCCGAGGCGTCGGTATAGGTGGCGCTGTAGTGCATCTTGCCCCGCTTGACCAGCGCCGGGACGATCGTCCGGCGCAGGGCGTCGCGGAATGGCGGCAGGAACAGCAGCAGTCCCGTCGCGTCGGTGACGAACCCCGGGGTGAGCAGCAGCGCCCCTGCAAACAACAGGCAGGCGCCGTCGAACACCTCGCGCAGGGGCATCTCGCCCCGGTTCAGGCTGTCCTGGGCGCGGCGCATGACGGCCAGGCCCTGCTGTTTCAGCAGCGCCGTGCCCGCCACGGCGGTCAGGATGACGATGCCCAGCGTCGGCCACAGGCCGATCAGCCCGCCGACCTGGATGAAGACGCCGATCTCGATGACGGGAACGGCGATGAAAAGCACCAGAAGAATGAGTGGCATGCTTGCCCTGCGTCCCTTCGCGGCTTATGTACGGAGGGACCGCTTGCCCCGCCGCAAACATCGGACTGTCGCGGACGACTTTGCTTTGTTATCCCGGCCCGTCCCATGTAGCGTAGGGAAGCACTTGGGTCCAGCCCCGACGATGGAGCGGCAACGGACATATGAGCCAGGGTATTCAGTTCGTCGACATCATTTTCCTCGCGCTCGTCGCGGGATTCCTCATTCTGCGCCTGCGCAGCGTGCTCGGCCGCCGCACCGGCGACGAGGAGTCACGCCGTCGCCGCGCCGAAGAACGCATGGGCATGAGCCGGCGCGAATCGCCCGCCGAGGAACGCGGCAACGTCATAGAACTGCCCGGCCGCGGCCAGCAGGCGCCCGAGCCCGAGGAGCTGGACCTGGGGTCCTATGAAGGGACACCGCAGGAGGATGGCATCCGCGCCATCCACGCCCGCGATCCGTCGTTCGAGCCCAACGGCTTCCTGCGCGGCGCCCGTGCCGCCTTCGAAATGATCGTCGAGGCCTACGCCAAGGGCGACAAGGAGACGCTGCAGCCGCTGCTGGCCGACGAGGTCTATCAGGGCTTCGCCGGGGCCATCGACCAGCGCGCCGCCGCCGGCGAGACCATGGAAACGCGCATCCTCGGCATCACCAAGCTGGAGATCCGCGAGGCTGCCATGCGCGGCGACGACGCGATGGTGACCGTGCTGTTCCAGTCCGAGCAGCTGAACATGGTGCTGGACGCCGACGGCAACGTGATCGAGGGCGACGAAAAGCACCCGACGGACGTGACCGACGTGTGGACGTTCGCCCGCGACGTCACCAGCCGCGATCCCAACTGGAAGCTGGTCGCCACCACCGCGCCGGAGTGATCCGGCCGGCGGCACGGCAAGCCTGTGCCGCCCCACCCTTCTTCCTTCATCGGCCGCGGCCCTGGCCGCGGCCGTTCGCTTGAGCGGATTCCCCAGAATGCGTCATCCCGCCGCCGCCCCGTCCCTCCGGCTGCCCACCGCCGTCCGGCGGGTGGCGGCCGTTGCCGGCCTCGCCGCCGCCCTCGCCGCCTGCGGCGAACGCCCGGCTCCCGAACCGACCGCCGAGGGCCCGCCGACGGCGGTGCTGACGCGGGTCTCCTTCGACGCCCTGCCCGGCTTCGGCGCCGACCCGGTGGCCGAGGCGCTGCCGGCCCTGGACCGCAGTTGCGAGCGCATGGCCGGGCGCAATGCCTGGCCCGACAGCGCGCCCTCGGGCCTTGCCGAGCCGTCGAGGGGCCTGTGGCCGGGTGCCGATGCCTGGCGCGAGGCCTGCGCCGCCCTGCTGGCCGTGCCCGAGGGCGACGACGCGGCCCTGCGCCGGGTGCTGACGGAGGAATTCGCGCCCTACGCCGTCGCCGATCCCGCCAAGGAGGAAGACGACGGCGGCCCGGCCACGCCCGGCACCTTCACGGGTTATTACGAAGCCGAACTGAAGGCGGCGCGGGAGCGCGGCGGTGCTTACCAGACGCCGGTCTACGGCGTGCCCCAGGATCTGGTGACCATCAATCCGGCGGCGTTCGACGACAGCCTGCCGTCGACGCGCCTGGTGGGCCGGGTGGAGGACGGCCGGCTGGTGCGCTACTGGACCCGCGCCGAGATCGAAACCGGCGCGCTGGAAGGCCGGGCGCCGGTGCTGCTGTGGGCGGAAAACCCTGTCGACCTGCACGTCCTGCATATCCAGGGCTCGGGCCGCGTCGCCCTGCCCGACGGCTCGACCACGCGCATCGGCTATGCCGGCAACAACGGCTGGGGTTTCGTCGGCATCGGCCGGGTGATGCTCGACCGCGGACTGGTGGAGCCGGGCAAGGCCTCCATGCAGGACATCCGCGCCTGGCTGAAGGCCAATCCCGACCAGGCGGATTCGGTGATGCAGGCCAACCCGCGCTACATCTTCTTCCGCGAGATCACCGGCGCCGGCCCCATCGGCGCCCAGGGCGTGCCGCTGACCCCGCGCCGGTCGATGGCCGTGGACCCGCGCTTCATCGCCTATGGCACGCCGCTGTGGCTGGACACGGTCGACCCCGACGGCCGCCCGCTGCAACGCCTCATGGTCGCCCAGGACACCGGCTCGGCCATCAGGGGCCAGGTGCGCGGCGACTTTTTCTGGGGCACCGGCGAGGCCGCGCTGGAGCACGCCGGCCGCATGAAGAGTACCGGACGGTACTACGTGCTGCTGCCCAAGGCGACGGGAACGGGGGCGTAGGAGCGCGGCGCCGACCGGAAGCGCGAGGAGCCGCGCCCCTCGCAAGAGTCCCATTACGCGCCAGCGCAAGGCCTCCCGCCCGTCAGGCCGCCGGCTCGGCCTCCCGCACATGCGTTTCAGGGCGCGGTCCGCCGCCGGTGACACGGGCCAGGAACGACAGGATATGCGGTGCCGCGGCTTCGATGCGGTCGACGCTGTCGTGGTCGCAGCGGGTGTAGACGATGAGGCTCACGTCCTCGTCGGTGCGGCGGTTGGCATGGATGGCGTAGGCGTCGGAGACGGGCACCACGCGGTCGGTCTCGCCGTGCAGCAGCAGCACCGGCGCCTGGGCGCGGCGGATGGTGTTGCGCGGCGCGATGTCACGGAAGCGCCAGCCGATGCGCCATTCCACGTAGCGATTCACCAGCCAGCCGATGGGGCGGTAGGGTACGCGCACGCGCTCCATGAAGCGGCGCATGGTGGTTTCCGGGTCGGCGAAGGCGGAAATGGCGACCACCCCCACCAGGTCCGACCGCCGCGACGCCAGCAGGAGGGATGCGCTCGCGCCCAGGCTGTGGCCCAGGATGGCGATGCGGTCGCGGTCGATCTCGGGTTCGGTGCGCAGCCAGTCCACGGCCGCCGCCAGATCCTCGGCGAAGCGGGGCATGCTGGCGAAGGTGTCGCGGTCGCTGCCGCCGTGGCAGCGGCTGTCGACCATCAGCAGGGCATAGCCGGCCCGGTGCAGGGGCGCGACCACCGGCAACAGCTGGGCGCTGTTCGACCCCCACCCGTGCAGCACCGCCAGGGCCGGGGCCGGGCGCCTCACGCCGTCCGGGGCCGGGATGTACCAGGCGGCGAGCCGCTTGCCGTTGACCGCCGTCAGTTCCACCGACGCGTAGGCCATCCCCAGGTCCGACGGCAGGGTGTCGGGAGCCACGCGATCGGGGCGGAAGCCGACGTCGATGAGCACCAGCCCCGCCACGGCCAGCACCAGAAGGCTGCCGACGACGGCCAGGCATCCGATCAGCCAGGGGTCCATGGCGGCCTCCATCGCAAGCGGGTCAGGCGGCGCCGGCCGTGCGGGGCCGGGCCTGCAGCAGGGCCTTCACGCGGTCCCTCAGGGCGTGAAGGCGGCGGTCGGGGATGCCCATCTCGTCCAGGTGGTCGACGGTGGACATCAGGTATTCGGCGCAGGAGCCCAGGCCGCCCTCGGCGTGGGCGATGACGCGGGCGGCGTCCTCCAGGGCCAGCTTGCCGGCGTAGCGCGGGGCGCCGTGGTTGATGGTGAAGGCGATGGCGCGCACCGGTCCGGCATCGGTGCGCACCGTCGCCCATCGGGGGGTGTAGCCGTCGGAGACCATCTCGCGGCGCCAGACGATGTCCAGTTCCTCCCACGCCTGCGCCGCCCGGATGCGGAACGCGACGCCGCGGCACGAGCCGCCGTTGTCCAGGCCGAGCACCAGCCCCGGATTGTCCGGCGAGCCCCGGCCGAGCGGCGTCCACAGGCAGAAGCGGCGGTGCCAGCCGGGTAGCGTGCCCAGGCGTTGCTCGGCATGGTGAAAGGCCGGGTTCCACATGAGCGACCCGTAGCCGAACACCCACACGTCCTCTGCCGGTGTGCCGCGCCCGCCCAGCATGGCGGCGATGGAGGCATGGCGTTCCTCCTCGGTCGTCACGTGGATGGAGACGCCGCTGCGCTCCAGCATGTCCTGCAGGATCCCGTCGCGGATGCTTTCCCGGGTCAGGCTCACCGATGATCCCCTGTCGTCATATCCGTATTTCCTTAAACATAGGGTTCCTGTGCGGCCGGCGAAATGGGGCAGGCGCCGCCTCTTCGACGGGAGAAGTGGCCCTATGCGAAAGGGGAAACCCCGTGCTTTAGTCAGCCGCACCCTCACCCCGACCGGAACGCCAAGCCCTTGACCACCGCCGCAAACGGCCACGAGACACTGTCCCTGCGCGGGGTGATCGCGCGGGTTTTCCTGCCGTTCGCGCTCGGGTATTTCCTGAGCTACCTGTTCCGTTCCGTCAACGCCGTCATCGCGCCCTACCTGCGCGAGGACGTGGGGCTGACGGCCGGTGACCTGGGGCTTCTGACCAGCGCCTACTTCCTGGCCTTCGCCGCGGCCCAGTTGCCTATCGGCCTGGCGCTGGACCGCCTGGGCCCGCGCAAGGTGGAAGGCGTGTTGCTGATCTTCGCCGCCATCGGCGCCGGGCTGTTCGCCGTGGCCGACAGCGTCGGTGCCCTGGTTGCCGCCCGCGCGCTGATCGGGCTGGGTGTGGCGGCCTGCCTGATGGCGGCGCTCAAGGCCATGACCCAGTGGTTCCCGCTGGACAAGCTGCCGGTGGTCAACGGCATCGTCGTCGCCTCGGGCGGCGTCGGCGCCCTGGCCGCGACCGCGCCCACCGAATGGGCGGTGGAGGCCATCGGCTGGCGGCCCGTGTTCGGCGTGCTTGCGCTGGCGACCGTCGCCGCCGCCGTCATCCTGTGGGCCGTCGTTCCGGACAGGAAACGGCCCGCCGACGTGCCCGAGGAGACGCTGCCCCAGGCGCTGGGCAAGCTGGGGGTGATCTTCAAGAGCCGCGCCTTCTGGCGGGTGGCGCCCGCGGTGGCCATGAACCAGGGCGGTTTCATGGCGATTCAGGGCCTGTGGGCCGGCCCCTGGCTGCGCGACGTGGCCGGGCTGCCCAAGGGCGAGGCGGCGACCGTGCTTCTGTTCATCGCCGTCGCCATGGTCTGCGGCCAGATCGGCATCGGCCTGATCGCCGAGCGCCTGGGCCGGCTGGGCGTGAGCACGCTGACGGTGGTGGCGGTGTGCATGGCGGGCTTCATCGGCACCGAAGTGCTGGTGGCTGTCGGCTGGACGGCGGCGCCCCTGCCCCTGTGGATGGCCTTCGGGTTCCTCGGGACGGTCGGCATCCTCTGCTACGCCGTGCTGTCGCGCCAGTTCTCGACGGCGCTGGCGGGGCGCAGCAACACCAGCGTCAACCTGACCATGTTCATTGCCGCCTTCGCCTTCCAGTGGGGCATGGGCGCCATCATCGATCTGTGGCCGGCGGATGCGGAAGGCCGCTATCCGGCCGAGGCCTACGGCGCGGCCATCGGGGCGGTGGTGGTGCTGCAGGTGGCGGCCTGGGTGTGGCTGATCCTGCCCCGCCGGCAATCCTGATCCGCGCGTGCGGGTACGTCGCGAAAGTTTATTTTTTCCAATGGCATCGGTCCATCACGGTTGTTACTCTTTTGCACCCGGTCGGGGCCGGGAGCTTGCTTGAGAGACGACCCAGCCAAGAGGGCATGATCCACCATGAAACGACGTGATTTCCTGACCGGCGCCGCCGTCGCCGGCGTTGCCGCCACCGGCGCCGGAACCCTGGCCGCCCCGGCCTATGCCCAGGGCAAGCAGGAATGGAAACTGGTGACGACCTGGCCGCGCAACGCGCCGGGCGTGGGCGTGAATGCCCAGCGCTTCGCCGACTACGTCACCGCCATGAGCGACGGTCGCCTGTCGGTGCGCCTGTTCTCGGCCGGCGAGTTGGTGCCGCCGCTGGAGGCTCTGGACGCGGTGCAGAGCGACACCGCCCAGATGGCGCACTCCACGCCCTACTACTGGGTCGGCAAGACGCCGACGCTGAACTTCTTCTCCACCATCCCCTTCGGCCTGATGGCGTGGGAGCTGTCGGGCTGGCTGTACTTCGGGGGCGGTCAGGAACTGTGGGACGAGGTGTACGCGCCGTTCGGCGTCAAGCCCTTCTACGCCGGCAACTCGGGCGTCCAGGCCGGCGGCTGGTTCAAGAAGGAAATCAACACGCTGGACGACATCAAGGGCCTGAAGATGCGCATCGCCGGCCTGGGCGGCGAGGCCATGCGGCGCCTGGGCGCGGCGGTGACGCTGACCCCGCCGGGCGAGATCATGCCGTCGCTGATGTCCGGTGCGGTGGACGCCGCCGAGTGGGTGAGCCCCTGGCTCGATATCTCTTTTGGGCTTCAGAAGGCGGCCAAGTACTACTATATGCCCGCCTTCCACGAGCCCGGTCCGGCCCTTGAGGTGACCGTCAACAAGGAACGGTACGACGCCCTGGACGACGACCTGAAGGCGATCATCCAGCGCGCCGCGCAGGCCTCGGCGGGCGAAAGCCTGGCCGACTTCACCTATCACAACATCGACGTCTTCGACCGCATGAAGAAGGAATACCCCGAGGTCGAGGTCCGCACCTTCAACGACGAGATCCTCCAGGCGCTCGCCGGCGCCACCAAGGAGATCCTCACCGAGCTGCGCGCGCGCGACGAGCTGACGGCGCGGGTGCACGACAGCTACATGGACTTCAACCGCAAGGCCCAGAACTATCAGAACCGCGCCGACCTGCCGGTGCTGCAGATGCGGCGGTTCCTGACCGACATGGGCTGAGGCCGGGCGGCATCATGCCGCGCGATGAGCCGAATAAGCGAAGACGGGGCGGGGCGCGGCGGCGCTTCGCCCGTTTTTTCGGAGGAGGGATCCGCCGTTCGCGCCTTCAACGCCGGCCGGGGCGCCGGGCGTTGAGCGGACATCGGCAACGGAGGTGGAGCCCCATGAGCATTACCCAGCGCGAGGAACGGCGCGTGCTTGGCAACGACGAGTTCGACGTCGTGCGCGCCACCCACTACCCGCACATCTGCGACCTGGACCAGACGGCGCTCAAGGACCGGCAGCAGCGCCTGCGGGAGCTGCGCGACAAGGCCCGCACCCAAAGCCGTCAGCAGCGCCGGCAGGCCCGCGGCAAGGGCAAGGAGCCGCCCTCCGAGCGCGGCTTTTCGCTGAAGGAACAGGCCTTTGTCGGCGCCATCAAGCGGGTCAACCGCGAACTCAGCCGCTTCCATCGGGCGGAGCGCCGCGAGAGCCAGCGCGAGATCATGCTGCGGGCCCTGGAGCAGAAACGGGCGGCGCGCAAGCGCAACCACCCTTCCGCCGGCCGCACGCCCGAGACTGGCATGTCGGCGACACCCGCCGATCCCAAGCAGGCCGACATCGCGCCCAGCCCGCCGCCGCCGGCCGACGCGCCTGAGTAATACGCCTCGATGATTGAAATCATCGAGGCTGCGTTCATTCGCCACGCAGGCTCACGCGCCATAAGGCGCGGCGGCCGGTCGGCCTTGCCGGGCGACAAGTGTACGATTTCAAGTGTCACCCGGTATAAGGCGCCGCGGACGGTCCAGGGTGCGAGGGAAAGGCCCGGCCTCGCCCTCGCGCTCCCCCGCGAACCTGGGGACGGCAGCGGCGGTCGGTGGGGCGCCGAGGGCGGCCCGACGCGCCTGCGCGCCCCTCTGGCCGACAGCGGGAGTGGAGTCCTGCTTTCGAGGCTGTAAAGAAATCGGTGGACGTTCACCAGAGGGAGCGCGGCAGAATGGCCAGCACCGTATGTGGATTCCTGCTTTCGCAGGAATGACGGGTGATTTTTTGTTCTAGGACAGTATCTTAAGAAATCCGTCGCTCCTGCAAAAGCAGGGGCCCACGCACTCCGTCAGCCGCCCTTGCGACGCCTCTTCTGGCAGTCAGCCGATTTCTTGACACCCTCTTTCGCAGGAATGGCGGGTAAGAACAGCCTAGAACCCCGCGCGCCCGGTGAACGGTTTGCCCGTCACCAGGCTGACGATGTGGGCGCCCAGCACCAGCATGACCAGCAGCGACAGCGCCATCACCAGCCGGGCCGGGAAGCGCCACGGCTTTCCCGGCACGTAGGGGCGGCGGTCCAGCCAGACGGACAGGCCGAACAGGGCCGCTGCCGCGCCGAAGGCGGTCGCCGTCGTGGGCAGGTCCATGCGGACGTCAGCTGCCCAACTGGTCGAGGCGGCGCTCCACCTCGGCCCGGTCGGGAGAGCCTTCGGGCAGCGCGTCGCGCAGGCGGGTCCAGTAGTCGCGTGCCTCGTCCGTCTCGCCGGCGGTGGCGGCGTTCTCGCCCAGCAGCTTGAGCGCGGCGACGTCGGCGGGTTCCACGGCCAGGATGGCGCGCAGGGTGTCGTAGAAGGCGGCGTCCGGGCGCGTCAGGCCCTCCACCTGGGCCGTCGAGGCCTGGGCGTTGGCGAGACCGCGCAGGGCGTCGAGGTTGTCGGGGTCCTGGTCGACGGCGCGCTGGTAGGCGTCGACCGCGTCCTGCGGCTGCTGGAGCACCAGATAGGCGCGGCCGAGACGCAGCCAGCCGTCCACGTCCTCGGGGTTCTCCTCCAGGCGCTCGGCCAGGCCCGAAACCATGCCCTGGATCATCTCCTGCTCTTCGGCGGTAAAGCCGCCGCCGCGCTGGGCGCGCTCGGCGTCGGCCTGGGCGCGCATCCCGGCACCCGGATCGGCGTCCTCCGCACCGGCCTCCGGCACTTCGGCGCGCGGTTCCGGCGCGGTGTCGTCGCCGCCCTGCCCTTCCGGAAGGGCGGCGGCTTCGGTGCCCTCGCCGGGCAGGTCGAGCGGATGGACCGGGCCGACACCGATGGGCGGAATGCTGTTCTGCATGGCCGCCTGCCGGATGGCGTCCTGGATCATGGGCATCCACGGCGCGTCGGCGGGGCTTTCGGCCTCCAGGTCGCGCCAGATGGCGATGGCCGTGCGGGGCTCGCCCTGCTGCAACTGGAACAGGCCCATGTAGTAGCGCGAGCGCGGGTCCTGGCGGCTCTTGGACAGCGCGTTGCGGAAGGCGACGGCGGCCTGCGGCGTGACGGTGCCCTGCTGGGACGCCACATGCGCCTCCCCCAGGGCCGCCCAGGTGTCGGGGTCGGTCTGGCCGCGCTCCACCGCCTGCCGGAAGGCGCGCAGGGCGGCGTCGTAGCGGCCCAGCGCGGCGTAGGAGCGGCCCAGCATGGCCCAGCCCTGCGGGTTGTCGGGCTCGGCCTCCAGGCGCTCGGCCAGTTGCTCGGTCAGCTGGACCATCTCGTCGGCGGCGCGCTGGTCCATGTCCATGCGCTCGGCCATGCGCTCTGCGTGCGGCTGGTCGGGCATGCCGGGCGTGCCCAGGTAGATGTACATGGCCAGCGCCCCGGCCGGCACGATGATGACCGAGGCGATGCCGGCCACCCGCGCCCACCCCGACAGGGGCTGCGGGCCGGCGGCCTGTGCGGCCTTGCGGTCCTTGGCCTTCTTGCCCTTGGCGGTGACCGGTGCCTTTTCCACAGGCGCGGCGGCCAGGATGCGGCGCTCGATCTCCAGGCGGGCGGCGGCGGCTTCCTCGTCGCTGAGCAGGCCGCGCTCGCGGTCGCGGTCCACCTCCTTCAGCTGGTCCTTGTAGACGGCCAGGTCATAGGTCGCCTGGTCCACCGGGCCCTGGGGCCGGCGCAGCAGCGGCATGACGAGCAGGAGGATGACGGCGCCGGTGATGAGCGCGAGGGCAATCCAGAAGGCGATCACGATGGGGGCTCGGCTCTAGCTCTTGGAGGAAGTGTCGGTGTCGTCGCGCAGCAGCGCGTCCAGGCGGGCGCGTTCCTCGGCACTGAGGCCTGCGGGCCGCACGGTCTCCGCCGGAACGCCGCCGGTGCGGCTGCGGTAGTAGGCATAGCCGGCACCCGCCGCCAGCAGCAGGAAGATCGCCGGACCGAACCACAGCGCATAGGTCGACGCCTTGAAGGGCGGCTCCAGCAGCACGTAGTCGCCGTAGCGGTCGACCATGAACTGCAGGACCTCTTCGTTGGTGTCGCCGGCGGCGATGCGATCGCGCACGATCAGGCGCATGTCGCGCGCCAGTTCGGCGTTGGAGGCATCGATGCTTTCGTTCTGGCAGACCACGCAGCGCAGGTTCCGCGAGACCTCGCGGGCGCGCTCTTCCAGCTTGGGATCGTCCAGCATCTCGTCGGGCAGCACCGCCCCCGCCGGAAGCGCGACGGCGACGGTGACGGACAGGGCGGCGGCGGCGGCCAGGGTGCGGAGGCGGTTCATGCTCATGACGTGCGCAGCTTTTCGATCAGGGGCTTGAGCGTCTTTTCCCACACCTCGGCATTGACGGGGCCGATGTGCTTGTAGCGGATGACGCCCTGCTTATCGACGACGAAGGTTTCCGGCGCGCCGGTGACGCCGAAGTCCACCGCGACCTTGCTGTCCGGGTCCAGGCCGACGTGGTCATAGGGGTCGCCGTACTTCTGCAGCCAGCGCATGCCGTCGCGCGGGTCCTTCTCGCGCCAGTCGATGCCGTGGATGGGGACGAAGCCGCTTTCCTTGATCTGCATCAGGAAGGGGTGCTCCACCTGACAGGCGACGCACCACGAGCCGAAGATGTTGACCAAGCTGACGTCGCCTTTGAGGGACTCCGACGTCAGCGGCTTGCCGCGGCCCGGCAGGGGCTCCAGCGCGAATTCGGGCACCGGGCGGTCGATGAGCACGCTGGGCAGCTCGGCGGGGTTTTCGCCCAGCTGCTTCACGAAGAAGCCGATCAGCACCAGGAACACCAGGGTCGGCGCGATGAAGACCAGGCGCTTGCCCCAGCCGGAGCCCTTGGGCTCCTGCTGGGGCGCGTCGGCGGTCTGCGTGTTGGTCTCGGACATGGTCGGTCGGTCCTAGGCTGTCGTTCAGGCGCTGGCCGGCTTGGCCCCGGCGGTGGCGGCGGCCACCTTGCGGCGCGTCGGCGCGCCGACGCGGTGGCGGCGGTCGGTCAGCGAGACGAAGCCGCCCAGCGCCATCAGCCCCGAGCCGTACCACAGGAAGGGCACCAGCGGCTCGAAGTAGATGCGGGTGACGAAGCCCGGCCCGTCCTCGTTGGGGTCGCCCACGACGGCGTAGAGGTCGGCCCAGCCGTTGGTGTGGATGGCGGCCTCGGTGGTGGGCATGGGCGGGCTGGTGTACTCGCGCTTCTCGGGGTCGAGCTGCGCGATGGGCTCGCCGTCCTTGGTGACGCCGAAGTGCCCCTTCACGGCCGAATAGTTCGGGCCTTCCACGCGCTCGGCGCCCTGGAAGGTGAACTCGTATCCCGCGACCGTGATGGTCTGGCCGGCCACCATGACCTGCACGCTTTCCTGCTTGTAGGCCGAGGCGGCGGTGACGCCCGCGACGATGAACGCCATGCCGAGGTGGGCCAGCGTCATGCCGAAGGCGGCGCGCGGCAGGCGGGCGAAGCGGCGGCCCGACTCGGCCAGCGGCGCCTTGAACAGCTTCACGCGCTCCGCCAGTTCCACCAGCGTCGCCACCAGCAGCCAGACGGCCAGGCCGAAGCCGAAGGCGGCCAGCACGTCGTCCAGCGCACCGCCGGCCAGCACCCAGGCCAGCCCGAAGGCCAGTAGCGCGGCACCGGCGGCGGCCTTGAGGCGGCTGAGCGCGCCGGCCAGGTCGCCGCGCTTCCAGCTCAGCATGGGGCCGAAGCCCATGGCGATGACCAGCGGGATCATCAGCGGCACGAAGACGGCGTTGAAGAACGGCGGGCCGACGGTGACCTTGCCCAGGTTCAGCGCGTCGGCGAACACGGGATACAGCGTGCCCAGCAGCACGGTCGCCGTGGCGGTCGCCATCAGCAGGTTGTTGAGCAGCAGCGACCCTTCCCGCGAGATGGGGGCGAACAGGCCGCCGCCCTTCAGGTCCGGCGCGCGCAGGGCGTAAAGCAGCAGCGCCCCGCCCAGGGACACGCCCATAAGCAGCAGAATGAACATGCCGCGCGTCGGGTCGCTGGCAAAGGCATGGACGCTGGTGATGATGCCCGAGCGCACCAGGAAGGTGCCCAGCAGCGACAGGCCGAAGGTCAGGATGGCGAGCAGGATGGTCCAGCTTTTCAGCGCGTCGCGCTTTTCCACGACGACGGCGGAATGCAGCAGCGCCGTGCCGGCCAGCCAGGGCATGAACGAGGCGTTCTCGACCGGGTCCCAGTACCACCAGCCGCCCCAGCCGAGTTCGTAATACGCCCACCACGACCCCAGCGCGATGCCAAGCGTCAGGAACGTCCAGGCCAGCAGGGTCCAGGGCCGCACCCAGCGCGCCCAGGCGGCATCCACCTTGCCCTCGATCAGGGCGGCGACGGCGAAGGAGAACGCCATGGAGAAGCCGACATAGCCCAGGTACAGCATGGGCGGATGGAAGGCGAGGCCGGGGTCCTGCAGCAGCGGGTTCAGGCCGTTGCCGTCGATTGGCGCCGGGTCCAGCCGCAGGAAGGGATTGGAGGTCAGCAGGATGAACAGCAGGAAGCCGCCGGTGATCATGCCCTGCACCGCCAGCGTGCGGGCGCGCAGGGCCGGCGGCAGGTTGCGGCCGAAGAAGGCCACCGCCACCGAATAGGTCACCAGGATGGTGATCCACAGCAGCAGCGACCCCTCGTGGTTCCCCCACACGCCGCTGATCTTGTAGAGCATCGGCTTGTCGGTGTGGGAGTTCTGGGCCACGTTGATGACCGAGAAGTCGCTGACGACGTAGGAATAGGTCAGCGCCCCGAAGGACGTGCCCACCAGCAGGAACATGGCGATGGACGCCGGCCGGGCCAGGTCCATCATCACCGCGTCGCCGCGCTGGGCGCCGATCAGGGGCACGCTGGACTGCACCAGCGACACCATGAACGCCAGCACCAGGGCGTAATGGCCGAGTTCAGCGATCATCGCTTCGCATCCCGTGTCCGTTAAGGCGGCGCGCCGCCCGTATCAGGGGGCGGTCGCGCCGGCAAGCATTGCGTCAGTTGGTGGCCTGGGCGGGATCGACACCCTCGGCGGTGCGGCCCAGCTTCTTTTTCCAGTCCGGGTCGCTCTCGGCCAGGGCGTCGGCGACTTCCGGCGGCATGTAGTTCTCGTCGTGCTTGGCGAGCACTTCCTGGGCGACGAAGACGCCGTCGGCGCCGATGGTGCCCTCGGCCACCACGCCCTGCCCCTCGCGGAACAGGTCGGGCAGGATGCCGCTGAAGACCACCGGCGTGGAGGCGGCGTAGTCGGTGACGTTGAAGCGCACCATTTCGCCGGACTTCTTCACCGTGCCTTCCTCGACCATGCCGCCCAGGCGGAACCTCTGGTCGGCCTCGACCGTCTTCTCCTGAAGGTCGGACGGACTGTAGAAAAACACCAGGTTGTCCTGGAAGGCGGTCAGCACCAGGCCGGCGGCGGCGAACAGCATCGCCATGCCGGCCCCGATCAGATACATGCGGCGCTTCTTGCGGGTCATCGGCTCTCTCCTGCGGCGCCGGCGGGCGCCTTCTCGGTCTCGCGCGCCTGGGGCTGGCTCTGGCTCTGTGCCGGGGCGGCCGGGCCTGCGCCGCGCTTGCCGCGCGGGCGCCGGCCGCGGGCGGCCTGCAGGGCCTCCAGGCGGCGTTCACTGGTCTTCAGCAGGCGCCAGGTCAGGGCGAAGACGAGCGCGAGAAGACCGAAGGTGATGATGTAGGACGGCCAGACGAAGCCGGCATACCCGCCCATGTCCAGGAACTCTTGCACGTTTCCAACTCGCTTCTTGTCTGTCTCGTCAGCCCGTCAAGCCGTGGTGCGGGGCGCCTTCAGCCGTGCACCTGGCTCATGGATATGGCGCGCACCTTGGCCTCGGCGATCTCGCCGCGCATGCGCAGAAGCGCGACCGTGATGTAGTAGGCCTTGAAGGCGAACGCCATGAGGAACAGCGGGGTCAGCATGGCGGGATCGATGGCCGGGCCGTCCATGCGCGCCACGCTGGCCGGCTGGTGGAGGGTGTTCCACCAGTCGACGGAAAACTTGATGATCGGCACGTTCACCACGCCCACCAGCGCCAGCACGGCGGCCGCCTTGTACCCGCGCTGCGGATCGTCGAAGGCGTTCATCAGCGCCATGTGGCCGAGGTAGAGGAAGAACAGGATCAGCATGCTGGTCAGGCGCGCATCCCACACCCACCAGGTGCCCCACATGGGCTTGCCCCACAGCGCGCCGGTGACCAGCGCGATGAAGGTGAACGCCGCGCCGACGGGGGCCGAGGCCTTGGCAAACAGGTCGGAGACGGGATGCTTCCAGATCAGCGCCACCGCGCTCGCCACCGCGATGGCGGTGTAGACGAACAGCGCCATCCAGGCCGCCGGCACATGCACGTACATGATGCGCACCGTCGCGCCCTGCTGGTAGTCCTCGGGCGAGGCGACCAGCGCGTAGTACAGCCCGGCCAGGGTGAGGATCACCGTCAGCCCCGCCGCCCACGGCAGGATGGCGTTGGCCAGCTTGAGAAATCGGTTGGGATTGGCGAAGCGATGCATGGTGCTCTCTGTCATGCGTCACGCGGCCCTGCGGCCTGCGTGAGGGGGTGCCGCGTGTCCAGTCTTTCGGCCCGGCGTGAGCCGTACATTAGAGGATGACGCCTGAACGTCACCTTAACCATTGTCAATTCGGCGCACACCCGTCAATTCACCAAACCGTATCCGCGCGCCGGCGCCGGGCCTATTCCACCGCCTGGCGCAGCGCCGCCGCCGTGGCCCAGGGGCACAGCGCCGCGGCGCCCAGCAGAAAGCCGCCCAGGATCAGCAACTGCGCCTTGAACGGCAGGTCCATGATGGCGGCGTCGACGGCGGACACCCCGAAGACCAGGACCGGGATATAGAGCGGCAGAACCAGGAGCGAAAGGAGAACACCGCCCCGCCTCGCGCCCAGCACAAGCGCGGCGCCCACGGCGCCGATGAGCGACAAGGTAGGCGTTCCCAGCGCGAAGGCAACCACCAGAACGCCGAAACCGTCGGCGTTCATGTTCAGCAGCACCGCCAGCAGCGGGGCCGCGGCCAGCAGCGGCAGGCCGGTGGTCAGCCAGTGCGCGGCGACCTTGCCCAGCACCAGCACCGACAGGGGCTGGGGGCTGCGGGTGATGAGGTCCAGGCTGCCGTCCTCGTAATCGGTCTGGAACAGCCGGTCGAGGGACAGCATGGAGGCCAGCAGGGCCGTCACCCACAGCACGCCGGCGGCGACGCGCTCCAGGATGCCGGGCTCGGGTCCGATCCCGAAGGGGAACAGAACGACGGTCAGCACGAAGAAGGTGACCACCATCATGCTGTCGGAGCCCTGGCGCAGGGCGAGGCGCAGGTCGCGGCGGACGACGGCGAGGAAACCGCTCACGGGCGCACCCCCTCGGTCCAGGGCTCGTCCTCGGCGACCGCCATTTCCGCATCCAGGCCCGACAGCGCGGGGTCGACGGCGAAATCGTCCATCTGCAGCACCTTCGCGCCCGGCAGGGAGACGTCGGTGTGGGTGGACAGAACGACCATGCCGCCGCGCGCGCGGTGCTCGGCCAGCAGGTGTTCCACTGTGGCGACGGTGGCGCGGTCGAGCGCGGTGGTCGGCTCGTCCAGCAGCCACAGCGGCGCCGGGGCGGCCAGCAGGCGCGACAGGTTCACGCGGCGCTTCTGCCCGGCCGACAGCCAGCGGCCCGGCACCTCCAGCAGGTGGCCGATGGAAAAGGCGTCCAGGGCCTTTTCAACGGTTTCGCGCGACCCGTCGCCGGCCCACAGGCGCGACCAGAAGGCGACGTTTTCGTGGACCGTGAGCACCGGCTTGATGGCGTCGTGGTGACCGATGTAGCGGCTGCGCCCGCCGTGCGCCTCGGGGTCGTCGGCGACGGGCTCGCCGCCCCAGGTCAACTGCCCGGCCGAGGGGCGCAGCAGGCCCGCCATCATGCGCAGCAGGCTGGACTTGCCGCTGCCGTTGGGGCCGAGCAGCAGCAGCGCCTCGCCGGGGCCCAGCGAGAAGGACAGGTCCGCGAACACGATGCGCTCGCCACGGATGCAGACGAGGTTTTCCCCTGCGAATTCCGCTGCGTCAAAGGCTTGGTCGGTCATGGGGCGGGAGGATAGGCGACGACGGGCGGCTTGTCCCGCCGAAAGTTATGGACGCGCAGGCGGAAACGGAAGCGGAAGCGGCCGGCGCCGGAGGGGAGAGGAGGGGAGGCGCCGGCCGCCACGCTGCGGCTCCGGCCGGATCGAGGGGCATGCCCGGCCGGGAGAAGAGGTCCGGGGGAAGGACCTGACGTTAAGATGGCCCGCGAATGTGGCGCAATTGCGATGGGATGGTGGCGGGACGGGGGTATTTCGGATGCGTATCGCGTCTAGCTCGCCTTCCTGTCATGCTCCACGAACTTGCGGAGCACCGCGTTGATCCGCGTCTGGTAGCCGGGGCCCTGAGCTTTGAAATGCTCCACGATGTCCGTATCCAGGCGCAGCGAGACAGGGGTCTTCGGGCGGGGCTCGACGTAATCCGCGTCTGCCCACCATTCCTTGGACCGCAGCGGCGGCGCGTCGGGATTGTCGGCGACGGCCCGCGCGATATCCTCTTCGGACTGGGCGTCAAGGGCCCGCAGTTCGTCGGGATCAGCCCTTTTCAAGGCGTGCCTGCTGATACGTTTCTCGTTCGTCACGGCTGGCTCCTCTCGCCGAGATGATCCGGCAGACATTGGGTTCGCGGATGGTGAAGACGAGCGTCACGAAACGGCCTTCGATGCAGCCGGTGGCGATAAAGCGGTCCTCGCCATAGTCCTGCCGGTCATCGGCCTTCACCAGAACGCCCTTATCGAACAGCAGCGCGGCGGTCTCGGAGGAGAGGCCGTACTTGGTTTTGTTCGCGGCGTTCTTTCGCTCGTCCCATTCGAAGTCCGTTCACTGGATCCGTTCCAGCACCGCTCCCCCCTTCGGCACCTGCCCATACATCTGTATATACACCCGCCGCGCGCCGACCGCAATGCACCCCCACCGCCATTGACGGCCGCGCCCGCCTCGGCTACCTCCATCGCGGGCCGGCCTTCCACCCGCCGGTGTCTTCAACAGCCAGACGGATCACACTCCATCATGAAGCGCATCTTTTCGGGCGTTCAGCCCACCGGCAACCTGCATCTCGGCAACTACCTGGGCGCCATCCGCAACTGGGTGCGGCTGCAGAACGAGTACGAGTGCATCTTCTGCGTCGTCGACATGCACGCCATCACCGTCTGGCAGGACCCCGCCGAGCTGAAGAAGGCCACCCGCGAGGTCACCGCGTCGTTCATCGCCGCCGGCATCGACCCCGAAAAGCACGTACTGTTCAACCAGTCCGCCGTGCCGGCGCACGCGCAGCTGGCGTGGGTGTTCAACTGCGTCGCCCGCATCGGCTGGCTGAACCGCATGACGCAGTTCAAGGAAAAGGCCGGCAAGCACCGCGAGAACGCGAGTGTCGGCCTGTACGCCTATCCCAACCTCATGGCCGCCGACATCCTGTCCTACAAGGCCACCCATGTGCCCGTCGGCGAGGACCAGAAGCAGCACCTGGAGCTGTCGCGCGACATTGCCCAGAAGTTCAACAACGACTTCGAGGCCGAGGTCTTCCCCCTGCCCGAGCCGCTGATCTTCGGCTCGGCGACCCGCGTCATGAGCTTGCGCGACGGCACCAAGAAGATGTCGAAGTCCGCGGAAAGCGACTTTTCGCGCATCAACATGACCGACAGCGCCGACACCATCGCCCAGAAGATCCGCAAGGCCAAGACCGACCCCGAGCCCCTGCCGGAAAGCCTGGACGGCCTGGACAGCCGGCCCGAGGCCGCCAACCTGGTGGGCATCTACGCCGCGCTGCGCGACATCGACCGCGCCCAGGCCATCGCCGAGGTGGGCGGCAAACCCTTCAGCGAGTTCAAGGGCATTCTGACCGAAGTTGCGGTCGAGCACCTGGCGCCCATCAACGCACGGATGCGCGAGCTGCTGGACGACCCGGCCCAGATCGACGCCGTGCTGCACCGGGGCATGGAGCGGGCGCGCGCCATCTCCGAGCCGGTCATCGACGAGGTCTACGAAAAGGTCGGCTTCCTCAAGCCGTAACGCCGGGCAACACACGAAGACGGGCGCATACAGAGAATCCCTCTGGCGTGGCGGGCGCGGAAACCCTATGACTCAAGGAACCGACCGCCACCGCCCGACGGAGCCCATGCCCCGCCGCTTCGCCGCCTTTCGCCGCTTGAGCCCCCTGCGCGCCGCCGCCACGGCGGCCTGCGTGGCGCTGTCCTTGTGGCTGGGGGCCATGGCGGCCAAGGCGGTCGAGCAGCCGCTTGTGGCCGACCTGTCCAAGCACCTGGTGGCCATCACCACCGGCTTCGCCGGCACCGACGTGCTTCTGTTCGGCGCCACCGACGCGCCCGGCGACGTGGTGCTGGTGGTGCGCGGGCCCGAGCAGGAAGTGGTCGTCCGCCGCAAGGACAAGCTCGCGGGGGTCATCTGGGCCAACGTGGAGTCGGTCACCTTCGAGGGCGTGCCCAGCTTCTACAAGATCGCGGCCAGCCGGCCACTGCTCGACTTCCTGCCGCCGGAGCTGCGCGAGCGCCACCGCATTGGCTTCCGGCACCTGGACTTCCGGGCCCCGGGCACCGAGGGCATGGCGCCCGCCGCCCGCGAGGCCTTTCGCGAGGCGCTGGTGCGGCTGAAGGTGGACACGGGCCTCTATCAGGAGCGGGAGGGCGGCGTGCGCACGCTGGCCAACCGCCTGTTTCGGTCGGAGCTTTACTTCCCCTCCAACGTGCCCACCGGGACCTACATGGTGGAGGTCTACCTGGTGCGCGACGGCGAAGTCGTTTCGGCCGAGATCACGCCGCTGGTCATCAGCAAGGTGGGCATCGGGGCTGAAATCTTCCATTTCGCCTACACCCAGTCCGTCCTATATGGATTGGCCGCCATTCTTGTGGCGGTGGCGGCGGGCTGGCTGGCCGGGCTGGTCTTCCGCAAGACCTGAGCCTCTGTTTAAGGGTTTCCACGATGTCCGACGCCTTCACCACCGACGGCGCCCCCACGGGCGAGGCCGCATCCCTGGTCGGAAACAAGGGAGGGCGGCCGCGCACCTTCCTGGTGGTCGTCGACGAATCCGAGGAGATGGGCGCGGCCCTGCTGTACGCGTCGGCACGGGCGCGCGCGACGGGCGGCGTGGTGGCGCTGCTCAAGATCATCGAGCCGCCCGAGTTCGCCCACTTCGCCGCCATCGGCGAGCGCATGGCCGACGAGAACCGCGAGGCCGCGGAGCAAACATTGCACCGGTTCGCCGCAGAAACCGTGAAGATGTCCGGTCGGCCGCCGGTCCTCTACCTGCGCGAAGGCCATCCCGAGGAAGAGGTGCGCGACCTGCTGGAGACCGACGGCGAAATATCGGTCCTGGTGCTGGCGACCGGCACGGGGGCCGAGGGTCCGGGCCCGCTGGTGTCCGCCCTGACCGGCAAGGCGGCGGGCCGTATCCGGGTGCCGGTGACCATCGTCCCGGGCAACCTGACCGAGGACGAGATCCTGCGCCTGGCCTGATGCCGGCGGGAGCGCCGTCTTGACCGGCGCGGCACTTCGGACCATTTATTGCCCTAGCGCAGATGTCAGACATTCGACGCGCGCGCGCCGCCGCGCCGCTCCCGCCGGAGCGCCGGCCGCGCCGTCGCCGTACCAGAGGGATGCCCCACGATGTTCATCCAGACCGAGCCGACTCCCAACCCCGCGACGCTGAAGTTCCTGCCGGGCCGTCAGGTGATGCCGGCGGGCACGGCCGATTTCACGTCGCCCGAGGAGGCCGATCCGTCGCCGCTGGCCACCCGTCTGTTCGGCATCGACGGCGTGACGGGCGTGTTCCTGGGGGCGGACTTCGTGACCGTCACCAAGCAGGAAGGCCGCGACTGGCAGGTCATGAAGCCCATGGTCCTGGGCGCCATCATGGAGCACTTCACCAGCGGTCAGCCCGTTATCCGCGAAGACGCGGTACAGGGTGACGCCGCCGCCGACGAGGAAGACGACGAGATCGTCGCCCAGATCAAGGAACTGATCGACCAGCGCGTCCGCCCGGTGGTGGCCCGCGACGGCGGCGACATCGTCTATCGCGGTTTCAAGGACGGCGTGGTCTACCTGCACATGCAGGGGTCCTGCTCGGGCTGCCCCAGCTCCACCATGACGCTGAAGAACGGCATCGAGAACATGCTGCGCCACTTCGTTCCCGAGGTGCGGCTGGTGGAAGCCGTCAACGGCTGATCTTTCGCACTGCCGAAGACCGACATGGGGCCGCGCCTGACCGGGCGCGGCCCCATGTGTTGTGGCATGTCGCCGCCGCGTCACGGAACGGCAACAAAATCTTGACTTCCCCGTCAGGTTTACCCAAAAGGATCGTACACATGCGTTCGATCGCGCATGCGCGCCGGGCCTTCGGGAGCCAGCCGGGACCGTGACCAGGTGGGGCGCCTTGCCGAGACGAACATCGATGAAACCGCCGCCGGGGCCTTCTCCGGCGGCGGTTTTCCTTTCGGCCAGACCGATCCCGAGACTACACCTGCCGGAAACCTTCACCGCGGCCGCCTTCCGCCACGGCGGCGACGATGGCGTCGGCGTCCAGGCCGTAGGCGTGATGCAGGTCGGCGATGCTGCCCGACTGCCCGAAGTGCTCCACCCCCAGCGCCTGCACGCGGTGGCCGCGCACCCCGCCGAGCCACGAGAGCGTCGCCGGATGGCCGTCGATGATGGTCACCAGCAGGGCGTCGCGGGGCACGCGCGCCATCAGCCGCTCCACGTGCGACGGCCGTGCCCGCCCCTCGCCTTCGCGGCGGCGGGTGCGTTGCGCGGCGCGCCAGCCGGCGTCCAGACGATCGGCGGAGGTGACCGAGAGGATGCCGACGCCGCCCGGCGTCGTGGTCATGCGGCTGGCGGCCTCCAGCACATTGGGCGCCACCGCCCCCTGATAGGCCAGCACGACCGACGTTGCCGGCGTCGGCTCGCGCAGCCAGTAGCCGCCGGCGACGATCTGGTCGCGTAACGGTTTGTCGAGCGTGCGGCTCGGCTGCTCGATGCCGCGGGTGGACAGGCGCAGGTAGACGCTGCCGCCCTTCTCGTCACGCAGCCAGTCGTGTTCCGGCGCGGGGTCCGACCCGTCGCGCTGGATGTAGTCCAGGCTCCAGGCCAAAATGGCTTCCAGTTCGTCCACCCAGGCCGGTTCGAAGGCCGCGAGGCCATCCTGCGCCATGCCGATGAGCGGCGTGCCGACGGACTGGTGGGCCCCGCCCTCGGGCGCCAGCGTGACGCCGGACGGCGTGCCCGCCAGGATGAAGCGGGCGTCCTGGTAGCAGGCGTAGTTCAGGGCATCCAGCCCGCGCATGACAAAGGGGTCGTACAGCGTGCCGACGGGCAGCAGGCGCTCCCCGAACAGGTCGTGCGACAGGCCGGCGGCGGACAGCATGAGGAACAGGTTCATCTCGGCGATGCCCAGTTCCACATGCCGGCCCTCGGGCGAAAGCTGCCACTTCTGCATGCTGGGCACCTTCTCGGCCTTGAAGGTGTCCTCCTGCGGCAGGCGCGAGAACAGCCCGGTGCGGTTGATCCAGCCCGTCAATCCGGTGTTGGACGCCACGTCGGGCGAGGTGGTGAGGATGCGCGTGGCATAGTCGTCCTTCGACCGGCCCAGTTCGTCCATCAGCGTGCCGAAGCCGGCCTGCGTGGACATGGTCTCCGCCGGCCGCCACGTCAGTCGTTCCGGGACCGAAACGCGGGGGGCGGAGAGGCGCCGACGGCCCTTGGCGTTGAAGGGAACGTCCTTCAGAAAGGTTTTCAACTCCGCGGCCGGTGTCTCCAGTCCCTCGAACGGCGCCCATTCCTCGCCGTCGCGGATGCGGTGGGCCTGCCTGAAGGCGGCCATCTGCTCGGGCGTCATGATGCCGCCGTGGTTGTCCTTGTGGCCGGCCAGCGGCGTGCCGTAGCCCTTCACCGTGTAGCAGATGAAGACCACCGGCCGGTCGGTCGGTGCGGTTTCGAACGCCTCCAGCAGGGCCGGCAGGTCATGGCCGCCCAGGTTGGTCATCAGCGCCTGCAGGTCGTCGTCGGAGTGCGATTCGATGAAGGCCTGGAGCGGCCCCTGGTCGCCCAGTTCGTCCAGCAGGCGCTTGCGCCAGGCAGCACCCCCCTGGAAGGTGAGCGCGGAATAAAGCTGGTTGGGGCAGGCGTCGATCCACTCCCGCAAACGGTCGCCGCCGGGTTGGGCGAAGGCCTCTTGCAGGCGGTGGCCGTATTTCACGGTCACGACCTCCCACCCGAAGGCGCGGAAGACGCCGTCGAAGCGGGCATAGAGCCCCTCGCGCACGACTGCATCAAGGCTTTGCCGGTTGTAGTCGATGATCCACCAGCAGTTCCGCAGGTGGTTCTTCCAGCCTTCCAGCAGGGCCTCGTAGATGTTGCCCTCGTCCAGTTCGGCATCGCCCACCAGTGCGATCATGCGCCCGTCGGGCCAGTCGCGCTTCCAGCCCTTGCCGTCCAGGTAGTCCTGCACGATGGAGGCGAACACCGTCTGCGCCGCTCCCAGGCCGACCGAGCCGGTGGAGATGTCCACGTCGTCGGTGTCCTTGGTGCGCGACGGATAGGACTGCGCGCCGCCCAGGCTGCGGAAATCCTTCATCTTGTCCACCGACTGGTGGCCCAGCAGGTACTGGATGGCGTGGAACACCGGCGAGGCGTGCGGCTTGACCGCCACACGGTCCTCGGGACGCAGCAGGTGGAAATACAGCGCCGTCATCAGGGTCACCATGGAGGCGCAGGACGCCTGGTGTCCGCCCACCTTGAGGCCGTCGTGCTTGGGGCGCAGGTGGTTGGCGTTGTGGATCATCCAGTGCGACAGCCACAGCGCCTTGCGTTCCAGCGCCGACAGCATGGCGAGGCGGTCGGCGTCGACGGTCGGCGGCGAGGCGGCGGCGGTGGCGGCGGCGGAACGGTCATCGGGCATGGAACAGGGGGTCCTTGGTGGCCTGGGAGAACCCTCTTATGTCGTTGGAGAGCCGGCCGCCTTCAACCCAAGCCATTGCGGGACGGCGGGCGCTGGGGGGCCGTTGCCTGCTAATCCTCCACCACCACGAACACGCCCGGCAGGTCCGGGCCGGCCGGAAGAAGGTCGGCGGGGCGGCGGCCGGCGGCATGGTCGGCCGGGGTGAACAGGGCGCCCTCCAGGTAATCCCGCCGCGTCGGCGCCGTTCCGGAATCGAAACGCTCCACCGTCACGGCGCCGCCGAGGCCAAGCGCCTGCACCGCCGCGTTCAGGGCCGTGGCGATGCCGTAGACCAGGAAGGCGTCGCGGGCCGGGGCCCCCCGCGGCAGGCCGCGGGCGTCGGCATCGGCGTGCAGGGCGACCACGTCCACGGCGCCGGCCAGGGCGGGATGGTCGACCTCCGTCAGGTCGTCGCGCCAGTGGGAGCACACCAGCCGCCCCTCCAGCCGGAAAACCGCCAGGCATACGTTGTCCAGCGAATCGGCAGTGACGCGCGCCGGCCCGAGCGGCAGGCCGATGGCGGCGAAGTCGCGCTTCAGGCGGTGCAGCTCGGCCTCGGGCAGGCGGTGGCGGACGGGGCGTGCCCGTCGCACGGGCGCGGCCGACGGCGCGGGGGCCGCAGCCTCCGTCCTTGCGCTTCTGTCGTCCGTCCGCCGTGCCATGATGTGCGTCCCGCACCCCGGTTGCCGTCACGGCCGTGAAAGCAAGGGGCAGGCCAGAGCCGGCGGGGCAAGGTTTCTTTGTCGGGCGCGGCACGCGCGGGGCCGGCGGCCGGCTGTCAAGAGGCGGGATTGCCGGGGCGGCGGCAAGTTTTTCCCCGCGCCCGGCGGGATGTTCCGGTAGGCTTCCGCCCATGCCGCACGTTCACCACGACTCCCAGGACACGGCACCTCCCGACCGGTCGCCCTCGCCGCTCGCCGAGCCGGCCTATCGGCGCCTGTTCGCGGCCCAGGTGGCGTCGCTGCTGGGGACGGGCCTGACGACCGTGGCGCTGGCGCTTCTGGCTCACGACATGGCCGGCGGCGACGCCGGTGCGGTGCTGGGCACCGTGCTGGCGCTCAAGATGGTGGCCTATGTGGTGGTGGCGCCGGTGTTCGGCGGCGTGGCCCACCGGCTGCCGCGCAAGGCGACGCTGATCGCGCTGGACGTGGTGCGGGCGGCCATCGTCGCCGCCCTGCCCTTCGTCACCGAACTGTGGCAGGTCTACGCCCTGATCGTCGCGTTGAACGTGGCGGCGGCAGGCTTCACGCCGACCTTCCAGGCGACCATTCCCGACGTGCTGCCCGACGAGGCCCGCTATACCCGCGCCCTGTCGCTGTCGCGCCTGGCCTACGACCTGGAAAGCCTTGCGAGCCCGACGCTGGCCGCGCTGGCCCTGACGGTGATGACCTACGACGGCCTGTTCCTGGCCGACGCCGTGACGTTCCTGGTGTCGGGCCTGCTGGTCGCCGGCGCCGCCCTGCCCCCGCCGCGCCCGGCGGAGCGCACCCGCGGCGTGGGCGCCAACCTGACCTTCGGCCTGCGCGGATACCTGAAAACGCCGCGCCTGCGGGGGCTGCTGGCGCTGCTGCTGGCGTCGTCTGCGGCCGGGGCCATGGTGATCGTCAACACGGTGGTCTACGTGCAGGAGCGCCTGGGCCTGTCGGAGACCCACACCGCCTGGACGGTGGCGGCGGCGGGCGGCGGCTCCATGCTGGCGGCGCTGATCCTGCCCCGGTTGCTGTCGGCCGCGCGGGACCGGGCGCTGATGCTGGGCGGCGCGGCCCTGCTGTTGGCGGTTCTGGCGGTGACGGCATGGCGCCTGCCCGACTGGCCGGGGCTGGTGATCCACTGGGCGCTGCTGGGGCTGGGCACCGGCCTGATCCAGACGCCCGCCGGCCGGCTGGTGCGGCAGAGCTGCAATGCCGGCGACCGCCCCGCCTTCTTCGCCGCGCAGTTCGCCCTGTCGCACGCGGCGTGGCTGGTGGCCTATCCGGTGGCGGGACTGGTGGGGGCGGCCCATGGCCTGGGGACTGCGCTATGGGCGCTGGCGGGGCTGGTGGCGCTGGGCCTGGGCGCGGCGGCGTGGCTGTGGCCGGCGCGGGATGCCGAGGTGCTGGAGCACGTCCACGATCCCGTCGATCACGAGCACCTCCACACCCACGGGCCGCACCATGCCCACGATCACGAGGGCTGGGAAGGCCCGGAGCCGCACCGCCATCCCCACCGGCACGAACCGGTGCGGCACCGCCACGCCTTCGTCATCGACCTGCACCACCCCGACTGGCCGAACCGGGGCTGAGGCGGCGGTCTCCCGGCCCGTCACCAGCGCCCGGCCGTCGCGGCGCGATCAGACACCGCAGGCCTTGCTGATCGCCTCGTGCGCGGCGGTGAAGCCGCTGAGCGAATAGGTGTCGGTGGTCTCGGTGCCGCGCTCGCTGGTGCCTTCCACCGTCAGGGTGCGGCCGGCGCGCATGCGCTGGACCATGTCCTTGTCGGTGGCCGTGTCGCGGGCCCAGGCGCGTCCGCCGTGGGTGAACAGGCTGTATTCGCGGCCGTCGATGTTGGCGGTGACGTCGCTTTCGTCCTTGTAGTCGTAGCCGGCGACCACGCTGACCACGTCCGAGGTGCCGTCGGCGGGGCGGTGGGTGACCAGCACGAAAATGTCGCCGCGCTTGTCGTAGTCGCCTTCCGCCTTCTTGGGCTGGCTGGCCATGTAGCACACCTTGTTGCCGTCCTCGGTGTAGGTGTAGGCGGTCCAGTCGGTGTAGGAGCCCAGGATCTCGGGTTCTGCGTCCTGGGCCTGCGCGGGGGCGGGCGCCACGGCGGCGGCCAGCGTCGCCGCGCACAGGGCGGCCATGGTCAACAGTCCCGGGCGGATGGCGCGTCGCATGATGATCGTCTCTCCGTTGTCGTAACCGGCGGTCGGGAACCTGAAAGGCCGACGCGGATGTGGGATGGCCGGCCGCACGACACAAGCCTACGACGCGCAGCCGATTTCGTCAGTGCGTTTGCACGTCCCGGTAGGGGCAACGCCTGACACCTTCATACCGTGCCGACCTCTTGCTGTCTAAGCCCGGCGGCGGGGTGGCTTGCCGGCACCGGCGGTGGCGGCCTCCTCCACCTCCGCCAGGGGCGGCTGTTGGCGGAACGGGTCCATGGAGCGGAACACCGGGCCGCCGTGCACGTGCTCGGGCAGGTCCTCGGTGGGGCCGCCCGGGCGCACGGGCCGGTCGGCGAAGCGTCCGCGGCTCAAGAGCCGGTCGTACATCACCAGGACCCCCGCGATCCCCACGTTCAAACAGAATTTGGACGGAATCTTGACGATGAAGTCGCACCGCTCCTGCATCCCGGGCGACAGGCTGCCGGCCTCGGGCCCCAGGATGTACGCCGCCTGGATGGGGTGGCGGAAGCTGGGCAGGGCGATGGCGTCGTCGGTCAGTTCCACGCCCACCAGGCGGCAGGTGCGGGGCAGCATCATATCGTCGGCGCTGTCGAATTCGTAGTACGGCAGCGCGCCCAGCGCGTCGGAGGTATCGACGCGGTGCAGCTTGCGCCGCTCGTACTGGGCATCGACGGTGAACACGAAGCTGGCGTCGAAGGCATGGGCGGAGCGGAACAGGTTGCCCACGTTGAAGGGCTTGTGGATGCGCTCGACACCAATGCCGAAATAGCCGCGCATGACGGTCGTCTCTCTCTGTGATCGCACTGTTCAGGGGTGTTATAACGCGGCAAACTTAAGGAATTGCACAAACCAATCAAGCAGGAGGTGGTTTCATGCGGGCTGTCGTGGTCAAGGAATGGACCGCGCCCGAGGCGCTGACGGTGGGCGACATGGACGCGCCGCCGATGATCGAGAACGGCGTGCGCATCGCCATCCACTGCGCCGGGGTGAACTTCGCCGACGGCCTGATGGTGCAGGGCAAGTACCAGGAAAAACCGCCGTTTCCCTTCGCGCCGGGGCTGGAAGTGGCCGGCGAGGTGACCGAGGTCGCGCCCGGCGTCTCCCACGTCTCCGTCGGCGATCGGGTGATGGCGGTGGTCGACCGGGGCGGCTTCGCCGAAGAGGTCGTGGCCCACGCACCCGACGTGATCCGCATTCCCGACGACATGGACTTCGCCACCGCTGCCGCCTTTCCCGTGGCCTACGGCACCAGCCAGTTCGCGCTGGCCGACCGCGCCAAGCTGAAGAAGGGCGAGGTGCTGGTGGTCCACGGCGCGGCGGGCGGCGTCGGACTGACGGCGGTGGAGTGCGGCAAGGCCCTGGGCGCGACAGTCATCGCCACCGCCGGCGGGCCGGAAAAGCTGGCCGTGGCGAAGGAGCACGGCGCCGATTACGGCATCGACTACAAGACCGAAAGCATCAAGGACCGGGTGCGCGAACTGACCGGCGGTCGCGGGGCGGACGTGATCTACGACCCCGTCGGCGGCGACGTGTTCGAGCAGTCGTTGCGGGCGACGGCGCCCGACGGCCGGCTGATCGTGATCGGTTTCGCCGGCGGAACGGTTCAGCAGATTCCAGCCAACATCCTGCTGGTGAAGAACGTGGACGTCATCGGCTTCTACTGGGGCGCCTACCGCAAGCTGGGGCCGGAGCGCATCCACAAAAGCTTCGCCCAGTGCCTGCGCTGGTACGAGGACGGATTGCTGAAGCCCCGCGTCAGCCACCGCTTCCCGCTGGAGGACGCCGGCAAGGCCATCCTGGCGCTCAAGGACCGCAGCGTGACCGGCAAGGCCATCGTTACGGTGCGGTAACCATCACGGCGGAGCGAGGGAGTCCCATGCGACAGCACCAGATCGTCCTGGAGATCGCCACGCGCGGCACCGGCTTCGTGGAGATCACGCGGCAGGTGGATGGCGCGCTGGCGGAGGCCGGCATCGGGCAGGGGCTGGTGACGCTGTTCATCCAGCACACCAGCGCCAGCCTGACCATCCAGGAGAACGCCGACCCCGACGTCATGCGCGACATGACCAACGCGCTGGAGCGCCTGGCCCCGCGCGACCCCTCGCTCTACCGCCACACTACGGAGGGGCCGGACGACATGCCGGCCCATATCCGCAGCGCGCTCACCGACGTGTCGCTGACCATCCCCGTCCGCGACGGTCGCCTGGCGCTCGGTACCTGGCAGGGTGTCTTTGTCTGCGAACACCGCGCCCAGCCGCATCGCCGGCGCGTGGTGGTGCATGTGCTGGGGGAATGATGGAACAAAGTCATGACGCGTTGCGTTATATAACGTGAGGCGTTATTGTCTGGAGCATGATCCTGTCGTTCAAGTGCTCCGAGACCGGGCGCATCTTCGGCGGCCGTTCAAGCAGGCGGTTACCGCCCGACATTCAGAGGACAGCGCTGCGCAAGCTGCGATATCTGAATCGGGCGCACGTCTTGGAGGACCTTCGGGTTCCACCGGGCAACCGCCTTGAAGCTTTGCGCGGTGACAGGCAAGGCACCCACAGTATCCGGATCAACGGCCAGTGGCGTATCTGTTTTCGGTGGGACCAGGATCCCGGAGGACCGAGTGATGTCGAAATCGTCGACTACCATGACTGACATGATTGAAGAATGGCTTCCCAATCCCCATCCGGGTGAAATTCTGTCAGAGGATTTCCTCAAGCCCATGGGCTTGAGTCAAAACGCGCTTGCCCGGGCTGTTGACGTGCCGCCGCGCCGGATCAATGAGATCGTTCAGGGAAAGCGGGCCATCACGGCCGATACCGATCTGCGTCTCTCCCGCTACTTCGGCGTCTCCGAGGGATTGTTCATGGCGCTTCAAAACGACTACGACCTCATAAAGCGCCGCCGGCAGATCGCCGATCAGCTCGACCGCATCACCCCGCGCGCCGCCTGAATCGGACGCCGGGGAAACGGGGACTCGCCACGGCTGTATCATTCCGGTAGAACCGGAATCACGCGGCGGCCGGTGGGCGGGGCGTCGCAGGCTGAAAGAGCGCGCGGCGGACCGTGTCGAACCGGAAAACCTTTCATACCCGGACCCTGAAGGCGATCATCTTCGATCTCGACGGCACCATCGCCGAGACCGAGGACGCGCACCGCGCCGCTTTCAACCGCGCCTTCGCCGCCGCCGGGCTGGGCTGGCACTGGGACCCCGCCACCTGGTCGGGCCTGCTGGAGATCGCCGGCGGCCGCAACCGCCTGCACGCCTGGCTTGCCGACAACCGGCCGGAGCTGCTGCAGGGGCCCGAGGCGACCCACCTGCTCGACACCCTGCACGGCGCCAAGGACCGCCTCTACCGCGAAATCCTCGAGGCCGGGGAAATCCCCCTGCGGCCGGGCATCCGCGCCCTGATCGAAGAGGCGCGGGCGGAGGGTCTGAAGATCGCCATCGCCACCACCTCGCGCCGGGCCATCGCGCAGCGGGTGATTGAGTGCTGCCTGGGCGAGGGCGCGCTTGCGTGGTTCGACGCCTTCCTGGGGCACGAGGACGCCACCTACCGCAAGCCCCACCCCGACATCTACCGCCGCGCGAGCGCCCGCCTGCGCCTGCGCCCGCGCGACTGCCTAGCGCTGGAGGACAGCGCCATCGGCGTCGCCAGCGCGGTGGCGGCCGGCGTGCCGGTGGTGGCGACCGTCAATGCCTACTCCGGCGACCGCCCGTTCGAGGGGGCGCTGGCGGTGCTGTCGGACCTGGGGGCCGAGGCCGCGCCCTTCCGCCGCATGGCGGGGCCGGCAGAGCCCGCGCAGACTCCGGCGCGGGCCGGACTGGCGCTTCTGTCGGCGTGGCACGAGGCTGCGGTCGCGCCGGGGCGGGAGGGCTCGGCGGACCGGCGGCGGCGGGCCGCGGACGGCGCCGGGCGGCTGTCCGACAACCTTTTGGCAACCTCCTTCCGGCCATAATCCCACCCTGGACCATCGGCCCTTGGCGAACGACCGATGGACGGATGCCCTATGCCTTCGGTACAAGAAGGGGTGGGATCGAGTGGGGAATGAGGGATTTGCCGGTTCATTTCATCAGCTTCCGCTGGCGCCGGACGGCGCCCTGGCGCGTCGTGGCGGGGCTCTGCCTGGGCCTCGGCGCGGCGGCGGCCGTGGGCGGGCCCGCTGGGCCGGTCCTCGCCCAGCAGCCGGACGCGGCGGCCGAGGCCACCGGAGCCGCCGCACCGCCGCCGCCGACGGCAATGGGCGCCGGCGCCGGGCCGGCGCTCGCCCAGCCCATGGACCAGGACCCGCGCCCGCCCGCCGTGCCCGGCACGCCCGATGCGGCGCAGGCCGTCGCCCAGGGCCGCACCTGCCTGGAGGAAGCCCGCCGCCAGGAACAGGCGCTCGACATTCCCGAGGGCCTGCTGACCGCCGTCGCCCTGGCCGAATCCGGCCGCTGGGACGCGCAGGCCGGCGCCCTGCGCGCCTGGCCGTGGACGCTGAACGTGGACGGCACGGGCCTTTACTTCGACAGCATGGCCGAGGCCCGCGCCGCCGCCGTGGACGCCCTGCGCCAGGGCATCCGGCAGGTGGACATGGGCTGCATGCAGGTCTCCATGGCCTGGCACGCCCGCGCCTTCGAGACGGTGACCGAGGCCCTGACCCCCATCGACAACGTGGCCTACGGCGCGCTTTACCTGCGCCAGCTCTACGACCGGCACGGCGAGTGGGGGGAAGCGGTGCGCCGCTACCACTCCGGCGATGCGGCGCGGGGCGAGGCCTATCTGCGCCGGGTGCTCGACCTGTGGCAGGGCGGGGCCGAGACGCAGGCGGACCTGCCCGGCCGCATGGTCACCGCCGACCGCCGCGACAGCCCGCACCACAAGGCCGCCGACCGCCTGAAGGCCGGCGACCACGCGCAGGCGCTGGGCCTCTACCGCGGCATTCTTGAGCGCAACCCCGACGACCGCACGGCCCTGGCCGGACGGGCGCTGGCGCTGGAAAACCTGGACCGCCCGCGCGAGGCCGCCGCCGCCTGGACCGACTACCTGCGGCGCGAGCCGGAAAGCCGGCAGGCCGCCGACCGCCTGGGGATGCTGGCCCGCGCCGGCCTGCCCGCCGCCGAGGCCCGCAGCGTGCTGTCGCGGGCGCTGGCCGTGGCGCCGCGCTCCGTCACCCTGCTGGATGCGCTGGCGCGGCTGGAGCTGGCCGCCGGCGACGCCGCGTCCGCCGCCGGGCTTCTCGGCCGCGCCGCCACGCTGGCGCCCGAGGACGCCGGCGCCCAGTACAACGCCGCCGTAACGCTGGACCGCGCCGGCCACATGCGCGAGGCCGCCGGCTTCTACGAGGCCGCCCTGCGCGCCGCCCGCAAGAACCCAGCCGCCGCCGCGGCGCTGCCGCTGGACCAGGCGCGCGACCGGCTGGGCTGGCTGCGCGGAAGGCTGGCCGGCCGGCCATGAGCCCTGCCCACCGCACCCGCACCCACACCCTTAACCGCACTGACGCCAACCGGATGGACCTTCGATGAGCGAGCAAGAGCTGGACATCACCGACCTCCTCGCCTTCACCCACCAGCAGGGCGGGTCGGACCTGCATCTGACCAGCCAGCGCGAGCCCATGCTGCGCCTGTCGGGCGAGCTGCGGCCGGTCAAGACCGGGCCGCTGGAGCCCGACACGGTCAAGCGCATGCTGACCAACATCATGTCCGACGAGCTGCGCGCCGAGTACGAGCGCGAGCAGGAATGCGACTTCGCCATCAGCTTCGGCCGCGACAGCCGCTTCCGCGTCAATGCCTTCACCACCATCACCGGGCCGGCGGCGGTGTTCCGCACCATTCCGACCAAGATCCCCAGCCTGGCGGACCTCAACGCGCCGGACATTTTCAAGAATTTCGCCGACAAGGAAAAGGGTCTGGTGCTGGTCACCGGCCCCACGGGCTCGGGCAAGTCGACCACGCTGGCGGCGATGATCGACCACATCAATGAGACCCAGAACAAGCACATCCTCACCATCGAGGACCCGGTGGAGTTCGTGCACGACAACAAGCTGTCGCTCATCAACCACCGCGAGGTGGGCAAGCACACCAAGTCCTTCGCCCGCGCGCTGAAGTCCGCCCTGCGCGAGGACCCCGACGTCATCCTGGTGGGCGAGATGCGCGACCACGAGACCATCAGCCTCGCGCTCACCGCCGCCGAGACCGGCCACCTGGTCATGGGCACCCTGCACACCAGCAGCGCGGCCAAGACCATCGACCGCATCATCGACGTCTTCCCTGGCGACGATAAGGAAATGGTCCGCGCCATGCTGGCGGGCTCGCTCCAGGCCGTCATCAGCCAGAAGCTGATGAAGAGGATCGGCGGCGGGCGCGTCGCGGCGCACGACATCCTGGTGGGCACCGACGCCGTGCGGAACCTGATCCGCGAGAACAAGGTGCCGCAGATCTTCTCCATGATGCAGGTCGGCCAGCGCTACGGCATGCAGACGCTGAAAGACAGCGTGCAGGCGCTGGTGGACCAGGGCGTGGTCGACGAGTCCGAGTTGAAGGCCTTCGCCAAGGGCGACGAGGAGTACCAGGCCCAGCGTGCCGCCCAGGCCGCCGGCGGCAAGGGGGGCGGCGGCGGCGGCGGTCCCCGTCAGGAGCCCGCCCGGCGCCCGGTGGCGCGGCAACAGCCTGCCCCGCCCGCCGCCGAGCCGTCGCCGGCGCGCGAGCCCGAACCGGCCGCCTCCGAGGCCTCGGCCGGCGGCGGCGGGCGCGGCAAGCGCGGCATCCGGTCGTTCTTCGGCTAAGGGGGGAGAAACGGCGCCATGATGCTCGACTACCTGCACGCCTGGCTGACGGACCTGTCCGGCCCCAAGGGCTCGGACCTCTACATCACCGTCGGCGCACCGCCCATCCTGCGCGGCGACGCGTTCACGCCGCTGATCGACGATCCGCTTCAGGCCGGCCACGTCCAGGCCATCGTCGACGAGTTCCTGACCGACGAGCAGCGCGCCACCTTCGAGCGCGAGCGCGAGTTCAACATGAGCTACATGATGGAGGGCGTGGGCCGTTTTCGCGTCAACATCTTCATGCAGCGCGGCCTGCCCGGCTTCGTCATCCGCAAGATCACCACCGAGATCCCGACGCTGGCCGACCTGCACCTGCCCGACCAGCTGTACGGGCTGGCGGAGGCCAAGCGCGGGCTGGTGATCATGGTGGGCGGCACGGGCTCGGGCAAGTCGACGACGCTGGCGGCCATGATCGGCCACCGCAACAAGACCGCGCCGGGGCACATCATCACCATCGAGGACCCGGTGGAATACGTGCACGAGCACGCCCGCTGCATCGTCACCCAGCGCGAGGTGGGGGTCGACACGGCCAGCTTCGAATCGGCGCTCAAGAACGCGCTGCGCCAGAAGCCAGACCTCATCCTGCTGGGCGAGATCCGTGACGCCACCACCATGGAATACGCCATCAACATCGCGGAAACCGGCCACCTGTGCCTGGCGACGCTGCACGCCAACAACGCCAACCAGGCGCTGGACCGCGTGCTCAGCTTCTTCCCGCAGGACATGCACCGCCAGGTGCTGCTGAACCTGTCCATGAACCTGAAGGCGCTGCTGTCGCAACGGCTGGTGCGCACGACGGAAGGCGGCCGGCGCGCGGCGCTGGAAATCCTGCTGAACGAAGGGCTGGTGACCGACCTTATCCGCAAGGGCGAGGTCAAGGACCTGAAGAAGGTCATGGCCGAGAACCGGGCGCTGGGCATGCTGACCTTCGACCAGTCGCTGCTGGACCTGGTGGGCGCGGGCGTCATCGACGAGGACACCGCCATCGCCGAGGCCGACACCCCCGCCGACCTGAAGATCGCCCTGCGCGAACAGAAGATGGGCGGCGAGGCCGGGCTGACGGGCGTGGACACCTCGCGCCTGTCGCTCTAGCCGGCCGGCCGGGTCATGGACGCACGCCGGCGCCACCGCCAGGCCGGGCGGACGAACACGCACACCACCGTGCTGGTCCTCATCGTCGGGCTGCTGATGGTGGCCGTCGCGTGGAGCGGCCGCGACCTCTATCGCGCCGTCCAGGCCTTCATGACCCGCCAGGACATCGAGTCGGTGCGCAGCATGGTGCTGCGCTACCACCACCGCTGGAACGCCCTGCCCGGCGACGACCCCCGCGCCGCCGCCCGCTGGGGCCTGCCGCCGCCGCTGACCCCGGCGGATGACGGCGCATCGCGCGACACCACGGGAAACGGCCGCATCGACGGCCCGGTGCTGGCCCTGGTGGACGTGCGTACCGAAGGCCACATGGCCTGGCGCCACCTGGAGGCCGGCGGCAGCGGCTGGGACGGCGCCTGGGGCCGGGTCGGCTTCGCGCGGGCGCCGGTCAACCGCTATGGCGGGCTGATGGCGCTGGCCACCGGCGCCTTCGGGCTGGAGGGGGCGGCGCTCTGCCTCACCAGCGTGCCGGCCGAGGCGGCGCGCGCCCTGGACGCCCGGCTGGACGACGGTGCCGCCGAAACGGGCCGCGTGCGCGGCGGCACTCCCGACGCAAACGGAACATTAAGGCGTGCCGGTCTACCTTTGGAGGAAGATCGGGCGGCCGTGCTGTGCGCCGGCGTCGCCCCTTCGGGCGGCTAGCCCAAAGGTCATATGAGGTATGCCACGGCTCAAAACGTCTTCAATTTGAGTTATGTTACCCCTATCTATCGCGTGCCATTGCGCGATGGGGCCATGGCCCATGGGCCGGCGCGCGCGATGGCCGACGACTTAGCGAAACCGTCCCTCTGGTGAGGGGGACGCCGGGGCGGTGGCCCGTCACCGGCGGTGTGGGAACAGAAGGAGAGGTTCCGTGCTCAAGACTTTCCGCGAGCGTCTGGCGCTGAAGCGTGACCGCCAGTCGCAGAAGGGTTTCACCCTGATCGAGCTGTCGATCGTGCTGGTCATCATCGGCCTGCTGATCGGCGGCGTCATCAAGGGCCAGGACCTGATCGAGAACACCAAGACCACCAAGGCGATGCAGGAACTGGAAGCCGTGATCGGCGCCACCCAGGCCTACATCGAGCGCTACGGCGTGCGCCCGACCCAGGACGACACCAACCGCTTCGGCCTTGGCACCGTGGCACAGGACAATGCGGCGATCACCGGCGCGCAGGAAACCGCCACCATCGAGCGCATGCGCCAGGCCGGTCTGCTGCCGCTTGAGCCGGGCACGGCGCAGGTGACCGGCACCTTCCCGCAGCACGTCTTCGGCGGCAACATCGTGGTGACCGACTCCTTCCGCCTGGGCTTCCAGGGCGGTGCCGGCGCCGCGGCGACCCCGACCACGAACACCGTCTGCCTGGTGGGCGTGCCCAGCTCCATGGCCTCGGCCGCCGACGCCAAGTACGACGACGGCGTCGCCAACACCGGCTCGGTGCGCGGCTTCTGGCAGACCAACCAGCAGCCGGACATCGACGACACCGACACCACGGCCGCCGTCGCGAACTTCGGCTGGACCGATCCGGACAGCGGCATCATCTGCCAGGTCGTCCGGTAAGGTTGCTTGAGTGCAAGGGCGGCGCGCCACGGGCCGCCGCCCTTTCCTTTTCCGCATCAGTCGGGAGTCGCACCCCTTGGTCAGACCGCACAGCGCCGACCAGCGCGGCTTCAGCCTCATCGAAATCTCGATCGTCCTGGTGATCATCGGCCTCCTCCTGGCGCTCAGCGCCGAGTTCGCCGGCAATTACCTGGAGAAACAGCGCTACGCCAACGCCAGCAGCAAACTGTCGGCGATAGAGAAGGCGATGGTGCGCTTCGTCGCGGTCACGGGCCGTTTGCCCTGCCCGGATACCAATGCCGACGGTGTGTCCGACGGATCGCCGGGTAGCTGTCCCAACATTACCGGCTTCGACTCGGCGCTGGGTCTCGGCACCGTACCGTACGAAACGCTGGGCATTGCCCGAGATATCGCGACCGATCCGCAGGGCACCCTGTTTGCCTACGCGGTGTTGGAAGACCTTACCGACACCGGATCGCCACCCTCCACGCCCGCACCCTTCACGATTACGCAGCCGGCACAGTTGCAGAACGAGGGCTTCGAGGTGCAGGTCGACAACGCCACAGTACAGGACCCCACGCTTGATCCCAGTGCGGGCGAGCTGCCGACCGGTGCTGCATATATCCTGATGGCGGAGTTGTGGTACGACGATCCGGCAACCAACGGTGAGGACGGTCTGGGCGACGCCATCGACGCAACAACCAACGACATCGACCTCGCTCCCTCGTACATCAGTGAGCTTGTGCGCCGCCCGACCGTCGCGGAGGTGGCACGCGAGGCCGAACGAATGAACTTCTCGTCGTGAACAGCTGCGAGAAAGGCTCCGTCCTGCCGATCATGGCGGCCATCGTGACGGGCATCGGCCTTGTCGTGGCTGGCATCAGCGTGTTCGTGGAGGAAGAAGAGTCTACGCGCCTGGAAACCTCGGCTCATCCGAAGCTGGAGCGCATCGCCGATAGTCTGGTGACATACTACAAGGCCACCGGCGCGCTGCCCTGCCCGGCGGATGGCCGGGCCGGCGATGGCGAGCCCGCCAAAGATGCCTCCGATGAGTGCGACGCAAACCTGGACGCCGAATACGCCGTCGTGCCCTATGTCGCGCTCGGTATGGCCGACGCCCTTGATCCTTGGGGTCAGCAGATCAGCTACAGGCCGCACTCCGAACTGGCGAAGAGTCCACCGCCGTCGCCGCCGTTGGAAGACAATCGGTTCACTGTCGATGATCCAATGAACGTTTGCGCCGATTTTGAAGCGGCGTCCTGCACTCTTGTCAAATCGGGTGCCGACGACGCTGCTTTCGTCATCTTCAGTCACGGCCGTCCTCGCGCGGGCTCAGAGGACGGCGAGAGCGTATACGGGAACGGAGCTTTCGACGCCGCGGGCAACCGCAATCTTCTACCCCAAAACCCTGCCGAGCTACACAACATCACTACGCCGCCGGGCGACGATGTGAATTATTTCGCCGAACCCCGCACGGCGCCGGCCTTGATGGGCGGCGATCCCGAAAATGACGTTCCCGCCGAGGCCTTCGAGCAGATCCTTGCCTATCGCGAAGTCGATAAGGACCTTGGGGCGTCTGACGGCACCGGCGGCACCGAGGACGACTACGACCTGGACCTGAACAAGGACTCCCAGCACGACGAGTTCGTCACCACCAAGGACGAATCCTCGGGCAGCGACAAGTCGCAGCCGGCGGCGCTGGGCGAGCGCCAGGGCGACAACAAGAACTGGGTCGGCTTGGGGAACAACAACAACGACGATCGCGTCGGCGAGGGGCAGAACAGCCGCGCCGCCTGCGCCTGGTATCCCAAGGCCCTGCGATGGGAGCGCGGCGAGACCATGCGCGGCGCCTTCGAGTTCCAGTTCGCCCCCGGCGAGGCGGACGAAACCGAAGACCAGGAGCACGGCGGCGGCTTTACGCTCGCCATCACCGCCGGCCCGCGCCGTGTCACCGATGCCGACGGCAACGCCATCTGCGGCGAGGGCAACGACAACAGCAACATGGGCCTGGGCTACAAGCACGGCACCTTCGGGCTGTCGGGCAAGTACGACCCGGATTTCGACTGGGATTTCTTCTTCGGCGGCCAGAAACCGCCGCTGTTGGGAACCGGCACCGATCTGCGGATGCCGAAGATGGCCATCGAGTTCGACACCTTCAACAACGAGTACGGCGACGAGGACAACCTGGAGCGCAACCACGTCGCGCTGCTGACCACCTGGGACAAGGACTACATCGGCAACGGCAACGGCAACAATCCGTCCTGTCCGACGACGCTGAACCTCAACGCCGCGACCTATGATGCGACCGTGCCGCGCTCGGGCACCTCGGCGCGGGCCTGCACCTACGACGCCAGCCTGGCGTCGTGGCTGGAATTCGTCGGCAAGGGCAACACCAAGCAGGAATACCCCGCGCCCTGGTTCACCGGCAGCGGCGGCGCGGCGCCCTATGTGACCCGGTTCGAAATCGCGCGCCTGTGCGACGACACCTGCACCACCTGCGGCATCGCCGAGCCGGACAGCTACACCACCAACACGGAATACAAGGACAGCCGCGACCACATGTGGGTCCGCGCCTGGGTCCAGAAGAAAGAGGACATGGTGACGGAGAAGTTCCTGACGGAACTGTCCATCAACCTCGTCGACATTGATGAATACAAGACCGGCGGCCGACCGGCGAATTTCATCAACTATTGCGGCAAGGACCCGAGCATGCAGTTCCAGAACAGCGCCCTGAACCAGTCCAGCTTCCGCCGCGACATGGTGATGTTCGACACGGTCAAGGTGGGCCTCACCGCCGCCGCGCCCAAGAGTGGCGGCGGCGCCAAGGGCTCGGGCATCTCCATCACCGACCTGCGGGTCAAGCTCGCCCCCTGACCGCGGGGAGCGCGAGGGGGCCGCGCCGGCTCCCTCGCATCCTCTGGCGGCGCGGGCCGCCGTCCTCGGCCATGGTGATGTTCGACACGGTCATGGTGGGCCTCACCGCCGCCGCGCCCGGGAGTGGCGGCGGCGCCAAGGGCTCCGGCATCTCCGTCACCGACCTGCGGCTCAAGCTCGCCCCCTGATCGCGGGGAGCGCAAGGGGGCCGCGCCGGCTCCCTCGCATCCTCTGGCGGCGCGGGCCGCCGTCCTCGGCCATGGTGATGTTCGACACGGTCAAGGCGGGCCTCACCGCCGCTGCGCCCGGGAGAGGCGGCGGCGCCAAGGGCTCCGGCATCTCCGTCACCGACCTGCGGGTCAAGCTCGCCCCCTGACCGCGGGGAGCGCGAGGGGGCCGCCCCGGCTCCCTCGCATCCTCTGGCGGCGCGGACCGCCGTCCTCGGCCATGGTGATGTTCGACACGGTCAAGGTGGGCCTCACCGCCGCCGCGCCCGGGAGTGGCGGCGGCGCCAAGGGCTCCGGCATCTCCGTCACCGACCTGCGGGTCAAGCTCGCCCCCTGATCGCGGGGAGCGCAAGGGGGCCGCGCCGGCTCCCTCGCATCCTCTGGCGGCGCGGACCGCCGTCCTCGGCCATGGTGATGTTCGACACGGTCAAGGCGGGCCTCACCGCCGCTGCGCCCGGGAGTGGCGGCGGCGCCAAGGGCTCCGGCATCTCCGTCACCGACCTGCGGGTCAAGCTCGCCCCCTGATCGCGGGAAGCGCGAGAGGGCCGCGCCGGCTCCCTCGCATTCTCTGGCGGCGCGGGGCGAGGCGTGTTTTCGAGGGTGTATGGAAACCGGTGGCCGCTCCCCGACAGGCACTCAGCAGGACGGTCAGCACCGTAGGTGGATTCCTGCTTCCGCAGGAATGACGGTCTTTTTTGTAATATAAGACAATATCTTGCGATAATCCGCCGCCCCTGCGAAAGCAGGGGCCCACAGACGCCGTCAGCCGCCCTTGCGACACCTTTGGGGTCGCCCGCAGATGTCTTGACACTCTCTTTCGCGGGGGGCGACGGTCGGTTGAGTGTCTGACTCAGTGCCCTTTCTGTGTGGCAATCCTGCGAACGAGGCGGCGAGGAAATCCGGCGTCGCTGGTTCATGCCGCGCCGGTGGCCTCAACGACCGCCACCGCTTGGAGTCCCGCCTGCGGTCCGTCGGACGGCGGCGCCGACACGCGGCCCCGCCCCCCCGTCCCGGGCCTGGACCTGGGGCTACTTGCACTTGACCGGCAGGCCCTTGATGCCGAGACGTTTGAACTTTTCCTCCGCCAGTTCGACCGCCTCGCTGTTCGAGTCGGCGGTGACGTGGGTCATCTTGTGGGGGCTGCCGTTCTTATAGGTCCAGCATTCGTAGGACATGCTGGCCGCCGCCGAGCCGGCGCCAAGGGCCAGGGCGGTGACGGCCGCGATGGCGGCGCCGGCGACGGTCGCCAGGGTCGGATGCGTCATGGTCAATCTCCTCAAGAGGCGCGAAACACGCAACAACGGTATGGGTTCTCGTCCCGCCGCGCAACTTGAGGATGCCTTGAGCAGCAAATAAACCTCAAGCGCCGGCGCCGCCGCCTTACCTGTCGGTTGCCGTCCCTTGAGCGCGGGACGCGCGACGGGCCGTGCCGGGTCCCTCAGTACGCCTTGCCCTCGACCACCGCGGCATGGGACGGCAGGAAGGTCTGGTGCGGTTCCAGGCGCACCAGCCGGGTGGTCTCACCCCAGTCGACGGCCAGGGTCACGGCGCGGTCGTCCACGTCGGCTATGCTGAACAGGTGGCCGGCGTCGCCCGGCCGCAGGGCCTGGCCGTTGATCCACACCGTCCATTCCCCCGGCGCCCGGTAGAGCAGGCCCGACAGGTACAGCGGCTGGGTCAGGCGCGGCTTGGGCGGGGCGGGCATGGCCGTGCCGTCGCCGTCGTCGGCGTCCTCGCGGATCAGGCCGCCTTCGCGCAGCGCCGCCTCGATGGTCAGGCGCTCCCTGAGGGTGAACATCAGCGTGCGGGGCGGCGCGGTGTCGTCGCGCGCCGGGGCCACCACCTCGGGTGCGGGTTCCGCCGCCGCGGCCGCCGGGCTTTCCGGGCCGGGCGCGGTGGCCGCCGGCTGGGAGGGGGCACTTGGCCGGGCCGGCGTCTGGGCGGCCAGCGGCCCGGCCGCCGTCAGGGCAAGGGCGGCCAGGGCAACCGGCCGAACGGAGCGGAACAGGCGGGATGCGGTCATTGCGTGGCCTCCCCGCTTGCGGCCGGCGCCGCCGACAGCCAGTGATAGGTCAGGCGCCCGCGCACCAGCGGCACGGGCAGGCCGCTGCGCAGGGTCTGAAGCTTTTCTGGCGTCACGTCCTCGCGCGTCAGCACGGCGCTTTCCAGCACCAGATAGCCGGGCAGGCTGCCGCCGATGTCGCCCATCAGGTCGAACAGGTCGGCGTCCAGCATGCCGTCGGCCGCCATGACGACGGGGGCCGTCAGCATGCGGTACTCCGTGCCGGCGATGCGGTGGGACGGGCCCTGGCTGCGCGGGTGCAGGGTGATGTCGCCCTGCAGCCGGTGCGAGGCCAGCTGGCGCTCCAGCGCGCGGCGGGCCAGCAGGCGGTTGCGCTCTCCGAACAGGCCGCGCGCCAGCACCTGCTCGTAGCGGCCGGTGTTCTGCTGGACGAATTCGATGTCGCGGCGCAGGCGCATGGCCTCGCCCTCGACGCGCGTCACCTCCTGCTGCAGGCGCTGGGCGTCCTGCCCCCAGGTCTCGACCAGGTGCTCGCCGCCCAGGAACAGGACGCCGCCCAGGGCCAGGGTCACGCCCATGACGATGACGGAAACGCGCGTGCGGCGGCTGAGCCGGGCGAAGGCGCGGGCGATGTCGGCGGTGGTCATGACGCGGCCCCCCGGCTGATTTCGACGCGCATGGTGAAGCCTGCCTCGGCCTGTCCGCCCGCCGCCGCCGGGCTGCCGTCGGCCGCCGGTCCGGCGACCGTGCGGGCGGTGCCGTGCAGCGTGTCCATCCGCACCGACGCCGACAGGGTCTGGTCGGGCAGCACGGCCACCGGCGGGCGGACCAGCACCACCTGGGCATCGGGCAGGGCGGCGGCCAGGTCCTGCATGATCCGGGCGGACAGGACAAGGGCGTCCTCGGCGGTGGCGGGATCGTCCAGGACCATCTCCAGCCGCGCCCACAGGCCGTCGCCCTTGGGGGCGCCGCGGCCGACCTGGCCCGAGCCGCCGCCGCCGCCGCCGCCGCGCCCGCCGCCGCCCTGGTTCTCGGCCTGGACCTGCGTCACGGCGCCGTTCTCAAGCTCCAGCCGCACCACGTGGGCGCGGTTCTGAAGGCCGGCGTCGACGGCGCGCAGGAAGGGCACCACGGCGCGGTCGGCACCGGCCATGGTGTCGGCCAGCGCCAGGGTGTCGCGCATGACCTGGGCATCGTAGGGCAGCGCCGCGTGCTCGGACTGGACCGCCTGCAGGCGGCTCTGGGCGGCGGGCAGGGCGATCTCCAGCCGTTCGATGCGCTGGTGGGTGTCCCACAGGGCGGTGCCGGCGGAGTAGGCATAGAAGGCCACGCCGCCGATGGCCGCCGCCGCGCCCAGGGGTGCCAGGGCCTCGCCCAGCTGGCCCAGTTCGGACTTCTGCTCGGACGGCCGCGCCAGCGTGAGCGCCGGCTTGGCCTTGCGGGCGAACCACGCGGCGTGCAGCACGTCGCCATAGGGCTGTTCGGGCTTGCCGACGCTGCCCAGGCCCAGGCGCTCGCCCACCGCATGGGGGGTGGTGACGTTGACCGACTCCGCCTCCCACTGCTGGGCCGTCAGCGCCTCGGCCAGGTCGGGGTCGACGATCAGCGCCAGGTCCAGCGCGTCGCCCTCGCGGTAGCCCATGCGCTTGACGTAGGTGAGCGTCTGGCGGAAGTCGCGCACCATCATGGCGGCGGCCTCGTCGGCGGGCATGTCCTCGGGCGGGGCCGGCGTCAGGCGGGTGAGCATCATGCGGCCCTGCTTGGCGACGATCTGGCGCAGCCCGCCCGACACGTTCATGGTGGTCATGATGCGCCAGCGCACGCCGCCGCGCGCCTTGGCCTCGGCCTCGAACAGGGCGTTCATCAGGCTTAAGGATTCCAGCGGCAGCAGGTGGATGCCGGCCTTGGGGTTGCGCAGGCCTTCGTACAGGCGCACCCAGGCGCTGACGTGCTCGCTGCGGGGCAGGCCGCAGAACAGGTAGAACAGCTTCTTGCCGCGCGGATCGCGGCCCTGCGGCATGGCGGCCTTCCAGATGTCGCCCGGCGTGGCGACGGCGGCATGGCGGCGGGTGACCTTGGCCTGGTCCATGCGCCCGACCTTGGGCACCGGCTCGTCGCGGTAGATCTGTTCGAAGGTGTCGGCCAGCAGGGCGACGGGGGTTTTCGGGTCCTGGCGCAGGACCGATTCAATCTCGGCCCCGCCCTCGGCGGCCTCGGCGGGGACGATCCAGGCGTTCTTGACGGTCTTGCCGGAGTACAGGGTCAGGACCGCGCAGTCCTCGCCGATGGTCAGCACGTACTTGCGCCGGCCGCGCCCCGACAGCGAGAGGGAACCAAGCGATAGGGATGCCATGCCGCGCCTCACCCGCCGATGTTTTCAAAGGAGTCGTAGACGGGGCCGAGCACGCCCAGGATGATCCAGATCATCATCAGCCCGGCCACCACGGTCAGCGCGGGTTCGGCCATGGCGATGATCTTGTCCACCGTGTCGTCCACGTCGCGGTCGTAGAAGTCGGTCACGTTCTCCAGCGTGCCCGACAGGTTGCCGCTTTCCTCGCCGATCTTGACCATGCGGGTGACCAGCCCGGGAAACTGGCCCGACTGCTTCATGGCCGACGACAGGGGCTCGCCCGTCTGCACCTGGTCGCGGACGGTGGCCAGCGCCTCGGTCAGGCAGCGGTTGACCACCACGCGCTGGGCCGTCTCCAGGCACTGCAGGATGGGCACGCCGGAATTGAACATCACGGCGAAGAAGTGGGAAAAGCGCGACAGGCTGATCTTGCGGATGGTCGGCCCCAGAGTGGGCAGGTTCAAGAGCACCCAGTCCACCTTGTAGGCGAAGGCATAGGACGTCTTGACGCCCGCGCGGATCAGCACGAAGGCCGCCACCGGTCCCAGCAGCACGACGTACCAGTAGTTCGTCATGAAGTCGGACGTATGGATCAGCGACAGCGTCACCGCCGGCAACTCGGTCCCCTGCGCCTCCAGGAAGCCCACCACCTGGGGCACCACGTAGGTCATCATGAAGGTGAACAGCACCACGATCATGACCAGGATGAAGCTGGGGTAGCGGATGGCCTTCTTGACCTTGGCGTTGACCTCGTCGGTCCACTTCAGGTGCTTGACCAGCTGGGCGAAGCTTTCGGTGATGTTGCCCGATTCCTCGCCGGCCGCCAGCAGCGAGGTGAACACCGGGCCGAAGATGCGCGGGTGCTTGCCGAAGGCGTCCGACAGGGCGGCGCCGTCGCTGACATCGCGGTAGATTTCGGCGATGACGTTGCGCAGGCGGGCGTGTTCGGTGCTTTCGCGCAGGTCCGACAGGGCGTCGATCAGCGGCACGCCGGCGCCCGACAACTGCTCCAGGTGCATGCAGGTCTGGATCAGGTCGCGGGTCTTGATCTTGGGCGCCAGCGCCAGCGTCAGCTTGCGTTCCTTGACCACGCCGGCATCCACCAGCTCCAGCCCCAGTTCGTGAAGCTGCTGGAACAGGTCGGTCTCGTTGGTGGCGTTGATCTGCCCCCGGACCGAGCGGCCCTTGTCGTTGATGGCGCGGTAGGCGTACTGCGGCATGGCGTTACAACCTGTCGGTGATGTTCACCGCCTTCGTCAGGGCCGTGATGTCCATGATGCCGTCCAGCACCTTGCCGATGCCGTCCTCCACCATGGGGATGAAGCCGAACTGGCGCGCCTGCTCGCGGATGTGCGACAGCGGGGCGTCGGCGATGATCATTTCGTCGATGGTGTCGTTGAAGGGCAGGATTTCCGAGACGCCGACGCGGCCGCGGTAGCCGGTGCCGCGGCACTTGTCGCAGCCCACCGCCTGGCCGATCTGCGGCGGGTCGGCGGGGTCGACGCCCAGGATGCGGCATTCGTCCTCTGTCGCGGTCTTGAAGGTGCGGCAGTCCTCGCACAGCTTGCGGCCCAGGCGCTGGGCGACGACGCCGATGATGTTGCCGGCCATCAGGCTGGGGCGCAGGCCCAGGTCCTGCAGGCGCGGAATGGCGCCGGCGGCGTCGTTGGTGTGCAGCGTGGTGTAGACCTGGTGGCCCGTCATGGCGGCGCGCACGGCCATGCCGGCGGTGTCGCCGTCGCGCACCTCGCCCACCAGGATGACGTCGGGGTCCTGGCGCATGAGGGTGCGGATGCCGTCGGCGAAGGTCATCTGGCTGCCTTCGCGGATCTGGCTCTGGCGGATCAGCGACAGCTCGAACTCGACTGGGTCCTCGAGGGTCATGATGTTGAGGTCGAGCGAGTTGATGTAGTTCATGATGGCATAGAGCGTCGTCGTCTTGCCCGAGCCTGTCGGGCCGGTGACGATGATGATGCCCTCGGGCCGCTTCACCATGCGGGTGAGCATCTCGAAATTGTGCTGCGAATAGCCCAGGTCGCGCATACTCACCTGGGCCGACGACTTGTCGAGGATGCGCAGCACCAGGTTCTCGCCGTGCACGGTGGGCAGCGAGGAGACGCGGAAGTCGATGCGCTTGTTGGCCATGGACAGGCTGAAGCGGCCGTCCTGCGGGTTCAGGCGGTCGGCGATGTTCATGCCCGACATGATCTTCATGCGGTGGCTGAACGCGCCCCAGTGCTGTTTGTGGATGGTGCGCACCTGCATCATCATGCCGTCGATGCGGTAGCGCACGCGCAGGAAGTTGCCTTCCGGCTCGAAGTGGATGTCCGACGCCTTGCTCTTCACCGCGTCCAGCAGGATGGCGTTGACCAGGCGCACGACCGGGTGGGTGTAGCCGCCGCTGGTGTCGTCCAGGGCGGCGGTGTCCAGGTCGCCCTCCCGCAAGGAGTCCAGCTCGCGCAGGATGCCGTCGATGGACAATTCGTGGCCGTAGTACTGGTCGATGGCCTGCTGGATTTCGGTGTCGGAACACACCAGCGGCTGGATTTCCCAGTCCGGCGGCAGGTAGCGCTTCACCTGGTCGAGCGCCAGCACGTCGTAGATGTCGGCCATGGCCAGCCGCGCCGTCTTGTCCTGCACCGTCGAGGGGAAGACGCGATAGCGGTTGGCGATTTCCAGCGGGATCATCTTCAGCAGTTCGGGGTCGACCATGCTGCCTTGCGGGTCGAACCGCTCGAACCCCGAGTCCTCGGCCAGCACGGCGGACAGCGCCTGTTCGGTGATGAAGCCCAGGTCGACCAGAAGCTCGCCCATCATCTTGGGGCTGTTCTTCTTTTCCTGCAGCGCGACGGCCAGCTGGTCCTTGGAGATCAGGCCGCGCTCCACCAGCTTGTCGCCCAGGCGCACCGGCGGCTTGCCACCGCCCTGGTCGGCGGGGGCCGGTTTGGGCGCGGCCTCGGTCGCCGGGCGCGGCGCCGACTTCGGCCGGCCCTTCGCGGCCGTGTCGAAGCGTTTCGCCTGCGGCTGCGGCTGCGGCTGCGGCTCCGGCTCATCCTGCGGCGCGGCGGCGGCGGCGGCCGCGGCCCTGGCCGGCGCGGCAGCCGGGGGGGGGTCGGGCGGCGG